>NZ_JBVJUC010000012.1:0-259308 GCF_055605065.1 Streptomyces sp. NPDC037203
CACCCCCCCCCCCCCCCCCCACCCCCCCCCCACCCCCCCCCCCCCCCGCCCCCCCCCCCCCCCCCCCCCCCCCCCCCCCCCCCCCCCCCCCGCGGTCCCTACAGGGCCGCCTCCAGCGCCAGGCAGGTCTCGTAGTCCGGCAGAATGCCCGCCTCCAGAGCCCCGGCCAGCGAGGGAGCCGCGACATCGCGCTCGGACAGCACCGGTTCGACGTCGTCGAGTCTGACGGGCAGGCCGAGCGCCGGGTCCAGCGGGGAGACCGCCAGCTCGTTCTCCGCCACGTACGGACCGGACATGAGGTACACCATCGTGGTGTCGTCCTCCAGCGCCACGAACACATGGCCCACGCCGACCGGCAGATACGTCGACCGGAAGCTCTCCCCGCCGAGCTGGACGGTGTCCCACTTTCCGAAGGTGGGCGAGCCGACCCGCAGGTCGACGACGAAGTCGAGCGCCCGGCCCCGCCCGCAGTAGACGTGCTTGGCCATGCCGGGAGGCGTCGAGGTGAAGTGCACACCGCGCACCACACCGCGGCGCGAGTGGCTCTGGCAGGTCTGGAAGACGGGGAAGGAGTGCCCGGTCGTCTCCGTGAACTGCGGTTGCTGATACGTGGTCACGAACAGGCCGCGACTGTCCGGGAACACCGTGGGGGTGAACTCGTAGGCACCCTCGACGGCGAGTTCCCGGACGGTCGTGGGCGCGGTCGCGCCGATGGGTCGAGTCGTCATCGCGGAGGCCGGCGATCCGTTCACTCGCCCCACTTCAGGTAGATGACCGGCGGCTCACGGCCGGGCAGCTGGCGCAACGGCGCGTGGTCCAGGCCGAAGACCTCCCGCAGCGCGGTGGTCTCACCGGGCCACTTGGGGTGGGCCAGCTCGTCGAACGCGAGGATGCTCCCCTTGGTCAGATGCGGCCGGATCGCCTCCAGCAGTTCCCTGGTCGGCTGGTAGAGATCCAGGTCGAAGTAGGCCATGGCGATGACCGTCTCCGGGTTGTCCGCCAGGTACTGCGGCACCGTCTCGCGTACGTCGCCCTGGACGACGAAGGAACGCTGCGTGTGCCCGAAGGGCTCGCCGGCCTCGTGCGCCGCCAGGACCTCGCGCAGATGGCCGACCTCGTCCTCCGGCACCGCGAAGCGTCCGGGATGGGCGCTCGTGCTGACCTTGTCCACGTCGTCGATGTCGTCGGGGAAGCCCGTGAAGGTGTCGAAGCCGATGATGCGGCGCAGCGAGTTGTACGGCTCGTAGATGCTGCGCAGGGCCGTGAGCGTGGCCAGGTGACGGCCGTGCAGTACCCCGAACTCCATGATGACGCCCGGTATCTCGGGCAGCATCCGGTACAGCGCGTCCATGCTGAGCAGATCGGCGAGCTGATGGCGGCGCAGATAGACGGGCAGGTTGTCGATCAGGTACTTCGGAGGGATGGGGCTGTCCACGAGGAGCTTGGTGAGCCGCTCACGCGCGTCCCGTTCCTGCTCCGACTCGTGGGGAACGATGCGCGGGTCGGTGAAGCCGTCCTTGGCCATGAGGGGCCGTTCCTTTCGCCAGTGGTTCAGAAGAACCGGAACGTGGTCACTTGCCGGGGGGCCGGTCCCCGCGAACCGCCGGAGGGGACCGGCGGGGGAGTCCGCACGGCGCCGCGCCACTGCGCGTACCGACTCCCCCCGGCGAACCCCGAGGATCGTTGCACGGGGTGCGTGACAGGAACAGCCGGATCAGTCGCGGATCGAGCCGTCCTCCAGCCGCACCGTGCGGCCGTTGAACCGCCTTTCGAGCATGCGGTCGTGGGAGACGACGACCAGTGCCCCGCGGTAGTGCGACAGGGCCTCTTCGAGGTCCTCCACCAGCGCCGGCGACAGATGGTTCGTCGGCTCGTCGAGCACCAGCAGGTCCACCGGCTCGTGCAGGAGACGGGCCAGGGCGAGCCGCCGGCGCTGGCCGACGGAGAGCCGGCCCACCGCGGTGGCCAGATCCGACGGCCGGAACAGCCCGAGGCCCAGCAGCGCCCCGCGATGTGCCTCGGCGTCACCGGGCAGCCCCTGGCTGAACGCCTCCAGGAGGCTGAGTCCGGGCGAGGTCACCGGGGTCTCCTGCGGCAGCCAGCCGGTGCGCGCCGGATGGACGCTCGTGCCCTGGTCCGGTTCCAGATCCCCGACCAGCACCCGCAGCAGGGTGCTCTTGCCGGCTCCGTTCGGACCCGTGATCAGCACGCGCTCCGCCGGGCGCACCTCGAAGTCCGGCACGTGCAGCCGGTCCGCCACCTCGACGTGGTACAGCCCGGCGACCACCGAGGTGCCCGCGGCGTCGCCGCCCTGGATGCGGGGGGCGAAGCGCATCGGCCTGGGCGGGCGGGGGACCGGGTTCTCCTCCAGCCGGCGCAGCCGCTCCTTGGCGTTGCGCACGCGCGCCGAGATCTGCTTCTCCACACTGCGCTGATGACGGCCGTTCGTCCGGTCGGTGTTGCCCCGCGGCCCGGCGGCCGCGTGGTCCGTCGCGGCGCGCGTCAGCTCGCGCTGGCGGGCCAGGTCCTCCTTCCACTCCTGGTGCTGCTGCTCCCAGCGCAGCCGCGCCGCCGCCTTGGCCTTCACATAGCCGGCGTAACCACCGCTGTGCCGGTGGATGGTGTGCTGTTCGCCGTCGACGTCCCACAGGGCCGTCGCGACCCGCTCCAGGAAGACGCGGTCGTGGGAGACGACCAGGACGCTGCCGCGGTGGGAGCGCAGGTGCTCCTCCAGCCATTCCAGCGCGCTCCGGTCCAGGTGGTTGGTGGGCTCGTCGAGCAGCATCAGCTGCGGTGCGGCGGCCAGCACACAGGCCAGGCCCAACCGCGCCTGCTCACCGCCGGACAGGCTGGCCAGCCGCCGTGTGGTGTCCACGGACGCCAGGCCCAGGCCGTGCATGGCGGCCTGCACGCGGGCGTCGGCCGCGTAGCCGTCGCGCGCCTCGAAGGCCTCCATGAGATTGCCGTACTCGGCCAGCAGGTCCGTGAGTTCGTCGCCGTCCGCCTCGGCCATCGCCGCTTCGCAGCGGCGCAGTTCCTGCTCCAGCGCGCGCAGTTCGGCGAGGGCGTGGTCGATGGCGTCCCGCACGGTGTCGTCGGGTGCCAGCTCGGGTGTCTGCGGCAGATAGCCGGTGCCGCCGGGGGCACGCACCAGCACCCGGCCCGCGTCGGGCTTGTCCAGCCCGGCGAGCAGCCGCAGCAGGGAGGACTTGCCGCAGCCGTTCTCCCCGATGACACCGATGCGTTCGCCGAGGGCGACGGACTGGTGCACGCCGTCCAGCAGGCGGCGGTTGCCGCGGCTGAGCTGGATGTCGTCCAGGACGACCTGGAAGCCGCCCGGCGACTGGGCGTCCGGTGCCGCCGGGCGCTCCTCGACGAGGGCGGGGGAAGAGGAAGTGGAGGGGGAGTTATGCATGAGTACGCACGCCGTTTCATCCGTGGGTCCGAAAGGTCGACCGAGGGCGAGCACTGCTCGAACGGGTTGCCGGAGAAAGGCATGACCGCATGGCGCAGGACACGGAACAGAAGGCTGTCGTGACAGACCAGTGCGGCGCTTGAACGACGCTGGAGGGCCGCTCAAGGAGCGGCGCGCGCCGTGCCTGTGGCGCCCGGAGCCTGAAGTGCTCGCGGGGGCGGCGTCAGATGTAGTAGAAGCCTGCGGCGGCGAAAGCGGTAATCACGCATTGGATCTTAGCAGAGATCCCGATGCGGTGGGACGCCACCCGGACGGAACCGGCCAAGCCCCGATCGTTTTCGGCACCCGTGGCGGCGGGCAGACGCGCACTCGCGCCCGCGCTCGTTCTTCCCGGCGAACCGCCCAGCACCGAAATGAGCACAGCCCTATGTTCCGTCGCCACATCGCGATGATCGGCAGCCCCATCGTCAGCCATGTCCTGCCCGGCATCGAGGTCATCCGGGAACTCGTCGCACGGGGGCACCGGGTGACGTACGCCGACGCCCCGAACGTCGCCGACCTGATCCGGTCCACCGGCGCCGAGTTCGTCCCCTGCCCCACCACCCTGCCCGTCGCCGACAACGACTGGCCGCACGACCCGATCGCGGCGGCCTCCCTCTTCCTCGACGACGCGATGCAGGCCCTGCCCCGGCTGCGCGCCCACTACGACGAGGACCCCGCCGACCTCTACCTCTACGACATCGGCTCCTTCGCGGGCCGCGCCCTCGCCGAGGCGCACCGCCGCCCGCTGGTGCAGCTGTCCCCGAGCTACGTGGCCTGGAAGGGCTACCAGGACGAGGTCGGGGACCTGCTGAATCAGCTGCCGGGCGCCGACGCGTACCGGCGGCGGTTCGCGTCCTGGCTGGCCGGGTGCGGCGCGACCACGCTGGACGTGGACACCTTCACCGGCATGCCCGCCCGCACCGTCGCCCTGATCAGCAGGGCCATGCAGCCCCACGCGGACCGCGTGGACGGCGGCGCCGTGACCTTCGTCGGCCCCTGCCTGGGGGACCGCAGCGAGCAGGGCGGCTGGACCCGGCCGCCGGGCGCCCGGAAGGTGCTGCTGGTCTCCCCCGGCTCCGCCTACACACCGCCCCCGGAGTTCTTCCGCGAGTGCCTGGCGGCCTTCGGCCCGCTGGCCGGCTGGCACGTGGTCCTCCAGATCGGCAGGCGGACCGACGCGCGGGAGCTCGGGGAGATCCCGCCCAACGTCGAGGTGCACCACTGGGTGCCGCAACTCGCGATCCTGGAGCAGGCCGACGCCTTCGTCACGCACGCCGGCATGGGCGGCAGCAGCGAGGGGCTGTACACCGGCGTGCCCATGATCGCCGTGCCGCTGGGCGCCGAGCAGTCCGGCAACGCCGACCGGCTCGTCGCGCTCGGCGTTGCCCGCCGTATCGACACCGCGGACGCCACCGCCGATACTCTGCGCACGGCGCTGCTGGAGCTGACCGCCGACCCGGAGGTCCGCCGCCGCTCGGACGCGCTGCGCGCCGAGGTGCGGGCCGAGGGCGGCACCCGGCGGGCCGCCGACATCATCGAGTCCGCCCTGCCCTAGGAGCTTTCGGCTGGATCAGGCCGGATCAGGGAGCGGCGCCGGGGCCCGCGGGTCCGGCAAGATCCAGCGGGAGGTCCCAGCGCCCCCTGCCCGCTCGGGCCGCCTCGGGGCTGCGGCGACGGGCCCCACGCTGCGCCACGAGGAGGAACTGCCATGGACAGGGTACGGATGGGCGTGCTGGGCTGCGCCGACATAGCCTGGCGGCGCATGCTGCCCGCGCTCGCCTGCCATCCCGGCGTCGAGGTGGTCGCGATCGGGAGCCGGGACGCGGCCAAGGCGGCCGTGTTCGCCCGGCGGTTCGGCGGCCGGCCGGTGACCGGGTACGAGGCCGTGCTCGACCGGTGCGACCTCGACGCCGTCTACATCCCGCTGCCACCCGCGCTCAACGCCGAGTGGACCCGGCGGGCACTGGAGGCGGACAAGCACGTCCTGTGCGAGAAACCCATGACCGTCTCCGCACGGCAGGCGGGCGAACTGCGGGACCTCGCCCGCGCCCGCGCCCGGACCCTGTTCGAGAACTACATGTTCCTCTGCCATCCCCAGCACCGGGTGGTCGACGACCTGGTCGCCGCCGGAAGGATCGGTGAAATCCGTTCCCTGACAGCCGACTTCACCATTCCCGGCAAACTGCCCGGCGACATACGCCACCGCCGGGACCTGGGCGGCGGCGCGCTCACCGGCGTCGGCGGCTATCCGCTGCGCACCGCCCTGCGCTACCTCGGCCCCGGCCTGCGGGTCGTCGGCGCGCATCTCAAGCGGGACGCGCGCACCGGCGTCGACACCGGCGGGGCGGCGCTGCTCGCCGCGCCCGGCGGCGCCGTCGCCCACCTCGGGTTCGGACTGGAACACGCCTACCGCGGCCGCTACGAACTGACCGGGTCCACCGGACGCATCGTCGTCCCCAGGGCCTACACACCGCCCCCGGACCACACCGCCGTCGTCCGCCTCGAACGGGACGGATCCCACGAGGAGTTCGCCGTGCCCCCGCACGACCAGTTCCGCTCCGTGCTGACGGCCTTCGCCGAGGGCATCCGCTCGGGCACCCCGTCCCCGCTCACCGGCCGGGCCCTGACGGACCAGGCCGCGCTGGTCGAGGACGTCTACGCGGCCGCGCGGCGCGGCGGCTGACGGCCCGCGCTCGTCAACGCACCGGTGCCCGGCGCCGGGCGACCGCCGCCACGACGTCGTCGACGGCCCGGCTCAGCGGGACCTCGGGCCGCCAGCCGGTCACGTCCCGGAAGGCCGAGGAGTCGACCCGGAGGTCGTGGAAGTCGCCCGTCTCGGCGTACTCGGGCGGGGCCACCGACCGCACCGGGACCGGCGGGCGGCCGGTGTGGCGGGCCGCGCTGGCGGCGATGGCCCGGAACAGCTCGCCGAGCCCGACGACGTGCCCGCCGACCGCGCAGGCCCGGCCGTCGAGGTCCGCCGCGTGGTCCAGCGCGGTGACGAGCGCGCGGGCCGCGTCGGTCACATCGAGGAACTCGCGCCGCACGGCGCCGTCGTGCCACAGGGTGAGGGCCTCGCCCGCCAGGGCCCGGCCGGCCATCGCGGGGGCCACGCCCGCTTCGCTGCCGACCGTGGTGGGCAGGCGCAGCGCGATACCGCGGACGGTGCCCCGGAGCGCGGCATCGAGCAGGTGCCGCTCCGCGGCGGCCTTCTGCCGGGCGTAGGCGCTGCGCGGGGGGCCGCCGTCCGTCACCTGGTTGGTGCTGGCGAGGACGACCGTGGGGGCCGGCCGCCCGCCGGGGGGCGCCGCGCAGCGTTCGACCACCTCGCGCACCAGGTCCACGTTCACCCGCTCCGTCTGCGGGTCCGAGGCGGCCGACCGCCACGAGCCCCGCCCCGTCATGCGGGCCACCAGGTGGATCACCGCGTCGGCGCCCCGGACGGCCTCGGCGACGGCGTCCGGCGCGGTGAGGTCGGTCCGCATCACCGCCGCCTCCGCGCGGCCGCCGGCCGGCACGGTGAACGGCCCGCGCGCCACGGCGCGCAACCGCACCGGACGGCGGGCGAGTTCCCGGACCACGGCCGATCCGATGTACCCGGAGGCGCCCAGGACGACGATCAGGGGACGGCGGGAGGTGTCCCGCCCGGTGCCGGGGGAAAGGGGACCGGCCATTGCTGCTGCCTCTTTTCGTGGGGTGCCGCCGCGCCGCGCCCTCGAGAGAGACTCGTCCCCGTGTCCAGGGAGGATCGCCTCGCGTAGGCAGAACGCGGCCGCCTCGGCAGAATCACCGACCGTCCGTCGGTTGTTTTCGAGTCTGGGGAGTCGGCTCATGCGTGTGCTCATCGCGGCTTTCGCACACACTTCGCACTTTCACGGCATGGTGCCCCTCGCGGGGGCGCTGCGTGCCGCGGGACACGAGGTGCGCGTGGCCAGTCAGCCCGGCTTCGCGGACGAGATCACCGGCGCCGGGCTCACGGCCGTACCCGTGGGGGCGGACCACCGGCTGATGGAGGCGATGCAGGAGAAGGGCGCGGAGATCCAGCGGTACTCCGCGGACATCGACCTGTCCCGCCCCGAAGTCTTCGACTGGGACTACGTGTTCCGTCTGTACGACCTGTCGGTGCCCTACTTCTACTCGGTGATCAACGACGAGTCGTTCGTCCGGGAGCTGGTCGGGTACGCCCGCCGGTGGCAGCCGGACCTGGTGCTGTGGGAGCCGTACACGTTCGCCGGGGCCATCGCGGCGCGGGCGTGCGGCGCCGCCCACGCCCGTGTGCTCGGCGCGAGCGACCTGAACGCCTACTTCCGCCGGACGTTCCTCGACCGGCTCGCCGAGCAGCCCGCCGGACGGCGCCCCGACCCGCTGCGGGAGTGGCTGGCGGACGCCGCCGGGCGCCACGGGGTGCCGTTCGACGAGGAGCTGGTGGTCGGCCAGTGGAGCGTCGACCTGCTGCCCGAGCGGTTCCGGCTCGACCTGTCGCTGCCGACGGTGCCGCTGCGGTACGTGCCGTACAACGGCCGGGCCGTCGTGCCGGACTGGCTGCGCACGGCCGGGCCCCGGCGCCGGGTGTGCCTGACGACGGGCTCCACGGGGACCGGCTTCACCGCCGACCCGGCCGTCTTCCACCGTTACCTCCGGGTGCTCGCGCAGGTCGACGCGGAGATAGTCGTCACCGCCGACGCCGCCGCCCTGCGGGCGGTCGGCCCCCTGCCGGACAACGTCCGGGTCGTCGGCTTCGCCCCGCTGGACGTCCTGTTGCAGACGTGCGCGGCGGTGGTCCACCACGGTGGCTTCGGCACCTGGTCGACCGCCCTGTACCACGGGGTGCCGCAGGTCATGGTGCCGTTCATCTGGGACACCGTCCTGCGGGCGCAGCAGACGGCCGCCGCCGGCGCCGGCCTGTTGCTGCGGGAGGGCGAGGTGACCGCCGAGGGCCTGCGGGACAGCGTGGCGCGGGTGCTCGCCGAACCCTCGTTCCTCGACGGGGCCCGCCGGCTGCGGGGCGAGGTCCGCGCGGAGAGCAGCCCCCACGATGTGGTGCCGGTGCTGGAGGAACTCACCGGCAGGCACAGGGCCGCCGCGCCCGTGGCGGCGGCCGCGGGCTGAGCCGCGGGGCACGCTCACGCCGGAGCGTCCGCGCCCAGCAGACCCCGGTACGCCCCCCAGCCGTCGGCGACGTCCTGCTCCATCTGGTTCAGCCGGGCCGTCACGACCTGGTCGAATCCGTCGAGGAAGAACTCGTCGCCGGGCCGCGGCTCGATATGCGGATTGCTCTCGACGAACGCGCGGACGACGTCGTGCAGGCTCCTGTCCGGGGTGACGCGTCCGGCGATGTAGCGGTCCGCGCCGGCCAGGCCGGGGAAGCCCGACTCGCGGTAGAGGTACACGTCGCCCAAAAGGTCGACCTGCACCGCGATCTGCGGGTGCGCGGAACCGCGCATGGCCGCCGGGGTGATGCGCGGCAGCCGGGCGTCCACCCCGCTGCGCAGGCTCTCCAGGGCGTACCCCAGATCGATGTGCAGCGAGGGCGTCCGCTCCCGCGCGTACGCGGTGAAGTCCCGCAGCGCGTCGCGCAGCCGGGCGCGCTCGTCGGCCGCGAGCCGGCCGTCGTCCCGCCCGCTGTAGTCCTCGCGCACCGTCACGAAGTCGAGGGGGCGGCCGGGGGAGCGCTCGTCCAGGCCGGCCACGAAGTCCACGAGGTCCATGAGCCGGTCGGCCCGGCCGGGCAGGATGATGTAGTTGAGGCCGAGCCGCGTCGGGGCGCCGTGCTCCGCCCGCCTCTCCATGTACGCGCCCAGGTTCTCCCTGACCCGCCCGAAGGCGCGCGGCTTGGTCGTGGTGGCTTCGTACTCCTCGTCGCTCAGCCCGTACAGCGAGGTGCGGATCGCGTGCAGCGACCACAGCCCCGGCTGGCGCTCCAGCGTGCGGTCGGTGAGCGCGTAGGCGTTGGTGTACAGCGTCATGTCGAGGCCGCGCCGGCCGCCGCGCGCCGCGAGTTCGCCCAGCCCCGGATTGGTGAGCGGTTCCAGCCCGCCGGAGAAGTAGACCGTCGAGGGCTGTGTCTCGGGCACCTCGTCGATGACGGACGCGAACATGGCGTTGCCCGCCTTGAGCGCGGACGTCTCGTAGCGCGCGCCGGTGACGCGCACACAGAAGTGGCAGCGGAACATGCAGGTCGGCCCCGGATACAGGCCGACGCTGTAGGGGAAGGCCGGGCGGCCGTGCACCGCGGCGTCGAGCGCGCCCGTCCGCTCCAGCGGCAGGATGGTGTTGGTCCAGTACTTCCCCTGCGGGCCCCGCTGCACGGCCGTGCTCAGCTCGGGTACCCGGTGGAAGAGACCGAGCAGCGCGGCGAAGGCCGGGCGGTCCACGCCCAGCAGGTGGCGGGCCTCTTCCAGGGTGGTGAACGGGTGGGAGCCGTACCGCGTCGCCAGGTCGACGAGGTGCTCCGCCCGCTGCCGGGCCCCGTCGCCGGTGTCGCCGAGCTGGCCGAGGCGGATGCGCACCGCCTCGATCGCCGCTGCACGGTCGCCTCCGGGGCGTGCCGCGTCCTGTATCGCGGGGGCGGGCGCTGCCGCTTGGACGGTGTCCACGAGAACTGTTACCTCCGGGTCGGACTGGGGGACGGACGGCGCTCAGGAGAGCGCTGTTTGGGCCCACATCGCATCGATCTGCGCGCCGCGCTCCGCGGCGAGCCGGATGATGCTGCACACCCGGCGGATGTCCTCGAAGGACACCGACGGCCCGGTGGGCAGCGCGAGTACCTGCTCGGACAGGTGCTCGGTGTGTTCCAGCCGCAGCGGGGGGTCGGTCCGGTAGGCGGGCATCAGATGGCAGGGGGGCGAGAAGTACAGCTGGGGGAAGACCTTTTCGGCCTGCAGCAGGGCCCGCAGCCGGTCGCGGTGCAGACCGGTGACGGTGCGGTCCGTCCGCAGGATCACGTACTGGTGGTTGTTGCGTTCCTGCTCGTGGAAGGAGAGCACCTCGGTGCCGGGGACGCCGCTCAGTTCCGCCTGGTAGAGGGCGTGGTTCTCACGATTGCGCTCGCGGGTCGCCGGGAAGGCGTCGAGGGAGGTCAGACCCATCGCGGCCGAGCACTCGCTCATCTTGGCGTTCATGCCGACCGCGGTCACGGACTTGTCCCGGTCGATGCCGAAGTTGCGCAGGGCCACGAGCCGTTCGGCCAGTTCGCCGTCGTCGGTGGTCACCGCGCCGCCCTCGAAGGCCATGACCGTCTTGGTGGCGTGGAAGCTGAACACTTCCGCGTCCCCGAAGCCGCCGACCGGCCGGCCGCCGGAGGTGCAGCCGAAGGCGTGGGCCGCGTCGAAGAACAGTCGCAGCCCGTGCTCGGCGGCCAGCTTCTCCAGCTCCAGGACCGGAGCCGCCCGGCCCCACAGGTGGACGCCGAGGATGGCCCCGGTCTCGGGGGTGATCAGCTCCTCGACCCGGCCGGGGTCGAGGCAGCCGGTGACCGGGTCGACGTCGCAGAACACCGGCTCGAGCCCCACCCAGCTCGCCGCGTGCGGAGTCGCCGCGAAGGTCAGCGAGGGCATGATCACCTGTCCGGTGATGCCCGAGGCCTTCAGGACCAGTTGCAGCGCCGCGGTGGCGTTGCAGGTCGCCACGGCGTACCGCACCCCGGCGATGTCGGCGATGCGGCCCTCCAGTTCGGTGGCCAGCGGGCCGCCGTTGGTCAGCCACTCGTTGTCCAGGGCCCATTCGAGCCGGGCGAGGAACCGCGCCCGGTCGCCGACGGTGGGCATGCCCACCAGGAGCGGGCGCAGGAACGCCTCGGGACCCCCGAAGACCGCGAGATCGGTGAGCGCGCGCTTCATGGACTCACCCCCAGGAGACGGGCAGCTCGACCGGGCCCCGCATGAAGGCGTGGCGCCAGGTCAGGTCGGATGCGGAGGCGGCCAGTCGCAGGTCCGGGAAGCGCTCCAGGAGGGCCTCGAAGGTGACTTCCGCCTCCGCCCGTGCCAGCGCGGCGCCCAGGCAGTAGTGGATGCCGTGGCCGAAGGTGAGGTGGCCGCCGTCGTTGCGGTCGACCCGGAAGGACTGCGGGTCCTCGAACCGCGCCGGATCCCGGTTGGCGGCGGCCAGGTTGATGAGCACGGTGCTCTGCGCGTCGATGGACACCCCGCCGATCTCGACGGGCTCCAGGGTGTGCCGGCTCGTGATCTCGATGGGTGCCATGTAGCGCAGCATCTCCTCCACGGCCGGCCCCAGCAGGGCGCCGTCCGCGCGGAGCCGGGCGAGCTCGCCGGGGTGGGTCAGCAGCAGGAAGGTGCCGGTGCCGAGCACGTTCACCGTGGTCTCGATCCCCGCGACGAGCAGCAGGAACACCGTCGAGATGAGTTCGTTCTCGGAGAGCCGGTCCGCCACGTCGCGCAGGTCGACCAGTGCCGACAGCAGGTCGTCTCCCGGCTCGTCGCGCCGGCGGCGGATCAGGGAGCGGACGCACTCGAACAGACTGCGGTAGGAGACGGCGTTGCGCTCCGCGAACTCCGGGCTGCTCTCGACGATGTGCTGGGACCAGGTCTGGAAGTCCGCGCGGTCCTCCTCGGGCACGCCGAGCAGTTCGCACATGACGGTGAGCGGAAGCGGGCGGGCGAGCGCCTCCACCAGGTCCCCGCCGCCGGTGGCGGCGAACTTCTCCAGCAGGTCGTCGGCGATCTGCCGGATCCGCGGCCGCAGCGCGTTGATGCGCCGCACGGTGAATTCCCTGGTGACCAGCTTGCGCAGCCGGCCGTGGTCCGGCTCGTCGCTGCGGAACATGTTCCGCTGGAAGTACTCGATCAGGTCGGCCGGGATGCCGGTGGCCGCCGAGAGGTCGATGTCCGACTGCTTCATGGGGTCGTTGCTCAGCCGGGGGTCGGTCAGTGCGGCCCGTACGTCCTCGTGGCGGTTGACCAGCCAGACCAGGGAACCGTCGTAGAAGCGGACCCTGGTGACCGGACGCTGCTCCAGGATCTCCCGGTAGGTCGCGTACTGGTCGGTGTGGAACAGCTCGCTGTTCAGGGCCGGGATCTCGGGCAGTTGCGGCTGGTTCATGGTGTCCTTTCACCGGTGAGGGGTTCGGATCGCTCGGATGCGCGGGCCGGCTCACGGGGCGCGCGGGCGGTCGCCGGAGGGCGGCCCCAGCGGCGCATGGCGGGTGTCTCGACCGCGGTGTGCAGGAGCCAGGCCGCCGCCCAGCAGACGAAGAACAGCGCGACGGCCACGCCGGTGAGCCCGAGCAGACCCGGCCGGAAGCCGTCCGGCAGCACGGCGGTGAAGCAGGCCGTCAGGATCATGTGGTGCACCAGGTAGAAGGCGAAGGAGAGTTCGCCCAGCCGGAGCAGGCGCGGATGGCGGGCGGCGGAGGGCAGGCCGCGCCGGTCGCGGGAGGCGGCCGTGGCGATGAGGACCGCCAGCGGGATGACGGTGGCGCTCACCATCGCCCACAGGTGGGGCAGCTTGGTGACCATCGTCGTGACGCCGGCCACCGCGTATCCGGCGCAGCACAGGACGACGGCGAGCCGGACGCTGACGAGGGGCCACATGCCGTTGCGCACAAGGAGAGCGAGCACGATCCCGAGCGCGAACTCCAGCAGGCGCACCGGGGGCGCGGTGTAGACGAACCAGAACTGCGTGAGGCTGTACCCCGCCAGCGGCATGACCTTGCCGGGCAGCAGAGTGGCCAGCTGCGGTACGGCCAGGATCAGCGCCGTCAGCAGGCCCGCGGCCGGCCACAGCCCCTGCCGCGGCAGCCGGCGCAGCGCCCGGAGCAGGAAGGGGAACAGCAGGTAGAAGAACAGCTCGCAGGCGAGCGACCACGAGATCGGGTTGACCGTGGCGGTCATGATCATGTGCGGCCACCACGCCTGCACGAGGAAGAGGGCGGCGGCCGTCGTCCCGGCCGACAGGGCGGCGCCCGTGGCGAGGACCAGGACGAGACCGGCCACCCACGTCACGACGTGGTTCGGGTAGATCTTCGCCATCCGCCGCCGCCAGAAGCCGAGAACGGTGTCGCCCGGCCGCGCCGCGTACGTCAGCACGAACCCGCTGAGGACGAAGAAGAAGGAGACCCCGACGGGGCCGGCCGGCAGCAGGAAGTAGGCCAGGTTCCGCGAGGCGGTGTCGGCCTGCGGGTTGAACTGGCTCCACGCATGGCAGACGAACACCAGGAGCGCGGCGAAGAACCTCAGCCCCGTCAGCGACGGCAGCCGGTCGGCCCGGCCTCCCGCTGTGCCGGCCGCGTCGGCAGGGGAGGGCTTGAGGGTTTCGTCCATGGGTGGCAAGGGTCACCGGCCCTTCTCTTCGTTGCCGCTGTCCGGGAGGTCCGGACCACTCTTAGCTGGTAATGCCGGGTGGGCGGGACCGAAGGCGAATGGGGTTGCCCGAGCCGTTCGTATTCCGGCAGGAGGATGATTCCGGGGGGTGGTCGAATCCGGCTAAAGGGAAACTAGAGGATTGCGCCGCAGTCGCCGAAAAAAACTGATGAAGCCTCACTATAGCTGTGTGACCTGCTGGTTCGCTGAAATGCCGGGGATTGGTCGAGTGAGATTCAATCGGTTCGGAAGGGGGGCGGGTATACCTTCGACTGACCACTGGCCGACGGTAGCCGACCGTTTATGGTCTGCGGACTCTCAGGTGGTCGGCATTTCCTCAGGTCGTCATTCGCGCAGGCCCGGTCCCTGGTGACGTGCGGACAACTAGGAGTCAGGTGTGAACGCCAGCCCCCTACAGGGTGAGAACATTTCCGCCGCCACCCGAGGGGCGGCCCGGCCGTGGGTTCTGTCGGCCGCGGACGACCGCGCGCTGCGCGTTTGGGCGCGCCGGCTGCTGGACCACCTCCGCGCGCACCCCGAATCCGGCGCCGACGGCGTCGGCGCCGCGCTCGCCCATCAGGACCGGCGCCTGCCGCGGCGCGCAGTGATCGTCGGCTCCTCCCGCGCGGAACTCCTGGACGGACTGGCCGCGGTCGCCGACGACCGCCCGCACCCGGCGGTCGCGCGCGGAACGGCCGCCGCCCCGGCGCCCGTCACCTTCGTCTTTCCGGGCCAGGGCTCCCAGTGGCCCGGCATGGCCACCGAACTCCTCGGCGAGTCGGCGGTGTTCGCCGATGCGATCGAGCGGTGCGCGCAGGTCTTCGCCGCCGAGTCCGGCTGGTCCCTGACCGAGGCCCTGGAGACCGCGGCCGCCCCCGGCACCGTGCCCCGCGTCGAGATCGTGCAGCCCGCCCTCTACGCGGTGAGCGCCGCCCTCACCGAGCTGTGGCGCTCCTTCGGGGTCGAGCCCGACGCCGTCGTGGGACACAGCATGGGCGACCTCGCCGCCGCCCACGCCGCGGGCGCTGTCGCGATCGAGGACGGCGCCAGGGCGGTGGCGCGGTGGAGCAAGGAGCTGCGACCCCTCGTCGGCAAGGGGGACATGGCATCGGTGGAGCTGCCCGCCGACCTGGTCGCACCGCGGCTGGCCGACTGGGGCCCGGACCTGGTGCTGGCCGGGATCAACGGCCCGCGCTCGGTGCTGCTGGCCGGCGCGACCGACGCGATCGAGCGGTGCGTGGCCGAGCTGACCGCCGAGGGGGTCCGCGCCCGGACGATCGGCGTCTCGATGGCCGCGCACTCCCCGCACATGGACCGGGTCGTGGCCCGCGTGCGCGCGGCGCTGGACTGGTTCACACCGGGTGCGGGCGCGGTGCCCCTCTACTCCAGCCGCACCGGCGCCGTCCTCGACACACGCGAGCTGACGGCGGAGCACTGGTGCGCCAACTTCCGCGGCCGCGTCGAGTTCGAGCGCTCGGTGCGCGACTGCGCCGCCGAACGGGGCGGCGTGTTCCTCGAACTGAGCCCGCATCCCGTCCTCGCCGCCGCCGTACGCCAGACGCTCGACGCGGCGGGCTCCGGCCACCCGGTGCTCGCCACGCTGCGGCGCGGGCAGGGCGGGCTGCGGCGCTTCCTGGCCGCGGCGGCCGACGCCTACACGAACGGGGTGGACATCGACTGGGCGGCCGCCTTCCCCGGCGCCGGACCGGCCACGGACGCCGGCCTGCCGGACCTCCCGGAGGCCGGAGCGGACCTCCTGGACGCCGGAGCGGACCCGGCGGAACCGGACGTCCGGGCCGCCGCGCCCACCCGGCCGCAGCTGTGCCCGCCCGGCACACCGGAGCACGAGGTACGGCAGCGGCTGGCCGGCCTCGTGCACGCGGAGACCGCCGCCGTCACCGGAGCACAGGCCGCGGACGGCTCGCTCACCTTCGCCGAACTCGGGATCGACTCGGTCCTCGCGGTGCAGCTGCGCGACCGCCTCGCGGCGGCCCTCGGCCGGGACATCGCCATCGCCACGCTGTTCGACCACCCCACCCCGCAGGCGCTCACCGAAGCGCTGTACGACCTGATCGGCCCGCGCGCCGGGCACCGCGCCCCGGCCGGCCGGCCGGACCCGCGGCGGCGGGAGGAGGCGGCCGGTCACACCCCGGACGAACCCATCGCCGTCGTCGCCATGGCCGTACGGCTGCCCGGCGGGGTGCGCACCCCCGAGCAATTCTGGGAGCTGCTCGCGGACGGGCAGGACGCCGTGGCGGGCCTGCCCACGGACCGCGGCTGGGACCTGGAGGCGCTCCTGCACCCGGACCCGGCGCGGCCCGGCACGGTCCGGCAGCGCTCCGGCGGCTTCCTGCACGACGCCGCCGACTTCGACGCGGACTTCTTCGGCATATCACCGCGCGAGGCACTGGCCATGGACCCGCAGCAGCGGCTGCTGCTGGAGACCGGCTGGGAGGCACTCGAACGGGCCGGTATCTCCCCCGAGTCGGTGCGCGGCACGCCCACCGGCGTGTTCACCGGCGTCATCGCGCAGGAGTACGGCCCGCGCCTCGCCGACGGCGGCAAGGACGTCGGCGGCTATCTGGTGACCGGCACGACCACCAGCGTCGCCTCCGGACGGATCGCCTACACACTGGGCCTGGAGGGGCCGGCCCTCACCGTGGACACGGCCTGCTCCTCCTCGCTCGTCGCCCTCCAGCTCGCCTGCCGCTCCCTGCGCACGGGCGAGACGGACCTGGCGCTGGCCGGCGGCGCGACCGTGATGCCGGCACCCGGCATGCTCGTCGACTTCAGCAGACTCGGCGCGCTCGCCCCCGACGGCCGGTGCAAGGCCTTCTCCGCCGACGCCGACGGCTTCGGGATGGCGGAGGGCGCCGGAATGCTGCTGCTGGAGCGGCTGTCCGACGCCCGGCGCCTGGGCCACCCCGTGCTGGGCCTGATCCGTGCGGCGGCGGTCAACCAGGACGGCGCGAGCAACGGGCTGTCCGCGCCCAGCGGCCGGGCCCAGGCCCGCGTGATCCGGCAGGCGCTCGCCGAGGCCGGACTGTCCGCGGCCGACGTGGACGCGGTCGAGGCGCACGGCACCGGCACCCGGCTCGGCGACCCGATCGAGGCGCGGGCCCTGATCGAGGCGTACGGAGCGGACCGCCCCGCCGGGCGCCCGCTGTGGCTGGGCTCGGTCAAGTCCAACATCGGCCACACCCAGGCCGCCGCCGGTGTGACGGGCGTCATCAAGATGCTGCTCGCGATGCGCCACGGCACGCTGCCGCGCACCCTGCACGCCGACCGCCCCTCCACGGAGGTGGACTGGTCCCGCGGCGAGGTGCGGCTGCTGAGCGAACCGGTCCCGTGGTCCGGCGCCGCCCGGCCGCGCCGCGCGGGCGTCTCGTCCTTCGGCATCAGCGGCACCAACGCGCACGTCGTCCTCGAAGAGGCACCACGCGACGTCCGGACCGCCGGCTCCTCGGCCGGGCAGGGCGCCGCCCCGGACCGGCGGGCCCGGATCGTGGCGCCGTGGGTCGTGTCCGCGCACAGCGAGGCCGCGCTGCGGGACCAGGCCGGCCGGCTCGCCGCGCACCTGCGCGAGCAGCCCGGACACACCCCCGCGGACGTGGCGTTCTCGCTGGCCACCACCAGGGCGGCGGCGCGCCACCGGGCCGCGTTCGTGCCCGGCGGGTACGACGCGGCGCTGGACGCGCTCGACGAGCTGGCCGGAGGCGGCACCGAGGGCGTCGTCACGGGCACGGCCCGGCCGGGAGCCTCGCCCGTCTTCGTCTTCCCCGGCCAGGGCTGGCAGTGGGCCGGCATGGCGGTGGCGCTCTACGACAGCTCGCCGGTGTTCGCGCGCGCCCTGGACGAATGCGCCGCGGCCCTGCGGCCGCACCTGGACTTCTCCGTCCTCCCCTTCCTGCGCGCGGAGGCCGCCGCCGCGGCCGGCCGCCCCGACGCCGACCTGTCCAGCGACCGCGTCGACGTGGTGCAGCCCGTCCTCTTCGCGGTCATGGTGTCGCTGGCGGCGCTGTGGCGGGCCCACGGCGTGGAACCGGCCGCGGTGATCGGGCACTCCCAGGGCGAGATCGCCGCCGCCTGCGTCGCCGGTGCGCTCTCCCTCGACGACGCCGCCCGGCTGGTGGCCGTCCGCAGCCGCGTCATCGCCGGGCTGCGGGGCGGCGGCGGCATGGCCGCGGTCGCCGCGACCGCCGCCGACCTGGCGGAGCGGATCGCCCGCTACGACAGCCGGCTGGAGACCGCCGCGCTGAACGGGCCGCGCTCGGTGGTGGTGGCCGGACCCGACGACGACCTGGACCACCTCCTCGCCGCCCTCGGCGCGGAGGGCGTACGGGCCAGGCGCCTGCCCGTCGACTACGCGTCGCACACCGCGCACATGGACGACGCCCGCGCCGCCCTGCACGAGGAACTGGCGGACATCGAGCCGCTGCCCGGCGGCGCCGTGCCCTTCTTCTCCACGGTGACCGGCGACTGGGCGGCCCCCGCGGCACTGGACGGCGCCTACTGGTTCCGCAACCTCCGCGAGACCGTACGCCTCGAACCGGCCGTAAGGGCGCTCACGGAACAGGGATACCGGACCTTCATCGAGGTCAGCGCCCACCCCGTGCTCACCACCGCCATCGAGGAGACCGGGCAGGACGCCGGGGCGGACCTGGCGGCGGTCGGCACCCTGCGCCGCGGCCAGGGGGGAGCGGAGGACTTCGCCCACGCCCTGGCGACGGCCTGGGCCGCGGGCGTACCGGTGCGCTGGGAGTCGGTGTTCCTCGGCACGGCGGCCCGCGCGGTGCCGCTGCCCACCGCGCCGTTCCAGCGCGAACGCCACTGGCTGGAGCCCGCGCCGCAGGCCACCGCCCCGAGCGGGGCGGCGCACGACGCGGCCGACGCGCTGCGCTACCGCATCGACTGGCAGCGCATATCCGCACCGGAACCCGCCGCCACCGGCCCGCGCCGCTGGCTCCTGGTCCGGTACGACGGGGCCGCGGAACCGGCCACGCGGGCGGCGCGCGCCGCACTCGAAGCGGCCGGCGCGACCGTCACGGACCTCGTGGTCGCCGGGGCGCCGGCGCCGGACGCGCTCGCGCTGGAGCTGCGCCGCGCCGCCGAGGGCGCGGACCGGATCGGGGTGCTCTCGCTGCTGGCCGTGGACGAGCGGGGGGAGGGCGCCGCGACCCCCCTCGGCCTGCCCTCGCTCGGCGGCACCGTCGCCCTCGCCCGCGCCCTCGCCGGCTCCGGACTCGACGGCTTGCTGTGGTGCCTCACCGAAGACGTCCAGGTCACCTCGGCGGACGAGCGCCCCGGTGACCCCGCGCGGGAGGCCCTGTGGGGACTGGGGCGGGTCATCGCCCTCGAACACCCCGGCCTGTGGGGCGGTCTGATCGACGTGCCCGCCGGTTCCACCGCCGAGCTCACCCGGTCGCTCGCCGGGGTGCTGACCGGCGGCAGCGGTGAGGACCAGCTCGCCCTGCGGCCCGCCGGGGTGTTCGCGCGCCGCTGGAAGCGGGCCGCACCCCGGACCGCGCCCGGCGGCTGGGAGCCCACCGGTACGGCGCTGGTCACCGGCGGCACCGGCGGCATCGGCCGCAACGTCGCCCGGTGGCTCGCGCAGCACGGCGCCCCGCACATCGTCCTCGTCAGCCGCAGCGGCCCCGAGGCTCCGGGAGCCGGCGAACTGGCCGCCGAACTGCGCGCCCTCGGCTCCGCGGTGACCCTCGCGGCCTGCGACGTCACCGACCGCGAGGCGCTGCGCTCGCTCCTGGCGGCGCTGCCCGCGGACCAGCCCCTGACCTCGGTGTTCCACACCGCGGCCACCCTGGACGACGGCACCCTCGACACCCTGACCGGAGAGCGGATCGAACAGGCCGGCCGCGCCAAGACCCTGGGCGCCAGGAACCTGCACGAACTCACCGCGGACGCGCCCCTGACCGCGTTCGTCCTGTTCTCCTCCTTCGCCTCCGCGTTCGGCGCGCCGGGCCTGGGCTGCTACGCGCCGGGCAACGCCTACCTGGACGGCCTGGCCCGCCGGCGGCGCGCCGACGGGCTGCCCGCCACCTCGGTGGCCTGGGGGACATGGGCCGGCAGCGGCATGGCGGAGGGCCCCGTGGCGGAGCGCTTCCGCCGGCACGGCGTCGTCGAGATGGCCGCGCCCGAGGCCCTCGACGCGCTGCGGACGGCACTGGACCGGGCGGAGGTCTGCCCGGTGATCATCGGGGTCGACTGGGAGCGCTTCCTGCTCGCGTACACCGCGCAGCGGCCCACCCGGCTGTTCGACGCGCTGCCCGAGGCCCGGCACGCACACGAGGCGCTGCGCCGGGAGCACGGCGCACCCGCGGGCCCGGCCGGCGGCCTCGCGGAGCTGCCCGCCGCCGAGCGCGGACGCGCGCTGCTGGACCTGGTCCGCCGGCACGCCGCCTCGGTACTGGGGCACCGGGACGCGGAACGGGTCCCCGCGGACCGGGCGTTCACGGAACTCGGGTTCGACTCGCTGGCCTCCGTGGAACTGCGCAACCGGCTCACGGCCGCGACCGGCCTGCGGCTGCCCACCACCCTGGTGTACGACCACCCGCACGCGCGGGCCGTCGCCCTGTGCCTGGAGGCCGAACTCTTCGGCGGGGCGCGGCCCGAGCCCGCGGCCGGGGTCGCCGGTTCCGGGCCCGCCGGCGCCCCACAGGCGTCCGGCGGGGACGGCGGGGACGACCCGGTGGTGATCGTGGGCATGGCCTGCCGGCTGCCCGGTGGCATCGGTTCCCCGGAGGACCTGTGGGAGTTCGTCGCCGCCGGCCGCGACGCGGCCGGCGCGGCGCCGGACGACCGGGGCTGGGAGCGGCGCGCCGCGCCGGGCACCGGTACCGGCCGCCCGCAGGGCAACTTCCTCGACGACGCGGGAGGCTTCGACGCGGCGTTCTTCGGGATCTCCCCGCGTGAGGCGCTGGCGATGGACCCGCAGCAGCGCCAGGTGCTGGAGGCCACCTGGGAGGCGCTCGAACGGGCGGGCATCCGGCCGGAAACCCTGCGCGGCAGCGACACCGGCGTGTTCGTCGGCATGTCCCACCAGGGGTACGCGGCGGGCCCGTTGGAGGGCCGGGACGAGGTCGAGGGCTATCTCCTCACCGGCAGCACCGGCAGTGTCGCCTCCGGCCGGGTCGCGTACCTGCTCGGCTTGGAGGGGCCGGCGTTGACGGTGGACACGGCGTGTTCGTCGTCGTTGGTGGCGTTGCATCTGGCGGCGCGGTCGTTGCGGGACGGGGAGTGCTCGCTGGCGGTGGCCGGTGGGGTGTCGGTGATGGCGGGTCCGGAGGTGTTCACGGAGTTCTCGCGGCAGGGGGCGCTGGCGGCGGACGGGCGGTGCAAGGCGTACTCCGACGACGCCGACGGCTTCGGCATGGGCGAGGGTGTCGCCCTGCTGGTGCTGGAGCGGCTCTCGCAGGCGCGGCAGCGGGGGCACCGGGTGCTCGCCGTGGTCCGGGGCAGCGCGGTCAACCAGGACGGAGCCAGCAACGGACTCGCGGCGCCGAGCGGCCCCGCGCAGCAGCGGGTGATCCGTCAGGCACTCACCGCCGCCCGCCTGACGCCCGACCAGGTCGATGCCGTGGAGGGTCATGGGACGGGGACGGCGCTGGGTGATCCGATCGAGGCGCAGGCGTTGCTGGCGACGTATGGGCAGGGGCGTGATCCGGGTCGGCCGTTGTGGCTGGGGTCGGTGAAGTCGAACATCGGGCATGCGCAGGCGGCGGCGGGTGCGGTGGGTGTGATCAAGATGGTGCTGGCGTTGGGGCGGGGTGTGTTGCCGGGGTCGTTGCATGCGGGGGTGCCGTCGTCGCATGTGGACTGGTCTTCGGGTGGGGTGCGGGTGCTCGGGGAGGCGCGTGCGTGGCCGTCCGGTGGGCGGGTGCGGCGTGCGGGGGTGTCGGCGTTCGGGGTGAGTGGGACGAACGCGCATGTGATCGTGGAGGAGGCGCCGTCGTTGCCGGTGGAGGCCGGTGCTGCGGGTGGGCCGGTGGGGGTGCTGGAGGCGGCGGGTGTGGTGCCGCTGGTGGTGTCGGCGCGTACGGAGACCGCACTGGCCGCCCAGTCCCGCCGCCTGGCCGAACACCTGACGCGGCATCAGGACACGGTGCTGCGGGACGCGGCCGGGACCCTCACCGGGGCACGGCAGCACTTCGACCGGCGGGCCGTGGCCCTCGCGCGCGGCGTGGCGGACGCCACGGGCACCCTGCGCGCCCTCGCCGAGGGGTTGCCGGCTCCCGGTCTGGTCACCGGTGTGGGTGGTGGGGGTCGTCGTGTGGTGTGGGTGTTTCCCGGTCAGGGGTCGCAGTGGGTGGGGATGGGCCGCGGCCTGCTCGATGTGCCGGTGTTCGCGCAGGCGTTGGCGGAGTGTGATGCGGCGCTGGCGGAGGTGGCGGGTTTCTCGGTGGTGGATGTGGTGCGGGGTGTGGAGGGGGCTCCGGGGCTGGACCGGGTGGAGGTGGTGCAGCCGGTGCTGTTCGCGGTGATGGTGTCGCTGGCGCGGTTGTGGCGGGCGTGCGGCGTGGAGCCGGACGCGGTGGTGGGCCATTCGCAGGGCGAGATCGCGGCGGCGTGTGTGGCGGGGGCGCTGTCCTTGCCGGACGCGGCGCGAGTGGTGGCACTGCGGGCCCGGGCCCTGGCCGAACTCGCCGGCCCCGGCGCCATGATGTCGCTGCGCACCGGCCGCGCAAACGCCGAGGAACTGCTCGGCGGCGCGCCCGGCGCACCGGAGCTGGCCACGGTCAACGGCCCCGGCGCCGTCGTGGTGGCCGGCGACCCCGAGGCGGTGCGCGGCTTGCGGGACACCTGCGCCGCGGCGGGCGTCGACGCGCGGATACTCCCCGTCGACTACGCCTCGCACACCTCCCACATGGAGCCCCTGCGGGACGCGGTCACCGCACCGCTGTCCGGCATCGTCCCGCGCACACCCGCCGTTCCCCTCTACTCCACCCTGCGGGGCGCCTTCGTCGAAGGACCCGAGCTGGACGCCGGCTACTGGTTCGACAACCTGCGCCACACCGTGGAGTTCGAGGCCGCGGTCGAGGCGCTCGCGGCGGCGGGCCACGACGTGTTCGTCGAGGTGAGCCCCCACCCGGTGCTGAACGGCAGCATGCAGGACACGCTCGGCGACACCAGCGCCGTACTGGGCTCCGTCCAGCGCGACGACGACACGCCCGAACGCTTCCTGTCCGCCCTGGCCGAGGCGCACGTCAACGGCGTCACGGTGGACTGGCGGACCGTGCTCGGCGACGCCGAACCGGCCGACCTGCCGACGTACCCCTTCGAACACCAGCGGTACTGGCTGATGCCCGACGCGACCGGGCCGTCGCGGCCGGACGCCGGCTGGCGCTACCGCATCGGCTGGCAGGAGACCGCCGTCACGGACGCCTCCGCCGGCCCGGCCGGCCGCTGGCTGCTCCTGCTGCCCGCCCCGTCCGGCACCGGCCCCGGCCGGCCGGTCTGGTACGAGGCCGCCGCCACCGCCCTCGCCGAACACGGGGCCCGGCCGCACCCGGTCACCGTCCCGCTCGACGACCCGCAGGCCCTGACCACCGCCGTCCGCGACGCCCTCGCCACCGAGGCGGCGTCCGGCGCCTACGCGGGCGTGCTCTCCCTGCTGGCCCTCGACGACGCGGACACCGGCGCCGAGGCCACGCTCGGCCTGCTGCGCGAACTGGCCGCGGCGGACGCCGACACGCCCGTCTGGCTGGCGACGTGCGGCGCCGTCGGCACCGGCGCGGACGACCCGGTGACCTGCCCGGCCGGGGCGCAGGTCTGGGGCCTCGGCCAGGCGGCCGCCCTCGAACGCGGCGCCCGGCACACCGGCCTCGTGGACCTGCCACCGGAGGCGACAGAGACCCAACGGGCCCTGTTCGCCCGTGCGTTGACCGGCACGGAGGACCAACTCGCCATCCGGGCACAGGCCGTGCTCGCGCGGCGGCTGCTGCCCGCCGCACCCGGCGCGGACCGGATACCGGCCCCCGCGGACGGTCTGGTGCCGCAGGGCACGATCCTTGTCACGGGCGGCACCGGCGGCCTCGGCGCGCTCACCGCGCGTCGGCTGGCGGCCAGGGGCGCCCAGCACCTGGCCCTGGTCAGCCGCCGGGGCGCGGCGGCACCGGGCGTCCCCGAACTGGTCGCCGAACTCACCGGACTCGGCGCCCGTGTCACCGTGCACGCCTGCGACGTCAGCGTCCCCGAGCAGGTGGCCGCGCTGACCGGCGGACTGCGCGCGGACGGCGCGACGATCACCGGCGTGGTGCACGCCGCCGGAGTGAACCAGCAGAGCGCCGTACGGGAGATGACCCGCGAGGAGTTCCGTACGGTCCTCGCCGCCAAGGTGGACGGCGCGCGCAACCTCGCGCACGCCTGCCCCGGCCTGAGCCTGTTCCTGCTGTTCTCCTCCGGCGCCGCCGTGTGGGGCAGCGCCGGACAGGGCGCGTACGCGGCGGGCAACGCCTTCCTCGACGCCTTCGCCCAGCACCGCCGCGCCCGCGGCCTCGCCGCGACGTCCGTGGCCTGGGGACTGTGGGCGGAGGGCGGCATGACGGACGACGCGCAGGCCGTCGCCCGGCTCCGGGACCAGGGCGTGCGCCCCATGCCGGGGGAGCGGGCGCTCGACGCGCTGGAGACGGTGCTGGCCGGGGCCGAGACCGCCGTGGTCGTCGCCGACGTCGACTGGCCGCGGTTCACCGAGACCTACACCGCCCTGCGCGCGCGCCCCCTGCTCGACACGGTCCCCTCGGCCCGGCCCGCCGCCCCCGCGCGGCCGGCACCGGCGGCGGGAGCGACCCTGCGCGACCGGCTCGCCGGCCGGCCCCGGAGCGAACAGCACCAGGAACTGACCCGGCTGGTGCGCTCCCACGCCGCCGCGGTCCTCGGCCACCAGGACACCCGCGCGGTGGCGGTCGACACCGCCTTCCGCACCCTCGGCTTCGACTCGCTCGCCGCCGTACGCCTGCGCAAGAGCCTGGCCGAGGCCACCGGGCTCGCCCTGCCCACGACCCTCGTCTTCGACCACCCCAACCCCGCCGCCCTGGCCGACCACCTGCGCTCCCAGCTGTGCGCGGACCCGCACGACGAGGACCCCGCCACGGCCGTCCGCGACGGACTGGACCGCCTCGAAGCCGGACTCGCCGACGTGCCCGCCGAGCGGCGCGCCGAACTGGCCCAGCACCTCGACCGCGTACTGACCGCCCTGCGGGCCGGTACGCCCGGCACCCGGCACGACGGCGCCCCCCGCCCCCCGCACACCCCGGAGCCGGATCTCGCCGAGGCCGGATTCGACGAACTGCTGGAGGCCCTCGGCCACGAACTGGGCGACAACGAACAGCCGACAGCGAACAGGTAAAGGACACAGACGGTGACGGACAACGACAAGGTCGCTTCATACCTGCGCCGGGCCACCCTGGACCTGCGAGCGGCCCGGCGGCGCATCCACGAGCTGGAGGCCGACCCGGTCGCGATCGTCGGCACGGCCTGCCGGCTGCCCGGCGGGATCGAGACCCCCGAGGCCTTCTGGGACGTGCTGGCGGCGGGCGAGGAACGGCTGTCCGCCTTCCCCGAGGACCGCGGCTGGGACCTGACCGGCCTCTACCACCCGGACCCCGACCACCCCGGCACCATCTACGTGCGCACCGGCGCGTTCCTGGAGCGCGCGGGCGAATTCGACGCCGCCTTCTTCGGCGTCTCCCCGCGCGAGGCCGCCGCGATGGACCCCCAGCAGCGCCTCCTGCTGGAGACGAGCTGGGAGCTGATCGAGAACGCCGGACTGGACCCGCACACCCTGCGCGGCACCGACACCGGGGTTTTCCTCGGCGTCGCCCGGCACGGCTACGGCGACACCGGCGGCTCCGCCGAGGACGCCGAGGGCTACACGGTCACCGGCGCGGCGCCCTCCGTCGCCTCCGGCCGGATCGCCTACACCCTCGGTCTCGAAGGCCCCGCCATCACCCTGGACACGGCCTGCTCCTCCTCCCTCGTGGCCCTGCACCTGGCGGTGGCGTCGCTGCGCCGCGGCGAGTGCGGCCTCGCGATCGTGGGCGGCGCCGCGGTGATGGCCGGCCCCGAGGTGTTCGTCGACTTCGCCCGGCAGCGCGCCCTCGCCGCCGACGGCCGATCCAAGGCGTTCGGCGCGGGCGCCGACGGCTTCGGCTTCGGCGAGGGCGTCGCGGTGCTCCTCCTGGAGCGCCTGTCGGACGCCCGGCGCCGCGGGCACACCGTGCTCGCCGTCGTCCGCGGCACCGGCATCAACCAGGACGGCGCCAGCAACGGCCTGGCCGCACCCAGCAGAGCCGCCCAGCGCAAGGTCATCGAACAGGCCCTGGCCAACGCGGGCGTGGCCCCCGGCGATGTCGACGCGGTCGAGGCGCACGGCACCGGCACCACCCTCGGCGACCCCATCGAGGCCCACGCCCTGCTCGACACCTACGGCCGGGGCCGCGGCCCGCAGCGACCGCTGTGGCTCGGCTCGGCGAAGTCGAACATCGGCCACACCCAGGGCGCCGCCGGCGCGGTCGGCGTACTCAAGATGGTGCTCGCCCTCCGGCACGAGCGGCTGCCCAGGACCCTCCACGTCGAGGAGGCCTCGCCGCACGTCGACTGGTCCTCGGGCGCGGTCGCGCTGCTCGCCGAGGAGCAGCACTGGCCGCGCGGCGAACGGCCCCGGTACGCCGCCGTGTCGGCGTTCGGCATCAGCGGCACCAACGCCCACGTCGTCCTCCAGGAAGCCCCCGCACCCGAGGAGACCGGCGAACGCGCGGCCCCGCGGCCGGCCACGCCGCAGCACCCGGTGCCGCTGGTCGTCTCGGCCCGCAGCGAGGAAGCCCTGCGCGCCCAGGCACGGCGGCTGTCCGACGTGCTCGCGGACACCGACGCCGAACTGCCCGGCATCGGCCTGACGCTGGCCACCGCACGGGCCCGGCACGAGCACCGCGCGGTGGTCGTGGCCGGCTCCCGCGACCTCGCGCTGCACGGGATGCGCGAGGTGGCCGCCGGCGCGGCACGCCTCACGGGCACCGTCGAATCGGGCGGGCGCTCCGCCGTGTTCCTCTTCCCCGGCCAGGGCTCCCAGTGGGCGGGCATGGGCGCCGACCTGCTGGCCTGGTCCCCGGTGTTCGCCGAGACGATCCGGGCCTGCGACGAGGCGATGGCCCCCTGGCAGGACTGGTCGGTGGCCGCGGTGCTGCGGCAGGAGCCCGGCGCCCCCGGACTCGACCGCGTCGACGTGGTGCAGCCCGCGCTGTTCGCCGTGATGGTGTCCCTGGCCGCGCTGTGGCGCTCCTACGGCGTGGAACCGGCGGCCGTGGCGGGACACTCGCAGGGCGAGATCGCCGCGGCGTACGTCGCCGGGGCGCTGACACTGGAGGACGCCGCCCGGCTCGTGGTGCTGCGCAGCCGCCTGCTGCGATCACTGGCCGGAAAGGGCGCCATGGCGGCCGTGGCACTGGACGAGGCCGCGGTCCGCGAACTGCTCGCGCCGTACGCGGGCGCCGTCGAGGTGGCCGCGGTCAACGGGCCCGCCTCCGTCGTCGTCTCCGGCGAACCCGCCGCGGTGGACTCCTTGGTGGCGGACTGCGCCGGCCGCGGAGCGCGCGCCCGGGCCATCGACGTGGACTACGCCTCGCACTCCGCGCAGATGGAAGAGGTCCGCGAGGAACTGGCCGCGGCCCTGCGGGACCTGCGCCCCGGCCGCGCGCGGGTCCCGTTCTACTCGACGGTGACCGGCCGCCCGATGGACGGCGGGGAACTGGACGCCGGCTACTGGTACCGCAACCTGCGCGAGCCGGTGCGCCTGCACGACGTCGTACGCCTCCTCGCGGACGCGCACCACGACACCTTCATCGAGGTCAGCCCGCACCCGGTGCTGGCGGCGACGGTCGAGGAGACGCTGGAGGCGGCGGGCCGGGAGCCCGGCGCGGCCCTGGCCCTGGGCACCCTGCGGCGCGGCGCGCCCGGCCCGGAGTCCTTCCTCACCTTCGCGGCGAGCGCCCACGTCGAGGGCGTGGACGTGCGCTGGCAGCCCGCCTTCGGCGACGACGCGCGGCCCGTCGCGCTGCCCACGTACCCGTTCCAGCGCAAGCACTACTGGACGGCCCCCGCCGGGCCCGCCCGCCCCACCGGCGGGGTGACCTACCGGGTGGCGTGGACGCCGCTGCCCGCCCCGGAACCGGCCGACGCGCGCGGGCCCTGGCTGATCGTCGGCCCGGCCGCGTCCCCGGCCTGGGCCGGCCTGCTGCCGGCCGCGATCCGCGAGGCCGGCGGCACGCCGCTGGAGTGCGCCCTGGACCCCGGCCTGGACCGCGCCGGGGCCGCCGCCGCGCTCACCGCGGCCATCGCGGGCACCACCGGTGTGCGGGGCGTGCTCTCGCTGCTCGCGGCCGACGAATCGGACCACCCCGGCCGGCCGGGCGTGCCCGCCGGCGCGGTCGCCACCCTCACGCTCGCGCAGGTCCTCGCCGACGCCGGGGTGGACGCGCCGCTGTGGTGCCTCACCCGCGGCGCCGTGCAGACGGACGAGGACGACGGCATCGGGTCGTACGCGCAGAACGCCGTGCACGGCCTGGGCCGGGTCGCCGGTCTGGAACTCGGGCGGCGCTGGGGCGGCGTGCTGGACCTGCCGCACCCGGACGGGGCCGACGCGGCCCTGCTCGGCCGGGTGCCGGGCCTCCTGGCCGGCGCGCACGCCGCCGAGGACCACCTCGCCCTGCGGCCCGGCGGCCTGTACGGGCGGCGGCTGGTGCCGGTGCGGACCCCGGCCACGACGGACGGCACCGGCCCGCGCCTGCACGGGACCGTCCTGCTGACCGGGGCGGACAGCCCGATCGGCGCCCGGCTCGCCCGGTGGGCGGCCGACAGCGGCGCCGACCATCTCCTGCTCGTCGGCGAGGCGGACGAGGAACTGCTGAACGCGCTGCGGGAGCGCGGCACGACGGCCACCCGCTGCGCGGCGGACGAGGACGCCCTGCGGGCCGCCGTCGAAGCCGCCCCGCACGACATCAGCACCGTCGTACACGCCGCGACCCGCACGGAGTTCGGGCCGGTCCTCGCCACCGACCCGGAGGACTTCGCCGCCACCCTCCAGGCCAAGACCGGACTCGCCCTGACCCTCGCCGCGGTCCTCGACGGCCGGCCGGTGGAGCGGGAGATCCACTGCTCGTCGGTGGCCGGCGTCTGGGGCGGTGCCGGCATGGCCGGATACGCGGCCGGCAGTGCCTGCCTCGACGCGTTCGCCGCCCACCGGCGGGCCCAGGGCCACCCGAGCACCGCCGTGGCCTTCAGCCCCTGGGCCCTGCCCGGCACCGTGCCGTCCGCCCCGCAGGCGGCGCAGCGCGGGCTGCGCGGCCTGAGCGCCGACCGCGCCCTCGCGGCCCTCACGTCCGCACTGGACTCGGGCGAGAGCGCCGTCGCGGTGTCCGACGTGGACTGGCCCGCCTTCGCCGCGGGCTTCGGCGCGGTGCGGCCCACCGCGCTGTTCGCGGAGATCTCCGAAGCGCGCGAGACGGCGGAACCCCCGGCGGCGCCCGCCGCACCGGACGGCTCACCGGCCGCCGACCTGGCCGCCCGGCTCACCGCCCGCACGCCCGCGCAAGCCGAGGAGCTGCTGATCGGCGTGGTCGCCGAGGCCACCGCGGCGGTCCTCGGACACGACAGCGCCGAGGACGTCAGCGCACGGCGGGCGTTCACCGAACTGGGCCTGGACTCGCTGGGCACGGTGCAGCTGCGCAAGCGGCTCTCCGCGGCCACCGGTCTGCGCCTGCCCGCCTCCCTGGTGTTCGACCACCCGACCGTCACCCGGCTCGCCCGCCATCTGCTGTCCCTGCTGGCCGCCGACTCCCGCCCGGAGCTCGCCGCCGCGGTGGGGAGCGCGCCGCCGAGCGCCGGGGACGAGCCGATCGCCATCGTCGGCATGAGCTGCCGCTTTCCGGGCGGCATCGGCTCGCCCGAGGAGCTGTGGCGGGCCGTCGTCGACGGACAGGACCTCACCGGCGAACTGCCCCGCGACCGGGGCTGGGACCTGGGGGCCCTGTACCACCCCGACCCCGACCACCCCGGCACCAGCTACTCCGACCGGGGCGGGTTCCTCGCCGACGCGGCGGGCTTCGACGCGGAGTTCTTCGGCATCACCCCCCGCGAGGCGCTCGCGATGGATCCGCAGCAGCGGCTGATGCTCGAAGTCGCCTGGGAGGCCGTCGAGCGGGGCGGTATCGACCCGGACGCGCTGCGCGGCAGCCGCGTCGGCGTGTTCGTCGGGTCCAACGGCCAGTCGTACATGCCGCTCCTGCGCGGCGAGGCCGACCGGGTCGAGGGCTACCAGGGGCTCGGCAACTCGGCGAGCGTGCTCTCGGGGCGCCTCGCCTACACCTTCGGCTGGACAGGGCCGGCCCTCACCGTGGACACGGCGTGCTCGTCCTCCCTGGTGGGCATCCACCTGGCGATACGGGCCCTGCGCGACGGCGAGTGCGCCATGGCGCTGGCCGGCGGGGTCACCGTGATCTGCGACCCCTACACGTTCGTGGACTTCAGCAGGCAGCGCGGTCTGGCCGCCGACGGCCGGTGCAAGCCGTTCTCGGCGCAGGCCGACGGCTTCGGTCTCGCCGAGGGGGCCGGCGCCCTGCTCCTCGAACCGCTCTCCCGAGCCCTCGAGTCGGGCCACCCGGTGCTCGCCGTGCTGCGGGGCAGCGCGGTCAACCAGGACGGCGCGAGCAACGGACTGGCCGCGCCGAACGGTCCCGCCCAGGAGGAGGTGATCCGGCAGGCGCTCGCCGACGCCCGGCTGTCGGCGGCCGACATCGACCTGGTGGAGGCGCACGGCACCGGCACCCGGCTCGGCGATCCGATCGAGGCCGGCGCGCTCCAGGCCACCTACGGCGCACCGCGCGCACGTCCCCTGGCGCTGGGCTCGGTGAAGTCCAACATCGGCCACACCCAGGCCGCGGCCGGTGTCGCCGGTGTGATCAAGGCGGTGCTGGCGATGCGGCACGGCGTCATCCCGCGCAGCCTGCACGCCGAGGAACTCTCCCCCGAGATCGACTGGTCGCCGGGGACGATCCGGGTCCAGCGGGAGAACGAGGACTGGCCGGCGGGCCCGCGGGTGCGCCGGGCCGGCGTGTCCTCGTTCGGGGTCAGCGGCACCAACGCCCACGTCGTCCTGGAAGAGGCCCCCGCGGTCCCGGAATCGGCACCGGCCGGCGCGGAAGCAGCCCCCGCGGTACCGGAAGCGGTGGCCGCGGACGTGGCCGCACCGGCCGGGCGGCCCGGCGGACGCGGACTCGCGGCGGACACCGCGGCCCTCGTGCTCTCGGCCCGTACACCGAGCGCGGTGCGCGCGCAGGCCGGCGCCCTCGCGGCGCTGCTGCGCACCTCGCCGGCGACCTCCCTGGCCGACACCGCACGGACGCTCGCGACCGGCCGGACCCGGTTGGACATCCGGGCCGCGGTACTGGGCGACGACCGGGACTCGGTGTGCGCGGCGCTCGACGCGCTGGCCGCCGGCGAGGCGGCCGCCGACGTCGTGCCGCCGCGCACGGCGGCCCCCCGCAAGGCCGTCCTGGTCTTCCCCGGCCAGGGCTCGCAGTGGGCCGGCATGGCCGCCGACCTCCTCGGCCGGTCGGAGGTCTTCGCCGCCGCCATGGCCGACTGCGCGGCGGCGCTCGCCCCGTACACCGACTGGGACCTGCTCGCCACGCTGCGCGGCGACGGCCCCGAGGACGCCTTCGAACGGCCCGACGTCGTCCAGCCGCTGCTGTTCGCGGTCATGGTGTCGCTGGCGGCGCTGTGGCGCGCCCACGGCGTCGAGCCGGCCGCCGTGGTGGGCCACTCGCAGGGCGAGATCGCCGCCGCCTGCGTCGCCGGGGCCCTCACTCTCGACACCGCCGCGAAGGTCGTCGCGCTGCGCAGCAAGGTGCTCGGCGAGCTGAACGGGCAGGGCGGCATGGCCTCCGTCACCGCCGCGCCCGGCGAACTCCGCGAAGCGCTGGCCCCGTGGGACGGCCGGCTGAGCGTCGCCGCCGTGAACGGGCCGCGCTCCCTCGTCGTCGCCGGCGAGGCCGCCGCCCTCGACGAGTTCCTCGGCTCCCCGCGGGCCGAGGAGATGTCCCCGCGGCGGATCGCGGTGGGCTACGGCTCCCACTCCCCGCAGGTGGCCCAGGTCGAGCAGCGGCTCGCCGACGTCCTGGGCACGGTCCCGGCCCGGTCCGCCGCCGTGCCCTTCTGCTCGACCGTCACCGGCGCCCCGCTCGACACCGCCGGACTCGACGCCGCGTACTGGTACCGCAACCTGCGCGGCACGGTCCGCCTCGACCAGGCCGTACGCACCCTCATGGAGCAGGGCTTCGACACCTTCGTCGAGGTCAGCCCGCACCCGGTGCTGCTCCCCGGCATCGAGCAGACCGCCGAGGACCTCGGCCGGGACGTCGTCACCCTCGCCTCCCTGCGCCGGGACCGCCCCGGCGCGCGCACCTTCCTGCGCAACCTGCTGGAGGCACACACCGACGGCCTGCCCGTCGACCTGCTGCCCGCCCTGGAACCCGGCGGGACGGCGGAACTGCCGACCTATCCGTTCGAGCACACCTCCTACTGGCCACGCCCCTGCCGCACCCGCGCCGACGCGGCATCCTCGGGCATGGACAGCGTCGCCCACCCCGTCCTGTCCGCAGCGCTGGAGACACCCGACGGCGGACACGTCCTGACCGGGCGGATCACCCTCGGGGACCAGCCGTGGCTGGCCGACCACGCCGTCGGCGGCGAGACCCTGCTGCCCGGCAGCGCACTGGTCGACCTCGCCCTGACGGCCGGCCGCCACGCGGGCACGCCGGCCGTGGCGGAACTGGTGCTCTGCGCCCCCCTGGTGCCCGGTGCGGCCACCGCCGTCCGCGTGACGGTCGGCGCCCCCGCGGCGGACGGCACCCGCACGGTGGACATCCACGCCCGCGACACGGACGCGCCGGGCACGCTCTGGACCCGGCACGCCACCGGCGTCCTCGGCGAGGCCGCGCCGCCGCCGGCCACCCCCGCGGTCTGGCCGCCGGCGGACGCCCGGCCGATCGACCTGGACGCGGCCTACGCACGCCTGGCCGACCGCGGTTACGGCTACGGGCCCGCCTTCCGGGCACTGCGCGCGGCCTGGCAGCGCGGCGCGGAGGTGTTCGCCGAGGCCGAACTCCCGGCGGCGGCGGGCCCCGACGACGCCGGGAGCGCGGGCTACCTGCTGCACCCCGTGCTCCTCGACGCCGCCGCCCAGACCCTCGGCCTCGGCCCCCTCGCCGACCGGGACGGCGCGTTCCTGCCCTTCTCCTGGACCGGGACCACGCTGTACGCGTCCGGGGCCACGACGATCCGGGTGAGCGCGGCCCCCGCCGGCGCCGACGCGATGAGCCTGTCGGTGACCGATCCCGCGGGAGCGCCGGTCGCCGTCGTGAGCGCCGTGACCGTGCGTCCGGCCGGCGGGGAGCCGGGCCCGCGCGCCGGGGAGGAGACCGGCGCCGACGACCTCTACCACCTGACCTGGCGGCCCCTGCCCGAGACCGCCCACCGGGCCGTCGGCTGCGCGACGATCGGCGGCCCCTGCGGACTCGGCAAGGACCACCCGGACCTGGCGGCACTGGCCGCGGCGGTCGCGGCCGGCGAGCCGGAACCCGAGGCCGTCGTCGTGCCGTGCCGTCCATGGCAGGCGGCGGACCCGGCCGGCTCCGTGCGCGAGAGCGTGCTGCACGCCGCCGGGCTCGTCCGCCAGTGGCTCGACGCGCCCGAACGCACCGGCCGCCTGGTGTTCCTCACCCGCAACGCCGTGAGCACCGGCCCTGCCGACACCGCGGCGGACCCCGCACAGGCCGCGGTCTGGGGCCTGGTCCGCTCCGCCCAGGCGGAGTCACCGGGGAACTTCGCGCTCGTCGACATCGCCGACGGCGCCGATCCCGCGGTCCTCGCCGCCCTCCCGGCCGTGCTCGACCATCCGCAGCTGGCCGTGCGCGGCGACCTCGCGCTCGTGCCCCGGCTGGCCTCGACGCGCACCGCCCCGGCCCTGCTGCCGCCCCGCACGCCCGCCCGCCTGGAGCCCGCCGGCACCTCCCTGGACGCCCTCGCGTTCGCGGCGGCGCCGGACGCCGGCCGGCAGCCGGGACCGGGTGAGGTGCGGGTCGAACTGCGGGCCTGCGGAGTGAACTTCCGCGATGTCCTGATCGCCCTCGGCATGTATCCCGGCGCCGCCGTCATGGGCACCGAGGGCGCCGGGGTCGTCACCGCCGTCGGCCCGGACGTGACGGGCGTCGCGGTGGGCGACCGGGTCATGGGCCTGTTCGAAGGCGCCTTCGGGCCGGTCGCGGTCACCGACCACCGGCTGGTCACCCCGGTCCCGCCGGGGTGGAGCACCACCGAGGCCGCCGCCCTGCCCATCGCCTTCACCACCGCCCACTACGCGCTGCACGACCTCGCCGGAGTGCGGCCCGGACAGGCCGTCCTGGTGCACGCCGCCGCCACCGGCGTCGGCATGGCCGCGGTCCGCCTGGCCCGGCTGGCCGGGGCGGAGGTCTTCGCCACCGCCAGCCCCGCCAAGCAGGGCGTCCTGCGCTCGCTCGGACTCGACGACGACCACATCGCCTCGTCCAGGGAGCCGGGATTCGGCCGGCGCTTCAGGGCCGTGCGCGGCGGACGCGGCATGGACGTCGTGGTCAACTCGCTGACCGGCGCACTGCTCGACGAGTCGGCCGAACTCCTCGCCGAAGGCGGTGCGTTCGTCGAGATGGGCAAGACCGACCTGCGCGACGCCGACCGGTTCCGCGGGCGCTACCTGCCCTTCGACCTCGCCGAGGCGGGAGCGGACCGGCTCGGCGCGATCCTCGCCGAGGTCGCCTCCCTGGCGGCCGGCGGCGAACTCGGCCGCCAGACGGTCACGGCCTGGCCGCTGCAACGGGCGTCGGCCGCCCTCCAGCACATGAGCACGGGACGGCACACCGGAAAGCTGGTGCTCGTCCAGCCGGCCCCGCTCGACCCCGAGGGCACCGTGCTCGTCACCGGCGGCACCGGCACCCTGGCCAGGCTGCTGGCCCGCCATCTCGTGACCGAGCACGGCGTACGCCATCTGCTGCTGCTCGGCCGCCGCGGGCCCGACGCGCCGGGAGCGGCCCGGTTCGAAGCCGAACTGGGCGAACTGGGCGCGACCGTGACCACGCGCGCCTGCGACGTCTCCGACCGCGCCGCGCTCGCCGCCGCGCTCGACGGCATCCCGGCCGGGCACCCGCTGACCGGCGTCGTGCACACCGCGGGCGTGCTCGCCGACGGCCTGGCCGCGTCCCTCGGCGAGGACGAACTGGGCACGGTCCTCGCGCCCAAGGCGGACGCCGCATGGCATCTGCACGAACTCACCGCGGACCGCGAACCGAACTTCTTCGTCCTGTTCGGTTCGGGTGCCTCCGTGCTGGCCGGACCGGGCCAGGGCGCGTACGCGGCGGCCAACGCCGCACTGGACGCGCTGGCCCGGTACCGGCAGGCCCGCGGGCTGCCCGCGACGTCCCTCGGCTGGGGGCTGTGGGAGGAGGCCAGCGGCCTGACGGGCGCCCTGGACGAGCGGGACACCCGGCGGATGGCCCGCGCGGGCATGCGGCCCCTGCCGACCGCGCGGGCGCTGGCCCTGTTCGACCTCGCGATCCGGCGCGGCGATGCGGTGGCGTACCCGCTGCACCTGGACACCGCGCGGGCGCAGGGCGCCCAGGACGCGCCCGAGGTGCTGCGCGGGCTGCTGCACACGCCGCTGCGCCGGGCCGCGCGGGACCAGTCCGGCGGTGACGGACTCGCCGCCCGCCTGGCGCCGCTGCCGCGCCCCGACCGGCTCGCCGCGCTGACCCATGCCGTACAGGCGCAGGCCGCCGCCGTCGCCGGGTACGACACGGCCGACGCGGTGGCAGCCCGACGGCAGTTCAAGGACCTCGGCTTCGACTCCCTGGCCTCCGTCGAACTGCGCAACCGGCTGGGGTCCGCGCTCGGCCTGCGGCTGCCGAGCACCTTGGTCTTCGACCACCCGACACCCGAGGCGGTGGCCGTCTTCGTGGACGGCCGGCTGTTCGCCGGCGCGGACGCGGCCGGCGCCCCGGCGCCGGAGCCGGGGCGCTCCGTCGCCGAGCACCTGGCGGCGCTGGAGGCGGCGCTGGAGGGCTGGCAGGAGGCCGGCGAGGACACGGCCGGTGAACGCCGGGCCATCGGGGCGCGGTTGACGGCCCTGTCCGACCGATGGAGCGCCGTGGCCGCCGGGGACTCCCGCACGGCCGTCGACACCGTCGACGACGAGGAACTGTTCGCACTGCTCGACCAGCGGTTCGGTGAGGGGAACGAGGAACGATGAGCGGGAGCCAGGAGACCAGCGGGACCACCGGGACCACCGGGTCCACCGAGACCACCGAGTCCACCGAGGACAAGCTGCGCCGCTATCTGCGGCGGACCGCCGGGGACCTGGAGGCCGTCAGCGCGCGGCTGCGCGAGACGGAGTACCGGGCCGGCGAACCGATCGCGGTCGTCGGCATGGGCTGCCGCTTTCCGGGCGGCATCGACGGCCCCGCCGCCCTGTGGGACTTCCTCGCGGCCGACGGCGACGCCGTCTCCCCCGCGCCCGCCGGCCGCGGCTGGGACAGCGCCGCCCTCGACGGCTGCACCGGCGGGTTCCTGCACGACGCCGCCGGTTTCGACGCGGACTTCTTCGGCATATCGCCGCGCGAGGCCCTGGCCATGGACCCGCAGCAGCGGCTGCTGCTGGAGGTCGCCTGGGAGGCACTGGAACGCGCCGGCTTCGACCCCGCCGCGCTCGGCGGCACCGCCACCGGCGTCTTCGCCGGGGTCGGCGCCGTCGACTACGGGCCGCGCCCCGACGAAGCGGCACCGGAGGTACTGGGCTACCTCGGCACGGGCACGGCCTCCAGTGTGGCCTCCGGCCGGGTGGCGTACACGCTCGGCCTCGAAGGCCCGGCGCTGACCGTGGACACCGCCTGCTCCTCCTCCCTCACCGCGACCCACCTGGCCATGCAGTCGCTGCGTCGCGGGGAGTGCACGACCGCCCTCGCGGGCGGCGCCACCGTCATGAGCACCGCCGGGGCCTTCACCGAGTTCCGCGCCCAGGGCGGACTGGCGGCGGACGGCCGGTGCAAGCCCTTCGCCGAGGCCGCCGACGGCTTCGCGCTGGCCGAGGGCGTCGGCTTCCTCGTACTCCAGCGGCTGTCCACGGCCCGGCGGGAGGGCCGCCGGGTGCTCGCCGTGCTGCGCGGCAGCGCGGTCAACCAGGACGGTGCCAGCAACGGCCTGACCGCGCCCAACGGTCCCGCCCAGCAGCGGGTCATCCGGCAGGCGCTGGAGGACTCCGGGCTCGGCCCCGCCGACGTCGACTACGTCGAGGCGCACGGCACCGGCACCACGCTCGGCGACCCCATCGAGGCACACGCCCTGCTGGCGGCCTACGGTGCCGGACGGCCCGCGCACGCCCCGCTGTGGATCGGCTCGGTGAAGGCCAACATCGGCCACACCCAGGCCGCCGCCGGTGTCGCGGGGCTCATCAAGACGGTGCTCGCCCTCCAGCACGGCCGGCTGCCCCGCCTCCTCCACTTCGACGCCCCCTCCTCGCGGATCGACTGGGAGAGCGGAGCCGTCGTACCGCTCGCCGAGAGCCGGCCGTGGCCGCGCGGCGGCAGGACACGCCGCGCGGGCGTCTCCTCGTTCGGCATCAGCGGCACCAACGCGCACATCATCGTCGAGGAGGCCCCCAAGCCCGACCCGGAACCCGACTCGGCCCCCGAGGCGCCCGCCGCCGACCAGGGGACGGGCCCCTACCCGATCCTGCTGTCCGGCCGCGGCGAGGAGGCCCTGCGGGCCCAGGCCGAACGGCTCGCCGCCCACCTGGAGCGGCCCGGCGCCGCCCCGTTGCCGGACGTCTCCTTCACCCTCGCCACCCGGCGCACCGCCTTCCCGCACCGCGCCGTGGTCGTCGGCGGCGCTGCGGACGTGCCGGCCGCCCTGCGCGCCGTGGCCCGCGAGGAGCCGCACGCGCAGGCGGTCACCGGCACGGCGCGGGCGGGCCGCAGGATCGTGATGGTCTTCCCCGGCCAGGGCTCGCAGTGGGAAGGGATGGCCGCCGGACTGCTGGCCGCCTCACCGGTCTTCGCCCGCTCCGTGCGCGAGTGCGAGCAGGCGCTGGCCCCCTACGTCGACTGGTCGCTGACCGAGGTGCTCGCCGGCGGCGCGCCGCTGGAGCGGGTGGACGTCGTCCAGCCCGCGCTGTTCGCGGTCATGGTGTCGCTGGCGGCGCTGTGGCGGGCCCACGGCGTGGAGCCGGACGCGGTGATCGGGCACTCGCAGGGCGAGATCGCCGCCGCCTGCGTCGCCGGTGCCCTCTCGCTCCAGGACGCCGCGAAGGTGGTCGCGGTGCGCGCCAAGGCGCTGCGATCCCTCGCCGGCAGCGGCGGCATGGTCTCCCTCGCCCGCTCCCCGGAGCAGGCCGAGGCGCTGCTGGCCCGCTACGGCGGCGCCCTGACGATCGCCTCGGTCAACGGCCCGGACGCGGTCGTGGTGGCCGGTCCCCGCGCGGACCTGGACGCGCTGCTGGACGCCTGCGCGGCCGACGGCGTCCGGGCCCGGAACATCCCGGTGGACTACGCCTCCCACTCGCCCATGGTCGAGCCGCTGCGCGCGGAGCTGACGGCCGCGCTGTCCGGCGTGGTCGCCCGCACGGCCCCCGTACCGCTGTACTCCACGACGACCGGCGCGCCGATCGACACCGCCCTCATGGACGGCGACTACTGGTACCGGAACCTGCGGGAGACGGTGCGGTTCGAGACGGGGACGCGGCTGCTGGCCGAGGCGGGCTTCGACACCTTCGTCGAGGTGAGCCCCCAGCCCGTCCTCGCCGCGGGGATCGAGGCGACCCTGGAGGCGGCGGGCGCCGACGCCGCCGTCCTGAGCACACTGCGGCGCGGCGCGGGCGGCCCGGACCGGTTCCTGACGGCGCTCGGCGAGGCCCATGTGCGCGGCGTCCAGGTCGACTGGAGCCCCGCGCTTTCGGCCGGCGCCGTGACCGAACTGCCCTGCTACCCCTTCCAGCACCGCCCGTTCTGGCACACCGCCCCCGGCCGCCGCGCCGAACCCGCCGACCGGGAACGGCGCTACCGGGTGCGGTGGCACGACGCCGGGTGGGCGGCGGCCCCGCTCACCGGCCGCGTCCTGCTGGTGACCGGCCGCCGGGTGCCGGACGCCTGGTACGACACGGTCCGCGCGGCCCTCCAGGACGCCGGGGCCACGGTCGGCACCGTCGACTGCGACGCACCGGAGCGTGCCGCGACGGCGGCGGCCCTGCGCGCGGCCACGGCCGCCGGGGAGCCGGCGGCGGTGGTCTCGTTGCTCGCCCTGGACACCGCAGGGGAAGCCGCCGACGACACCGCAGGGGAATCCGCCGCCGCGCCGCACCTGCCCGCCTGGCGGACCCTGAGCCTGATCCAGGCGTTGGGCGACGCGGGCGTCGAGGCGCCGCTGTGGGTGCTGACCCGGCGCGCGGTGGCCGTGACCGAGCAGGACGGGGAGCCGGACCCCGCGCAGACGGCGGTGGCCGGCCTCGGCCGGGTCGCCGGCCTGGAACACCCCGCGCGCTGGGGCGGGTCGATCGACCTGCCCGCCCCGGACCGGGACCTGCTCGCGCGGCTGCCGTGGGTGCTCGCCGATCCCCGCGACGAGGACCAGGTGGCCCTCCGCGCGAGCGGCGACAGGGTCCCCCGGCTCGTGCCCGCCCCGGCGGACGCCCCGGTGGACGCCCCGGCCGGTGCGGACGGCTGGCGGCCCGGCGGCACCGCCCTGGTGACCGGCGGCACCGGCGGACTCGGCGCCCATGTCGCACGCCGTCTGGCCCGCGCCGGCGCCACCCGTCTCGTCCTCACCAGCAGGCAGGGCCCGAACGCGCCGGGCACCGAGTCGCTCAGGGCGGAACTGACCGCGCTGGGTGCCCAAGTGACCCTCGCGGCCTGCGACGTCACGGACCGGGCGGCGCTGGCCGCGCTGATCGACGCCGAGCGCGCGCACGGCCGGGCGATCGACGCCGTCTTCCACACGGCCGGCGTGCCGCAGTCCACGCCGCTGGAAGCCATCACCGAGGAGGAGTTCACCCGCGTCACCGCCGCCAAGATCACCGGGACGGCGCACCTCGACGAACTGTGCCCCGACGCGGACACGTTCGTGCTGTTCTCGTCCAACGCGGGCGTGTGGGGCGCGTCCCGCGCCGGCGCCTACGCGGCGGCCAACGCCTTCCTGGACGGCTTCGCGCACCGCCGCCGCCGCCGCGGGCTGCCCGCGCTGTCCGTCGCCTGGGGGCTGTGGGACGGACCGGGCATGGCCGGCGACGCGGGCCAGGACTTCCTGCGCCGCCAGGGCATGCGGCCCCTGCCGCCCGAGCAGGCCCTCGCCGAACTGGGCACGTGCCTGGCGGGCGCCGAAACCTGTGTCTCCGTGGCCGACCTCGACCGGCGGGCGTTCCTCGACCTCATGGGCGCGGTCCGGCACCGGCCGCTGTTCGACGAACTCGCCCGTACGCTGCCCGCCGCGCCGCCGGCCGGAGAGCCGCGGGAGGAACCGGAGGGCCGCTCCCGGCTGCGCGACAAGCTCCTGCCGCTGCCGGCCGGGGAGCGCCGCGAACACCTGCTGCGCCTGGTGCGGGCCGAGGCCGCCGCGGTGCTCGGGCACACCGACGCCGGGGCCGTCGACCGGGACCGCGCCTTCCGGGAACTCGGCTTCGACTCGATGTCCGCGGTGCAGCTGCGCAACCGCATCACCGCGGCGACCGGCCTGCGCGAGGCGACCACCCTGGTCTTCGACCGGCCCAGTGTCACCGCGCTCGCCGACTATCTCCTCGACCGGCTGTTCGGCTCCGAGGAGACCCCGGCGGACGGGGCGGAGTCCGCGGCGGGGCCCGCCGGCGCCGCACAGGCGTCCGGCGGGTCCGGCGGGGACGGCGGGGACGACCCGGTGGTGATCGTGGGCATGGCCTGCCGGCTGCCCGGTGGCATCGGTTCCCCGGAGGACCTGTGGGAGTTCGTCGCCGCCGGCCGCGACGCCGTCGCGCCGATGCCCGCCGACCGGGGCTGGGACCTCGACCTCCTCGGCGCCACCACCGCCGACGGCGCGAGCGGACCCCGCCACGGCGCCTTCCTCGACGACGCGGCGGGCTTCGACGCGGCGTTCTTCGGGATCAGCCCGCGCGAGGCGCTGGCGATGGACCCGCAGCAGCGCCAGGTGCTGGAGGCGACCTGGGAGGCGATGGAGAACTCCGGCATCGATCCGCGCGCGCTGCGCGGCAGCGACACCGGTGTCTTCCTCGGCGCCGCCTACCAGGGCTACGGCCACGGGGCCGAGACCCCCGAGAGCAGCGAGGGCTATCTCCTCACCGGCGGTTCACCCGCCGTCGCCTCCGGCCGAGTGGCGTACGTACTGGGTCTGGAGGGGCCGGCGTTGACGGTGGACACGGCGTGTTCGTCGTCGTTGGTGGCGTTGCATCTGGCGGCGCGGTCGTTGCGGGACGGGGAGTGCTCGCTGGCGGTGGCCGGTGGGGTGTCGGTGATGGCGGGTCCGGAGGTGTTCACGGAGTTCTCGCGGCAGGGGGCGCTGGCGGCGGACGGGCGGTGCAAGGCGTACTCCGACGACGCCGACGGCTTCGGCTTCGCCGAGGGTGTCGCCCTGCTGGTGCTGGAGCGGCTCTCGCAGGCGCGGCAGCGGGGGCACCGGGTGCTCGCGGTGGTCCGGGGCAGCGCGGTCAACCAGGACGGAGCCAGCAACGGGCTCGCGGCGCCGAGCGGCCCCGCGCAGCAGCGGGTGATCCGGCGTGCCTGGCAGGCCGCCGGGATCTCGGGCGCGGACGTCGACGTCGTGGAGGGTCATGGGACGGGTACGGCGCTGGGCGACCCGATCGAGGCGGAGGCGCTGTTGGCGACGTATGGGCAGGGGCGTGATCCGGGTCGGCCGTTGTGGCTGGGGTCGGTGAAGTCGAACATCGGGCATGCGCAGGCGGCGGCGGGTGCGGTGGGTGTGATCAAGATGGTGCTGGCGTTGGGGCGGGGTGTGTTGCCGGGGTCGTTGCATGCGGGGGTGCCGTCGTCGCATGTGGACTGGTCTTCGGGTGGGGTGCGGGTGCTCGGGGAGGCGCGTGCGTGGCCGTCCGGTGGGCGGGTGCGGCGTGCGGGGGTGTCGGCGTTCGGGGTGAGTGGGACGAACGCGCATGTGATCGTGGAGGAGGCGCCGCCGCTGCCGGTGGAGGCCGGTGCTGCGGGTGGGCCGGTGGGGGTGCTGGAGGCGGCGGGTGTGGTGCCGCTGGTGGTGTCGGCGCGTACGGAGACCGCACTGGCCGCCCAGTCCCGCCGGCTGCTCCCGGTGCTGGACGACGACGCGCCCGACCCGGACACCCTGGACCGCGTCGGCCGCACGCTCGCGACCGGACGCACCCACCACGAGCAGCGCGCCGTCGTCCTCGCCGAGGACACCGGCATGGCCCGAGACCTGCTGCACCGGCTCGCCGAGGGGTTGCCGGCTCCCGGTCTGGTCACCGGTGTGGGCGGTGGGGGTCGTCGTGTGGTGTGGGTGTTTCCCGGTCAGGGGTCGCAGTGGGTGGGGATGGGCCGCGGGTTGCTCGATGTGCCGGTGTTCGCACAGGCGTTGGCGGAGTGTGATGCGGCGCTGGCGGAGGTGGCGGGTTTCTCGGTGGTGGATGTGGTGCGGGGTGTGGAGGGGGCTCCGGGGCTGGACCGGGTGGAGGTGGTGCAGCCGGTGCTGTTCGCGGTGATGGTGTCGCTGGCGCGGTTGTGGCGGGCGTGCGGGGTGGAGCCGGATGCGGTGGTGGGGCATTCGCAGGGCGAGATCGCGGCGGCGTGTGTGGCGGGGGCGCTGTCCTTGCCGGACGCGGCGCGGGTGGTGGCACTGCGGGCCCGGGCCCTGGCCGAACTCGCCGGCCCCGGCGCCATGACCTCCGTAGCGCTGCCCGAGGACCGGGCGCGGGAACTGATCGCCGAGTGGCCGGAGCGCGTGAGCGTCGCCGCCGTCAACTCCCCGGCGTCCGTGGTGGTGGCCGGCGACCCCGAGGCGCTGACCGCGTTCGAGGAGCGCTGCGCCGCCGACGGGATCCGGGCCCGCCGCATCCCCGTCGGCTACGCCTCGCACTCGCCCCACATGGAGCGGCTCCGCCGGCGCGTCCGCACCGACCTGACGGGCGTGACCCCGCGCCCGTCCAAGACGCCCCTGTACTCCACGCTGCGCGGCGAACGCTGCGACACCGGCACGATGGACGCCGCGTACTGGTACGACAACCTGCGCTCCCCGGTCCGCTTCGAGGCGGCCGTCCGCGCCGCCGTCGAGGACGGCTACGACACGTTCGTCGAGGTCAGCCCGCACCCCGTGCTCACCACCAGCGTCCAGGAGACCGCCGAGCGCCACGGCAGCGAGGTGCTCGTCCTCGGCAGCCTGCACCGGGACGAGGGCGAGCGGCACTTCGTCCGCGAACTCGCCCGCGCACACGCGGGCGGCGTGTCCGTCGACTGGCGGGCCGTCTTCCCCGACGGCGCGCCCGCCCGGCTGCCCAACTACCCCTTCGAACACGAGCGGTACTGGCTGGCGCCCGAGATCCCCGACCGGGTGGGCGACTGGCGCTGCCGCATCGAATGGCGCCCCCTGTCCCCGGCCACGGACCCGCTGAGCGGCACGTACCTGGTGGTCGGCACCGGCACCGGTCCGCAGGAGGACACCCTGGCCGGTGCCGTGGAGGACGCCGGCGGCACGGTGCTGCGGGTCACGGCCGACGCCGTGGCGACCGGACGCGAGGAGCTGGCGAGGACGCTGCGGGAGGCGGCCCCCGGCGGCGTCACCGCGGTCATCTCGCTGCTGGCCCTGGCAGCCGACCCGTCCGACCCGTCCGACCCGAACGACCCGTCCGGCCCGGACGACGAGCTGCGGGCCGCCACCGCCGCCCTCACCCTGCACCAGGCACTCGGCGACGCGGGCGTCGAGGCGCCCCTGTGGCTGGTGACCCGCGGGGCCGTGGCCGTCGGACAGGACGCGGCGGACGACACGGCCGACCCGGCGCAGGCCATGGTCTGGGGCATCGGGCGGGTGATGGGCCTGGAGGCCCCCGGACGCTGGGGCGGCCTGCTCGACCTGCCCGGCGAACTCACCCCGTCCGTCCTGCGGTGGTTCACCGCCTGCCTCCAGCACGCGGGGGACGAGGACCAGCTCGCGCTGCGCGAGGGCGGCTGCCTCGTCCGACGGCTCGTCAGGGCCCCGCTGGAGCCCGTCGCGGCTCCCTGGCAGCCGGCCGGCACGGCCCTGGTCACGGGCGGCACCGGCGCCCTCGGCGGTCATGTCGCCCGCCACCTCGCCCGCGCCGGGGCGGACCACCTGGTGCTGGTCGGCCGGTCGGGCGGACCGGCGCCGCAGCACGCGGAACTGGCCGCGGAACTGACCGCCCTGGGTGCCCGCGTGACCTTCGCGGCCTGCGACGTCACCGACCGCGCCCGGCTGACGGAACTGATCGACGGGCTGCGGCGCCAGGGAGAGCCGGTCCGTACCGTGATGCACCTCGCCGGTGTCCCCGACGGACGCGCCCTGACCGACCTCGACCCGGACGAACTGGCGCGGGTGACGCGGGTCAAGACGGTCGGCGCCCGGCTGCTGGACGAACTCTGCCCGGACGCCGAGACGTTCGTCCTCTTCTCCTCCGGCGCGGGGCTCTACGGCAGCGGCCTGCTCGGCGCCTACGCCGCGGGCAACGCCTACCTCGACGCGCTGGCGCACCGGCGCCGGGCCGCGGGCAAGCCCGCGACCAGCATCGCCTGGGGAGCCTGGGCCGACGGCGGCATGGCCGACGCCGACCTGCCCGGTCTGATCCGCCGCGGGATGCGCCCGATGGCCCCCGACAAGGCGGTGCGGGCCCTGCAACAGGCCCTGGACCAGCGGGACGTCTGCGTCTCGATCGCCGACATCGACTGGAACCGGTTCGCCGTCGGCTTCACCGCCGCCCGGCCGCGCCCGCTCATCGAGGACCTGCCCGACGCCGTCCGGCAGGCACCCGCCGAACCCGTCCCCGACGGGCCCGGCCGCCGCTCCACCTGGCCGGAACGGCTGTCCGGCCTGCCCGCGGACGAGGCCGAGGCCATGCTCGCCACATGGATCCGCGCACAGGTGGCCGCCGTCCTCGGCCACCGGGACCCGGACGCGGTGGGACTGCACCAGCCCTTCGCCCAGCTGGGCTTCGACTCGCTGTCGGCGATGGGGGTGCGCAACAGGCTGCAGGACGCCACCGGCCTGCCGCTGGCCACCACCCTGGTGTTCGACCACCCCAGCGTCACCGACGTCGCCGCCTACCTGCGGCCCCTGCTCACCTCGGAAACGCCGCACCCCGCGGCCGACGGCGGCGGCATGCTGCGCGGCCTCTACGAGCGATCCGTCCAGCAGGGACGCTTCGACTCCTACCTGGAGCTGCTCGGCGAACTGGCGGGCCACCGGGACCACTTCACGGGCCCCGAGGACCTGGCCGCACCGGTCGACCTCGTGGAACTGGCCTCCGGTCCGGGGGAGATCCGGCTGATCTGCGTCGCCGGTACGGCGCCGGTGGCGGGCCCGCACGAGTTCCTTCGGCTGGCCGCCGCCTTCGAGGGCAGCATGCCGGTGTCCGCGCTTCCGCAGCCGGGCTACGAGCCGGGCGAGCAGCTTCCCGCGTCGCTGGCGGCGGTCCTCGGCGTCCAGGCGGACGCCGTCCTGAAGTCCGTGGACGGGCCGTTCGTGCTCGTCGGCCACTCGGCGGGCGCCCTGATGGCGCACGCCCTGGGCGCCGAACTCGCCGACCGCGGCCGTCCGCCGCACGGCATCGTCCTGATCGACGTCTATCCGCCGGGACGGCAGCAGGCGGTGCAGGGCTGGCTCGCCGAGCTGACCGACACCATGTTCGGCCGCGAGGGGGTGCGGGTGGACGACACCCGGCTCACCGCGCTGGGCGCGTACCACCGCTTCACCAGCACCTGGCAACCACGGGACCTCGCCGTCCCGACCCTGCTGGTACGGGCCTGCGAGCCGCTCGGAGAGTGGCCGGACGGCACGTCCTGGCAGTCCACCTGGCCGTTCCCGCACACGTGCGTGGACGTGCCCGGCAACCACTTCTCGATGGTGCAGGAGCACGCCGGCGCAGTCGCCGAACGCATCCGCACATGGACAGGGAACGAGGCATGACCACCACCGACCGACGCCGGCTCGGCAGCCGGCTCCAGATGGCCCGCGGCTGGTACTGGGCCTTCGGCGTGAACGGCGACCCGTACGCGATGCTCCTGTGCGGGCAGGACGACGAACCGGGCCACTGGTACGAGCGGATCCGCACGGCCGGCGCGGGGATCTTCCGCAGCCGCTGCGGGGCCTTCGTCGTGACCCGCTACGACGCCGCCGCCCGGATACTCGACGGCCCGGAGTTCAGCCGGGCCGCGGGGGAGACGGCCCCGGACTGGGCCCGGCCGTTCCTGGACCTGCGCACGGCCGCCGGCCCGCCGCCGCCCGCCGTGGAGGAGCTGGTCCCGCACTACCGCGCGGCGCTGCCGGGCACCGGCACGCGCTTCGACCTGATGCGGGACTTCGCCCGCGAGGTCCCGGTCCGTGCCGAGGCCGCGCGCCTCGGTGCGGACGGCGCGGACGGCGCGGACGGTGCGGACGCGGAAGGCATCGCCGCCCTGCTGCGCTCGGCCGCCACGGCACCGGACGCCCGGCTGACCCCGCAGACGCTGGCCGTGACCGAACAGACGGTGGCCGCGCTCCGGGCGCTGCGCGAACAGGCGGGCACCGCGGGCCCGTCGGCGGCGGCCGGCTGCGAGATGGCGGCCAACACGGTGTGCAACGCCGTGCTCGCCACGCTGCGCACTCCGGGGCTGGCCGGCCGGCTGGCCGACGACCCGGACCTGGCGGACCGCATCGCGGCCGAGACCCTGCGCACCGCGCCCCCGGCCCACCTCGAAAGCCGCCGCGCCACCGCCGCACAGACCATCCAGGGCACCGCGATCGCGGCGGGCGACGAGGTGGTGGTGGCCGTCGCGGCGGCCAACCGCGACCCGGAGGTGTTCGCCGGGCCCGACCGGTTCGACGTGGACCGCGCGGCCGCGCCGCCGCCCCTGACGTCGGGCCTCGGCTGCCGGGACGGCCTGGACGAGTTCGCCGCCCGGCACGCCGCCGCGGCCCTGCGCGCCCTCGCCGGGACGCTGCCCGGCATGACGCGGACGGGCCCCGTGGTCCACCGCCGCCGTTCGCCCGTCGTGCGGGGCATCAGCCGGTGCCCGGTCGAGATCTAAGGACTGTCCAGATGCGCATCGTCTTCTCCGCCATGACGAGCAAGACCCACTTCTACCCGCTCGTCCCGCTCGCCTGGGCCTGCCGCGCGGCCGGCCACGAGGTGCGGGTCGTCGGCTCACCGGGGCTGACGGACATCACCACCGCCGCCGGTCTGACCGCGGTGCCCGTGGGCGAGGACGTCGACCTCGTCGGGCACATGAGCGCCGTCGGCGAGGACATGATCAAGTACGTGCGGTCGCTGGACTTCACCGACGCGGGACTCCAGAACGCGGGCTGGAACCACGTGCTGGGCATGCAGACCGCCCTCACCCCCAACCTCTACGGGCTGATGACCCCCGACTCGCTGATCGACGGGATGGTCGACTTCTGCCGTTCCTGGCAGCCGGACCTGCTGATCTGGGAGCCGCTGACCTTCGCCGCCCCGATCGCGGCCAGGGTGACCGGAGCGGCCCACGCCCGGCTGCTGTGGGGCCCGGACGTCGTCACCAAGTCCCGCCGGGCCTTCCTGGACCTGCGGGACCGGCAGGAGCCGGAGCACCGGGAGGACCCCTTCGCGGAGTGGGTCGAATGGCACCTGGACCGCCACGGGGTGGCGACCGGCCGGGGCTTCGACGAGGAGCTGGCCACCGGCCAGTGGACCATCGACCCGGTACCGGCGAGCATGCGCCTGGACCTGGGCCTGCCGACCGTGGGGATGCGCTACGTCGACTACAACGGCCCCTCCGTCGTACCGGAGTGGCTGCACGAGCCGCCCGCCCGGCGCCGGGTGGCCCTCACCCTGGGCGTCTCGGGACGCGACAGCGGGGTGGAGGTCATCACCACCGACCAGATCCTGGACGCCGTCGCCGGCATCGACGCCGAGTTCGTCGCCACGCTCGACGCCCACCAGCTCGAATCGGTGGCGCACGTCCCGGACAACGTCCGCGCGGTCGACTTCGTCCCCATGCACGCCCTGCTGCCCACCTGCGACGCGGTCGTCCACCACGGCGGGCCGGGCACCTGGCACACCGCGGCGATCCACGGCGTGCCGCAGGTCATGATGCCCGTCGGCTGGGACACCGACCTGCGGGCCCGCGGGACGGTGGACAGCGGCATGGGCCTCGCGGTGCCGCTCGCGGAACTGACGGCCGACCGGTTCCGGGAAAGCGTCGTCCGTGTTCTGGAAGAGGCGGAATTCCGCGAGGGCGCGGCGAAAGTAAGGGACGAGATTCTGTCCGAGCCGGCGCCTACCGAAGTCGTCGCGGTTCTGGAGAAGATGACCGCCGAACGGCGCCTGCACCGCCCCTGAGCAGGAATTTCCTGGGTTCCTCGCAACTGCCTCGCAACGGGGTCGAGTTCGGATCGAGAAGCCTTGAGGGGCAACTGGCGGCCTTGCTACGGTCGCTGCGGATACCGAGGCGTCTGTGCGCCGGAATTCTTGGCTACGGAGACACCACCTGCCGGGAAGAGAGAAATGAAACGACGAATATGGGTGCCCTCCGTATTTCTGACGGTGCTGGCGCTGCTCAATCTGGGTTCCGCACCGGCGTCCTCCGGTACCGGGGAAAGCCGCGTCGATCGCCTCGTCGACCAGATGACGCTGGACGAGAAGCTCTCGTTCGTGCACTGGGACTACTCCACGACGGACCCCACGGCCCTCGTCTACCTGCCGGGCGTACCCCGCCTGGACATCCCGGAGGTGCGCGCCAGTGACGGGCCCGCGGGCGTCACGATCCACCGCCCGTCGCTGGCCATGCCCGCGCCCGTCAGCCTCGCCTCGTCCTTCGACGACGGCCTCGCCGAGAAGTACGGGCAGGTACTGGGCCGCGAGGGCCGCGCGTTCGGCATGGACGTCCTGTTCGCCCCGATGGTCAACGACATCCGGGTGCCGCAGGCCGGGCGGAACTTCGAGACGTTCAGCGAGGACCCGCTCCTCACCGGGCGCACGGCGGCCGCCGAGGTCACCGGCATCCAGAGCCAGGGCCTGATGGCGACGGTCAAGCACTACGCCGCCAACACCCAGGAGAACAACCGCATGGGCGTGGACGTCGAGGTGGACGACCGCACGCTGCACGAGACGGAACTCCCCGGCTTCGAGGCCGCCGTCGGCGCCGGGGCCGCCGCGGTGATGTGCGCCTACCCCCGCGTCGACGGCGAACCCGCCTGCGGCAGCGACACGTTGCTGACCGGCATCCTCCGCGAGCAGCTGCACTTCCAGGGCTTCGTCACCTCCGACTGGCTGGCCACGCACAGCACCGACGCCATCACCAAGGGACTCGACCAGGAACTCGGCATCGACTCGACCACCGCCATCCCGCCCGGCGGGCAGGTCCCCGGCGGCAAGTACTTCGGCGACACCCTGAAGAAGGCCATCACGGACGGCACCATCCCCGTGTCGGTCCTCGACCGGTCGGTGCGCCGCATCCTCGGCCAGATGGACCGCTTCGGCCTGCTGGCCGAGAACAAGCCGCCGCGGCCCCAGCGCGACCTCGCGGGCGGCACCCGCGTGGCCAGGCAGGTCGCCGAGTCCGGCGCGGTGCTGCTGCGCAACCAGGACCGCATGCTGCCGCTGGACGCCGCCGCCACGGACCACCTCGCGGTGATCGGACCGACGGCCAAGACCCCCAAGGTGACGGGCCTCGGCAGCTCCTACATCGTCCCCGACACGGCCACCGCCCCGCTGGACGCCATCACCGCGAAGCTGGGCCGGGGCGCGCAGGTCTCCTACGCCGAGGGCGAGGACGTCGAGGGCGAGCCGATCCCGGCCGCCGCCTTCGAACCGCCGTTCTCCGGCGGCACGGTCCTGCAACCGGCCCGCAGCGGCGTCGTCTACGACGGCAGGCTGACCGTGGACAAGGCGGGCCTCTACCGCATCGCGGCCCGCGTGACCGGCGGCAACGGCTCCCTCCAGATCGACGGCGGCGATCCCGTCAGCTTCGGCGAGGTGTTCGGCAAGCTCACCAGCGTCCCGCTGCGGCTGAGCGCCGGCACGCACACCGTCAAGATCAGCGGCGGGGCGCTCGTCGACCAGCCGATGACGCTGGACCTGAGCTGGGTGACCCCGGCCAGGGCACAGGAGGCGATCGACCAGGCAGTGGAGACCGCCCGCAAGGCCACCACCGCGGTGGTCTTCGCCTACGACGACGGCGCCGAGGGCAGCGACCGCACCTCCCTGTCCCTGCCCGGCTACCAGGACGAGCTGATCAAGGCCGTCACGGCCGCCAACCCCCGTACGGTCGTCGTCCTGAACACCGGCTCGTCCGTCACCATGCCCTGGCTCGACAAGACCCGTGCCGTGCTCGACATGTGGTACCCCGGCCAGGCCGGTGCGGAGGCCACCGCCGACCTGCTGTTCGGCGACGCCGAACCGGGCGGCCGGCTCAGCCAGACCTTCCCCGCCTCCGACCAGGCCACCCCCGTCGCCGGCGACCCCGCACGCTATCCCGGCGTGGACGGCGTCGTGCACTACTCCGAAGGCATCTACAGCGGATACCGCTGGTACGACCACGAGGGCGTCAAGCCTCTCTTCCCGTTCGGCTTCGGCCTGTCCTACACGTCCTTCGCGTACGAGGACGAGTCCGTCACCCGCACGGCGGACGGACTCGACGTCGACGTGACCGTGCGCAACACCGGCGACAGGCCGGGCAGCGACGTCGTGCAGGTCTACCTCGGGCCCAGCCCGCGCCTCGCGCTCGACCAGGCCGACAAGGCCCTGGCCGGCTACCGGAAGGTGGCACTGGACCCCGGCGAGTCCCGGCGCGTGCGCATCCACGTGGCCGAACGCGCCCTCCAGTACTGGGACACCTCGGGCGGCGCCTGGAAACTCGCGGGCGGCGAGCGCCGCGTCCTCGTCGGCTCCTCCTCGGACCGGATCCGGCTGACCGCGACCGCGCAGACCGACCGGCCCGGCCGGTAGGGGGGATCGTGTCCGCAGACCAGGCCCGACCGGAGCAGGAAGCCATGACCGACACCGCGGAACCGGACCCGTACGTACGGCTCGGACGCCTGGCCACGCGGGTGAGCCGGCTGTGGCTCGGCACCGTCAACTTCAGCGGCCGCGTCACCGACGAGGACGCCCTGCGCCTCATGGACGAGGCCCTCGACCGCGGGATCAACTGCGTGGACACCGCCGACATCTACGGATGGCGCGTCCACAAGGGACACACCGAGGAACTCGTCGGACGCTGGCTGGCCCGAGGCGGCGGACGCCGCGACAGGGTCGTCCTCGCGACCAAGGTCGGCGGGGAGATGAGCGAACGGGTCAACGACGGCGGCCTGTCCGCCCGCCACATCGTCACCGCCTGCGAACAGTCCCTGCGCCGGCTGGGCGTGGAGTGCATCGACCTCTACCAGATGCACCACATCGACCGCGCCGCGCCGTGGGACGAGGTATGGCAGGCCATGGACCGCCTGGTGGCGAGCGGCAAGATCTGCTACGTCGGCTCCTCCAACTTCGCCGGATGGCACATATCCGAGGCGCAGGCGAGCGCCCGGCGCCGCGGCTCGCTCGGCCTGGCCTCCGAGCAGTGCCTGTACAACCTGGCGGTACGCCACGCCGAACTGGAGGTCCTGCCCGCCGCCCGCCACCACGGCCTCGCGGCCGTCGCCTGGTCGCCGCTGCACGGCGGCCTCCTCAGCGGCGTACTGGACAAGCTGCGTTCCGGCACGGCCGTCAAGTCCGCCCAGGGGCGGGCCCAGACCCTGCTGCCCGCGCTCCGCCCCGCCATCGAGGAGTACGAAGCGTTCTGCCGCGGCATCGGCCACCACCCCGCGGAGGTCGGCCTGTCCTGGGTGCTGTCGCGGCCGGGCGTCACCGGCGCCGTCATCGGACCGCGCACCACCGGGCACCTCGACTCCGCGCTGCGCGCCACCCGCCTGCGCCTCGGCGGCGCCGAACTCGCCGCACTCGACCGCATCTTCCCGCCGGTCGGCCAGGGCGGCCCGGCACCCGAGGCATGGGCCCACTGACCCCCACCACCCGGCCCCACCAGCGCGACCAAGAAACGAAGGGACGAACCGCATGACTTCCGGAGCACAGGCACCCGAGGACCGGGTCGAGGACAAGGTCGTCGATTTCTACGACAACTTCACCGAGGTCTTCAGGGAGATCTGGGGCGACAACCTGCACGTCGGCTACTGGCACGACGAGGCCGACGACGCCCCCATCGAGAAGGCCACCGACCAGCTCACCGACCAGCTGATCGCACGGCTGGCGCCCGCGCCGGGCCAGCGCATCCTGGACGTGGGCTGCGGCGTCGGCGAGCCGGCCTTCCGGCTCGCCCGCACGGCCGACGTCGAGGTCGTCGGCGTCTCCATCAGCGCCTACCAGGTCGGCCGCGCGGGCGAGCGGGCGCGCGACTTCGGCCTGGCCGACCGGGTGAGCTTCCGGCACGCCGACGCCGCCGAACTCCCCTTCCCCGACGCGTCGTTCGACGGCGGCTGGGCCTTCGAGTCGCTGATCCACATGCCGGACAAGGAAAAGGTGCTGCGCGAGATCAAGCGCGTCCTGCGGCCGGGCGCCACCCTGGTCCTCGCCGACATGTTCAGCCAGCCCGACACCGAGCTGACCTTCCAGGACATCATCACCACCCCGGAGATGGCCGACTACCGCGCCGTCATCGAAAGCGCCGGACTCGTCGTGCGCGAGTTCACCGACATCACCGCCCACACCCTGGCCCCGCCGGCGGTGCGGGAGAGCGTGGCCGCCGACCTGCTGGCGCGCAAGGACGACGTCATCGCCATGACCGGCCCCGAGGAGTTCGCGCGGATGGTGGACGGCGTGCGGGTCCCCAAGGCCTACGGCTACCTCCTCGCCACGGTCACCACCGACTGAGAAACGGGCAGAAGATGGTCATCACCCAGTGCCGTGTCTGCGGCAATCACGAACTGCTACCGGTCCTCGACCTGGGGGAGCAGGCGCTGACCTGCGTCTTCCCCAAGAGCCCCGACGAGAAGGTGCCCGCGGTCCCGCTGGAACTGGTCAAGTGCTCGCCCGCGGGCTGCGGCCTGCTCCAGCTGCGGCACACCCCGGACCTCGGCCTGATGTACGGCGACGGCTACGGATACCGGCCGGGCATCCGGCCGTTCATGGTCAACCACCTGCGGGGCAAGGCCGTCGCCGCCGCCGAACTCACCAACCTCCAGGCCGGCGACGTGGTCGTCGACATCGGCAGCAACGACGGCACGCTGCTGCACCAGTACCCCGTCGAGGGACTGCGCCTGGTCGGCATCGACCCCTCGGGCGAGAAGTTCCGCGAGCACTACCCGCCCGCCGAACTGATCGCGGACTTCTTCACCGCCGAGGCCTTCACCGCGCGGTACGGCAAGCAGCGCGCCAAGGTCGTCACGACGACCGGCATGTTCTACGACCTCCCGGACCCGCTGCGGTTCATGCAGGACATCCACACGATCCTCGACGAGGACGGCGTCTGGATGACCGAGCAGAGCTACATGCCGTCCATGCTGGAGGCCAACGCCTACGACGTGGTGTGCCACGAGCACCTGGAGTACTACGGCTTCCAGCAGATCGAGTGGATGGCCGCGAAGGTGGGCTTCACCGTGCTGCGGGCCGAGGTCACCGACGTGTACGGCGGCAGTCTCTATGTGACCCTCGCCAAGAACCCGGACCGCCATCCGCGCGACGAGGCCTCGCTGGTCGCGCTGCGCGAGCGCGAGGCCGCGGCGGCCCTCGACACCATGGCCCCCTACGAGGCGTTCGCCCGCCGGGTGCGCCAACAGCGCGACGACCTGCGGGGGTTCCTCGACGACTCCCGCGCGGCCGGCCTGCTCACCTGCGGGTACGGCGCGTCGACCAAGGGCAATGTGACCCTCCAGTACTGCGGCATCACCGCCGCCGACCTGCCCTGCATCGGCGAGGTCAGCGAGGAGAAGGCGGGCCGCTTCACCCCCGGCAGCAACATCCCGATCGTGTCCGAGGAGGAGGCCAAGGCGCTCCGCCCCGACCAGCTGCTCGTCCTGCCCTGGATCCACCGCGAGGGATTCGTCGAGCGCGAGCAGGCCTACCTCCGGGGCGGCGGCAAGCTCGTCTTCCCGATGCCCGCGCTCACCGCGGTGACCGCCTGACCGTGCCGCCACCCGACGGAAAGGGAAACCGCAGTGACGACTGACGCGCACACCGCTGTCCCCAGCCTGGACAGCGATCTCTTCCACATCGACCAGTACGAGACCTACGCCGCGCTGCGCGAGCGCGAACCGGTGAGCAAGGTGAGCTTCATCGGCCGGGAGGCCTTCCTGATCACCCGGCACGCCGAGGCCAAGGCCGCCCTGGGCGACCTGCGGCTCAGCAACGACTTCAAGAAGCAGCCGCCCGGCGTGGAACTGCCCACCTACCACGGGATTCCCGAGGACGTCCGGCCGTACTTCGCCAACAACATGGGCAGCAACGACCCGCCGGCCCACACCCGGCTGCGGCGGCTGGTCTCACGGGAGTTCACCGCACGCCGGGTGGAGTCCATGCGCACGCGGGTCGCGCAGCTCGCCGAGCACCTGCTCGACGGCCTCGCCGGCGAGCGGGAGACCGACCTGGTCGAGCGCTTCGCCTACCCGCTGCCCATCACCGTGATCAGCGAGCTGCTCGGCGTCGAGGAGCGCTACCAGGGCGATTTCGGCCGGTGGAGCAACGAGTTCCTGGTGATCGACGCCGACCGGGTGGAGCAGCGCGAGCACGCCGCCCGCGCCCTGGTCGGCTTCATCCTCGAACTCGTCGACCGCCGCCGCGCCGACCCCGGCTCCGACCTTCTCTCGGCGCTCATCCACGTCCACGACGAGGACGAGGACCGGCTCAGCACCGACGAACTCGCCTCGGTGGTGCTGATCCTGCTCATCGCCGGATTCGAGACCTCGGTGAGCCTCATCGCCATGGCCACCTACCTGCTCCTCACCCACCCCGGCGAACTGGCCAAGGTCCGCGCGGACCCGTCGCTCGTCCCGAACGCCGTGGACGAGGCGCTGCGCTTCCTCGGCCCCGCCGAGATCACCACCCGCGGAACGCTCGAACCCGTCGAGATCGGCGGTGTGCACATCCCCGCGCACAGCACCGTGCTCATCGCGGGCGCCGCGGCCAACCGCGACCCCCGCCGGTTCCCCGACCCCGAGCGGTTCGACGTCACCCGCGACACTAGCGGACACCTCTCCTTCGGCCACGGCATCCACTTCTGCGTGGGCGGCCCGCTGGCCCGGCTGGAGGGCGAGATCGCGCTGCGCGCCCTGCTGAACCGCTTCCCCGGCCTGGACCTCGCGATCCCGGCGGAGCAGGTGCGCTGGCGCCGGTCCTTCCTGCGCGGCATCGAGAGCCTTCCCGTGAGGCTGGGGCGATGAACGACGCCGACGCCGCGGCCGGGACCTGGCTGCGGCGGTTCGGGCCGCCGGGCGACGGGGCGATGCGGCTCGTCTGCTTCCCGCACGCCGGGGGCGCCGCGAGCAGCTACCGCTCCCTCGCCCGCGCCCTGGGCCCGGAGGCCGAGGTCCTGGCCGTGCAGTATCCGGGCCGGCAGGACCGGCGGCACGAGCCGCCGGTGCCCCGGCTGGACGAACTGGCGGACCGGATCACCGCGGTGCTGGCCGCGCTCGACACGCCGGACGCGGCGCCGTACGCCCTGTTCGGCCACAGTCTGGGGGCGCTCGTCGCCTACGAGACGGCCCGGCGCCTGGACCGCCGCGGCAGCACCCCGCACCGGCTGTTCGTGTCCGCGCGCTGCGCGCCGACGGCCGGGCCGGGGCCGACCGACGGCCTGGACGGCGATGCCGCCCTGCTGGCCGAGGTCCGCAGGCTCGGCGGCGGCGACGCGCTCGACGACCCCGAGGTGCAGGCCCTGGCGCTGCCCGCGCTGCGCGCCGACTACGCGGCCCTGAAGTCCTACACCTGGCGGGAGGGGCCCGCGCTGCGGTGCCCGGTCACGGCGCTCACCGGCACGGACGACCCCCTGTGCACCCCCGAGCAGGCGCTCGGCTGGCTCCGGCTGGCGGTCGTACCGGGGCGCTCACGGGTCTTCGGCGGAGGCCACTTCTATCTGGAGGACCGTGCCACCGAGGTGGCGTCGGCCGTTCTGACCGATCTCGGGCTGCGTACGCCGCAAGCCGCCCTGTCCCGTGCGACCGACACTTGAGAAAGGGAAGCCCGTGCGTTTGCTCGTCACCGGCGCCGCCGGATTCATCGGGTCGACCTATGTGCGCAACGTGCTCGCCGGAGCCTACGGCGAGGCCGGCGAAGTGCGGATCACGGCACTGGACAAGCTCACCTACGCGGGCAATCCCGCCAACCTCGCCGAGGTGCGGGGCCACCCGGACCTGACCTTCGTGCAGGGCGACATCTGCGACACGGAGCTGCTCGCCGACCTCGTGCCGGGGCACGACGCGGTGGTCAACTTCGCCGCGGAGAGCCATGTGGACCGCTCGATCGCCGGTGCGGACGACTTCGTGCGCACCAACGTCCTCGGCACCCAGGCCCTGCTGTCCGCGGCGCGTGCCGCGCGGGTGCCCCGGTTCGTGCACATCTCCACCGACGAGGTGTACGGATCGATCGAGTCGGGCTCCTGGACCGAGGACTGCGCCCTGCTGGCGAACTCGCCCTACGCCGCCTCCAAGGCCGGGGCCGACATCCTGGCGCGCGCCTACGCCCGTACGTACGGGATGGACGTGAGCGTGACCCGGTGCAGCAACAACTACGGCCCCCGCCAGTACCCCGAGAAGCTCATCCCGCTGTTCGTGACCAACCTGCTGGAGGGCGAGCGGGTGCCGCTGTACGGGGACGGCCTGAACGTCCGGGACTGGCTGCACGTGGACGACCACTGCCGGGGCGTGCAGCTGGTGCTGGAGAAGGGCAGGGCGGGTCAGGCGTACAACATCGGCGGCGGCGAGGAGCTGACCAACCTCGAACTGACCCGCCTGCTGCTCGCGGAGTGCGGGGCCGATCCGGAGCGGATCGTCCACGTGCCCGACCGGCCGGGCCACGACCGCCGCTACTGCGTCGACGACAGCAGGATCCGGGAGCTGGGATACGCCCCGCGCGTCCCCTTCCGGGACGGCCTGGCCCGCACGGTCGAGTGGTACCGCGACAACCCGCAGTGGTGGAAGCCGCTGCGCCGTACGCCGGCGGTCGCGGTCTGAGGCCGCCGCACACGGTCGCGAAACGGCCCGGACAGTCGCTGTCCGGGCCGTTTCCCATGCCGTGGGCCGCAGGTCAGCGGCCGTCGGGGGTGAAGCGGTAGAGCTTGTTGTTGTGGCCGCTCAGACCCTCGCCCACATTGGAGATGTAGTAGCCGGAGCCCCAGTACACGCTGCCGTCGACCACGGCCGCGCCGCCCCAGACGGAGCCGCCGCTGGCGTAGTCCCACAGGATCTTGCCGGTGTCGGCGTCCAGCGCGTACATGTTGGTGCCGCTCGGGGCGGAGGAACCCGCGTACATCACGCCGTTGGCATGGGTGATGAAGGAGTCGTCCAGCCACTTGCCGGCCTTGCCCTGCGGGTCGGCGGTCTGCCACTCGATCTTGCCGGTGGCGGCGTCGACCGCGGCGAAGAAGCCGCTGTCCACCGTGGACTTGGTGCCGTCGGCCGCGGTGATGGTCCAGGGCAGGTGGTCACCGTTGCCGATGCCGACGTAGATGCGCTTGCCGTCGGTGGCCGAGCCCCACTGGATGCCGCCCAGCGCGCCGCCCGGACCGACCTGGGTCTGCCACACGACCTTGCCGGTGGCCGGTTCGAGTGTGTAGTAGACGCCACTCTTCTGGCCTATGCCGAGCAGTTCCTTCGGCTTGCCGTCGATCTCGGTGGTGTAGAGGTTCGGGGCGGAGCCGAAGTCGAAGTCGGGCGCCTGGTTCTGCTGGTACATCATCCAGGTGTCGGCGGTCAGCGTGTGGTGCGACCACCTGATCCGGCCGGTCTTCAGGTCCAGCGCGAGCACGCTGTCGAAGTGGTCGTCCTCGGCGGGCGGGGTGCAGTCGGTCTGCTTCGGGTTGAGGCAGACTCCGGGCGGCGAGGTGTAGTTGTTGCCCGTACCGACGAACACCAGGCCGGTCTTGTGGTCGACCACGGGCTGGCTGCCCCACACCGAGGCGCCGGTGTAGCCCTCGGGGATGGTGTAGGTCTTCCACAGGATTTTGCCGGTGTGCGCGTCGAGCGCCATCACCGAGCCACGGAATCCCGGCGCGTCGTGGAGGGTCGACGCCTTGGAGGACACGCCCACGTAGACGACCCCGTCGTCCACCGTGGGGGAGGAGGTGACGACGGCCGTCGGATCGTCGTCGACCTTGGTCATCCACTGCTTGGCGCCGGTCCTGGCGTCGACGGAGATGATGTACGCGCTTTTCAGCGCGGTCGTCGTCAGCGTGCCGGTGCCGAGGTACAGGCTGCCCTGCCAGTACGCCGGGCTGGTCCGGGACATGTGTCCCTCGACGCCGTCGTACTCGGCGATGCTGTGCGACCAGACCGCCTTGCCGCTGTCGGCGTCGACCGCCCACAGCTTGCCGCCCCAGTCGGGCACGTACACGGTGCCGTGCACGACGGTGGGGGTGGCGGAGATGTCGCCGTCGGCGGTGAAGACCCACTTCGGCGCCAGCGTGCCGACGTTCCGCGGGCCGATGGTGTGCTCGGTGGCGGCGTTGCGGGTGTTGTGGTTGTTCTGCCCCGCGCTGGCCCACTCGGGCTGCACGGGCACGCGCCGGGCCGCGGCGGGCCCGGCGCCGGTGGCGGGGGCGCCGGTGGCGGCGGGCGTGACCGTGGCCAGCAGGAGGGCGGCGCAGCCGGCCGCCGCGGCGGCCAGCCGCCGCCACGGCCTCGGCCGCGGTGCGGACCGTGGACTGGTCCTGGTGCTCATGGGGTGATTCCTCGTTCCCTCGGTAGGGGGCGGGCGGCACGGGACGGGGCCGGGAGCCGTCTCGGGGCTCCCGGACCTCGGCCCGCGGCGCGGTGCGCCCCGGAGTGGCCGGCCGGCCGGATCGCCGGCCGCGTGTGATGGGGCGCGCGGGGAGCGCGCTCAGGGTGTGGCCGTCACGGGTGCGTCGCGCCAGTCGGCGACCCGCACCTCGACGACGCCGCAGGCGTCCTCGGCGCCGATGGCGCTGCCGGAGATCTGCTGGAGGAACCGGCGCGCGGGTGCGTTGCGCCGGGTGGGCCGGTAGGGGAGCCGCATGGTGCGGCAGCCGGCCGCGCGGGCCTTCTCGCCCAGCATCCGCAGCATGCGTGTCTCCACCTGGCGGTTGAGGACGCGGCAGCTGAGCAGGAAGACGGGCACGTCGAGCACGCCGCCGTCGGCCCGTGCCAGGACGAGCCCGACGGTGCCGTAGTCGCCGAAGACGTCGCTGACCCGCACCGTCCAGCCCTGTCCGCCCTCGTCGAGCAGCCGCCGCAGCTCGGGCACCGTGAAGGCGGTGCCCGCGAGGGTGAACTGCGTGGTGCGGGAGGTCAGTTGGGCGGCCCGGTCCAGCGCGGCGTCGGTCAGCCGGGTCATCGTGACCTCGATGGCGCAGCGGGCCAGGAACTCCTCGTAGTCCGCGACCGACCGCTCCAGCTCCCGGCGCTGCGGCTCGGCTCCGTACCAGTCGGCCCGCAGCCGGTCCTCGTCGGTCACCGTGAGCTGGTCGAAGGCCGTCTCACGGGCCAGTTGGCGCGCCGCCGCGTCGTCGTCGCGGGTCAGCTCCACCACGGCGACCTCGGGCAGCTGCGCGCGCACCGAGGCGCATTCGACGGCGTCGTCGTCCACGAAGACGAACGAGTTCAGCGCGAGTCCCAGCTCGGCGGAGAGCTCGGCCAGGTACTGGGCCTTGGGCTGCCAGCCGATCCGGTGGGCGGTGACGTCCTCCATGGCCAGGGCCATGCCGGGGTTGCCGGCGAACACGGCCCGCACGTCCGCCTCCTCGTTGCGGCTGCACAGGCACAGCAGCTTTCCGCGGGCGCGCTGGTCCAGCATGAACTCCTGCACCTTGCGCCGCCCCGGACCGATCTCCACCCCGAGCGGTCCGTCCTCACCGCACACCCCGGTCCACAGGGTGTTGTCGCAGTCGAGCACCACGACCTTGCGGGGCCGGTGCCACGTGGTGGCGGCCAGCCGCACCAGCCAGTCGGCCAGCGCCTCGAAGTACGCGTCGGTGTAGGGGAGATGGGCGATGCGGTCGGCGTACTCGTCGTGCGTCTCCGGTACCTCGTAGCGCTCCGCGAGGTCGTCGAGCGGGACGAGATGCACACCGGGCAGCGGCTCGACGGCCCCGGCGATCCGCCGGGCGGCGGTCTCGATCCACCGGGCGGCGGCCGGGTCGGCGAGGGCGCCCGGCGACGGCGGGGTCAGCGCCACCAGCCAGGTGGCCGCGCTGCGGGTGGGGGCGGCGGACAGCACCGAGAGCAGCTCGTCCAGCAGCCGGTCGCCGGCCGAGGGGTGCGCGGCGCCCCGGTACAGGTCCTCGGCCCGCACCAGCAGCAGGTTCACCCCGGCGTGGGTCAGCAGCACGCTGTCCGGGTCCAGCATCGGCTCCACCAGCTGGCCGTACGGCGCCGCCTGGATCTCGCGCCCGCTCTCCCGCAGCCGCCGGGCCAGGGCGTCCCTGAGCCCGTCCGAGGTGAAGGTCGCGGCGAGGGCGACGCCCGCGCTCCTCGCCTCGCTCATGCGGCCTGGCCGTTCAGGCGGGCGTGGACGGCCGTGGCGAGTTCGGCGGCGGTGGTGTCGTTGCCGAGCGCGTGCACGGGCAGTTCCACGCCCAGTTCGCGCCACAGCCGCGACAGCACGCGCACGGCGCGCATCGAGTCGCCGCCCAGCGCGGCGAAGGGGACGTCCGGGGCGACCGTGTCCAGGCCCAGGACACCACACCAGGCTTCCAGCACCGTGCCTTCCACAGCCTTCAGTTCGTTCGCTTCCATCTCGAGAGCACCCTCGTTCCGGCCGTGACCGGCCAACGCATACGGCGGAAAATGTGAAGCAGGCAGACGGCCGAAACCCGATGGCCGGATACAGGCCTGGAGGCCGCTCGTCTCACGCGGCGCGATGGAATCGGGATCGTACCTGTTCGAGTTCTTCGGTGTAGCGTGCACGATGGCGGTCGCGGTCGGTCAAGTACGTTCGCTGGAGCGCCGGTTGATCGGGCGCCGGCGGCGCAATCCGTCAACCCCGCGCGATTCCAGGTGCGTTAGGATGCCCGCCCGCGGTCGTTTACCCCCCACCGGTCTGCCAGGAGTCGAGAAAGCAATCATGCGTAAAAACGGGTTGGCCAGTCTCATCCCCCTTTACTTCATCATCCTGATCGACAACCTGAGTGTCAGCCTCATCATTCCGGTGCTGATTCCCATCTCCTACGACGCCCATATCGGCATCATGCGGAGCGCTGAAACCAGTACGCGCGACCTGTTTTACGGGCTCGCCATCGGAAGCTATTCGCTGGCGATGTTCCTCGGTGCCCCGCTGCTGGGCTCGCTGTCGGACCACTTCCGCCGCAAGAAGACGCTGACGCTGTGTCTGCTGGGGCTGGCCCTGGGCTACGCGCTGACGATCACCGCGCTGGTGCGCCGGGACGTCACCCTGTTCGTCGTCGGCCGGGTGGTCGGCGGCCTGTTCTCCGGCAGCCTGCCGGTCGCCCAGGCGGCCATCCTGGACGTGACGCCGAAGGAACGCCGGGTGAACGTCATCGGCCTGATCATGTTCTGCGTCTCCACCGGGTACGTGGTGGGCCCGCTCATCGGCGGATACCTCAGCGACTCCAGCCTGGTCTCCTGGTTCAGCCTCCGGACGCCGTTCGTCTTCGTCGCCGGTGTCACCGTGCTCAACCTGCTGATCCTGCTGCTGACCTACCGCGAGGAGCCGGCCCCCCGGCCCGCCGGGCGCATGGCCTTCCCGAACCCGGTCAAACACCTGATGGAGTCCTTCGCCTTCCCCGGCGTCCGGGTGCTCTGCGGCGCCCTGCTCCTGATGTCCCTGGGCTGGACGGCCTTCTTCCAGTTCATCGGCCTGTACCTGACGGCGAACCAGGGCTTCGACCAGCGCGCGGTCACCAACCTCATCTCGGTGGTCGGCGTGGGCCTCGCGGCGGCCTTCCTGTCGCTCGTGCCGCTGTCGATGAAGTACCTCAAGCCGCGCATCGCGGTGGCCGGAGCGCTGGCGGTGATGACCGTCTGCATCGCCGGCACCGCGCTGACCGGCTCGAAGGCCGTGCTCTACGTGCTGTGCCTGGTCGGCGCGGCCACCTACGGCATCTCCTACAGCGGTCTGGTGGGCATGATGTCGGGCGCCGTCGACGACAGCCACCAGGGCTCCGTCATGGGCACGGCCGGTGCCATCGCGGCCATCTCCGCGGGCGCGTCCGGCGTCGTCTTCGGCGCCGTCAGCGGCTCCAGCTCGGTGCCCGTCTTCTCCGCCGCGGCCTTCGCCTTCCTCGCCTTCGTGCTGTCCGCCGTGGCGGGCCGGAGCGCCGGCGGTTCCGCCAAGGAGGCGCAGGAGGAGAACGCGGACGACCCGGACCGGACCTCCGCACTCTGACGTCCCCCGCCGGCCGCCGGCGCCACGAGGCCCGGTGCCGCTTGCGGCACCGGGCCTCGTGGCGCCGCCTTACGGAACACCCGGCCCCGCTGCGACGGGCTCGGCGGGCAGGGCGATCAGTTCGGGGACCGGGGAGGCCGGCGGCGGGTCCAGCAGGCGGCGCACCAGCCGCGCCGCCACCGGTTCCACCGGACCGGCCGTCTCCCGCGCGCTGGGCGAGTTCGTCTGCTCGGTCCACAGCATCCCCGGCCGCGCGAGGAGGAACCCCACGCCGGGATGGTGCCGGGCCGCCCAGTGGACCAGGCCCTCGACGGCGGACTTGGCCGCGACGTAGTGCGGCCAGTCGCGGGGCGGCTCGTGCAGGGCGGCCGAGGAGACCACCAGGCAACTGCTCCGCTCCGGCCGCAGGAGCGGGAGCAGCCCCGCCAGGGGCGCGCTGACCAGCCGCAGCGAACCGGTCAGGAACGCGTCCATGCGGTCCAGGTCGGTGGCGGCCAGGCCGAGGGTGCGCAGCGGCGGCGCCGCGCTGCACACCAGGAAGTCGAGCCCGCCGCGCTCCTGTTCGACGCGGGCGCGCAGTCCGTCGCTCCAGCGCGGGTCCGCGGCGTCGCCGGGCGCGGAGCGCAGCAGCCCCGGCAGCCGGCCGGCGTCGTCCAGCAGGCTCTGCGGCAGCGTGCCCCGGTGCCCGACGAAGACCTCGCATCCCTGCGACACCAGGGCCAGGGAGAGCGCCGCGCCGAGTCCGCGGCTGCCCCCGACGACGACGGCCGAGGTACCCCGCAGCCGGGTGGACGGGCTCAGATGCGCGCCCAGCGCGGCCGAGGTGGCCAGCGGAGCGGGCTCGCGGACCATCGCCTCGATCTCGGCCACGGCCACGACCACGCCGTTTGCCGAGACCTCCCCGGCGATCGTCAGCAGCCCGAAGCGGGGGTCGGCATGGACCACACGGGCGGTGTACGACAGGCGCGCGGGGCCGCTGACGGCCACCGGCCGGAAGTCCAGCGCCACCCGGCCGAGCAGGCAGTTCTCACCCGGCAGACGCATCCCGGCGAGGTGGCTCGACCACAGCAGACAGGCCAGGGGCAGCCGCCCGAGCAGCCTGGAGGCGACCGGGAACCGGTCGCACAGCGCGTCCAGCCCGTCCGGGCCGTACGTGCCGGACACCGTGGTGCCCGGCGGCAGTTCCCCGATGGTGTGCCGGGGTGCCGTGCGCACCGGCGGCGCGGGCAGCGGCTCCACGTCCGGCGGGGTGCCGGGGCGCACGCGTACCGTCAGGCAGGCGCGGTCCCCGTCGAGCAGCCGGCGGCCCGCGCCGGCCCGGACGCCGCCGAGCGCCTCGGAGCGGTAACGCACGCCGGGGAAGACGGGGTTGCCGAAGTCGACCTCGATCCCGCCCGCGCCCGCGCCCTCGGGCGCCTGTTCCTCCAGCGTCCCCAGGGCGGCGAGGACGCCGTGGGCGACCGTCCGGCCGAAGGGCGTGCCGCGGGCGTAATCGGGCCGGCAGTGCAGCGCGTTGTGATCGCCGCTCACCCGCGCGAACAGCGCCACGTCGTCTTCCGAGAGCAGCACGTGGATACCTCCGATGGGATGTCCGCAAGACCGGACGCTTGAGTACCGCTGCATTCGCGGGTGTTCAATCGAGGAACGGCCGCAGTTGAACACCGCACGGCGCGAGGGCTCCCGTGCATGCTGGTGACGGCGGATTCCCGCACGGCATTATGGGCGCGGTGGGGCGCCCGCCCGCAAGATCTACCGGGATTCGAGTGCAGATGCACCGGAGCGGTGTACCAATTATTCGGTGGCCTCGGCGGTTGAAAGGTCTGTGTCTGCATGACGGAGCGTCAGGCAAGCGCCTACGAGCGCTTTCAATGGTATCGGTACCAGCGGAATCCCGATGATCCGGGACTCACCGTCGGCTATGTGTACGCGCTGACCGGAGAAGTCGACACCGACCGGCTCGAAGACGTACTTCGGGAAGTGGTTTCCACGGCTTTCCCGCGCCTTCTCGACTATTTCACCGAAGTCGGCGGGGAACTGATCGCGAAGAGTCGTCCGCTGCCCCGGCGGATATTGCGGCGGTGCGAGCGGCAGGACGTGCTCCTCGACTCCGGTGGCATCGACCCCACCGGACAGGAGCTGTTCCGCTTCCGGTACTGCCGGGTGTCCCCGCAGAAGCTGCTGCTCCGCCTGGACTTCAGCCACGTGGTGTTCGACGGCGGCTGCTACGCGCCGTTCTGCGCCGCGCTCAGCGCCTGCTGGGAGGGCGAAACCCCGGTGCTCGAAAGGCAGTTCGGCGCGGTGCCGCGCTCCGGCGACGGCGCGGACGCCGCCTACTGGCGTTCGATGCTGGCCGGCCGCCCCCTGCACCAGCCGCTGCCCTTCTCCGCCGCGGAGCCCCGGCGCGACGGCCGGCGCATCTCGGTCAAGGAGACGATCACCGGCGACCAGGCCGAGGACATCCACCGGTTCCTGCGCCGGCACGAGCTGAGCCTGCTGCAGTTCGTGGTGGGCGTCACCGGCGCGCTCGTGCACGCCTACGGCGACGACGACGAGCGCGGCGTCGTCGTCGCGCACACCGTGGACACCCGGCCGTACGGAGCCCCGTACGGCTGCCACACCAATCTGCTGCCGCTGTGGCTGGACGTCCGGGCGGAGCGGGACGCGCTGTCGCTGCTGGAGCAGGTGCGCGCCCAGCGCGAGAACCTCCGGGACCACCAGGGCTTCCCGGTGTCCGATCTGCTCGCCCTGGCCGCGGGCGAGCACGGCCGCACGGTGGACCAGGGCGGCAGCGCGCTCAACCTCGTGGTGAACGCGTCCTCGGCGATGCTGCCGACCGCGGTTCCGCGGCTGAGCGGGCTGGACGTCTCCTGGGTCCGCAAGCCCGACACCGGCAGCTCCAGCGACCTGAGCGTCAACTTCAGCTCCGACGAGCAGGGCATCCACCTCTCCTTCGACTCCGCCACGCACGTGCTCTCGCCCGAGGCCCTGTCCGCGCTGGCGGCCAACTTCCTGCGCATGGCCCGGTTCGTGGCCGCCGACCCGCACCGCCCCACGGCACAGTGCGACCTGTCGCGCCCCCTGGAGCCGGTGGCCGAGGGGGCGGTCCCGGCCGCCGGGACCGGCGAGGGCCTGGGCGCGGCGCTGGTCCGGACCGCCCGGCAGAACCCGGACCGGGTGGCCGTCGTGGACGACCACCGCTCGCTCACCTACGGCGAACTGCTCGACGCCGCACACCGGCTCGGCCAGGACCTCTTCGGCGACGCCACCCCGGCCCGGCCCGGCACGGCGCCCGTCGGCGTGTTCCTGGAGCGCTCGGCGGCGATCCCCGTCGCCTATCTGACCGCGCTGGCGCTGCGGCGGACGTTCGTACCGATGGACCCCCGGCTGCCGGACGCCCGACTGGCGTACATGGCCGCGGCCGCGGAACCGGGCGTCATCCTGGTGGACGCGGCGACCCGTGACCGGGCGGCGCGGCTGTTCCCCGGCATACCCAGGCGGGAGGTGGACGGCGCACCCGCCCCGTCCGCCGGCCCGCACCGTGCCGACATCCGGCCCTCCACCCCGGCCGACGGCGACCGCACCGCCTACGTGATGTTCACCTCGGGCTCGACCGGGAACCCCAAGGGCGTGGCGGTGAGCGAGGGCAACCTCGCCAACTTCCTGCACTCCGTGCGCCAGGACCCCTCGATGGGCCCGGACGACCGCATCGTGGCCCTGACCCCGATCGGCTTCGACATCTCCCTGCTGGAGATCCTGCTGCCGCTGCTGTGCGGCGCGCGCCTGCGGATGCTCTCCGACGAGACCAGGAGCAGCGGGGCCCTGCTGGCCGAGCACATCGACGCCGCCGGCGCCACCGTCGTCCAGGCCACCCCCTCCACCTGGCGCATCCTGAAGGCGGCCGGCTGGCGGGCCCGGCGGCCCATGACCCTGCTGTGCGGCGGGGAGGCGCTGGACCGCGACCTCGCGGAGTACCTGCTGAGCCAGAGCGCGGCCGTCTACAACATGTACGGCCCGACCGAGGCGACCATCTGGGCGAGCTGGCAGCGCGTGACCGACGCCGGCCACATCCACCTGGGGGAGCCCGCGCTGGGCACCCGGTTCTACGTCGTGGACGCCGACGGCCGCTCCGTGGCACCCGGCATGGCGGGCGAGCTGATGATCGCCGGCGACTGTGTGGCCCAGGGGTACCTCAACGCCCCGGCGACGGCCTTCGGCAGCCTGCCCGACGGAACGCCGTCCTACCGGACCGGCGACCTGGTCCGCTACGAGGGCCCCGCGCGTGTCACCTACGTCTCGCGCAAGGACGGCCAGCGCAAGGTCAACGGCCACCGGATCGAACTGGACGAGGTGGCCGCCGCGGTGACGGCACGGGTGCCGTCCGCGACCGTCGTCGCCGTCGTACGACCCGAACCCGAGCCGCACCTGCGCTGCTTCGTGTGGCTGCCGGCCGGCGAGAGCTTCGACGCCGCCGCCGTCCGGGAACGCCTGCGGGACACCCTGCCGTACTACATGGTGCCGCAGGCCGTGCACCGGCTGACCCGGATCCCGCTGACGGCCAACGGCAAGACCGACGTCAGAAAGCTGAGCGAGGCCCCCCTGTCCGCGCTGGACCTGTACCCGCAGGACGAGGCGTCCGAGCGGCCGGCCGACGCGGCGCGCGCCGCGGCGGACACCGGCGCGGCGGACGGCCCGGACACGGGTGCGGCGGACGGCCCGGACCTCCTCGGCGAGCTGCGCCGGCTCGTCGCCGCCGAACTGGGCCTGCCGGAGCCGGACGCCGACCGGCCCCTGGGCTACCAGGGCGTCACCTCGCTCGGCTACAACATCCTCGCCGCGCGGATCGGCGAGCGGTACGGGATCACCGTCCACGCGCACGACTTCTACCGGATGAACACCCTGCGCAACGTCGCCGAGACCGTCGCACGGCTGTCCGAGGGGCGGACCGGGGAACGGCCGGAGGCCCGGCCGGCCGCCGCGCCGCGACCGGAACCGGCCGACGGCCGTCCCGGCGCCGACGGCCGGCTGGCCATCGTCGGCCTCTCGGCGGTCCTGCCCGGCGGCCCGGACCCCGACGCGTTCTGGCAGACCCTGCTCGACGGCAGGGACTGCGTCACACCCGCACCGGCCGGGCGCGGCCTGCCCGGCGAGTTCGCCGGATTCCTCCCCGGCGTCAGGGGATTCGACGCCAGGTTCTTCTCCATCTCGCCACGCGAGGCGAGCTGGATGGACCCCCGCCAGCGGCTGCTGCTCCAGTCCGCCTGGCACACCCTGGAGGACGCCGGGTACGCACCCTCCGACCTGAGCGGCTCGCGCACCGGGTGCTACATCGCGGCCACCGGCAACGACTACGCGCTGCTCCAGGCCCGCGCGGACGCCCGGCAGATCCCGTACTCGCTGGTGGGGCACTCGCTGAGCCTCATCGCCAACCGCGTCTCCTCCTGGTTCGACTGGCACGGCCCCTCCGCGGTCCTCGACACCGCCTGCTCCGGTTCCCTGGTGGCGCTGGTCCGGGCCTGCCGCGACCTGTGCGCCGGGGTGTGCGACGCGGCCCTGGTCGGCGGCGTGAACCTCATCCTCGACTCCCAGATCAACGAGGGACTGCACGCCGCGCGGTTCCTCTCCCCGGAGCACCGCTGCGCCACCTTCGACGCCGCCGCCGACGGCTATGTGCGCGGCGAGGGCTACGGCACCTTCCTGGTCAAGCGGCTGGCGGACGCGCTCGCCGACGGCGACGACATCCGGGCGGTCGTCGAGAGCGTGGCGGAGAACCACGGCGGTCGCGCCAACTCGCTCACCGCGCCCAACCCCAACGCCCAGTACCGCCTGCTCCTGGACGCCTACACGCCCGAACTCGCCGCCCGCACCGGGTACATCGAGACCCACGGCACCGGAACGGCACTGGGCGACGCGATCGAGATCGACGCGCTGAAGCGGGCCTGGCGGCACCTGGTGCCGCGGTCCGCGGGCGGCCGGGTCCGGCTCGGCGCGGTCAAGTCCCACATCGGGCACCTGGAGCCCGCCGCGGGCGTCGCCTCCCTGACCAAGGTGGTCAAGGCGTTCGAGCACCGGACGCTGCCGGCCAACCTGCACTTCCAGGACCCCAACCCCGGCATCGCCCTGGAGGAGGGGCCCTTCGAGGCGGTTCGCAAGACGGTCCCCTGGGGCGAGGACGGCGGCGAACTCGTCGCGGGCATCAGCTCCTTCGGCTTCGGCGGGTCCAACGCGCACGTCGTCCTGTCCGCGCCGCCGGGCCGCGCCGCCCGGCGCCCGGTCTCCCCGCGCCCCCGGCTGGTCCCGCTGTCGGCGCGCACCCCGCAGGCGCTGCGCCGTCTGACGGCCGCGCTGCTCGACCGTGTCGAGCGGTCCGGTCCGCTCTCGGACCACGACCTGCTCGACCTCTCGTACACCCTGTGCCGCCGGGAGCACCTGCCGTGCCGTCTGGCGTGGTGCCCGTCCTCCGGCGAGGAACTCCTGCGCGCACTGCGCACGGCCGGCGAACCGCGCCACGCGCCGCGCACGGAGCGGGAAGGCGGCGTGTGGCAGGCGACCCCCGAGTCGGCCCGCGACCGGTTCCTGGCCGGCGGCCCGGTCGACACGCAGGCCCTGTTCGCCGCCGACGCCCCCCGCCGGCTGCGGCTGCCCGGCTACCCGTTCGAGGAGACGGACCTGTGGTTCACGGACGAGGAGCGGACGGCATGACGACCCGAGCCGACCAGACCGCCGGCCCGGCGGCGGTGGAGCCACCGCGGCTGCTCGACACCGGCGAACCGGACACCTTCCGGGTGCCGATCGAGACCGGCCACCCCTACCTCGCTGAACACCTGGTGCAGGGCCGGCGCGTGCTGCCCGGCGTCGCCTGCCTGGAGATGGCACTGCGCGGGGCCGCCCGGGTCCGACCCGGCGCGCGGCCGTTCGCCGTCCGCGACGCCGCCTGGCTGCGTCCCATCGTCGGCGACGAGCCGCTGGACGAGCTGTCCGTCGCCTTCCGCACCGCACCCGGCGCTCGGGAGACGGACTACACCGTCACCAACCGCGGCGCGCTCTGCGCCATGGGCACCCTCCTTTTCGAACCGCAGGACCGCGCGGTCGCGGTGGGACTGGAGGTACGCGACGAGATCTGCGCGCACACCCGGTCCCATCTCACCCGAGCGGAAATCTACGAAGAATTCTCGAACATGGGCATCGACTACGGCCCGTATTTCCGCCGCAACAGCTATGTGCAGCGGCACGGACAGCGGTCGCTCGCCTGGCTCTCGCACAACGACGGCACCCGGATCGGGCTGGTCAACCTTCTCGACTGCGCCTTCCAGTCGGGCATGGCGATCTCCATCGGAGAGCACCGTGACAGCTTGATGCCCTTCTCCATGGGCCATATGGTCTTTCACGCGCCGCCGCGCTTTCCGCTCGGTTCCGCTTTCGTCCTGACGGAAAAACTCTCCCCCTTCAGGACCAACTTCACTTTGTTCGACGAGGATTACGAACCGCTTCTGTCGGTATTCGACCTCGGTGTGAAACCCGCTCTTTGAATCCGGCGTCCTAGGCATAGGGGATTTTGTTGAGTCGCAACGAATGGCGAAGCGGAGATTCCGCGTCCGGTACAGCGCGCCCCGATGTCCCGCTGGTTCGCCGTGCCGCCGTGGACTCGATGGTGTTCGCCCCGCAGTGGACGCACGGCCGGCTGGAGCGGCCGCGCACCGGCGAGGACGGACCGCGCACCTTCCTGGTGCCGCCCGGACAGCACCGGCTGCACCAGGAGCTGACGGAGCAGTGCCCGGACAGCAGGGTGCTGCTGCTCGACGACGCGGCGATCGCCTCGCTCGCCGCCGCTCCGGCCGCCGACGAGCACCTGGTGTTCGTCAGCCGCACCTCCTGGGCCGACGGCATCCGGGACGCCGATCTCACGGCGTTCCTCGGCCTCGTGCACGCCCTCGACCGCTGGCCGCGGGTCCGCCTCGACGTCTTCACCGACAAGGCGGTGCCCAGCCCGCTGTTCACCGCCGCCACGCATCCGGTGGACGGCGTGTACGTCGGCCTGGCACAGGCCCTCGCCAAGGAGCGGCCCGACTGGTCGGTGCGCTGCTTCTGCCTCGCGGACCTCACCGCGGCCGCGCTGTCCGAGGCCCTGGAGCGGCCCCTGCCGACCGTGCCGGACAAGCCCGTGTGCGTCCGCGGCGACGAGTACGCCGTCGCGTCCATGGAACCGGCGTCCCTCCCGGCCTGGCCCGCCCGCTCGGCGTTCCGCACCGGGGGCACGTACGTCATCGTGGGCGGCACCGGCGGACTGGGCGGGCTGCTCGCCGAGTACCTGGCCGCCGTCCACCGGGCCGAGGTGGTCGTCATCGGGCGCCGCCCGGCCGAGGACTTCGCCCCGGCCGCGCAGGCCCTGCGCGAGGCGGGTGCCCGCGCGGTCCACTACCACCAGGCCGACCTGGCCGACGGCCCGGCACTCAAGCGCGCGCTCGACGCCCACGAGGTCGTCCACGGCGTGGTGCACTCCGCGCTGGTGCTGGAGGACTCCGCCCTCGCCACCATGAGCGAGCGGGTGCTGCACGACGTACTGCGCCCGAAGCTGCACGGCACCCGCCATCTGATCGAGGCGCTGCGCGGCCGGGACCTCGACTTCTGCCTCTTCTTCTCCTCCGTGCAGGCCTACATCGCCAGCGCCGGGCAGGGCAACTACGCCGCCGCGTGCGTGGCCAAGGACGCCTGCGCGGACCTGCTCGACCACGCCCTGCTGATCGACGCCAAGGTCGTCAACTGGGGCTACTGGGGCGGGATAGGCGTCGTCGCGAAACCGGAGTACCGCGCGCGCATGGAAGGGCTGGGGATCGGCTCGATCGAGCCTGCCGAGGGGCTGGCCGTCATCGAGCGGTTCCTCGCGTCCGAGCACCGACGGATCACCTGTGTGAAAGGAACGGAAGAGGCGTTGGAGCGCATGGGAATCACGCCGCACAAGCCCGCCGCCACGGTGTCGTCCGCCGATTCCGCGACCGTCCTCGACGACGTGGTGCCGGCCTTCAGGGACGAAGACACGGACGTCGCGCACAACCGGGACCTCGCCGAGCGGCTGGAGGCGTACACCCGGTGGCGGCTGGCGCAGGTGCCGCTGCCGGCGACGGCGATCGCCAAATACGCCAAGCTGCGGGACGCCATCGCGGCCATGCCGCCGGCGCACTCCCTGCCGCTGGACGAACTCCTGCGCCGGTACCCGGAGCTGGAGGGCCACTGCAAGCTGCTCGACCGGTGCCTGAAGCACCTGCCGGACGTGCTGAGCGGCGCCACCGACGCGGTGGAGGTGCTCTTTCCCGACGGGTCCTTCGAACTGGTCGCGCCCGTCTACCAGAGCAACCCCATCGCCGACTACTTCAACCGGATCTGCGCCCGCGTGGTCGCCGCCTACCAGCGCCGCTCGGCGGGGCGCCCGCTGCGCGTCCTGGAGATCGGCGCCGGCACCGGCAGCACCACCGGGTTCGTGCTGCCGGAGCTGGACCCGCACGGCGTCGACTACCACTTCACCGACCTGTCCTACGCGTTCCTGCACAAGGCGCGGGACGCCTTCGGCGCCGACTACCCGTTCCTCACCTACGAGATCTGCGACATCGAGAACCCGCCCGAGGACTACACCGGCCGCTTCGACGTCGTCGTCGCCACCAACGTCCTGCACGCGACGTCGAACGTCCCCGGCACGCTGCGCAACGTGCGCAAGGCGCTGCGCGAGGGCGGGATCCTGGTCCTCAACGAGATCACGGCACGGCAGGACTACGCCACGCTCACCTTCGGCCTCACCGACGGCTGGTGGCTCAGCAACGACCCGTACCGCATCGAGCACAGCCCCCTGCTCTCCAGCGACCAGTGGCGTTCGCTCATGCACGAGGCCGGCTTCGGCGCGGTGCGGCCCCACGGCGGCGACGGCCAGCAGGTCCTGGTCGCGCTGGCCGGCCCGGCGGACGAGCCGCCCGCCGCCGTCCCGGCTCCCGAGGCGGCGGGGGCCGTCGATGTGCGGGGTGCGGTGGAGGGGTTCGTGCGTGAGGTGATCGCGGGGACGATGCGGCTGGATGTGTCGGAGGTGGAGTGCGACCGGCCGTTCCGTGACATGGGGATCGATTCGCTGATCTCGATGGAGTTGCTGAAGCCGTTGCGTGAGCGGGTGGGGTATGTGCCCGCGACGGTGTGGTTCGAGTATCCGACGGTGGATCGGCTGGTGGAGTTCCTGGTCACCGAGTACGCCGACGCGGTGGCCGAGTCCTTCGGCGCCGCCACCGCCACCGCCACCGCCGCCGTCCCGGCTCCCGAGGCGGTGGGGGCCGTCGATGTGCGGGGTGCGGTGGAGGGGTTCGTGCGTGAGGTGATCGCGGGGACGATGCGGCTGGATGTGTCGGAGGTGGAGTGCGACCGGCCGTTCCGTGACATGGGGATCGATTCGCTGATCTCGATGGAGTTGCTGAAGCCGTTGCGTGAGCGGGTGGGGTATGTGCCCGCGACGGTGTGGTTCGAGTATCCGACGGTGGATCGGCTGGTGGAGTTCCTGGTCACCGAGTACGCCGACACGGTGGCCGAGTCCTTCGGCGCCGCCACCGCCGCCCCCGCCACTGCCGAGGAGCCGGTACGGCCGGAGCAGACCGAGGCCACCGCGCCGGCCGGGCGGACCGCCCCGCAGCAGGGCGAGTTCGCGCCGCGTCCCGGCGACATCGCCGTCGTCGGCATCGCCGCGCGGCTGCCGCAGGCGTCGGACGTCCGGCAGTTCTGGGACAACCTGCTCGACGGCCTGGACTGCACCTCCACCGTGCCCCCGGAGCGCTTCGGCACCCGCCTGACGGACGGCGCCGCACCCCTGTCGTACACCGACCGCGGTGCCTTCGTCGACGACATCGACGCCTTCGACCACACCTTCTTCGGCCTCACCCCGCACGACGCGGCCCGCATGGACCCCCAGGAACGCCTCGTCCTGGAGCAGACCTACCTGGCGATGCTGGACGCCGGCTACAGCCGGGCCAGGCTCGCCGGCAGCGACACGGGAGTGTTCGTCGGCGTCATGAACGGCGGATACGCCTGGCACACGACCACCGAGCCCGGTGCGCAGCCACCCACCTCGGCGTTCTGGTCGATGGCCAACCGCGCCTCGTACCACTTCGACTGGCACGGGCCCAGCATGGCCGTCGACACCGCGTGCTCGGCGTCCCTGACCGCGCTGCACCTCGCCTGCCAGTCGCTGCGCACCGGCGAGTGCGACCGCGCCGTCGTCAGCGGCGTCAACCTCATCACGCACCCCCGCCAGTACCAGCTCCTGTGCGGGCTGGAGATGCTCTCGCGCGCCGGGGAGTGCCGTCCCTTCGGCTCCGGAGCCGACGGCTTCGTGGACGGCGAGGGCGTCATCAGCCTGATGCTCAGGCCCGCCGAGGACGCCCTGCGCGACGGCGACCGGGTCTACGCGGTCATCAGCGGTTCGGCGGTCAACGCGGGCGGCCGGGCGAACGGCTACACCGCGCCCAATCCCGAGGCCCAGTCCGCGCTCGTCGCCAAGGCCCTCGCCGCGGCCCGGACCTCCCCCGAGGAAGTGGGGTACGTCGAGGCCCACGGCACCGGCACCGCGCTGGGCGACCCCATCGAGCTGCGGTCCCTGGCCAAGGCCTACGCGGCGGCCGGCACCGGCCGCATCCGGCTGGGCTCGGTGAAGTCCAACATCGGCCACCTGGAGTCGGCGGCCGGCCTGAGCGGGGTGCTCAAGGCGGTGCTCCAGATGCGCCACGGCTCCCTGGTGCCCTCGCTGCACGCGGAGCCCCCCAACCCGCACCTGGACTTCGACGCCACCCCGTTCACGCTCGCCGCACGGACCGAGCGCTGGCCCGCGGACCTCCCCCTGGTGTCCGCCGTCAGCTCCTACGGCGCGGGCGGGGCCAACGCCCACGTCGTCCTGCGCGGAGTGCCCGAGCCCCCCGCGCCCGCGGCGAACGCCACCCCGCGGCGGGACCGCTACGTCATCCCGCTCTCCCACCACACCGCCGCGGGGCTCCAGTTGGCCATGGACGGGCTGCGGGAGTGGCTGAGCGGGCGGCGCGTGGACATGGACGCCCTGGCCTACACGCTCGCGTGCTGCCGCGACAGCTTCGCGCACCGCGTCGCGATCGTCTGCCGCGACCAGGACGAGCTGGTCCGCGCCCTGGAGCGGGACCTGCCGCGCCGGCCCCGGCGCGGGACCGCGCCGGCCCCGGCGGCGGCGGAACTGACCGCCCGCACGGCCGAGGACATCGCGGCCCTGTACGAGTCCGGCGGCACCCCGGACTGGGACCGCTACTACCCGAGGACCACCCCCGTCGAACTGCCCGCCTACCCGTTCCTGCGCCACCGCCACTGGGTCGACTCCGCGGAGTCCGGCTTCCGTTCCCTCGCCACGCTGGTGTCCGCCCACCGGATCGACGGCGTGGCCATGGCGCCGGCGGCCTGGACGCTCGCCGTCCTCGCCGACCGGGCGGAGGGCCGGGCGCTGGGCAACGTGCTGTGGCAGAAGCCGATCACCGACCCCGGTGCCCTCGAAGTCCGCGAGCGCGGCGGCGAGATGTCGCTCGTCGACCGCGTCACCGGCGACGTGTACTGCACCGCCGAGGCAGGGGCGCCCGCACCGGTCGGGAGCCCGCCCGACCTGCCCGCCGCCACGCGCAGGCAGTCCAGGACGGAGATCTACGACGCCTTCCGGCGGCTCGGCTACGACTACGGCGAACCGCTGCGCGGTGTGCGCTGGGCCGAGGTCGGACCGGACACGGTACGGGCCTTCCTCCACGTGGACCACGACTGGGGGTACGGCCTGTCGCCCGCGCTGCTGGACTGCGGAATGCAGCTGTCCATCCTGCTCGCGGCCGAACGGACGCCCGACGCCCCGGTGTTCGTCCCCTGCCACCTGGGCCGGCTGACCGTGGTGCGGGCCCCGCGCACCGAGGCGGTGTACTGCCACTGCGTGACCCGGCCGGGCGGCTCCTCCCCGAGGACCCGCACCTACGACTTCTTCTTCACCGACGAGAACGGCGACGTCCTCGTGGCCCTGGAGGAAGCGGTGTCCGTGGCGATCGACGGCAGCGCCCCGGCGGCGACCCGGCACGGCGCCCCGGCGCCCGCGCCGGCCGCCGCGCCGTTCACCGTCCTCGAACTGAACTGAGGGGGGGCGGCGATGGCCGGCGATGTCGTGATGTTCCCCGGACAGGGCTCGCAGCGCATCGGCATGGGCAAGGAGGTGTTCGACGCCTACCCGCAGCTGTGCGACAGGGCCGACGAGATCGTCGGCCACTCGCTGCGCGAGCTGTGCCTGAAGGACCCGGACGGACGGCTCAACGAGACCTCCCGCACCCAGGAGGCGGTCTATTTCGTCAGCTGCCTGATGTACCTGGCGTACGCCGAGGAGCACGGCGCGGAGCAGGTGCGCTGCCTGACGGGCCACAGCCTCGGGCTGTACCCGGCTCTGTTCGCGGCCGGCGTCTTCGACCTCTTCGAGGGACTGGAGATCGTCTCCCGGCGCGGCGCCCTGATGCAGGAGGCGCGGGACGGGGCGATGGTGGCGGTCCTCGGACCGCGGGCGAGCGAGATCGACGACCACCTCGCCCGGCTGGAGTTCTTCGACGTGGACGTGGCCAACTACAACAGCCCGGAGCAGGTCGTGCTCAGCGCCCTGAAGCCGCGCCTGGAGGAGCTGGTGCCGCGGCTGGAGGAGACCGGCCACCGCTGTGTGTGGCTGCCGGTCAGCGGGGCCTTCCACTCCCGCCACATGGAGCCGGCCCGGCTCCGGTTCGCGCAGTTCCTGCGGGACCGCACGTTCACGCCGCCCACCAAGCCCGTCGTCTCCACGACGAGCGGCCGGACGCTGGGAGCCCGTCACCTGCTGGAGGAGATGGTCTTCCAGCTCGTCAAACCGGTGCGGTGGTGGCAGACCGTGACCCATCTGTCCCGTACCGGACACAAGACCTTCGACGAGGTCGGTCCCGGCCGGGTGCTGACCAAATTGAGCGCAGAGATCCTCGGCGACGAACCCTCGCCGCAGGCCGAGCCCAGGAAGTGATGACCGTGGTAGAAGCAAAAAGCAGGATCGCCGTTGTCGGCGGCGGCGGCTCCGGGTCCGTCGCGGCCTGGCTGCTGGCCCGCAGGCACGACGTCACCCTCTTCGAGGCGGACGAGTACCTGGGCGGCCACGCCTACAGCCACCCGGTCGAGACGGACCAGGGCACCCTCCACGTCGACATGGGCGTGGAGCACTTCAACGAGAAGCTCTCGCCCAACCTGTTCCGGCTGCTGACCGACTTCGGCATCGGCACCTATGTCGCCCCGTCCTCGGTGCACGTGGACTTCCCCGGCGAGCAGCAGTCGTGGAACAACCTCGACTTCCTCGGCGAGCTGCGCGAGGAACTGCACGAGGAGTTCGACCGGTTCCACCAGGAGATGAACCAGCTGCCCACCTCGGGCGACGACTCGTACAAGCAGATGAGCATCGGCGAGTACCTGGACAAGCACGGGTACTCCAAGAGCTTCAAGTACAAGGCGATGAACCCCATCCTGAGCATCTACTCGGGCTGCCACGCGCCGTCGCTCGACTACAACCTCATGTACGTCGCGCTGTCGTTCAGCATGAACCTGCTCTCCTTCTTCTCCGCCGGGTACTGGCGCAAGGCGCAGGGCGGCATCCACTCCTACCTGGCCAGGATCGAGAGCGACCTGGGCGAGCGGGTCCGCCTGAACACGCCCGTCGAGGCCGTCGTACCGACGCAGTCCGGGGTGACCGTGCTGGCCGGCGGGCAGGAGCACCACTTCGACCAGGTCGTGTTCGCCACGCACGCGGACGTGACGCTGCGGCTGCTGCGCACCTCCGACCAGCAGTACCGGGACCTGCTCGGGGACTTCGCCTACGTGCCGGTCGAGAGCGTGCTGCACCAGGACGAGAGCTGGCTGAGCCCGGCCGGCGGCGGCGCCTACTGCCAGTTCCGGATGCCGGAGGGCTTCGAACTCGACCGCGCCGAGGAGCAGATGGGCAGCCTGACCCGCAACTGCAACGTGCTCCACCCCTACCGGAAGGTCTCCTCGCCCATCCTGATCACCTTCGACCCGCAGGAGGACGTCGACCCCGAGCGGGTCATCGTCCGCCGCGAGTGGAAGCTCCCCCAGCTCCGGCCGGTGGACGTGCGCCGCAAGAAGCGGCTGCACGAGATCCAGGGTCTGAACGGCCTCTGGTTCTGCGGCACCGACACCAGCGTCACCGGCCACGAGGGAGCGATCGTCTCCGGCATGGTGATCGCGGACCGGCTGGGTGTCCCGCACCCCTTCCCGGACGACGCCCCCGCCGCCGCGCAGTTCCGCGGCATCAAGGAATTCATGGGCGTGTGAGCCAGCACCCGCCCGCCTGTCGCAGCCTCACTTTCTCTCACGGGGATGACCCATGGAATCGCTAGCACCTCGATACACCGACCTCGCCGCCTCGGACCTGCCCGGCGCGCAGGCCGGAGCCACGGTGGTGATCACCGACCGGCAGGACATCGCGTCGGCGGCCCGCTCCATCGGCGCCGAGTGCTGGCACTGCGACCCCGCCACCGAGAGCGACGAACGGATCGGGCGGGAACTGGGCCGGTACGCCGCCCGGTGCACCACCCTGGTGGTGGCATGGGGCGACGGGCACGCGGACGGCACACCCGAGTACGACGCGGCGCTCCGGTTCGCCCGCGCCGGTCTGGCCCTGCTCCAGGCCGTGCGCGGGTCGGGGCGCCCGGTCCGTCTCGTCACGCTGTCCCGCACCGGGGACACACTGCCCGCGCTGCTCGACGGCATGGCCAGGACGGCGGCGCTGGAGTGCCCGCTCGTGCACACGGCGGTCGAGTGGAGCGGCACCGTCACCCCGCGGCGGCTGCGCGCGTGGATCGATGCCGGTGCCGGCCGGCCGGGCGCGGTGCTGCGGGCCGAGGACGACCGGATCGGGCTCCTGGAGCACACGCCCCGCCCGCTGGAGGGCACCGGGGCGCGCGAGGTGTTCGGCGACGGCGACTCCGTCGTGGTCATCGGCGGGGCCGGGGGCATCGGACGGCAGCTGTGCCGGTATCTGAGCCGGCACTGCGGCGTCCGGGTGTTCGTCCTCGGCCGCGGCACGCCGGGTCCGCGGGTGCGGGAGGCGCTGAAGGAAGCGGGCGTGCACAGCCATCTCGGTGCCCCCGCCGACGACCCCGAGGCGCTCGACGGCGCCCTGCGCTACCTCCACGACCGGTTCGGGCCCGTCAAGGCGGTGTTCAACCTCGCCGGAGTGCTCGACGACTGCCTGCTGTACCACCTCACCCCCGACCGCCTGGAGCACGTCCTGCGGCCGAAGGTGGCCACCGGCCTCAACCTGGCGGCCCTCACCGGGCCGCACCGGCCCGGCATGGTGGTGCACTTCAGCTCGCTGACGAGCGTCACGGGCAATGTGGGCCAGGCGGCCTACGCGGCGGCCAACGCCTTCCTCGACCGGCTGAGCGCGCACCGGCCCGACTGGTACAGCATCAACTGGGGCCTGTGGGACACCGACGGCATGCGGATGCCGGACGACGACGGCTCCGGGCTGCGGGCGATGCCGCCCGAGCAGGCCTGCGACACGCTGCTGCGGGCCCTCGCCACGGGGACGCGCCAGTTGGTCGTCTACGACGGACAGCCGGGCCTCCTCGCCACCGGGACCGGGGCCCCCGACCCCTCCGCACCGCCCCGCGCCGCCGCGGACGCGCCCGCGGCGGGCTCCCGCGACGGCGGGCCGTCCGCCGACGGCCTCCTGGCCGGCACGACCCGGTGGCTGCGGGAGCTGATCGTCCGCCACAGCGGGCTGCGGGGGCTGCGCGACGACGAGAACCTGCTGGAGCAGGGGCTGGACAGCGTCGGCAGCATCCGCGTCAGCAGGGACATCGAGAGCTGCCTGGGCATCGCCGGCTCGTCCCGGCTGAGCCGCGCGGTCCTCTTCGAGTACCCGACGGTCGCCGCGCTCGGCGCCCACCTGGCCGAGACCTTCGCCCCGGAGCTGGAGACCTTCCTCACCCGCGAGGACTCGCCCTCCCCGCAGCCCACCGCGCCCCCGGAGCCCGCCGCCTCCCCGGAGCCCGTGCCGGCACCGGCGGTCCGCGCGGCCGGGACACCGCCCCGGTCCGCCGGTCGGCAGCGGGCGTCCGCTCCCGTGGCGGCCCGGTCCGAGGACGCTCCCGCGGCGGACGCCTACCGCCCCGACGACATCGCCGTCATCGGGATGGCCGGGGAGTTCCCCGGCGGCGCCGACACCGAGGCGTTCTGGCAGGCGCTGCTGCGGGGCGACGACGCGGTACGGGTGATCCCCGGCGACCGCTGGGACTGGCGCGAGAACCACTCCTTCGCCCCCGACGAGCCGGGCACCGCCTACGGCCGCCACGGCGGATTCCTCGACCACGCCCTGGACTTCGACCCCGTCTTCTTCAACATCGCGCCCCTGGAAGCCCGGTTCATGGACCCGCAGGAGCGCCGCTTCCTGCAATCCGTCTACCACGCCCTGGAGGACGCCGGGTACTTCGCCCGGCCGACCGGCGACATGGGCGTCTTCGTGGCCGCCATGTTCGGCCACTACCAGGACCTCACCGCCGCCGACCGGGTGGTCGGCAGCTCGTTCGCCGCCATCGCCAACCGGGTCTCGTACGCCTTCGACCTGCACGGCCCCAGCATCGCCCTGGACACCATGTGCTCCGGCGGCCTCACCGCCCTGCACCTGGCCGTGCGCAGCATCCGCGCCGGGGACTGCGCGCTGGCCGTGGCCGGCGGGGTGAACCTGATGACGCACCCCGGCAAGTACCGCCTGCTGTCCGAGGGCAGGTTCCTCAGCCCCACCGGCCACTGCCAGGCCTTCGGCGTGGAGGCGGACGGCTACGTCCCCGGCGAGGGAACCGCCGCCGTGGTCCTCAAGCCGCTGTCCGACGCGCTGCGGGACGGCGACCGGGTGCACGCCGTCATCCGGGCGACGGCGGTGAACTCCGGCGGCCGCACGGCCGGTTTCACCGTGCCCTCGGAACGGGCCCAGCACCGGGTGATCGCCGCGGCCCTGGCCGAGGCGGAGATCGAACCGGGCGCGGTGACCTACGTCGAGGCCCACGGCACGGGCACCCGGCTCGGCGACCCGATCGAGGTGCGCGCCCTGGGCCGGGCCTACGGCGGACCCGAACAGGGCCGCGCCTACCTGGGCTCGGTGAAAAGCAACATCGGCCACCTGGAGTCGGCCGCGGCGATGGCCGGACTGGTCAAGGTCGTCAAGCAGCTCGCCCACCGGACCCTGGCGCCCACCCTCCACTGCGCGCTGGAGAATCCCGACCTGCACCTGGCGGACTCGCGTTTCGCCCTGGTCAAGGAGACCCTGCCCTGGCCCAAGGGCAGCGGTCCCACGCGGTTCGCCGGACTCAGCTCGTTCGGCGCGGGCGGCGCCAACGGGCACGCGATCGTCCAGGAGTTCGTGGCACCCCCCGACACCGCCCCCGTCCCCGCGTTCCCGTGCTACTTCATCCCGCTCTCCGGGCGCGACGAGGCCGCCGTGCAGCGGCGCGCGGACCAACTGCTCGCCGCCCTGCGCGACGCCCCCGACACGGCGTCGTACCTGTACGGGCTGAGCTACACCCTGTGCTGCGCCCGCCAGCACTTCCGGGTCCGGCGCGGCTACTGGGCGACCAGCGTGGCGCAGCTGGCCGAGCGGCTGGAGCACGCGGCCGGCGCCGCCCCGGCCGCACCGCCGGCCGACGACGCCTGGGCCGAAGCGGCAGCCGCCTACCTGGCCGGCGAGCGGGCCGACTTCGCGGCGCTGTTCCCGCGGCCCATGCTGGTGGACGCCCCGCTCTACCCCTTCGCCCGCGAGCGGTACGTGGCCGAGACGCTCGACCACGCCAACCGCCCGCCCGCCCGCACGGCCCCGGCCGCACCGCAGGCCGCCCCGGCGGGGGACGACACCCTGCTGCTCACCCCGGTGTGGCGGCCGCACCCGGCCGAGGAGCCGGCCGGTGCCCCGCCGCCCTGCGTCCTCGTGCTCACCGACCGCGGCCCGCGGCCCCCGCTGCCCGAACCGCCCGCCGGACTCCGGCTGATCCGGGTCACCCCCGGTGACACGCTGGTGATCGAGGCGGACCGGATCGAACTGCCCGAGGGCGACGACACCGCCGCCCGGCGGGCCCTGGACCACCTCACCGGCGATCTGGGCCTGGACCACCTGTACTGGCTCGACCTGCGGCGCGAGGTGACGGCGGCGGCCCAGCTGTCCTTCGCCAAGGCCGTGCAGGGCTGCCGTACCCCGTCCACCGTCCTCGGCGTGACCCGCGAGAGCGAGGCGGCCGAGGCGCGCGCCTGGGCCGGATTCCTGCACGGACTGGCGGAGGAGAACCCGCATGTCCGCACGGTCCAGGCGCGCCGCGCCGGCGACGGTCCGGCGCTCGCCGACGGCTGGGGGCCGCTGCTGGACGAGCTGCGCGCCGCCCGCCGGCCGCTCACCGAGGTCCGGTGGGCCGACGGCACCCGGTACACGCGCGAGCTGACCGAACTCCGCCTCGTGGACGGGCAGCGCGCCGGCGTCCGGCTGCGCACCGGGGGGACCTATCTCGTCACCGGCGGCCTGGGCAAGGTCGGCCGGGCCATCACCGAACTCCTCGCCGAGCGGTACCGCGCCACGGTGATCGCCGTGGGCCGCTCCGCGCCGGACGCCGCGCAGCGGCAGTGGATCGCCGGCACACCGGGGCTGCACTACGAGCAGGCGGACATCACCTCCGCGGCCCGGACCCGCGAACTGGTCGACACCGTCCGCGCGCGCTTCGGCGGCATCGACGGCGTCGTCCACTGCGCCGGTGTCGTGCGCGACGCCCTGGTGCAGAACAAGTCGGCCGGGGACGCCGAGGCGGTGCTCGCGCCCAAGCTGCGCGGCACGCTGAACCTGGACCGGTGCACCGCCGACCTGCCGCTGGACTTCTTCTGCGTCTTCTCCTCCATCTCCAGCGTCATGGGCAACACCGGGCAGAGCGACTACATCGCCGCCAACCGGTTCCTGGACGAGTTCGCCGCCGAGCGCGCCCGGCGCGTGGCGGCGGGCGAGCGCGGCGGCCTCAGCCTGTCGGTCAACTGGCCGCTGTGGCTGGACGCCGAAGACGAACGGCGCGAGCAGTACCAGGCGCTCGCCGCCTTCCTGCGCGGCCAGTTCGGGATGGAGCCGCTCTCCGCGCGCCGCGGCGCGCAGCTGTTCCTCGACCTGGTCGACGGCCTGCCGGCGACATGCCATCAGGTCGTCCCCTGCGTCGGCGACCTCGCGCGGATGCGGCAGCGGCTGCTGCCCGGCGCCGCCCCGGCCGCCGCGCGACCGGCCCCCCGCCCCGGCGCGACGCAGGAGGAGCTCGGCGCACGGCTCCTGGAACTGGTGCGCGCTCAGACCGGCCTGAGCGCCGAGGACATCGCCTTCGACAGCAGGTGGGGCGACCTCGGCTACGACTCGGTCATGCTCCAGCACCTGGCCCGGCGGCTCGGCCCCGAGTTCGGCGTGGAGACCCCGCCCAACGCCCTGTTCAAGTACAGCAGTATCGCCTCGCTGAGCGCCTATCTGCGGGACCAGGGCGCGGCCGGCGCACCGGACACGCCGGGCGAGGACGCGGCGGGCGCACCGCAGGGACCGGACCGGGACGCACCGGACACACCGGCTGCCCCGGACCAGGGCCGGGCGCTGGCCGTGCCGCGGCCCGCGCCCTCCGGCACGGCGGAGCGGAGCACCGGACGCGGCCGGTACGCCGTGGTCGGCATGAGCGGCATCATGCCCGCGGGCGAGAACCTTGCGGACTTCTGGCGGCTGCTCGTCGAGAACGGCAGCGCCATCCGTCCCGTGGAACGCTGGAAGAACCGCGACCGGCAGTACTTCGCGGGCACCATCGACGACCACGACGCCTTCGACCACTCCTTCTTCGGACTCTCCGCCCGCGAAGCGATGCTGATGGACCCGCAGCACCGACTCTTCCTCCAGAGCGCCTACAACGCCCTGCTGGACGCCGGCTACGCGCCGGGATCGCTGCGGGAGGTGGGCGTCTTCGCCGGAGTGCAGTTCAGCGAGTACCAGACGGCCCTCCAGCACAGCGAGGACCGCGCCCACCCGTACACCGTCACCGGCAACGCGCACGCCATGCTCGCCAACCGCGTGTCCCACCTGCTCGACTTCACCGGACCGAGCCAGACGGTCGACACGGCCTGCTCCAGCGGCCTGGTCGCGCTGAACCGGGGTGTGCTCTCGCTGGCGGCCGGGGAGTGCGACGTCGCTCTCGTGGGCGCCGTCAGCGTGCTCGTCGACCCGGCCGCCACCGACGCGGCGAGCGAACTGGGCGTGCTCTCCCCCGACTTCCGCTGCGCCACCTTCGACAAGGACGCCAACGGCTACGTGCGCGCGGAGGGCGTGGGGTGCGTGGTCGTCAAACGGCTCGACGACGCCCGGCGCGACGGCGACGCCGTGCTCGCGGTGATCGAGGCGGTGGCCGAGAACCACGACGGCCGCTCGAACTCGCTCACCGCACCCAACCCCGACGCGCAGGTCGCCCTGCTGAACCGGGTCTACACCCCGGAGCTGGCCGAGCGGGTCTCCCACATCGAGGCGCACGGCACCGGCACCAACCTGGGCGACCCCATCGAGATCGGCGCGCTGCGCACCGCGTTCGGCCGGCTGGCCCCGCACCGCGAGCCGGGCAGCATCACCCTGGGCGCGGTGAAGACCAACGTGGGCCACCTGGAGCCGGCCGCCGGCATGGCGGGGCTGCTGAAGCTGCTGCTGTGCCTGCGCCACCGCCGCCTGCCGGCCAACATCAACTTCAAGGAGCTCAACCCGCTGGTGGAGCTGGCCGGTTCGCCCTTCCGGCTGCTGCTGGAGAACGAGCCGTGGGAGCGGGGCACCCCCCTGGTGGCCGGTGTCAGCTCCTTCGGGTTCGGCGGGTCCAACGCGCACGCGGTCCTCTCCGAGGCACCCGCCCCGGCGTCCGGGCCGGCGGCGTCGCGGCCGTACTGGCTCATCACCCTCAGCGCCCGCTCCCGTGCCTCGCTCACCGCGATGCGCGACGGCCTGCTGGAGTGGCTGGACGGCCCGGAGGCCCAGCACGCGGAGCTCGGGGACATCGCCCACACCCTGGCGGTCGGCCGCGACCATTTCGAGTACCGCCTGGCCTGGGTCGTCTCCGACACCGCGGAGCTGCGCCGGCGGCTGGCGCAGGCCCGGCCCGAGGAGGCGGCCAAGTGCCGGTCCCGGCGGCTGACCACACACCCGGTGCGGCTGCCGGCCCCGACGGACCCCGGCCACCGCGCGGCGCTGGACGAGGTACGGGCCCGCTACGCCGAGGGCGAGGAGTTCGCATGGGAATCGATGTTCGAAGGCGAGCGGTTCGCCCGGCTCCATCTGCCGGGCTACGCCTTCGAGAAGAACCGGTTCTGGTTCGAGTGACCGGCACCGGCAAGGCAACGGCGCGCCGGCGAACCGGCCAGGGAATCGAGAGTGGGAATGGACGAGCTGCTTGAGGACGACACCCCGGTCGTGGTCGGCATGGCCTGCCGGTTCGCCGGCAGCGACGGCCTGGGGGAGTACTGGGAGCGCCTGCGGCTCGGCCGCAGCGCCCTGGGCACCACCGGCCGCTGGACGGAAGAGGAGGACGCCGGGTCCTTCACCGGCGGCTTCCTGGACGGACACCAGGAGTTCGACGCGCGGTTCTTCCGCATCTCGCCGAACGAGGCGCAGTGCATGGACCCGCAGCAGCGCATCCTGCTGCAAACGGTGCAGCACGCCGTCGACGACGGCTATCTGACGGCCGCCGACCTGCGCGACCTGGACTGCGGGGTGTTCGCCGCCGGGCTGCCCGGCGACTACCGCACCCTGGTGGCGCGGCGCGCCGACCTGGTCTACGGCACCCACAGCTTCCTGGGCAACGCGCCCTCGACGCTGTCGGGCCGCATCTCCTACTTCTACGACGTCAACGGCCCGTCCCTGACGCTGGACAGCGCCTGCTCCTCGTCGCTGGCGGCGCTGCACGAGGCGGCGCTCAACATCCGGGCCGGACAGTGCCGTGCCGCGATCGTCGGCGCCGTGTCGGTGTTCAGCACCCCGGAGGTGCTGCGCTTCGCCCAGCGTTCCAGGATGAGTTCCCCCGAGGGCGCCTCGCTGCCCTTCACCGACGCGGCCGACGGCTTCGTACCGGCCGAGGGCGCCGCCGCGCTCGTCGTCATGCGCCACGACGAGGCACGGGCCCGCGGACTGCGCGTCTACGGAGCGGTCCAGGCGACCGGCACCAACCACAACGGCACCACCAACGGCCTGATGGCGCCGAGTTCCAAGGCCCAGTCCCGGCTGATCGCCGAGCTGTACGACCGCGAGAAGATCGACGCCTCGCAGATCGCCTACCTGGAGACGCACGGCACCGGGACCCCGCTCGGCGACCCCATCGAGCTGGAGGGCCTGCGCTCCGCCTTCCGCCGGGCCGGCGCCGACGGCTGCCACCTCGGCGCCGTGAAGCCGCTCATCGGGCACACCCTCGTGGCCTCGGGCCTGGCGAGCGTCGTCAAGGCGCTGCTCGCCTTCCACCACGCGACGATCCCGCCGGTGGCCGCCGCCGGCGAGGCGGTCTCCTACCTCGACGTCGCGCCGTTCAAGGTCAACCGGGAACCGCTGCCGTGGCCCGAGGACAAGCCGCTGTGCGCGATCAGCGCCTTCGGGTTCACCGGCTCCAACGGGCACGTGGTGCTGCGCCGGCTGCCGGACGCGCCGCCGGCCGCCGACGCGGTGGACCGCCGGCCGGGGCGGGCGCTGCCCTTCTGCCTGTCGGCCGAGTCACCGGACAGCCTCGCGGCGCTCGCCGACCGCTGCCGGACGCTGGTCGCCGAGCTGCCCGGAGACCGGCTCTGGGACCTCTCCCAGCTGCTGCTGCGCCGCCCGAGGCTCACCCACGAGACGGTGGTCGTGGCCCGTACCCGCGACGAACTGGGCACCGCCCTCGAGGCGTTGGCCCACGGCGGGTCCGAGGGCCCGGCACCCCGGAGCGCGGACACCGCCCGTCTCGACGACGACCTGCGCGAGCTGGTCACCCGCTGGCGGGCACAGGACATGCCCGCCGTGCAGCGGCGGCTCGACGCACCGGCCGACCTGGCCCGGATCACGCTGCCCGCCTACCCCTTCGACGGCCGGCGGCACTGGCTGACCGGCGAAGCCCCGGCACCGGCCGCGCCGCCGGTCCCGGACGCCCCGGAAGCGGCGACCGACGCCCTCGCCCGCGAACTGTGCGCCCGGCTGTCCGCCCTGCTGGGCTATGACGAGGACAGCGACCAGGTCGTACCCGGCACCAGGATCGCCTCGCTCGGCCTGGACTCGCTCTCCGCCGTCCAGCTGCTCAGCCCCTACCAGAAGGCCGGAAGCGCCATCAAGGCGCACGACCTGTTCCGCCACGAGACGGTGGCCCATCTCGCCGCGGCCATCGGCGGCCGGCCGCTCGCCCCGCCGCCGACGCCCCCGGCCCGCGAGCCCGGCACGACCCGCAGGGGAGGCGCCGGGCCGGACCACGCGCCGCTGATCCGGTGGTCGGCGTACGGCGACGGGGGGCGGCCCACCCTGCTGCTGCCCCCGCTCAACTGCGACGAGCGGGCCTGGGCCCAGCAGATCCCGGCCCTGCTCCGGGCGGGACGCACGGTCTACGTCCCGGAGTATCCGGGGCACAACGACACCCCCTTCGACGAGGAGCGCTTCTCCTTCGAGGCGCTCGCGGACGAGGTGGCCGGCTTCCTGCGGGACACCGCCGACGGCCCGGCCGACCTGGTCGGCTGGTCCCTGGGCGGCTGCGTGTCGACCCTGACCGCCCTGCGGCACCCGGAGCGCGTCGCCTCGCTGGCCCTCGTCAGCTGCGCACCCAGCTACGGCGAGGACGCCTTCGAGCGCACCCTCGACCTGCGCGAGGAGCTGCGGCTGCACGGGGGGCTGCTGGAAGCGGTGTTCGGCGAGGGCGGCAACCTGGCCGAGAAGTTCGGCGGGAACGCCTCCATGGACGTGCTGCGCTGCTACTACACGGACCTGACCGCCTTCGACGTCGTCGACCGGCTCCCGGACATCACGGCGGACTGCCTGGTGCTGCGCGGCGTCGGCGACTGCGTCCTCGACGCCGAAGCGGTCGAGCTGTACTCCAGGATCCCCGGAGTGCGGGTGCGCGAGTTCGAGGACCACGGGCACTATGTGCCCCTCACCGCGGCGCGCGCCGTCAACAGGACGCTGGCCGCGTTCTGGGCCGGGCGGGGCTGACCCCGCGAACGCCGTACGACATCCGGGAACACACCTACTCACGGGATTGGATCGGTCGCGGAACATGCTGGTACGCGCGGACAAGACGGCGGTCGTCCTCTTCGACATGCAGCTGGAGCTCATTCCGCTGCTGCTGGAGGGCACGCAACTGCTGCACAACACCTGCTGGGTCGCGGAGGTGGCGCGGGAGTTCGACGTCCCGCTGCTGCTGACCGAGCACAAGAAGCTGGGCGGACTCTCCCTGTCGCTGCACGAGGCGGCCGAGGACGCGCCCCGGCTGCCCAAGGAGCACTTCGACTTCCTGCGCGAGGAGCCCATCGCGCGGCATGTGGCCGACACCGGCCGGGAGCAGTATGTGCTGGCCGGAGCGGAGACCCATGTGGTCGTCCTCCAGTCCGCGCTGAGCCTGCTGGAGCAGGGCAAGACGGTCTTCGTGCTGGCCGACACCGTCTCCGCCCGCAACCAGGCGGACCACGAGCTGGGACTGGCCCGGCTGCGGCAGCTCGGGGTGCACCTGATCACGCGGGAGATGTTCTTCTTCGAACTGATCCGCAACTCCGAGGACGGCCGCTACCTCGAACTGGCCAAGAAGTACCTGGACGGCCGGTACATCCGCTGACCGGGCGGGTCCGGGGCGCCCGCCCCGGACCCCCCGCCCGCGGGCGGCCCGGCCCTCACCCGGAGGGCACCAGCCGCCCGCCGGCCAGCTCCAGGAGCCGGTCGCGGTGGCGCTCGCGCAGCGCCCGGTCGTGGGTGACCATCACGACCGGACCCGTGAAACGCTCGACCGCCGCCAGCAGTTGCTCCACCAGCACCAGGCTGAGGTGGTTGGTGGGTTCGTCGAGCAGCAGCAGATGCGGGCGCCGGGCGAAAAGCAGCGCGAGGTCCAGGCGCCGCCACTGGCCCACCGACAGCCGGTTCGCCGGGGTGGCGAAGTCCCGCGGAGCGAACAGCCCGAACCGGGTCAACTCGGCCGCTGCGTCGTCGAGATGGGTCTCGCGACGCGCGGCGAAGGCCTCCAGCAGCCCGCGCCGCTCCGCACCGAAGTCGCTGTCCTGCGGCAGGTATCCGATGCGCAGCCCCGGCGCCCGCTCCACCACCCCGGCGTCCGGCTCCCGCTCACCCGCGAGCACCGACAGCAAGGTCGACTTGCCCGCGCCGTTCGGCCCGCTGATCACATAGCGGCTGCCGGCGGCCAGCGTCAGCTCCGCCCCCCGCAGCACCTCCCCGGCCAGCAGACCGGTGGCCCGCAGCAGCACACCGCCGGCCGGCTCCGCGACGCCGTCGGTCTCCTGGTCGGGCGCCGGGGGAGCGAAGTCCAGGGGCTCCGGCGGACGCGGCACCGCCTCGCCCAGCAGCTCCCGAAGGTGCTGCTGGGCGGCACGGGTCCGGCGCGCGACGGCCGCCTCGGCCGCGCTGCCCATGGCGTTGTACGACAGCTTGTCGTTGTCGGCGCGGCCCGCGAACACCCGGCCGCCCGCGTGCGCCCGCTCCAGCCGCCGCCGGGCCTCGGCCACCTCCCGGCTCCACTCGCGGTACCGCTGCCACCAGCGCTCCCGGGCCGCCGCCCGCTCGGCCAGGTAGTCCCGGTAGCCGCCGCCGTAGCGCACGGTGGCACCGCTGGGGCCGTCCAGGTCGACGATGGCGGTGACGGCCGTGTCGAGCAGCGCCCGGTCGTGGGAGGCGATCAGACACGGTCCCTGGTAGGCCGCGAGCCACCGCACGAGCCAGTCCACCGCCCGGTCGTCCAGGTGGTTGGTGGGCTCGTCGAGCAGCAGCCCGGCCGGTTCGTCCAGGACCAGGCAGGCCAGCGCCAGCCGGGCCCGCTCGCCTCCCGACAGGGTCCCGATGCGGCGGTCCCGGTCCAGCCCGGCCAGCCCGAAGACGTCCAGCACCTCACCGACGCGGGCACTCAGCTCCCAGCCGCCGCGCCGGGTGAACTCCTCCTGGAGACGGCCGTATTCCTCCATTACGGCATCGAGATCGCCCGACTCGGACGACATCCGCTCCTCCGCGGCGTGCATGCGCGCGGACAGCTCCCGGAACTCCGCCGTCGCCTGTGCGAGCACGTCCTCGATGGTGGAGCCCGGCGGGAAGTCCGGCTGCTGCGCCAGGAAGCCGACCCGGCCCGTCACCGCGCGCACCACCCGGCCGCGCTGCGGGGCCAGCTCGCCGGCGAGGGCGCGCAGCAGGGTGGACTTGCCCCGGCCGTTCTCGCCGATCAGACCCACCCGCTCGCCGCGGGAGACCGAGAGCGACACGTCGTGCAGCACCACCCGGTCCCCCAGCACGCAGCGCAGGTCCTCGGCGAGCAGGTGCGCCGAGCGGTGGTCGGCGGACAGGACGTCCTGCCCGTGGTCGGGCGGTGCGGGGGCGTCACTCATCGGCGGGCCCCCCGGTCTCCAGCAGCCGGCCGTCCGCCAGCCGCAGCCAGCGGTCCACCCCGATCTCCTTGACGAACCGCTCGTCGTGGCTGACCACGATGAACGCGCCCTCGTAGGAGTTCAGGGCTCCCTCCAGCTGCTCGACGCTGTCCAGGTCGAGGTTGTTGGTGGGCTCGTCGAGCAGCAGCAGCTGCGGCGCCGGCTCGGCACCCAGGACACAGGCCAGGGTCGCGCGCAGGCGCTCGCCCCCCGACAGGGCGCCGACCGGAAGGTGCGCCGCGGCCCCGCGGAAGAGGAAGCGGGCGAGCAGGTTCATCCGCTCCGCCTCCGGCTTGAGCGGCGCGTAGTCGGCCAGGCACTGCGCGACGGTACGGTCGAGCGGCAGGGTGTCCAGGCGCTGCGAGAGGTAGGCGATGCGGCCGTCGGCCCGCTTGAACTCGCCGCGGTCCGCCTCGAGTTCACCGCTGATCACGCGCAGCAGGGTGGACTTGCCGACGCCGTTGCTGCCGGTCAGCGCGATCCGCTCCGGCCCCCGGATGGTGAGGCTGACCCCGTCGCCGGCGAAGATCTCCCGCCCGCCGTAGCGCACGTTGATCCCCTCGCCGAGGAAGACGGTGCGGCCGGCCGGCACATTGGTGTCGGGCAGCTCCAGCGCGATCCTGCGGTCGTCCCGCAGCATCCGGCTCGCGTCGTCCAGCCGTGCCTTGGCGTCGGCGAGGCGCTGGCCGTGCGTGTCGTTCGACTTGCCCGCCGATTCCTGGGCGCGCCGTTTGAGCGTGCCCGCCGCCATCTTGGACATGCTGCCCTTGCGGTACGCCCTGGCCCCGATGCCGGCCCGGCGCACCGCCCGCTCCCGCGCCTGCTGCATCTCCCGCTTCTCCCGCTTGACCTGCTGCTCGGCGGTGCGGATGTTCTTCTCGGCGGTCTCCTGCTCGGCGCGTACGGCCTCTTCGTAGTCGGTGTAGTTGCCGCCGTACAGCCGCATCTCACCCGATTCGAGTTCGGCGATGGTGTCCATCAGGTCGAGCAGCGCCCGGTCGTGGCTGACCACCAGCAGGCAGCCGCCGAAGCTCTCCAGCACTTGGTAGAGCCGGCGGCGGGCGTCCAGGTCGAGGTTGTTGGTCGGTTCGTCCAGCAGCAGTACGTCGGGCCGCTTGAGCAGCTGGGTCGCCAGGCCCAGCGAGACGACCTGGCCGCCGCTGAGGTCGTGCAGCCGCCGGGTCAGCGCGATGTCGCCGAGCCCCAGGCGGTCGAGCTGGGCCCGGCTGCGTTCCTCGATGTCCCAGTCGTCGCCGATGGTGGCGAAGTGCTCCTCGCTCACGTCCCCGGACGCGATCGCGTCCAGCGCCTCGATGACCGGGGCGATGCCCAGCACCTCGGCCACGGTGAGGTCGCCGGTCAGCGGGAGGGTCTGGGGCAGGTAGCCGACCAGGCCCTGCACGGTCACCGAGCCGCGGTTCGGGCGCAGCGCGCCCGTGATCAGCTTGAGCAGGGTGGACTTGCCCGCGCCGTTCGGCGCGACCAGACCGGTGTGGCCTTCGCCGACGGACCAGGACAGGTCGTGGAACACCGGGGTGCCGTCGGGCCAGGAGAAGGAGAGATTCGAGCAGACGATGCTGGCGTCGGTCATGTACGCAGGCCTCGCAAGAAGATGCGGGCGCGCAGCGGCGCGCCCAAAGGATGGGAAGGTCAGAGCGCGTGGGGGTACGGCCACGGCACCGCGCACGCACGGTGCGCAGCGGTGGCAGTCGACATCCGGGGATCACCCGGTGATGTCGTCGTCACCCGCGATAACCACGGCTCCCTCTCCTTCGTCTACACCATCCGTGCTTCACGGTACCAGAAAAGATCCCTCCCCACAGGCGCTGTTCGGCCACGGACGCGGCAGGACCGGTGCCTCAACGGGCCCGAGTCGTGAACCGCTTGAGGAAAACCGGAGAGACATTGTGTGCTTTTCCCCGGCGTCGTTACCGTCCCCTCGCTCAGTGTGAAATCCGTTCTGTGAAAAGGAGCACCGGCATGCGGACCTCCGGCAAGGAACTGCCCGCCAAGAAGGCATGGCACCGTCCCGATTTCGTCACCATCGACACCGGCATGGAAGTCACCGCCTACTTCAGCCGCTGACCCGCCGCTGAGGAAAGGACGCAGGCATGTCGATGTCCGTGACGCGCGAGGTGGCCGCCCCCTGGAGCGAGGCCGAATTCCGGCAGCGCCTCCACGCACTGGAGTCGTCCTACTGGGACCGGCACCCGTTTCACCGGCGGATGCACGAAGGACTCCTGGACGAGGGGGAGTTGCGGCTGTGGGCGGCCAACCGCTGGTACTACCAGCGCTGTCTGCCGCAGAAGGACGCGGCGATCGTGGCCAACTGCCCGCTGCCCGAGGTGCGGCGGCAGTGGCTGTCCAGGATCGTCTACCACGACGGGGCGGACGCCTGCGCGGGCGGTGCGGAGAAATGGCTGCGTCTGGCCGAGGCGGTCGGGCTGCGCAGGGACGAGGTGCTCGACGAGCGCCTCGTCCTCGCGGGCACCCGCTTCGCCGTGGACGCCTACGTGGACTTCGCCCGCCGCCGCCCCTGGCTGGAGGCGGCCGCCTCCGGACTGACCGAGCTGTTCTCGCCGGGCCTGCTCGCCCACCGGCTGGGCCGCCTCAGGGAGCACTACCCGTGGATCGCGGAGGAGGGCTTCGAGTACTTCACCGCGCGCATCGAGGTGGTGGGCCCCGAAGGCCGTTCCCTGCTCGATCTGGTCGCCCGGCACGCCGTCAGCCGGGAACAGCAGGAAGCCTGTGTCCGCGCCCTCGCGTTCAAGTGCCGCGTGCTGAACGCGGTCCTGGACTCGCTCGACTACCACACCGGAAACGGAGCCACGCGGTCATGACCGGCCTGCCCGAACCCACCGTGCCCCGGCTGCGGCCCGGAGTCCGGCTGACCCGCGACCCGGCACGCGGCGAACTGGCCCTGCTGCCCGAGCGCGTCGTCGTTCTCAACGACACCGCCGCGGCGGTGCTCGCCCACTGCGACGGCACCACCAGCCTCGCCGGCATCGTCGAGCGCCTCGCCGAGGAGTACGAGGGCGTCAGCGCCGAGGACGTCCATGAACTGCTCCTGCGCCTGGCGCAGCGCCGGGTGGTGGACCTGCATGGCTGACCCCGCCGTCGGCGCCCCCGCGGGGATGCTGATCGAACTGACCCACCGCTGCCCGCTGCACTGCCCCTACTGCTCCAACCCCCTCGAACTCGTGCGCCGCGAGGCGGAACTGACCTGCGAGCAGTGGACGGACATCCTCACCCAGGCCCGCGAACTCGGCGTCGTACAGATGCATTTCTCCGGCGGCGAGCCGCTGGCCCGCCCGGATCTGCCCGACCTCGTCGGCCACGCCCGGCGGCTCGGCGCCTACGTCAACCTGGTCACCAGCGGCGTCGGCCTGACCGCCGAACGCGCACACGACCTGGCGCGGCGCGGCGTTGACCACGTCCAGCTCTCGCTCCAGGACGCCGACCCGGCCGCCGGCCAGGCCATCGCCGGCGCCCGCGTGCACACCGCCAAACTGGAGGCGGCGCGGGCGGTCACCGCCGCCGGGCTCCCGCTCACCGTCAACATCGTCCTGCACCGCGGCAACATCGACCGCACCGCGCGAATGGTCGACCTCGCCGTCGACCTGGGCGCCGACCGGATCGAGCTGGCCAACACCCAGTACTACGGCTGGGGGCTGCGCAACCGCGCCGCGCTGATGCCCACCGCCGCCCAGCTCGCCGCCGCCCGCGAGGCCGTGCGGCACGCCCGCACGCGGTACGCGGGCGGCCCCGAACTGGTCTACGTGGCGGCCGACTACTACGACGACCGGCCCAAACCCTGCATGGACGGCTGGGGCAGCACCCAGCTGACCGTCACCCCCGCAGGTGACGTACTGCCGTGCCCCGCCGCGTACGCCATCACCACCCTCCCGGTGGAGAACGCGCTGCGCCGCCCCCTGTCGGAGATCTGGTACGCCTCGCGATCCTTCAACGCCTACCGCGGCACCGGCTGGATGCGCGAACCGTGCCGTACCTGCCCGGAGCGCCACGCCGACCATGGCGGCTGCCGCTGCCAGGCGTTCCAGCTGACCGGCGACGCCGCCGCCACCGACCCGGCCTGCGGCCTGTCCCCGCACCGGTCGCTGGTGGACGCGGCACTGGCGGAGGTCACCGACGGCCCGGCACCGGCGTTCGTCCCTCGGGGTCCGGTGCCGGCGTGAAAGTGATCCTGCTCGGCACCGCCGCGGGCGGCGGCTTCCCCCAGTGGAACTGCGCCTGTGCCCTGTGCGCCCGCGGCCGATGCGGCGAACTGCCCGCGCGGTCCCAGGAATGCGTCGCCGTCAGCGGCGACGGACGCGACTGGTGGCTGCTCAACGCCTCCCCCGACATCCGCACCCAACTCCTCGCCGCGCCCGCCCTGACGCCCGGCCCCGGCCCGCGCGACACCCCCGTACGCGGCGTGCTGCTCACCGACGCCGAGGTCGACCACGCGCTGGGGCTGGCCGTCCTGCGCGGCGCCACCGGTCTGACCGCGTACGCCGCGCCCCCGGTGCGCGGCGCGCTCAGTGCCGAGCTGCCCGTGCGCGGCCTGCTGGACCGCTACGCCCCCTGGGACTGGCGGGACGCCACCGCGCCCGGCGGCTTCGCGGTGGCCGGCGGGCTCACCGTCACCGCGCACCCGGTCGGTACCAAGGCCCCCAAGTACGCGCACGCCCCGGACCCGGACGCCCCCTGGGTGTGCGCCTACCGCATCGAGGACCCGGCGACCGGCGGCGCCCTGGTCTACGCGCCCTGCCTGGCCACCTGGCCGGACGGCTTCGACGACCTGCTGGCCTCGGCGACCTGCGCCCTGCTGGACGGGACCTTCTTCAGCGCCGGCGAACTGGGCACGGCGACCTCCTCCGCGGGCGCCGGGCAGTCCCTGATGGGCCATCTGCCGGTGGCCGGACCCGGCGGCAGCCTCGCCGCCCTCGCCCGCCACCGGGGACTGCGCCGGATCTACACCCACCTCAACAACACCAACCCCCTCCTCGACCCCTCCTCCGCCGCCCACGCGGCGGTGCGCGAGGCCGGCGTGGAAGTGCTGCCGGACGGCAGCGAACTCGTCCTGTGAACGCCGGTATTCCTCAAGCGTGGCTCAAGCGTTTCTCAAGCGTCGCTCCAGCATTATCCGACCCGTTCCGGTTTCCGGCTCGACCCGATCCGACACCCGCGAGGGCCGAATCCGGGTACGGTGCGGGAGCCAGACACATGGCGCGGCCGGCCCGGCGCCCGCCCCGATTCCGCGGTGCGTCAAGAAGGTGAGATCCGGGGGAGATGAGTCAGTGACATGGCCGATTCCAGTGCGTTCGACATCGACGTGACGCGAGGGAATTCCGACGCGCCCCTCATGACGGCGGCATTGGCGGGAAACCTCGACCAGGAAACCCGATCCATACCGATCTCGTCGCTCGTCCCCGGATATTCCCCCCGGCTGTGCGGAGAAGACGCCGAGCACGTCGCCCGCCTGGCGGATACCGACGAGGCGCTTCCGCCGATCCTCGTCGAGCGGTCCACCCTGCGCGTCATCGACGGCATGCACCGCGTCCTGGCCGCCAAGGCGAAGGGCCACACCACGATCGAGGTGCGCCTGTTCGACGGCGCGGCCGAGGAAGCGTTCCTTCTCGCGGTCCGCTCCAACATGACGCACGGCCTCCCCCTGTCCCGGCAGGACCGGCGGGCCGCGGCGCAGCGCATCCTCGCCCAGTGGCCGCACCTGTCGGACCGGGCCGTGGCCGGCATCGCGGGCATCGGCGCCAAGACCGTGGCGGCGCTGCGGCCCCTCGCGGCCGGTCCCACGCCGAACCCGCAGGCCCGCAGGGGCAGGGACGGCAGGATCCGGCCGCTGGACGGCACCACGGGCCGCCGCAAGGCCGCCGAACTGCTGGCGCAGCGCCCCCAGGCCTCGGTGCGCGAGGTGGCCCGGCACGCCGGTATCTCCCCGGCGACGGCCAGCGACGTCCGCAGACGACTCGCCTCCGGCCGGCCCCCGGTACCGGAACGGAACACGCCGGGGGCACGGCCGGCCGGCACCGGGAGCCGTGCGACGCCGGGGGGCGGCGCGGCCCCGGAGCCCGTGAGCGTGGTCCGCCCGATCCGCCCGCCCGAGGACTCGCCGCTCGTCAGGCTGCTGCGCGACCCGTCGCTGCGGCACAAGGAGAGCGGCCGCCGGCTGCTGCGCCTGCTCCAGTGCGGGGCCGTGGAGCGGACGGCGCTGCTCGCGATGGCCCAGACGGTGCCCCCGCACTGCACGGACCTGGTGGCCGAGCTGGCCAGGGAGTACGCGGACCTGTGGGCCGAGTTCGCGCGCGAGGTCGCGCGGACCGACGGCTGACCCGCCGTCGCACCGCCGCCGGTCTCCTCCCACCCAACCCCTTCACGAAAGGCACGATCCGCCATGCGCAGAAAACCTCGCGCGCTGCTGGGCATTCCCCTCGCGCTCCTCGTCGCCGTCCTCGCTCCGGCGCCCGCCGCGCACGCCTCGGCGGACACCTACGTCGGCACCTGGGCGGCCCCGCCCACCGCCGCACCGGCCGCCGACTCCACGGTGTACGAGGACCAGACGCTGCGTCAGACGGTGCACCTGTCGGTCGCCGGGGACAGTCTGCGCGTGCGGTTCACCAACGAGTTCGGCACGTCGCCGCTGACGATCGGCGAGGTGCACGCCGCCCGCCCGGCGGCGCAGGGTCCCGCGACGGCCATCGACCCCGGCACCGACCGGGTGGTGCGCTTCGACGGCAGGCCGTCGGCGACGCTCGCGCCGGGCACCCAGCGCTGGAGCGACCCGGTCGCGCTGCCCACGACCGCGGGCGGCGACCTCGTCATCAGCATGTACCTGCCGCAGCGCACCCCCGGCAGCACCGTGCACTCGGCGGCCTACCAGCACAACTTCGTGGCCGCCGGCGATGTCACGGGCGCTCCCGACCTCACCCCGGTCTCCACCGCCACCTCGTGGCACTTCCTGTCGGGCGTGTCCGTCGACCGCCGTGCCGGTACGGCGGATTCGGCGGTGGTGACCCTCGGCGACTCCATCACCGACGGCGAACACACCACGCTCGACGCCGACCGGCGCTGGCCCGACCTGCTCGCCGAACGGCTGCGCCGGGACGGGGGACTGGCGGGCACGGGCGTCGTGAACGCCGGTATCGGCGGCAACCGCCTGCTGCGCGACCCGGACCCGGAGCCGGGCTCGGCCGCCGAGTCCTTCGCCGCTTACTTCGGCGAGAGCGCCCTGAAGAGGTTCGACCGCGACGTGCTGGGCCAGCCCGGCGCCCGTGCCGTCACCGTGCTCCTCGGCGTCAACGACCTGGGCCAGCCGGGCATCGCCGCCCCCGCTTCCGACGAGGTCACGGCGGAGGAACTCATAGCCGGTTACCGGCAGTTGATCGAGCGCGCCCATGAACACGGCCTGAAGATCTACGGCGCGACGATCACGCCCTTCGCGGGTGACACCATCGGCTACTTCACCCCGCGGCGTGAGGCGGTGCGGCAGCAGGTCAACGACTGGATCCGCACGAGCGGCGCGTTCGACACGGTCCTGGACTTCGACGCCGTGCTCCGCGACCCCGCCCGGCCCGACCACCTCCTGCCCGCGTACGACGGCGGAGACGGCCTGCACCCGAACGACGCCGGCATGGCCGCGATGGCGCGGGCCTTCCCGCTGGATTCCCTGCGCTGAACGGAGCACGCGGGGCCGGCGCCGGGCGGTGAGCCCACGCGGCCGCACGGGGGCCGGCCGACGCTTCCCGCGCCGTGAGCCGGGAAACCGGCGCCGAGATCAGGGTGCGCGCATGGAGATCGAAAGCGAAGACATCGCGGACGGCGTGATACTCCGGCTCGCCGGACCGGCGGACGCCCCCGCGCTGTGCGCCGCGTACACCGAGAACCGGACGCACCTCGAACCCTGGGAACCGCGCCGCCCGGAATCCTTCTTCACCGTGGCCGGTCAGCAGCGGCGCCTGGCGGAACAGCAACGGCAGTACGCGGACGGCCGGATGGTGCCGTGGCTGCTCGAACGCGACGGCCGGATCGTGGGCGCCATCACGCTGTCCGGCATCGCCCTGGGCGTCTTCTGCAGTTCCTATCTCGGCTACTGGGTCGCCGCGGACCAGCAGGGCCGGGGGCTCGCGACCGGCGCCGTCCAGCGGGTCTGCCGGATCGCGCGGGACACGATCGGGCTGCACCGGATCGAGGCGACCATCCTCCCGGAGAACACCGGCTCCGCACGCGTGCTGGGCAAGTGCGGGTTCGAGGCGATCGGCCTGGCCCCGCGCTATCTGCACATCAACGGACGGTGGCGGGACCACCGGATCTTCCAGCGGGTGCTGCACGACGAACCCCCGGTCGTGTGATCCGGCGTCCCGTGTCCGTGTCACCGGACTGTCGGCGCTGACGGCGGCCTGTCGGTGACGTGTCGGCGGACTGTCGGCGGCCGCCCGGACAGTGGAGCCCACCGGTCGCCGGCCCTCGCCGGGCCCGGCCACCAGAGCAGCCCACCACCGGAAGGCCCCTCATGAACACCGACGTCACGATCATCGGTGCCGGACTCGGCGGCCTCGTCCTCGCCCGCGTCCTGCACCTGCACGGCATAGCGGCCACGGTCTGCGAGGCGGAGCCCTCACCGGCCGCGCGCTCGCAGGGCGGACTGCTCGACATCCACGACTACAACGGCCAACTCGCCTTGAAGGCAGCCGACTTGATGGAGGAGTTCCATGCCATCGTGCTGGACGGCCGGCAGGCGACGCGCATCCTCGACCCGGACGGGACCGTCCTGTTCGACCAGGCCGACGGCGGCACCGGCACCCGCCCCGAGGTGCAGCGCGGCGAACTGCGGCAGCTCCTGCTCGACTCGCTCCCGCCCGGCACGGTCCGCTGGGGCCGCAAGGCCGTCCGCGTCCGCACCCTGGGCGAGGGCCGCCACGAGGTGACCTTCGCCGACGGCACCAGCCTGGTCACGGGCCTGCTGGTGGGCGCGGACGGCGCCTGGTCACGCGTCCGCCCCCTGCTGACCGCGGCCACCCCCGCATACACCGGCAGGTCGGTCGTGGAGACGTACCTCTACGACGCCGCCACCCGGCACCCCGCCGCCGCGAAGACGGTCGGCGGCGGTTCGCTGATCGCACCCGCACCGGGCAGGCAGATCTTCGCCCACCGGGAGCGGAACGACACCCTGCACGTCTACGTCGGCCTGGCCAGGCCGGAGGACTGGTTCGACGCCGTCGATCCCGACGACCCCGCCGCGGTCGTCGCCCGGATCGCGGCCGAGTTCGAGGGCTGGGCGCCGGAACTCACCGCGCTGATCACCGCCGGCGACACCGCGCCGGTCGTACGCCCCCTGTACGCCCTGCCGGCCGGCACCCGGTGGGACCGGGCCCCCGGAGTGACCCTCCTCGGCGACGCCGCCCACCTCGCCGCTCCCAACGGCGAGGGCGCCAACCTGGCCATGCTCGACGGCGCCGAACTCGGCCGGACGCTCGCCGCCCACCCCGGCGACACGGAGGCCGCGCTCACCGCGTACGAGCAGGCCATGTTCGCACGCGCCCTGGAGTCCGCCGAGCCCGACGGGATCGACATCGGCGCCATGACGGCCCCCGCCCTGGCGGCCGTGTTCGCCGGCCATGAACAGCCCTGACCAGACGGTCTCCGCCCGGAGGTGCTCACCACCGCGGCGGCAGTCGACCGACGCCTAAGCGGTCGTGGCGATACCGCCGTCGACGGGGATCACGGCGCCTGTCAGGTAGGCGCCGGCCCGGCTTGCGAGGAACACGGCGACACCCGCCATGTCGTCGTCGCGGCCGATCCGGCGCAGCGGGGCCGACGCCGCGATCGCCTCGCCGAGCTCGTCGAGGGTCGCGGCCATCATCGCCGACGGGAACGGTCCCGGCGCCACGGCGTTCACGGTGACGTGCTGCGGTCCCAGTTCCCTGGCGAGCACTCTGGTGAGTTGATGCAGTGCGGCCTTGCTGCTGGAGTACGAGTAGTTGGGCCGCTGGGGGATGTGGATGGCGGCGATGCTGCCGATGTTGATGATCCGCGCGGGATCGTCGGCGGTGCCGGCCGTGCGAAGCGCGGGCAGCAGCGCCTGGACCAGCCAGAACGGCGACTTCAGGTTGAGATCGACGACCGTGTCCCAGGCCGCGTCCGGGAACGTCGCCAGCGGCTCGTCCCACATGGCGCCCGCGTTGTTGACGAGGATGTCGAGGCGCTCCGCGTCGGCGGTGACGAGGTCGGACAGGCGCCGGCACTCGTCGTGGCGGGACAGGTCGGCGGGGATGGCCCGCACCTCACCGAATGCGGAGAGGTGTTCCTGTGCCCGAGCGCACGCTTCCGCGTTGCGCGAGCTGATCACCACGCGGGCGCCCGCCTGGAGAAGGCCACGCGCGATCATCATCCCGATGCCTCGGGTGCCACCGGTGACGAGCGCGCGCTTTCCACGCAGATCGAAAAGTGCGGTATGCGTTGAGAATTGGTTGTCCACCACTTGCCGTCTTTCCGGTTGGTCGTGCGCCAGGATGCGCCGACACGTTGGGTGTTCGGTCCGGCTCGTCGCAACGCTATGGCGCTGGAGCGCACTCCAAGCAAGCGGATCCCGGACCCTCGGCAAGCGGCTGTGACCGGCCCTAGGGGAGGATCGAGTCGACGTAGCCGCCGTCGACGCGCAGGGCGCCGCCGGTGGTGGCGGAGGCGAGGGGAGAGGCGAGGTAGACGACCATGTTGGCGATCTCCTCGGGCTCGATGAGGCGCTGGATCAGGGACTGGGGACGGTACTTGACCATGAACGCGCGCTGCGCCTCGTCCCAGGGCAGCTTGTCGCCCACGAGTTCGCGGACGAACTCCTCGACCCCGCCGGTGTGCGTGGGCCCGGCGATGACGGAGTTGACGGTGACCCCGGTACCGGCGGCGTCCTTGGCGAACCCGCGGCCGATGGCGAGCAGCGAGGTCTTCGTCATGCCGTAGTGGATCATCTCGGCGGGGATGACCACGGCGGAGTCGCTGGCGAGGTTCAGGACCCGCCCCCAGCCGCGTTCCTTCATGCCGGGCAGGTAGGCGCGGATGAGCCGGACGGCGGAGAGGACGTTGACCTCGAAGTAGCGGCGCCATTCGGCGTCGTCGATCTCCAGCGGCGCCGCGCTGCCGAAGATGCCGAGGTTGTTGACGAGGATGTCGACCGCGGGCACGGCCTTCAGGACGCCGGCGGTGCCCTGCTCGGTCGCGAGGTCGCCCGCGGCGCCGGTGACGTCCTCGCTGCCGGAGTCGGCGCGCACGGTGCCGACGGCCTCCGCGACGCGCTCCTCGCCGCGGCCGTTGACGACGACGCGGGCTCCCGCGCGGGCGAGCGAGGTGGCGATGGCGAGGCCGATGCCCTGGGTGGAGCCGGTGACCAGGGCGGTGCGGCCGGAGAGATCGATCTTCATGATGGGTGTCTTCCCGTCGAGGCGGTGGCGATGCACCGGTGCCGCTCCTGCTGTGCCCGTGGGGCGGTGGCGGACTCGGAAATCCCGATGGTCGGCCCGCGGGCGCGGACACGGCACGACCGGCCGCGGGGGTTACGCCATACGCCCCAGCGTTTTCCCACGATCGCCCCGCCGGAGGGCGGCGTCCCCCACGGAGACACCGTGCTCACGGGCCGGGCGGTCATGGCCGTCCGCCCGTGGCCGCCGCGCTTCCCCGGCCGGTTACGCTGGCGGCGGCCCGCGGGGAGCCGAGGGGGGAGACAGACCGATGACGACGATTCAACTGCCGCTCGCCACCAAGCGACTGGTTCTGCGCCCGTTCACACCGGACGACCTCGACGCGCTGTACGCCTACCAGCGTCTGCCCGAAGTCGCCCGCTACCTCTACCGGCCGCCGCTCACCCGCGAGCAGTGCGCGCGGAGCCTGGCCCGCTGGGCGGCCGGCACGGCGTGGGCCGAGGACGGCGACGACCTCGTGGCCGCGGTCTGCCGGGCCGAGGACGGTGTCCTGGTCGGCGAGGTCGTCCTGAAACTGGCGAGCGCACGGGCCCGCCAGGCCGAGATCGGCTGGGCCTTCCACCCGGCCCACGGCGGCCGGGGCTACGCCACCGAGGCGGCCCGCGCCTTCGCCGCGCTGGCCTTCGAGAAGCTGGCCGTGCACCGTCTGTTCGCCCGCCTGGACGTGCTCAACGCCGGCTCGGTGGGCGTCTGCGAGCGCCTGGGCATGCGACGCGAGGCCCACCTCGTCGACAACGACCTCGACGGCGAACGCTGGGGCAGCGAGTACGTCTACGCCATCCTCGCCCGCGAATGGCGATCAGCCCCGGACCGTGACTGACGTACCGTCAGCGTCCTGGGGTTCGCCTCAACTCATCGGCGGGGGCCGGAAACCGGGACCAGAGCCGCGCCGCCCGCCCGCGCCCCGCCGTCGCCGCCCGCGAGCCGCGACGCGAGGCCCCGCCTTCACACGGCGGCAGGCGCGTGCGCGCGGTCCCCGGTGAAGGCGCTGTGCCGGTGGAACGAGTACGCCTTGCCCACCGCCTGGACGAGATTGGCGAGAGCGAGGGCGGCCCACAGCGCGGCGAGCCCCCCGGCCGCGGCCACCGGAGCGGCGACGGCGGCCAGGACTCCGTAGGCGGCGAAGGTCGACACGAAGCTCGGCACGGCGCGCTTGAGCCCGATGAGCCCGAAACCGACGACCGCCTGCATCGCGTCGGTGACGGCCACGACCGCCACCAGCGGCAGGAGGCTCATGATCTGCGGCCGCACCTCCGCATCACGGGAGAACAGCGGAACGACCTGGGAACCGAAGACGAGCACCGCCGCCGCGATGGAGCCCACCACGACCAGCGCCAGCCACGTCCCCGCCCGCACGCTGCGCCGGATCCGCGAACTGTCGTACCTCGCCGCGTACCCGGCGACCAGCGGGACGGTGGCCTGGCCGATGGCCACCGCGGCCGTGAAGACGAGGTTGACCAGGGAGATGCCCACGCTGTGCACCGCGGCGCCGTCCGTGCCGATCCTGGCCGCCGCGAAGGTCAGGACGCCCAGCACCGCGAACTTGACGAGCACCGTGCCGGCCAGCGGAATCCCCACGGCCCCCACGTTCCAGACCTGCTTGACATCGGGCCGGCCCGGACGCAGAGAGCGGCCCTTGAGCACGGTGGAGCGGCGGATCGCCACCTGGCTGACAGCGGCGCTGATCACGCTGGAGGCGAGCATGGCGACGCCCGCCCCGGTCAGGCCGTACCCCGGCAGCGGGCCGGGGCCGCCCACGAGGAGGACGGACAGCGTGGTGGACGCGGCGGTGCCGAACAGCCCCGCCCGCATCACCGACGTGGAGTGGCCCAGCGCCACCAGGACGGACGCGGCCGACGAGCCGACCGCGATGGCGAGCACGCTGCCGGCCAGCAGGAGGGGAAAGACCCCCAGTTGGTCGAGCGTGCTGCGGGGGACCCCGGCCGCTCGACCGACCAGCGGAACGGCCGCGACCGCCGCCGCGGCGACGGTCCCGACCGCGACCGCCAGCCACGTCCCGCTGCGCACCACGGGCAGGAGGCGGTCCGGATCCCCTTTGCACGGCGCGACGAACGGCATCACCCCGCGCAACGCGCCCGCGACCGTGGCGGTCGCGGGACTGAACACCGCCATGGCCACGGCGAAGGCCGCGAGCGAGGCGGTGGCGTGGCGGCCGAGCAACGCGGTGTCGACCAGAGCACCGGCCGAGGCGGCCACCATCGTCAGATACAACGGAAGCGCCGCCGCCGCTATCCCCACCCACATACCGCGTTTCGCTGATCCAGTTCCCTCGCTGATCACACTGTCGATCATCACACTGCACCTTCCGCAAGCTCAGCGAAAGCGGCGAATGCGGGACCGTGCGCCCGAGGAAGACGGGCCATCAACCGTCACCCCGGCGGATCACCGCCCCGGCGTCCCCCGACGGCCCCCGACCGCCACCGCCCCGACGGTCACAACCCCGGCGGGCACATACGCCGGGCCTTGCCGCCCTTGACCGCCGCGTCGACGCACCCGCCGGGCAGGCCCCCGTACGTCGCGGTGGAGAAGTTGGCGGTCATGGTCAGTACGCCGTCGCCGAAGGTCGTCCGCTGCACCAGGCCGTCCGGTGTCACCCGGCTGAACCCGGTCATCGGCAGGGTGGCCGCGGCCTTGTGCAGTGGCTCGAAGTACCGCTGCAACGCGGCGATCTGCTTGCCGTGCGCGTCCAGTTCGGACTGGTCGAGCACCAGGTTGAGCGGCACGTTGTACAGCATCGCCAGCAGCGCGCGGGTGCGGCTCTGGTCCGGCAGCTTCGACCAGGACAGCTCCCAGCGCTCGGTGCTGATCACCGAGTCGTGCAGCACCGTCTGGTACAGCGGCACCCGGTACCTCGGGTCGTACATCGCCTTGGCGATGCCGTCCGGCAGGTGCACGGGCTTGAAGTAGATCGCGGGCGCGCCGGCCGGGGCGTAGCCGCCCCAGGTCGCCCGGTCCCGCTCCAGCGCCCACAGCCCGTCGGTGACGGGCGTGCCGGAACCGTGGCTGAAGGCCACCACCTTGTTCGCCCAGGAACCGGCGCTCTCCGACCCGAGAACCAGCTTCCGGTCGCCGGACAGCCAGGCCATGCGCTCCAGCCGGTTCCGGCGGTCCCGCGCCTGGGACATCGGGTGCGCCGGGGAGTGGTCGGTGAACAGCTCACCGGCCGCGTCGACGTCGAGGAAGTAGCTGTCGGCACCGCCTGCGGTCATCTCCCGTACCCGGTCGGCGAGATAGTGTTTCGACGGCTCGGCCCGCCTGAGCGCCTCGGAGCTGACGTAGCAGCCGCGCCCGCCGAAACCGGTGACCGGCTTGCCGTCCGCGCCCCGTACGCAGGCGTCCGGCCACACCGGGGACGGCCACTTCGACACCGAAGTGTCGGCCGACTCCGGGTCCTGGGCATTGGCCCAGGAGTCGTACGGTCCCACGAGGTACCCGGAGCGTTCGGCGAGCGCGACGGCCCCCGCGTCCATGGGGGAGCCGTCGGCGTCGTAGCCGAGCCACATCCGGTCGATGCCGAGCTCCCGCAGCCGCCGTACGCCCTCGGCGGTGCGGGCCTGCCCCCAGGTGTAGGCGTGGAAGGCGCCCACCAGCCTGCCCACCGCCGGGTTCGCGGCGATCTTCGCGCGCAGGGTGGTGATGCCGCCGTGGCCGAGCAGCCAGGCACGGTAGTCGCGGGCGGCGGCCACCGGGGAGCCGTCGGTGAGCGCGAAAGTGATCTTGTAGTTCCCGGTGCCCTCCCGCGCCGAGAACGCGTGCCGCGCCTCGGTGCGCAGACGGCCGCCGGTGGAGACGAACTCCAGCGTGCTGCCGATGTCGGACTCGGCGATATAGCTCGAACCGTGCCCGCCCGCGAGGCTGGTGCCCCAGAACGGCATGGTCAGGCCGTCGGAGACGCCCACCTCGCTGCCGGCCAGCCCGGCCTGTGGCGAGTTCCACCACCGGTCGGCGACCGGCACGGACAGGCCCTCGCCGCGTGGTAGCTGCATCTCCCGGACGGCCGCGTCGGCACCGGTCACCGGCCAGTTCAACGTGGTCTCCCGGTCGGAGCGCACCGACACCGCCAGGCGTCCGCCGCGGGCGGCCGCCGTCACGGTGAAGCCCGTCGACGGATAGCGCCAGATGGCCTCGCCGCCGCGCACCGACACCTTCCCGGCGGGGCCCAAACCGCCCGCGGCGGGCGCCGAGAGCTGCCAGCCGCGGCCGTCGTCGGCCTGTGCGCGCACGGCCAGCGACGCCGTGTCCACCACCGCGTGTCCGCCCGCGACGGGCACGGTCACCCGGCCCCCGTGCACCTCGACGCGCTGCCGGTCACCGCCGCCGTCACCGAACGCGGTGGCCGTGCCGACCACACCGAGCACCGCGAGGGCGCCGCTCAGCGCGACGACCTTCTTCCTGGTCTTCCTGATCTTCCTCGCCTTCATGGCCCGTCACTGTGGTGCTCCGGGATAAGAGACTTGTGAGAGGCCGCTGGACGCGGCGAAGTCCGGCATCCGCAGCCGGAACAACGCGCCTCCGCCGGGCGCGTTCCCCGCGGTGAGGTCGGCGTGGTGCGCGCGGGCGATCTGGCGCGCCATGGCCAGACCCAGCCCGGAACCGGGCAGGGCGCGAGCCGTACGGGCCCGGTAGAAGCGGTCGAAGACGTACGGCAGGTCCTCGGTGGCGATGCCCGGCCCGTGATCGCGGATCTCCAGGACCGCGCCCCGCTCCGCACGGGCCAGGGTGACCTCGACGGGGCGGCCGGGCGGACTGAACTTGGCCGCGTTGTCGAGCAGGCTGGACAGCAACCGGGACAGCCGCGCCGGTACGCCCGCCACCGTGCCGCTCTCCGCGTCCTGCGCGATCCGCAGCCGGAAGGGCACGTCCGGCCAGTGGTCGCGGGCCGCGTCGACCGCGTGGGCGACGACCGACGCCAGCCGGACGTCCTCCACCAGCGGGTCCGGCTCCTCCTCGCGGGCCAGTTCGATCAGGTCGTTGACGAGGACGGTGACCTCGCGCAGCTGACGGCCGACCGCGCCGGCCGCCCGCTCGCGCTGCGCCCCGGTCAGCCGGTCGGAGCGGACGAGCAGATCGGCGTTGGCGCGCAGCGCGGTGAGCGGGGTGCGCAGTTCGTGGGAGGCGTCGGCGACCAGCCTGCGCTGGGCGGTCACCGACTTCTCCAGCTCCCCGAGCATGGTGTTGAAGGCGGTGGCGAGCCGGGTGAGCTCGTCGCCGTCCGCCCGCTCCGGCGGCAGCTCGATGCGGTGGCGGGCGTCGCGGGTGGCGGCGATGCGTTCCGCGGTCGCGGTCAGCCGGGCGACGGGGGCGAGGCCCGTCCGGGAGACCCAGAAGCCGAGCCCCCCGGCCAGCACCACACCGGCCGCGCCGACGGCGCCGAGCAGCCCGGCGGCCTGCCGCACCCCCTGGTCGACGGTGTCGGCGCGCACCGCGACCTGGAGGGCGCGGCCCGCCCCCAGCGGTGTGGTCAGCATCCGGGCGCTGTGACCGGCGAGGCGGAGTTCGCTGTAGTAAGGGCCGCGCGTACCGGCCGCCACCTGGCGGGTGGCGCCGGTCACGGGCAGCAGGTAGGGCCCCGCCGGATCGTCCCCGGCACGGGCGGGCACCAGCTGGGTGCAGGCCGGGGCGGCGAGATACCGGCATTCCCCCTGGACGACGCCCGGCGGCTCGCGCCGGTACTGCTGGGCGGCCAGCCGCGCGGACTGGGTCAGATGCAGATCCAGCTGGTGCAGCAGCTGGTGCCGGATCACCAGGAACGCGGCGGCGCAGACCCCCACCACGACGAGCGCGACGGCGGCCGAGGCGGCGAGGGTCAGCCGCGTGCGCAGCCGGCGCCGCGGCCACCCGGCCGTCCCGCCATCCCGGCGCCACCGCGGGCCCCTCACGGCAGGTCCAGCCGGTAGCCGACGCCGTGCACCGTGTGCACCAGCCGCGGCTCGCCCCCGGCCTCCAGCTTGCGCCGCAGATAACCGACGTACACGGCCAGCGAGTTGGACTCCGGCCCGAAGTCGCGGCCCCACACGCGCTCCAGGATCACGCTCCTCGGCAGCACCTGTCCGGGATGGCGGAGCAGCAGCTCCAGCAACGAGAACTCGGTGCGGCTGAACTCGACGGTACGCGTGCCGCGCCGCCCGGAGCGGGTGACCGGATCGACGACGAGATCGGCGAAGGACAGCTCCGCCCCGGCCGCGGGCCCGGCGGCACCGGAGCGGCGCAGCAGCGCCCGCACGCGGGCCACCAGCTCGTCCAGGGCGAAGGGTTTCACCAGGTAGTCGTCGGCGCCCGCGTCGAGGCCGTCGACCCGCTCGCGCACCGAGCCGAGCGCGGTGAGGACCAGGACCGGAGTGCGGTCGCCCAGGTCCCGCAGCCGCCGGCAGACCGCGAGCCCGTCCAGGCCCGGCAGCATCACGTCGAGCACCACCGCGTCCGGGTCCCACTCGGCCACGGCGGCCAGCGCGCCGGGCCCGTCCTCCGCCCCGCGTACGGCGTAGCCCTCCACCGCGAGACCGTCCTCGACGGCGTACCGCACCTCGGGCTCGTCGTCGACGACCAGGACCTTCTCCGCACGCACCCGCTCACTGGCACTGTTCATCCGGCCAGCTTGCCAAACACACGCGCCCTGGCCACCAGGCACCCACGGCCGCCCACCCGGCCATCCGTCACGACGGCCGACGCCCCGTGCCCCCGCCGCGGCCGCGCGTCCCGCGCGGAGTGAGCCGGACGCCGACGGGTTGCCGGGTGGCCGCAGCTCCTGGGTGGGTGCAGCGCACCCACGCCCCGTGCCAGGGGGTGGGTCTAGCGTGGCCGGCATGGAAAGCGACAACGAGCTCGGCGAGTACCTGCGTGCTCGCCGTGCGATGGTCACACCGCGAGACGTCGGGCTGCTCGACGGCGGGGACCGACGGGTGGCGGGGCTGCGGCGGGAGGAGGTGGCGCTGCTGGCCGGGGTGAGCACGGACTACTACATCCGCCTGGAGCAGGGGCGTGAGCGCAACCCGTCCGAGCAGGTGCTGCGGACGATCGCCGCGGCACTGCGGCTGGACGGTGCCGCGGCGGGGCACCTGTTCCGGCTCGGCCTGCCCTTCTTCGCCACGGCGGCCGCGGCAACTGCCGTCGCCCCGGAACTGGTGCGGCTGATGGACGGCATGCGCGACGTGCCGGCCTTCGTGGTCGGCGCGGCGCAGGACGTACTGGCCGCCAATGCGATGGCGTCCGAGCTGTACCGCGGGTTCGCCCGGTACGACAACCTGCTGCGAATGATCTTCCTCGATCCGTTCGCGCGGGAGTTCTACGTCGACTGGGACAAGGCGGCGCGCACCGCTGTGGGCAACTTGCGGGCGTCCTGCGCGCAGTTCCCCGAGGACGAGCGCATCGAGCGGATCGTCGGCGAACTCAGCGTGCGCAGCCCGGCCTTCACCGAACTGTGGGCACGTTACGAGGTCCGTCCCCGCACGCAGGAGGACAAGCGCTTCCGGCACTCCCGCGTGGGTGAGGTGCGGCTGCACTTCGAGGCGCTGGCCGTCACCAGCGCGCCGGGTCAGCACCTGTCCGTCTACAGCGCGGAACCGGGCAGCGCCAGCGCCGATGCCCTGGTCCTGCTCCGCCGGCCGGCCGAGCAGGGCCCGGTTCCCACCGTTCACGACACCACCGCGGAAGAAGAAGACGTCCGAACATGACCGCCGCCCACGGTGTCCGGCCGCCCCAAGGGGCAGAGGCCTGGCCGCTCGTCGGCAACCGGCCGGCCCCACCCCTCCCACTCACCGAAGAAGGCACCCCAAGCCATGCTGCTCCCCTTCACCGAGGCAGGCCAGGGACGGCCCGTCGTCCTGCTGCACGCCCGGCCCACCGACCGCACCATGTGGGACGCCCACCTTCCGATGCTCGCCGAGGCAGGCGTGCGGGCCATCGCCCTGGACCTGCCCGGCCACGGCGACGCGATCGTGCCCGACCGCCGCGAGGTCGCCCCCTGGTCGGACGTGCTCGACACGCTCGACCGCCTCGGGGCCGACCGCTTCGTGCTCGCCGGGAACTCGCTGGGCGCCCTGGTGGCACTCCAGACCGCCGTCACGGCACCGGAGCGGGTGGAGGGGCTGGTACTGGTCGGCTACCGGCCCCACGACCAGCCCGCCTCCTCACGTCTGGACGCCGCCTGGGAGGCCGAACGGACGGCGCTGGCCGTCGGCGATCTGGCCGCCGCGGTGGAAGCCGGCGTCGAGGCGTGGACCTCGGCCGGGGCCACCGAGGAGGTGCGCACGCACGCCGCCCGCATGCTCCGCCGTCGGCTGACCGGACAACTCACCTACGGCGAGCCGCCGCAGGCGGCGGATCCCCTCGGCACGGGCCCGGCAGCACTGCGCACGCTCAGGGGCATACCCGCTCTGGTCGGCGTCGGCGAGCACGACATGCCCGACTTCCACGAGGGCGCCGAGGGGCTGGCCGGCGACCTCGACGCGGGTCGCACCGCGGTCATCCCCGACGCCGGACATCTGGCGCCGCTGGAACAGCCCGAAGCGTTCTGCGCCCTGCTGCTGGACTTCGTCCGCCGCCTCCCGCAGCGGTCGTCGCCCGCGCACGGGTAGGACCCGGCGCCCGCTGCTTCACATCACCGCGTCGGTGCGCAGGGGACCGGCGGTGATGTGGAGGCTGCGGATCCGGCCGCGGTCGTCGAGCCGGTACAGGTGCATGAACGGAGCCCGTACGACCGTGTCCGGGTCGGTCTTCTTCGCCATGACGGCCTCGCCGCGCAGGAACAGCACCCCATCCGGGGCCTGCCAGCACTCCAGCACGGTGTGACTGATGTGCAGCGGCTCGTCGATCTTGACGAAGAACGCCTTGGCGGCCTCCGCGCCGACCAGGTGGGCGGTGCCGAAGAACACCTCGGTGTCGTCGGTCATCAGGGCGAACCCCGCGCCGAAGTCGAGGGTGTCGATCTCGCGCATGAGCTGTCCCACCCACCCCGGCACCGGGGCGGGGGCGGCGTTCCAGGTCATGGTTCCTCCACGCTGCGGGTGATCCTCCGACATGGCATCCCGTCGCCTCGCGCTCAGGCGGCGACGGGACGGGTGGCGAGGAAGGCGTCGATCTCCGCGTTGACCTCGCGGGGGTTTTCGCGGGCGGCCAGGTGGCCGGTGCGCGGCAGGACGCGGAAGGTGCTGCCCTCGATCGCGTCGGCCATCCTCCGCACCACGTGCACGGGGAACTGGCTGTCCTCCTCGCCGGCGATGACCAGGACGGGGATGTCGCTCGCAATGGTCGCGAGCAGCCGGTGCTCGTCCCTTCGCCCGATCAGGATGCTGCGCAACGCCCACGCCACCGACTTGGGGTCGTTGCGCAGCACGACGTCGATGTAGCGCAGGAACTCGGGATTCCCGGCCTCGGCGGTCGGGCCGGCGAACGCCGAGCGCGCCACCTTCGCGGCCAGGCGCGGCATCCGCGCGTGCACCGAGAGGTAGGCGGCCAGCGCGGTCGCCCAGACGCTCTCGAACGTCGTGGGCAACGAGGCGGTGCAGTTGATGCCCACGGCGGCGGCTGTGCGTTCGGGGTGGTACGCCGGGAACACCCCGGCCAGCATGCCGCCCCAGCTGTTGCCCACCAGCACGCACCTGTCGATGCCGAGCGCGTCCAGGATCTCGACCAGCGCGTCGGCGCACTCCTTGAGGTCGATGATGCGCCGCAGCGCGTCGGACCTGCCGTGTCCGGGGCTGTCGACGAGCACCACGCGGTGGGTGGGAGCGAAGTGCTCGTACTGGAAGCGCCACATCGCGCCGTCCATCATCAGGCTCGGCCAGAACACCATGGCCGGGCCGGTATCCCGGCCGCCCACCCGCACGTTCATCAGGCCGAGCGACGTCGGTATCAGTTTGTCGGTGGCGCCGTCGAGCCGGTCCGTCCGTGACATGGTCACTCCTCACACCAGGCACCGAGTGGATTCCTACTAGTAGCGTACGCCTACTAGTAGCAAATCCAAACTACTTTTCCTCGGGCTGCCGGTGATCCTCTCCTCCGTCCTCCTCCGCTCCGCCCTTCTCCGCTCGCGCCCGGAGCGGTCGCAGGTCGGCCGCCCCGATGGGCTGGTGGCAGTGGCTGCACGCGAGATAGGGCTCCGTCTCGTGTCCGCAGGACGCGTGCAGCAGCGGCCGCGCGGCCACCGTCTCTCCGTCGGTGTGGACCTCCGCCCAGCGGGTGACCGCCACGATGGCCGGCACCACCAGTTCCCGTGCGCCGTCGGTGAGCCGGTATTCGTACCAGGGCTTGTCCTCCCGGTACGCGTGCTTCTCCAGCAGGCCGAGTCCGACGAGGTCGTTCAGGCGTGCCGTGAGCATGGTGGCCGAGATGCCCAGCCCGCGCTTGAGTTCGCCGAACCGGTGGACGCCGAAGAAGACCTCGCGCAGGATCTGGTAGTTCCAGCGCTCCGAGATCGCCGCCAGGAACGCTTGCCCATGCTGGAAGACCACCGGTCTGTTCGGTTGGGCCACAGCTCCTCCTCGCGGTCGGGAAACAACACCAGTAGCAAAACGATACCGGTTCGTCCTGCGGCGTTCCGGGGCGCGTGACCCGTCGCCCCGAGAGGATTCCTGGCCGCCGGTGGTGCCACCGGGCCCGAGAGGCGCCGTCGGAGACGCTGATGAGAGGGCTGACCGCCGCCCGGCCGAGCAGGGGCACCCGCCACAGGCCGGCGGTCGCCATGACGACGGACCGGGCGCCCGGGCGGTGCAGTGCGGCCAGGACGACCGCGGGGTCCGCGAATGAGGTGTGGTCGGCCGCGATTCAACCGCGGCTGCCGGCCGCCTCGCGTCCCGGTTCCCGCATGCCCGCGCTTACGCCCGCACGCGGGCCCTTAAGGCGGAGAGGGCAGGATTCGAACCTGCGTGGGCCCCGAAGGGCCCGACCACGAGACGGACTCGGCGGTCCCCGATCAACCACTCCGGGCACCTCTCCCTGCTCCCGGCCCCGGTGGTTCCCGGTGCCGTTCACAGGAAGAAGACTGGCAGGAACCGCTGACGCGCCGCTGACACGGACGCGCCGCCCCTGCCCCCCGTTATGCCGCGCGCAGGTCGATGACCGTGCGCAGCTTCCCGCTGGTCGCGGTGCGCTCGAACGCCTCCCTCGGCACCGTCTCCACGGTGAGGGCCAGCAGGCCCTCCGTCTCGGCGGAGGCCAGCTCCGGCACCTCCGCCGCCAGAGCGCGGTGCGCGGCCCGCGGGTCGTCGGCGTACTGCTCGTCCAGGCGGATCGTCAGCTCCTCCCGGTCGGCGCCGGAGCGGACCACGAGCTGCACCTCGCCGTGGTAGGCGAGCCGCTCCTGCGCCGCGGCGACGACGCGCCGGTAGTTGAGGAAGTACGTGCCGACGCGCACGACGTCGCCGTAGCGGCCGAGCAGTTCCAGCCGGGGTACATGGCTGCCGCAGGCGCACGGGCCCTCGACGGCGCGCCCCAGGTCGCCGATCTCGTAGCGTTCCAGCCGCTGGCCCGCGCGTGCCCGGCTCGTGAACACCAGCCGTCCGGGCTCGCCGGGTACCACCGGCCGGTCGGCCTCCGGGTCGAGGATCTCAAGGGTGTGCAGGTCGGTCAGCACGTGGTGGACCGAGCCGTCGGAGGAGGCGCACTGGTAGCCCAGCGGCCCGAGGTCGGTGCTGCCGTACGCGGCGGACCGGATCACCTCGACGCCGAACTCCTCCATGAGGACGCGGCGTTGCTCACCGGTGAAGTGCTCACCGCCGTAGAACACCGTGCGGATGCCGCCGTACGCGCGCAGCCGGTCGGCCTCGGCGTGGAACAGCTGCCACAGGTAGGACGGCATGCCGAACACGGTGTCCGCCCGGTGGGCGACCAGCGCCTCGGCGACCGTGGCGTGGTCGGGTCCGGCGGCCATCGGCAGCTGGGTTGCGTTCAGCCGCTCCAGGATGGAGAAGAAGCTGATGAAACTCCCGTACATCCCGCCGCAGTAGAACAGGTTGGCCGCGCGGTCCCGCGCCGGGTCGAAGCCGGCGGCGAGCAGCCCGTCGGCCGCGGCCCGCATCTGGTTGTCGTAGTCGTCGACGGTGAACACCGACAGCGCGGGCGCGCCCGTGGAACCGCCACTGCGGAAGTACAGGTGGGCGTGGCGCGCGTCCAGTTCGGCCAGCGCGCGCTGCACGCCCTCCTTGCCGAGCAGCGGCGCGTCCGGGACCGGGGGCAGGACCGGGGCGGACACCAGGTCGTCCAGGCACGCCACCGGCCCGAACTCCGCGTCCGCCGCCCGCACGCTCACCCGGCGGCTGTAGCGCTGGAGCGCGTACACGCCGTCGTGCGGCTCGCCCTCGTAACCCTCGAGCATGGAACCGACCGGAGTGATCCGGGTGACGCCGGCGGCGAACAGGGCGCGCGACAGCGCGGCCACGTCCGCCCGGCCGCCGCCGACCGCCGCGGTCTGCAGGTAGCGGCGCATGGGCCGCAGCGTCCCGGTGATCCGGTGCCGGGGCAGCGGCTTGACCCAGACGCTGCGGTGCAGCGGAGAGGCCGCGAGCGCGGAGCGGGTGTCCGCCAGCACCCGCCAGGAGCCGTCCTCACCGGTGAACACGCGGGTGAGCCCCAAGTGCGCTTCGAGCCGGGCGAGTTGCTGCACGGTGGTGATCTCCGCCAGTTCGGCCGGTCCCGGCCGGGGCGCGGGCCGGGCGCCGGAGACCTTCGCGAGCCGCTCGGCGAACCGGCCGGCGAACGCGAAGACCTCCTCGGTGTCGTCGGTGTCGAGATAGACCACCTGCGGGCTGGAGCAGGCCTGCTGCTCGACGCGGCAGACGTCCTCGGCCAGCGCGTCCAGCAGGCCGTCCTCGGCCGCCGCCGTCCGGGTCAGGTAGGCGAAGGAGATCCGGTGCCCCCAGGCGACGACGCGGCAGCCGGGCGGCGCCAGTTCACGCACCGCGCCCTCCGCCTCCTCACCGCCCCAGACCGCGATGGCGTCGGCCTGCCCGCACAGGGTCTCCAGCCAGTCGCGGCGCGAGGAGGGGAAGCGCAGGGCGATCACCCGCTCGGCGATCAGTCCGCTCGGGTCGGCCGCCGCGAGCGCGGCGAGCAGGTCGAGGGCGAGAGCCGTGTCCGAGCCGCTCGTCTTCAGGACGTTGACGTTCCCGGCGAGCAGGCCCTCCACGACGCTCAGCGGGGCGACCGCGGCCGCGTTGCCGGGTGCGATGTGCACCAGGAGCCCCACCGGCGCCCAGGCCTCGAACACCGTTTCGCGGCCGTCCGGCCGGGTCATCCGTTCCGGACGCAGGCCACCCAGTTCCCGGCGCAGCTTGCGTTCCAGTGCCTGCCGGGTGAGCGCGTCCGCCAGTTCGGCCAGGGTGGATCCGGCTTCCGCGGCGGGCAGGTGGGCCGCCAGCCGGGTGTGGAGGGCGGAGCGGGGGTCGGCCAGGTCCGCGCCGACCGCCGCGCAGGCGCCGAGCACGACGTCGGTGGGCAGCGGGCGCTCCAGGACGCGGGCGGCCGTCTCCGGCAGACCGGCCATCCGCCGTCCTGCCTCGGCGTCGTCGACGAACTCGCCCTGCCAGAGGTGGAGTACGGGTGCGGAAGCGGTCACGACATTCCCTTCATCATTTCGGCGGCGGCGACCGCGCAACTGCGGTTGCGGCTCACCCCGGCGCGGCCGAGCACGGTGAACCAGTCGGTGGACAGCGGGCAGGGGCACTCCTCGCCCGGATGCAGCGAGGCGAGGTCGCCCATGACGACGCTCTGCGCCGGTACGGAGGTGATGTACGGGCTGACCAGGTGCAGGAAGCCGGGTTCGCCGTACGGCAGCGGGCGCAGCGTCCCCGGGTCGCGGACCGCGGCGCGCGACCACACGGGAACATGCAGCCGGTGGTGCGCGCACTCGACGTACGGTACGCAGTGCTCGACGGAGCCGAAGGTGTCGCGGACGGACTCGGCCGGGATGCCGAGGCGTTCGGTGACCGCGGCGCGGAACTCGTCCTTGCCGATCTGCCGGTCGGTGTGGCCCTTCCAGCCGCCGCCGAGCACCACCAGCGATCCTTCGGGCAGCCGCAGCGGGGCCATGCCCATGGCTTTCATCCGCTCCAGGGTGAAGTACAGGAAAGCCGGGAAGCCGAGGATGCGGACCGGCGCGTCCTCGTCGGCGTAGCGCTGAAGCGCGGCGATACAGCCGTGCACGTCGAACTCGTGGCCGGAGCCGGTGTGCCGCAGCGCGTGTGTGGTGTGCCGGGCCGGGGCGAAGTCGCACAGGTAGTTGTCGGTGAACGACGTGCCCAGTTTCAGCGACGGCGCGGGCTCGTAGCTGTAGAGCAGGTAGTTGACCGGCCGGTCGGGGGTGATCCAGCCGTAGTGGTCGAAGATCCGGGCCACCATGCGCTGGGCCGAGCGGATCGTCCACCGGTCGAAGAACATCTGGGACTTCTGTCCGGTGGTGCCCGAGGAGGTCAGGTGCAGGAACACCTCGTCGCGGGGGACGGAGAGCACCTCGTGGCGCTTGAAGAACGCGGCCGGCACCAACGGGGTGCGCACTCCGTCGCCGACGGTCGGCGCCGAGATCTCGGGCTGCTCCTGGAGCAGGGCGGCGAAGAACGGGGACCGCGCGGCGTGCCAGGCGTTGGTCTCGGCCATGGCGGCGGCGAACAGCCCGTCGGCCTCGGCGCCGGTCCCGTACGGGTCCGCCAGGTCGCACAGGCGCTGCACCTGGCCGAGCGCCGCCGGGTCGGGGACCTCGACGGGAGCGAGATGGGGGTTCATCGGGACACCTCGTGAAGGGGCAGATAGGTGGAGGCCCAGGCGCTCAGATAGGCGCCGAGGTAGGGCTGGAGCAGCGGGCTGACGGCCGTCGTACGGAAGTCGATCTGCCGGCTGGTGCGGGAGAGCACCACGTAGTCGTGCAGCCGGTCGCCGACGCGCCGCATCGCCGGGTAGACCGCGCTCGGCACGAACCCGGAGGCCAGGAAGATCTCCAGGGCCTCGGTGTCGGCCAGCGGCAGCAGGGTCTCGGCGTAGTCGGCACCGGCTCGGGTGACCGTGGTCATCAGCGCCTCCAGGGCGCCGGTCAGCGCCGCGGGGCGCGGGTGGACCGCCACGAGCGCGCAGCTGCCCGCCACCGGATCGAGGTCGGCGTACGCCTCGAAGCCGCCGTCGGCCGCGACCAGCAGCGCGTTGGGGGTGTGCAGGGGGAAGAAGCGGTCGGCGGCGCGGGGGAACCGTTCGAGGAAGCGGCGGCGGACGAAGGCCGGTGCGGAGATCAGCTCGATCGGCTCGGCCCCGCAGGCCCGGCGGGGCACGCTTTCGAGGGCGACGGGCCGTGCCGTGCCGGCGCAGTCGATGCCGATGCCCGCAGACGCGGCGGCCAGCAGTCCCGTGAGGCGCTCGGGCACGCGGTCCACGGGGGCCCGCCGTTCCAGCACGCCGTCGGCGTAGCGGGCGAAGAGCGCGAGGCTCTCGCAGCCGTCGACCTCGACGGCGTTGGGCAGCAGGCCGAGGGGCCGGAAGCCGTTGCGTACGACGACGTGCTGCGGGCCCTCGGTGACGACGCGGACGGTGGCGTAGAGCGAGTCGGGCACACCGGTGGCCAGGGCGGCCTCGCACACCGCGCCGGTCAGCCGGGAGGCCAGTCCGCCGCCGCGGTGTCCGGGGTGCACGGCGAGCCCGAGGAGCTTGCCGACGCGGCTGCCCGCGTCCGTCTGCACGACGGCGGAGCCGACGAGGTCCCCGCGGGGCGTACGGGCGGTGAGCCAGTGGGCGGAGCCGTCGGTGATCGTCCGGCGCATCACGGCCGGGTCGCTGCCGAGCGGCACCGGGTAGCCGTGCCCGTACACGTCGAAGTACAACTGCCGCAGTTCGGCGATGTCCTGGACCGCCGCCGGGGCGAGGAGGACGGTCATGACGTCTCCCTCGCCGGGACGAGGGGCGCGGCCGTCGCCGCGACGCCGGCGGAGGTGCGCGGCGCGCCGGGCCGCGCGCGTCCGCCGAGCCACCACAGCGCGAGCGCGACCGGGACCAGTCCGGCGCCCTGGATCAGGCAGAGCGCTCGCGCGCCCAGGTGGTCGCCGAGCGCGCCGAAGACGAGGGAGGACAGCGGGAAGGTGGCTCCGAGGAGGGCCTGCATGACCGCGAAGAAGCCGGGTTTGTCGGCCGCGGGCACCAAGCGCTGGAACAGGGCCACGAAGCGGACGCCGATCACGCCGACGCACCACCCGGCGACGGCCAGCGCGCCGATCGCCGTCGCGTGCCCGGCCCACAGGCCCGGCAGCCCGAGCGCCACGGCCATCACGGCCAGGCAGGCGCTGCCGACGGCGACCGGGCGGCCGGGTACGCGCGCCCCGGTGAAGGAACCGACGAGGGTGCCCGCGCCGAGCGCGGCCTCCAGGGTGGCGACGGTCGACCCGGTGGAGTGCAGCACGCTCCGGGTGTACAGCGGCATGACGACGTAGACGGCGGTGGTGAACAGGTTCGCGGCGGCGAAGCAGAGCAGCACACGGCGGATGAACGGGAGCCCGGCCAGGATCTGGCGCAGCGTCCGGCGTGCGGGTGGCGTGCCGTGTTCTCCGTCTCCGGTTATGGAGCCGTCCGGGGCGTCCTGTTGGTCCGGTGGATCCTGCGGCGCGTCGGGCGTGCCGGTCGCGTGGCGGAAACGGGCCGAGGCGACCAGCGGGGCGGCGAGCAGATAGGCGGTGCCGCAGACGGCCACGACCGCCGGGAGGCCGCCCGCGTCGACCAGGAGCGGCCCGAGCAGTCCGCCACCGAGTCCGGCCAGCGACTGGGTGGACAGTTCGAAGCCGGTGGCGGCCTCGATGTCGGTGTCCTCGACCAGTTCGGGCACCGATGTCGTCAGGCACGGGTCGAACACCGCCTGGCAGGCGGCCAGGGCCAGGCCCACCGCGTACACCGCGGCCATGGGCAGCTCACCGGCGTACGCCCAGAGTGCCACCGGTACGGCGACGGAGCCCGCCACGGCCGCGGCGACGGCCAGCACCGTGCGGTGCGCGTGGCGCGCCACGACACGGGCGACCACGGGGGCGAGCGCGACCGCGGGGAGGGTGCTCACCATCAGGAAGAGGCCCGACTCCAGACCGCGCCGCTCGCCCCCGGCGAAGCCGACGAGCCACCAGACCGCGCCCACCTGGAACATCCGGCCCGCGGCCTGGGTGAGGAGCTGAGCGGTCCACACCCGGCCGAAGGAGGGGTTGCGCAGCACCAGCGGCAGGCGCCGGCCGCGCGGGGCGGCCGCGCTCATGAGTGCGGCCGTTCGTCGACGACCCGTACCAGTTTCCCGGAACGGGAGTTGACGGCGAGATCCTGGTGCCGTGCCCACTCGACGGTGAGCGGGTTCACGTGTCCGGCGTCCGCCGCACCGGTGTAGGCCGGCCGCTGGGCGAGGACGGCCGCGGCCACGGCGGCGCCCAACGCGCCGTGCCGGTCGGTGGGTTCGCCGGTGGCGAGGCGCAGGACGAGGCCGTCGCGGCCGTCCTGGCGGCGTATCACGAGCTGGAGCCCGGTGATCTCGCCCGCCGTGTCGGCGCCGCGCACGACGTCGTGCACGTCCTCGGTGTAGAGGGAGACGGGGCCGACCCGTACGCCCTCCTCGGCGCGGCCGAGAATGCGGAAGACGCCCGCGTCCCGGTCCACCCACTCCGCGCGGTCGCCCGCCGGATAGCGCAGTACCGGCATCAGCCGGCGGCGCAGATCCGTGACGACCAGGCGTCCCGCGACGCCGGTGTCCTCGACGGGCACGTCCTCGTCGTCGAGGATCTCCACGGCCGTGTGCGGGACGAACGCGCGGTGCACCCGCGGGTCGCCGCCGGGTACTGCCTCGCCGAGGAGGCCCGCGTCGACGCTCGCATAGCCCAGTGAGCGGGCCTCGGCGTTCGGGAACGCCTTGCCGAGCAGCGGGAGTTGGTCGCCGAAGAGGCACTCCCCGCCGAAGAAGAGGAGCTCGACGTCGGGCAGGGTGCGGCCGGCCGCGGTGAGGCGTTCGGCGAGCGCGCAGAGGGTGGTCGGGGTGCCGGCGACGACCTCGACGCGGAACTCCTCCAAGGTGGCCGCGGTGGATTCCCAGGGTGTCGCGCCGCCCAGCGGAAGCCGTACGTTGGCCACCGGGGAACGGTGCAGTGAATCCAGGATGAAGGTGAAACTCGCGTACAAGTCTCCGGCGTAGAACAGATCGGCCACTCGATGGCCCGGCCGCAGACCGGCGTTGACAAGTCCGGCGCCAAAAGCGGAGGTGAATTCCCGCCATTCCGTGCGTGTGTAGCAGGAGAACTTCGGGGATCCCGTGGTGCCGCCGCTGCGAAAGACGACCGCTTCCTGCAGCGGGGCTGTCAGCAGTGTGTTCCCGCGGGGTGAGTTGGCCCGCCAGAATTCCGCCTGGGGCACGACCGGCAGGTCCGTGAGCTGGGTGACCTGATCGGGAAGGTGCGAGTAAAGCTGTTGGTAGAACGGTGAGTTGAGGCGCGCGAAGCGTACCAGCTCCGCCAATGATTGAACGGGCATCAATTCCTGCTCGAAGAGGAGTACCCGTCGGCGACCCAGGGGCACGACGGGGGTACGGAGGATTCGGTCCACCCCGGAGGTCGGGCCGGAGGACCGTTTCATCAACCGCTGCCACTCAGCGTATCTCACCATTCGGAACGGGCTTGCATCAACGAGCCTTTCAGGCAATGGGCTTGGCCCGGAGGCGACGAATTCACGCCTCCTCCGGTTCCCGGCGGAGCGGAGACGGTGGTCACATGCCGCCCCGATTCCATAAGGAATGGTTGGCCGTACCAAAAGGACCCTTTGCATGCGGGCCGGAGATCGGCGGGCGGCACGGGGAGAGGGCGCAGGGACGCCGGGTGACGGACCGGAGTACGGCATGTGCCCTTTGTGAATATTTCTGCGCGAGGCCGGGGGCGCCCGCGGAAGCGGGACGGTCGACCTGCCCGAACTGCTCACGGTGGTCGACAGGCTGCCCGTGATGGCGGCGGAGGTCACCGCCACGGCGAACACGGCTGTGCGGCAGGTTCGCCGCCTGAGCGGAGCGACGGATTCGGGGCCCCGAACGGCACCATCCGCCTCACCGGCACCCACGTCCTCGTACCGCTGCGCCGGGGCGAGGACACTCGGATCGAACTCGCCGAAACAGCCGGCCGGTTCGCACGCGCGGGCGCTCGCCTTCCGCTGCGACGTACGCGAGTGGTCCACGGACGTGGCCGCGTGGACCACGGACAAGGAATCGGTCACCGCCCCGCCGCGCCTGAGCGGAAGACGGCGGCTGCCGCCGTACGGCGCAGCTCCTCCACCGCGTCAAGCCGGTCGCGCAGCTGTGCCCCGTCCGGATCGGTCCGTTGCGGGTTTCAGCGAGGCCCCCCGCACAGTCGGGTGCGGCCCGCCACCGTCGGGTGGCGGGCCGCACGCGGTCGGTCTTCGCTTGTGGTGTCGGTCAGGCGCCGGGCTGCACGGGGCCGATCCGGGTGCCGAAGTCGACGGACAGCTTGCCGTCGGCCTCCTGGTCGCCGGGGATGACTCCGCCGCCGGGGGTCCTGAGGGTGAAGACGGTCCGGTTGGCCGGCGCGCCCTTGGAGGCGTTGGGCACCTGGATGTCGAAGTGGACCGGGTGGCCGGGGCCGAAGGTCACCTTGGTGTTCTGCGCGCCGTACGGCTTCGCGGTGATGCCCTTGAGGGAGCCGTTGTCGTAGAACTTCACGTCGCGGGGGGAGCCGGCCAGCTGGCAGGCGCTGGTCTTGGGGGCCGCGGTCAGCGTGACGCGGTAGTGGCGGTGCCCGGAGCTGGCGGTGTCCGGCGTGATCTTCGTCTTGAGGTTGGCGGGGCGGCACGAGGACGGCGCACCGGAGCCGGCCGGGTGCGCGGTGGCGGATGCCTGCGCGACACCCGTACCGGCGATTCCCGCCAGTGCAACGCCGGCGACTGCCATCACGAACTTGGTGGACTTACCCATGGTCGACTCTCCGTGTCTCGCTGTCGTACGTGGGGCCGCCGGCCCCGGACTCCTGACACCACGAAGCCTGCCGATTCCCTTCGTTATGGGTGTCACGGCGATGTAACGCCTTCGCCACAGCGAACGGAGTGCCGGTCAGACGCGGAGCAGGTCGGCCGAGACGGTCCACAGGCGCTGGGCAGTGGCGGGGTCGAGCGCCCATTCCTTGACGCCGTGCGGGTGCTGCGCGAGGTCGGCGTCGTTCGGCACGGTGTAGGCCTCCTGCGCATCGTCGAGATAGTGGCCTCCCGAGTGGGCGAACTCGGGGGCGACGGCCGCGACGATGCTGGTGGCGGCCCCCTGCTCGACCGTTTTGTACGTGAAGACTCCGGCAGCCTCGGCCGCGTCGAGCGATGCCCTTTGTTCCGGTGTGAAGTTCCGCTGCAGTCCCGTCGCGACACCGCCGGGGTTCACCGCATTGGCGACGATGCCGTCGGCGGCCCACCGGCGGGTCGCCTCGACGGCGAAGAGAGAGTTCGCCGTCTTCGACTGGGCGTAGGCGATCTGCGGGTCGTAGCCCCGGCGCTCGAAGTGCAGGTCGTCGAAGCCGACGCCGGACCGCATGTGCGCCGTCGAACTGACCGAGACGATCCGGGCCCCGTCGCGGTCGGACGCCCCGAGGGCCAGGGCGTGGTGAAGGCCGGTGGCCAGAGCGAAGTGGCCGAGATGGTTCGTCGCGAACTGCAACTCCCAGCCCTCCCGCGTTCGTTCGAGGCCTCCGGTGACCACGCCCGCGTTGTTGACCAACAGGTGAAGCGGACCGCTCCACGCATCGGCGAACCCTGTGACGGCGGCCCTGTCGGTGAGGTCCAGCCGGACGACTCGGGGCCGGATCCCCCCGGTCGACCTGCCGATCGTCTCGGCGACGGCGTCACCCGCAGTCGCATTCCGCACGGCGAGCGTCACTTCCGCCCCGGCAGCGGTCAGCGCACGAGCCGTCTCGATCCCGATCCCGGAGGAGGCTCCCGTCACGATGGCGCGGACACCGGTGAGGTCGATGTCCCGCAGCACCTCGTCCGCGGTGCTGGAGGCGGTGAAGGGCGTGCGGATGAGTGTGCGCGTGTCCATGACGGTCGACTATACGTACTTGACAATATTTGTATAGTGCGAATCCCGCTCGTATGCTCGCGTCATGAGCAGTCCCGACACCGACCACCTGCCGTCGACCGCCGCTGATACCGGCCGCAGAACGATGGTTCTGGAGTCCGCCATGGCCACGTTCGCGCGATTCGGCTACCGGAAGACCTCGATGGAGGAGGTGGCGCGGGCGGCGCAGATCTCCCGGCCCGGCCTCTACTTCCTCTTCTCCTCGAAGGAGGCTCTGTTCCGTGCCGCGGTCACCCAGGCCCTGGAGCGCGACATCGCCGTGGTCGAACAGGTCCTGGCCGACCACAGCCGCCCCCTTGCGGAGCGCCTCGCCGAAGCGTTCGACCAGTGGGCGGCCCGCTACATCGGCCCGCCGGCGCGCGATATCGCGACGGTCATCGAGGAGAACCCCGACCTGCTCGGAGAGACGGTCGAGACCGCACCGCGACGCTTCGAGGAACTGATCACGGACGCGATCGCCGCCGAGTCGGGACGAGAGGCGGCTCTCCCCGTCGCGCAGACGATGATCAGCACATCGATCGGCCTCAAGCATCAGGCCCCGTCCCGTGAGTTCTACCGCGAACGACTGGCGGTCGCCATCGGTCTCCTGGTGCGCTGAGGAGCGGTACGACGGCGTCGACGGCGTCACCCATGTCGGGTCCGCAGCCGGACGGGAGTGCTCTGGGCAGACGCGGGCCGGAGGTGATCGGGGCGGCCGTGGGCTCAGCCTCCTTCCGGCGGGGTACGGTCGCCGTCGGTGCGGGTCGGCCCGTCGTCAGCTGCCGGAGCGGGGTCGGATGCCGTGCCGGGGGCCGCGACGGCGGTCGGTCCGGAGACAGGGCCCGGCCTCCGCGCGCGTTCGGCGGCGCGGACGATGTTGCGGGCCATGCCGCCGAACACGGCAGCGTGGAAGGGCGACACGCTCCACCAGTACAGGTGGCCGAGCAGTCCGTGCGGGTGGAACAGGGCCCGCTGCCGGTAGCGGGCGCCACCGGCCCGGTCCTTGTCGACGTACATCTCCAGCCAGGCCAGCCCCGGCAGCCGCATCTCGGCGCGCAGCCGCAGCAGCCGTCCCCGCTCGATCTCCTCCACCCGCCAGAAGTCCAGCGAGTCGCCGACGCGAAGCCGCCGGGCGTCACGGCGCCCCCGGCGCAGGCCCACCCCGCCGACGAGGCGGTCGAGCCAGCCGCGCACCGCCCAGGCCAGGGGCAGGGAGTACCAGCCGTTCTCACCGCCGATGCCCTCGACGACGTCCCACAGCGCGTCGGGCGTCGCATCGGCGTGGCGTTCGCGCACGTCGGTGTAGAGGCTGCCACCCGCCCAGTCGGGGTCGGTGGGCAGCGGGTCGCTGGGCGCGCCGGGCAGGGACGCCGACGACCAGCGGGTGGCGACCTGGGCGTCCCGCACGCGTTGCAGGGCCAGCGCGACGGCTCGGTCGAAACCGATCGGGTGGCCGGGCGGGCTGGGCACGTACCGTTCGATGTCCCGCTCCCGGCAGACCACCTCGTGGCGCAGCGACTCCGTCAGCGGGCGGGCGATGGAGGCCGGTACCGGGGTCACCAGGCCGACCCAGTGGCTGGACAGGCCGGGGGTGAGCACCGGCACGGGGAGGATGAGCCGCCGGGGCAGCCCGGCGACGGCGGTGTACCGCTGCATCATCTCCAGGTAGGTGAGCACCTCGGGGCCACCGATGTCGAAGGCGCGGTTGACGTCGGCCGGCAGACCGGCGCAGCCCACCAGGACGCGGAGCACGTCCCGCACGGCGATCGGCTGGATGCGGGTGCGCACCCAGCGCGGCGTGACCATCACCGGCAGCCGCTCGGTGAGGTAGCGCAGCATCTCGAAGCTCGCGGACCCCGAGCCGATGATGACGGCGGCCCGCAGCACGGCCGTCGGCACGCCCGAGCCGAGGAGGATGGACCCCACCTCGGCGCGGGAGCGCAGGTGCGGCGACAGCTCCCGCTCGGGCGCACCGGCCGGGGTCAGCCCGCCCAGGTAGATCAGGCGGCCGACGCCGGCCCTGCGGGCCTGTTCGCCGAACACGCGGGCGGCCTGCCGGTCAGTGCGCTCGAAGTCGCGGCCGGTGCCGAGCGCGTGCACCAGGTAGTAGGCGACGTCGACGCCCTCCATCGCCGCCGCCACCGAGCCCGCGTCGGTGACATCGCCGCGTACGATCTCCACCCTCGCGGCCCACGGCTGGTCGCGCAGCTTCCGGGGCGTGCGTACCAGGCAGCGCACCCGGTATCCGGCGTCCAGCAGCTCCGGCACCAGCCGTCCGCCGATGTAGCCGCCGGCGCCCGTCACCAGACAGGTTGCCGGAACCGTGCCCGCCGCTCCGCTGGGGCTCGACGCCCCCGCCGTCTCGTTCGCCACGCAAACCGCCTCAGCCTCGTCAGTGCGCCACCGGGCGCCTCCCGGCACCTCTACGGTGCCGACCGTCCGTCCGGATGCGCCGGGTGCACGCGGCAAACGAGTGAGGCCGTGGTCTGGTGCCGACTGGCAGCTCACGGGTCGGCAAGGCAGGTTGCCGGACAGGCAGGTCCTGGCAGTCGCCTACGTTTCCCTCGTCCTCTCCCTCGTCCTCACGGCTGCCTTTGAGGGCGAAGGCCGTCCACGAGGATGTCCAGGAGCCGGTCGGCTGTGACCGTGTCGCCGAGCTGATGCGCGATGGTGAAGATTCCGATCAGGCCGGCTGCGACTTCCTCGGCGGTGACGTCGGACCGGAGGTCTCCGGCTGTGCGGCCCGCGTCGAGAATCGCCGATATCGCGTCCAGGAGCGCGTCCCTGGTCTGTGCGTGGCCGACCGCGCCCGACTCGATCAGCGCCGGCAGGGTGTCGAGCATGCCGTTCTTCGTCGCGACCCAGTGTCCGAAGAGGTCCATCCAGCGTCGCATCGCAACGGCCGGGGCTTCGTCGGCGAGCAAGTCGTGGGCGCCGTTCGTGAGGCGGACGACCTGGTCGCGGTAGACGGCCTCCACCAGGGACTCGCGCGTCGGGAAGTGGCGGTAGAGCGTCCCGATGCCCACACCGGCCTCGCGAGCGATGGCGCGCAGGGACGTCTCCGCGTCGGGCGAGGCGAACACACGTGTCGCGACCTCGAGCAGCTGATCGCGGTTGCGGGCGGCGTCGGCTCGCGTTGCCCGCGGCTTCGAACTCGTCAAACGGATCACGCTCCGGTTATGCTGGGCTTCATAAGCGGAGCATAGTCCGTTTCTGGTGGCTCCACGAATACGAGGAAGCGAGCAGGACATGCAGCGACACGGCCACACCCTCCAAGGCGGCGCGAGCAGGGCCGTTCTGCTCGACTCGTTCGGCGGCCCGGAGGTCTTGGCGCTCAGGGACGTGCCTGAGCCGCAGGCGGGCGACGGGCAGATCCGCGTCCGCGTGTCGGCGGCCGGACTGAACCCCATGGACTGGTTCATGACCTCCGACGCCGAGACCGCGGCACGGTTCGGTCTGAGCCTGCCCTGCGGCTTCGGGACCGATTACGCCGGAGTCGTGGACCAGGTCGGTGCCGGCGCGAGCGGCTACGCGGTCGGTGACCGCGTGTTCGGGACGGCCCTGTCTCGGGCGGTCGCCGACCACGTCGTCCTCGACGCGGACGGCGACATCACCGGCGGCATAGCCCACCACACCCCGGCCGGCGTCGACGACCGCACCGCCGCCACGCTCGCGATCGCGGGCAGCACCGCTTCCGCCGCTCTCGACGTGCTCGGCCTCGGTTCCCACGACACGGTGCTGATCGGCGGCGCCGGCGGCGGAGTCGGGGTGTTCGCCGTCCAGCTGGCACGGATCGCGGGCGCGCGCGTCATCGGGACCGGCTCGCCGTCGTCAGCGGAGTACTTGCGCAGCCTCGGCGCCGAGTCGGTCGCGTACGGCGCGGGCCTGGCCGACCGGGTCCGCGCCCTCGGCGCGGGTGCCGTCACCGCGGCCCTGGACCTGTACGGAACGGAAACGGTGCACGCCGCGCGCGAGCTGGGAGTCCCGGACGGCCGCATCTGCACCATCGCGGGCCAGGTCGACGGCGTTCCCGCCGCCACCGGCGCCAACGCCGCGCCCGACGCCCTGGAGGACATCGCGCGCCTTGTCGCGGCAGACCGCCTGCGGGTACCCATCGCGGCGACCTACCCCGTCGAGGACATCCGCGCGGCCGTCGAACTCCAGGCGGCCCGACACGTCCGCGGCAAGGCCGTCATCGACCTCTGATCCCGAATCCTGACAGCGCGGTCCGCAGTCGGGAGCGCCCGACGCGGCACGCAGACACCGCCGGCCCTTGCAGCCGGGCCGGACAACTCGCCGACGGCCCCGATCCCGTCCTCCCGCCGACGCGGGGTCTTCCGGGTGCCGCCGACTGACCGGCCGCCGGTGTACACGCGGCTCGTGTCACAGCAGGTGCGGCACCGGTCGCACCCGCGGCCCCGTCTTTGCCTGGCGAACCGGAAGGACCGAGCGGCCGGCGGGCCCGGAAGGACCGGCCGGTCCTTCCGGACCGGGAGGCCCGCCGGGGCCCACGATGCTCCTGCCGGGCTCGCCCCGGCTGCCCGGCGCCACGGCGACCGGCGACGCACCCAGACGCTCCACCTGCGCGGCCAGCGCATCCCTGGCGCGGTTTGCGGCGGGGCCTTCCCGTCGGCCTGGAAGTAGTTGGTGTCGTTGCTGGAAGGAGTCGGTGTTGCTGAACGGAGCGGACGTCGACTGGTACGAGTGCTGGCGCGCGGTCGCCCGGTTCGGATCGCCCGGTCTCCCGCACCCTGCCACCACCCATCACCCGCCCCGCTCGCTACTCCCCGCGTGCCCTCCGCCGGAACGCCGTCGGTGTGGCGCCGGTGCGCTGTCGGAAGAACTTGGTGAAGTCGCCGGTCCCCGCGAAACCGAGTCGTTCGGCCACCGCGCTCACGGCCAGGTCGCCGTGGGCCAGCTCCCGCTTGGCCTCCAGAACCACCCGTTCATCGACATAGCGCTTCGCCGGCATCCCGACGGCCGCCTCCGTGGCCCGTGTGAGGGTGCGCCGACTGTAGCCGAGGGCGGCAGCGTAGTCCTCCACCCGCCGGGTGACGGCGAAATCGCGCTCGACGGCTCGGTGGAAGCGACGGAACGTCTCGCTCGGCACCGCCCTGCCCGGCTCGGACCCGTAGGCCGCCGTCAGCCGTTCCACCAGCACCGCCAGCAGGCGCCGCAACACTCTGAGGTGGGCCTCCAGCGGCAGCTCCGCCGAGCTGTCGTACTCGTAGCGCAGGTGGTCCAGGGCCCTGCGCAACCCCTCGGCCGCCGGTCCCGCCGGGCTGAGCGGTCCCCGTGCGAAGGTCGGGTCGGCGACGGCGGCGGCTGTGGTCGCCGAGTCCGGGAATCCCGGCGGGAAGGCGACCACCACACCGTCCGCCTCCGTCAGACCCGGCTCCCAGCGCTGCACCTGCCCCGGCCGGATCCACAGCCAGTCACCCGCGCCCGGCTCGTACGCCGTGAAGTCCACCCGCACGCCGATCCGGCCGGAGCGCACCGCGACGATCTGGTGGAAGGCCGGCCGCAGGGGAGCGTAGGGATCGTTGCCGTGCCGCAGTGCGCGTTCGGCCAGCGCCGCCAGGTCCACCAGCTCCAGACCGGGCGGCGACCCCGCCGTGTGCCGGAACACCAGCTTCCGGATCACCGGCCCCGAAGACTGTCCGTTTTTGCCCATCGTGAGTCCCGAGCTTACCGCCGCCCGCCGTGCCCGCGCTCCTAGGCTGTTTACGTCGGCGCAGGTCAGCGCCGCATGGGCGAGAGGTGACCGCCGTATGAGACTGATCGTGGGAATGACGGGAGCCACGGGCGCCGTCCTCGGTGTCCGTTTCCTTCAGACCCTGGCCGAGCTGCCCGAGGTGGAGACACACCTGGTCCTCAGCCGGTGGGCGCGCACCACGATCGAGCTGGAGACCGGTCTGTCCGCGGACGCGGTCGGAGAACTGGCCGATGTCGTGCACCGCCCCGAGGACCAGGGAGCCGTCATCTCCTCCGGCTCCTTCCGCACCGACGGCATGGTGATCGTGCCGTGCTCGATGAAGACCCTCGCCGGCATCCGCGCCGGTTACGCCGACGGTCTGGTCGGCCGGGCCGCGGACGTCGTCCTCAAGGAACGCCGCCCGCTCGTGCTGGTGCCCAGGGAGACACCGCTGAGCGAGATCCACCTGGAGAACATGCTCACGCTGTCGCGGATGGGCGTCCGGATGGTGCCGCCCATGCCCGCCTTCTACAACCATCCGCAGACCGTGGACGACATCGTCGACCACATCGTCACGCGTCTCCTCGACCAGCTCGACCTGCCCGCTCCGGCGGCCAAGCGGTGGGAGGGGATGCGCGCCGCCCGATCCCTGCGGCCGGCCTCCTGACGACGTACCGGCCGGTCTCTCCCGCGACGTACCGGCCGCCCCCCGCCCCCGCTTCCGCAGCGACACCCCACGGAGTACCCATGCCCTACGACGATCTGCGCTCCTTCCTCGACACCCTCGACGAGGAGGGGCAACTACTGCGGGTCAGCGAGGAAGTCCTCCCCGAACCGGATCTGGCCGCCGCCGCCAACGCCACCGGCCGGATCGGAGAGGGCGCCCCCGCCCTCTGGTTCGACAACGTCAAGGGCTTCACCGACGCCCGTATCGCCCTCAACGTGCACGGCTCCTGGGCCAACCACGCGCTCGCCCTCGGCCTGCCCAAGCACACCCCGGTCAAGAAACAGGTGGCCGAGTTCGCCCGGCGCTGGGACGCGTTCCCCGTCCCGCCCGAACGCCGCGAGGACGCGCCGTGGCGCGCCAACACCCAGGAGGGCGAGGACGTCGACCTCTTCTCCGTGCTGCCGCTGTTCCGGCTCAACGACGGCGACGGCGGCTTCTACCTCGACAAGGCCGCCGTGGTCTCGCGCGACCCCGAGGATCCCGGCAACTTCGGCAAGCAGAACGTCGGCACGTACCGACTGGAGGTCGTCGGCCGTGACCGGCTGGCCATCCAGCCCGTCCCCGTCCACGACATCGCCCTGCATCTGCGCAAGGCCGAGGAGCGGGGCGAGGACCTGCCGATCGCCATCACCCTCGGCAACGACCCGGTCATGGCCATCGTGGCCGGCATGCCGATGCGCTACGACCAGAGCGAGTACGAGATGGCGGGCGCCCTGCGCGGTGCGCCCGCGCCGATCGCCACCGCCCCGCTCACCGGCTTCGACGTGCCCTGGGGCTCGGAGGTCGTGATCGAGGGTGTCGTGGAGGGCCGCAAGCGCCAGATCGAGGGACCCTTCGGCGAGTTCACCGGGCACTACTCCGGCGGCCGCCGGATGCCCGTGATCCGCGTCGACCGGATCTCGTACCGCACCCGCCCGGTCTTCGAGTCGCTCTACCTGGGCATGCCGTGGACCGAGTGCGACTACCTGGTCGGCCCCAACACCTGCGTCCCGCTGCTGAAGCAACTGCGCGCCGAGTTCCCCGAGGTCCAGGCCGTCAACGCCATGTACACGCACGGCCTGCTGGCCATCATCTCCACTGAAAAGCGCTACGGCGGCTTCGCCAAGGCGGTCGCGATGCGCGCCATGACCACCCCGCACGGCCTGGGGTACATCACGACGGTCATCGTGGTCGACGAGGACGTGGACCCGTTCGACCTTCCGCAGGTCATGTGGGCGGTGTCCGCGAAGGTCAATCCGTCCGGCGACGTACTGATCATGCCCAACCTGCCGGTCGTCGAACTGGCGCCGGCCGCGCAGCCCGCGGGCATCACCAGCAAGATGATCATCGACGCCACCACGCCGGTCGCCCCCGACGTCCGCGGCAACTTCTCGACCCCGGCGAAGGACCTGCCCGAGACGCGCCAGTGGGTGACCAGGATCCAGAACCTCATGGCCGCGCGCGGCTGAGCCGCCCGGCATCCGCCGCCCGGCATCCGCTGCCGAGAACCCCGGCCCCCGCCTCCGAGAGGGAGAGACCCCATGCCCGTGTGCCCCCGCTGTGCCTTCGGGACCGTCGAGACACTGCACTCCTCACCCGTCCCCGGCGTCTGGGACGTCCTGCAGTGCCGACGCTGTCTGTACACCTGGCGCACCACCGAACCGGCCCGCCGCACCCAGCGCGACGCCTACCCCGAGCAGTTCCGGCTGACCGCCGACGCCATCGAGGCCGCCCCCGAGGTCCCGGCGGTGCCGCCGCTGCGCACTCCTGCCTGAGCGGCATACGGCGTCTGCCCGTCCCGCCCGGACAAGCGGGCGCACAAGGCCGCTCGCCACCCTGGGGAGTACGACTTCGAACCCGAGGGCGACGGCACCCGGCGCCCCGGCCCCGACCGACGACTGGAGCCGATAGCCGCCCGCCGTACCTCCCCCGTGGCGGGCGTCCCCTGACCGGCGTGCAGAGATCAAGGCCGACTGCGGCAACGTCCGCGGATTCCCGAACGCTCTCTGCCCGCCGACTCCCCAGGGGAACCGATCGGGGAACGAACGGCAACGGAACCGGAACCTCCGGCTGCGAGGATGCGACGGCTCGAACGGCCGACCGCACGGCGGTGAATCGAGCGCTGACAGATGGCCAAACGTCTCACGGATCCGTCCATGCCAGGCGTGCGCGCAATCGGAGGTTCATCACGTGTCCCATGCCGAACCACTCCAGCGGCAGCGGGACTCCGCGGCCGCTCTGCCGCGCCTCCACGACAGCGCTGCCGCTCCCACGAGACCCTGACGACCCCTCGGCCGACCCGCCGACCGGCAACCTGACACCACCTCGCGGCCACCGGCGGATCGTCAGCTCGGCCATCGCCGACGGCAGTACCTCGGCATCGCGCCCCACGCCGAAACCGAGCGACCTGGCGGCGCAGCCGTACCGGGGGCCGGAACAGGGGGGGGCGCGGTCGTCGCACACCGGCAGCCGTGGTCGCGGCGATCGAGAGTACGCCGTCGCCCACCCCGGCTTCCGCATCCAGGCGTGTCACATGCCGCCGAGGCGGATCCGGCCACTCATCACATCGGGCCGACAACCGATCAGGGAGATCTGCGATGCCTCGTCCTGTCGTCCACGACAGCGTTGACTCATTCGGTCCGCAACGTTGGCAGCGCTTCGGCGGCGGGGACTTCTACCTGTCACCGGAATGGCTGCGCACGGTGCAGGACGACTACCCGTCGGCGTTCGTCCGCCTCGACGACGACTCCGCCGCCGCCGCCGTCTTCCGCATCCCCCCGGACGCGCTGACCCACCACAATCCGCTGCGCATCCTGCTGGACCCCGAGGTCTGGCAGGAACTCTCACCGTGGCTCGACGAGGATCAACTCGCCTCGGCAGAACATCTGCGCGAGCGCATCGGCGAACTGATACCCCCCGACCGGGCGACCGCGGCCTGTGTCGTCCCGTTCGCGTTCACCTCGGCCCTGTGCGCACCGGCCGGATCTCCGGACACCATCGACGCACTCGTGGCCGGCCTGCGCGAGGTCGCGGCCTCCTGGAACGCCGCGGCCACCGCCGTGCTCTACGCGCCCGCCTCCCAGGCCGACGCGCTGCGCGGACACGGCTTCGTCGCCTCCCGGCTGATGCCCTCCTGCGAACTGCCCGTCGACTGGCCGGACTTCGACGGCTATCTCGCCGGACTGAGCGGCAAACGGCGCAAACACGTGCGCAAGGAACTGGAGGGTCTTGCCTCAGCCGGTGCGACGACCGAGTTCCTGCACGGCAGGCAGGTACCCCAGCACGTCGTGGCACGGATGGGCGAGCTGTCCGCGCAGTTGATGCGGCGCTACGGCTACCAGAGCGAGGCCGCCGACGAAACCGCCGTGATCGGCCGGTTGATGGACCGACTGGGCGACCACATCAGAATCACGCTGGTCACGACGGACGACGGCATCGTCGCGTTCGGGCTGTTCTACGAGTGGGGCGACCAGCTCTACGCGAGCATGTCCGGCCAGGACTACTCGGTGCCCGGCGCGCACCTTGCCGCGGCGTTCTACGAACCCATCCGGCTCGCCCCCCTGCGTGGAATCGCGGCAATCCACTACGGCCCCTCCGGCTACGAGACCAAGGTGGGCAGAGGCTGCCGGCTGCGCCACTCGTGGGGCTGTTTCGACTACGGCCCCGACTGCGCGCCCGCGTTGCGCGAGCTTGCCCGGCTGCACGAGGCCGGGCGCGCACGGCAGGCCGAATCCTACGAGGCCCTAAGGCGGGTGGCGCCATGACCGGCAAGCGCGTCCCGGGACCACGGGCACGCCGGGTGCTCCTGGCGTCGGGCCTGTCCCAGCTCGGCAGCGGACTCACCCACCCCTTTCTGGTGATCTACCTCAACCACGTGGTGGGCGTGCCGATCAGTACGACCGGGATCGTCCTGGCCGTCGCCGGCGTCGGCGGTCTGGTCGGCAGCGGCATGGCCGGTGTGCTCGTCGACCGGATCGGCGCCGGCCGTGCCGTGCTGGTGATGCTGGCCATCAGCGCGTGCGGCACGGGCGGTTTCACGCTCGTGCACGACACCTCCGGCGCGGTGATCGCCGCCTCCGCCTACGGCGCGGGCCTGGCCGGTATCTGGACCGCCTTCACCCCGCTGCTCGCGGACACGGTGCCCGCCGACCAGCAGAGCCGGTTGCTCGGCACCAACTACTGGGTGGCGAGCGTCGGTTTCGGGATCGGATCGCTGTTCGGCGCGCTCCTCCTGGGCGACCAGTCGGCAGCGATGTACCGAAGGGTGTTCGTGGTCGACGCGCTCTCCTTCCTGGTGTTCGCGGGCATTCTGCTGCTGGCCGGGGAGACACGGGGCGTGGCCGCCACCCCCGTGCAGCAGGTGGAGCAGCCCGCGGCACGCGACACGCGCCAGTCCCGGCGAACCCTGATCATGGTCACGTCGGTGCATGCGGTGCTGGTCGTCGCGGCGCTCAGCCAGCTCAACGCCGCCTTCCCGGCCTTCGCCATCGGCCCGGCCGGCGCGTCGACGAGCGTGGTCGGCGCGGCCATCACGGTGAACTCCATCACGGTGGTCGTCGCCGGACTGCTGCTCAACCGGCGCTTGGACCGGTATTCCCGGACCACGCTGGCCGCGGCGGCGTGCGGGCTGTTCGCGCTCGCCTGGCTGGTGGTACTGCTGGCGAGTGCGTACCCCGGCGGCGGTGTGGCGACGGCCTGTCTGGTCGGGGCACTCGCGATCTACGCGATCGGCGAGGTACTGCTCGCACCCAGCTTCTCCGCGCTGGTGAACTCCCTTCCACCGCACGGGCTGCGCGGCCGGTACAACGCGGTCTTCAACCTGTCCTGGCAGTTCGGCTCGGTCGCCGGGCCGGCGCTGTCCATCGCGTTCATCGGGCGGGGCCTGGGCATCCCGGTCGTGCTCGGACTCGCCGCCGGCTGCCTGGCCTGCGCGATCGGCACGACCGCCATCGGCCGACGCGTGCCCCGGCACGTCAACAACACCGAACCGCAACCGGCGCTGGGATAGGAGCACCCATGAGACTCGGCAGGACGCCGCTGTATGACACGAACGTGCTCGTCGAGACCGACGAGCTCGGCCGAACGAACCACCCGGCCGGTGCGGCACCCCGACGGGTTCTGCCGCGCGAGGAGGGACACCGCTGAGATGAACGTCGAACTCGACGAGATGGCCGGCCTGGTCCGGAGCGTCCACGACCAGCTGTCCGAGATCGGCCTGCGCGCCGACCGGGACGGCACTGATCCCGGAGAAGGACTCGAACTCCTGGCCACGATCGGCGTCAACCGGCTGCACGTGCCCGTCGCCCACGGAGGACTCGAGGAACCCGCCGGTTTCGGCGCCTGGCCGACCGTGATCGAGACGATCGCGGAAATAGCCGCCGCCGACGGCCCCATCGGCCAGAACTGGCTGACCACCTGGCTGGTCGCCAGAATGATCTTTACTTCCGGCCTCCCGCAGGACACCTTGGCGAAAGTCGCGCACGAGTTGCTGCACAACGGCCTTCGCCTGGTGAGTTCCGCCGCCGAGACCGGCGTCGCCGACGGCCCGGTCACGGCCCGAGACGTCGACGGCGGCGTCATCGTCAGCGGCACCAAGAGCTTCAACAGCAACAGCGGCGATCCCCTGCGGACGATCGCGCACGTCCACTGCACGCGCGACGGCGTGCCGGGCGACTGCTCCGCACTCGTTCCGCTGTCCGGCCCCGGCGTCCTGCTGCACGACGACTGGGATGTGATGGGCCAGCGCGGCACGCGCAGCCAGACCATCACCTACCAGGACGTCTTCGTGCCGGACGGCTGGCACTACCGTCCGAGCAAGCTGAACCCCCTGTTCCTGGCCTGCGCGACCCAACTGCATGCCGCACTCATGCACGGCATCGCCGACGGCGCGCTGCGCACGGCACTCGCGTACGCCTCGCGCCCCCGGCACCGTTCCGTGCTGCCCCGCTACCCCGACGCCGGCCACGATCCGCTGGTGCAGCGGGACGTCGGCGAGTTGGCCACCACGTTGGCCGCCTCGCGAGCGCTGCTGCTCGACGCGGCCGACCAGGTCGGCAGGGCGGGAGCGGAGCCGGATCGCATCCGCCTGCTGAGCTTTCAGACGAAGGTGTTCGCGGTGCGTACGGCACTGGAGGTCACCGGGCGCATGCACGACCTCACCGGCGCCCGCTCGACGGCCAACGCCGTGCGCTTCGACCGCTACTGGCGCAACGCCCGCACCTTCGCCTGCCACGATCCGTCGGACGCCAAGCTCGCGTTCATCGGCGCGGCACTGCTCACCGGAACGCCCCCGGACCTCGCCGAGTTCCAACGCGCCTGACCACCCACAGAACAACCGGCCGCCCGGCCTCCTCGCCTGCCCGACCACGGGCGAGGCCGGCTCCCCTGACCGGCATCTCATTACTGAACCGTAACCTTCTGCGTGCTACCGCCGGTAACAGACCGCCGGGTAACTTCTCGTCAGCTCACTCCCCGGTGAGGCGAGGGGGCCGGTGGGACGACCGTGCCGCCTTGTATCGACATGTCCTCGTCCAGGGTGTCCGGCCGTCGGCCGCCGTCCGGGACGAGGCCGCCTCTCCTGCTCGGCCGCATCCCAGGAGGTTCCCCATGCCCCCACGCAGACACCTGATCGCCGCCGCGGTGATGGCCGCGGCCTCGTGCCTCGGCGTCCAGGCGGTGCCGGCCGCAGCGGCGGACTCCGCCCCGGTCGTCTCCCGCGGCGTCACGATCCCCGCGTTCTACACCCCGCCCGCCGAACTGCCCGCCGCCGACGGCGCCCTGATCCGCAGCGAGCCGCTCCCGCTCGCCCTCAGCCTGACCGGCCTCGACGGCCCGCTGCCCGGCCGGGCCACCCGGCTGATGTACAAGTCGACCGACGCGAACGGCCTGCCCATGGCCGTCACCGGCGCCTACATCGAACCGTCCGCACGCTGGAAGGGCGACGGCCCCCGCCCGCTGGTCGTCGTCGCGCCGGGCACCATGGGCCAGGGCGACCAGTGCGCGGCCTCGCTGGGCCTGGAGCACCCGATCACGCTCAACGGGCAGACGATGTCGGTCGGTTACGAGGACCTGTCGGTCTACCGGCTGCTCGCCGCGGGCGCCGCGGTCGTGGTCACCGACTACGCGGGCCTGGGCACCACGGACCGGCTGCACACCTACGTCAACCGGATCGACGAGGCGCACGCCGTCCTGGACGCGGCCCGCGCCGCCCGCTCCGTCGAGGGCGCCTCGATCACCGCCGCCTCCCGCGTCGGCCTGTACGGCTACAGCCAGGGCGGCGGGGCCACCGCTGCCGCCGCCGAACTCCAGCCGGCGTACGCCCCCGACGTCGCCCTCGCCGGCACCTACGCCGGCGCGCCGCCCGCGAACCTGACCGAGGTCACCGAGGGCATCGACGGCACCGAGCTGACCGGCGCGCTGGGCTGGTCGCTCAACGGGTTCCTGCAGACCGACCCGGAGCTGCGGCCGATCGCCGAGGCGCACCTCAACGCGGCCGGAAAGACAGCGCTCGCCGATCTGTCCACCATGTGCGTGGGCGACGCGCTCCTCCACTACGGCTACGCGCGCAGCAACGAGTGGACCACCGACGGCAAGTCGCTCAGCGACATCATCGCCGGGACCCCCGCCCTCCAGAACTTCCTGGACACCCAGCGCATCGGCCGGCTCAAGCCCACCGGGCCGGTGCGGGTGGCCACCGGCACCAGCGACAACCTCGTGCCGCACGGCCAGGCCCGCCAGCTCGCCGTGGACTGGTGCCGCAAGGGCGCCGACGTCACGTACAAGCCGGTGGTCCTGCCGAACGTCGTCAGCCCGCTGCTCAACCACTTCGGGCCGCTGCTCGCCGACCAGGGCGCGGCCGTGTCCTGGCTGACCGACCGGCTGGCCGGCAAGCCCGCCGAGTCGAACTGCGCGACGCTGCCGCTCCAGCCCTGAACCGCCACCCCGCGGTACGCACCGGCGCCGAGGGCGGCCGGCACCGGACCGTCGCCGTTCGGCAGCACCTGGCGGTCGCTGGGGTGCCGGGGGCGATCGTTGATACGAACCCTCTGGCGGGTCAACGCGATCAGTTCAGGTGGGCAGCGGAGCCGTGAGCGCCGTCGCGGGCCGTGCGCTGCACCTCGCGCGGCTCACTGGTCCCGTCGTCGGGGGCGGGGGTGCGCGAGTCGTGTTCGCCCGCGCTGCCGAACGGCCTGGCGGTCATGGAGGTGACCGCTTCGGCGGCGGTGGCATGGACCGGCAGGACGGCGTCGACACCGGTGAGGACGAGCATCCGCATCAGGCGGTCGGGGACGCTGACGAGCGCGAGTGCGCCGCCCACCGCCTCGGCCGCGTGCCAGACGCCGATGAGGGCGCTCAGACCGGCGGAGTCGCAGAAGCCGACCCGTGACAGGTCCAGGATCAGGTGCGGACACCCTTGCCGGACGATCTCCGAGGCTTCGCGGCGCAGGGTGTCCGCGGTGCACGTGTCCACCTCCCCGGCGACCGCGGCGATCGCGAGGCCGGGACGGGGATGCTGGACGGTCAGCTGCAGCGTGTCGGTCACGTCGGTCATCCCTCCTGGCCGAAGTGGTCGGGCGCGGCGGCGGTGTGCGCGGTGGCGGAGACACTGCCGTCGGGTGTGGTGTGAGGATGGGGGACGGACAGGGCCAGCAGCGCCACGTCGTCGCCGGCTCCGTCGGGCAACGAGGCCAGCAGGGTGATGCTGTCCTCGATCAGGGAGGTGGCGGTGACGGCTCCGGTGCGCTGGTGGAGGAAGCCGATGAGGCCGTCCTCGCCGAGCATGGCGCCCTTGTTGGTACGGGCTTCGGTCAGCCCGTCGGTGTAGAGGAACAGGCTCTCCCCGGCCGTCAGGGAGAACGTGGTCTGGGCGAAGGGTGCCTGCGGGAAGGCGCCGACGAGCATTCCGCCCTGGGGGCGTACGGCACGCACCCAGACGGCGCCGCCGTCGTCAGGGCGCACGTGGTAGGCCGGCGGGTGGCCGCCGCCGGCGACGGTGACGGTGAAGCCGCCGGTCTCGCGGGGCTGAAGGAGGCCGAAGAGGACGGTGCAGAAGCGGCGGCCGGCGGTGACGTCGGTCAGCAGCACGGTGTTGAGCGCGCTCAGTACCGTGACGGGATCGGCGTCGATCTGGGCCGCGGCGCGCAGGGTGTGACGGGCCAGGGCGGTGACGGTCGCCGCCTCGGGCCCCTTGCCGCACACGTCACCGAGGAAGAACGCCCACCGGCCGCCGTCGAGCGGGAAGACGTCGTAGAAGTCGCCGCCCACGTCGTGGGCGGAGGCGGTGCGGTAATGGCAGGCCAGCTCCAGCCCCGGCACCACGGGAAGGGCCGGGGGCAACAGGGTGCGCTGCAAGGTGGAGGCGAACGCGGCGATGGCGGCCCTATCCTGCTCCGCCTTCTCCCGCGCCGCACGCTCCGCCTCGGCCCGCGCCCGTTCCGCCTCGGCGTGCCGCGTCTCCGCCTCCCGGCGGGCCTGCTCGTCGCGCAGGGCGCGCAGTGCCGACAGCCGCAGCTCCATCTCGTCCAGCACGATCGCGGCGAGATCGGCGAGGGTGGCGGTGTCCTCCTCGGTGATCGAGCGCGGCCGGGTGTCGAGGACGTTGACCGTGCCCAGCCGGTGCCCGTCCGGGGTGGTGATCGGTGCGGCGGCGTAGAAGCGCACCCCCATCTCCCCGGCGACCAGCGGATTGTCCACCGCGACAGGGTCCTGGAGAGTGTCGGGGATGACCATGGTGTCATCGCGCAGGATCGCCGAGCCGCACAGGCCCGGATCGCGACCGATCTCCGCGACACCCTCCAGGCCGTGGGCTGCCTTGAACCAGATGCGGTCGGTGTCCACGATGGTGACGGTTGCCACCGGCACATCGAAGAACCGGGCGGCCATCGCCGCCACCCGGTCGAACGCACCGTCGGGCGGAGTGTCGAGGATGTCGTAGCGGCGCACCGCTGCGATACGGGCCGCCTCCACATCCGGGTCGGGGACCAGCTCGGGGCGGCGCCCGGAAGCGGGGTCGGTGGCCGAGGCTTGCTGCACGAGCGGCTTCCCTCCGTCGATGGGTTGCCGCCGTGAACGGCACGAACCGATGCAGCCTAAGTCGCCCACACGCCCGAACGCCAATGCCACCGGGGCCGGGCACCCGGCCGCGGCCCTGCTGCGCGGAAAGTCTCAAGAAGGCTTCAAGTCTTCAGGAGGCTTCAGAAACCCGGACGGCTCGCGATCGTCCCGTGACAGGTCCCGCCGCGACTCATCCCGAGCAACGCGGCCACGGGTCGCCTCGTCGACGCGCTGGCGATCGCGTCGCCGATGCGGGGCGAGAGCGCCCCTCCGAGCAGACGCCGAGCAGGCCGAGGACCGCGCGGGGCGGCCCGTCCAGAACGACGTCCGGCTCGGTGGCCCGGCCGAGCCGCGTGTGGACCCGGCCGTCCCGCAGCTCGATGACGGCCGTCTCGCCGGCCGCGGCGAACCACTCCGGCCCGTAGACCGGCCACCGCGCGGGCGGTGGCGCATCCCGCCGCAGTACGGACCGCGAGCGGGAACCCGGCGCACCCGGTCATCGTCACATCATGTACAGATCACCTGATGGGAAGTCAGGCGCTTCCAGGCCGCGCAACGGCCCTGGAACGCCGTCATGGTGGCCCTCCGGGGTCCGGATTCGACGCAGGAAAGACAGGTAACTCACCCGTGCATGAACGCAAGCCGCGCCGGCGGCTGTCATTGATCCTCGCGGCAGGTGTGCTGGCCGCCGCAGGAGTCGCGACCACCTCTCCGGCCGCCCAGGCGGCGGGACATCGGACGGCGGCCGACAGCCGTCAGCACGCCTTTGAGCAGGCCGCGGCGGAGTACGACGTTCCGCTTCCCGTCCTGCTCGCCGTGGCGTATCACGAGTCCGCCTGGGATGCCCACGCGGGTGAACGCAGCACCGGCGGGGGCTACGGGCCCATGCACCTGACCGAGGTGACGACCGGGATGCTGGCCGCGGGCGACGCGGGTGCGGTCGGCCGTGCCGACCTCGGCGAACTGGCCTCCGCTCCCTCCCTGCACACCCTCCGGACCGCCGCCAGGCTGACGGGGCTGCCCGAGAAGCGGCTGCGCGGGGACGACGCCGCCAACATCCGTGGGGGCGCCGCCCTCCTCGCCTCCTACGCGAGAAGCACGGTCGGCGGTACGCCGAAGGACCCGGCCAAGTGGTATGCCGCCGTGGCCCGTTACAGCGGTTCCTCCGGGCAGCGGGCGGCAGGAGCCTTCGCCGACCGGGTGTTCGCCACCATCGAGAGCGGCGCGAGGGAAACCACGCGGGACGGGCAGCACATCGAACTGCCCGCCTCCCCGAGCGTGCGGCCGGACACCGGGCAACTGTCCGCGCTGCACCTGAAGGCGACGGCCACGACGGGCGACACCGAGTGCCCCGCCACCATCGACTGCGCCTTCCTGCCCGCCGCGACGGCCAACGGCCAGGTGTCCGACCGGCCCGCCAACGGGATCAGGATCGACACGATCGTCCTCCATGACACCGAGTCGTCCTACGACGCCGCCCTGAACACCTTCCAGAAACCGGGCGGCGGGTCGGCGCACTACGTCATACGCTCCTCCGACGGCGCCGTGACCCAGATGGTGCCCACCAAGGACATCTCCTTCCAGGCGGGCAACTACTCGACCAACCTGCACTCCATAGGCATCGAGCACGAGGGATACGCCGCCGCGGGCGGCACCTGGTACACACAGACCGAGTACGAGACCAGCGCGGAACTCGTCCGGTACCTGGCCGGGCGCTTCGGCATACCGCTGGACCGGCAGCACATCATCGGGCACGACAACGTGCCCGGCCCCAGCTCGGCCCTCGTCTCCGGCATGCACTGGGATCCGGGCCCGTCCTGGGACTGGGAGCGCTTCATGCGGCTGCTGCACGCCCCGGTGGCCGGCCGGCACGGTGTGGGCGGCGCAGGCTCCGCGGTCACCATCACCCCCGGATACGCCCGCAACCAGCAGACCGTGCAGGTCTGCCCGTCCGACGACCCCACCGGCGCCACACCCGAGTGCACCGAGCGGACCGGACCCTCCGATTTCGTCTACCTGCGCACCGCGCCCAGCGCCACCGCGCCGATCTTCGGCGACCAGGCCGTCCATCCGGACGGCGTCGGCACCGACCGCGTCAGCGACTGGGGCGGCACCGCGGCGGCCGGGCAGCAGTTCGTCGTCGCCGGCCGTGAGGGCGACTGGACGGCCATCTGGTACAGCGGCACGAAGGTCTGGTTCCTCAACCCGCACGGGTGCAACACCACCCCCGCCCCTGATGTGACGGTGGTCGGCGCGGCCGGCGCCTCACCGGTGGCGGTGTACGGATCGAGCTACCCGGACGCGAACGAATACCCGGCCGGGCTTTCCCCCTCCACCCAGGCGCCGCTGAGCTTCTACAGCATCCCCGCCGGCCAGGCCTACGTCACCACCGCCGCACCCGCTCCCACCGACGACTACTTCCCCTCCACCGGCCGGGTCGTCACCGGAGGGAAAAGCATGTACACCATCCAGTACAACCACCGCACCGCTCTGGTCTACGCCTCCGACGTCACCGCACGGTAGGCACCGGGAGCTCCCCGCACAGGACGCGCCCTCAGGGGGCCGAACCTCCTGGTGTACCGCTACGGCGGCGCCGGGCGTCGCGGTGCGTCCCCTGCCGCTTCCTCCAGGAACCGAGGCCCCGGTCAGGCCGTGGGGACGGGCAGCAGCCGGTAGGCGTCCCCGTGGACGACGACCCGGCCTGCGGTGGGCGGGGCGAAGTGGGTTCCGAGCAGGAGGGTGTCGGTGCCGGCGAGGGAGGCGAGCAGCGTGCGGCGGGTGGCCTCGGCTTGCCGGGGGGCGATGTCGACGCAGGCGCCGATGGCGGGGTGGGCGAGCTGGACCGGGTGGTGGACGCAGTCACCGGTGATCAGGGCCGTCTCACCCCGGCTGGTCAGTTCGACGGCGACATGGCCGGGGGTGTGGCCGGGAGTCGGGAGCAGGCGCAGGCTCGGCGTGATCTGCACGCCGTCGGCCCGGACGTCGACCAGGTCGAGCAGGCCGGCCCGCTCGATGGGGATCACCGAGTCGCGGAACATCTGGCGGCGCGCCTCGTCCATGGCGTAGCCGGCCCAGAACTCCCGTTCGGCGCGGGCGGTGAGGTAGCGGGCGGCGGGGAAGGTCGGGACCCACGCGCCGTCCACCTGCCGGGTGTTCCAGCCGACGTGGTCGGCGTGCAGATGGGTGAGGATCACCAGGTCGACGGCCTCCGGCGGGAATCCGGCCGCGGCGAGGCGCTCCGGGTAGTCGGTGCGCAGGTCGTGCCAGGCCGGGTTGGTCCGCTGCTTCCCGTTGCCGATGCCGGTGTCGACGAGCACGCGCAGCCCGTCCACGACGAGGGCGAAGCTGTGGCTGTCGAGGTGGAGGACGCCGTCGGCACCGGCGAAGTGGGGATGCAGCCAGTCCTGGCCGGCCACCACCTCGGGAGTGGCGTCGGGCAGCAGCCACGGTCCGGTCGCGGGCGGCAGCGTGATCTCGTCGATGCGGTGGACGGTCGCCGCGCCCACGGTCCAGGTGGGCACGGTGGCGGCGGAGGAGAGGTCGGACTGCATGGTCTGTTGTTTCCTTTGCCGAGGAGGGTGGAGCCAGGAACACCGGTGGCCATGGGAGGCGGCGCCATCCGCTGCAGCGGAACGGCCAAAAGCAATGGATTTGCTTTAGTGCGACGGTAGAGCCTACCGTCGCACTAAAGCAAATCATTAGCTTTTGCGGGGTGCTTCGCGCCCCGGTCCCGACCAGATGAGGGTTCCGTGTCTGCCGCCGAACTCACGCCGCCCGAGGCCGCCCGTTGGGCCGCCCGAGCCGGACTTCCCCTGCCCGACGACCGCCACGCCGCTGTGGCGGCCACCGCCAACCACATCCACTCCGTCGTCGCGGTCCTGCGCGAGCTGGACTTCGGGGACGCCCCGGCTGCCGCCGCCTACCGGGCGGGGGAGGAGAAGCGCCGATGAAGCCGCACGAGCTGACCCTCGCCGCCGCCGCGACCGAGATCCGGGAACGGCGGCTGTCCGCCGTCGAGCTCGTCGACTCCGTCCTGGACCGCATCGGCCGGGTGGATTCCCGGATCGGCGCCTACGTCACGGTCGCGGCAGAGCAGGCCCGCGGCGCGGCGCGCAAGGCCGAGCGGGAAGCGGTCCGGGGTGTGTTCCGCGGGCCGCTGCACGGTGTCCCGGCCGGCCTCAAGGACCTGATCGACGTCGCCGACATGCCCACCACCGCCAGCTCCCGCGTCCGCGCCGGCCACCGCGCGACCGCCGACAGCACGGTCGCCGCCCGGCTGCGGGCGGCCGGCGCGGTCCTGGTCGGCAAGACGCACACCCACGAGTTCGCCTACGGTCTGACCACCCCGCAGACCGGCAACGCCTGGGACCGCGGCCGGGTCGCCGGAGGCTCCAGCGGCGGGTCCGCCGTCGCGGTGGCCGCCGGGGCGGCGACCTTCGCCCTCGGCACCGACACCGGCGGGTCGATCCGGGTCCCCGCCGCACTGAACGGCGTGGTCGGCCTCAAGCCCACCTACGGGCTGGTGCCCCGCCACGGCGTCACCTCGCTGTCCTGGTCGCTCGACCACGTCGGGCCGCTCACCCGCACCGTCGAGGACGCGGCCCTGGTCCTGGCATCCCTCGCCGGGCACGACCCGCGCGACCCCGCCTCGCTGGACACCCCCGCCACCGACCACCGGCCGGAACGGGAGCCGGACCTGACGGGCGTGCGCGTCGGCGTGCCGGGCAACTACTACTTCGACCACGTCGACCCAGAGGTGGCGGCAGCCGTCCACCGAGCCGTAGCACAGCTGGAGGCGCTGGGCGCCCGGCTGATCGAGGTCGACATCCCGATGACCCGCTACATCCAGGCCACCCAGTGGGGCCTGATGGTGCCGGAGGCCACCGCCTACCACGAGCGAACCCTGCGCACCGTCCCCGAGCTCTACCAGGCAGACGTGCGCATCCTCCTGGAGGCCGGCGAACTGATGGGCGCGGGCGACTACCTGCGCGCCCAGCGCGCCCGGACGCTGATGCGCGACGCGTGGGCCCGCCTCCTGGAGGAGGTCGACGTGATCGGCGCCCCGACCGTCCCGATGACCGCGGTCCCGGCCGGCCAGGAGACCGTCACCTGGCCCGACGGCACGGTCGAGAGCGTCTCCGACGCCTACGTCCGCCTCTCCGCCCCGGCCAACATCACCGGCCTGCCCGCCCTGTCCGTCCCCGTCGGCCACGACCCGGCGGGCATGCCCATCGGCATGCAGCTGATCGGCCGGCCGCTCGGCGAACGGACACTGCTGCGGGTCGGCCACGCCTACGAGCGGACCCAGCCCGCCCGTGCGCTCGCGCCGGTCGGGTGAGGGCGGCGGGGTGGCGTGAGGGCGACGAGTGGCACCCCTAAACGCAAATCCTGCGCTTTAGACTGGTGCCATGAGTCGCAAGCAGATGACGCGCCCGGGCGGGCGCAGCGCCCGCGTCCAGGCTGCGGTGCACTCCGCCGTACGCGAACTCCTGGCGGAGGTGGGACGCGACGCACTGACCGTCCCGCTGGTCGCCCAGCGCGCCGACGTCACCCCGTCGACGATCTACCGCCGCTGGGGGGACCTGGGCGAGCTGTTGTCCGACGTCGCGGTGGAGCGCCTGCGCCCCGACGGCGAGCCGGAAGACCGCGGCGACCTGCGGTCCGACCTCACGGCCTGGGCCGAACAGTTCCTCGACGAGATGGCATCCGGCTCGGGCCGCGCCTACACCCGAGACGCCCTGCTCGGCGACCCGGACGGCAGCAACGCGGGCCAGTGCTCGGCCTACGCCGCCGAGCAGATCAACACCATCCTCGCCCGTGCGGTCCGCCGCGAGGAGAACACTCCCGCCGTCGAAACAGTCATCGACCGCGTCGTCGCCCCCATGATGTACCGCATCCTCTTCCGCCCCGCCGGCCTCGACGCCGCATACGCCCGCCGACTCGTCACCGACCTCCTCGACGCCTGCGCAGCGGGCACCCGGCAGTGATCCTTCACCTTCCTTTGTCAGAACTGTGTAACAACCATCTATGACCTCTGAGCAAGCGGGTTCCAGCGTGATGAACTGCGGATGCCCGGGGAACTCCCCTGGCGCACAAGTGGTTTGTGCGGTCGCAGAGGTGTGGCCGCGCCGGGTGTGAGGCCCGGGCGCCGCCATGTTTCGCAGGGGCTCGACCACCGCGGCCCGAAGTGCGGGCGATCGGTGGCAGCCCACGCCTGCCCGCACCCAGCGGTCAGGCGCCTGCGGCGCGTGTGCCCACAGACAGAAATGGAGCGAAGAATGCGCAACACCCTCAAGAAGGCGATAGTCGTCGGTGCCAGCGTCGTGACGTTCTCCGGCATCGCTGCCGGCGCGGCTCAGGCGGCGGTGTGGCAGGGCGCGGACATCCCGGGCAAGGGCCCCCTCCAGGAGTGCACCAACTGGGGCAACGCCCTCCAGGCCAACGGGACGATCGTGGGTTTCGCCTGCATGGAGGATGAAGGCGGCAACTCGTGGGAGCTGACCCCCTACTACGCCAACTGACCCCTGGCGCACCAGCTGTGACCGATACGGTCGCACTCGGCGAGGGCCCAGCGACGTCGGCAGGGGGAACGCCGACGGACGCACCGAAGGCGGCGCGCCTTCTGCGCTCGGCGGGCCGATTTCGGACATCGGGTCGACCCCGATCGTCTGCCCGGCCCCGGTCCTCAGGCCGGCCCCGGCCTTCGGGCAGGACCTCCACATCCTGCCGGGCCAAGCCCGTCGTGCCGGTGCCGTGCCCGCCCAGCGCCCCATCGGCCGGAGCCGCATGGTCGACCGGCGGGTGATGACGGCCGCCCCGATCCGTCGGTGACGGATCGGGGCGGTCACCCTGCTGGACGGCGCTGACGCGCCGGCGCGGTGCGCACGAGCCGGCGGCGGCCTCTCTCGGGCGGCATGGCGTGGGTGTGCGACACCGTCCCGCCCGCCGGGCGGCGGGCGGGACGGCGGTCCGACGTGCCGGGAGCGGTCGTCAGTAGTCGATCAGGCCCGACGCGCGGGCGGTCCCGCTGAACTGCAGGAAGAACTTGGTGCCGTCCAGCACGTCCTTGGCCGCCAGGCCCCAGCTGCCGGAGCTCAGCGTCCGCCAGCCGTTGCACGTCCAGCTGGACCCCGACTTGAAGCACGCACGCACCGAGCGCGTCGTGTCCAGCTTCAGGTTGATGTCGGCGCATCGGCTGGTGGTCGTGGCGTAGGTGCCGCGGGCGGGCCAGTAGGCGGGGTCGTTGGACCCGGTACCCGCGTAGCTGGTGAAACGCGGTGCGTCGACTGTGCAGGCCCGCGCGGAGGTGCTGCCGGATTCCGGGGCCGGTCCCGCTGCCGCGGCGGTCCCGTGTGGTCCGGCAGCCGAGGTGACGGCCTCGGCGGTGCCGGCGGCCGAGGCCATGGCGAGCAGGGCGGCCGCCACGAGGGCGGCGCGACGGATCTGGTGGCGGCTCGTCGTGAGCCTGGCTGCGTGCCTCATCGCTCTCTCTGCCTCTCAGAGGTTCTCCGGTGCGCTTCTGACGTGGCACCGACCCGGTCCAGTCTGGGAACGGACGCCGTACTTCGCGTCAGCGCGAGGCGCCAGACTGTTGGCACGGAGCGCCAGGGTGCGGGGAAATATCCTCAGCCGGCTGGAGCCCCGTGGGAGTCATTCGTTCCAAGTCACCCTGGTACCTGGGCGAGAGAGGGTTTCGCGCCGATAGGCGGCGGGTGCGGCACCGTAGGCGGTACGGAAGGCACGGGTGAAGTCGGCCGGGCGGGGATACCCCCAGCGAGCGGCGATGGCCCTGATGGGGACGTGCTGTTGCGCCGGATCGACGAGATCGCGACGGCAGCGTTCCAGGCGCTGCTCGCGTATCGAAGCGCGGACACTCACGCCGTGGGCCTGGAAGAGTCGGTGCAGTGAGCGGGCGGAGATGTGGTGGGCCGCCGCGATCTGATCGACGGTGAGTGTGGGGTCGCCCAGGTGCTTCTCGATGAACGACGTGACACGGGCATACAGCACGCGTTGTCGGCTGTCGGCCGGGATCTCGTTCTCACGCTCCAGATGATGGGCGAGAACGGCGGCCGCGAGGTCGAGGCCGATCGTTCCGAGCCGGAGCATGTCCGCGGGTGCGTAGCACGTGTGATCGGCCGTCACGCGGGCCAAGTAGTCGGCCAGTAATCGGCCGATCCCTTTGCCGCCGACCAAACGGCAGGCGACCAGTCGGTCGATATGACGAGCGCCCGCCGGCAACAGGGCGATCGGGAACTGCATGAGCGTCGCTTCGCCTATGGCATAAGACTTAAATGGCCGGGAACTGCTCAACAGCACCATTTCCCCGGGTTCGACGAGAGTGCTGCGTCCGTTCTGCTCGATGAAGTGCGGGCCGCGGCGAGGCATGACGATCTGCAGGCTTTCGGGGTCGGACACACGGATCGACCTGGGTGTCCGGGACGTGGTGATCAAGGAGTAGGCCACCGAGGAAACCTGCACCGAACCCAGGGCCATCTCGTCGAACCAACCGCGGAACACGTCACCCTCAACAGCACGGAAGGTCTTCGGCATGATGTCCCTGTGCGCCATTTCCGTCCAGGCGTCCAGAGCCTCTTGTGCGGGAAAGTCCTCGCTGTCGAAAACCCGTTCCATAATCCTCCCTCCGAGTTCTCCGGACAACACTCACACATCGCTGCCTCTGACGGGCAGGACGAAATCAGCACAACCTGGAGCCATTGTCCATTGCTGCGGATCACCGCGGAAGTCTTAAATGACCCGCAGCCATTGATCGAGCACTGCGAAGTTTTCGTCGGCGAGGCAGCGGGCCGGGGTCCCGCGGCCTCGGGGGAGAGGACCATCACCAGGTGCCGGCCGGTCTGCAAGGCGTCGGCCATGCGCTGGAGTTCGGGCACCTCCTTGATCGCTGGAGTCGCCGACGGGAGTCAGCCGACGGTGATCATCCGTCGCTGAGCCAGGCCGGGGGGAGGCGCTCGGTGCGTCTCCCCCCGGCCGTACGGCTACACGGGCACCATGCCAGCGAACTCCTCCACCTCCATCACGGAGGCGCTCCGGTGCTTCATCTCGGCTGCGCCGCGTCGTCGACGACCTCGCCGCCCGCCGCTCGCCGGCTGATGGCGCCCGGCGGCCCGCCGCGGTCGCCATGTGCCTGAATCGGCCGCTCCCCAGGGGCGGCGCGGTAGCCACTCACCGACTCCGCGCGGTACGGCACCCGCCGCCACCGCAGGGACGGCCGGGAACGAGTGAAGTCAACTGCCACTGGGCGCAGCACAATTGGACTGTTGGGACCTCATGGTGAGTGTGGGGTCGGTCATTGCAGGGGGATGGATGAGCGACGGACAGGCCGGGAACACCGGGAATCAGGTGAGCGGGGGGCGGCAGGGAGCCGTCGTGCAAGCAGGGACGATCAGTGGCGGGGTCCACCTGCACCTGCCGGGTGACGGCCTCGCGGACAGCGAGAGCCCGCTCATCGTTACGGTGGACCACTTGGGCAAGCATGGTCGCAACGAGCCGCAGACGGTCCTGCTGGATTCGGACCCGCCGGAGGTGATGGTCCGTGAGGGTTCCTTCCGGGTCACCGTGGAGAGCAGTGTGACCGGGCGGGCGGTGATCTTGCGAGGGATGCGCCCGGTAGTCCTGTCCCGTCGTCCCGCCCGCCGGGCATGTCATGGCCTCATTGAGCCCCCTCCCGTCGGCCGCAGGGTGACGCCGCGGCATTTCAGCACCGACCTCGACGAAGGCGCGCCCCGGTTGCGCGCCGAGGACGCCGATTTCCCCTTCTCGGTGAGCGCCACCGATGTGGAGGAGTTCATCCTCACGCCCGCTGCCGACGGTGACGAGATCTTGTGGCACCTTGAGATCGACTGGCTGTGCGCCGGACGCCATGGCACCGCGATCATCGACGACCACGGGCAGCCATTCGCTCTCTACCCGCGCTCCGGCCCGCGCCTCGGCTGCACTTACGACCACGTTCCCGGCTGCCCGGCCCCGCGGCTCGCCCTGGAGTCCACTCGGGGCACCGTGGTCGACGACTGTTTCAAGGGGGCGTCGGAGGGGCGGATCAAGCCCGACAACGGCGGCGTGCTCCTGTACTTCACTCCGCGCAGGGGGGAGGTGTATCGCCGGGGCCAGGCCGTCAACTACACGGTGACGTTGACCCACGGTGACTCTCGGAATCCTCGGAAGGAGTACCTGATGGTCACCAACGTCCAACATGCCTCTGAAGCCTGAAAGTTGCTCTGAGAACGCCTACCCGGCATCGCCACCCGCTACGTGGAGATCGTCACCTTGTGAAACGCAAGTCGCGGGCCCGCGCACCGTTCCCGGAGCGCGGGCCCGCGGCCTGTCTGTCCGCTGGTTCAGCAGGCGGGCAGGCCGGGCACGGTGTGGAACAGCCCAGCGCCGTCCACGTAAGGCGCGAAGGTCCAGGAAGCGCCCACGTAGACCGGCCGGGGCTCCCCATCGTCTATATACGTGGTGCGGTACCAGACGTCTCCGGCGTTGCCGACGTTTCCGCCGGCCACCCAGCAGTCCACGTAGACCGAGTTGCCCGGTGAGAGGGTGATGTTCAAGTACTTGCTGGATCCCGCGTCAGGGGCGATGTAGACGCCCACGTGAGCGGGGCCGCGCAGCTGGACCCACTGCGGGGCCAAGCCGTGGTTGTTCGGGTTCGGGTCGGCGGACGCCTGCGAGGTCCCGCAGAGGATGGATGCCCCAGCCAGGACGAGCGCGGCGAGAGCCTTGACAGCACGGGTCATAGCGCATTTCCCCCGGTTCCTCCGGTCCCTGTGGGGCCGGTCGGTGTACGAGCAAATCGCACCCGCGCCATGCGGTCCAGCCCACGATTGGCCAGGATTGCCCCCGTTGCACGGCATCGGTCGGCACGCCGGGTTCTACGACCAGGCGTCTTCGGGGGCCACCTTGCCCGGCCGACGCTCAAGTCGCCAGCTGAAGCACTCAGTCACATCCGGACCGATGCGGTCCGGCGCCCGCTCACGTACGGGCATATCGGCTCAGCGCAGCCGTCGCGCACGCAGCACCAGATCGTCGGCATGGTGCGCGCCGGCGCCGCCGTCGGGTGCCACGCGTGGTCGCTGCTCGTTCACCTCCACTTTCCAGTCGTCGGTGAGCAGGGCGGCGACCGTCGAGGGCCAGACGTAGGCAGCCGGATCGAAGCCGCTTTCGTGCGCATGCTCGGTGTCCACCCCCGCATGGTGTACGAGCAGCAGCACGCCACCGGGCGCGACGGCCGCGAGTAGCGCTCGCTCGGCTGCGGCGTCGGCGGTGCGCAGCAGGGCTGGATACTGCGCGGAGACCAGGTCGAAGGAAGCCGACGGGAGCGCCGCTTCCGTCAGCGCGGCGTGTACCCAGCGAACGGCGACGCCCGCGTCCCGCGCATGCCCGGCCGCCCGCTCCAGTGCCACGCCCGAGACCTCCAGCGCGGTCACGTCCCAGCCGCCGCGCGCGAGCCAGACGGCGTCCGCGCCCTCGCCGCAGCCGACATCGAGCGCCCGCCCGGGCGTGAGCCCGGCGACCTCGGCCACGAGCGCACCGTTGGGCTGGCCGCTCCACAGCTGTTGCCGGCCGGCGTATCGGTTGTCCCACTCCGCCCGCACTGCGGGATCTCCGACGTATCCGTCGCCAGGCAAGGGAGCGTCCGACGTGGGCGTCCCCGCTGTGATGTCTTCGGTCATGGGCCCAACGTCACCCATCGTGGCCCGGTCACGCCACTCTTGTTGCCGCTCCGGCAAAACGGCGCGGGCACCCGTACTGGCGGGGCGTCTCGCCGTTTCACGCTGTCGTCTTCGGTGGCATGGCCCGCAACACCGTCCGGGCCGCCGCCCGGACCGGGTAAGCGGCTGTCCCTGCCCCGGCCGGCGCGTCCGGGGCAGGGCTACGGGCACCAGGCGGAGCTGTCAGTACCGGCAGCACCGACCACTCCGCCGCGGCGGGTCGGTGGTACGGCCCGGCTGCGCTGTCAGTCCAGCCGTCGAAGGACGGCTCGAGCCGCCTGCCTGCCGGTGGCGACGGTGGGCGCGGTGATCTGCACGAACCGGTCGGCCTTGATGATGTCGAGCAGGGCGGGCTCACGACCCGACTCGCGGAAGCTGTAAGCGGCATCGCCGAGTCCGGGTTCGCGCACGGCAGTCCGTTTCCCCTTGGTGCCGTCGACCACGGCCTTGAAGGACTTTCCGGTGTACGGCGCGTGTAACAGGGCGATGTACAGACCCCCCGCCTTGTACGCGCACTCACTCACGTCACCATTCACGATCTCCAACTGGGGCCCCGGTGAGCGCCGTAGTACGGCTTTGCTCTCCGCGGCGGGGAGGAGCCTGCACGGATGCTTCAGAGGATCGGCGGTGGAGTCCTTGTTGTTGCTGCACCCGCTCAGAAGGGCACTTGCGACGGTCAAGACCGCCAGCGTGGTCCAAACGGGCGGACGGCCGGGGGAGTTCCGCATCTCTGCCTCCGGGGCGGGCTGTGGGGACAGGGCTCAACACAGCCGCGATCCGCCGACATTGACATGGCCAAACGATCGCGCCAACCGTTTGGACACGTCAATACCGCGTGCACCGACCGGTGTTGGAGGCCGGACAGGAAGCAGACGGCGGCCTCATCCGGCAGACGGTCCGGCCCCCCGGCGCCGGGGAGGGGGCCGGGTCGTGGCGTTCGCCGGACCGTACAAGGGCGGTGTCGTCCTGCTGCCGCAATTCGCCGAGGCCCTTTGGGGGTCGGCCCCAGCCGCTCGGCCGTGGCCGGGGCGGACGTGAGCGGGCAGCACCCGCGGTGCCTCGCCCGGTACCGAGTCTGGGGCTCAGGTGCCGGGGTCGGCCAGGCGGCTGAGCAGGGTCACGGCGTCGTCGTGTGCCACCTGCCCGAAGAAGCGCGCATCGACGTTCTCCACGGCGGTGATCGCGCGCGGGGCCAGTTCGGCGCCGGCGTCGGTGACATGCAGGCGTTTGGCGCGGGTGTCGGTGGGGTCGACCTCGCGTTTGATCAGCCCCTTGCCCTCCAGGGCGCGCAGGACCTGCGAGGTCATCTTGACGTCGGTGCCGGCTTGGCGGGCCAGGACTTGCTGGTTGGGGTGCTGCCCGTGGGTGTTCAGCCACCAGGTGCAGGCCAGGAGGACGAACTGGACGTGGGTGAGGTCCAGGGGGCCGAGCGCCGCGGCGATGTCGCGCTGCCAGCGCAGCGTGGCGTGCCAGAGCAGGAAGCCAGGGCTGTCACCGGGGTTGCGGGCCATCAGCCCTGCGCCAGTTTGACCAGGGCCGCCATGGTCTGCGGCCAGTCCGCGGTGACGGCCGCACCGATCCGCGGACCGAGCTCGTCGGCGCCGGGCCCGGTGATCTCCATCCGGTACGTCACCCGAGTGCGCAGGCTCCCGCCCCGGCCGAGCTGGTGGACGGTGCGCAGGAGCAGCCCGTCGAACCGGGCCTCGTCCACGAACCGTTCGCCGAGGACGGCCTCGGCGACGATCAGGTGCACCGGATCGCCATCGGCCGGGGTCATCACGATCTCGGCGCCCGCCTCGAAGGGGCCGCTGATCCGGATGCTCGCGATGTCGGCGTTCCACGCTCCCCAGTTCTCCACATCGGCCCACAGCCTCCAGACCGCCTCCGGCGCGGCGTCGGTCTCGATGGCGTGCTCATACGTCCACATGTCCATGGCCTCCCTGACCGGTAAATCATCTGCGCAAAGATTATCTACGCGAAGACTATCTGTCCACGGTACTTCGACGGGCGCATGGAGGGACATCGGCCGGGGGAGGGGGAGCCCGCCCCGGAACGCGTGGGCGACAGCGCCGACGAAGGCCACTGCCCCGCGGTGTGCGCGGAGGGTGGACGACGAGGATGCGGGCCTTCTTCGATCACCTCGTGAGGGATCCGCCCCTGGGGTAGGTGCGGACGGGCACTCGTCTGCTTGCACACGCCGCTGGAGACCAGTCGCACCAAGGTGAGAGCCGCCAGACCCGCCACCGCTGGCTTGCGGCCGCTCCATCCGCTGGCCCAGACCGTCAATACGGCGGCGTTGCCCACAGCTTGGTGTCTTCCGCGGCTGACTCCACCGCCGCCGGGCCAACTGGGCCGGCCCGGCGGTCACCGCCGTGATGCCCGCGGTGCTGACCGGCAGCACCGGGCATAGGAGGGCACGTCGTAGCCGGAGACTCCACATCGTCCGGAACGCCCGAGCCGCCCACCGACCACTCGCTCCCGCGCCCGTCCCGGACGCACCCCCGGCCGATCCTGGCGAGCCGGCTGCGCACCGGCCCCCTGGTCCGGGGCACGGGGGAGCGGGAGATCCCCCGCATTCCCGCTCCAGTACGAACGGGCCGTCCTCGCCGGCCCCGCGGTCCGCGAGCCTTCGACAGCGGCTGCGTGACGTCGACCGGATCCAAAAGCAACTCATGGGGCGAGCCGCCGAGGCAAGGCCGTTAGCGCCGGGGCCCGATGGCTCCCCGTCCTGCCCGCTGCCTCCCCCGCCCAGGCCCCGTCGCCCCTGCCCGCGCCCCCGGTCACCTGGGCCTGCACGGCACCCTGGTTGCCGGCCGAGGACAGAGCCCGGCCGGGCCGTCCGCCTCCGTGCGGTCACGGTGTCAGCGGCCCGAGCGTGCGTACCACCGGCCGTCGTGGCGGGCCACATGCACGGGACGTCCGAAGCAGCGCGTCATGTTCTCCGGGGTGAGCACGCCGTCGACGGGACCGGATGCCAGCTCGCGCCCCTCCTTGAGCAGGAAGGCATGGGTGGTGCTGGGCGGGAGCTCCTCCAGATGATGGGTGACCGTGACGGTGGCGAGACCGGCACGGTCGGCCGCGAGCCGTTGCAGCGCGTCCACGAGGTCCTCGCGGGAGGGCAGGTCGAGGGCGTTGAAGGGCTCGTCGAGCAGGAGCAGCGACGGATCCGCCATCAGCGCACGGCAGATGAGGATCCGGGCCCGCTGGCCGCCCGAGCAGTCGCTGAAACGGCGGTCGGCGAACTCCTTGCACCCCAGCTCACCGAGCAGGACGTGGGCGCGCTCGCGGACCGCGGTGCCGTACTCCCGCCACAGCGGCTGCACGGTGCCGGTCGCCCCCGTAAGGACGACGGTGTGGGCGGTGGCGTCCAGCGGTACCTTCTGGGCGGCGGACACCAGGCCGACGCGGGCCCGCAGTTCGCGCATGTCGACGCGGCCGAGCAGGTCACCGAGGACCTCGACGGTGCCGGCGGTGGGATACATGGCCGCTCCGACGAGCCGCAGCAGGGTGGTCTTGCCGGCCCCGTTGGCGCCCAGCAGCGCCCAGTGCTCGCCAGGCCGGACGGTCCAGGTGATCCCGTCGAGGACGATCTCCTGCCCGGTGGTACGGCGGTGGACGGCGACATCGGTCAGCGCGACGACGGCGCGGGGTTCCTCGGTTGTGGTCACGTCGGCAGAGTAGTGCCGCCACGCGCGAGCGCACCTGGTGTCTTCGGATGCGGACAGCCCGGTCAACGTGGCTGGTCACGGCACTGGTTCTCGGCGCCCGCCGGAGCTCGCGCCCGTCGCCCTCGAGGGCCTCGGACGGCCCGGAGACTCGGGCCTGCGCATCGCCGACGTCACCACCACCGGCTCCAAGCCATTTCCGACGGGCTGGAGCACGAGGCTGCCGAAACCCGGTGGGCGTCTCGCCTGAACCCGAAGTGAGACACCCAAGTCGGCGCCCCGTGGCCAACTCGAGCGGATGGTGGAGCCGGTAGGGGCCGGGCCGCTCGACGGCGTCGGTGGGAAGCGGCCCGTAGCCTCCGGGCAGCGCGCTGAGGGGGATGCTCGGCCAGGCCGCGGCGCTGTGCGGCCGGGGGCAGTCAACAGGCCGCGCAGGCCCCGCGTCCGCGTCCACGGCGGCGTACCGCTCGCGCGGCCGGCCACGGCGACTTCTCTCCGGAACAGCCGTCCCCACAGCTCTCCTGGCCACGCGTCGACGTCCTGGCCCCGGCGAGTCGGAGCGAGGCCCCTCTGTGTTTGCGAATAGTCAAGCTCCGCTCAATACCCCGCTTTGCTCATGGCATGTACACGACCTTGGCTGCCATCATCGCCCTACCCCGCACGAGCACCAACTGACAAACCCGAGGGCCAACTTGTTTCCAAGGCGGCCCAACCCCCCACAAGGAGCCCTGTGTCTCCCCTCCACATGCGTCACAAGCGCATCACTCTGGCCGTCGCCACCGCTGTGGCCGCAGGCACCCTGCTGTCCACAGGCCTGACGGGCAGCGCATCTGCCGCGGGCAAGGCGAACAACGGCATCGCCGGTGCCCCGGCCGCGCTGTCCACCGCCGCCCACACCTCCCTGATACAGCAGGCGCAGGCCGGTGCGGCCCGGACCGCCGAGAAGATAGGCCTCGGCGCCAAGGAGAAACTGATCGTCAAGGATGTCGTCAAGGACGTCGACGGCACGATTCACACCCGCTACGAGCGCACCTACGCGGGCCTGCCGGTCCTGGGCGGCGACCTCGTCGTCCACGTCACCAAGTCCGGCAAGACCGAAGGCGTCACCAGAGCGACCAAGGCTGCCATCAGGGTGGCCTCGCTCAAGCCGCAAGTCTCACCCGCCCGAGCACAGAAGCTGGCGATGGCCGCTGCCCGGTCCCTCGGTTCGGCCAAGTCCAGCGCGGACGGCTCGCGCAAGGTGATCTGGGCCGGCTCGGGCAAACCGGTCCTCGCCTACGAGACGATCGTCGGCGGCTTCCAGGACGACGGCACCCCGAACCAGTTGCACGTCATCACCGACGCGGCGACGGGCAAGAAGCTGTTCGAGTACCAGGGCATCGAGAACGCGACCGGCACCGGCAAGACCCTGTACTCCGGCACGGTCAGCCTGAACAGCACGCAGTCGGGCTCGACGTACCAGCTCACCGACTCCACCCGTGGCGGCCACAAGACCTACAACCTGGCCCGCAAGACGTCCGGCACGGGCACCCTGGTGGCCAGTTCGAGCAACGTCTTCGGAACCGGTACCGCTTCCAGTTCCTCCTCCGACCAGACCGCTGCCGCGGATGCCGCCTACGGTGCTCAGGAGACCTGGGACTTCTACAAGAACACCTTCGGCCGCAACGGCATCAAGAACGACGGCGTCGGCGCCTACTCGCGCGTCCACTACGGCAGCTCGTACGTGAACGCGTTCTGGGACGACAGCTGCTTCTGCATGACGTACGGCGACGGATCCGGCAACGTCGACCCCCTGACGTCGTTGGACGTGGCCGGCCACGAGATGAGCCACGGCGTCACCTCCAACACCGCCGGCCTCGACTACTCGGGTGAGTCCGGCGGGCTGAACGAGGCGACCAGCGACATCATGGGCACCGGCGTGGAGTTCTACGCGAACAACGCGTCCGACAAGGGCGACTACCTCATCGGCGAGAAGATCAACATCAACGGTGACGGCACCCCGCTGCGCTACATGGACCAGCCCAGCAAGGACGGCGGATCGGCGGACTACTGGTCCTCGGACGTCGGTAATCTGGACGTCCACTACTCGTCCGGCGTCGCGAACCACTTCTTCTACCTCCTCGCGGAGGGCAGCGGCGCCAAGACCATCAACGGCGTCTCCTACGACTCGCCGACCTACGACGGCTCCACGGTCACCGGCATCAGCCGGGCCAAGGCGCTGCAGATCTGGTACAAGGCGCTCACCGAGTACTTCACCTCCACGACCGACTACTCGGACGCCCGCCAAGGCACTCTGCAGGCGGCAGCGGACCTCTACGGCTCTGGCAGCGACGAATACAACGCTGTGGCAGCCGCCTGGTCCGCCGTCAACGTGAACTGAGGCATCCGGGCGTCAGGGCGGCAGCCTCACAACCGGGCCGCCGCCCTGACGCTGCTCGCCACCGGTGCCCGGCCGGCGCAGCACGGCTGGTGGGACAGTGAGGCGGTCGCGCGGGACGAAGTCCGGTGCTGGACCGGCGAGTACGGCGGCATGCCCGGCGCCCGTCTCGCCCTCACCGACGAGGAGGCCGGTGAGATGGCCGGCTGCCTGGCCCTACCGCGGCTAGGCAGGGGGAAGGAGGCCTGGCGCGCAGGCTCGCGCATATGCCCCGGACCGCGCGGAAATAACTCCCGTTTTGCTGGCTTGTCGGCTTGAGGTAAGGGCATCCGGTGGCCAGGAGGTTGATAACAATGGTTCCCCTGCTTCTGGTTCTTCTGCTGGCTCTGATCCTCTTCGGTGCGGGTTTCGCGCTGAAGGCGCTGTGGTGGATCGCGGTGATCGTGCTCGTCGTGTGGCTGCTGGGCTTCGTCGTCCGCACCGCGGACAGTGGCGGCCGCAAGGGCCGCTGGTACCGCTGGTAGCCGATAGACACCAGGCACGTTGAACGCGCCAAGCGAGAGTGAGTGGGGCCCGGCCGGATACGGCCGGGCCCCACTCGCGTAAACGGCCTTCCCCTACGGGAGGTGGGGAGGGATCGGGCGTATCGGACGCGCCGCAGGGTATGTGAGTGATACATCGGCCCCGCAGGCCCAGCAGTGGAACCCTGCTCCTCCTGCCTGCGGGGCCGGTCAGGAACCGCGACCAACGGCGGGCCAGTCAGGCGGCGCACACCCGGCGACGTCGGCCAGAGCCCGAGCCGCGGCAGTATCGCTGCCGTGCGACACGTCAGAATGGAACGGCCAGTCCGGCGTCGCGCAATCCGAGCAGTGCCCTGCCCATGCACTCGGCGACCGAAGCCCCGTCGGCCCGCAACCCACTGTCCAGCGGCCCACCAGAAGCGGCGAATGTCCACGCCGGCTGACCATCGCGCATGCGCTCCGCATCGACCCGGATCATGGCACCGACTCCCTGCTCGCCAAGCCACTCCAGGATGGACAGCGTCACGTCCTCGACGCCGCTGACCAGGTCCACCTTGGGCCGTCGCCCCATCCCCTTGGCCATGGCCACAACCCTACCCAGCAGCCGATCGGGTCCTGTCACGCGCCCTTGTGAGTGGGCACGTCGGTGGCATGGGGTGGGTGTCAGCAGGGCGGGGTGCTCCCGCGCGGCGATGCTGTTCCAGCTCACCGCCCAGGCGCCATGAGGCCGGTGGCCACCGTACGGGCCGAGCAGGTCGGACGGTCTGGTCCGGCATGGACAACCTGCGGCCGCCCTGCTTTCCTGCACAGGCACCCCGGCTCTACCCGCACCCATGCGCCGCGCGCTCCCGCCCGGGAGCGCCCAGCGCCCCGGAAGGGCCGAACCACTCGAGTCGCCTGGAGACGGCGCCGTGACGGTGGGCGGCGGCGGCCTCCAACGGTGACGATGGCCTCCGCCCTGGTCGGTGCGCGCCACTGAGGATCTTCGCCCGGCCGCGAAGAAAGCCGACGCCGCTTTGCGGATCTCGTTCGCACGCCGAAGCTCGGCGTTCTCGGCCCGCAGCCGTTTGATCTCCGCGGCCTCCTCGGACATCGTGCCGGGCCGCTGGCCGGCGTCCGCCTCGGCTTTGCGGGCCCAGATCCGCACCGCCTCTGCCGCACCGATGCCCAGCTTCGCCGCACCGACCGCACACCCCCGAAGCCACCCAGGAGGGGGAGGGTGCCGGAGACCGAGGGGTCACGGCACAGGCGGGTGGTGTGGACACGGCTGCTGCGTCCCATGCCTGGGGGATGGTTCCGATCTGGCCGTCGAGCCGGCGGGCACCTGCGCCTGACGCTCGACCACGGCCTCAGCCTCGATGAACTCGTCCAGGTGCCAGCCGGGAGCAGGCACGGGCAGAGCGCGCTACGGGCCGTGCGGGCCTCTTGCGTGGCAGGAGTCCCCAGGAGGGCCCGGTTCACAGGTCATTCACTCGTTCAAGTGAATAGGTAGAACGTATGACCGTGGGGCCTTCTTTGCTGGGTAACGTGCGTGCCCGACCGGCCCGGCAGGGCCGGTTCGGAGCGCGAAGCAGAAGGGTGCGGGGATGACGGACGGTCCTTCGAACCAGGGCGGTGGGCTGTCGCGGCGCAGGCTGCTCGCGTCGTCGGCCGCCGCGGGCGGCGCGGTCTGGTTGCTGCGGGGGCTGGTCCGGCCGGGCAGCGCCTACGCGGCCTCGGGACCGCCGCCGGGCTTCCCGGCCGGGATCGACGTCTATCAGCGCGCCTACGAGAACTGGGCCGGTGAGATTCGTACCGACCAGCTGTGGACGTGCGCGCCACGCAGTCCTCAGGAGGTGCTCGACATCGTCAACTGGGCCTACGGTTCCGGCTGGACCGTACGCGCGCAAGGGCACCGGCATGGCTGGGCCCCCCTCACGGTGGCCGACGGCACACCCGCCGCGGCCCGGGTCGTCCTGCTGGACACCACCACACACCTCACCGCGATGTCGCTGGAGCAGCAGGCCGCCGACGGGTCGGCCCGGGTCCGGGCCCAGGCCGGCGCCTCTCTGGAGACCCTGCTCGCGTTCGCCGGCGAGGGCGGATACGGGGTCGCCTCCGCGCCGGCACCCGGCGATCTGTCGGTCGGTGGCGCGCTCGCCATCGGCGCGCATGGCACGGCTGTCCCCGCCGTCGGCGAGAGCCCGTCGTCCGGCCACGGCTACGGCTCGCTGAGCAACCTGGTCACCGAGCTGACCGCGGTCGTCTGGGACGACGCCGCCGGCCGCTACGTCCTGCGGACCGTCGGCCGAGCCGAGCCCGACTGCGACGCGCTCCTCGCTCACCTCGGCCGCTCGCTCGTCACTGAGGCGGTCGTGCGGGTGGGCACCGACCACCAGCTGCGCTGCCAGTCCATTCTGGACATCCCCGCCACCGAGCTGTTCGCCGCCCCCGGTGCTCCGGCCGGCACACGCACCCTGGCCGGCTTCGTGGACCGCACCGGCCGGGTCGAGGCGATCTGGTTCGCCTTCACCGACTGCCCCTGGCTGAAGGTCTGGAGTGTCGCCCCGAAGCGGCCGCTCACCGCACGAGCGGTCGATGAACCGTACAACTACCCGTTCTCCGACTCCCTCCCCGAGCCGGTGGCCCGGCTGGCCGGTGACCTTGTCTCCGGGGCGTGGGCGAGTGCGCCGATCTTCGGGCAGGTCCAGTACCTGCTGGCCAAGGTCGCGTTGACCGGCGACATCACCGACGTCCTGCTCTCGGGGACCCTCGTACGGGACGTGCTGACCGGCGACGTGCTCACCCATCTGCTGGCAGGCGGTCTGCGCTCTGATCTGTGGGGGGCCTCCCGCAACCTGCTGCAGTACGTGCGGCCCACCACGCTGCGCGAGACCGCCAACGGCTACGCCGTACTCACCCGCCGCGCCGATCTGCAGTGGGTGGTCAGCCAGTTCACGGACTTCTACCGCACGCTGCTCACCCAGTACGCGGCGCGCGGCGAGTACCCGGTCAACGGCCAGGTGGAGATCCGGGTGACCGGTCTGGAGGACCCGGCCGCGTGCGGCGTCCCCGGCGCGCGGCCCCCGCTGCTGTCCGCCCTGCGGCCGCGACCCGACCGGCCGGATGTCGACACCGCCGTGTGGATCGACGTCCTCTCCCTGCCGACGACACCCGCCCTGCACCGCTTCTACCGCGACATCGAGCAGTTCCTCCTGGCCCTGGACGGGGACCGGGCGACGGTTCGCGTGGAGTGGTCCAAGGGCTGGGCCTACACCGACACCGCCGCGTGGTCCGACCCGGACGTCCTCACCCGGGCCATCCCCGCCAGCCAGCGTGCCGGGGGCGGCTCGGGCTGGGACCAGGCGGTCGCGATTCTCGATCGGCTCGACCCCCACTGCGTGTTGTCCAGCCCGTTCCTCGACGCGCTGCTGCGCTGAACGGGCGGGCAGAGCCGGACTTCAGGCGCACCCCCGGAGCGAGGACGCAGGGGTGATCGAATCGGCTCTGGCCCGTGCCCGATCGAGTGACGGGGAAGCGTTCCCCCGGCGCCCGCGGGCGGTCCGGCAAGCGGTACGCGCCGGGGGAGATCTCCTCACGCTGCCCGCGCCCGCGGGGACGGTCCCTCCGCCAAGGCGGCGCGGGCATTGGACTCGCTCTGCGGCCAACTCGACATCCCCGCCGACCATGTGGACCCCACCGGCTACCAGCTCGGCACCTTCACCACCAATGCGGGAGGCCGCGAAAGTCGGCCCGCCCGAGCCCGACCGATCACGGGGCGTCCGGCCGGTCACAGGTCAAGCGCCTGGACCGTCCGGCCGGGTTGCGGGCTCAGGAGGGAGGCCAGGCGCGGGCTGAGGTCACGGCAGGCGCCGAGCAGCGGGGCCAGTACGGGGGAAGTCTGCTTCGGCCAGCCGGGTCGACGGCCCGGCCACCGTGATCGGTCAGCGGTCTGCAGCATCTTGACCTCGCGACTTGAGGCGCCGTGCAACAGCGCGGGCATGCCCAGCAGGGCCTCGTGCGGGTGGACGGCCGGATCGGCGGTCCAGCGGCGGAACAACACGCGTGCACACCCTTGGTTCGCCGAAGCTGCTGAGAATGCACGCGGGTGCCGGTCGCATGCCAGCCCTTTCAGTGGGGGGTTCGAGGGATCGCGCAGGCCGCTGTGCCGGCAGGCATCCGGTGCCGATTCCTTGCCACCCCCCCCCGGTAGACCGTATGAGCGGCCAGGCTCAGGGGAGGCAGACGCAGGAGCCGTGCGGCTGCTCGACAGCGGCGGGCCGACGAGGAGCCGAGGAAATATGCGAGGGCAGCAGCACCGCCGTACTGAACCCGGCTTCCGTCGAGGAGGAGGACCTCACGGCCCAGCCGCCGCAGGTGAGGTGGGCGGCGATTGAGCCGCCCGGCGACCGTCACCACCTCGTCGCCGTCCTCGACCTCCGCCAGGGTCGACGGCTGGACCCGCTCCAGCAGCATCGCGAACCGCGCGTCGTCGCGCTCGTGCAACAGGACGGCGCCGCACCCGCCCCACGCAACGAACGCATCTGGCGCATGAACGTTGCCGGGATGTGAAAACGACACCTTCAGCACGGCGCTCTCCTCAGCCCGCCGTACGGGAACGATGACGCCGACGCCGCCGTGCATGACGGTCACCGTCAAGTACACGGTCCGACTTCCCCAAAGCAGCCCGGCGTTCTCGCCGGAGCGGGCGCGCTCATGGGAGTGGCCTTGTTCCTCAGCGCCAACCTTGCGGGCACGGCGCAACGGATCGCCATCGCGTCCGCCGGGCACGCCGGAAAAGGCGTGCCGTACCGGAACGTCATGAGTTGACACCTGCGACCCCCGTCGGCTGGTGGCCCGGAAAAAAGCGGCCGCGTGGTCACGGGCGAGTAGGCGGGCGGCCGTTCTCCTCGGTATTGCCGCCCGGCCGCCGAGGCTGTGCGCCTGGGGCCGAGCGGGACAGTAGTTGACCCCCGAGCAGCCCGTCAAGGTTGCTCGACCGCGGGAAACCGGGGCTGGGCGCGGGTGCCCGCGGTCCGTTCCGGCAACGGTCGGCGGGTCGCCGGAAGCGGTCGCGGGCGGGCGCGGTGACGCCTCGCCGGGCTCAGCCCCGTTCGCCCCCGTCCCGCAACGCGACGCCCTCACGCGCCGCCGCTTGCGCGAGCAGGGCTGCCCGCGGATGGGCGCCGTGCGAGGGATACGCGAGGTGGGTGCTGACCGCCGGGCCGTCGGACAACGGCACGAAGCGCACCTCGGGATGGCTGTAGCGGCGCGCGGTCGCCGCCGGCGCGGTTCCCACGCCGAGCCCGAGCGCCACCTTCTCCAGCCACTCGTCGTAGTTGCCGCACTCGGCTCCGACGACCGGCCGCTTCCCCGGTGGCCACATGTCCGGCGTGGTCACCCCGCTCATGGTGTTCACCACCAGTGGCCAGCGGGCGAGTTCGGCCCAGCTCAGTTCACGGCTGGCGGCCAGCGACCAGAAGGCCGGCACCGCCGCCACCCGGCCGTCCTCGTAGAGGAACGCGCTGCGCACGCCGCGGGGCAGCCGGGGCCCGCGCAGCAGCGCCAGGTCGATGTCGCCGGTCTCCAGCCGGGTCGCCGGGCTGTCGCACCGGACGAACTCCACACTCACACCGGTCTCGTCGTCGAAGCGCGCGGCCAGCCGTGCCAGTCCGTCCGGCAGACCCCAGCTGAACCCCAGCCGCAACCGCTCACCCTCGCGCATCCCGTCCAGCACGGCGTCCAGCTGGCGCAGCAGTGGGACGAGGGCGCCGTGCAACTCGGCTCCCTTGGCGGTCAGTTCCGTCCTTCGGGTCGTACGGTCGAACAACCGCACCCCCAGCGTCTCTTCCAGCGCGCGGATGTTGCGGGTCAGCGTCGGCTGAGCCACGTGCAACCGCCGGCCGGCGGCGGTGAAACCGCCTTCCTCGGCCACGGCGAGGAATCCGCGTAAATGACGTAGGTCCACATCCATGCGTCCAGAGCATAGGTGATGCGCCATCGCTATTTCCCTATCCGGTCCCGGCCCGCTTAGTGTGTTCAGCGCTGCCGGACGAGCCGGTCCGCCAAGAGGTGACGCATTCGGCGATTGCCCAGAGACCGGGCCACGGCAGACCAGGATCACAACGGGGGTTAGTGATGACGTTTTCCTCACACCGGGATTCCGGCCGCAGGCGGCCGGCACCAGATACGATCACGCGGGTGAAGCGCGGCTCGCGGTCGACGGCCGGGGCCCGCGACCGGGCCCACTGAAGTCCCTTCACCAGTCCCGCGAAGCGCCTGGTCAAAGGCACCGCGCCGGTACCGGACGGCACTTCGCCGCGCCCATCGACGATTCCCTGCAGCAGCCCAGCCCGACGCCGTTCGCCGTGACCGGCGGCGCCCGCGGGGCGGGCCGGGCCGCCCTGGCGTCCCGTGGTCCGGCTGACGGCCGTCCGATGTCCCCTGCCCACCCTGAGCGTCTCGCCGGCGCCGCCGCGTGATTTTCCGTGCGCGCACATATCCACGTCGTACCCGGAGACTCACGCACGCCTGATTTCCCCGCCGTTACTTCCCGCACAAGAGGCAGGACATCCGGTCGGGTAACGCGTGATGCCGTCGACCGTGCGCTCGCGCGCGTTTTCCGAATCCATACCCAATTACCACCTAAGGAATTGATGTGCCGGTAGTCGAGACCCGACATGGCCCCGTGGAACACGTCCTGATCGACGGCGACCCGGACCGCGCACCGCTGGTCTTCCTGCACGGCGGACTGGGCTGTGTCGCCGCCTGGGGCCGCTTCCCCGCCGCGCTGGCCGCCGCCACCGGGCGACGCGCACTGGTCTACTCCCGTCTGGGAAACGGCGGTTCCGGACGGTTGCCGTCGCCCCGCACCGCCCGTTACGTCCACGAACACGGCTGGAGCGAGCTGCCGGAGCTGCTGGATCTGCTGGACATCCGTGAACCCGTGCTCGTCGGGCACAGCGACGGTGGCTCCGCCGCGCTGCTGTACGCCTCCGTGCGCCCGGTCGAGGCGGTCGTGGTGATGGGACCGCATCTGTACTTCGAGGAGGAGAACAGGATCGGCATCGAGGCCGCCAAGGCGTCGTACGCGGCAGGCCCGCTCGCCCGCAGGCTCGCGCTGGTCCACGACGACCCGGCGTCGGTCTTCGAAGGCTGGAGCGCGGTGTGGCTCTCCGAGGAGTTCCGCGGCTGGTCCATCGAGCAAGACCTCGCGGTGAGCGCGCCGGTGCTGATGATCCAGGGCGACCGCGACGAGTACGGGTCGCTGGCCCAACTGGACGCCCTCGAGCGTGCGGTGGACGGCCCGGTGCGCCGCCTGGTGCCCGAAGGCTGCGACCACTACCCGTACCTGGTCTGTCCCGACCTGGTCATCGACACCGTCACGGACTTCCTCGCCACGGGTGGTGCGCTGTGACGATCCTCGACGACGCCCGCGACGTCCGGCTCGACGGTCTGCTGGCCGCCGCGGCCGTCCGCCACGCCGACCAGCCCGCGCTGGAGGGCGAAGGGCGGACCTGGACCTGGTCGGCGCTGGAGGCCGAGGTCCGCGCACTGGCCGCCGAACTGACCGCCGTCGGCGTGGGGCCGGGCGTACGCGTCGGGGTGTACGCCCCGAAGGCACCGGCCACCGTCATCGCGCTGTACGCCGCCCTGCGCGCCGGAGCCGTGGTGGCACCGATGGACGTCGCCGACCCGGCGGCTCGCACGGCTCGCATGATCCAGAACGCCGGGATCTGCCTGCTGCTCACCACGGATCGTGCCGGCGCCGCCTGCCGGGCCGCGGCCGACGCCGCGCGCGAGGGGCGGAGCCCGCAGGCGCCCCGAGAGGGCGAGCTCCCGCACGGGCTGCGCTGGATCGAGGTGGTTGCGCACGCCGACCGTCCGGCACCGCTGCCCGCCCCGGCCGACACCGGCGGCTACGTGCTGTTCACCTCCGGCAGCACAGGCTGGCCCAAGGGCGTGCTGCTCTCCCATGCCAACGTGGCGCACTACGCGCTGTGGGCGGCAGGGGAGTTCGCGCTCACCCCGGACGACCGGATCGGCTCGCAGGCCGCCCTGACCTTCGATCTGACCACGTTCGACCTGTTCAGCGCCGCGGCGGCGGGAGCGTGCACGGTTCTCCTGCCGGACGTGTTGCGGTCGTTTCCGCGGGACGTGGTGACCTGGCTCGGAGAGCGGCGGATCACCGCCTTCATGGCGGTCCCCTCGCTATACCACAACATGCTGCGGCAGGGCGGTTTCGCCGACGCGGTGCCGGCCTCCCTGCGCGTCGCCGCGTTCGGCGGCGAGCCCTTCGTCCCCGACCTGCTCCAGGAGTACCTGAGGCTGCTGGGCGACCGGCCGTTCTACAACCTCTACGGCCCGACCGAGACCAACGCCTGCACCTACCACCGTGTACCTGCCGACTGGAGTGCCGACCAGGAGATGACCATCGGCCGGGGCATCGGCGGCGTGCACATCGAGGTGCTGGACGAGCAAGGCCGCCCGACCGACGGGGACGGCGAGATCCACGTCGCCGGCCCCACCGTCTTCCAGGGCTACCTGCGCGACGGCGGGCTGAGCGACCCGACGGTGACCGTGACGTTCCGCGACGGCGTGACCCGGCGGGCCTACGCCACCGGGGACATCGGAAGGATCACCGCCGACGGCCGGGTCTTCCTGCGCGGTCGACGCGACTCCCAGGTCAAGCGGCGCGGCCACCGCATCGACCTGCTCGACGTGGAGAACGCCGCGCTGGAACTGCCCCAGGTCGTCACCGCGGCGGCCGTCGCCAAGGAAGGCGAACACTCCGGCGAGATCTGGGTCTACGCCCAGACCACCGCCGGGGAGCGGGAACTGCTGGCCGCGCTGCGCGGCGCGCTGCCCAAGCGGATGCTGCCGGACCGCGTCGTCCCACTGGCCGCCCTGCCCACCACCGTCAGCGGGAAGGTCGACCGCCGCGCACTGGGCGCGGCCGACTTCCCCGCCGACTCCTCCACCGTGTCCCGAACCCTCATCACCCAGGAGACATCCGCGTGAACACCGTCGAAGACCTCTGCGCCCTCATCGCCGCCCACATCACCTGGGGCCGGGGCGAGGACCCGCAGAGCCTGGTCCCGGACAGCCCGCTGCTGGAGATGGGGCTGCTGGACTCCCTGGCGATCATGGAGATCGTCGCCGCACTCGGTGCGGAGCACGGTATCGCGCTGCCCGAGACCGAGATCGTCGCGGCCAACTTCCGTACCCCCCAGGCGCTGTGGGCCGTGGTGCAGACCGCACCGCGGGGGGCCGCGGCATGAGCGCGGCCGTCGAACGACTGCTGCGCGGCGGGCCGGCTGCCGTCGAGCGTCTCGTCGACGAGCAGCGCGAGCGCGCCCTCCCGCTGGTCTCCAAGACGGGCGGGGACGACTTCCGTGCGGCATGGCGGGCGTTCGCCGACCTGGGCGTGCTCCGGTTGCCGCCCGAAGAAGCCCGCGACGACGCGCACCCCGGCTCCGACGGCGGCACCGTCGGACCCGTCACCCGTTCGCTCGCCGCGATCGAGGGCATCGGCCTGGCCGGCGCCGACCCCGGTCTGTGCTACGCGCTCACCTCCCAACTCGTCGGCATGCAGTACCCGTTGCGCGCCATGTTGTCCGGCCTGCCGGCGCGGACAACGGCAGGCATCGCCGACGGAACGGTGCTGCTGTGCCACGCCCTCACCGAACGCGGCGGCGGCAGCGACCCGTTCTCGATGCGCACCACCGCCGGACGAGACGGCGACGGGTACGTGCTCGACGGCGCCAAGACCTTCGTCACCGCCGCGCCCGTGGCCGACCTCGCCGTCGTCTTCGCCCGCACCGGGGCGGGACGTTCGCCCTTCGCGCTCTCCGCGTTCCTGGTGCCGGTGCCGTCGCCCGGCGTGACGCGCGGCGAGACGTTCGACAAGTCGGCGCTGCCCACCGTTCCGATGGGTGAACTCCTCTTCGACCAGGCCCGGTTGCCCGCCTCCGCCCTCATCGGCGAGGAGGGTTCGGGGCTGGCGGTGATGGCCTCGACCACCGCGTGGGAACGCGCCCTGATCATGGGATACGCGCTGGGGCCGATGCGCCTGCTGCTGCGCCGCACCGTGGAGTGGGCGAACGAGCGGGAGCACTTCGAACGGCGGATGGGCGCGAGCCACCAAGTGGCGGCCCGCGTCAGCGACATGGCGCTGGCCCTGCACCGCTCCCGCACACAGCTGTACGCGATGGCGGCGGCGCTGGACGCCGGAACCCCGGCCCGCCAGCTCGCGGCCGAGGCGTCGCTCACCAAGATCTCCGTCTCCGAGGACTACGTGCGGATGACCGAGCACGCCACCGCCCTGTCGGGGGTGCGCGCCTTCCTGCCCGACTCCCCGCTCCCCGCCGACCTGCACAGCCCGATGGCGGCCCTCACCTACGCCGGTCCCAACGACCTGCTGCGGGTGGGCGTCGCGCGCCAATTCGGCCTGCCGGTCGAGAACTGACCCCGAGGACACCTGTGAACCCAACAGACCTGGACGACACGCTCAAACTGGCGGCAGAGGCAGGAGAGGCCCTCGCCCCGCTGGCGGCCGACGTCGACGCCGGCCGGGCGGACAGCCGGCGCACCTACGAGATCCTGCGCGAGAGCGGACTGCTCGGCATGCTCGCCCCGGCCGAGGCCGGGGGCCTCGGGCTGGGCTTCGGCTCCTACTGGCGCGTGCTGGCAGCCCTCGGCGCGTACAACGGCGCCGCCGCGCTGGGCTTCAACATGCACCACGTCGTGATCGGCGCCCTCGCCGACTCCTACGGCACTCCTCTGCCACCGGCGGCGGACCGCTTCCGCGCCTGGATGCTCGGCGAGGTGGTCCAGGGGCGCAAGCTGTTCGCCTCGGCCACCTCCGAGGCGGGCCGAGGCGCCAAGCTCCGCGGCATGCGCACCCGCTACCGGCTCGACGACGGCGGCGACACCTACGTCCTCAACGGGGAGAAGTCGTTCGTCTCGCTCGCCGGGGTGGCCGACTACTACGTGGTGGCCGCCGCGGCCGAGGGCCCCGAGGACACCGCCGACGTCTCCCACTTCGTGGTCGCCGCCGACGACCCCGGTGTCTCCTTCGGCGCCGTGCACACGCTGTCCGCGATGTACGGCACGAGCACCGCGCCGATGACCCTGACCGACGTGCGCGTTCCGCGCTCCCGCCTCTACCTGGGCGTCGAGGGGATGTCGCTGTTCAAGGTGGTGCGCGAACCGCACTGGATGATCGCCGGGTACACCGGCGCGTACCTGGGCATCGCCGAGGCCCTGTTCGGCGAGACCGCCCGCTACGTCGGCGGCTCACCCGGACGCGCCGCCTCCCCGGTGCTCCAGCAGGAGCTGGGCAGGATGTCGGCACGGCTGATGGCGGCCCGCGCGCTGGTGCACGAGGCCGGTGAGCAGGTGGAGCGCGAGCGCGGCAGCATCCAGGCGAACGCGATGGTGCACGCGGCGAAGTACGTCGTCGGCGAGACCGGTCCCGCCCTCGCCCAGGACGCGCTGAGGGTGTGCGGATCGGCCGCGGTCAGTCGCAGCCATCCGCTGGAACGCCTCGTGAGGGAGGCGTCGTTCGCCAACGTGATGCCCGCCAAGCCGCTGGAGTGCCTGGAGTACCTGGGCAAGGCGGCCGCCGGCGTCAACCTCTTCGACGCCCGGGCGTTCGCGTGGTGAGCCCGGTCGACCAGACCACGGCACGGGCGCAGGAGGCGTTCCGCGCGCTCATGGGCGCGCACCCGGCGGGAGTGGCGGTGATCACCACCGCCGACGCGGGGGAGCGGCCGTACGGATTCACCTGCACGGCGTTGTGCTCGCTGTCGCTCGACCCGCCACGCCTGCTGGTCTGCGCCGCTCACACGGGCAACACCCTGCCGGTGATCGCCGAGCGTGGCACGTTCGTGGTCAATCTGCTGCACACCGCCGGGCAGCGGGCCGCCCAGACGTTCACCCGCCGCGACGTCGACCGCTTCGCTCAGGTGCCCTGGGAGCGTTCCGGCGTCACCGGGCTGCCGGTGCTGCACGAGGACGCGCACGCGATCGCCGAGTGCGAGGTGGCGGACCTGTTGCCCTCCGGCGATCACACCATCGTCGTCGGCGACGTACTGGACGCCCGGATGATCGCCTCCGACCGCGCGCCGCTGCTCTACGGGCGCCGCCGATACGCCGCCTGGCCGATGTGACCCGCATCCCCGACCCATCCCAGTCGCCGCGCGCACCGCGGCGCATCCGACGAAGGACATCCGCGATGAACCGCACCATGATGAAGTCGAAGATCCACCGCGCCACCGTCACCCAGGCCGACCTGCACTACGTCGGCTCCCTCACCATCGACTCCGACCTGATGGCGGCTGCCGACCTGCTGCCGGGCGAGAAGGTCGACGTGGTCGACATCGAGAACGGCAACCGGCTCTCGACCTACGTGATCGAGGGGCCCGCCGGCTCCGGTGTCATCGGCATCAACGGCGCCGCCGCCCGCCTGATCAGCCCCGGTGACCGCGTCATCATCATCGCCTACGCCGACATGCCGGACGCGCAGGCCCGCTCCTTCGTTCCCAGCGTGGTGTTCGTGGACGCCGACAACGCGGTGCTCCAGCGAGGCGGCGACCCGGCGGACGTACCGGAGGGCTCCGGCCTCAAGCGCGGCGACCTGGTCGCCGGATGACCACCGCCACGGCCCCGGCCGCCGTGGTCAGTGGCGGCACCCGTGGCATCGGACTGGAGTTGAGCCTGCGACTCGCCAGGCTCGGGCACCGGGTGGTCGCGCTCTACCGGGGTGACGAGGCCGCCGCACGGCAGGCCGAACGAACGGGCGACGGCGCGATCAAGGCGCTGCGCGTGGACGTGGCCGTGCCCGCGCAGGTACGTGCGGTCTGCGCCCACGTCCTCGACCGGTACGGCGCTCCGGCCGTGCTGGTCAACAACGCGGGCGTCAACCGCGACGGGCCGTTCCTCACCATGGGCGACGACCAGTGGCGGGAGGTGCTCGACACGAACCTGTCCGGACCGTTCCACCTCAGCCGCGCCCTGGCCCCGGCGATGGTGGAGGCCGGGCGCGGCAGCATCGTCAACATCGGCGCGACCACGGCGATCCGGCCGCGCGCCGACGGGGCCAACTACTGCTCCGCCAAGGCGGGCCTGCTCCAGCTGACCCGGTGCATGGCGCTGGAACTGGCGCCGCACGTACGGGTCAACGCCCTGCTGCCGGGGTTCACCGAGACACCGGAGGTCGTCGAGCGCTATCGGCTCGACGACCCGCGACGACGGGCGGCGGTGCTGGCGACCGTGCCGCAGCGCCGCACCGGATCACCGCGCGAGATAGCCGACGCCCTGGAGTTCCTCGTCGGCGAGGCCAGCGCCTACGTCACCGGCCAGCAGCTGGTGGTCGACGGAGGACATTTCATGGGGTGAACCCCCTGCCCAGGGGACGCCCCGCCACTACGGAGGACCGCACCACATGTCTTTGACCCAGCTGACACAGCGACAGATCGACGAGTACCACGAGAACGGCTTCCTGATGCTGGACTCGCTGCTCGACACCACGGAGGTGGAACTGCTGCGCGACGCCTTCCGGCGTGACTGCGAGGTACCGGGACCGCACCTGGTGGCCGAGGAGGACGGCTCACGGGTGCGCGCCGTCTACGCGTCCCATCACCGCCAGCCGGAGTTCGCCGCGCTGATCCGGGATGCACGGGTGCTGACACCAGTGCGGCAGTTGCTCACGGACGACGTGTACGTCTACCAGTTCAAGATCAATGCCAAGCCGGCCTTCGGCGGCGAGAAATGGGCGTGGCACCAGGACTTCCTGGCCTGGCGTATCGCCGACGGGCTGCCCGCTCCCCGCCAGGTCAACATCGGCGTCTACCTCGACGCCGTCACCGAGTTCAACGGCCCGGTCATCTTCCTGCCCGGCTCGCACCGCGACGGGCTGGTACGCCAGGACCGCTCCGCCGACGCCCGCTCCGAACAGCACCTCGACCCCGACGACATCTCGCTGACGGCCGGCCAACTGGCCTCGCACGCGGACCGTTGCGGCATGGTCAGCCCCAAGGGGCCTGCCGGATCCGTGGTGTTGTTCTCTCCCGAGATCGTGCACGGCTCCGCGCCCAACATGTCGCCGTTCCCGCGCCGGCTGCTGATCGCCACCTACAACGACTGCGCCAACCTGCCGCAGGGGCCCGGCGAGCCGCGGCCGGAGTACGTGGTCTGCCGGGACAGCGAGCCGCTGGTGCCGGTGGAGGGCGCACTGTCCGGCGTCCTCGCGGGGGTGTCCTCATGACCGGGCGCGCCGTGGTGCTGGAGGAGTTCGGCGCACCGCTCGCGCTGCGCACGTTCGCGGTGCCGCCGGCTCCCGCGGGCGGGATGGTCGTCGGCGACTGCTACGGCGGGGTGTGCGGCACCGACCTGCACCTGCAGCAGGGCCACCTGCCGATCCCGCTGCCCCTGGTGCTCGGTCACGAGGGCTACGGGACGGTGCGGGAGCTGGGGCCGGGCACCGCGCGTGACGCGCTCGGCGCCGAACTGGCTCCCGGAGACCCCGTGATGTGGGCCTCCTCCATCGCCTGCGGAACCTGCTCGCCGTGCCGCCAGCACCGCGAACCCACACTGTGCGAAAACCGCCGTACGTACGGTGTGAACCGCGCGGTCGGTGACGGGGAGGCGCTCTCCGGCTCCTGGGCGGACACCATCGTGCTCCAGCCCGGAACCACCGTGGTGAAGTCGGCGCCGGGCGTCGAGCCGCTGGCGGCCATGGCCCTGGCCTGCGCGGGTCCGACCGTGGTGCACGCGCTGTACGAACGGCGTCCGGTACGGGTGGGCGAGACGGTCGTGGTGCAGGGCAGTGGTCCGGTCGGGCTGGCCGCCGCGGCGTTCGCCCAACTCGCCGGCGCCGCACGCGTCGTCGTGGTGGGCGGACCCGCCGAGCGGTTGGAGCTGGCCGCCGCCGCGGGGATCGGCGACATCCACCTGGACATCGCGGGTGCCGACGATCCGGACGCGGTACTGGAACAGGTGCGCTCGCTGACCGGCGGCGGCGCGGACCTGGTGATCGAGTGCGCCGGGGTCCCCGCCGCGGTGGCGCAGGGCCTCACCCTGGCCCGACGCGGTGGTTCGTACCTGGTCATCGGCCAGTACACGGACGCCGGGGACACCTTGGTCAACCCCCATCAGATCGTGTACCGGCAGCTCGACGTCATCGGCTCGTGGGCGTTCACCGGGGCCCACCTGGTCGAGTACGTCCGGATGCTGCCCACCCTCGCCGCCCGCTTCGACCTGGCCCGGCTCGTGACCGCGTTCCCGCTGGAGCGTCACGCCGAGGCGCTGGACGCGGTCCGCTCCGGCGGGGTCATGAAGGCGGTGTTCACCGGCTGACCCCCCGGCCGGCAGGAGCACTCCGGGACGGGTGCTCCGCGGGAACACCGAAGGCCGGCGCGGCCCTCACCCCGCGCCGGTCTTCGGCGTGCCCGCGTTCCCCGCGTCCCGCCCGGTCGCGGTCAGGTCACGCAGCGCGCGCTCGGACGAGTGATCGTCGGGGAGGTAGGCCAGCAGGTGGTGCGCGGGTTCGTCGACGGCGGCCAGCTTGACGTAGCGCAGCCGCAGGTCGCCGGCCTCCTGGTGGCGGAAGTGGCGGACCGCGGGCTGGAACCCGGTGGTCTCCCTGCGGTCGTACCAGCGCGCCGCGTCCGGGTCCGCCAGCAGTTCGGTGACGATCTCCGCGTATCGCCCGTCGTCCGGATGACGGGCCGCCTGCGCCCGGAACTGCCCCAGCAGCGCCCGTGCCTCGCCCTCCCAGTCGGCCAGCAGGCTCCGGGCGGGCGCCCAGCGGAAGACCAGCCACAGGAGGTTGCGCCGCTTGGCGGGCAGTCTGCCGGGGTCGGTCAGCAGCGCCGCGTAGCCGCGGTTCCAGGCCAGCAGGTCCCAGTGCGGGTCGAGCACCACGGCCGGGTTCGGGTCCAGGGTGCGCACCAGGGTCAGCAGGTTGCGTGAGACCCAGGTGGGCGTCCGCGCGGCGGCCGGCGCCTCCTCGGCGAAGGCCAGCACATGAGCGGTCTCGGCCGCGTCCAGCCGCAAGGCGCGGGCCACCGCCCGCAGCACCTGTTCCGAGGTGCGCACCCTGCCCTGTTCCAGCCACGCGTACCAGGAGGCGCTGATGCCCGCGAGTTCCGCGACCTCCCCGCGCCGCAGACCCGGAGTGCGGCGGCGGGACGAGCCGGGCAGCCCGAGCTGGCTGGGCGACAGCCGTTCCCGGCGGGAACGCAGGAAGGCGCCCAGCTCCTGGCGGGGTGTGCGTCCGCCGGACGGCTCCCCGGTCGCTGCTCCGTACGGCCGTCCCATCCGCCCCGTCCCCTCGCCCTCACCGCCGCTCACGTGCGCGTGCGTCCCGTGCCCCTCCAGCCAAGCCCGCCGCCGGCGGCGCGGACGCCGGACAGGCTGTCAGTGATGGTAATCGGCTGACGGATCCGGACACGTCCGGCCGGTGGTGAGCTGGAGGCACCCGCTGGAGCTGCCGGACGGCAGCAGGAAGGAGTGCTCTCATGACCGCCACCACCCCGGACCCCGTTCCGGGGACGCCACCGGCACCCGCTCCGGCCCGGTCCGGGGACGACGTGCTGCCGGGGCGGGCCCTGTGGTTGCTGCGGGCCGCCGGATTCGTCAGCAACTTCGACCGCTTCTGCATCGCCCCCATGCTGGTGCTGATCGGCCGTCAGCTCGGTGAGCCACTGCCCACGGTGGTCCTGGCGGCCAGCGGCTACTACCTGGCGTACGGGCTGATGCAGCCGGTGTGGGGGCTGGCCAGCGACCGCGTCGGCCGGGTGCGGGTGATGCGGATCTCGCTGGCGGGGGCGGCGCTGGCGGCGTTCGGCTCGGCGCTGGCGACCGGCGGACCGGAGTTGATCGCTGCCCGCGCGGTGGCCGGGGCATTCTTCGCGGCCTCCATCGCCGCCTCGCTGACCTACGTCGGCGACGTCGTCCCGGTCGCGCTGCGGCAACGCCCGCTGAGCGAGCTGATGACGGCGTTCGCGCTGGGCACGGCGGTGGCCACCGTGGTGGCGGGGGCTCTGGCGCACTGGGTGAGCTGGCGGCTGGTCTTCGCCCTGCCCGGACTGCTCGCCACCTACCTCGCGGTGGAGTTGCGGCGGTTGCCGGAGCCTCCCCGCGAACGCGCGGCGTCACTTCTCGCGCCGTTCCGCGTGGTGATGGCATCGCGCTGGCAGTGGTTCGTGATGGCGGTGGCCATGTTGGAAGGGGCCGTGCTGCTGGGCTTCCTCACCTACCTGGCGCCGGCGCTGGAGGCCCACGGTGTACCGACGGCGCTGGCGGGTGCGGTCTCCGCGCTGTACGGCGTGGGCTCGATGACGGCTGCCCAGGTGGTCAAGCGGCTGGTGGGCCGGTGGACTCCGGTACGGCTGATCGTGGTGGGCGGTGCGCAGATGGCGGTGGCGTATCTCGTCGCCGCGGGCAGTCAGTCGCCTCAAGCCCTCGTGGTGACGGCGCTGCTGCTGGGCGGCGGCTGGTCGTTCATGCACTCCACCATCCAGTCGTGGGCGACGGCCTTGTCGCCGACCGCACGGGCCACCGGCGTGGCGATGTTCGGCGTCGCCCTCTACGTCGGCAGCGCGGTCGCCAGCGGACTGGCCTCGGGCGCCGCCCAGGCCCACCACTACCGGCCGATGTTCCTGCTGGCCGCGGTCCTCGCGGTACCCCTGACCGCGGCGGCGGCCGTCGGCCGCGCGCGGTACCGCTGAAGCCCCGGCGGTGCGGTCCCCCGTACCGCACCGCCGGCAGCCGGCCCCGCCCCTCACCCCACCGACCGGCCCCCCGTCCGGTCCGGGGCGGAGGCGGGGCCCGTGCTGATCGGCTCGTCCCTCATGCGGGTGCCGACCTCGAAAGCACCTGGCGCACCTACCAGATCGAGTGGCAGCCCACGAACATCGTGTGGGCGGTCGACGGCACCACCGTCCGCACGGTGACCCGCGACGGGGCCGGTGGCGCATACCAGTGCCGGCCCTCCGTTCGGCGGCGTCCCGACACCCGGCGCCGTCACGGAGGCGGGGAGAGCGCAGTGGGCGTGTCTGCGTCGAGGGCAGCGGCGCGCAGGGCGGCTGCCACGCGGGTGACCGGCTCACTCGGCGGCTGAGGGAGACGGGCCAGGAGCAGCCGCCGTTGTTCCCGAGGGCCGCCGCGGACGGGGAGGATGCGTACGCCCGGCGGTGCGGCCGGGGCGAGGGCGGCAGGCACGGTCGTCAGTCCCAGACCGGCCGCGACGAGGTGGAGCTTGGCGAGCCAGTCACGCGCGGTGTGCGCGATGTCGGGCCGCTCGTCCAGGCCCGGCCACACACCCATCAGCCGGTCCTCGCCCGAGGAGGAGCCTGCGATCCAGCGCTGCCCGCGCAGGTCGGCCACGTCGACGAAGTCGCCGCGGGCGAGCGGGTGAGTGGCGGGCACCGCCAGACGCAGGGCCCGTTCGGTGAGAGTCTGCAGAGCGAGCGGCGGCGTCTCCGTGTCCGGCGGTCTGAACGGCGGCGCGGAGCCGAGCAGGGCCAGATCGAGACTGCCGGCCCGCAGGGCGCGCACCAGCGCCGGCGTGCTTCCCTCCCGGCCGACGACGTGCAGGTCGGGGTCTGTCCGGCGGAGGGCGGCCAGGGCCCGCGGCACCAGCACCGCGCCCGCGCTGGGGAACCATCCCAGGCGGACGGTCCCGGTCTGACCGGGCAGGCCGGACAGCTCGCGGGCGGTCGCTTCGATCTGGTCGAGCACGATCGTGGCGCGGTTCATGACGACGCGGCCGGCCGCGGTGAGCCGTACTCCCTGGCGCCGCCGCTCCAGCAACGCGGCACCCGCCGCCTGTTCGATCGCCGCGATCTGCCGGGACACCGCCGACTGCGTGTAGCCCAGCGAGGCGGCGGCCGCCGTGAAGGTTCCCTGCTCGGCTACGGCGCGGAAGACACGCAGGGCGGTCAACGACACATCCGTGAAATCCATGACGTTTACGCATACCAGATGTTCGGAACTTTCGTTGGACTCATGGATCGCGGGTTCCTAGCGTGACGTGCATGAATGCTTCGCGTATCGCCCTGGTCACGGGCGCCAACCAGGGACTCGGCCGCGCCCTCGTCGAAGGACTGGCGGCCCGCATGAACCCGGACGACCTCGTCCTGCTCACCGGCCGGAACCCCCGGAGAGTGGCGGACGCCGCACGCGAGGTCACGGAACTGCCCGGCACGCGTGCCCGAGTCGAGGGCCGGGTCCTGGACGTCACCGACACCGATGCCATCGCCCGTCTCGCCGAAGAGGTCCGGGTCGGGTTCGGCGGGGTGGACATCGTGGTCTCCAACGCGGTCGCCCGCCTGTTGCCCGATGAGCCGCAGGCGGAGCGGGCTGATGAGTTCATCGACGTCTCCAACGTCGCCACCCATGCGGTGCTGCGCTCTTTCGGCCCTGTCCTGCGGCCCGGCGGCCGGCTGCTCGTCGTGGCCAGCAGCCTGGGTACCCTCGGCCACCTCAGCCCGAGGCTGCACCACCTGTTCGACGGCGCGAGCCTCGATCAGGTCGAGTACGCCGTGGAGTCCTGGCGCAGCGCCCTCCACAGCGGCACCGCGCGGGAGGCGGGCTGGCCCGTCTGGCTGAATGTGCCCTCGAAGGTGGCCCAGGTCGCCGCCGTCCGCGCGGTCGCCGCCGACCGCCGCGAACGCGACCTCGCCTCCGGCACTCTGGTCGCGGCCGTGTGCCCCGGCATGGTCGACACCGCCACCTCGCGCCCCTGGTTCAGCGACTACCGCCAGGCCCAGTCGCCGGCCCGGGCCGCCGAGGCCGTACTCGACCTGATCTTCGCCGACCACGTCGACCCCGCCCTGTACGGCGAGCTGGTCCGCTTCGGCAAGGCCCTGCCCTGGCGCGGCGGCACGCCCCCGGTCGAACAGGACCGGATGCTCACCCCCTGACACCACCGTGACACCACCCCGTTCACTCGCTTCGCAGCACACCACCGGGAGTTCGCTTCATGGGTCCCATCACCACCCCCTTCGGTTTCTCCAGCACCGCGGCCGAAGTCTCGCAAGGCATCGACCTGACCGGCCGCCGCGCGGTGGTCACCGGTGCCTCCTCCGGCCTCGGCGCCGAGACGGCACGGGCCCTGGCCGCCACGGGCGCGGCTGTGACCCTTGCCGTCCGGGATGTCACGGCGGGCAAGCGCGTCGCCGGGGACATCACCGAGTCAACCGGCAATGAGGAGGTGCATGTCGCGCACCTGGACGTGGCCAGTCCCGCGTCCGTCGCCGCCTTCACCGCCGCGTGGCGGGGCCCGCTGCACGTCCTGGTGAACAACGCGGGTGTCATGGCCTGCCCCGAGCAGTACACCGAACAGGGCTGGGAATGGCAGTTCGCCACCAATCACCTCGGCCATTTCGCCCTCGCCACCGGCCTGCACGGCGCGCTGGCCGCCGACGGCAACGCGCGCATCGTCGTGGTGAGTTCGACGGGCCATCAGCGGTCACCCATCGTGTGGGACGACGTCGACTTCGCCTTCCGCCCCTACGACCCGTGGCTCGCCTACGGCCAGTCCAAGACCGCCAACGTCCTCTTCGCGGTCGAAGCCACCCGCCGCTGGGCCGGTGACAACATCACCGCCAACGCCCTCATGCCCGGCGCCATCTACACGAACCTGCAGCGTCACACCGGGGGACGGGGCAGCGGCAGGGTCCCCGCTCACTTGATCAAGACCGTCGAGCAGGGCGCGGCCACCTCCGTCCTCCTCGCCACCTCACCTCTCCTCGAAGGCGTCGGCGGCCGCTACTTCGTCGACTGCAACGAGACCGAGGTCGTCGACCGCCGCTCCGGCACCCTGCACGGCGTCGCCCGGTACGCCGTCGACCCGGACAACGCCCGACGCCTGTGGACCCTGTCGCAGGAACTCCTCGCCCGCACGTGCTGAGCAGCCGGCCGGACGAGTGCCGCGGGCCCTCCCCGCGGCGCTCGCCCGGAGGGGAAGCCGTCGGCAGCGTCCCGACGTGCGGTCTCTAGCGACGCGGTTGGGTGCGCAGTCCGTCGAGGACCAGCGCGAGCATCCGCGGTGCCCGGTCTTCGGGGCCGGATGCGGCGCGCCAGAGTGCGCCGGTGAGCTGGAGGAAGTCGCCGGGGTCGGCGTCCGGGCGGATGCTTCCGTCCTTCTTGCCGGCGTCGAGCAGCCGGGTGATAGGTGGGGCACGGTGCCGACGGTGCGGGTGACCTCGTCCTGGTAGACGGCCAGGACCAGCGCCTCGCGGGTGGGCGTCCGAACGGACCACGGGACCTCACCTTGCTAAGCGGAGAGCTCTCCACTACGGTATCCGGAGAGCTCTCCGCTTACTTTAGAGGGGCATCATGCGTTACATCAAGCTCGGCACCACCGGCCTGGACGTCTCACCGATCGCGATCGGGGCCATGACCTACGGCGAGCCCGACCGGGGCCATCCCGTCTGGTCGAAGGGCGAGGAGGAGGCGCGCCCGCTCATCAGGCACGCGCTGGAGGCGGGGATCAACTTCTTCGACACCGCGAACCTGTATTCGTACGGATCGAGCGAGGAGATCCTCGGCCGCGCACTCAAGGACTTCGCCGACCGCGACGAGGTGGTGATCGCCACCAAGCTCCGGCACCCCATGCGGCCCGGTCCCAACGGCCGTGGTCTGTCACGGAAGGCGGTCATGACCGAGGTCGACCACTCGCTGCGCCGGCTCGGCACGGACTACATCGACCTCTACCAGATCCACCGCAACGACCACGCCACCCCCTGGGAGGAGACGCTGGAGGCGCTCAGCGACCTCGTGCAGGCCGGCAAGGTCCGCTACCTCGGCGCCTCGTCCATGCACGCCTGGGAGTTCGCGAAGGCGCTGCACCTGCAGAGGCAGCACGGCTGGGCGCGGTTCGTGTCGATGCAGGACCACTACAACCTGCTCGCCCGCGAGGAGGAGCGGGAGATGATCCCGCTGTGCCTGGACGAGGGCATCGGCACGATCGTCTGGTCGCCGCTGGCCCGCGGCCGTCTCGCCCGCGCATGGGACGACGCCCGCTCGACGGCACGCTCCGAGACGGACGGCGCGTACGCGGACATGCTCTACTCGCCCGAACAGGAGGCGTCCAACCGCGCCATCATCGACGCGGTCGGGCAGGTCGCGGACGCCCACGGCGTCAGCCGCGCGCAGATCGCGCTCGCCTGGCTGCGCCGCCAGCCGGTCGTCACCGCACCCCTGGTCGGCGCCGGTTCCATCCGCCAGATCGACGAGGCCGTGGCCTCCCTCGACGTCGAGCTCACCGATGACGAGGTGCGCGCCCTGGAGGCGCCGTACACGCCGCGGTACGACTGGCAGGGCGTCTCCGACGAGGCCGAACTGGAGGCCATCCGCCGGCGCGTTCCCGGCATGGCCCTTTCATGAACCCCATCGTCCGCTCCGGCGCGGTCGCCCGCGCCGGAGCCCTCCTGATCCTTCTCGGCCCGCTGGTGTCCTGGCTCGCCGAGTTCATCACCGCCGCCGCATGGCAGAACCCGCCGTACTCGCCCCAGTACAACTGGGTCAGTCACCTCGGCCTGACCGGCCCGGCGCAGACCGCGTTCGGCCAGGTCGCGAACTCTCCCCTCGGCGCGGTCATGGACACCGGCTGGGTGATCTACGGCATCCTCCTGATCGTCGGCGCGTTCCTCGTGTTCGACCCGCGCAAGGGCCCCCGCCCGACCGGGATCCTGACCCTCGCCGTCCTCTCCGGCGTCGGAGTCTCGCTCGTCGGCATCTTCCAGGGCTCCCACGCCAACGTCGACAACGGCCTGATCGCGTTCCACACCGCCGGCGCGCAGGGCGTCATGCTCGCCGGCAATCCTCTCTCGGGAGGCTGGAACGGCGGCCCTTGTCGCGGCCGTAGTCGCCGGGCCGGGCGTTGTTGAGGCCAGGGGCGTATCCGCCGAACCAGAGCTGTTCGACCGCGGCACCGTCGCCGAGGTGCTCGTAGAGCACCTGGTGGCAGAAGCGGCCCTTCCCGTCCTTGAGCGGCCAGGCCCCGCCGCACCGCGCGCAAGGGGCCCTCACCCGCCGCGCTCTGCTCGACGCGGCCGCCGAGCTCCTCGACCTCGACGGCCCCGAAGCCGTCACCCTGCGCGAGATCGGCGCGCGGGCAGGCGTGACGCGGGAGCGCCATTCCGGCACTTCATGGGCAAGGTCAGCCTGCTGGATGCCGTCGCGACCGAGAGCTGGGAACGGATCGGCGACCAGATACATGCCCTGCGGGCCGACCCGGCCCTGCCGGCCTCCGGGAAGCTGTGCGGCGCTCTCCGCGCCCTCATCGGCTTCGGCCGGGACCAGCCGAACAGGTACCAGTTGTTGTTCGACCGGCCCGGGCACGGTCCGGGACAGCGCGGTGAAGGGCTCGACCCGTCATGCGCCAGCTCTGCGGGCCGGAGAGTGACCCCGCCGCAGCCGTCCACGCCTCAGAGCGCTTTCAGGACGAGTTCCTGGCCATCGTCGCCGCCCTCGTAGGGGAGCGGAACGCACGCCACTACGGAGCCCTGCTACTGGCTGGCGCCCACGGCATCGCAGACATGGAACTCAGCGGCCGCCTCGGCGAGGACACGTGGCGCACCACCGCCGACGAGCTCGTCGACACCCTCGTCTGCCTGGTCGCGGGCACTGGCGAAACGACATAGCCACGCCCAACTCCCACTCCAGCGGGCACGAGGCAGAGTCGGTGGCCGCAACTGATGAAGACCGCCCGCGCCCACGGCGCAGTCGGCCTCGCGCCAGCCGGTGCGGGGCTCTCTCTGCGTGCGCCGACACGGACCGCCCGCCGCAACGCGCGAGGCTCCCGCGCCGCCGAGAAAGGTTCGGGTCTCAACTCGCCGGTGCGGGAGCTAGTCGGTCGACCATCCTGCCGCACCCGGCCTGCCCCGCGCCCTGGTCACGTGAGCCATAATGCTCATTGACTCGCGCGGCGGTCGTCCGGTGCACATCCGTCGGCACTGCCCATGGCTACGTCACGGTCGTCGCCGACCGGGCTCGAACCCGGCTTCGTCCTCGTGGACGGGAGCTTGCCCGAACGCTCAGGAGTCGTGGATCTCGCCTGTCCCGCCGAAACGTGCCGAGAGAGGGTCAGTTGGAGTAGTAGGGGGTCAGCTCCCAGGAGTTGCCGCCTTCGTCCTCCATGCAGGCGAAGCCCACGATCGTCCCGTGGGCCTGCAGGGCGTTGCCCCAGTTGGTGCACTCCTGGAGGGGGCCCTTGCCCGGGATGTCCGCGCCCTGCCACACCGCCGCCTGAGCCATGCCGGTGGCAATGCCGGAGAACGCCAGGACGCCGGCACCGACGATTGCAGCCTTCTTGAGGTTCTTGCGCATTCTTTGCTCCAATTCCATCTGTGGGCACGTGCGCCGAATGGGCACACGGCCGCCGAACAGGGGGCCACGAGCTACCACGCGACACGCCTCGCGCCCGCTGCGGTCACGTCTCCGCGACCGCACAACACACTGGTGCGCTAAGGGGGTTACCCGAGGCATCTGCAGTTGATCACACCGGAACCCTCCAGTCCCAGGAGCCGCAAGGGCTTGTTACACACCCCTGACAAGCTGCGGGAGAACAACCCCGCAGTCCCGGGGCCGTGTTACCGGAGCCGGGGCATGCGCACGCTCCCGTGCTCGCGGAGGGGATGGCGGGGCACACTTCCTCGTGCCCCGCCATCCCCTCCGCGAGCGCCACGCCCTCCCTTATTCACGGCGCTGTTTCTCGGACCTCTGTCTGCGAGTGGGGTGTTGGGGGCAAGGTGACTGCAGGGGACGTAGGATTGACGAACGCGGAGTAGAAGCGGCTGGAGTCGGTGCTTGGGTCCGGTGCCGCTGGGCCCGGACGTCGAAGGACCCAGGCCGCCCAACGCGTTCCGGGGTCCTGTCGCCGGTCTCACCGCCGCCGCTCAGCTGTCGTCAGATGCACTGCACCCACGCGATCGGCTGGCCCTCCCTGGTGCGGCCCCAGAGCGGTTCCTCCATCGAGGTCTCGTGCCCGTCGGGCAGGACGCAGATCCGTCCCCAGCGGCCGTGCTTACCCGGACGGATCCCGTTGAGCCGGGCCGCGTCGCCCTCCGCCAAGCCCTGGTCGTAGCGGTCTTGCAAGGGCTGAAGGCGGGCCCGTAGCTTCCCAAGCTGAGAGCGCTAGTCCGATTCTCGTCACCCGCTCCAGAGAAAACCCCAGGTCAGCGGCCTGGGGCTTGTTCGTTGTTAGTCCAATTCGGGGGTGGCGTGCCCTCTGCGTGCCCTAAGTCAAGGCGGAATGGGCACAGAAGTTCCTGATCAGCCATCTCCAGGGAACATACCGATGCGTTGTCGGAGCACATGTTCAGACGAAGGCCGCTTTGGCGTACGACGGTTACCGAACCGAGTGATCAAGTTGGAGGCTCCGTTCGACTCAGGCCGTTAAAGATCAAGCTAGGCGCTCCAGTCGGGGGAGTATCGGTGACGCGATCGCGGATCACGACCAAGCTCTCTTCCGGGGATTGCCGAGGGGGCACTCGCCCGCATCCGAGCCAGGGCCGTTGACGGGGCACACCCACCCTCGTAGGGAGGTGACGATGTCGGTGGTCAGCCGGGAGCTGAGGGCTTCGACGTTGTCGAGGGGGTAGGTGTGAGTGCCTGGAAAGAGGCGCGGGGTGGCCGGTTGGCCACTGATGTCGTTCCAGCCGGCCAACGCCTCCGGGGAGATGACGGGGTCGTCCGCGCCCCCGTAGAGGGCGAGTTGGGTGTCCAGCGGTGGGCCTTGGTGAGGCGGGAATTGCAGGGCGAGCAGAAGATCGGCGAGCATCGGAATCCACGCGTTGATCAGCGCTCTGGGGTCGTGGCCGGCGTGGTCGGGCAGGCGGCCGAAGAGCTTCTCGATTCCCTCTCGGCCGCCGAGCAGGACGTCCGGCGCCTTTGCGGCGAAGTCGGGGTGGTGGGGGGCGGCCATGGCGGACAGGGCGAGGAGGGTAGGCGGGCGATGCCCCTGCCTCATGAGGCATTTGACGGTCTCATAGGCGATGAGTGACCCCACGCTGTGACCGAACACGGCATAGGGGTGGCCGTTGTCGCCCTGGCGGATGCGTTCTGCGAGGTGTTGTCCGAGGCGGTGCGGATCGGTGTGCACCGGCATGCCGGTGGCGCGTCCGCGTCCGGGCAGCTGCAGAGCGTGCACACTGACGGTGGCCGGCAGGTAGGGGATGAACGCTTGGAAGTAGGGGGCGCTCATCCCTGCGGGCGGCATGCAGTAAAGGCGAAGGAGGTGTTCGTCGCCGGTAGCCGGGTGCAGGGCGACGAAGTCCGGTTGGTCCAAGGCGGTGTCGAGACGGACCGAACCGTCCGACGGACCGGGGGCGTTCATGCGTGTTCACTCCGCTCTGGGACGGCGACCGCCTCGACACGGTCGGGGAAAGCTGGCTGCCGGATGCGTTGCAGGGCCCGCTTGGCGATGTCGGGGAGGTGGGCGGCGCCCATCAGTTCCAGGGTGGGAATGTCGCAGCCGAGGTGTTGGCGCAGCGCCGTGGAGAGTTCCAGGAACATCAGGGAGTCGATGCCGAGCAGGTCCAGACGGCAGGTGCGGTCGAGGCGGTCCACGGGGGTGTGCAGGACCGCGGCGGCGAGCTCCGCGATCTTGTCCTCGATCAAGACGATGGCCTCCCCGTCGCTCAGTGTGGCCAGTTCACTGCGCAAGGTGGTGAGACTGTCGGTGCTTTCATGCCGCTGTCGGAGCAGTGCGCCGGTCCTGGGCGCCTTAAGACGGGGCAGGACGCGGCTGATGCTGTCCCAGTCGAAGCGGCCCACTGCAACCACGGGCCCCGTGCGCGTGTCGAGAAGCCGGTCGAGCGTGGCGAGCGCGTCGGTGGCGGTGACGGGAGCCATGCCGTAGGAGGCCATTTCGTCGATGCGTGCGGTGCGGTGGACGTAACCGGCGTCTGCGATGACACCCCACTGGACGGCGAGGGCGGGGCTGCCACATCGGTGCCGGGCTCGGATCAGCGCCTCCATCGCGGCGTTGGCGGCGACGTAGGAGGCTTGCTGAATGTTGCCGTCGAGGGCGGCCACTGAACTGTAGGCGACGAAGAAGTCCGGATCGTGTCCCCCGGCGAGGGCGTCGAGTGCGTGGAGTCCGGTGATCTTGGGTGCGAGGACGGTTTCCACCTGAGTGTCGGTGGAGTCGGCCAAAGGAGCGTCGGCGAGGACCATGGCGGCGTGCACGACACCGCCCAGGCGCCGTTCCTGCAGAGCGGTGTGCACGGGATCGAGGGCGCCGGGCCGGGTGATGTCGGCGCAGTGCACGGTGACCTCGGCTCCCGCGGCGCGCAGTTCGTCAAGCAATTTCGCGGCGCCGGGCGTCCGGTTCCCTCGGCGTCCGACGAGATGGAGGTGACGGGCGCCGCGTGCGGCGAAGTGGCGGGCGGTGGCGGCCCCGTATCCTGCGAGGCCACCGGTGATGACGTAAGCGGCGTCGGCGTCGAGTGCGCTCGTGGGCTCGGAGCGGACGACCGGCGGTGGGGCGTCGAAGCTGATGACGATCTTCCCGATGTGCCGGCCGCTGTTCAGCAGACCGAAGGCCTCGCCGAAGCGGTGCGCGGGGAACGTGTGATGGGGCACCGGCCTCCAGTGGCCGGTGGTGACGGCTTCGCCGAGCCTCGTGAAGTGACGCCGCATCATAGGCGTTTGCCGATCGTGCAGGTCCAGCGTGTCCACTCCGAACAGCGAGACGTTGCGGGCCGACGGAGCAGCGGGCAGTGGATCGCCCCGCTCCATGTCCCCTCCGAGTTCGACGAAGCGCCCCTGCGGGGCGAGCAGGTGCAGGCTGCGCAGGCGGGCCTCGCCGGACAGGGAGTTGAGGACGACATCGACGCCGTGGCCGTCGGTCAGGTCTGCGATCTGCTCGGCGAAGTCCAGGGTGCGCGAGTCCAGCACGTGCTCGACACCCAGCAGGCGCAGCAGGCTCCGTTTGGCGGGGGTGCCGGCCGTGGCGATGACGCGCGCGCCGGCTCGCTGTGCGAGTTGCACGGCGGCCAACCCGACTCCCCCGGCGGCGGCGTGCACGAGGACGGTGTCGTCCTCGGTCAGGGCAGCACACTGCTGGAGGGCATGGTGTGCGGTGAGGAACGCGGTGGGCAGTGTGGTCGCCGCGGTGAATTCCATGGTGTCGGGCAGCGGTATGACGTGATCGCTGTGAGCGAGGACATGGGAGGCCAGGGCGGTGTGGGCCATGGTCGCGACGCGGTCGCCCGGTACGAGATGGGTGACACCGGGGCCGACTGCGGTGACGGTGCCCGCGCAGTCCAGGCCGAGGCCGAGGAATCCGTGGCGCCGGGAGGCAGGCAGGGAACTGTCACCGGTTGCGGTCAGCAGGTCGTGGTGGTTGAGTGCCGCGGCCGCGGTACGGATGAGCACCTCGCCTTCGGACGGGTGCAGCGCGGTGGTGGCGCGCCAGGCGAAGACGGGACGTCGTCCGGCGGTTTCGACGTGCAGTGCGTAATGGGGCTCGGACGCGGCTGTGACCTCACCGGCGGGCAGTGGTACGACACGGGTGGCGAAACGCCCATGCGGCGTGAGGACCACCTCGTCGTCGACGAGTTCCTCGGGATCGCCCGCTGCGGCCGCGCTGTCCTGCAGATGGTGCAGTTCGTGCAGGAGACGCTGGAATGTGTCGTCGTTGCCGGGTTCGGTCAGGGCGATACGACGTACGTTCAGTGAGGGGTGTTCGTTCGCCAGGCTTCGCGCGGCGCCCCACAGGGGTGCGCCATGCAGTGAGGGTGGCGGAGTGGGCGGCTGCTGACTGTCGGCATCGACGATCCAGACGCGCAGGCTCCCTTCGTGTGACCGCGCACTCCGGCTCCAGGCGCGGGTGAGATCACGCAGCGCGGCAAGCTGCCGTACGCCGTGCTCGGTGCGTTGCTGTGGACCCGTTCCGTCGGCTGGTTCGGCGAGGACGATCACATCGCTCACCGGTCGGGGTGCCTGGGCTCCGTCTGCCGCACCGGCCAGTTCGCGGGTCCAGGAGACTGCACCGCTTGCCCCCGCGACGTGGTGGACGCGGCCGTGAGGGCATTCGGCGAGCAGCGCTCGGGTAAGCCGCTGCGCCAGCGCGGTAGGGTCGCCGGCGTTAGGTGTGCTCACCAGCCAGGACCGCTGCGTCACGTCGTCGGTCTCCGTCGCAGCGGCGGACGACCGCCGCACGTCCGACGCGCCGGGAGGTATACGGTCCGTTGCCTTGTCGGGGACGGCGTGGGCGCCGCGCTCCGCGACGATGAGGGACACGTACGGCCGGTCCGCCGCGGTGTCGTCATATTGCCCGGTGCTCGTGAAGCCGCAGCCGGCGAGAAGGCCGGGCCAACGGTCGTAAGGCACCAGCGGGCCGTCTGGCCGGACACTCTGGTCGGTGGAGAGCCAGAAGGAGTCCAGCAGACCGAACACCGGTGCCAGAAGTTCCACGCTGTGAGTCTCCAGAGCGATCAGGTGGCCCCCGGCGGCGAGCAAGGTGGCCATGCCGCGCAAGGCGCGGGAGATGTCGCTCGTGGCATGCAGGATGTTCGCGGCGATGACGAGGTCGTAGGCACCTGGCTCGAAGCCTTGGGCCACGGGGTCGCTTCCTGCGTCCAGGACCTGGTGGACGAGGAAATCATAGGGGTGGAAGCGCTTCTTGGCGGCCGAGAAGAACGCGGGTGACACGTCCGTGAAGGTGTAGTGGACTCGCTCGGGCGGCAGGTGCGGCAGCAGGGCCGCGGTGGTGGCGCCGGTGCCCGCACCGACCTCGAGGATACGCAGCGGCCGGTCGGCGGGCCAGCCGTCGACGACGTTGCGGATCCAGCCGACGAGCGCATGGGTGTGCGGGGCGAAGAAGGTGCTGGCCTCGTAGAACCGCTGGACGAGGTTGTCGGAGTCGGAGAAGAGGAGCTCCAGAGGGTCGACGTCACCGGCGAGGACATCGGCGAGGCGGCCCCCGCACACACCGTAGGTGAGGATGGTGACGGACTGACCGGGAAAGTCCCCGAGCAGACGGCGGAACAGCTCCTCGGGGCGTGGCGCGGCCGGGATGCCCCAGGCGCCGGGCCCGGTGACGGTGAGGACGCCGTGGCTGACGGCCTGCGGCAGCAGGACGTCGAGAAGCTTCGCGTGCTTGGCCTTGACTCCTGCGTCGATGAGGTCGGCGAAACCGAACGAGGCGTGCTTCACAGTCGGGAGCAGATGGCGCACGGCCTGGGCCGTGAAGTGGGCGCAGACTTCGAGCAGACGCGGCTGGAGTGCGTCGCTGACCTGATGCAGCCGGCCCAGATGGGCGTCGTTCTGCCTCCTGACCAGTTCCGGCAGGGACCGCGCGGCAGGCAGTGGGCTCCGGCCAGGCTCGGGCTGGCCCGGCAGGGGGGCGGCACGTAGAACCTCGGTCAGGCTGCCCAACTCGTCGACGGACACGGTTTCGAAGCGTCGCAGCTCGCAGCCGAGCAGCTCCATGCACACGTCACCGTTGTCGTCACACACGGCGATGTCCCACAGGGCGTCGGAGTCGGTTGCGCGGGTGACGTGGGTGAAGCCGGACAAGGGCAGGGTCTGCCAGCTGCGGATGGTGGTGATGCGGGCGGGCAGGAACGGGGCGGGTCGGTCCGCGGTGAACATCAGCGGCAGGCAGGTCTGCAGGGCGCCGTCCACCAGCGTGGGGTGGGCGATGACTCCGGGCTCGGGCTGGACCGGCGCGGTGAACTCGTAGCGTCCCAAGGCTTCGTCCTGCCCGGTGTGCAGCTGTGTGACGGTCCGAAACGCCGGCCCGTAGTCGAGACCGGCCCGATGGGCGGCCGCGTAGTGCTCGAGGGCGCGATACTCGTGCCGCAGGCGGCGTTTCAGAGCGGCGATGTCCACGCGGGGCCGCTGTGGGCGCAGCAGGCTCCGCACGTCGGCGCGGGCGTGCTCGATCCAGTCCTGTTCACCCGTGCGGCTTCGGATGACGAGCCGGCCGTCCTGGGCAAGGCTGGTGGCGAGCTGGACGTCGTCCCCGTCCGCTGGGCCTGCCGGGTCGGCGCTCCAGCCGAGGGTCAGGGCGCGGCCGATGGACAGGCCGGTGATTTCGAGTGGTTCGTCATGTCGGCTCCGCGCGGCGGCCAGGGCCATTTCCACGAAGCCTGCGGCGGGCCAAACAACAGCGTCCGTGACCCGATGGTCCTCCATCCAAGCCAGCCGGTCGGCGTCCAGACGGTTCAGCCACGCTGATTCCGGCCCGGCTTGGCGAGGTCCGAGAAGGGGGTGGGCGCCGGCGGTGTCCTCGCCGGGGGCGTCTTCCCTCCACCAGGACGCGTCGCCGTTCCAGTGCCGCTCGCGCTGCCACGCCAGGGGCGGCAGGTCGGCCACCGCGCCGGGACGGGGAAAGTAACTGTCCCAGTCCACCGCTGCCCCGGCGGCGAGTACGCGCAGAACGGTCTGCTGCAGCGCGTCCGCAGTGGCGAACGTCCGGGACAGCGTGGGCACGATCACGCCGGGGTCGGAAGCGCCGGCGGTGGCACGTCGCAGATAGGCGGTCAGCACGGGGTGGGGGCCGATCTCGACCAGGACGTCGCAGGCGGCGTCCCCGGTTGCCAATGCGGTGGCGGCCTGGTGGAAGCGGACGGGGCGGCGGATATTGTCCCACCAGTACTTGGCGTCCAGGTCGTCCCCTGACGCGGCGCGGCCGGTCACCGTGGAGATCATCGGAATGCGGAAGGACCCGGAGGCGAGGGAGTGCAGTGCGCGGGCCAGCTGGTCGCGCACGGGGTCCATGGCGCTCGTGTGGAAGGCGTAGTCGAGGCGCAGGTCACGGAAGAAGACGCCGTCGGAATCCAGTGCGGTGCCAAGGGATGCAAGGTCCTCGTGCGAGCCGGCGAGGGTCACGTCCTGGTCGGAGTTGATCGCGGCGATCTCCACCCTGTCCTGCAGCTGAGCCTGTTCGAGGCGTTCCCTGGCGGCCTGTTCGCTCAGGCCCACCGCGGCCATGCCGCCCGAACCCGCGGTGGCGGCCTGTGCGAGGCTGCGGGCGGCGATGACGAGGCAGGCTTGGGCCCGGGTGAGGCCACCCGCACAGTACGCGGCGGCCACTTCCCCGACGCTGTGTCCCATGACGGCGTGCGGCTCGACCCCTCGGGCGGACAAGGCGGCGACCAGGCCCGCCTGGACGGCGAACAGCGTCGGCTGCGCGACTTCCGTACGGTCCCAGCGGGAGGCATCGGCGCAGGCCAGCTCGTCGCGCACTTTCCAGCCGAGCAGGGGCTCGAGTTCGTCGCTGACGGCTTGGACTTCAGCGGTGAACGCGGGGTCCTTATCGAGGAGTTCGGCTCCCATGCCCGCCCACTGCGAACCGTTTCCGCAGAAGACGAAGCCGATCCGGCCTCCGCTCACCAGGCGTTCGGTGGCAGTGGCGGCTTCGTGTCCTCGTGCTGCCCGGGTCAGAACTTCGGCGGCTTGGGTGGGGCCGGTCGCGAAGAAGGCCGTACTGTAGCGACGCCGGGTCCGTCGTCGGCATGCGGTGAAGGCGGCGTCGTACAGCGCCTCGGGTCCCTGCGACGAATCGGCGGCCATAGCGGCGAAGTGGTCCGCCCAGGACTCCAGGGTGACGGTCAGCGCCTGGCGCGTATGCGCGGAAACGATGACCGGAACCGGTCGCGCTGCCGTGCTGACGACTGTCGCGGCGGCGACGTCGCTCACCGCGGCGCTGCCGGCGGGCGGTGCGGCCAGGACGGCGTGCGCATTCGCGCCGCCTATGCCGAAGGAGTTGACGCCGATCACGACACGCCTGTCGCCGGGGAGTGGGCGGGCGGTGAGTACCGGCTGCAGACCGAGACCATCGAAGTCGATCTTCGGGTTGGGCGGATCGGCATGCAGAGTCCTCGGAATGGAACGCGACTTGATCACGACCAGCGACTTCAGGACTCCCGCCATCCCGGCCGCCGCTTCCATGTGCCCGAGATTGGACTTGATCGAACCGATGGGCAGCGGTGCGTCGGCACGGTGGCTGCCGAGCACCTCCCCCAACGCCGCGCACTCGACGGGGTCGCCGACCAGGGTGCCCGTGCCGTGCGCCTCCACATAGGACACGTCGCGCGGGTCGATGCCGGCGGCGGCGTACACACGGCGCAGCAGAGCAGCCTGGGTCCGTGAACTCGGTGCGGACAGACCCACGGTGCGGCCGTCGGAGTTGAGGGCGGTGGCCAGGATGACGGCATGCACCCGGTCGCCGTCGGCGAGCGCGGCGGCCAGAGGCTTCAGGACGAGCATCACGGCGCCCTCGGAGCGTACGAACCCGTCGGCCGCGGCGCCGAAGGGGTGGCAACGACCCGTCGGCGAGAGCACTCCGGCCTGCTCAAAGCCGACGAAGAGGCCCGGCGACAGCATCAGGTTCACCGCGCCTGCCAGGGCAAGTGGGCTGCGGCCGGTGCGCAGATGCTCGCACGCCTGGTGCAGCGCGGTCAGGCCGGAGGAGCAGGCGGTGTCCACGGCGCTCGACGGGCCGGTCAGATCCAGTTCGTAAGAAACGCGGTTGGCCGTGATCGACAGGAATCCGCCGGTCGTGGTGTAGGGATTGCTCGAACGCAGGCGGCGCGCCTGCAGGTCGGCGTAGTCGTGGGTGGAGACACCGGTGATGACGGCGGTTTCACTGCCGGCCAGGGCATGGATGTCCAGGGCGGCGTCGTCGAGGGCCTCGACCGCGCACTCGAGCAGCAGACGCTGCTGCGGGTCGATACGGGAGGCTTCCTTGGGAGTGATACCGAAGTACGAGGTGTCGAAACCGGTGACCTCCGGTTCGTGCAGGAAACCGCCCGCGACAGAGCGGAACTTGCCCGGTTTCTCCGGGCGACGGGCTCGATGGGCACTGATGTCGAAGCGGTCCGAGGGCATGGTGCCGACCAGGTCACCTCCTTCGGCCAGCACCTCGCCGAGCTGGTCCAGGCGGTGGATGCCGCCCGGCAGACGCAGGCCCACCCCGATCACCGCCACCGCATCAGCGGACACAGAGGCGGGGTCGCAGACGATGGAGGTGGGCGGAGAGGATGGACGGGGGTCAGCCATGGAGGCCTCCACGTAAGCGGTACAGGCTCGGGTTTCAGGGATGATGGTGAGGCGACAACAGGGCGTGTCGGGTCTGCGCTCAAGCGCCCGCGGAGGTGCCCGGACCTGGGCGGGCGGGCGTCCGCTCCCGGAGCTGTCAGACCGAGGTCTACCCGGTCGGCTGCACCGGCTTGCGGCCCCACACGGAAACGGCGTACATGCCGAGATCCATGAAGTCCGGATCGTCGATCAAGGACAGCGCCGCGTCCAACTCGTCTGCCAGAGGGGAGCTGTTCCGGGCCTGGAAGTCGCGGAGTTGGGCGAACGACAGGCGCCAGAACTCATCTGCGGGGCCGCCGTCACCGATCATCACCGGCTGCACCTCCGTGCCGCCCAAGGTGAAACCGCCGTCAGTCACCAAGGCTTGCAAGCGGCGGCCCAGGCGGAGATCGCTGCCCTGCGAGAGCCCAAGGGTGCGCTCGGCGACGTGCAGACCCTGACGCATCACCGGGTGGGGCAGGACATCGGCGGGTCCCATGTCGAGATCCTCGACCAGGAGGAGACCGCCGGGCCTCAGCCACTCAGCCATGACAGCCAACACTTGAGCGGGGTCCGCCAGATGACACAGGAGCATTCGGGCGTGGATCACGTCGAAGAAGCCGGCGGGAAAGCCGTCCTCGGTCACATCGTGGCAGAGGACGGTGATGCGCTCCTCGGTTGCCAAGTCCTCGAAGAAGCGGGTGTCGGTATCCGTCGCGGTGACGTCACCGCTCGGGCAGAACCGGGCCAGCATCCGGGCCACCGACCCGGCGCCTGCCCCGACTTCCAGGCAGCGGGCCGTGGCAGGCACACCTGCCTGTCTCAAGCAGTACTCGGTGAACGGGTCCCACAGGTCCTCCAGTGCACGCAGCCGACCCCACTCACCGGTCCTCTGATGGCCGAAAGCCCCGGCCTTGTAGCCGGGTGCCGCCTCGGACCGGAGCCGGCGCCGGGGCGTGGGTTCGAGTCGGGTCACGATGGGTCTCCGTAGCTCGAGTATGGAATGTGCTGGTCGCAGCCACTTCTTCTTGGCAGCTACGCGGACGCTCCCTCCCAGCGCACTGTGAGCTTGTCGTGTCTCGTGGTTACGGCCCGGAGCCTCTTGCGGTGCTCGCCCCCCCCCGCACTCGACCGCCTGCCGATCCCCCCCGGTTCTCGGTATCGGACGCGTGCGGCCGACCGTCACGCAGGGCGCGCTTCTTGCGTTTCCGGGGGCGGCCCACGATCCGCAGTAGATCATCACTGGCTCATGTGATCAACCCATACCAGAGTCAGCTGCGGGCGGTCATTCCGGCTCTCCGCGCCCTGCTCGCCGTGGATGTGGGCGCGGTCCGCGTGCTCATCGGCCCGGCGCACCCGTCTCCGCAGCGTCTCGCCGGTCGCCCCGGCATCTGCCGGGTCACCACCGGTGGGTCGCCAGCATGACCCGCCAGGAGCGGCAGGCCGCCGACGGCGCCTTGCTCGTGGAAGCCGCGGGCAGCGGCATACTTCCTCCAGGAGACGAAGTGGGGACCTGCCGCTGGGACTTCGTCTCCGCTCAACACGACCGGGTCCATTGAGTTCCGGAAGCCATGCCGGTTCATCGGGTTCGCCCCGTTTCACACAAGTTGTTGTCACGGTTCATCAACTCGCCTGTCACAGCGGCATCTTGATTCGACCCTCAGCGCAACGGGCCCTCCGGAAGCAGACATCCCCAAAAGCGACCACGGCTCGTCGGTTCGAGCGGGCCGGACAAGACCACTTCGCAGGAGTGCACATGCGTGTCAAGAAGATCTCCGCCCTCGCCGTGATCGTCGCCGCGGCCGGCCTGTCGCTGACCGCGTGCGGCGGCAGCGACGGTTCTGGCACGGCCGCGCAGAGCAGCACGTCGGCTTCCGCGAGCAGCTCCACAGGCGGCCAGGGCATCACCGGTGCTTCCTCCAGCACCACCAAAGGCAGCACGGGAACCACCACCAGCGGCAGCACCAGCGGCGGCAACACCGGCGCCGGCGGCGGCACAGGGAAGAAGGCCGCCGCCCGGACCGGGACCACCGCGTCGGGCGCCATGTGCAAGACCGAGCACCTCGGCTTCAGCGCCGCCTCCGCAGGAGTCAAGAACGAGATCGTCGTCAACCTGAAGAACACCGGCTCCGCCACCTGCAGCATGCACGGTTTCCCCGGCGTCCAGCTCCTCGGTGCCGACGGTCTGGGCGACAAAGGCCCCGACGCCGCCCGCACCGACACCACCGCACCCGCCGTCACCATCGCCCCCGGTGAGGAGACCCGCTTCCTCCTCCACTACATCCCCGACACCAGCGGCTCCGGCAAGACCTACACCAAGCTCGCCGTCACCCCGCCCAACGAAACCGTCCTCGACGTCATGGACCTCGACGGCCAAAACATCACCATCCCCGCCACCACCGGCAACGCCCCCGACGTCTACGTCGACCCCATCGGCTACCACACCGGCACCGGCAAGTGACTCCAGCGTCAGTCGGCAGGGCGGGGGCCTCGTCGGCACGTGTGCCGGCGCCGAGGATCCGCCGCGGGTCCGGGGGCGGTCCCCTCGGGTACGACGTCCTCCCGGCCCTTCCCCGGACTCGAGAAATTCGCCGCTGGGCACCGCGCTGGCGACCGCCCGTGACCGCGACCACCTCCTCGACCGCACCGAGGTGATCTTCAAGGTCATCGGCGATGTCCACCCCAACACGCACTTCCTCCTGTACGTCAAGTAGTAACCGGATGCCCGCGGTGACCAGGTGCTGTTCGGCCGGCGTACCGGCAGAACACCGTCGTGGCCAAGGCGTTCGGGCTTCCGGCCACCGCGACAGCGACCTTCCCGCGGTGCGGTCGTTGTGCCAGACGGCGGTCGTGAGGGCGAGGATGCGTTGCAGGACTCGGACGGCTACCCCGTTGGGGTGCGGCCTCGGTGCCTTTCGGGGTCGAGCTGTCCCTTGAAGGTCTCGTTGACCGATTCGATGACCTGCCGCAGTGGTTTGAACAGCTGTGATCCGGCCCGCTGCGGCTCGCCCTTGCAGGCTCGCGCGGCTTGTTCAACGGCTCCGGGCTCAGGCATCGTTCGGTGCCAGGAGCCGAAGGCGGCGCCGCGGAACGGGAGCCACAGCCCGCAACGTTCCGGCGCGGGCGCACACGACATCTTGTCCAACCCTTGTTCCCTGCATCTACGAAAAGCCCAACCGCAGTGCGGGCCGCGAAAGCCCGACCATAGAAAGCGACTCAGCCGTGAGTTCAGAAGCAGTAACTGCCAGCTCAACCGAAACGGCGCTCGACTGGGCCCGAGAGCGAGTCACAGCGTGTCTCGTCGATTTCCTCGACGACAAGATCCGACAGGCGATCAAGCTGGACCTCCCGCCGACCGTAGCCGAAATCGTCAAGGACTTCATCATTTCCGGAGGAAAGCGCATCCGGCCACTGATGTGCGTGGCCGGATGGCTGGCTGGCGGAAAAGAGGAAACGCCCGACACGCTGATCCAGGTCGCGGCGGCGCTTGAGCTCTACCAGGCATTCGCGTTGATTCATGACGACGTCATGGACAAGAGCGCCACGCGCCGGTCCCGCCCCACTGTCCACCGGGAGCTCGCCGACCGCTACACTGCCGCGTCCGACCCGCGGCACCTTGGCGAGAGCGTCGCCATCATGGTCGGTAACATGGCGCTGACATGGTCCGACGAGCTCCTCGCCGCCGCCGTTCCCGCCGAACGACAGGCCCCCCTGGCCGGCGTCATCAACGCGATGCGCGAGGAGATGCACTACGGCCAGTACCTCGATCTCACGAGCACCCTCGGCCCCATCGACGACCAGCGCACCTCGATGACGGTGATCCGCTATAAAACAGCCAAGTACACGATCGAACGTCCGCTGCACGTCGGAGCGATACTTGCCGGAGCGGGAACGGGACTGCTGGACGTTCTCAGCGATTTCGCGCTGCCGCTCGGCGACGCGTTCCAGCTGCGCGACGACGTACTCGGTCTGTACGGGAACCCGGCCACCACGGGTAAGCCGATATTCGACGACCTGCGCGAGGGAAAGCGCACTGTCGTTCTCGCGCTCGCCGCACGCGAGGCCACCACTTCGCAACGCGCGCTGCTCGAGCGTTGCGTGGGCGACAGCCGGCTGAATGAGCGGGACGCTCAAGACGCTCTCGACGTCATCGCCGCCACCGGCGCGGTCGCGACCGTGGAAAGCATGATCGCCGAGCGGTACGCGCAGGCGCTGGCCGTTCTGGACGCCGCGCCGATCCCGCCGTCATCCGCCAAGCACCTGCGGGCCCTTGCCGCGTTGTGCGTGGAGCGCGACGCCTGAGTACGCTCCTGCCCCGGCCATCCGTCTCCGGTCGGTGTCCGACGGACGGCAGCCGAATGGCGGTGCGGCGAGGCTGCCGCACCGTTGGTAACGTCCTTCGGAGCCCATCCCGAGCTTTCGCTGACTCCGCGTGAAGACGGCGGGAGACGCCCGAGCGCCGCGCCAGCCCGCGTCGTGCCGGGGAGGGCGGAAGGTCAGGGATTCGGGTAGCGGCCGGACTCGATCACCCATCGGGCATGCGCGGCGGTGAGGGACAGCATGGTGCCGGTGATCTCGGCCAGTCGCGGGGTCCGGCCTGCGTCCAGGGCGAGCAGGCTCCGCGCGTGCGCGCGCAGTTCGCGCACGCGCCCGCTGATGTGCTGCTCGACGAGTCGCTTTGCCTGGGCCTCGTCGCATCCCAAAGCGTGAGTCATGACGCTGACTTGGTTGTTGGGATTGCCCTCGACGGCTTCCCGTGCCGCTGACACGAGGTCGTTCCGCCACGCCGTGATCTCGTTGGAACACGTGGTCAGACAGTGCCACTGATAGGTGACGGACAACTCGACCGGGACCTCCTGACCACGGGTCGGCTCGACGAGGTCCCACATGAACATGCCGTTGGCCCACGGGCGCAGGTCGAAGTAGCCCGCGACAGTGGGTGCGTGGGCGTCACGGCGCAGTGTCGCTTCCCACTCCAGAGCCTCGCCGTGGCGAACCAGGTTGCGGACGAAACGGTCACGCCACGCCTCGGACATCCCGGCCGCGGTCCCTTGCCACAACGGCTCCACGGCGCGAGTGAGTGGATCACGCATCGCGGCCCTGTCACGTGTCAGAGCGTCCGCCAGCTCGCGGTACAGCCCTCTTACATCGTCTGGCCGGGCATCATGGCGATCGAAGCGGTCGTCGAGGGCGAAGAGTACGATCAGCCACCGGGCGACGGTGACTACGCGTTCGACCGGGGCGTCGTGATATATCCGGGCCGCGAGACGCGGGAAGTGAGCGCGCAGCAACGTCGGTTCGCTCTGCGGCGCGCACACCCCCTGCTCCACTGCCCAACGGTGAGCCTCCCGCTCGATCCGGGCGCAGTCCGCGTGGATCCGGTCCGGGGCGAGTCGTAGCTCCGCCCAGACGTCGTCGCTGACATGGCAAGTGGAAGCGCTCACGGCTTCTCACCCACTTCTTGTTCATGGTCTCCGCGCTGGCCGGGCCGACCCTACCAGCGGCGCGGCGCCTATCACGGCCGCTCCCCCCAGCTTGGCGTTTGTCCTCGGCGGGCTTGGTGTTCCTTGAAGGACCGCCACCAGCGGTCCACGTCCACCGGGGTCGCGGCGGTGGCCGAGCACCACAGCCAGACCGGTTTCCGGTCGCGATCGCCCTGCAGGCGCTCGACCCGCACCCGCGCCAACGTGCCGTGGAGGACGGGCAGTTCTCCGCCCGCGTGATCCAGCCAGAGCCGCAGCGGGTGAGGTCCCGACCGCGTCTACCATCTGTGCGTGCCGCCGTCGGCCAACACCGTCATGGTGCTCATGGAGTGGGCCTGGCCGGTCGACGGACACGTCTACCTCGACGAGGACGGCGCGCTGCGCAGCGGCTCGATGGCCGGGGAACCGGCCGTCGACTGGGTCCTGCAGGCCGGCCAGAGCGTGCGGAACGCGCTGGAGACCAACCGCAAGGTGCTGGGCACCATCGGCGTCGGCCAGGCCCTCCCCGTTCACCAGGGCACCGTCGCAGGCGAAGGCCACCTGCAGTTCCGCCGGGATCACGAGGTGACGAACGGGAGATCAACGTGCTGCACGGCACCGTGCTGCTGGAGAAGATGCGCACCGTCCCCGGCGGCACCACCCGCAGAACCCGGCGTGCCGCCCGCAACTTCGCCGAGTTCCTCGACAACACCTCCCCGATCACCGCAGTTGCTCCTGTTGACCCCATCTGGAAGGCGCTCGATGAAGCCGAGCTGACGGCCGTGGAGGTAGGCGCCGGCGTGCGGGGTGCCGGGTGCACCAGGGGCACGGCGATCATGTCGGGGCCGTGGTCGTCGCCGGGCCGGGTGTGCGCGCGTTCCACGAACGGGCGCCGGAGGTGGCCGGAGGCGTGTCCGCGGCGGCGGAGGAAGGGGCGCTTCATCGGGTGGGCTCCTGTTCGCGGGCGGGGTGGGTCCATGGGAGGGCGAGGCCGTCGTCGGCGGTGTGGGGCACGAGGTGGCCGTGCAGGTGGAACACGGTCTGTGTGGCGTCCGGGCTGCAGGAGGTGAGGTAGTTCCACTGGCCGCCCAGATGCTGGGCGAGTTCGGCGGCGCGCAGCTGCACGGTGGCGGAGACGACGGGGGCGGTCGTGAAGTCGGCGCCGTGGCCGCAGGGGAGGACCAGGAGGTGGCCGTCGGTGCAGCCGCCGCTATGGGGCACGATCGCGAGGGCGTCGCTCCACTCGTGGACGATCTCTGATGGGGCTCCGTCGTGGATGATCCGGCAGAACGGGCAGTCGAGGCGCGGGTGTTGCGGGGGACCGGCGGCCGGTTGAGGTAGTGGTGGGTGACCTGTACTTGGGCGCCGGCCTCCCGCATCCGCTGGCCGATGGCGTCGGCGATAGCGCGTGCGCGGTGGCGTCCGTACCAGCAGTTCACCAGGAGCTGGACGGGGGGCGTGCGCGGCGGCGCGCAAGGCGGTGAGTTCGTGCACGGCGTCGTTGATGATGCGGGCCGCGCCGGGGGTTTTAGGACGCGGTCGCGTACGCCTGCGTCCTGTCCGGTCTGGCGGGCGACGATGTCGGCGAGGGCAGGGTCGTCGGGCGGGTTCAGCAGGGCGTTGGTGAGGTTGATGGAGAGGACGGCGGCGCGGTGGCGGGCCGGCGGCGGGTCCTGCCAGCGGGCGCCGAAGGAGTCGATGAACACGTCGGTCGTCATGGAGCCTCCACGCTCGAAAGGGGTGGAGACGCCGGAGCGCCGCCCGGCGGAAGCGGCGGGCGGCACTCGGTGGCGTCGGGGTGCTCCCCGGTCTCGGTGATGACCGGGAATTGGTCGGTCTGTCGGGCCCTGGATGCGCTGCGCGGCGGCCGAAGCTCAGCGGGTCAGGCTGGTAGCGGCTGTCGGAGAAGCCCGTCCATGAGAAGCGGCTGCGACGGCAAGTCCGGCGGCCGCAGCACCGTCGGCAAGAGCTGTTCACCAGCGGCGCCTCCCAGGTTCGTTTAACGCTCTTCTGACGCCCTGAGCAGGGAAATCGGGAGACCGCCGCCCTAGAGTCGAGAGGCCGACCAAGTTGGTGGGACTGGAGGGGACTGGTGTCTGCACGCGCTGAGAACGCCGACGGATCGGGCGGCCATCTGCCGGGTTCCGGCACCGAGCGTGGGGAGCGGGACCGGCTGACGGTGCCGCAGGGGCTGGCGGCACTGTCGCTGGATGCTCTGGCGTCCGTGGCTTATGGGCCTGAGGCGATCGTGGTCGTGCTGGCGGTGGCCGGCAGCCGGGGCCTCGGCTACACCTTGCCGGTCACGCTGGCGATCGTGGTGCTTTTGGCCGCGCTGACGTTTTCCTACCGTCAGGTGATCGCCGCCTTCCCCGACGGTGGCGGCGCGTATGCGGTGGCCGGGCGCCACCTGGGACGGCGCCTGAGCCTGATCGCCGCCGCCTCGCTGATCATCGACTACGTGCTGAACGTCGCGGTGTCGGTCTCCGCCGGCATCGCGGCGCTCACCTCGGCCTTCCCCGCCCTGTACGGCGAACGTGTGCTGCTGTGTCTCGTGGTCCTGTTTTTGATCACCGCGGTCAACCTGTATGGGGTTGCCGAGTCGGCGAAGGTGATGATCGTCCCGACCGTGGTGTTCATCGCGGCGATCGCAGCGGTGATCCTGGGCGGCCTGCTGCGATCGCACCCGGTCGTCCAGCCCGACCATCCCACCGCTTCCTCTACTGTCCAAACGGTCGGGGTGTTGCTGCTTCTGCGCGCCTTCGCCTCCGGCTGCTCGGCCCTGACCGGGGTGGAGGCGATCGCCAATGCCGTTCCCACCTTCCGCAGCCCCCGGATCAGGCGGGCCCAGCGCACCGAGTTCGCCCTTGGCGCGCTGCTGGGCGCGATGCTGATCGGCCTGTCAGTGCTGATCGGCAAGTTCCACGTCGCGCCGAGCGGGACCAAGACCGTCCTGGCGCAGCTGGCCGAGGCATCCCTTGGCCACAACGTCGGCTTCTTCATCGTGCAGTTCTCCACCATGGTGCTGCTCGCGCTGGCAGCCAATACCTCCTTCGGTGGCATGCCCGTGCTCGCCTCGCTGCTGGCACGGGACAACCACCTGCCCCACGTCTTCGGATTGCGCGCCGACCGGCAGGTCTACCGCTACGGCGTCGTCGTCCTCGCGGCAATCGCCGCGGTCCTGCTCGTCGCAGCCCAAGGCGACACACAAAAGCTCGTGCCGGTCTTCGCCATCGGCGTCTTCATCGGCTTCACCCTCTCCCAGGCCGGCATGGTCCGACACTGGCATGAAGAAGGCAGCACCGGATGGCTCGGACGCGCGGCCCTCAACGGCCTGGGCGCGCTTCTGACCGCCGCGGCCCTGGTCATCGAAATGGTGTCCAAATTCCATGAAGGCGGCTGGCTCGTCCTCGTCGCCGTCACGGTACTGGTCATGCTGTTCGAAGCGGTGCACCACACCTACCAGCGCATCGGCACAGCCCTGCACCTCGGTGAGGTCCCCGACCGCCCGGAACATCGCCGCTCGCTCGTCGTCGTCCCGGTGGGAGCGGTCAACAAACTCACCCAGGAGGCGATCAGCGCCGCCCTCTCACTGGGTGACCAGGTGCGCGCCGTCACGGTCGTCCACCCCGAGGACCCAGAGGCGCCCTCCGCCGACGAGGTCCGCCAGGCATGGAACACCTGGCAACCCGACGTGCCGCTCACCGTCCTGCACAGCCGCACCCGGTCACTGACACGGCCGATCGTCGACCACCTGTGCGCCCTCGCCGCGGAGGACGGCCACGACCGCCTGGTGGTCCTGATCCCCGAGATGCACCTGCCCAAGCCATGGCAGCGCCTGTTGCAGAACCAGCGCGGCGCGGTCCTGGACCGCGCCATCCGCCGCAACACCGAGGCTGTCATCTGCCGCCTGCGTTTCCCCATCACACTGCCTCGCTGACTGGGGCGGTGCGATGGAGTACGACACGGTAAGGCCCGTCCGCACCTGTTGGGGCCCCGCTGCGTGGCCAGGATTTCAGACGCACAGCACCCGACGACCGCTGGCTGACGGCCTCGTGCAGCGCGTCCAGGGACAGGACCTGGGAGGCGGGCCAGGTACGCGCGGTCGTGGACTTCCCGCGCCGGACGGGCCAACCAGGACCACCAGGCTGTGCTCGGGCATCTGCGGGTAGATCAGCCCGGTCATACGGGATCTGCGAGTGAGGGCGCCGGGCGGCCCGGATGGCGCGCTGCCCGGCGTGGGCAGTGAGCAGGTGCGAGAGCTTCGCGCAGCGGCGTCAGCGGACGATCATGTGGGCGGGGTGGCCGTTCTTCATGTGGTCCACGCACTGTGGGCAGTCCTCGCGCGGAAGCACTGCGTGCACTGCCCCCAGGGGCGGGTTCGTCGCCTTCGCGCTCGCCATCAGCTCCTTGCGGGTGAAGGGCGCGGGCAGACCAGATCAGGCGCTGTCCGGCGTCGTCGGTGATCAGGGCGGCGGCCTCGTGCACGGGGCAGGAGGCATCTCCGTCGCGGTCGGGCTCGGATCTGCTCGGCACGGCGCGCGGCGGCGGTGAGCAACTGCGCCACGGCCGCGGGGAAGCCGCCGGGCGGATCGGTGTCCTCGATTGAGCTCGCGCAGGATCACGGCGAACTCCTCCTGGTCGACGTCGTCGGCGCGAAGGTCGTCCTCGATCTGCTGGAGAGAGCGCCAGCGCGGCAATGCCGGCCGCGGCGCGGACGCGTTCGATGCGCTGCGGGTCACCGGCGGGCACCGGGGCGGGTGGTGAGCCAGGCGGTGACGTCGGCGGCAGCGATGCCGATGGAGCGGTGCAGGGCCGCGTCCAGCTCCATCCACGCGCTGCCCGGCCCGGTGAGCTCCGAGGTGGCCTTGCCGTCGTCGTCGACGCGAGCGGCCTTGCAGCGCTCGATGCAGCCGGTCTTCTTCGCCAACCACAGCAGAACGGCTCCGAGGTCGATCGCGGCGTGCGTCCCGGCGTTGATGGCCGCGCCGGCGAGCAGCGCAGTCGGTGTGACGCGGTAGCCGAACGCGCGGGTAATCGCGACGGTCGTCCGAGGGCGCTGGTGGCCATGGCCGGTCGCAGGAGTCTCCGGGGTCGGCGGGCGTGCCGTCGAAGCACTCCAGGCAGGGCCCCAAGGTCTTCAGCGGGAGGCAGTGGAAGTAGCGCCGACGGCAGGTGCCGCATGTCTGGCGTGCGGTCATGCCTTGTCGAGCGCGGATTCCTTCGCGAGGGTCATCGGGCGCTTCGGCTTCGCCAGGTCGATCCGGTAGAACCACGCGAAGCGCTTGCCGCCGCGGCATTAGGTCCGGGCGACGGGCTCCTGGCCGCCGGGGCGCAGTCCCATCTCCCGCAGCTGGCGGCGGCTGGCGAGGTTGTCGCACCCGGCCTGCTCCCACCGGAAGACCGGTAAGGAGTCGTCGCCGGGGCCGTAGGGGTCGGCGTCGACCAGGTCCTGGTCCTGGTCGGCCATCACCTGCTCCAGGTACCGGGGAGTCGGCGCTGGGGCGCGGGGTAGCGGGGGTCGGGTGTGCGCGATCTCGTCCTGGAATCGGGAGCGGCGCCTATCACCGCAGTTGGTTGAATGCCTGGTCGGCGTCGGCGACGGCCTCGGGGTGGACGTCGCGTGCGGTCCTGCCGTCGGCAATCTTCTGCCAGTTGGCGCGGGCGAGCACCCGCTGGGTCGCGAGCACCTGGGCGGCCCGTACGCGCGCCTGGACGCCGTCGCCGAGGGCCCGCGCCAGCGCCTCCTCGTCCTCGAGCTGGTACTGCGCGAGCCGTCCGGCCAGGCTCGGCGTGCTGAACACCAGCCCGTGGAACGCGACCACCTGTGGATGGTCGTTGAGGCCGGTGACGGGGTCGTGGCGGTCGAGGGCGGCCCGGAAGTGCCGGTGCAGCGCCGCCACCGGCGCGATGCCGGACTCCCGGTCGCGGACCACGCGGGCCGCCTCGCCCTGATGGTCCGCGAACCGGTGCAGTACCAGGTCTTCCTTGGTGGGGAAGTACCGGAAGAGGGTCGGCTTGGAGATCTCGGCGGCCGCGGCGATGTCGTTGACCGAGACGCGGTCGAAGCCGTGCTCCAGGAACAGCGACGCGGCTGCCTCGGCGATGGCGTCGCGCGTCCGCTCCTTCTTGCGGTCCCGCAGACCCGACGGCTTGCCCATCGGACCACTGTACATCAGCGTGACTGAGTTGCTTTTTTAACCGAGTAACCATTTCATGGGCGGCATGAGTCAGACAGACAGTGCTCCTGTACTCGTGACTGGGGCGATGGGCCGGATCGGCCGCCTCGTCATCGACCAACTCCTCGACGCTGGCGTACCGGTCCGCGCCCTCACCCGCCGCCCGGAAGCCGCCGCGGTGCTGCCGCCGCAGGTCGAGGTCGTCACCGGCGATCTCACCGTGCCCGACTCCCTCGAGTCGGCCCTGAACGGCGCGGGCGTGGTCTTCCTCCTCTGGACCGCCCCACCCGCGACCGCCGCCGAGGTCGTGGCGCGGCTGGCAGTCCGGGCGCGGCGGGTCGTCCTCCTCTCCTCCCCGCACCGGACGCCGCACCCCTTCTTCCAGCAGCCCAACCCGATGGCCGCCCTGCACGCCGACCTCGAGCGCCTGATCGCCGCGACCGGCCTCGAGTCGACGGTCGTCCGACCGGGGATGTTCGCCTCGAACTGCCTGCCCTGGTGGGCACCGGCGATCCGCGCGGGCGACGTGGTCCGCTGGCCGTACGCCGCCGCCGCGACGGCACCTGTCGACGACCGCGACATCGCCGCCGTCGTGGCCCACACTCTCCATCAGGACGGACACGTCGGCGGCGACTACGTCCTGACCGGCCCCGAGTCGCTGACCCACGCCGAACAGGTCGCCGTCATCGGCGACGCCCTCGGCCGCCGCCTCGCCTTCGAGGAGATGACGCCGGACGAGTTCCGCACCCTCTCCCAGGGCGCACCCAGCGCGACCGTCGAGATGCTGCTCGCCGCCTGGCACGCGGCAGTCGGCCAACCCGCCCACGTCACCACCACGGTGTCCGACCTCCTCGGGACGGCGCCGCGAACGTTTCGCCAGTGGGCCGCCGACCACGCCAGCGCATTCGCGAAGGATTCGTAACCTCATCGGCGCGACCTGCGTCCCCAGCCTCCGCCTCCGCGGAGCCCTTGGAGGTGGCGTCACGATCTGTGACAGAGCTTCCCGGCATGCCATGTGAACTGGCCGTCCATGGGGCCCGATAACTGGCCGTACCCAGGGAATGGATCTTGACCACTGACAGACAACTCAGGCGGCGGCTGCGGATCCGTCTGAGGCGGTGACTTCGCCCCTGCTTCGTTTGCCGCTGGTGACAGGTAGCGCGCCACATCGGTGACAACCACCATGCTTCGTCCTCACTGAAGCCGCATGCCAGCAGATGCCGATGGTGACGATTATCGTGCTTCGGCTCACACATGAGCCGAAGCACGATAATCGTCACCAAGGCAGGCATGTTGTCACCAGGCTCCCCGGATGAGGCGCGCCTGGATGTGCCGTGACACGCTGGTCGGAATCTGGTCACCAGAGTCGGAACCAGTTCGGCCGGCGCCGACTAGGCTCACCTCCGACCGGGGACGTGAGAACGGTGAAAGTCACTGGGTTCGACGGAGTCCGACGTCGGAAGTGATCCGGACGTGGCTCGCCCGGACGGTGAACCGACCGCGGCTCCAGGCTCCGGCTCCCGCCGCTGACGGCCGGCCGTCAGCGGCGAGTCTCGATCCGCAGGCCGCCCGTGGTCACCCGGCGGATGTGGTCGCTCGCCAGCAGGTCGTGCGGCTGGCCGAGCTCGATCGCGCTCGCTGCGTCCAGGCGGGCCAGCTGAGCGGCCGTGAACTCGACCTTCAGGGCGCCCAGGTTCTCCTCCAGTTGGCCGGGAGTTCGGGCCCCGATCAGCGTGGTCGCCACGCCTGGGTTCTGCAGGGTCCAGGCCAGTGCGACCTGGGCCGGGGTGCGACCCAGCTCGGCGGCGACCTCCCGGGCGACCCCGGCCACGGCCAGGTTGCGCTCGGTGAGCGTGCCCAGGGCGAGGTTGAGGCCCTTGCGGGTACCGGTGGCGGTGCCGGCGCCCGTCGCGGCCACGTCGTCCCGGCCGTACTTGCCGCTGAGCACCCCGCCGCCCAGCGGTGAGTACGGGACCACGCCCAGGCCCAGTTCCCGGGCCATCGGGATCAGGTCGCGCTCCGCGGTGCGTTCGATCAGGCTGTACTCGAGCTGCAGCGCGACCAGGGGCGACCAACCGCGCAGGTCGGCGATCGCCTGCATCCGGGCCACCTGCCAGGCCGGGGTGTTGGAGATCGCCACGTACAGCACCTTGCCCTGCCGGACCAGGTCGTCCAGGCCGCGCAGGATCTCCTCGGCCGGCGTGCGGAAGTCCCAGACGTGCAGGTACAGCAGGTCGATGTAGTCGGTGGCCAGCCGCCGCAGGCTCCCCTCGACCGAGCCGAACAGGGCCTTGCGGTGACCGCCCCCGGAGTTGGGGTCGCCGGGGCGGCGCAGTGTCGAGTACTTGGTCGTCAGCACCAGGCGTTCGCGCTCCTCACGGGCGAACTCGCCCAGCAGGCGCTCGGAGCTGCCGTCGGTGTAGGTGTCAGCGGTGTCGAAGAGATTGCCGCCGAGCTCGACGTAGTGGTCGAACAGCTTGCGGGCCTCGGCGCGCTCGGCACCCCAGCCCCACTCGGTGCCGAAGGTCGCGGTACCCAGGGCCAGCGGTGAGACTCGCAGCCCCGAGCGGCCCAGCAGCCGGTAGGCGTCGAGGGTCAGTGCCATCAGGTCCTCCTGTGCTCGTGGTCCGTTGCCGGGACCGAGTCTGTGGCGGCGGCGGCCGGGGGGTAAGGGAGGGCACTTCCTGGGAAGGCCGGTCCCACCCTGGTGGTTGGACCGGTCATGACGACCCGAACCATGGACACCGCACAGGAGCTGGCCGCCTTCCTGCGGAGCAGGCGCGAAGGCCTCGACCCCGACCGGCTGGGGCTGCCGTCGCACCGGCGGCCCCGACGGACGCCGGGGCTGCGCCGGGAGGAGGTCGCCGAACTGGCAGGGGTCAGCACCGACTATGTGGTCCGTCTGGAGCAGGGCCGCGGACTGCGGCCCTCGGCAGAGGTGCTGGCGGCGCTGGCCCGGGCTCTGTGCCTGGATCCGAGCGAGCGCGACTACCTGTTCGACCTGGCCGGACGCCGCCGCCCCGGCATCACCGGTGGACTGGCCGCCGGTGCGGCGCCGTCGCTGGCCCACCTGGTCGGTGACCTGTCACCGCTGCCGGCCATGCTGCTGAACCACCGTTACGACATCCTCGCCTGGAACCCCGAAATGGCCCGGCTGCTACCGGGCTTCGAGGCTGTGCCGCCGTCACGGCGCAACGCGATGTGGCTGTGCCTGCTGCACCCGGAGATGCGCGGCTTCTACGCAGACCGGGAGCAGGTGCTGCGGGACGGGGTCGCTCACCTGCGCGCGGCATGGGCCGCGCACCCGCAGGACCGGGAACTGTCCGGCCTCATCGCCGAGTTCGTTACGCAGGACGAGGACTTCGCCCGCTTCTGGTCGAAGCGGGAGGTCGGCGTCAACGGACGCGGCCGGAAATTGCTGCGGCATCCGGTCGCCGGTGCGATCACCGTCGACTTCGAAGTCCTGCTACCGCTCCAGGATCCGGACCTGCGCCTGCTTGTCTACCGCGCCGCGGACGAGGAGAGCCGCGCGTCCCTGGACCGGCTATGCACGACTAAAGTGTCCAGGCTCCCGGGCTGAGTCGCCTTGCAGCTCAGGCCACCGGCGGACCGCCGTATCCGGAGACACCCACTATGCTTCACGCGCTGCTGGTGACATGCAGCGAGCCGCACTGGTGACAACCACTGTGCTTCACCCGCACCGAAGTCGCAGGTCGCAGGTGCCCCCGGTGACAACTATCGTGCTTCGGCTCACTGTCACTGGGCGCTTCACTTGGCGAGTGAGCGTGCGAGATGGCGACCTGAGTGGGAGTCACGGCACGGGGTTACCCCGATCTTTCTCGATCGGGCGAGTCAGGATACGAACTCGGGGTCGTTAGCCGAACATCTCCTCGTACGTCGCCGCGTCGATCACCCCGTAGGCGGGCGCTCCCCTGTCCGGCTGGATGCAGAACAGCCAGCCCTCACCGTACGGATCGCTGTTCACCAATTCAGGCTCGTCGTCCAGGGGGCTGTTCACCGCGGTCACTACGCCGCTCCTGGGGGTCTGCACGCGCATTTCGCCAGAGGTCGACTCCACAACGCTGACAGCCTCTCCGGCCATCATGTGCCTTCCGACCTCGGGAAGCTGAACAAAGACAACGTCCCCAAGCCGCTCCTGGCCGTACTCCGTGATGCCGATTCTGAACTCCGGGCCACGTTCGCTCATCCACGTGTGGTCCTTCGTGTACTTGAGGTAGGACGGAATCACGACGATGCTCCCGTAACATAAAGTGACGACTTGAGTTCAGAGTGTCATAGAAAGGAGGAGGACTTCCTGTTGATCGACGGCGTGTTCAGCAAGGACTTCCACTCCGGAACGTCGTGCGCATCCGCCAGACGCCAGCTGCGCAACAGCTGGGATTCGGATGTCATGCACGCGATGCCCTGCTCAACGCCCGTCTCCTGGCGTTGGTTACTCCCCGCCCTGCTGCCGGTCGCGCAGCCGCTTGCGGAGAGAGCGGGCGACCTCCACCGCCTGGTGTGACGGGATTGCTGAGAACTGGCGGCGGTTGCCCAGGTCCTTAAAGCCATGCGGAAGCTGGGCTTGAGTCAGCAGGCCGTCACGCAGCCGATGCCGCACGGGCGCCGAGGTGGACGGCGGGCGTGCTGATGAGCCGGCAGAACAAGCCGAGCTGGCAAGGATCGCCGTGATGGCCGCGGCCACCGCGACATGATGGGCGCGCACCCGTCTGTTCCCCCTCAGGCCGTAACCGGCCCAGCCTCTCACGTGGCGGGTGTGGACTGGGGCATCGCGTGGGGCCGATATGAGTGGGCAGCGCTGGCCCTCTCGGGTCCGGCGCTTGCTTGCTCCGGCCGCAGGCCCACCCGCAGGCTTCCCAGGGAAAGGATCCGACCATGTCTTCGTCTCCTGACGCGGTGTGGCGGCGTTGCGCCCAGTTCGGTCGTGTCGTGCTGCCCCTGATCGACCAGGAGCCGGAGCGACAAGCCAGCCGACACGACAATCTGCGGACGTGGGGTATCGACCCGGGGGGCCGGTGAGCGACTGCTTGAGACCTTCGCGGCCCTGGCCGCGCACGCCGCCCTGAGCGACGCCGCCTCACCCGCGGCAGGAATCGACGCAGTGCCCCTCAGCGCCGTCGCCGCGGCGGTAACCGGCAAGCGCGACATCGAGTTGCTCGCCGGCCTCCCGGACCGCTTCACCGACGACCGGGACCAACAAGCCGTCAGCCTCTTCCGCCTCTACGCCTATCAAGCCGACTCCTCCAGCCGCATGCTCTTTCAGCTGAGCCGCGAACTGCGCCATACCCTCACCGTGCCCGCAGACCGATCACCCACGCCATCCCCGACGTGCCCAGACCTCATCAGGCAGGCCGACGACGCCGGCCTGCCTGACTGACCAGCACGAGCCTGGAGGCGGGGATGTCTGCCCCCGGTCGCTGACGGTGCGGGGCCGGAGCAGGGCCAGGCCGTGCCCGAGCCGAGGTCGGACGGCGGGTGGTTCTCGCGATTTCGCACTCGACGCGGCGGGATCCAGCGGAGCCGGAGAGCTGATCGGGCTGCTCAACAGCTGACGAACGGCAGCGCCACCCTTGCGGTCGGGGGCCCCGATCATTTTGAAACGATTAGTAAGAGGGGCGGAAACTCCGCAGGCGGGGCGCGAGCCGATGAGACCGCGGACGGGGCGGACGGTGCCGGCGGGGCTCTGCCAGTGTCGTCGGCGCTCACTTGACCCCATCCGATGTAACAATTACTGTTACGTCCAGGGAGGTGGTCATCGTGGCGGGCAACAGCCAGCTCACCGTGGCGGCGCACGCGCTGACGTGGATCGAACTGCACCGCAGGATCGGGGACGGAACAGCGACCTCCGAAGGGGTCGCGGGCAGCGTCAACACCAACCCCGTCGTGATCCGGCGGCTACTCGGGCGGATGCGCGATGCTGGATTGGTGCACTCGCGACGAGGAGCCGACGCGGGATGGGTACTTGCCAGACCGCTTGAGGACATCACCTTGCGGGACGTCTACGAGGCGATCGAGCCCTCACCGCTGTTTGCCATGCACCGCTCGGACCCCAACCTCGGCTGTCCGGTCGGTTCCGGTATCCAGCCCGCGATGCGTCCGGTGTACGCCCGTGTCGAGGAAGCCGTTCGCGCTGAGTTGGCCCAGATCACGTTGGCCGAGGTCCTGCGGGACGTCCTGGCGTCGCGGTAACCATCGAATCGCTTCGCGCAAACCCCAGAGGTCGGCTCAGCACGCTGCCGGCGCCCCTCCTGTGACGGGCGCTGCCGGGTGGCGCCGTCATTCTGGGTCGGCCCCGACCCTCTTTATAGAACTGGAGTTCTGGTCATGGGACAGCTTGACGGAAAGACCGCCGTGGTAACCGGTGGCAACAGTGGCATCGGACTGGCCAGCGCCAAGCGCTTCGCCGCCGAGGGTGCGCATGTATTCATCACCGGGCGACGACAGGAGGCACTGGACGCCGCACTCGCCGAGATCGGCCCGAACGCCACCGCCGTCCGCAGCGACATCTCCGATCCGGCCGACATCGACCGGCTCTACGCCGCCGTCGCCGACCAGGGGCGGCGGGTGGACGTCCTGTTCGCCAACGCGGGCGGCGGTGAGTTCTCTACCCTGGAGCAAGTCACCGAGCAGCACTTCGACACCACCTTCGACACCAATGTGCGAGGCACCCTCTTCACTGTCCAGAAGGCATTGCCGCTGCTGAACGACGGTGCCTCGGTGATCCTCACCGGCTCCACCGCCGCGACCTCCGGTGGAGAGGCGTTCGGCGTCTACGCCGCGTCCAAAGCCGCCATCCGTTCGTTCTCCCGCACCTGGGCCAACGAGCTCAGGCACCGAGAGATCCGTGTCAACACCCTCGTCCCCGGCCCCATCGAGACACCCGGGAACGCCGGCCTCGCCCCCGACGCGGACGAGGCGACCAAGCTGTGGGGCTTCTTCGCGAGCCAGGTGCCCCTGGGCCGCATGGGCCGCCCCGATGAGGCAGCCGCCGCGGCGCTCTTCCTTGCCAGCGACCAGAGCAGCTTCATCACCGGTACGGAACTCTTCGTCGACGGCGGCCTCAACCAAATCTGAAGCGGGCCTCGGGCCACGAGGCGCCAGCCGGACAGGAGGCGCTCTCGCCCCTGGTCAGCGAGTTGCACCCGACCGCGGTCGGTACGCACTCCGTACGGTTTGGCCCACCCGAGTCGGCGGTGGGACGACCGGTCACTTGATTCGAGGGTCGGAGAGTGTCTGCTGCGCCCAGTGGAGTTTGAGGTCGGCTAGGACTTGTCCGGCCGGTCATGGGACTGCTTCGTGCCGAGGTCGCTGATGTGGGCATAGGGGCCCGGTGAGTGTGACGCAAGCCACGGGAACAGGGTGCCCGCCGCGGACAACTGGCGGCGTGGACTATTCACTTCACGCTCGCATCAGAGCGGGCGATCCAGAGGCGTTCCGGGAGCTGTTCCGCGCCCATGCGCAGCTCGTCTTCCGGCATGCCGTGCGGGTCTCCGGGGACTGGGCGACGGCCGAGGACGTCGTCTCGCTCACGTTCCTTGAGGTCTGGCGACTGCGCGCGAAGCTGCGGGACGAGGGTGAGACACCACGGCCCTGGGTGATGGGGATCGCCGTCAACGTGCTGCGCAACACCGCGCGGGCCGCCCGGCGGCACTCGGCCGCGCTGACCCGGCTGCCGGTCGAGGACACCGTCCCGGACTTCGTCGAGGAACTGGTGGGCCGCATGGCGGACGTCGAGGAGCTCGCTGCGGCGAGCCGTGCCCTGGCGCGTCTGCGCCGGGGTGATCGCGAGGTGTTCACGCTGTGCGTGTGGTCCGGGCTGGGCTACGCCGAGGCGGCCCAGGCGCTGGGCGTGCCCGTGGGCACGGTGCGCTCGCGGCTGTCACGCACCCGCACCCGGCTGCGCAAACTCGCCGCCGAGGAACTGGCGACGGGCCGGGGAGAACCGTACGAGCGGATGGAACCCGTTGGCGGGAGCGGACAACAACAGGGCGGCCGCACCACCGCGGCCCGGTCGGGAGAGGGGACGGACCGATGAAGCGGACACCGAGGTTCGGGGAGCCGGACCCCGCGGAATTGGCCCGCCTCCTGCCGGCACCCGGCGACCCGGAGCTGCCACGCGACCGCCACCGCCAACTCGAGGACACCTTCATGGCCCATATCCAGCGGTCCCGAAGCACCACCACCGGCCCGGCCGCCGCGCCCCGACCACCTCGCAGCCGCCTGCGCCGACCGGTACTGATCGGCGTCCCCGCCGCCCTGGCCCTCACCGGGGTGGCCGTCGTCGCCCTCAACGGCACCGGCGGCTCCGGCGGTAAGGAGCCGGCCCCGGTCGCGGCCCCCGTCGTACAGATCCAGGCGGGTTCCAACGTCGCGCTGGCCTCCACGGTCGAACACATCGCCGACGCGGCCGGCCGTGGTGCCCTGCCGACGCCCCGCCCGGACCAGTTCGTCTACATCAGGAGCGAGGTGTCGTCCACGACCACCGACGTCAACGTGGACACCAACACCTCCCGCACCTGGGTGCAGCCGCTGCACACCCGCGAGGTCTGGCTCTCGCCCGACGGGCGCAAGGGCTGGCTGGACGAGCCCGGCTACCAGCCCAAGGGGGGCACCACCCTCGACAGCGACGTCACCCGTGACTCCTACGACGAGACCAAAGCGCTGCCCGCCGATCCCGAGGTCCTGCTGAAAAAGGTCTACGCCCGCACCAACGGCGAGAGCGACCGCGACCAGCAGGCGTTCACCACCATCGGCGACATCGTGGGCGAACAACTGGTCCCCGCGCGGACCGCTGCCGCGCTCTACCGTGCCGCCGCGAAGATCCCCGGCGTCGTGGTGGTGCCGCACTCCCAGGACGCCGCCGGGCGCGACGGGATCGCGCTGGCCCGCCTTGACCCCCAGACCGGCGAACGCCTTGAGTGGATCTTCGACCGGCACACCTACGCCTACCTCGGCAGCCGCGGCGTGCAGGTCACCGCGGCCGGGGACGCCGAGCCGGGCACGGTCACCGAACGCACGGCCATACTGGGGCGGGCGGTGGTGGACGAGGAGAAGCAGCGGCCCGCCTCGCCCGGCAAGGTCTCCTGACCTTCCTCCCCCTGGCCTCATCGGGCAGTTCTCGTTCGGGGGACTGTCCGGCGGCCAGGCCGGCCGCGAGCGCGATCAGTTCCTTGGTGCAGTCCAGGCGGACGCCAAGCAGGACCAGGACGCACGAGTGGACCTGGCCGAGCCGGACCTTCGGGTGCACACCATCGGCCCACACGTAGACGAAGTCGGTCTGCGACAGGTCCCGCTGCTGGAAGGCCGCGTGGTCGTCCTGCCACTGCTTCGTCAGACGGGGCACGGTCGCGGGCGAGAGGCCGGCCGTGCCGCCGAGGAACTGCTCCAGCGCGGGCACGAAGTCGCCGGAGGGCAGTCCATGCCGTTCGCCTCGATCGCCACACTCACCCTGGTGGTCGGCGTCATGGCCATCATTCTGGGCCTGACCGAAGTCGTCCGCGCCATCAGAACGCGCGTCGAGATCGGCCAGCTGGCTTCGGGCACGGTCACCCAGCGGCGCCCTCGGCTCCACGCGCGTCCGCACCCCCAGCACTGACCGGCTGGAAACGGCGAGCGGCGTTCGGGTCAGTCGGTGGGGCGGCCCTGAGATCGGCCGGCAAGTGAAGCCGCCCGGCGGACAACGGCCCATCCCGTCGGCCGCCGTCCAGTGGCCGCGGCGCCCGGACGATGACGGGGAACCCGAACCCGCAACCTTTGGGGACTGATCCGGCACCGTACGGGAGTGGGCAGGGTGACGGCCTCGCCGTCCAGCCCGACGGGGACGACCGGGGCGTCGGCGTGGATGAGGACGTCGTCGGGTGTTGCGAGACGGGTCAGACCATGTATGTGTCCGCTTTGCAGTCTGGCGGCCGTCTCGGCCGGCGTCTCCGCCCTGGCAGCCAGTACGCCCAGGAGACCGGAGTCGAGTCGAGCCCGTCTGCCGAGTCCAGCCGGGTCGTCGATCTGGTACGGGTTGTTGCTCACCAGCACGGCGTCCGGCCGGTCCACCGTGAGTTGTCCTGCGCTTACCACCAGCTCCGGACCCTCGTGGCGGGCCAGGAACTCCGGGAGGATCCTCATCATCGTGCCGATCTTGTCCTCCCGGTAGGCCGGGTCCTGCACCAGGGCGGCATACGCTCCGAACGACACGTTGTTGACGAATGCCCGATCGCCTGCGTAGCCAAGGTCCACGCGCAGTTCGACGCCGTCCGTGAGGGCCTCCAGCGCAGCTGAGGGATCTTCACGGTCCAAGCCGAGATCCATCGCGAAATGGTTGCGCGTACCCGCCGGAATCACCAGGAAAGGCAGCTCGCTGTCCGCGGCGACCTCGGCGACAAGCGCCTGCGTGCCGTCTCCGCCGGCCACCCCGAGCAGATCCGCACCGTCATCCACCGCGCGTCGGGCGACAACCGCCAAGTCCTGCGGCTGGGAAGGGTCGACCAGGAAAACCTGGGCCCCGAACGCACGAGCTCGTTCCGCGATCTGAAACCGGCCCGCCTTGCCTCCTCCCGAACGCGGATTCACGATCAAGTAGGGCCGCCGCGCGCCGGTCACCGGCCATGACTCTCTCTCGGTCATGGTGCGTACGGCCATGCCGTGTGCGTCGGCCCGGCGCACATCACCGGCGGCAGCAGGACTGGGGCGATCACACCAGCAGCTGGTGCCGTCGCCCTCCACCGGCCCCCCAGTCCGGCGATCGAACCTGCGGCCACCGTCGCCATGACGCTTCCTCCGACATTTTCCGGCCTATGGCACCAGCTTGCGGGTCGGCGTGAGTATCGGCACCTGAGACGTACGATCACCGAAGCGCCCCGAGCCTGCCCAAGGCGGGAGCATCGACGAGGGTGTAGGCGGTGAACGCGACCGCTCCGCCGATCATGCCCTGGGCTGCCGGCGACGCGTCATGGCTGCCTTTGAACACGACGGTCAGGATCAGACTGGCCAGGGCCACCGAGGGCGCCGCTGCGAAGACGCCGGCCAGCCGTTTGGGCTGGACGGCCTCGGCCACCAGGGCGAACGCCACGACGAACAGGCCACCGGCACAGGCTTTCAGGACGATCTCCGGCAAGGACTTCATCCGAACAACGTGAGCCCGGCCCGTCGTGCAGCAATGGGCCACGCCGTCCGGCCACCTGACACCGAGCGGCTGGATCGTCCCGGCGCGCACCGCTCCAGCGCCCAGGGCCCGGTGCACCAGCGTCGTCGAGTGGTTTGCCCTCACGCGCCTACCAGTAATGGCGTCGACCGCCGACGGCGTGTCCCACGGAGCCGAGAAGGAACAGGATGAGCCCGATGACGAGCAAGACCCTCGCCCCGCCGCAGCCGGTCACATTCACGCTGACGATCGCGGCCTGTCGGGACACCCGCTTCGGGTCCGCGCTCAGCACCGACGTCGACCTCTACCCGCCGGTCGGCCCGTACACCACGCCCACCGTCTCCCTTCAGGTGCGCGAGCACGGCACCTGGGTCGACCTGCCGACCGATGTGGGCTCCTACTCGTGGAAGCTGCCGGACATCGCCGCCGGGATGCAGACCGGCGACCTGCACAGCTACCGGCTGCGCGTCGTCGAGGCGGCAGGTTCGCACGTCCGCTCGACGTCGCTTCAGGCCAACTTCGCCGCACTGACCAGCGAGGACGGCTCTGCCGGTCACCCGGCCGGCCAGGCGTACGGCAGCATCATGCTGGGTGCCACCGCCGGACCCTCGGCGCTCCCGGCGGGAGTGAGCCCACCCCCGCCGGAGGCGAGCCCGCGCCCGGCCGCCGGATCTGACCGTCACCGCGGCCGAGGATCTGGCCTGGCCCATCGCTGTGGCGGTTCCTGACGTCGGTCATGGGGCGACTGCCCGGACTGCGGGACGTCGAGACGGTGACGGCCCTGCGCCCGGTCAAGGGCGCCGCCGCCTTCTTCCCCCGTCCGCCGGAGCACGCGCCGCGGCACGCACCGCTCCGAGACGGGCCACCGCGCCCTGACGCACGGTGACCCGGTGTTTCAGCGAGCCGACTCGGGCAGCCGGTGGCGGGTGATGAACCCACTGACGATGCGAGACGTCAACACCGGGTCCTCCAGCGGCATGGCGTGGGTGAGATCGTCGACGACCAGCGTCTCGGCGTGCGGGAGGTGGGCGGCGATGGCGGTGGCGCGTGCCCGGTGAGGCGTGCCGAGCCGGTCTCCCCCGCCTGCGACGATGAGCAGCGTTGGCGCGCGTACCGCGCTCATCTGCTGTGCGCCGAACTGCCAGTCGGCGAACGCGACCGATTCCCGGGTGAAGAAGTGGCGGCTGCTGCCAACGGCTTCGCAGAGCCCCCGTTCACCGAGCCGGTCCGCCAACAGGCGGCGCACGCCCGGCCCGCACACTCCGGTGAGAAAGGTATAGAACGCCGCTTCCCATGCACCGGTTCTGGCCTCGGCGATCGCGGCCGGCATTGCCGTACTGGCGGGCTCGTCGTCCGCCCGGGGCAGCGCGGGCTCCAGGAGGACCAGCGAGGCGGCCAGATCCGGGCGGGAATGGGCCAGGTGCAGCGCGATGTCGGCCCCCGCGGAATGCCCCACCCAGTGGGCGCGCCGCACTCCCAACTCCGCCAGAACTGCGGCACACTGGGCGGCCTGCTCGGGCACGCCGGCTCCGCTCGTGCGGTCCTCGCTGCCGCCGTAGCCCGCACGGTGGATGACTATGCGCCGAAACCCCGTCAGCTCGCGCGCCAGGGGCGTGAGCCATTCGGCGCACAGCGAACCGTGCAAGAAAACAACGGGTTCGCCCTCACCGACGTCGTCGTAGACGATGGTGGCGTCGGGCAGCTCGAGTCTCATCGCCCGGCCCCCGCACCCTGGGCCGGGTCACGCAGCCCGTCGATGAAGCCGACCACCTCGGCCAAGAACCTCTCCGGCTGCTCCAGCTCGATGAGCTCGCCCGCCTCCTCGAAGACGGTGAGCGTCGCGCCCTCGATGCCGCGCACGAGCTCCTCCGACAGCGGAAGCGGCGTGCAGAAGTTGTACTCGCCGCACAACACCAGCGTGGGCTGGACGATCTCGCCGAGTCGCGTGAACGTGTCGTGCGCCGCGATCATGTCGATCCGGGCCAAGCCGATCCTCCGGTCCTCGGGGCGGGTCGGGAGCGCGGCTGCGCGATCGATCCACTCCACGACGGCCTCCGAGTGCTCACGGGTGTAGCGCGGACCGAACAGGAACAGTGAGTAGCAGGACAGCAGATCACGCCTGTCCCACTCGGCGGCGAGCCTGCGCCGCACCTCGAACTCCCGCCTGGCGAAAGCATCGAAGCGGGCAAAGGTGGAACTCAGGGTCAGCGAGCGCACCAGCTCCGGGTGGTCCAGCGCCATGTACTGCGCGATGGCGCCGCCCGTCGAGGAACCGACGACATGGACCGCACCGACGGCGAGTTCCTCGACGAGCGAGGCCATGTCCGCCGCGAGCTGCCGAGTGGTGTATCCGTCGGAGGCTCTCGTCGTGCGCCCCGTACCCCGCTGATCCGGCAGGATCACGTGGTACCTCTCGGCGAAGCGCGCAGTCTGCCTCCCCCAGCTCGCCCCCACCCCGCCCAACCCGGAGATCAGTAGAACCGGCGGGGCCTCCGGGTCCCCGTGGGTCTCGTAGTAGAGGGAGATGTCGTTCACGTGCAGAGTGCTCATACGGTTGTTCCTTGTGTCCGGCCTGATGCTGCTCCTTCGACACGAGACAAGCACTCATCCTGGACTGGACCGCTCCCGAACATCCGATCCAAGGGAAAGGCGACATTTTTCGCCGTCGATTGCAAGAAAATCGACACACGCACTGCCACCTACGACTGCCAGGGCCGGCAGAGGACCCTCGGGGCCTCCGCGAATCCGCCTGCACGCCTGCACACCTGCACGAGGCGCCGCCGAGCACACTTGCGCCGCCTGTTCGAGCATCTGCTGATGGCGCCGAACTCAATCGTTGCCGCCCTAGTCGGGTCTCGAACGGATCACAGCCACCCGTTGATGACCGCGACCAGGACGGTCGCCTTGCAGCGGACCGCGAGCTTTGACATGGATGTGCCTCGATCCCCGCTATGCCGGTGCCTGTGCAGCGCTGCTCCGCACCACCCGGCAGGGCAGCCCAGGCCGCCAGGAGCCCATCGGGGACCGCCCGGAAGCTCCGGCCTGGGGCGCTTCACCGCGCGTGGACTGGGTGCGTAGGGTACGAGCGGCCCGGGAGCGTGCGCGCCGGGCCGCACCCGGCCGCGCGGACGACGCGACCGAGGAGCCGTGGACTGGGGGGAGCGGGGATGACGGACGCGACGGACGCGGGTCGGCGTACGGACGGAGAGATCGCACCGTTGGACCGGCGGGTGTTCGCCGTCGCCGTTGTGGTCTTGGCCGTGCTGATGGTGCTGTCGCCGCGCTACGGCTTCCACATCGACGAGCTGTACTTCATGGACTGCGCTCGGCACCTCCAGGCGAGCTATGTGGACCAGCCGGCGCTGGCGCCTTTGCTGGCCCGGGTCTCGCTGTCGCTGTTCGGGGTCTCGGAGGCGGGCCTGCGGTTGTGGCCCGCGCTGGCCGCGGCGGGCACGGTGGTCGTGGGCGGGATGACCGCACGGGAGTTCGGTGGCGCGCGGCGGCCCCAGTTGCTCGCGGCGGTCGCGACCGCCACCATGCCCGTGCTCCTGGGCGGCGCGCACGTCGCCAACACCACGTCGTACGAAGTGCTGGCGTGGGCGGCGATCGCGCTCGTAGTCGTACGCATCGGCCGCACCGGCGACACGCGGTGGTGGCTCGCTACGGGAGCGCTGGTCGGCATCGGTGCGGAGTTCAACCACCTCGCGGCGATTTTCGGGGTCGTCCTGCTGGCCGCCGTACTGCTCGGGCCGGCCCGTCGGACCGCGGTCGACCGTCGGCTGCTCGCGGGCGCCGCGATAGCCGTGCTGTTCGTGCTGTCCGACCTGTGGTGGCAGTCGCGGCACGGCTGGGCGATGTTCGAGATGACGCGGGCGCTGAACGGGAAGAACGGAGGCCCGGGGAACATCCTCACCTGGATCGTGGGGCAGTTCGGCATGGCCTGTCTGGCGATGACGGTGCTGTGGGTAGCGGGCCTGCGGTTCCTGTGGCAGTCCGGCCGGCCGCTGTGGCGATGCCTTGTGACCGCGTACGCCGTGCTGTTCGTGCTGTTCGCCGTGACGACCGGAGCGCAGGTGTACTACCTGGGCGGCCTGTACGTGTGCCTGCTGGCGGCCGGGGCCGTTGGACTCGACGGGTGGCTGCACTCCCGACCAAACCGGATGCGTGGCTTGATGGTCGGAACGGCCGTCTCGACTGCGCTGCTCGCCGTGATCGTGCTGCCGGTACTGCCGCCCTCCGACGTGGCGTGGACGTACGGCATCAACTCGAATTCGGGGGAATCCCTGGGCTGGCCGCAGCTGGTGGGCACCGTGCGGCAGGTATGGACCGGGCTCCCGCCCGCGCAGCGCGCGAACGCGGTGATCTTCGCGGCGGACTACGGAGAGGCCGGCGCCATCAACGAACTCGGCCGCGGTACCGGGTTGCCCACCGCCGTGAGCGCCCACAACACGGACTGGTGGTGGGGTCCCGGCAACCCTGACGCCACGACCGCAGTGGCCGTCGCCCCCGGTCCCGACCACGCCCCCGAGTACGCCGCCCATCTGCGCCAGTACTTCCGGCACGTCCGCGTGGCCGCCACCCTCTCCAACCCCTACGGCGTGCACAACGTCGAATGGGGCGGCCACGTCTACGTCTGCACAGGCCCCCGCCGCCCTTGGGGCGAGATGTGGCCCGAACTGCGCAACTACGCGTGACACCCCCTCCCCAACGATAAGAGCCGGACGGCAGCCCCGAGCATGACCCGGTGCTACAGGTCCGTTCGCCAGAGCCATACACGAACAGGGCCCAGCAGCGGAGCAGGCTCATGCGTTCTCCACGGCCAACCGGGCGGCCTCGCCGTCCGGGGCCGGGGCCCCGGAACAGCCGCCGCCGTGAGGTAGAGCCGGGTGTCCATGTCGAGGTTCCACGTCGCCGTAGGGCCGGACGGTGGGACCAGAACAGTGGGGTCAGGCCGCACCGGGCGGGTGCGAGGGATGCCTGTCCATCCGGGTTCCCCGAGGATGTCCTGGCGCCCGATCGCTTTGGCAGGCGGTCCACCAGCACCACGAGCGATGGCGTACCCAAGTCACCGGAACTCCAGGTAATGGAGTCCGGGGCTTGGGTAGTGGCCGTGCGGCTGCGGCGTGCCAGGAGGAAAGCGCCTCCCCGGCTGCGATCAGCGCGGTCACGCCGCCGATCATCCATGGTGTGGCATCGGCTCCAGTGCGGGCGGGGGAGCCCGTCGGCGTCTTCGGCGTGGACTCCTCGCCCGCGACCGCGGGCGAGGAGCCGGCCTCCGGTGTGGGGGCCGGCCTCGGCCGAGGGTGTCGCTCCTCCGGTTCCGCTGCTCGGCTTGCCGGGGCTGGACGGGGAGGAGGTGGGCTTGTGCGTCGGCTTGTCTGAGGGGTCGGGCTTCGGGTCGGTGGCCGCCTTGGCGTTCGTGACGGTCACGGTGACCGGGCCGCCAGGGCCCGCGGTGAACGTCTTCGTCGGCTTGTAGGGGTCGTAACCGGCGGGGGCCTTGATCTCCTCGACCCAGAACGTTGTGCACTCCACCGCATGGTGGACTCCGGTCCAGGGCGCTGCAGCCGCCCGCCGAGCAGCACCGCGCAGGCCCCAAGGGTCAGCAACCCGCCGGCCAGGAAGGTGTCCCGCACGCCGGCCCACGGCAGAATCAGCCCCCCGAGCGCGGCGCCCGCCGCGATTCCGGCATTGTACGAACCCGAGTTAGACGCGAGTGCGATATCTGTGCGGCCCGGGGCACAGTGCAGCATCGCGTTCTGGGTCGCCATGAACACCGGCCCGAGCGCACCACCCATCAGCGTCAGGAACACCATCGCCGCCACCACATCGGTGCCGGCCGAGTACAGGCCGAGCATGCCCACCGCCTGCGTCGCCACAGCCGTGGTCAGCGCGGACTGCGGAAAGCGGTCGAGCAACGCACCAGTGATGCTCACACCGACCAGACAGGCAACACCGAAAGCAACGAACAGAACGCTGACCGTGCTCGGGGAGAACCCGCTCACGTAGCTCAGGAACTTGACGATGTACGTGTATCCCGTGAACGCCCCGGTGGCGGACAGAGCCCCGGCCACAAGCACCGTTGCGAACCGGCGACCGTCAGGGCTGGTCCCGTAAGCGGCGGGCTCTTCTTCCGGCCGCGAAGTCGGCAGCGTAAAGGCGATCACCACCAGAGAGACAAGTCCCAGAGCTGCCAGAGTGGCAACGGGCACCCGCCAGTCGCTCTGCTGGCCCAGCCAGGTTCCGGCAGGAACACCGAGCACCAGGGCCAGCGAACCAGCGACGGATAGCGCTCCGACCACACGCCCACGGAACTCGGGCGCGAACAGGCCCACTGCGACCGGTCCCATCACGGCCCAGAACAGCGCCTGAGCGAGCGCCGTCAGCAGCCGCGCCACGAGGAGCAGCCAGTAGGAGGTCGACAGCGCCGCACCCAGACTGGACACGACAAGCGCGGCTAGGAGTCCCGTGAGCACATGACGTCTGGGCACAGCCCGCACAAAGTGAGCGAGTGGAACAGACGCCACGGCCACTGTCACGCCATAACCGGTAACCAGAAGACCGACCGCTGACAGGGGCACCCGAATGCTCTCGGAGATGAGCTCCAAGAGTCCGACCGGCAGATTCTCCGCAGTGTTGAAGGTGAAGGCCGCCAGCATCAGGGCCACGAGCACCGCCAGCGCGTGCCATGGAGCCGATTGCCCCGTGACCGCACCGCTTCTTCCTGCCCTCACCCGTTGCGCCTGCTCGGTGGCACCGTCCATGGAGGTACCTCACCGGGCTCATCCGTCCCGGCGCAACCGAAATTCGCCTGCCAGACGTGACAAGCTCAACGGAAAGGCACGGCCCTCGGGATCGCCGACCCCGCTAGCGCAGCCCATGAGCGCCGTACCCAGCGAGGAAGCCCCCCGGAAGCGCCACCGGAGTACGGCCCTTCGCCGTGAGCCGGGCGCGGATGAACTGGGCTCAGTCCTCGTCCTGGGCTCGTCGGTAGAGCTTGGCGATGTCGTCGTCGAAGTACGCGGCGTAGGACACGTCGTCCTGGTCGCCCCCGCCCTCGTGGCCGCCCAGGACGCCGATGACCGTGCCGGTGTGGCTCTTGGGGTCGTAGTCGGCGAGCCAGGGGCTGCCGCTGGTCCCATCCTCGAGATCGGTGCACTGGATGCGCAGCTGGGTGTCGCTGAACTTCGTGGTGCGGTTCTGGCATGAGACCGGGGTGTCACGGCTGGCGGGGTAGCCGGTGATCTTGACCTTGTTGTCGAAGCCGCGGTTTATGCCGAGGGTGTTGCCGCCCAGGGCGTCCTGGATGTTCTTGCCCTCCTTTTGGTCGAGGACGAGGAAGGCGACGTCGAGGTCCTCGTCCTGCGACTTGGCCCAGCGGTCGTCTACGACCACCTTGCTGACCTTCCACAGGCCGGTGGGTTCGTCGCCGTTGCGATAGCCGGGGGCGAAGACCAGGTCGTTCAGTGGCTGTCCGGAGTCGGCGTCGAAGGCGCAGTGGGCCGCAGTGATCAGCATGTTCCGGCCCGGACTCTGCACCACGCTCGCCGTGCAGAAGTGGGCGCCCTGGTCGTCCTTTTCGAAGACCGCGCCGATCCGAGCGTTCTGCTCGGTCCTGCGGGGGGTGTACGCGGTGCCGTCCTTGGCCGGAGCCGTCGCGGAGAGGGCCTGGTCCTGGTCCTGCGGGGACTGACCCCGCTCGCCGGACTTGCCGAAACCGCTGCGCCCACTGCTTCTGGCCGTATGAGTTTCCCACGCGGTGTCGCCCACCACTGCGGCTGTCCCGATGATGACCAGCGTCAGGGGAAGGACGGCATTCCTGGCTAGTGAGCGCACAAGGTCATTATCGACGGGGGTCGGAAGTCCGGGAGGTGCTCCACGGGGAGGTTCCCGTCACATCCCACCGTCCCGAAGGCACCGGCCTGACAGCCCACACCCGCAAAGACCTGCCGTCCGGTCGCCGGCGGCCGGACGACCCGACAACGCAAGGCGGTCACGCGGGCACTCGCGGGCTGCCAGGACTTCGTGTCGGCCCAGGAGTTGCACCGGCGGAGGCCGACCGTCCGCGGACGGAGATGGAGGCGAGGAACGGCCGTGCCACTTGGATCGCGGCCCGGGCCTCCGGGGCCCAGTCCGGCCCCTGCGCGAGCGGCAACGGGGATCGCCCACCTCCTCGAAGACCTCGATGGCGGTCAGCTGACCGAAGCCGCTGAGGGAGGCAGGCCATTGATGACGGCGGAAATGGCGTCGGCGCCTATCCAGATCAGCTCCGCGCGGGCGTCGTAGGACTCGGTGGCCTTGCAGTCGAGCTGCTGGACGAGTGTCTCGATGCGGGAGGTCATGACGCGGAGTGGTCCCGGCGCCAGAAGGTGGGCAGCCACCAGCAGAGCACCGAGCGGTCGTCGGGCCACGGGGCGCGCTCCCCGGCCGCCCAGTCCTCGAAGGAATCCCGTGCCAGATCGATGGGGCGCCAGGCGGGGTCGAGGGGCTCGTCGCCGGCCGGAGGGCGGACGTACCGTCGGCCGTGTTCGGCGCAGGCGCCGAAGTCCTGGTAGTTCCGCTGGGCCTCGATCAGGGAGACCTTGTTCGCGCCGCCGCTCATGGCGGGCCAGCGGAACTGGACCCCGTCATCCTCCCAGAAGCAGACGGGGCAGATCTCGTATGAGCCGGGCATCGCGCTCAGCACGCGGTGCCCGCAGCAGGGACAGGGGTGGGAATCGCTGCCGTAAACGGCCGCCGGAAGCCAACGTATGCCGACGAGGAAACCCCAGGTCAGGGAGAGTACTCCGCCGCAGGTCAGGATCAGACTGCAGGACATTCCGGTTCAACGTGTAGTGGCAACGTATCGCGGTATCGACGCGTCGCCGATCTCGCGGACATGCGGGATCAAAGGGGCCGGCCCCCTTCGGGGCGGGCCCTTTTCCTTTTCCCGTGTCGGGACGGCTGATCCCTCGTACGCAGTTCAGCTCTTCTGCGGCGACGGCGCAGCCGCCGCCCGGCCGGGTGCCCCTACGGCAGGGCCGAGTCCGGGCACGAGTCGGTGGGCCGGGTCAGCGTCCAGCCGGTTCCGCGGACGTGGACGGTCAGGGAGGTGAGGGGGTGCCGGGTGGGGGCGGCGGAGGCCGCGAGGCGTTCGGCGCCGGTCGGGTCCGTGGGCTGGGGGGCGGGCGGCCGGGGTACGCCGGCGACCGTGCACACCAGTTGCATCAGGGCGGCCTGACTCAGGGCAGGGACGCCCGCAGGGAGCCGGACGGAGAGGGTGTCGTCGTCGACGGTCGTCACGTCCGGCGCGGCGGTCAGCCGGGGCAGTTCCGTGGTGACCGCCGGGGCCTCGCTCGTGGACGGTCCGTCGAACAGCGCGCGCACGGCGCCTTCGTAGTCCCCGGGGCCGTCTATCCCGCGCGGGTACGGCTTCGGCTCGCCGTCGTGCAGGAAGTAGACGGGGGTCATGGTGGGCGGCGGTGACTGGTGATCGGGAGCGGCCATGCCGCTTGCCGGCTGACCCGCCTCGATGACACCTGACCGGGGGACTCCGCAGGCCGCAGTCAGGAGCGCCGCGGCGAATCCGGCCAGCAGCGCGGGTATGCGCGAGCCCTTCACCGGGCTCCCCCGGCGGCTTCGTCGTCGGTGTCCGGGGAGTCGCGCCGCAGCGGGAGTTCGACCGTGAACTCCGCGCCGCCGCCGGGCAGGTTCGCCGCGCTGATGCGTCCCTGGTGCAGACGGACGTTCTCCGCCGTGATGGCCAGTCCCAGTCCGCTGCTCTCGCTCCTGGTCCGCGAGGCGCCCGCCTTGTAGAAGCGTTCGAAAATGTGCGGCATCGCTTCCTCCGTGATCCCCGGCCCGTTGTCGCTCACCTTGACGACCGCCCACGCCCCGTCCGCTCGCTCCTCCCGCTCCATGGTCAGCCGCACCGGCGCCGCCCCGTGCCGCAGCGCGTTGTCGACCAGATTGGCCATCACCACGTCGAACCGGCGTGGGTCCACACGCGTCCGGAGCACGCCCGGTCCGGGCACGCGTGTCTCCACCTGGTCCTGCCAGCTGCGTGCGGCGAGGGTGTTCGCCAGGGACTCGGCCAGGTCGAGCTCGTCCAGGTGGGGTTCGATCGCGCCTGCGTCGAAGCGGGAGATCTCCATCAGGTCCTCCACCAGTCCGCTCAGCCGGCTGGTCCCCTCACGGACGAGCCGCAGCGCGTGGCCTGTCTCCTGGTCCAGGTGGAGCGCGTTCTCGTCGAGCACGTCGGTGACCGCCGACATCGCGGCCAGCGGCGTCCGCAGTTCATGGGAGACATCGGCGACGAAGCGGCGCGCCTGGGCCTCCAGCCGGCGCAGCTCCGCCACCGACCGTTCCAGCGCGGCCGCCGTGTCGTTGAAGGACTGCGACAGATCGGCCAGTTCGTCGGAACCGCTGACCGCCAGCCGGACGTCGAGGTGCCCTTCGGCCATCCGGCGCGTCGCCCCGCGCAGCGCCCGCACGGGACGGAGCACGCCGCTCGCGGCCAGCAGCGCCAAGGCGACGGCGAGGCACAGTGCCACCAGGGTGGCGCGCTCGATGTTGCCGACCATCGCGTCGACGTACGCCTCTTCGGTGTTCTGCGGCACCACCAGGAACATCGCCATTCCCGAGAGCCTGGGCGTCTGGTCCGCGGCGGTGGTGTACGTGACCGGCATGCCGACGACGAGGAAGGAATGCCCTTGGGTGTTCACCCGCTGGAACACCGCGGCGCGCTTGGTCCGCACGGACCGCAGCAGTTCCGGGCTCAGCTTGTCGAAGTCGGCGCTCGGCGCCCAGGCGCGGTGGTCGCCGTACGTTGCCAGGATCCGCCACCCCTGTTCCGGGTTGGCGTGCAGCACCTGGTCCACCGCCGACTGGAGGTCCGAGGCGCCCGGCGCCGGGGGCGTGTAGACGGCCGCGGCGTTGACACTGGTCCGGAACTGCCGGATGACGGCGTCCTGGCTCTGCTGGAGCACCCCGGTGCGCGCGCCCCGGAAGGCGAGTGCCCCGGTGCTCAGGGCACTGACCGTGGCGACCAGGACGAAAGCCGCGATCAGGCGGGGGCGCAGGCCCCGCAGTGGAAGCGGGACGCGTGCCAGGGCCGCCCGCAGGAAGGGCACCCGCCCGGACACCGGGCCGTTCACGAGGTGCCGAAGCGGTAGCCGAAGCCGCGCACGGTCTGGATGTACCGGGGCCGGCCGGCGGGCTCACCGAGTTTGCCGCGAAGTCGCTTCACACAGGCGTCCACGAGCCGTATGTCGCCGTAGTAGCTGTGCTCCCAGACCAGTTCCAGCAGTTGCTGGCGGCTGAACACCTGGTCGGGCGAGGCCGAGAGGGTCAGCAGCAGCCGAAGCTCGGAGGGGGCGAGCGTCACGCGTTCACCGTTGTGCGTCACCACGAGTCCGGCCCGGTCGATGACCAGGTCGCCGTGCGACTCCGGCCGGGGCCGGGCGGTGTTCGAGACGGACGGGTCCTGCCTGCGCAGCACGGCCCGTATGCGCGCGTCGAGCACCCGGGCCCGCACGGGTTTGACCACGTAGTCGTCCGCGCCGGCCTCCAGCCCCACGACCACGTCGATGTCGTCCCCCTTGGCGGTCACCATGATGATCGGCACCTGGTCGCGGTCCCTGATGCGCCGGCACACGTCGAGGCCGGACATGCCGGGCAGCATGAGGTCCAGCACGACGACGTCCGGGCGGAAGGAGCCGAGGTGTTCCCAGCCCTCTTCGCCCGTTTCGGCGGCGATCACCTCATGTCCCTGATGTCGCAGGCCCAGCCGGACGGCCTCGCGTACGTCTGGGTCATCCTCGACAAGCAGAACTCGTGGCACCTCGGGAGTGTAGGCGGATACCGGCGGGTGACCGTCCGGAGGAGGGGGCCCTGGGCGGGGGCTGTTACCAAATGATCACACCGGGCCGAGGGGCCGCCCGCCGGTGGCCGGGCCTGCGGTGACGGGCACCGCCGGGAAGCCACTTCGTTACCTCTCCGTGACGATTCGCGCTCATGGCGATCATCTGAAATGGCCAGTTTGAGCTGCCATGCACGCATCTCACCGGGCCGAACGCCGCCGGCCCTCTCGCCGCCGGCGACGGCCACGCCGTCGGGGCAGGGGCTGGCCGGTCGCCGCACTGACGGTCGTCGGACTGCTCGGCTCCGCCGCCGTCCTCCTGGACGGCCGGAGCGACGCGTCGAGCGGCGCGCCGCGTCAGCGGAGCGCGGTGAGCGCTCCACCCGAGGCCCAGACCCAGAGCAAGACCAAGAACAAGAACAACAACACGGCGAAGAGGAAGACCGCTCCGCCGCCCTCCCCTTCGCCGACCGACACCGGGACCGAGGCCTCCTCGAAGGGCACCGGCGTATTCGTCACCGCGCGGGCCGGCGGCGCGAAGGTCGGCCGGGGCCCGCGTCCGCTCCGTTACGTCGTGAAGACCGAGACCGGCCTCGACCTCTCGCCGGCCCAGGCGGCCGACGAGATCGCCGGCATACTCGCCGCCCCCCAGGGCTGGACCCACAACCCGGCCTACGGGTTCCAGCTGGTGGGCGCGGGACAGCCGCACGACCTCACGGTGAGCATCGCGACGCCGGGGACGGCCGACGCCCTGTGCTGGGCGGGCATCCACCAGGACACCGGGGGCGAGTACAACTGCGAGGTCCCCGGCGGAGTCGTGGTGAACCTCAAGCGCTGGGTCGAGGGCTCGCCCACGTTCGACGGTCCGATCCATGACTACCGGGCGCTGATCATCAACCACGAGATGGGGCACTTCCTGGGCTACACGCACACCACCTGCCCCGGGCCCGGCCGCTTGGCCCCCGTGATGATGCAGCAGATCAAGGGGCTGCACGGATGCGTCGCCAACGCCTGGCCCTACGACAGGAACGGCGCCTTCGTCTCCGGGCCGAAGGTGCCGTGAGCCGTCGTGACGTCCCCGCGGGCCGCTCGCGGGGAGCCGGTCGACGCGCTGCGGTGGCGGCCCTGCCGCGGGAGCGGTCAGGTCGCAGGGGCCGCGCGAGGGACTCCCGCCACGGGGGCAGGGGAGCGAGGCCGCACGCGCTCCAGCGGTCGTGGGCGAGGACGCCGTACGCCGGACGGGGGGCCGGCCGGGGGGAAGGCGGCGGAGGTGGTGGGGTGGATCAGGCCGGGGTCGCGGCCGGCGAGGGCGAGGACCTCGCGGGCCAGGCCGTACCAGGTGGTGCGGCCGGACGCGGTGCCGTGGTAGACGCCGGCCGGGGCCGCGCGGCCCAGGCGGGCGAGGAGAACGGCCAGGTCGCGGGACCAGGTCGGCTGGCCGTGCTGGTCCATGAGTGCTTCCACGGGAACCCCCTGCCGTGCGGAGATCCGATCACCGCACCCTGCCACGGGGGCTGAAGCCGTGTCAGCGGAATGATCAGCCAGCGTGCGGTAATCGGCCAGGTCCGATGGCTTCGTGCCATTCGTCGGCAACCCGACCCCAACATCACCGAGGCCCAGCTGCATAAAGAGGTTGGGGGCGTGCTGCCGTCCCGCGGGGTGGCCGGTCGAGTGGGGGAGGTTGTTGCGACGGGTGGCGGACGGATCCGTCTGGGGAAATGAGCGGCGGGGCCCCCTGATACGCGGTACGGTGCGCCGATGTCAGAGATCAGGACGTTCCAGGTCACCTTCGACTGCGCGGAACCCGAGCGCCTCGCCCGCTTCTGGTGCGAGGTGCTGGGTTACGTCGTGCCGCCGCCGCCCGCGGGGTTCGCCACCTGGGACGATTTCAAGCGTTCGCAGTCGCCTGAGGAGCGGGATGCATGGTTCGCCTGCGTCGACCCCTCGGGTGTGGGCCCGCGACTGTACTTCCAGCGCGTCCCCGAGGGCAAGGCCGTCAAGAATCGGGTGCATCTCGATGTGCGGGTCGGCACGGGACTCGTGGGTGAGGAACGCCTCGCCGCACTCGAGGCCGAATGCAAACGGCTGATCCCGCTCGGCGCGGTCCACGTGCAAACGCTGTACGACGGCAACGACTCGTGCATCCCGATGCTGGACATCGAGGGCAACGAGTTCTGTATCGACTGAACACTGCGCGGCCCTCTGCAGTGCGGCGGAGTGTGCCGGAGTGCGGGTGGTGGGCGAAGGCTTCGGCGAGCAGCTGGTTGGCGCGCAGGGTGCGGGCGAGGACGCCGTGGACGGCCGCGTGGCTGATCTCCTGGATCAGCGGGGACGCCCTCTCGGTCTGGTCGTCTTCGTACGCCGAGACCTGGTGAAGCGGGCGGTCCGGCAGAACAGCGAGCAACTCCTCGCCCGATATGGACCGTACGCGCTGCGCTGGGACAAAGAGGAAGCGCTACGCCTTGCGCTGTGGGTGGTCACCCCCGGCGCGGCCCCGGTCACGCGTGGCGGGGATCGCTCATCCGGGTTCGCGTCGCTCCGCGGTCCGCCGCGACTCCTCGACGACGCGGCTCAGCGCCGCCACGTGTCTCTCAAGTGCCTCGCGTCCGGTCGGGGTGAGCGCGAGCCACGTGCGGGGGCGTTTGCCCACGTAGCCCTTCTTCACCTCGACGTAGCCCCGGGACTCAAGCGTGCTGACCTGCTTGGAGAGCGCGGAAGGCGACATTCCCACCGCGTCGCGCACCCATCCGAACTCGGCCCATTCCACGCCCACCAGCAGCGACACGATCGACAGCCGCGTCGGGTCGAGCAGGGCGGTGTCGAAGTCAGCGGGATCCATGGGTGGCACCGCCCAGGCCGTCCTTGCCGGCGTCGCGGAGGGCCAGGGAGGTCAGGGCTTGCCGGAGGGTGCGGCCGAAGATGATGAGCGTGGCGCCGAGCACCGCGCCCACCACGGTCCACATGTACGGGAACGGCTCGTGCGGCAGGAAGGGTGCGCCGAGGAAGCCGATCAGCACCACGGCGAGGATCGCCAGTTGGGCCAGGCGCACGAAGCGCGGGGAGAATTCGTCCTTGCGCGGACGGGTGGGCCGGCCCAGGAGGGCGCCGCCACGGGGGCTCCGCAGCATCACCACGTACGCCAGGGTGAGTGCGCCGACCGCCAGGGAGATCCCGGAGCGCACGCCCTCGCCGAAGAAGTCGGGTGCCGCCAGTTCGGCGAAGATCGCGACGCCGAACACGACGCCGACCCAGCGGGATTCCCGCTCCGAGGCATGGGCTTGGCCGCGGCGCCGCTCGATGTCGCGCAGCGCACGGGCGGCCTCGGCGGGCGGGGTCACACGCTCGGGCATGGGATACCTCCAGGTGCTTGGGCGTGCTTCAACAGAACTAGTTTCCTGTTAGGAAACTAGTTCTTGATAGTGGAATAGTCAACCGGCAGGACAGTCATGTCCTGAGCGCCATAACTGCCTAAGCTGGGCCTGAATCCGTCCTAGGGTACGGGTACGTACCCGTACCCTGGTGGGTGTAGAGAGGAGCCTGATGATGTCCGACGCCAACGTCCGCATCCCGGAGGAAGCCCGGGACCGGCTCGCCGCCATAGCGGCAGCCGAGGGAATGTCGCTGCGTGCCTACCTGGCTCGCCTCGCCGACACCCTGCTCACCCCCGCCGAGCGCGCCGAGCGCGCCGAGCAGGCCCGCGCCGCCCTTCAGGAGTGGACGGGCTACGCGCCGACCCGGGCGCAGGAGCAGGACCTCGACAGCGAGCTGGACCGCCGGCTGGCCGAGGCGGGAGCCCGGTGAGCGACGCGATGCACATCGTCCTGGACGACACCGCGATGGCCGCGGCCGGCCGCGGTAACGTCCTGGCCTCGCGGCTGATCCACCGCGCCCATGCGGAGTCCGGCTGGTACCTCTACGCCCCGGCGTGCGCGCTGGTCGAAGCCGATCGCGCCCGGCCGGGTACGGCCGAGCACCTTGCCGCGCTGCCCGGCATCACCGTCCTGGACCTCGACCTGCCCTCCGCCCTGGCAGTGGCCCAGCAGGACACCTGGGCCGCGGCACACTGCCAGTACGCTGCGCAGCCCACCCCGGACCGTCCGGGCGGGGCGCTGATCGCCACGACCGCCCCCGACCGCTGGAAGGGCGAGCCGGTGCGCGTCCTGGACCTCACCCCCTGACCATCTCCTTACGGCCTCGGGACCAACCTGGCCGGAAGCGGTACCAAGGGTGAGCAGCGTGATACCTGAGGAGCGAGGCATGGTGGGACCGCGGAGGACACAGATGGGGAAGCACAGTCCGTGACAGTGCCCTCCGCTCACCTGATACCGGTGCTGGAGGCCATCGGGGCGGCGGCCTATCTCGTGGACGAGCAGGGCCGCATCATCGCCGCGAACCGTCGTGCCGAAGGCGTGCTGGGCCGTCCTGCCGACGAGCTTGTGGGGCATGACGCTCACGATCTGCTGCACCGCGGGCCGCAGGGCCAGCAGCTGGCCCCCTCTCAGTGCGGCATGCGGCAGGTGTCCCACGCCGCAAGCCCGGCCGGGGGCGGCCGCGAGCACTTCGAAAAGGCCGACGGCTCCCTGCTGCCCGTCTTCCGGACGATCGCGCCGTACGACATCGGCGATCGGCACGTCGGCACACTCGTCATCTTCCACACCTCCGGGCATGCCTCTGGCCCCGGAGCGGGCCCGGAGCAGGCCGCGGGAACGCTGACCGCCTTCGAGCGACTCGCCCTGCTCGCCGAGACCACCACTCAGCTGACGTCCACGTTCGACACCGAGGAAGCGCTGCGCCGGCTGGTCAGCTTGGTCCTGCCGCGCCTCGCGGACTGGGCTGTCATCGACCTGATCACCGAACGCGACGAGGTGTGGCGTGCGGCCGTGGTTCAAGCTGACGGCGACGCCCTGGTCCACCACGAGGGCCTTGAAGGGCCGATGCCGCCGATCCCGGAGGAATCCCCGATGCCGCTGTCCCAGGCATTGCGGGGCGTCGCCTCCGCTCTGGCCGGCCCCGACACCTATCAGGGCTCCCCGGACTCCGGGATCACAGCAGAGCAGCACCGCCTGTTCGAAACCACCGGCATCCACTCCGCGGCCATCGCACCGCTGCGCAGCACGCGCGACGTGCTGGGAGCCCTCACGCTGGGCCGTGCCAGCCAGCCCGGCGCCTTCACCGGCGCCGACCTGGCCCTGCTGGAAGACATCGCGCGCCGCGCCGGCCTGGCCCTGGACAACGCCCGCCTCTATCAGCGCCAGCGCAAGGTCGCCGAGACCATGCAGAATCACCTGCTGCCGCAGATGCCGAGTGTGCCCGGCCTGCAGATGACCGTCCGCTACCTGCCCGCTCCCGATGCCTCACAGGTCGGCGGCGACTGGTACGACGCCTTCACGCTGCCCGACGGCGCCGCCGCCCTCGCCGTCGGAGACGTCGTCGGCCACGACCTGGAAGCTGCCGCCGGCATGGCCCAGCTGCGCAACATGCTCCGCGCCTACGCCTGGTCCCGGGAGGAGTCCACCAGCCGGATCGTCGAACGCCTCGACGATGCGATCATGCCCATCACCGACGTCACCATGGCCACCCTCGTCCTCGCCCGGGTGACCCAGAACAGTGACGGACACTGGCAGCTGTCGTGGACCATTACCGGTCACCCCCCGCCCCTGCTCATCACTCACGACGGCCTGGCCCGCTACCTCACCGACGGCCACGGCCTCCTGCTCGGCACCGGGATCCGCAGACCTCGCCCCGACGCCACCGTCCGCCTTCCCCCGGGCTGCACCCTCGTGCTGTACACCGACGGCCTCGTCGAAAGGCCCGGCCACACCCTCGACGACGGACTGAACCGCCTGCGCCAGCACGCCGCCGCCCTCGCCCACCGCCCCCTGCCGTCCTTCACCGATCAACTCCTGCACTGTGTCCAGCCACCGGGCCTCGACGACGTCGCCCTCCTCGCCCTCCGCACACCCGCCCAGGAACGGCACCAGCCCACCCCGCGGAACGGCGAATAGGCCGCACGCCCTCCCAGAGCCGTACCCGGCGACCTGTGGCCGACGACGACTCCACGCGGACCGGCGGGCTTTGCGGCCGGCCGCAGATGACGTGTGGCGGGCACAGGCTGGCCGTCTCCGCCGCGCGCGGCGCCGGGCAGGACTGGCCCTTTGCCAGGTTCGTCGGCGGCCGTTATGGGGTGGCGTTGCGGGGTAGAACGCAGAGGACTTGGACGCGGAATCCATGCCTCTGTCCACAGGCGATCCGTGAGCCCCTGGAGGTATGAGCGATCACGAGCAGCAGCAGCCAGCCCCGCGCCGCGGAAGGGTCCTGGAAGCCCTCGCGCGTGCGGAGCGGAAGGTGTTCACCCGGCCCGTGCCGAAATCCGCAAATGCTCAGGTGAGATTCCTTCTCACGCGGGTGAAGGGGTCGACGCAGGCCCTGGCGGAGCGCCTGGGTGTCTCGCGCCGCACGGTGGAGCGCTACCGAGCAGGGACGCTGACGAACCCGCAGAAGCGTCTGCGGGCCGCCTTGGTGGAGGAGACGGAATCCGAGTGGCAGCCGCAGGTCAGAGCGCAGGCACGTCAGCAGGCTTCCACCTCCAGCGGCATGATGGTGGAGGTGACGGCGTACTTCGGATTCACGTGCACGGGCAGTTCGGACGACGGCCGCGAGCGCCAGATCACCACGGCGATCTCGCCCTACTACGCGAAGCAGATCCTGGAGCTTCAGGAGGCTGGTGCGACGGAGGAGGAGCTGCATCCGATCGTCGCGGAGGCCATCACGGAGTCGTATTTCACGGAGTGGGGCACCCGCGCCGTTGGCCTGCGTGCCGATTTTACGCACGTCTCGAAAATTGAGTTCCGGTTCTGACCCGGCCGAATTCCAGACCTGCTAGAAACGTATTCGGCGGGCTGCCGCAGGAGCGCTCTGGCGGCGGCCCGCTGCCGAATCCGCACGCGAATGCGAGCCCGAAGATGACTACGCCCTGGCCGCCCCCGCGTACCGCCCGCCGCCCGCTCGCTGCCCGTGCCGCCGTACTCCGGGAGCCGGTCGACTCCGCCCTCATCGGCCGCCGCGTCGTACGGCGCCGGGCGAAGGGGATGGACACCGGCGCCGTCGCGGCGGCCCTCGAGGGCGCCCGCTTCGACGCCCGGCAGGACTCCCGCCACGAGGACCTGGCGGCCACACGGTCATCGAGTCGAAGAAGGCGATGCGCGCCCGCGGCATGAAAAGCCCCGACCGGGCCGAAGCCATCCTCCTGGCCGTGTACGAGCCGGAGCCGATCATCCGCCGCGGCGGCGGCCTCCTGGTGTAGCGGGTCTCACGAGGCGACCGAGTCCAGCACCCCAACGCCCACCGTGACGGTGTGGGGCATCTGTTTCACGGTGCCTATGCAGTGGAAGGGCTGAGCGGTACTTCTTCGCACCTTGGAGGACTTCATGCCTGAAGATTTCGAAGACGTCCCAGATCTTGAGGACGACACCATCGAGGACACCGTCGACGAGACCGAGATTGACCCCAAGGACATCGAATTGGTCATGGCCCAGGTCAATTGTTCAAGGGCGAAGGCGGTCAGGGCCTTGAAAGAGAGCAACGGCGACGTCGTCAACGCGATCATGGCGGCCGGGGAATAGCCAGCGAGTCGCGACCGCGCTCGGTCAGCTCTCGGGCCTGTCGGCGGCAACCGCCATGATGGGGGCGTGGACGACGACGTACGCGGCCGGGCGGAGCTCGCGGAGTGGGAGCGCCTCGCGCAGCTGCTCGCGGTCGCGCCGGCGGGCACCCTCTACGACCCGGACACCGACCGCAGTACGCCGCCCGCCTCTTCGACGCCCAGCAGGCCGGCGCCAGCGACCAGCAGCTCCAGGAGATCGCGGCCGAAGGGCTCAAGGAGGTCTACTTCCAGGACGACAGCCGCCGCGCCGGCAGCCTGGAAGAGGTCCGCTTCACGGACATCGAGCAGCCGTAAAGCTGCTGGCCTTGCCTGCGGGATGGCCTTGCCTGGCCCACCGTGTGCGCTGTGCTGGCGCTGGGCGGCACGCTGAGACTGGTGGTGGAACGGACCCGTCGCAGGACGCTCGTGGATGTCACCAAACGCGCGCTGGAGGGCACGCAGGTCGCTCGGCGTCAGGCGTCCGCGATCCAGTTGCCGTGGAAGCCCAGCGGTACCCGGCCGGGCAGGTGGATCCGGGCCAGCGGGTGGCCCGCGAAGTCCTGGGCCGAGAGGATCACCAGGTCGGTCGCGCCGCGGTCGGGGTCGTTCACGTAGGACAGAACGTACCCGTCGTCCTCGTCCCGCGCCCCGCGCCGCGACACGAACACCGGCTCGCTGACCGCCGCGTCCCTGGGGAAGCGGTGGAGCTGCCGGTCACCGCGCAGCATGTCGTGCTTCACCAGGTAGTTGGTGAACTTCTCGTCCGGCGGCACACCGTCGACCGTCTCGTACGCGCGCCACATCTCGGCGGCGCTCGCGGTGTAGGCGTACCGGTGCCGGCGTGAGACCAGGGCCTCGTTGATGCGGGGGAACTCCTGCGGACGGTCGTCCAGCCGGGTGCTGCGGAGCCGGCCCGCCCGCAGGTCGATGGTCCAGCGGTCGAGCGTCGGGGCGCCGGTCGCAGAGGGGCCGTCCATACCGCGGCCGGCGGCGTAGAACGGCGCGGGGAACCCGATGTACTCCACGACGACCGTGTCGCCCTGGTCGTAGGCGTTGAGGGTGTGCGAGTAGTAGACCGGGTCGATCTGGAACCAGCGGGTGGCGCCGCCGGTGCGCGGCAGCAGCCCGACCCGCATGGGGTGCCGGTCGTTCCACACGTACGGCACGATCGCGCCCGCCTCCGCGGCGGCGCCGTCGAACGTGATCGGCACGTCCACGATCACCACGTACTTCTCGGTGAGCGCGAAGTCGTGCATCATCGGCGCGTCCGCGACGGCGATCCGCGTGGTCCGCACCACCCGGCCGGTCCGGTCGATCAGGATGTGCCGGACATGGTCCCAGGTGGGGTAGTACGCGATCGCGTGCAGCTCGTCGGCCGCCGCGTCGTACTTGGTGTGCGCGGTGAAGGCGCCTTCCAGGGTGGACCGGAAGTCGTACGGGCGCACCGTGTTGAGCTCGCCGTCCAGTTCGTACGGCAGCGGCCCGCTCTCCTGCAGGGCCAGGATGCGGCCCTTGTACGGGATCACGTGCGTGTTGCACGCGAAGTCGTCCGGTGGTACCTGACCGGGATACGTCTCCCCCAGCTTCGCCGTGACCTGCGAGGAACGCACCCAGCGGTTGCGGTACCACTCCGCGCGCCCGCCGCGCAGACGGACCCCGTGCACCATTCCCTCGCCGAGCATCCAGTGGTGAGCACGGACGTCCTCCAGGTGCAGCGGGTTCGGACCGTTGCGCAGGTAGCGGCCGTCCAGGTCGCGGGGAATGCGGCCGGTCACGTCGAGGTCGAACGCGGTCAACTCCTCGGCGACGGGCGCGAAGGCCCCCTCCAGGAAGGGGGCCGCCCCGGCCATGCCGCTGCCCCCAGTCGCGGGACCGGCCTGTGCCGCAGCCGTGAGGAAACCGGGGCCGAGGCCGGTCCCGACCACGCTTCCCGCTGCCGCGACCGCGGCACCCTTGAGGAGTTTCCGCCGTGTGTGACTGGCCATCGTGCTTCCCCGCTCCCGTGTCGGTGCCCGGCGCCGTCGGCCGGACTCGTGGTGACGGGAGCAACCCTCCTCCGCGGGGGCCCATGGAGCAGTTGGCCCAAGCCCCGAATCGGGGGTGGTGCTGACACCCCGGTACGACGGCTCTCACACACCCGTGACGCCGAGACGTGAGCGGGGCGCTCGGCCCTACGCGAGGGCGGGCTGCCCCGTGCTCACGACCGGATCAGGGTCCGCGTCCGTTCGCCCACCTACGCGAAGCAAATCCTCGAACTCCAGGAGCCCGGTGCGATGACGGAGGAGCTGCATCCGGTCGTCGCGGAGGCCATCACCGAGTCGTATTTCACCGAGTGGGGTACCCGCGCCGATGGCCTGCGAGCAGATTTCACAGACGTCCAGTCCATAGAATTCCGGTTCTGACACCGCGAAATCCCAAGCCTGCTATAAACCATGCTGAGCCAAAGCAGGGCAGTTGCCACATAGGCAGGCTTTTTGTCACCTACGAGGCCCCCCGTTGGGCGCATGCCGTATCTGAGTGTCACTGCGATCCTGCGGCCACCAGGGTCGCGGTGATGGGTTCGAGGTTGGTGATCAGTTCGTCGAGTTCGGTGGAGGACAGGGCGTCGTAGGGCGGGGTGGCGAGTTCGTCAGTGAGGGCTTCGATGCGTTGCTTGGTCGCGCGGCCTGCGTCGGTGAAGTGGCCGTCGATGTCGATGAGTCCGCGTTCGCGCATGCCGCCCATGACCGCGGCCAGGCGCTCTTTCGGCAGGTGATGAATGCGTCCGAACGACTCCGGGGGGTGGATGCCCTGCTCCAGAGCGGAGAGCACGTGGGCCTCCGTGCCGCCGATGCGCGCGCCGACGAGGGCGGCGATGTGCCCGTCGCCGCGGTGCTCGCGCAACATGGTCGCGGAATGCCACAACCGGGCAACGGGGTCGCCCGGCACCTCAAGGGTGCGCATGCCGGCGTACATCACCCGGCCTTCGGTAGGGGCGCTCGTCGCGGCCTTGGTGGTCAGGTCGGCGGCGCGCACCAGGCCCGGAGACTCCGCCAGTTCGTCGCCGAGGATGCGCCGTAGGGAGGCCGCGCTGCCTCGCTCCCGCGCGGCGACGGAGGCCTCGGGCGAGATCGCCTCCCAGGCGCTGGGGATGTGCCGTGCGGCTTCCCCGTCGGCGAAGTTGTAGAAGGCTGCGTGCACGACTTGGGCCGGCACCCGTCCCAGTGGTGCGGCGCGGCTGGCGAAGTAGCCGTCCCAGTAGGTGCGGTGGCCGAGTGCGGCAAGTTCCTCGTTGCACTCGTCCGCGAGGAACGTGACCAGGCAGATCGGCTCCAGAAGCTCGAACATGCGGCGGGCGATGTGAGTCATCGGATGCAAGCGCGTCTTCCCATGAGGTTCTCCCTTTGTCAGGTGCGCCGACTTAGACCGTCCGGCACACCGAAGCTCATCGGCGGCCGAAGGGAAACAGTGCAGGCGGGTTGGCGTTTGCGTGGCTGTGTATGCGAGACCAGTCTGGTGACAGAAAGACTGCCGAATGAGCGCCTGTGCCAAGTCTGATGCCTCATGTGTGACAACTGGGTTGCCTCGGTCGTCCTCATTCACCAGCTCAGCCGGTCCCGCTGGTGACAACTCCTGAGCTTCGGCTCACTGGCGCCGGACGACGTCCGGCGCGGCGGTGCTTGCGTTCGCCCATCGAGGCCTGACTGCCTACATGGTGTCTGACGTGGGGAGGCTGCACGGGTGACGAAACGACAGCCCGCCGACCAGCCCTGCATCATCCCCCGTGATTCCGCCTGGGCCGAGGAGACCGGCTGGATTAAGGGCGTACTCAAAACCGTGGCCGCAGCCGCCTACACCGCGCAGACCCACACCGGCGACGCGGACCAGTACGTACTGCCCTCGCTGACCTACCAGATCGCCGCCGACACCCTCCACGGCATCTACGCCCAGATCAGCGACGAGTCGGCTCAGGACGGCACGAGCGTGCTCCTGCTGGTCGTGCAGGGGCACGAGCTCGAAACGCTCTGGAGCGTGCTGACCGTGCTGCGCCGCGCCCGCGCCCGCGACGGAGATACCGAGGAGCTCTACCGTCTCGTCACCGACTACGTACGGGAGAGCTCGCGCACCTTCACGGACGTGATCAGCACGCTGGAGCGCGTACTGACGCTGCTGACCCTGGACATCCCGGCCGTCCGCGACCTCGCCACGGCACTCCTCGTCAAGCAGGAACCGAGCAAGGAGCTCCGACAGGCCTACGCGCAACTGTGCGACGTCTGGCGGTCCGTGGGCATCAGCTGCTAACCCGCCGACTCCTCCGGGCCTTGATTCCGTCGAGTTGGCAGGGACGAGCGGTTTAAGGGTGCTCGACTCCCGCCGCCCCCGAGGCCGCGGCCGCGCTCGAGGACGCCCGGCTTCAGCAGCACATGGACCGCGACCGCGAGGACCTGGCCGACGATGAACGCGGCCCGGCCGAAGTCGCCGAGTGGGAGCGCATCGCGCAGCTGCTCGCTGCCACCGGCGGCGTCTACGCCCCGGCGACCGACGCCGTCGTCCAGGACGAGCTCGCCGCCGACCGGCGAGCCGCCCAAGCCGAGCAGGAGCGCCTCCAGGAGCAGCAGCTCGCCGCCCGTGCCGACGACCTCGCCGCGCTCGCCCGAGCCGGCCGACTCGACCGGACCGTGGAGACCCGGCCGGGAGACGAGGCTGCCCGCGACGTCCTGGTCCACCGGGGCGAGTTCCACCCGGTGGTCGACGGCTGGCTGGCGCAGGCCCTCGCCGACCGCTCGGGCCACTACGCCGCCCCGGCCGCGCGTATGGCGGCCGCCGGCTCGCTGCCCGCGGCGGTGCGGGCCCACGCCGCCCTGCTCGCCGCGCTCGCCCGCTCCGGCACCCCGCCCGTCGACGGCGAGCTGGGGTTCGCCGGCCGCCTCGCCCAGGCCGACCGGTGAGCCCGCGCCCCCAAGCAGCTCTGCCTGGAGTGCACCGGCCTGCACGTCTGGCCGCCGTTCTCGAACTGATCACCGGCCCCCGTCTCCGGGGCGACGACCGCCCTGGGCACGGCATAGTGCCGGGGTGACCACGACACCGGCCCGCCTGGACCTCCCCGCCCGCCGGCGCCGCCACGCGCGGCTGATCGCCGCCCTCACCCAGCTGATCGGTGCCTGCGCCGAGGCAGCGAGCGCGGTCTACCGGCCGATCGCTGCCGCACCACCCGACCAGGAGGGCGTGGAGGTGACCCTCCTGCCGTGCCTCCAGGTGAGTCTCAGCGCCGCCCCGCTGCTGGACATGGCCCGCGCCGAGGACGACGCCCGGTGGCCGGCCGCCGTGGCGCAGGAGCGGACGGCGGCCGGGCGGACCTTCGCCGCGCGCTGCGCACTGGCGGTGGCCGGGGAGGTCTTCGAGCCGGACAGCCCGCTCGGTCCGCCCGGGATGGCCGCGGCCATGGGGCTGGCGAGCGCCGGTGAGGCTGTCGCCGCTTGCTGGCGGCACGATCCGCAGGAGGCCGTCGCCCTGGTGCAGGAGCTGGTGGCCAGTGGCGAGTTCACCGAGGACGAGGTCCTGGACGACGCGGTCGATTCCGCCGTGCTGGTCGGTCTCCTGACGTTGCAGGAGGTGCGCACCGCGTCCGACCCGAGCGCGGCGGCGGAACTCTGCCTCCACGCAGTGCCCCACATCGCGCTCGCGGTCACCCTCGCCAGCGCCGACCTGGACTGACCCGGCCCGCCGGTGCGGGCTGTCCTGTGACAGCGAAACTTGACCGATTGCCATTGAAGTTGGACCACTGCACGGTTCGTGCCGTCGAACCGTGACCACCCTGGTCAGAGCGCCACTGAGCGGTGTCAGTACCTTGCTGGATGATCTGGCCATGCTGATTGCGACCAACGAGCGCGGCCACGTAGTGAAGCGTCCGTCCAAGCCTGCTATTGGGACGATGCTGGCCAACCTGCGGCGGGGGAACGCCCACATGGTCCTGGAGCGGGCGGACGAGGAGCGGCCCGGCAGCTGGTACATCCAGGTCCTGCTTCGAGAGAACAACACCTACCAGCTGGAATACCGGGACGGCGTGGCCGAGCTGCACTACCAGACGCAGACGATCTCCCAGGAGAAGGTCCTCGGGGCACTGCTCGGCTGGGCAGGCGCGAAGCCGGGCTGGCGGGACGGCTTCATGTGGAACAACATCGCCAAGCAGTTCGACCCCAACGAGCGTGAAACCCCGGAGCCGCTGGAAGTTGCGGAGCCGTCGACCGATCCGAACCGGGGCTGACCAGGGTGGTCAAGGTTCGATGGCACGAACCGTGCAGTGGTCCAACTTCAATGCAATCGCTCAAGGTTCGCTGTCACAGGACACGGGCGGCCAGACACGCCCCGTGACGTTCACCGAACGTCACGATCTGCGTGTCACGCGCCCTCTTGCCTCACCTGTCACGTCGCCGGGATGGCGCGTGACAGCACACAAACGAAAGCCCACCAATTCGGATATTCAGGCTCTGGATCGGCCCGGAACCCCTCTCGCCCTCTCCAGGTCGATTCGCGTGACAGGCGCGGCAGCGTGACAGCCCCTCCGGTGGTGATCACGCTCCGTGCGGGGGGGGGGGGGGGGGGGCTGGACGTAGAGGCACGGCCTGCCCGCGCCCAGCGCAGCGGCCACCGTCCATTCCCCAATGTGGGGCTGGCGGTCGGGGGTGGGCGCGGGGGCCGGCTGCTGGCTCATCCGGGGCTCCTGGACGGGGTGCTGGCGTGTGGCCGGGGGCACGTCGGGCAGAAGACGACAAAGGTCGAAGGCGGTGGGATTGACGTCGGCCGCCATGAGCAGCAGCGACAGCGGCTGTGCGCGCAGTCCGGTCACGGTCGCCCGGCGCTCCGGGCCGCTGCTGCTGGCGGGGTGAACAGCAGGTGGAGCCCGGCGACATCCATGAAGGGCGTAAGGGCCAGGTTCCACAGCACGTCGGTCACCTGCGGCGGCAGCGCGTCGACTGCGGCGCGCAGCGGCGGCAGGGCGTTGAAGTCGATCTCTCCGCAGGGGCGGATACGTGCGCAGGTGCCGTCGATCGTGGTGGTGATGTTCATGCGGGCTGCCCCCTTCCGGGGTCGATGAGCCCAAAGCCGAAGCCGGTGCGCGCGTCGTCGGCGCGTGAACGGAACGGGCCCCGACGCACCCGGCGAACGGCGGAGCCTCGGGGCCGCGCCGGCTACCGGTAGCCGTTCCAGTAGTTCTCGGAACCGGGGCAGAAATGGTAGGTGTTGGACGCCCAGACGGCCTGGCCGCCCTGCCACAGGACGAAGTTGCCGTCCACCTGGACGATGGCGATGGTGCCAGAGCCGTGCCAGGTGGCGGTGTTCCAGGTGACGCTCGAACCCCCGGTCGTCACGTCGATGTTGTAGGTGGCGAGGTTGCCGTCGGTCCAGAAGTCCAGATTGTGGTAATGGTTGCCCGCGTTGCCGTCGACCTGGCCGGAGGCCCACACGGCCTGTCCGGCGTTGCGCCACACCGCCGGCTGGCCGTTCGGGTAGGCATAGCCGCTGTTCCTGCAGTACAGGACGAGGTTGCCGTCGGTCTGCCAGCGCAGGTAGGTGAACGCGCTGTTGAACGTCTGCGGGGCCGCCCACTCGCTCCCGGTGCGGAGAGTGGTGGTGTGAGAGCACTGGGAGTTGGCGGGAGCGACGGACGTGCTACAGACATAACTGGTCGCGGAGGCGGAGCCGACCGGGCCCAGGGCCACCGTGCCGAGCGCGAGCGCGCTGGCCGCTGCCGCCATGGTGGCGGTTCTCTTGAGACGCATCGTCAGGTGCCTTCCTGTAGGTGACGCAGCCGAAGACGGGACGGCTGCCGCCGGCGTAGGCGCGGCTCGGCCGAGACCGACGACACCGCCGGGAGCGGTCGAGGCGGACGCAGACATGAGGTCTGCTGAGCCCCCTCCCGCGGCGCCCCGCCGGGGCACGCCAGAACCTACGACGGCTGCGGGCGGCACGGAGGACCTCGTTGCACGGTGAAGCCGCCCCTCCGGTGCTGGACCGCACAGCGAACCCTCTTATTACCTAATAAAGTCTGTGATTGCGTGCGAAGCCCTGGGTATCGTCCGGCTGAACCGCCGTCGGGCCGCTCTTCGGGGGGATGACGCATGCACGGTGATGACTCACGTGCGGACACGGTGACCGCCGAGGGGTGGTCTCGACGGGCTGACGACGTGCTGCACATGCAGCGGGCCGCCCGCAAGGGCGGCAGCGGACGGATGCTCAGATGGCTGGCCGTCCGCACCGGGACCACCGTCCTCCTGGTGGACCGCTCCGGCGCCGTGGCCTGCCCGCAACCGTCCGGCCTCGGCGACGCCGAGCGCGAACTGGTTCTGCGCGGGGTGCAGGAGACCACCCTGCGCGGGCTGAAGTCGCTGGTCATCGACCAGGAAGACCTCGGCTGCGTCGTCCTTACCCTCGACGGCCCGCCAGGCGTCCGCGTGCCTCTTCTCGCCGCCGTGGCGCCACGGCCGATGCCGCCCGACCTTCCGCTCCTGCTCGCGGACGCGACCTGCGGCCTCAGCCTGTGCTGGCAGATGGAGCACACCCGGCGGCAACAGAGCCGGCTGCGGCTCGCCGATGCCCGAACCCGCGAAGCCGTCCTGCACCTGCTGATGAACGGCCACGTAGCCGCCGCACGTCAGGTCGCGGAAGCGCTGCGGCCCCCACTGCCCGACACGGTGCGGGTCTACGTCATCGAGGGACCGCCCGCGGAGCGCGGCACGGTGGCGGACGCACTGGCCACCGTGGTCGAAGGCGCGTGGATCGTGCCGTGCCCGGTGTACGTCGACCACATGATGGTGCTCGTACCCGCCGGCACCGAGGCCCGCGCCGACGGCCGTCCGGCATGGGCCCGGCCCCCGGCCGTGACCAAGTCCTGCCGGATCGGGGTGAGCGACACCGTGCCCTTGCGCGACACCGCCACCGGTTACGCCCAGGCCTTCCACGCCCTCGCGGCCGCGCGCCATCTGACCGGACGGCACGCCTCGTTCGCGGGCCATCCGGACCTCGCTCTCACCATCGGGCCGGCCGCAGCGGCATGGGCACAGGCCTTCCTCGCCCCGCTGCACGCCCACCGCCCCCGGCGTTCCCAGGACCCGGACGGCACGGAACTGCTGGCCACGGCGGCGTCATGGCTCAACTTCTCCTCCCGCGCGACGGTCCACCTGAAGATCCACCGCAACACCCTCACGGCGCGCCTCTCCCTCGTCCAGGAGTTGCTGAGCCTCGACCTGACCCGACTCGTCGACCAAGCCGCACTGGCCCTCGCACTGCGTGCGACCACCCACCACAAGACCGGGGCCGAGGCGGGATCGCATTCCTTGGACGAACTCCTCACGCTCCCCGGCGTCGTGGCGTGGGCACAGCGACGATTCGACGCCGTACGCACACCCGACGTCCCCGTCTGCATCGAGCAGACGCTCACCACCTGGCTGCGCCTCGACGCACGCGTCGGCCCGACGGCCAACGCGCTGGCCCTCTCGACATCCGCGGTGCGCAAACGGCTGACACGGAGCGAGGTACTGCTCCAACGCTCCCTGCTCCGGTGTCCCAGCGCCGTCCACGATCAGTCGCTCGCACTACGAGCTCTCGACCTGGCGGAGCAGCAGGGGCCTGACAAGCTCCTCCTGAACCCGACCACACCGAACCCCGGGGCCGCGGACAAGCCGGCGGACGGTCCTGGTTCTCCGCTCGGCGCGGGCGCGCGGACGGCGAGGCCAGTTCTCGACATTCGGGAGTGCTGGAAGGTCTAGAGGTTGTGCCGTATGGGGTGCGGGTTAGCGGATCGGGTAGTTCGCCGGGCGGTCGGCGACCACGGTGAACAAGATCAAGGCGGCCCTGCCGGAGGAGGCTCGCCGCCACGCAATGTGGCCCCTGCCGACGACAGCGGCAGGGGCCACACTCATGTCCTTGCCCGCGACACGTCGTTGTGCGTCCGGAACCCATTGTCGGTTTCCTATGGTAGGACTCCGGTCAGGGCTCTGACCTGCGACGTTCCCCTTAGGCATACCTCACGTCCGTCACACACGCCAGCATCACTGGTGGTGTTCGTGTACGTCGACGCCGCTTTGGCGCGCTGGTGAGCCAACTGTCTGTCCCACTGTCATTGGTGCCGTACCGGCTGCCACTCTTTGAGACAACAGGTCTTTTTGCGTGTGGGGAGCGCCAACTCCCGCTGGCACACGGAGAGATCAATGGTTGGAGCCGAGCAGTACCGTCCGGCGATCTTCTGATCGCCGGACGGTGATTAGGGAGACCTCATGGGCAGCAAGCCCTCCACTGCGGCGAGCAGTACGGCCGCTATACCGACGGCGTCCGGCACCGACGCCACTGCCACGAGCACGATGGCCACCGAGACGGCGTCCTCCGTGCTTGAGACCACCTCCACGAGCGTCCGTTTCGGCATGTCGCGCGCGCTCGTGATCATCGCGTGCATCGCCACCGCGGCGATCCTCGCCCCGCCCGCCCAGAACACCCGCGACGTCCTGCTCCTCATAGCGGGCGCCGGTCTCACCGGCGCCGTAGTCGTCGTGATGGTGGTGACCGGAGGTTGCGGCACGGGAGGCCGGATCGGCCGCTTCATGCGCGCCTACTTCACCTCGGGAAACTGAGGCGACCGTTATGGGACGCCCCGAGAAGCCCGTGGACCGAACCGTTCCGGCGCGCGCGAGGCTCGCCGACTTCCTGCGTGGCCTCAAGGCCGACGCCGGCATGACCTACGAGCAGATGGCCAGGAAGACGAACGGCACGCGGTCGAAGGCGACACTCGAGCGCGCCGCCTCCGGCGCCTCGGTCCCGACCTGGGAGACCGTCCTCGCCTTCATCGCGGTCGTCACGGCGACTGAGACGTGGCTCGTGCGCATCAGCGAACCCGGCACCTGCGCATATCGGCTGTGGGTCTCCGCACGCCAGGCCACCCGGGCGCCGCACTACGTCCACAAGGCCCCCGACCCCGCCCTCATCTCCACCCCGGCCGACCTCAGCCGGGCACTGCGCGACCAGCACATATGGGCTGGCTGCCCCACCCCCGGCGGAGATGGAGCGGGCCGCTGGCCCCGGCAGGCTGCCCGCCAGCACCGCCCGCCGCATCATCAACGGTGTCACCCTGCCCGGCGACCCCTTGCAGGCGATCGCTTATCTCATGGCCTGCAACGTTCCCGTAGCCAACCTCGACCGCTGGCTCTCGGCAGCGATCCGGGCCCTCCGGCACGACAGCGCATTGAAGAGATTGAACAGGTGGAGGTACGCCAGCAAGTGGGCTCAGGTAGAAATTCGTCAGCAGCAGAAAGATGAATGGGAGAGGACTGTGTAAATGTGGCGGACTGCAAAACACCTTGCTGCGGGTTTTTATTCGGGGATGTTTCGTGTTTCAGTCACGGATCCTGATGGGCTGCCAGCGGCATCCGGGACCGCCTCGGCCCCGGGGCGGAGGAGGCCGGCTGGATGCGGGGGCCGCCTCGGCGAACCCTCCGGAAGGAGGTGCAGCGCAGCCCGGGCCATGCCCACGACTCGTGTACACGCAGGTCAGGTTGCTTGGCAGGGAGGCGTAGGTGGTTTACGCGGTGACCGGCCCCCGCCCGTGCCACAGCCCGAGCTGCGGCGCACTCGTCGTGGACCTGCGGGTCGTCGTCCAGCGAGGACGCCACGATCGCTGGCCCCGAATGCCCGAACGCTCACCGACCGCGCGCAGGTCCAGGCCCTGGAGGTGCTGCGGCAGGCCGGCACCGAGGGACTCAGCGTCAGCGCGCTCGCCGACGCCATCAAGGACCACCCCGAGTACGCCCGCGACCGCACCACGCTGCACCGCTGGGTCGCCTACGGCTACGTCGTCCGCGTTGACCGGGGCAGCGGCCAGGTCGCCTACGTCTCCGCCGAGGACCATCGCGCTGCGTAACCGACACCTGTTGCATGTCGCGTGTCGCAACACCGGAAAGGGGGCCCGTCAGAGCCCCACAGGGGGCCCGAACCGAGCCCCCTGCCCTGTTGCGACACGCGACACGCAACACCACCACACACAGAGAGTAATCACCTCATGAGGCAGCCCCGCACACCCGCAGAGTGGACGCACGTCGCCCTGGTCGCCATCCTCATGCAGCACGGCGGCTCCATCACCCTCCCCGCTGACGCCCTCGACCCCGACGCCGTCGCAGGCCCCCGAGGATGGCATGCCCTCCCCGCCGAGCGGCAGCCCGACGGCTCCCTGCGCGTCGCCGTCCAGCCCCGCCCCACCACCTCGGAAGGCGGGGTGGAGACCCGATGACGCGCCCCGACGACCCCCGCTATTCGGGCCCCGCTACCGGTCATGGTGACGAAGCCGCAGAATCCTTCCGAAACCGGGTGCAGCGACGATCTGTGACGCTGCGGGTGGATCTGGCCTTAACGTCTGCCGAGCAGTTCGGCGTATTGGAGGTCAGCGGGACTGACGACCATCTCACTGACGTCGAGATTGCCTTCATCAGGCAAATGACGAGCCGCGATGGCGGAGCGTCCATGAGGCGCGTACGGGGGAGGGACATTGGCCGTTTCTACGATGATGTAGATATGGCGTTCGGCGTGTTCGCTCTGCACGTTTCACGTCAGATGTTCCGTGACGTGAGGCATGTGCAGCAACAGAGTTCGATTTCTTCGATCGTTTACTCTGCACTATTGAGTGATGAGGCATTAGTGCCTCGTTTCAATTCTCCGCCGTCAGAGTGGCTGCCCCTGCGGACAGTCGCCGAACAGGCATCCGCAATTGGTATCGGGGTCACTTGGGGACACGACGGCGGGGGAATCGCCCTAACCGGCGCCTATGTTGGCGGACTGTTCCTGGTTAAATTCGTTGCCCCGGTTCTGACCGAGGCTGGAAGCGCTACAGCGGCTGGGGTCGGAGCAAAGATCCGATCAGCCTTCGGCCTCACACCCCCGGCCATACCATCGCCCGCAACCGATTCCCCCTCCGATGGAGACGGAGAAGAAGCCGAGAACTGACGAGCCGCCGAAAATGAACGGAGGGGCCCTGGCATTCGCCACGGCCCCTCCACTCATTTCCGGGGGATCAGTCGCGAGTCTGGTCAGGATCGGCGGAGTCCGCTCACCGGCCACAGTGGTCAGCGAGATGACCGCATGTCCCCGCGCGACGTCATTCGCCAGAGCGGATGCCGACCAGCGCTCGCGTTCTTCCTGCCGCAGCGTCACGGCCTGAGTCGTCACATGCTGTCCGGTGACCGCCCGCCGTAGCCCGTGCATCGCCCGCGTGAGGGGTTGCTCTGCCCGTACCTGCCGGTGCGTCACCGTGCGCGTCTCGACCCACCACACCCTCACCGCAGCCGATGCTGTCACCGGTTACAAGGGGCTGGGCATCAACGGGTACGAAGGCAGCGACCCTGTGCGCTGGTGCCTCGACATCATTCACCGATCCGGAATCCGGCACCACATGCAAGACCTGGTCGAAGCGGTCACGGACGCGGAGTTCGGGCTGCCCGTATCCCGCGCCGATCACCTGGACGCCATCTACCCACCAGAGACGATGAAGAACTGGATCCGCCTCGACGATGAGGCCCGGACAGGCCTCATCGAACTACGCTTCACCACCTGCAACTACGAACAACTTCAGCTGACCACCTGCGGCCCCAAGTACCAGGCGATCGCCGAAGTGGTTGAGCGGCGAGTCAACACCGCGCCCCAACGCCTCGGTCGTTCCTGAGAGCTTCCCTCCGGGTAGGCGGAGGCCGTCCAGGACTCAGCAGGTATTGCGGGACGGTCAGTCTTCGTCGGCTCGAAGCGCCAGTACGGCGCCGCCGAGTCGGACATCCCATCCTCGGCGAGCCCGCACGGCTTGGGCCCCGGCGCCCGGCCTGCCCTCGGTCAGCTGGCCGGTGGTGTTCTCGATCCACAGCAGCGCCCGCTCGACACCGGAGCGCCACCCGCGCTCCGCGCTGTCGTACCGGTCCTCGGCATCGGCGCGGATGTTCGCCGCGAGGGCCTGCAGGCCCTTCTGCAATCCCTGCCGCTTGGCCCTGCCCCTGACGCCCTGCCGGCGCTCGCCCTGCACCGGGCCGCAGGCCGCCCGGCCCACGGCCGACTCTCAGGGCAGGGACGCGACAGGGGCGGGGCAGACCGCTGGGGTGATGCCTGAGGCGCCGCATGGGGAGCGTCGCATCTGCCGTCTCTTGCCGACTCGCGCGACGGCACGTGTCGTACGAGGTGGCAGGCATGGAGGCCGGCGAGACACGGTCCTACGGCGTATGCGTGGCGGGGGAGGAGCGGAACGCCCTGCGGTAGGCACTGGGGGTGGTGTTCAGAGTGTTGCGCATGTGTTTGCGCAGGTTCGTCCCGCTGCCGAGGCCGGCTTTGGTGGCGATGTCGTCCACGGGCAGTTCGGTGGATTCCAGCAGGTGGCGCGCGTGCTTCAGGCGGGCGGAGGAGAGCCAGGCGGCGGGGGAGAGCCCGGTCTCCTGCCGGAACCGCCGGGTGAACGTCCGCACGCTCATGTGGCACTGCGCCGCGAGGTCCTTGAGGGAGAGCCGCCGGTCGAGGTGCTGCGTCATCAGCGCCCGTGCGTCGGCTGTCGAGGTCCCCGCGTCCTCGCGGACCGGGTGCTCGATGTACTGAGCCTGCCCGCCGTCCCGCATCGGCGCGACGACGTTGTACCGGGCCACGCGGTTCGCCACGGAACTGCCATGATCCTCCCGGATCAGGTGCAGGCACAGATCGATGGCCGCCGCACCGCCCGCCGAGGTCAGGATCCCGCGATCGGCGACGTACAACGGGTTGGTGTCGAGGTCGACCGTGGGGAAGAGCCGCCTGAACTGCTGGGCATAACGCCAGTGGGTCGCGGCCCGGCCGCCGTCCAGCAGGCCGGCCGCCGCGAGGACGAACGAGCCGGTGCACAAGGACACCAGCCGGGCGCGCTGCCGGGCCGCACGCAACGCCTCCGCGACACCGGCGTCCACCGCTCCCTTCTCCACCACGTCCGGGCAGCGGGTCCCCGCGACGATCACCGTGTCGGCGTGCTCCAGCAGGGACAGGTCGCCCTGCGGCGTGACGCCGTACCCGTTCACCGTCGGCACCGGCGAGCCGTCCGGGGACAGGGTGCGCACCTCGTAGGCCGCCTGTCCCGCCCGGGTCTCGACCCCGGTCAGCATCTGGGCCGGGATGCTGAGGTCGAAGGCCACCACCGGCGCGAGGGCGAGAACGGCCACATGATGAGGTGTCGCAACGGTCATGGCCCAATAGTTGCAGATGGTGGCCCCAGGGCCACTTCTGCGTCGCTGGGGATCGGCAGAGACTGAGGTCAGTTCCGCACACCAGCACCGGGCACGACCCGGTCCGCACCCGGAAGGTGGCCATCCAGCCATGCCCGTCCCCGCAGTCGACCCCGAGATCCAGACCCTGCTGGAGACCGCCGACACCGGTATCTTCCCCGTCTACGGCCTCGACGCCGTCCTCGCCGACCCCCAGCGCTACGCACTCCTGCGCGCCTACCCCGACACCCCCGCCGACGACCAGGTCACGGTGCGGGACCTGCACATCCCCGGCCCCGCAGGAGGAGACCTGCGGCTGCGCGTCTACCGGCCCGACACCACCGAAGTCCTGCCCGTGATCCTCTACATCCACGGCGGCGCCTTCACCTACGGATCCCCCGAGGCCGAGGAGGGACGCTCCCTGCGCTACGCCCGCGACGCCCGGGCCGTCGTCGTATCCGTCGACTACCGCCTCGCCCCCGAACACCCCTACCCCGCCGCGGCCGACGACGCCTACGCCGCCCTGCTCTGGATCGCCGCCAACCCAGCCGAACTCGGCGGCGACCGGGCACGCATCGCCGTTGCCGGTGGCAGCGCCGGCGGCAACATCGCCGCCTCCACCGTGCTGCGCGCCCGCGACCAGGCAGGCCCGCACATCCTCTTCCAGCTGCTGACCTACCCGGGCGTGGACGGCAGCCTGACCTCAGCCTCGGTGCGCGAGTTCACCGACACCCCCGTCCTCAACCGGGGCGCGATGGAACTGGCCTGGCAGTACTACGCCAAGGACACCCACCCCCACCCCTACGCCTCCCCGATCCGCGCCACGGACCTTGGCGCACTGCCGCCCACCTACATCGCCGTGGCGGAGATCGACCCACTGCGCGACGAGGGCCGCGACTACGCCGCACGCCTGTCCGCCGCCGGTGTCACCACCGAACTCGTCCAAGTACCCGGCGCCGTCCACGGCTTCGACATCCTCTTCCCCTCCGCCCGCATCAGCGAACGCAGCCTGGCCGACCAAGTACGCGCCCTACACGACGCCCTGCACCCCTGATCTGCGGGTTTCAGGCCCCGAGCTGATCAGCCTGGGCTGGGTCGTCACCCACCCGGTCAGCGGCGTGGGACCCAGCCGGTACGCGCTGGCCTGGCGGCGCGAGGCCGGGGGGCGTCCGCTGGTACGGGCATACGCGGAGACGTGCCGCGAGACGGTCGGGGGGTTAGGGCCTTCCGTTTGGATCAGGCCGGAGGAGCACCTGTGCAGGTGGTGCGCGCCATCGCATGATGATGTCCCATCGGCACGGCCCGCCACGCCGTACCGCAGCGGAAGCGGGGAACGGGCGCTCCGTCTGGTGGATCGGCGGCGCACATGCCCGGTGCGTCGGTCGTAGTCTGGTGTTGCTCGGGGTGAGCGGAGGTCTGCCCATGCCCCGGACGATCTGGAGCGGCGCGATCAGCTTCGGCCTGGTGACGGTGCCGATCAACGTGGTCAGCGCCACCGAGGACCACAGCATTCACTTCCACCAGTACCACCTGCCCGATCAGGGCCGGATCCGTTACCGGAAGGTGTGCGAGCTGGAGGACCGCGAGGTCCCGCAGGACGAGATCGGCAAGGGCTACGAGATCACCAAGACGCAGGTCATCCCGGTCACCGACGAGGACCTGGACAACCTGCCGCTGCCGACGGCGCGGGCGATCGAGATCGACGGCTTCGTGCCGCTGGAGTCCGTCGACCCGCTGCGGATCTCCGACGGCTACTACCTCCAGCCCGCCGGGCAGGTCGCGGCCAAGCCGTACAAGCTTCTCGTTAAGGCGCTCGGCCGCTCGGCCAAGGTGGCGGTCGCGAAGTACGCCTGGAGCGGCAGGGAGAGGCTGGGGCTGCTGCGGGTGACGGACGACGTCCTGGTTCTCCACGCGATGCGCTGGCCGGACGAGATCCGCGATCCCGCCGAGCTGCTGCCGCCGCCGGTGCAGGTGTCCGAGGCGGAGATCGAGGGCGCGCTCGCTCTGATGGACACCATGACCGTCGACCGGTTGGAGGGGCCGGAGTTCCACGACCGCTACACCGAGGCGGTCGCCGAGATCATCGAGGCCAAGCGCGAGGAGAAGCCCCTGCCTGAGGCGCCCGAGCCGGAGCAGCCGGCCCAGATCCTGGACCTGATGGCTGCCCTCCAGGAATCGGTGAGCAAGGCCAAGGCGTCCCGCGGCCAGGACGCCGGTCCGGCCGAGGTGCACGAGCTGCCGAAACCGAAGAAGACCGCGGCCAAGAAGCAGCCGCCCCGCAAGACCGCGACCAAGAAGACAGCCGCGAAGAAGACGTCAGGCAGCCGACCCCGCCGACCCCGCAGCGCCTAGACGAGTAGCTCCAAAGTGATCAGTAGTTGAACGAGCGTGACAGGCCGGCCGGGCTCGCTGTCCGCTGACGCAGCTGTGCGCTCAGTGTGGGAAGTGGTGTGGTAGTTCGGTGGTGAGCGCGGCGGCCGCGGGGGAGAGCCAGCGTCGGCGATGGCGGGCCAGTTGGACGGTGACGCCGGGGAACTGCGGGCCGGACACCTGTGTGAGGCGGCCTGCCGCGAGCGCGTCCGTGACATTGGCGCGGGCCAGCAGGCTGAGGCCGAGACCTGCGGTCACGCAGGACCTGGCGGCTTCCAGACTGCCGAAACGGGTGATCCGGGGCGGTGTGCCCTTCGCGGCGGCGAGCAGTTGTTCGATGAAGCGGTCGCTGTACGAGCAACCTTGCTCGTGCAGGAAGTAGTCCTCGCGGGCTAGCTCCGCCCAGTCGGTGGTGCTGCGGGCGGCGGCGGGGTGTTCGGGGGAGCAGACGAGCACCAGCGGCTCACGGGCAAGCGGCGTGCACTCGATGTCGCGGAAAGCCGCCTCGTCTTCCAGCAGGAGGGCAAGATCCAGCTCGCCGGTACGGAGCGCGGTGACGGCGGTTGCGGTGCCCATCGTGCGCAGGTCCACCTCGACTCCGGGGTGGCTGCGGCGCAGGGAGGCGATGACTCCCGGCAGTCGCGCGGACACCAGCGTCTCGCCGGCCGAGAGCGTCACGCGTCCGGTCACCTGACCGTCTGCGCCGCCGGCCGCGGCGGCGACCGCCCGTAGCCGGGACTCGGCCTCCAGTACTTCTTCGGTCTGCGCCAGCACCTCGCGGCCGGCGCTGGTGAGGACCACTCCGCGCGGCAGTCGGTCGAACAGGCGCAGGTCGAGTTCCTTCTCCAGCGCCTGCACGTGGGCGGTCACGGTGGACTGGACGAGGTGCAGGCGCTCTGCTGCGGCGGTGAGGTTCTCGGTCCGGGCGACGGTGGCGAAGGTGCGCAGCAGTCGGGTGTCCATGGTGTCGACGATAGCCTTTGCCATCGTGGATGGCGATGGGAATGATCAGGATCCATCGTTTGTATGGATGTCTGTGCGGTGCCACGGTAGGGGCATGAGTCAGACACACCCTGAGATCCTGCGCTACACGGCCTTCAGCACCGACTCCGCCGGCGGTAACCCGGCCGGTATCGTGCTTGACGCGACGGCGTTGGACGATGCCGCCATGCTGGCGGCCGCTGCCGAAGTCGGCTACTCGGAGACCGCGTTCGTCACCGCGGCGGACCAGGCGGCGCGCCGCTTCCGGCTGCGCTACTTCAGCCCACTTGCGGAGGTCGCCTTCTGCGGTCACGCGACCGTCGCCACCGCGGTGGCACTGGCCGAGCGGATCGGCCCCGGCCCCCTCGTCTTCGACACGCCGGTGGGTGAGATCGCCCTGGACACCTCGGTAGCGCCCGGACACTCGGTGACGGCGACGCTCACCAGCGTCCCCACCCGCTCCCGGCCGGCGGGCGAAGCGGAGGTGCACGCCTCACTGGCGGCCCTGCACTGGTCCCCGGAGGACCTTGACCCGGCGCTGCCGCCGCATGTCGCTTTCGGCGGTAACGAGCACCTGGTCCTGGCCGCGGCCACCCGCGAGCGTCTCGCGGCCCTGGACTACGACTTCGATGCTCTGGCCGAGGTGATGCGCCTTCACGGCTGGACCACCCTCCAGCTGGTCTGGCGGGAGGCCCCCGAGCTCTTCCACGCCCGCGACCCCTTCCCGATCGGCGGTGTCGTCGAGGATCCGGCCACCGGCGCCGCGGCCGCCGCCTTCGGCGGCTATCTGCGCGTCCTCGGCGCCCTCCCGCCCTCCGGTGCGTTCACCATCCGCCAGGGCGAGGATCTCGGCCGGCCCAGCCTTCTCCGGGTCGAGGCCTCCCCCAAGGACCCGCGCGTGCGAGTGAGCGGGCAGGCAGTGGCGATCGTGGACGCAAGCGCGAGCACCGGCGCGGAAGAGGCCTGAGCGAACCGGTGGCGATACACACAACGTTCGCGCGATAGAGGTCGGTTGGGGGGTGCACCGTCCACTGTCACTCACGCCGTACGCACAGTCGAGGAACTCTGCGTGCCCTGCAGGCGACTCTCCCGTAGACGAGTAGATCCGCAATTCCGCCGCGCGAAAGGAGTGAGGGTCTCAATGATCAGTTTGTGACGACCGACCTTGAGACCCTCTCGACCGCACTGTACGTGAAGATCGACGACGAGATCGGGGGAGCACGATGGATGGGTCGTCCGCCCCTGCTCAGCGACTCCGAACTCGTCTGCCTCGCGGTCGCGCAGGCGCTCCTCGGCTACCACTCCGAGGCCCGCTGGCTGCGCTACGCACGCAAGCACCTGAACGCTATGTTCCCGTATCTGCCCCAGCGCGCGGGCTACAACAAGCGACTGCGCACGGCGCTTCCACTGGTGAAGCGCATGATCCGGGAACTCGCCCGGGACAGCGACTTCTGGACCGACACGGTCTGGATCACCGACTCCACTCCGGTGCCGTGCGGCATGTCCCGTCCGACCGTCAAACGCTCGGACCTGGCAGGCTGGCCCGGCTACGGCTACTGCGCCTCCCGTGGGGCCTGCGCCTGTATCTGGTCTGCACCCCGACCGGCATGCCGATTCTGTGGGCCCTGGCCAGCCCCAAGCTCGGTGAACGCGAGGTCCTGGCGGCCATGCTCGAGGTCGATACCGAGCTAACGAGCTCGTGCACGGTAAGCGGTGAGACGTCGGGCTCCTGATCGGCGATCATGGTCATGTGGTGGGGAACGCGTATCGTGCAGCGATCATCAGCGACCGGAGAATCACGGGCCTGTCGGCTGACGTGATTGCTGAACTCGTAGCTGAGATAGGTGCGTTGTGGCATGGGCGCCACCAGGCCCGGCTCACTTCCCGCCCGCGGAAACGGGCCGTGGGCGCAGGCGCGAAGCATCGGCTGGTGTTCGTCGACCGGCTTCTGGCCACGCTCGTCCATCTTCGGCATGGGGTCACTCACGACGTGCTGGCCTGCTGGTTCGGCGTGGATCGCTCCACCATCACCAGGGCCATCGGTGAGGTACGGCCCCTGCTCGCTGAGCGAGGCTGCACCGTCAGCCCCGGCGTGCGGCTGCGGTCTCTGGCCGACGTAGTCGACCACCTCGGTGTGAGCGGGTCGACCGGCATCATTGACGGCACCGAGATCCGGGTACGCCGGCCGGCCTCCGGACGCAAGGACCGCGACAAGTTCATTTCGGGCAAGAACAAGCAGAACGCCGTCAAGTCCATGGTGGTCACGGACGGCGAGGGGCGCGTGCTGTGGTGCAGCCCGGCACGGCCCGCGAGCTGCGCCGACATCACCCACGCCCGCCAGTTAGGGCTGGTCAAGCTCCTGGCCGAGGGACCTGCGGTCGAGGTCCTCGCCGACGCCGGCTACCAGGGCCTGGGCGCCCAGACCGGCGGTCGGGTGGTGACACCACCACACCGCAAGTTCAAGAAAAACGCCCCAGACTGGTACGAGGAGATGCACGAACGACAGCGCAAGGCACACTCCTCACGCCGGATCCGGGTCGAGCACGGCATCGCCCACCTGAAGAACTGGCGAGCCCTGGCTCGCCACCTCGGAAGCCGCGAGCACATGAGCGACACGATCCAGGCCGTCGCCGGTCTGCTGTCTCACCAGCAGACCGCGGACCTGACGTCGGCACGGCAGAAGTGAACACCGAGCCCCACCGCCATCCTCGACGTCTCACCGCTTACCGTGCACGAGCTCGTTAGTCCACCGTCGAAGGATCAATTGGCCTGCGACAGGCATTGTCGGTAGGTCGGCAGCCTTCGGGCGGGGACGAGTTGGTCGGTCAGGGTCAGAACAGGGCGTCCTGGTCCGGATCGTCTCGGGGCAGCGGCCCGACGTCCTCGCCCCGCCACTTCGCCTCGAGGTGCTTGCGCCAGCCCGCCGGCGGGGGCCAGGGGACGCCCCAGTCGGCAAGCTGCTTCTTCGACCAACCGCCGTTGGGGGACTGCGCGGCGGCGACCTCGTCAGGTGAGGGCACGTAGTTGACCATGCGGCGATGCTGCCCCAGTACACGGCCCCGGCGCCATAAGAGGCCGTTTTCTCCTCAGCTGTTGCCGGATCAGGCGCACATCCTGCTGCTACTCCTGCTGCTCGGAATCCTTCTCCTGTGACGCCATGCCCATTGGCCCCACAAAGCCCCGCTCGTTTGCTCCAGGCAGGTCTGCGCCACCACATTGGTTGAGCGCGCTCGCCAACGGCAGACGTCCGATGTTCCCTCCGAAGGTGCCGGTCCCGTGTGCAGTTGCACCTTCGGCCCTTGCCCCGTTGTTCAGGTTGAAGCAGCTGTCCCCGAAGGCGGGCGAGAGAAAGTCACCGACTCCTCCGGCGAATGCAGGAGCTGCGGCGACACCGATCCCGATGGATGCCGCGGTGGCGGCGAGCACTGCGGCTGTCGTGCGTGCATGCATGCCCTGCAAACGAGGGCCGCCGTACAGAGACACGAAGTCAGCCGCCGCTGAACGGGTTGGCCGGGGTGCGCATGATCCGCCAGCTGATGCGTGGCGCGGTGGCGGCGTGGACCAGAACGACGACGGCCTGATGGCCAGCACCCACGCCCCGGTGAAGCGGGCCTGATCTGCCGCCCAGGCCCCGCCACGGACGTAACCGCCCGCCGGTCGCGAGCGCGGTCGCCACGGTGACGGTGACGCCCACCATCACGCCCAGCGCATCCCGATGGCGGACAGCAGCTCCATCCGCTCCGGGGACAGTGTGGCGGCCCGGCTGCGCTGGTTCCCGATCCATGCCCCGAGCCGGAGCTCCCGCTCCTGCTGGTCCTCGCCGTGGACGTCGACCACGATGGTCTCCACGTGCTTGCGCGGTACCCGAAGGTGTCCCTCGCGCTGGTAGAACTGCTTGGCGGCCTCGTAGTTCATCGCCCACTTGTCGGCCTGCGTACGCCGCGGGGGCGGCTTCTCGTCCTCGGCCGCGGGTGTGATGCCGAGGACCTGTTCGCACATCCACTGCTGCACGGTCGTCAGGTTGTCCCACCCGAGGCGGACCGAGCGCACCCACCGGCCGAGGTCTTCGCCTTGGTGCATGACGTCGCCGGGCTCGGTGGGCAGCGGGTGGCCGGCCTCGAGGTGGTGCCGGACGAGGTGGAAGACGCGCTGCCACTCGACGGGCCAGGCTGGGCACCAGGCGGGGTCGATGTCCTCCAGCTGTTCGCGCCGTTCGTCCGACAGTGCCCCGGCCGACGACGCGACCGGCAGGCCCTCGGCACGCCGCTGCTCGATCTCCCGCGCCCTGCGGGCGGCGGCCCGCGCGTTCTTCAGCCAGATGCCCACCCGGTAGCCCTGGAAGGTGGCATCCGTCGGGGCCAGGAGGTGCCCGTGTTCCTCGGCCCATCCGCGCGCGGCCGCGAGACCTTCCTCCCATGCGACGTCGTAGTGCGACCACACCATGCCCAGCTTCTCCAGCTGTTCGATGCGGTCCTTGTCCATGTCGTCGCGGGCGTAGAACCGCCTGGCGTCGGCGATCCACTGCCCCAGTGGGAAATCGGCGAGCGAGGCCGGCCACCCCTCGGCCTCCACCGCCTGGTCCTGGCCGCCGGGCACCCGGTACGTGAAGGGCACCTTGAGGTCGCCGTGCTCGCGGGCGTAGATGACGGCGGCCTCGATGCCGCGCCGCCAGTGCTCGTGCTCGGGGTTGAGGACCCGCAGGTTGATGAACGCGGCCAGCTGCGCCGGGTCGCGCGGCGTGCTGAACTTCAGCAGCTTCCGCGCCGGGGCCGACGGGCCGCCGGACCCGTTCTCCTCGCCACGGCTCTCCTGGCCCTGCGCGCCCTTCTGGACGGGCTTGTAGGCGCTCGGGGCCTGCTGCTCGGCGAGCTGCTCCACCACGCGGGTGTCGTGTGCTCTGAGTGCCTCTAGCAGCTTCGCCAGCCCGCCGAACGCGCGCGACGTGAGCATGTTGTCCGCTGTCTCGCCGGGGCCGAGCAGGACCGGCACCACGAGGGAGGCGACTTTGCCCTCGCCTGGGTGCATGCGTAGGGCGCGGCCGACGGCTTGGACGAGGTCGGGCATGGAGCCGCGTACGTCTGCCCAGTACACGGAGTCGCAGTTCTTGGTGTCGACGCCCTCGCCGAGCACCTTCACCGAGCCGAGGAAGCCCTTCTCCACGACGGTGCCGTCCGTGGCGATCCCGGTCGCGAACTCCCCGAGGACCCGCTGCCGGTGGAGGGGCTTGTGTTCGCCGCACAGCCAGTCCGCCCAGATCGTCTTGGGGTACAGCTCGGGGTCCGCAGCGTGCAGCCGCTTGGCGACTTCCGGGAGGCCGGCCGCGAACGCCTCGGCCTCCTTCACGACGTGGTGGAAGACCAGCGTGCGCCTAAAGCCCTCCTCCGACGACGCCTTCACCAGCGCGGTCTGGAGGGCAGCGAGCCGGGCCCCGCGGACCTCGTCCGAGCGGCCCTCAGTGCCCAGGAGCTGCGCGGCCTGGAGCTGCGTGTCGGTGATGTCCACGCACACCACCTGGTAGGGGGCACAGATCCCCCGGTCGATCGCCTCCGAGAGGGTCAGCGTGAAGCAACGCGCACCGAACGGACCGTCCGGGTCGTCCTCCATGCTCGCCACCAACTCACCCGGCGCGCCCTCGGCATCCTCGTCCAGCTGCCACAGCCGGGGCGTGGCGGTCATGTACAGCCGCCGCAGGGCGGGGACGCGGGTGTTGTCATGGACGACCGCCCATGGCTTGCCCAGCCGACCCGAAGTCCGGTGCGCCTCATCGACCACGATCAGGTCCCAGCCCGGCAGGCCGGCCTTGTGGGCGCGCTCCAGCGTGCCGAGACCGAGAGAGGCGTAGGTGGCGAACACGGTGACCTTGTCGAACGGCCGCACCCAGTCGACCAGTTCTGCCACGTCCGTGGTGTTGGGGAAGGACACGTCCTCGCCCCGCAGGGACGAAACCCCGATCATCGGGCCCGTGCGGCCGGCCTCGCGCCACGCGGCCTCGGTCTGGGTGAGCAGGTCCAGCGAGGGGACGAGCACCAGCACGCGGCCCGCACGGAGCTTCTCCGCGCTGCGGGCCGCGACCCGAGTCTTGCCGGACCCGGTGGCCATGATCACCTGAGTCCGGAGCCCCCTCTCGGGCACAAGCGATCTTGCAGGCAATTCGAGGGCACGGACCACCGCGTCAACTGCTTCCTGCTGCGCCGCCTCACGCTGATCCGTTCGGCTTGTGGTCGACATATCCGTCTGCCTTCTCCTGGGCTCTTGGCTGGGCAGTGAACGGGAAACCTGAACGTAGAGTGCACGTCACCGGCTACGGTAGACCTCACTGGAACCGGGTTATCGCCTCGAACCAGCAGAGGGGGAACATGATCGAAAAACGGCCCAGCCCCCTTAGTGGTGTTGCCATCTGAGTCCAGACCCTATCTCATGCTTCAAAATGAAGCACTCAGAACCGAGAAGACCCCTCGAACGTGGCTTAACCCTGTCACTGTCGCCTTATGACCACCCCCCCCGAAAGCAGCCTGACGGCCGGTCAACTCGCCCCCCGCACTGCCCGGTTCGACTCGTCACTCTCCCGACCACCCGTCACCCCTCCCTCTCCTTGCTGTTCCCACGGGCCGCAGGGCCCATAGGTGGGCCGCGGAGCATGACACGCCTTACCCCGTACGAGAGTTGAGGCCGCACCCCGCCCCTCCCCAGCTGCGTTTCTGGTGGCTGGAGCGCAGCGGAGGCCACCGGGGCCGGCCGAAGGCCAGCCCCGGCCCGCAACGCGGGCCGGATGCCCTGCAGTTGGCGGGGCGCGCGGAGCGCGTGCCGCCTGGCGGTGAGCGAAGCGAGCCGCAGCCGCTCACGCGGAGCGGGAGCGGCCGGGGCGCGCAGCGCCCCGGTTCGCTGCTTCGGGCGAAGCCCGAAGGGTCCCGCTCCGCGGG
>NZ_JBVJUC010000013.1:0-231067 GCF_055605065.1 Streptomyces sp. NPDC037203
GCCGAGATCCAGGACGGCACCTTCGCCAAGAACTGGATGGACGAGTACCACGGCGGCCTGAAGAAGTACGACGAGTACAAGAAGCAGGACTCCGAACACCTGCTGGAGACCACGGGCAAGCAGCTGCGCCGGCTGATGAGCTGGGTGAACGAGGAGGCGTAAGCCTCACGTCAGGGGGCCGGGGCATGCTGCTCCGGCCCCCATTCGCCACGATCTCCGGCGGCACTCCACATTGGAGTTCCCCGTCCGGGTGATCCTTCCGCAACGGCGCAAAGCAAAGACCGCGGCGCCACTAGACTGCTGCACAACATACGCGTCAGGCCCACAGCGTCGTGCGTCTTCCACGCGGCTAGCACCCCTCCGCCAGCGGCCGTCGGGACGGCCGTCCGCATTGGACTTGTGAGGACCCACGTGAGCTCGAAACCCGTCGTACTCATCGCCGAGGAGCTTTCGCCCGCGACCGTCGACGCCCTCGGCCCCGACTTCGAGATCCGGCACTGCAACGGAGCCGACCGGGCGGAGCTGCTGCCCGCCATCGCCGACGTCGACGCGATCCTGATCCGCTCCGCCACCAAGGTCGACGCCGAGGCCGTCGCCGCGGCCAAGAAGCTCAAGGTCGTCGCCCGCGCGGGCGTCGGCCTGGACAACGTGGACGTGTCCGCCGCCACCAAGGCCGGCGTGATGGTCGTCAACGCCCCGACCTCCAACATCGTCACCGCGGCCGAGCTGGCCTGCGGTCTGCTGCTGTCCACCGCCCGCAACATCCCGCAGGCCAACGCGGCGCTGAAGAACGGCGAGTGGAAGCGCAGCAAGTACACGGGTGTCGAGCTGGCCGAGAAGACCCTCGGCGTCGTCGGCCTCGGCCGCATCGGCGCCCTGGTCGCGCAGCGCATGTCCGCCTTCGGCATGAAGGTCGTCGCCTACGACCCGTATGTGCAGCCGGCGCGCGCCGCCCAGATGGGCGTGAAGGTGCTGTCCCTGGACGAGCTCCTGGAGGTCTCCGACTTCATCACCGTCCACCTGCCGAAGACCCCCGAGACCCTCGGCCTCATCGGCGACGAGGCGCTGCGCAAGGTCAAGCCGAGCGTGCGCATCGTCAACGCCGCGCGCGGCGGCATCGTGGACGAGGCGGCGCTGTACGCGGCGCTGAAGGAGGGCCGCGTCGCCGGCGCCGGCCTCGATGTGTACGCCAAGGAGCCGTGCACCGACTCCCCGCTGTTCGAGCTGGACCAGGTCGTGTGCACCCCCCACCTGGGCGCCTCCACGGACGAGGCCCAGGAGAAGGCGGGCATCGCGGTCGCCAGGTCGGTGCGGCTCGCCCTCGCCGGCGAGCTGGTCCCGGACGCGGTCAACGTGCAGGGCGGTGTCATCGCCGAGGACGTCAAGCCGGGCCTCCCGCTCGCCGAGCGCCTCGGCCGCATCTTCACCGCGCTCGCCGGCGAGGTGGCCGTGCGGCTGGACGTCGAGGTCTACGGCGAGATCACCCAGCACGACGTGAAGGTGCTCGAACTCTCCGCGCTCAAGGGCGTGTTCGAGGACGTCGTCGCCGAGACGGTGTCGTACGTGAACGCGCCGCTGTTCGCCCAGGAGCGCGGCGTCGAGGTGCGCCTCACCACCAGCTCCGAGGCGAGCGAGCACCGCAATGTGGTGACGGTCCGCGGCACGCTGGGCACCGGCGAGGAGGTCTCGGTCTCCGGCACGCTGGCCGGCCCCAAGCACATCCAGAAGATCGTCGCGGTCGGGGAGTACGACGTCGACCTCGCCCTCGCCGACCACATGCTGGTGCTGCGCTACGAGGACCGCCCCGGTGTCGTCGGCACCGTCGGCCGCATCCTCGGCGAGGCCGGTCTGAACATCGCCGGCATGCAGGTCGCCCGCGCCGCGGTGGGCGGCGAGGCCCTGGCCGTCCTCACGGTGGACGACACGGTGACGCCGAACGTCCTCGCCGAGGTCGCCGCCGAAATCGGCGCGGCCTCCGCCCGCTCGGTCAACCTGGTCTGACGCGTTCCCGCCCATCCGCCCACCTGACCCGGCGGGCTGGAGGGCCGGTGTGAAACCCCTGGGGGGCCGAGGAACACCTCGGCCCCCCAGGGGTTTCCCGGCCCGTCAGGGCCTGCCTTCGACCTTCCGCAGGGTCACCGCCGCCGCTACCGCCGCCAGCACCAGCACCACCGCCCCGGCCAGTGCGGCATCCCGCATCCCGCACGTGAACGCGTTCCGGGCGGCGGCGAGCAGCGACTGCCCGGCGGCGCGCGGCAGTCGAGCCACCGCGGCGAGCGCGCCCCCCAGGGTTTCGCGGGATCCCGCCGGGGCCGTGCCCGGCATCTCGTGGCGGTAGACCGCCGCACCGATCGACCCCAGGACGGCCATCCCGAGCGCCCCGCCGAACTCCGAGCTGGTCTCCAGCAGCGAGGACGCGGCGCCGGCCCGCTCCACCGGGGCACCGCTCATCGCCAGATCGGTCAGCTGGGACATGATCGCGACGACGCCGCAGGCGAGGACGCCCGCCCCGGCGAGCACCAGCCACAGCGAGTCGGTGCCCGCGAGGGCGAGCAGCGCGTATCCGCCGGCCATGGCCGCGAAGCCGCCCGCGACGACGGACCCCCGGTCGACGCCCCGCTGGACCAGCCACGCGGTGAGGGGACCGGCGAGGCCGATGAACACCGAGGGCAGCAGGCTCCACAGCGCCGCCGCGAGCGGGCTCTTGCCCAGCACCGACTGGAGGTACTGCGTGGTGAAGACGGCCGAGCCCATCATGCCCAGCGCGGAGAGGAGGTTGAGCACCAGCGCCGGGGCGAAGCCGGGGCCCTTCAGCAGGGCGGGCGGGATCAGTGGGGTGGCGTGGGTGCGCTGGCGGTGTACGAACAGTGCCGCGAACAGCAGGCCGACGGTGAGCGAGACGACGTACAGCGGGTGCCAGCCCTCGGAGGGGATCTCCTTCAGGCCGTAGATCACGGGCAGTACGGCGGCCAGGGACAGCGGCACGCTCACCCAGTCGAAGGGGCCGGGGGAGGGGTCGCGGGACTCGGGCAGCAGCACGGGTCCGAGCACCAGCAGCAGGGCCATGGCGGGGAGGTTGACGAGGAAGACGGACCCCCACCAGAAGTGTTCGACCAGGATGCCGCTCATCACCGAGCCGAGGGCGATGCCGCCGGTCATCACGCCGGACCACAGCCCGATCGCCTTCGCGCGCTCGGCCGGGTCGGTGAACATCGTGCGCAGCAGGGCCATGGTCGAGGGCATCAGGGTGGCGCCCCCGACGCCGAGGAGGGCGCGGGCGGCGATGAGGGTCTCTGCGCTGTGCGCGTAGGCGGCGAGGAGCGAGGCCCCGCCGAACGCGGCGGCGCCCATGAGCAGGAGCTTGCGGCGGCCGATGCGGTCCCCGAGCGACCCCATGGTCATCAGAAATCCGGCGAGCACGAAGCCGTAGATGTCGAAGATCCACAGCTGCTGGGTGCCGGTGGGGTGCAGGTCGGCGCTGATCGCCGGGGCGGCGAAGTACAGCACCGAGACGTCCATCGAGACCAGCAGCAGCGGGAGCATCAGCACGTAGAGGGCGGTCCATTCACGCTTCATGGCAGGCAAATGTACGGCCGTCTTAAACGCATGTCTAGAACGTTTGTATAAGTCATTCGTCTAGGACGCTTGTATGGGCGGCGCGGTAGGCTGCCGGCATGGGACACCGCGAGGATCTGCTCGACGGCGCGCAGCGCTGTCTGCTGGAGAAGGGCTTCGCGCGGACGACCGCGCGCGACATCGTGAAGGCGTCGGGGACCAACCTGGCCTCCATCGGCTACCACTACGGCTCCAAGGACGCGCTGCTGGCGCAGGCCTACATCGCGCTGGTGGAGGGGGAGTCCTTCGGAGGCGACGCCGGGTTCAGCGGCGCTCCCGGTTCGCTGGAGCGGTTCCGGGAGGTGTGGTCGGGCGTCGTCGACAGCCTGCGCGAACCGGGCTCGATCTGGCGGCTCAGCGTGGAGATCCTCGCGATGGGCGACCAACTCCCCGAAGTCCGGGACCAGTTGTCCCGCGCCCAGCGCGAGGGCGGCCGGGGCCTGGTCGCGGCGCTGATGGGGGTGCCGGAGGAGGGTGTCTCCGACGAGACCGCCGACACACTCGGCCGCTTCTACCTGACCCTGATGACGGGCCTGATCTCCCAGTGGACCTTCGACCCGGCGACCGCGCCGGACGGGGAGGCGCTGACGGAGGGGCTGCGGCAGGTCATCGAGGCGGCTGCGCCCAGGTGAGGTCCTGACTCCGAAGGGAGAAGGGGCTTGGTTCGGCCGGGTCGCCGTGGGTCGTACGGATGGTGCGACCGAGGTCTGACGGGCGGCCCCTCGGGTGCGTCCGAAGAGGTACATCCTTCCGCCCTGCGGGCGGACGTGGCGGGGGACCGCCGGGTGGCAACGTCGCCGGGTGTCGGAGCATGTTCGCCACTCAAGGAGCCGGACTCATGACCACCAGCGCGCCCTTACCCGCTTCCCCGCCCCTCGCGACCGCCTCGCCCGTCCCTGCCTGGGCCCGCCGGACGGCCCGGGCCGTCGTCTGGGCATCGCTGCCCTCGGCGCTGTGGCGCCTCGCCGTGGTGCTCGGCGTCCCGCTGGGGCTCGCCGCGTCCGAGTACGACGACATGCTCCTCCCCGGCTGGGGCTATCTCGTCCTCCCGCTGCTCTGCGCGTTCCAAGAGGGGCTGGCCTGGCTGGCGTTGGGGCTCGTCCGGCCGTGGGGCGAGGCGTGGCCCCGCTGGATCCCCGGCCTGGGAGGGCGCCGGATCCCGGTGTACGCCGCCGTCGTGCCCGCGGCGCTCGGAGCGCTCGCCTGCACCGTCTACGGCGTGCTGTTCGTGTATACGACGCTGCACGCCGACATGGACATCACGGTGTGGGGCGAGTGGGTGATGAACGCCTGCTACATCCCGCTGGCGGCGTGGGGACCCCTGCTCGGCGTGGTCACCTTCCACTACTACCGCCGCCGCACGCGGACTTGAGGCGGCGCCGGACCGGCTTGCCAGGGTCCGCGCGGAGGAACCGGTCCGGTTCCTCCGCGAGCGCGACGACGATCCGCAGCCCCCGACCGCCCTCCCCTCCGGGCCCCTGCCGACCGGGCGCGGGAACCGCGCGAGGATTCGGCCACCAGACCTGTCGACGCCGATGATTCCCAGTCCGTGCTGGAGTCTGCCTTCCGACAGCGAACTTCTGGAAGGCGGCCTCATGACGACCCTGCACGACCTGCTCGAAGCCCACGTCGATGCCGGTGCGCTGCCGGGAGCCGTCGGCCTCGTGGCCCGTGGTGACCAGGTCGAGGTGGCGGCCGTCGGCGCGCAGGACACCGGCGGTGGCGCCCCGATGGCGAGGGACTCCATCTTCCGGGTCGCCTCGCTCACCAAGTCCGTGACCGCCGCCGCACTGCTGATCCTCGTGGACGAGGGCAGGATCGCACTGGACGAGCCGATCGGGACGTGGCTGCCGGAGCTGGGGAAGCCGGTGGTCGTACGCACGCCGGCGAGCCCGGTGGACGACGTGGTGCCGGCCGACCGGCCGATTACCGTATTCGACGTGCTGTCCTCTCAGGCCGGGTACGGATTCGCCTCCGACTTCACCCTGCCGGCGGTGCAGGAGTTGTTCACGGTGCAGAAGGACGGCCGGGTGCCGAGCAACTTCCCGCCGGCCGACGAGTGGATGGCGGCGCTGGGCCGCATCCCGCTGCTGTACCAACCGGGCGCCGCCTGGCTGTACGACACCTGCTCCGTCTTGCAGGGGGTACTGATTCCGCGGGTCACCGGGCAGTCGCTGCAGGAGTTCCTGGCGGAGCGGATCTTCGGGCCGCTGGGCATGGTGGACACCGGTTTCGAGGCGCCGGCCGCCAAGCGGGGCCGGTTCACCAGCTTCTACCGGCCAGGCGACGACGGCAGTCTGGAACTCGCCGACGGCCCGGACGGCGAGTGGAGCAGTCTGCCCGCGCTTCCGCTCGGCAACGGCGGGCTGGCCTCGACCGCCGACGACTGGCTGGCCTTCTGCCGGATGTTGCCGGCCGGCGGGGTGGCGGCCGACGGCCGCCGGGTGCTGTCGGCCGACTCCGTGCGCATGATGACCACCGACCATACGAATCCGGCGCAGCGCGACATCGGCCGACTGTTCCTGGAGGGCCAGGGCTGGGGCTTCGGCGGCTCGGTCGACATCGACCGGGCCAACCCCTGGAATACGCCTGGCCGTTACGGCTGGGTCGGCGGCACGGGCACAGCGGCGCACGTCATCCCGGCCACGGGTGCCGTCACCATCCTGCTGACCCAGGTGGCCGCGACGGGTCCCGTGCCCGCACCGGTGATGAGGGAGTTCTGGCGGTACGCGGCGACGACTTCTGCCCGCTGACCGAACCGCTGCCATCGCCCTGGCCGACACGGTCGCCGGGGCAGTGCCGAGCCTTATGGAAATCGCCGAGGACGGACCCGACTCACAGCCGCGCCCGCTTCAGCGCCATGTGCAGCAGCAGTCGGTCCTCGCCGTCGTCCAGGTCAAGGCCCGTCAGCTGTTCCACGCGGTTGAGGCGGTAGTAGAGGGTCTGGCGGTGGATGCCCAGTTCGGACGCCGTGCGGCCCGCCTGGCCCGCGCAGTCGAGGTAGATCTCGGCGGTACGGGCCAGCTCGCGGTGGGCGGGGGAGAGGAGCGGGCCGGCGGCCGGGTCCTGCGCGGACTCCGGGGGGAGCGCGGTCAGGAGGCGGTACGGCCCGATGCCCCGCCACTGCGCGATCGGCCCGAGGCGCCGCTCGGCCAGCGCCGCCTGCGCCGCGGCGCGCGCCTCCTGCCATACCGTGCCCAGCTCGGCCAGCCCGGCGCGCGGCTCCCCGATCCCGGCCGCGGGCCCGCCGAACCCGGCCGCCGTCCCGAGGCCCCCGGCGAAGCCGGCCGCCCCGGCGGCCCCCGCCGCCACCGCCGCGGCCACCACCGCCCCGGCGCCCCGCGCCACGGCCCCCTTGCCAGAGACTCCCGAAGCCCCGCTCGACGTGCCCGAAACCTCCGAAGCGCCCCGCGCCGCGCCCCTCGTCCGTGCCCCGCGCACGCCGGTGCCCGGCTCGGCTTCCGGGTCGCTGCGGGGCGCAGTCCCGGATTCGCTCCGTACTCCCAGCGCCCCCCACATCCCCTCCGCCTCCTCCCGTACCCGTGCCGCCGCCGCCAGCGCCGGTGCCGCCACCGACGTGGAGCGCAGGCGCACCAGGACCGCGAGGCTCTGGCCCGCCGTGCCCCAGGGGATCGTGCACAGCGCGGCCGCGTGCGGGATGGAGCGGGCGGAGGGGGCGTCGTCGGGGTCGGGGGAGGGCCAGGGGGCCACGCAGACCAGGGTGTGCGGGCCGTCGGCGCGGGGGCCCAGCGCCGTGCGCAGGTCGGCCACCGCCATGTCCCGCTGCCAGCCCCCCTCCGCCGTGAGGACCGCCCGCAGCTCCCGGCTCAGGCCCGCCCCGGCCTCCGCCTCGTCCGCGAGCAGCGCGCCGATCCGGCCGGCCACCCGCATGGCGGCGGTCAGCTGGGCGTCCGTCGGGCCGGGGTCGCCGTCCAGGAGCCAGACGTAGCCGAGGACGACACCGCGGTGGCGCACCGGCAGGCAGATCCGGCCGCGGTAGACGCCGGCCTCCGGGCTCGGCGGGATGCGGACCGGGCCGGTCGCGCGGGTGATGCCGAAGCCCTCGAACCAGGTGCGCACGCCCGCCGTGGAGCGCCGGGTGAGGATCGAGCGGGTGCGCACCGGATCCAGTGCCGAGGCGTCCAGCTCCTCGTCGCTGTCGTACGCCCCGAAGGCGAGCAGCTCGAAGTCGCGGTTCTCCAGAGTCGCGGGCACGCCGAGCAGCTCCGAGATCTCGTCCACCAGCTCCTGGTAATCACCCTTGTAAACCGACGCCACGCGGGCATTCTCCCCCATTTTCCGGCCACCTTCATACAGATGTCTGAGATCGCGGGGACGGATGCGTGACAGCTGTCGATGGCCGACGATCAGAGGGATCCGTAGGTTTCACGGTGGTTCTCCGTGCCGTACCCGAATCGTCGGGTGATGGCCTCTTCTGGTGCTTGTCTGTGGAGGTGCCCCGTGCTGGGTCCCGTGATTCTCGCCGCGTCGCGCAGCGACCGGATGCGTCGCCTGATCTCGGCGGCCCCGGTGACCAAGCAGGTCGTCGACCGCTTCATTCCGGGTGAGACGGTGTCCGACATCGTCCCGATCATCAAGGACCTGACGGGCAAGGGCCTCCAGCTGACGATGGACGTCGTCGGCGAGGACATCACCACCCCCGAGCAGGCCGCCCAGGCCCGCGACGCCTACCTCGCGCTGATCGACCACCTCAAGGAGCTGGAGCTCGGCGAGAAGGTCGAGATGTCGGTCAAGCTGTCGATGTTCGGCCAAGCGCTGGAGGGCGGCCACGAGCTGGCGCTTGCCAACGTCCGCCCTGTCGTGGAGGCCGCCGCCGCCATCGGTACGACCGTCACACTGGACGCCGAGGACCACACCACCCTCGACTCGATGTTCGCCATCCACGAGGAGCTGCGGAAGGACCACCCGCAGACGGGCTGCGTCATCCAGGCGTACCTCTTCCGCACCGAGGCCGACGCCAAGCGGCTCGCCGAGTCCGGCAGCCGGGTCCGCCTGGTCAAGGGCGCCTACAAGGAGCCCGCCGAGGTCGCGTACCAGCAGAAGCACGAGATCGACAAGGCCTACGTGCGCATCCTGCGGATCCTGATGGAGGGCGAGGGCTACCCGATGATCGGGTCCCACGACCCGCGCCTGATATCCATCGCGCAGGAGCTCGCCCACAAGGCCGGTCGTAAGCTCGACGAGTACGAGTTCCAGATGCTGTACGGCATCCGCGGCGACGAGCACCTGCGGCTGGCCGCCGAGGGCCACCGTATGCGCGTCTACACGGCGTACGGCACCGACTGGTACGGCTACTTCATGCGCCGTCTGGCGGAGAAGCCGGCGAACCTGCGCTTCTTCCTCCGCAGCATGGTCAGCAAGGGCTGAGCCCACCACCCGCTCACGTACAAGGAGTTCGGATCTCATGGACGCTGTGACCCAGGTCCCCACCCCCGTCAACGAGCCGGTGCACGGCTACGCCCCCGGCTCGCCCGAGCGCGCCCGTCTGGAGGCCAGGCTCAAGGAGCTGGCCGGCAACCCGGTCGAGCTGCCGATGACCATCGGCGGCGAGAAGCGGCTGGGCGGCGGCGAGCCGTTCGAGGTCGTGCAGCCGCACAACCACAAGGCCGTCCTCGGCACCGGCCGCCACGCCACCCAGCAGGACGCGCGGGACGCCATCGACGCGGCCCTCGCCGCCGCCCCGGCCTGGCGCGCGATGTCCTTCGACGACCGCGCCGCGATCATCCTGCGCGCCGCCGAGCTGCTGTCCGGCCCCTGGCGCGAGACGATCGCCGCCTCCACCATGCTCGGCCAGTCCAAGACGGCCCAGCAGGCGGAGATCGACAGCCCCTGTGAGCTGGTCGACTTCTGGCGCTTCAACGTGCACTACGCCCGCCAGATCCTCGCCGAGCAGCCCCCGGCGAACTCGCCGGGCGTGTGGAACCGCATGGACCACCGCCCGCTGGAGGGCTTCGTCTACGCGATCACGCCGTTCAACTTCTCCGCGATCGCCGCGAACCTGCCCACCGCCCCGGCCCTGATGGGCAACGTGGTGGTCTGGAAGCCGTCCCCGACCCAGACCCACGCCGCCGTGCTGCTCATGCAGCTCCTGGAGGAGGCCGGTCTGCCCAAGGGCGTCATCAACCTCGTCACCGGCGACGGCATCGAGGTCTCCAAGGTCGCCCTGGAGCACCGCGACCTCGCGGGCATCCACTTCACCGGCTCGACCAAGACCTTCCAGTACCTGTGGAAGACGGTCGGCAACAACATCGAGAAGTACCGCTCGTACCCGCGTCTGGTCGGCGAGACCGGCGGCAAGGACTTCCTGGTCGCCCACCCGAGCGCCGACCGTGCCATCCTGAAGACCGCCCTGACCCGCGGTGCCTTCGAGTACCAGGGCCAGAAGTGCAGCGCCACCTCCCGCGCGTACATCCCGGCGTCCATCTGGAACTCGGGCTTCAAGGAGGAGTTCGCGGCCGAGGTCGACTCCCTCACGGTGGGCGACGTGACGGACCTGTCCAACTTCATGGGCGCCGTCATCGACGACCGCTCCTTCGCCAAGAACAAGGCCGCGATCGACCGCGCCAAGGCCGACGCCACTTGCACGATCGTCGCGGGCGGCACGTACGACGACTCGGTCGGCTACTTCGTGCGCCCGACCGTCATCGAGTGCTCGGACCCGGAGAACGAGGTCTTCACGACCGAGTACTTCGGCCCGATCCTCGCGGTGTACGTCTACCAGGACGACGAGTACGACGAGATGCTGACCCAGATGGAGTCGGTCTCGGACTACGCCCTCACCGGCTCGGTCATCGCCAACGACCGTGCGGCGGCCGCGTACACGATGGAGAAGCTCCGCTTCGCCGCGGGCAACTTCTACATCAACGACAAGTCGACCGGTGCCGTGGTCGGCCAGCAGCCCTTCGGCGGCGGCCGCGCCTCCGGCACCAACGACAAGGCCGGTGCCCCCCAGAACCTGATGCGCTGGACCCTGACCCGCGCCATCAAGGAGACCCTGGTCCCGCCGACCGACTACACGTACCCGCACATGGGCTGATCCTCGGCCCGACCCGGACGACGGGCCGGGAAGCCTGACTTCGAACAGGCTTCCCGGCCCGTTTCCCATTCCCGGCCCGCCGCGATACCCGGCCCGGCCGCGATTCCCGCCGGCTGACGGGACGGTGATGCGGCGCAGCCGTCCAACTCCTCCCCGGCGCCGTGCTGTTCGAGCGCGGCCGGTCCGGCGCCCGGCCCGACCTCGGGATCGCCACGCTGAACGGGGCGCCGCCCTCGGGCCCGCAGGACCGGCAGGAGACAGGCAGGGAACCGGCAAAATGTCCGGAAAGCCCGCGGCCGGATCAGTAAAGGCCCAGGTCAGGACCGAGTCGTCCGGGTGGGCCGTCTCAGATAGTAGGAAGCCCGAGTATTTGTGCAGACAGGCACAGGGGCATGCCCTTACTTTGGAGGAAGCCGAACATCTCGCTCGACCCAGCGAATGGCGGTTGTGAGCCGGGCTCCGTGCAGGCAACCCCTGCGGCCGATGCTCCCCGCCCCCTTCCGGCGCCTCGTATCGCCTGCGTACCCCTCATTTCCGTGCTCCGGTTCTGCCGAAGGAGTCGATTGCCATGGCCGAGACGACCGTCCGCCGAGTCCGCCACACGCACCGCGCCAGCGAGTCCGACCGCAGGCAGGCCGCCGCCGCGCTCCAGCGCGCCCTCGACCGCAGGGACAACGGCGGGCAGACCGGCCACTGAGCCCGCTCGCCGTGCCGCCGCGCGGGACATGATCTGTCCGCATGCCGGACGGGTCATGTCATCCCGTGGGACGAGGAGTAGGGTTCCCGCATGTCTCGCAGCCTCAATCTCGCAGTGATCCCCGGTGACGGCATCGGCCAGGAGGTCGTGGCCGAGGGTCTGAGGGTCCTCTCCGCCGTCCTTCCGCAGGACGTGAAGCTGGAGACCCGTGAGTACGACTTCGGCGCCAAGCGCTACCACGCCACCGGTGAGACCCTCACCGACGCGGACCTCGCACAGCTGAAGCGGCACGACGCCATCCTGCTCGGCGCCATCGGCGACCCCTCGGTGCCCTCCGGCGTCCTGGAGCGCGGCTTCCTGCTCAAGCTCCGCTTCGCCTTCGACCACCATGTCAACCTGCGGCCGAGCAAGCTGCTGCCGGGCGTTTCCACTCCGCTCGCCGGGCAGCCGGAGATCGACTTCGTCGTCGTCCGCGAGGGCACGGAAGGCCCGTACACCGGCAACGGCGGCACCATTCGCAAGGGCACCCCGCACGAGGTCGCCACCGAGGTGTCCGTCAACACGGCGTACGGCGTCGAGCGCGTCGTCCGCGACGCCTTCGCCCGCGCCCAGGCCCGCCCGCGCAAGAAGCTCACCCTGGTCCACAAGAACAACGTGCTGACCTTCGCCGGCCACCTGTGGACCGACACCTTCAACCGGGTCGCCCAGGAGTTCCCCGAGGTCGGCACCGACTACCTGCATGTCGACGCGGCCACCATCTTCCTGGTCACCCAGCCCGAGCGCTTCGACGTGATCGTCACCGACAACCTCTTCGGCGACATCATCACCGACCTCGCCGCGGCCGTCTCCGGCGGCATCGGCGTGGCCGCCTCCGGCAACATCAACCCCAGCCGCGAGTTCCCGTCCATGTTCGAGCCGGTGCACGGCTCGGCCCCGGACATCGCCGGACAGGGCAAGGCCGACCCCACGGCCACCGTCCTCTCCGTCGCCCTGCTGCTGCGCCACCTCGGGTACGACGCCGAGGCCGACCGCATCGACGCCGCGGTCGCCGCCGACCTCACCGAGCGCGCGGGCCGGCCCGCCCGGAGCACCTCCGAGATCGGCGACGCGCTCGCCGCCCGAGTAGCCGGCTGACCCGGCGCTCCCTTCTCAAGAAGCCGCCGGGCCGCATGATCGCCCGGCGGCTTCCGCATGTCCCCGCCGGGTGAAAGCATCGCCCCTTGGGCCGCCAACACGACCCCTGGGCCGCAGCCCACGACCCGATTCCGTCGGCCGAGGCCCGCGCGCGATAATCGAACGCGGAGCCGCGGTATGAGGGAAAGCTCGGATGTCCGAGCACCGGTCGAAACCGGTGTCAGGTGTGAGCGCGGCCCGTCACGACAACCGGTGAAGGACAATCACTCATGACGACGCCCACGATCGAGCTCAAGCCCTCCGCCAGCCCCCTCGCCGCCGCCGAGCGCGAGGCGATCCTGGCCAATCCCGGATTCGGCCGCCACTTCACCGACCACATGGTGACGATCCGGTGGACCGAGGGCCGCGGCTGGCACGACGCCCAGCTCGTGCCGTACGGCCCGATCTCCCTCGATCCCTCCACGCAGGTGCTGCACTACGGCCAGGAGATCTTCGAGGGGCTGAAGGCGTACCGCCAGCCCGACGGCTCGATCGCGCTGTTCCGCCCCGAGGCCAACGCCCGCCGCTTCCGCACCTCCGCCCGCCGCATGGCCATGGCCGAGCTGCCCGAGGAGCTGTTCATCGCCGCCCTGGACGCACTGCTCGTCCAGGACGCCGACTGGGTCCCGCCGCACGGCGGCGAGGCGGCCCTCTATCTGCGCCCGTTCATGATCGCCACCGAGGCCGCGCTCGGCGTGCACCCGGCCAACGAATACCTGTTCCTGCTGATCGCCTCCCCGTCCGGCGCCTACTTCTCCGGCGGCGTCAAGCCGGTCACCATCTGGGTCGCCGAGGACCACGTCCGCGCCGTCCCCGGCGGCACCGGCGACGCCAAGACCGGCGGCAACTACGCCGCCTCCCTGCTCCCGCAGGCCGAGGCCGCCGCGCACGGCTGCGACCAGGTCGTCTACCTCGACGCGGTCACCCGCACCAAGGTCGAGGAGAGCGGCAGCATGAACGTCGCCTTCGTCTACGGCGACCGGATCGTCACCCCCTCGCTGACCGGCTCCATCCTGGAGGGCATCACCCGCGACTCCCTCCTCCAGGTCGCCCGCGACCTCGGCTACCAGGCCGAGGAGGGCGTGGTCACCCTGGAGCAGTGGCGCGCGGACGCCGCCTCCGGCGCGCTGACCGAGGTCTTCGCCTGCGGCACCGCCGCCGTGGTCACCCCGATCGGCCACGTCAAGACCAAGACGGACGAGTGGACCCACGGCGACGGCACTCCCGGCGAGGTGACCATGCGCCTGCGCGAGGCGCTGCTCGGCGTCCAGCGGGGTATGACCGAGGACAAGCACGGCTGGATGCACCGGATCGGCTGACGCTCGGGCACCTCGCACAGGGCCGCCATGACCCCCTCAGGGGTCGTCGGCGGCCCTGCGCGTTTTTAGAGCGGTGTTCGATCCCTCACGCCCTCATCTCTAGCCAGCTCGCGTTCCACCTGCTTAGAGTGGTGCTCGAAAGCTTTAGAGTGTCGCTCTAAATGGGTGGACGAGAAGGAGGCGGCGCGCCGTGCGACTGACCCCCACGGAACGAGACCGGCTGCTGCTTTTCGGCGCCGCCGAGCTGGCCCGCGCCCGGCGCGCCCGCGGCCTGCGGCTCAACGTGCCGGAGGCGACCGCGCTGATCGCGGACACCGTCTGCGAGGCCGCCCGCGACGGCCGGCGGCTCGCGGAGGCGATCGAGGCGGCGCGCGGTGTCCTCGGCCCCGAGGACGTGCTGCCGGGTGTCGCCGACGTGGTGACCGAGGTGATGGTCGAGGCCGTGTTCGACGACGGCTCCCGGCTCGCGGTGGTCTCCGACCCCATCGGCGGGGGGCTGGGCGCGGACGCCCCCGGCGCGCTGCTGCCGGGTCCCGCGCACGCGGACCCCGAGCCGGTGCTCCGGCTCACCGTCACCAACACCGCTGCCGTGCCGGTCTCCGTCACCTCCCACTTCCACTTCTTCGAGGCCAACCCCCGCCTCGACTTCGACCGCGCGGCCGCCTACGGCATGCGGCTCGCCGTGCCCGCCGGCTCCTCCGTGCGCTTCGGGCCGGGGGAGAGCGAGGAGGTCGGGCTGGTGCCGATCGGCGGTGAGCGGATCGCGATCGGCTTCGCCGGGCTGGTCGACGGGCCGCTGGACGCGCCGGGCGCGCGTGCGGAGGCGCTGCGCAGGGCCGCGGCCTGCGGATATCTGGGGGTCACCGATGGCGGAGCGCGGGGGTTCGGCGGCGGACGCCCGGAGGCCGCGGGCGACGAGGAGAAGGGGCAGCAGCGATGAGCCGGTCCAAGGGGCGCGAGGTGAGCCGGGAGATCCATGTCGACCCGCGCGCCTACGCCGCCACCCACGGCCCCCGCGCGGGCGACCGGGTCCGCCTCGGCGACTCGGGCCTGACCATCCGGGTGGAGTCCGACGCCCAGCGCCACGGCGACGAGTTCCTCGCCGGGTTCGGCAAGACGGCCCGCGACGGACTGCACCTCAAGGCCGCCGCCGTGCGCGAGACCTGCGACGTGGTGATCAGCAACGTCGTGGTGATCGACGCGGTGCAGGGCATCCGCAAGGTGTCCATCGGCATCCGCGAGGGCCGCATCAGCGCGATCGGCCGGGCGGGCAACCCGGACACGCTGGACGGCGTGGACGTCGTCGTCGGCACCGGCACCTCGATCGTCTCCGGCGAGGGCCTGATCGCCACCGCGGGCGCCGTCGACACCCATGTCCACCTGCTGTCGCCGCGCATCATGGAGGCGTCCCTCGCCTCCGGCGTGACCACCATCATCGGGCAGGAGTTCGGCCCGGTGTGGGGCGTCGGCGTCAACTCCCCCTGGGCGCTGCGCCACGCCTTCGGTGCCTTCGACGCCTGGCCGGTCAACATCGGCTTCCTGGGCCGGGGTTCGTCCTCGCACGAAGCCCCGCTGATCGAGGCGCTGGCCGAGGGCGGCGCGAGCGGCTTCAAGGTGCACGAGGACATGGGTGCCCACACCCGCGCCCTGGACACCGCGCTACGGGTCGCCGAGGAGCACGACGTCCAAGTCGCGCTGCACAGCGACGGGTTGAACGAGTGCCTCTCGGTCGAGGACACGCTCAGGGTGCTGGAGGGCCGCACCATCCACGCCTTCCACATCGAGGGCTGCGGCGGCGGCCACGTCCCGAACGTGCTGAAGATGGCCGGAGTGCCGAACGTCATCGGCTCCTCCACCAACCCCACCCTGCCCTTCGGCCGGGACGCGGTCGCCGAGCACTACGGCATGATCGTCTCCGTCCACGACCTCAAGCCCGACCTGCCGGGCGACGCGGCCATGGCCCGCGACCGGATCCGGGCCGGCACCATGGGCGCCGAAGACGTGCTGCACGACCTGGGCGCGATCGGCATCACCTCCTCCGACGCCCAGGGCATGGGCCGCGCGGGGGAGACGGTACGGCGCACCTTCGCCATGGCCGGCAAGATGAAGGCCGAGCTGGGCCCCCTGGAGGGTGACGGCGCGGCCGACGACAACGCCCGCGTGCTGCGCTACATGGCCAAACTGACCATCAACCCCGCGATCGCGCACGGGCTTTCCCACGAGGTCGGCTCGATCGAGGTCGGCAAGCTCGCCGATATCGTGCTGTGGCGCCCCGAGTACTTCGGCGCCAAGCCGCAGCTCGTCCTCAAGTCCGGCTTCCCCGCCTACGGCGTCGTCGGCGACCCCAACGCGGCCACCGACACCTGTGAACCCCTCGTCCTGGGGCCGCAGTTCGGGGCGTACGGCGCGACGGCCGCCGACCTCTCGGTCGCGTTCGTCGCGCAGGCCGCCGTGGACCAGGGCAACGACACCATGCCGACGCGCCGCCGCCGGGTCGCCGTGCGCGGCACCCGCGGCATCGGCCCCGCCGACCTGCGGCTGAACGCCCGTACCGGAGCGGTCGACGTCGACCAGCGCACCGGCCTGGTCACCCTCGACGGCGACCCGCTGCGCTCGGAGCCGGCCGACTCGGTCTCCCTCAACCGCCTCTACTTCCTGTGAACTTCGCACCCCGCGACCTTGGAACGGACCCCCAGATGAGCACCCCCGCCGCCGACGGCTTCCGCATGCCCGCCGAGTGGACCCCGCACGAGCGCACCTGGATGGCGTGGCCGGGCCCCAACCCCACCTTCGAGGACGCCGAGGACCTCGCCGCCTCCCGGCGCGCCTGGGCCGCGGTGGCCCGCGCCGTCCGCCGCTTCGAACCGGTGACCGTGGTCTGCGGACCCGGTGCCTCGGCGCAGGCGCGGGAACTGCTCGGGCCGGACATCGACCTCGTGGAGCGCGAGCTGGACGACGCCTGGATGCGCGACATCGGCCCCACCTTCGTCACCGACGGCCAGGGCCGACTGGCCGCCGTGGACTGGACGTTCAACGGGTGGGGCGCCCAGGACTGGGCCCGCTGGGAGTACGACGCGAAGGCCGGCGCGTACGTGGCCGACCTCGCGGGCGCGCGGACGTACGCCTCGACGCTGGTCAACGAGGGCGGCGGCATCCATGTCGACGGTGAGGGCACGGTGCTGCTCACCGAGACCGTGCAGCTCGGCCCCGAGCGCAACCCGCACTGGACGAAGGAGCAGGTCGAGGCGGAGATCCACGCCCACCTCGGCACCAGCAAGGCGATCTGGCTGCCGCGCGGCCTGACCGCCGACTATCCGCCGTACGGCTTCGGCACCCTGGGCCACGTCGACATCGTCGCCGCCTTCGCCCGCCCCGGCGTCGTCCTCGCCCACCACCAGCCGGACCCGGCCCACCCCGACCACGAGGTCACCAAGGAGATCATCGGCCTCCTCACGTCCTCGACCGACGCGCAGGGCCGCCCCCTGGAGGTCGTGGAGGTCCCCGCGCCGACCGTCCTGGAGGCGGACGGCCACTGGGCCGACTACTCCTACATCAACCACTACCTGTGCAACGACGGCGTCGTCCTGTGCGCCTTCGACGACCCCCGCGACGAGACCGCCGCCGCCATCTTCCGCCGCCTCTTCCCCGACCGCACGGTCACCCTCGTGGACGCCCGGCAGATCTTCGCGGCCGGGGGCGGCATCCACTGCATCACCCAGCAGCAGCCCCAGAGCGCCGCTCGCCGGGCCGACCTCCGCTGACGGCCGCGCACCGGGCGGCCAGGGGCGAGGAGGCGTGGAAGGCGGCCGATCCGTTCAAACACGGACTACGTCCGCAAGCCGTGCACAGGCACTGGTGGCGGCACTGACATCCAAGGGCATGTCGCCGCGTGCAGCGGCCGCTCTTGACCTCAAGTCCGGTTCAGGTCGGAGGCTGAGCGCATGACCACGGACATGAGCGCGCAGACGGATCAGACGGAGATCGCCGCCCTGGTGGACCGGTATTTCCGGGCGCTGGACGCGCGGGAGTTCACGCCCGGCTGGGCGGACGGCTTCCTCACCCCGGACGCCCGGATGGAGACCCCGCTCGGGACGTCCCAGGGCGCGGCGGCCGTCCGGGCGACCGAGGAGGCGCTCGGGCGGTACGACCGTACGCAGCACCTCGCCTCCGGCGTCCTCGCCGAGGTGACCGGCACCACGGCGCGGGCCACCTGGAACGCCCTGATGGTCCATGTCCACCACGACGCCACGCTGTTCCAGGTCGGCGGCGTCTTCGAGGCGGACCTCACGCGGACGGGCGACGGCTGGCGGTTCGCCCGGATGGCCGTCCGTGCGGTCTGGACGCAGGGGCGGCCGCCCGCGGGCGTCGGGGAACCGGCGTCCCGGCGGCCGCCGGGCTTCCGGGTCGGGTAGAACATACGGGTGAACGTCCTGGTCTGTACGGGCCGCGGGCACCGTCTCCCCGAGCCGGTCCGGCCGCTGCCCGCGTCGCCCGCCCGCCGTCCCCTCGCCGCACGGACGGTGTCCGCATGAGCGAGGGCGCCGCGCCGCGCCGGCGCACCCCCGCCCCGCCCCGCGAGGAGCTGCTCGCCGCGGCCATGGGCATGATCGCCGAACGCGGTCTGGAGAAGCTCACCATGGCGGCGCTCGGCCGTGCGGTCGGGATGAGCAGCGGGCATCTGCTCTACTACTTCCGCTCCAAGGACGAACTGCTGCTCCAGACCCTGGAGTGGAGCGAGGGCCGGCTCGGTGCGGCGCGCGGCCGGCTGCTCGCGGGCGAGGGCTCGGCGCGCGAGCGGCTGGCGGCCTACGTCGACCTGTACGTGCCCGACGGCCACCGCGATCCCCACTGGAGCCTGTGGCTGGAGGTCTGGAACCGCTCCCAGAACGCCGACGACGACGCACGCGCCCGCCAGGCCGCGATCGAGGGCGCCTGGCACCGGGACCTCGTCGCGCTGATCGCCGAGGGCATCTCGCGGGGAGAGTTCCGCACCGTGGACGCGGACCGCTTCGCCACCCGCACGCGCGCGCTGCTCGACGGCTTCTCGATCCACGTGGCGATCGGCCTGCGCGGAGTGCGCCGGGAGCAAGTGATCCAGCACGTGAGGGAGTTCATCGAGGAGGGACTTGCCGCCCCGTCGCCGTGAACGCGTCGGCGGTGCGGCGGGCGCGCGTTCCCCGCCTGCCTCCGGGGCGCATCCGGCGTCGCGGAGTCGGGCAGGTAAGGGGGCATGGGAATCCAACACTGGAAGAAGATCTGGGTCGGCTCGGCGGGGAACATGGTCGAGTGGTTCGACTGGTTCGTGTACGCCAGCTTCGCCACCTATTTCGCCGGGGCGTTCTTCCCGAGTGGGAACCCCACCGCGCAGCTGATGAACACCGCCGGGATCTTCGCCGTCGGGTTCTTCATGCGGCCCGTCGGCGGCTGGCTGCTCGGGCGGGTCGGCGACCGCAGGGGCCGCAAGGCGGCGCTGACGCTGACCGTCACACTGATGTCGGCCTCGGCGGTGCTGATCGCCGTCGCGCCCACGTACGCGGTCGCCGGGTACGGCGGCGCCCTCGTGCTGCTCGTCGCCCGGCTGCTCCAGGGCCTGTCGGTGGGCGGTGAGTACGCGGCCAGCGCCACCTACCTCACCGAGGCCACCGACCCGAGGCGGCGCGGCTTCGCCTCCAGCTTCCAGTACGTGTCCATGACCGTCGGTCAGATCATCGGACTCGGCCTCCAGATCGTCCTCCAGCGCACCATGTCCGACTCCGCCCTGCACGGCTACGGCTGGCGCATCCCCTTCGTCGTCGGCGCCCTCGGTGCCGCCGTCGTCTTCTATCTGCGCCGCAACATGCTGGAGAGCGAGGTCTACGACGAGGACGCCTCGGCCGCCGAGGAGCGCGGCACCCTGCGCGCCCTGTGGCGGCACCGGCGCGAGGCGTTCCTCGTCATCGCGCTCACCATGGGCGGCACGGTCGCGTACTACACGTACACCACCTATCTGACCAAGTACCTCTCCAACTCGGCGGGCCTGTCCAAGGACACCGCGACCCTCGTCTCCTTCACCGCGCTGATCGTCTTCGCCGGGATCCAGCCGCTCGCCGGCGCCCTGTCCGACCGGATCGGGCGCCGGCCCCTGCTGATCACCTTCGCGGTCGGCTCCACCGTCCTGACGGTGCCGATCATGACCCTGCTCAAGCACACCGGCGGCTACTGGCCCGCCCTCGGCCTCAGTCTGCTCGCCCTGGTGATCGTCACCGGCTACACCTCGATCAACGCCTGTGTGAAGGCCGAGCTGTTCCCCACGAGTGTCCGCTCCTTGGGCGTCGCCCTCCCGTACGCCCTCGCCAACGCCCTCTTCGGCGGGACCGCCGAATACATCGCCCTGTGGTTCAAGAAGGCCGGGATCGAGTCCGGTTTCTTCTGGTACGTGGCGGGATGCGCGGCCGTATCTCTGATCGTGTACGTCACGATGCGGGAGACGAAGGACCGGGACCTGACCGGCGTCCGGGGGGCCGGCGGAGTGGGGGAGTCCCGTGTGACGACCGCATCCTGAGACGGACGGTGAGCCGGGGGCGGTGCTGTGCCAGACTTCCCCCGTGCTTACGTTCGCCACGATTATCGGCAACAGGCGCGCCGGTCCGCAGTGACCATCTCGTACGACCAGGTGCGGGTGGCCATCGTTCGTCCTCGACCCGCGCGCAGACCTCTCGCATCCGCGAGGGGTTTTTTCGTTTTACGGCCCACCTTCAGCCGTGAATCGAGCGCGGGGGAGTATTGGGGGGACGGTGGAGCCGGTCATTCCGGTAAGACCGAAGATCCACAACAGGAGCCTTGAGACCATGACCGAGACGGCAACCAGCGAGCTCGACGACTCGTTCCACGTCTTCGACACGACGCTGCGCGACGGTGCGCAGCGTGAGGGCATCAACCTCACCGTCGCGGACAAGCTCGCCATCGCCCGGCACCTGGACGACTTCGGCGTCGGCTTCATCGAGGGCGGCTGGCCCGGCGCCAACCCCCGCGACACCGAGTTCTTCGCCCGCGCCCAGAACGAGATCGAGTTCCGCAACGCCCGGCTGGTCGCCTTCGGCGCCACCCGCCGCGCCGGGGCCAAGGCCGCCGACGACCCGCAGGTCAGGGCGCTGCTGGAGTCCGGCGCCCCGGTGATCACGCTGGTCGCCAAGGCACACGACCGGCACGTCGAGATGGCGCTGCGCACCACGCTGGACGAGAACCTGGAGATGGTCCGCGACACCGTGTCCTACCTGTGCGAGCAGGGGCGCCGGGTGTTCGTGGACTGCGAGCACTTCTTCGACGGCTACCGGGCGAACCCCGAGTACGCCAAGGCCGTCGTGCGCGCCGCGTCCGAGGCCGGGGCCGATGTGGTGGTGCTGTGTGACACGAACGGCGGCATGCTGCCCGCGCAGGTGCACGCGGTCGTCGCGACCGTGCTCGCCGACACCGGTGCCCGGCTCGGCATCCACGCCCAGGACGACACCGGGTGCGCGGTCGCCAACACGCTGGCGGCGGTCGACGGCGGCGCCACGCATGTGCAGTGCACGGCCAACGGGTACGGCGAGCGGGTCGGCAACGCGAACCTGTTCCCGGTGGTGGCGGCGCTGGAGCTGAAGTACGGCAAGAAGGTGCTGCCCGAGGGGCGGTTGCGGGAGATGACCCGGATCTCGCACGCCATCGCCGAGGTCGTCAACCTCACGCCCTCCACCCACCAGCCGTACGTGGGCGTGTCCGCGTTCGCGCACAAGGCCGGGCTGCATGCCTCCGCGATCAAGGTCGACCCGGATCTGTACCAGCACATCGACCCGGCGCTGGTCGGCAACACCATGCGGATGCTGGTCTCCGACATGGCGGGCCGCGCCTCCGTCGAGCTGAAGGGCAAGGAACTCGGCGTCGACCTCGGCGGCGACCGCGAGCTGATCGGGCGGGTGGTGGCTCGGGTCAAGGAGCGCGAGCTCAAGGGCTACACGTACGAGGCCGCGGACGCCTCCTTCGAACTGCTGCTGCGCGGCGAGGCCGAGGGCAGGGCGCTGAAGTACTTCGACGTCGAGTCCTGGCGGGCGATCGCCGAGGACCGGCCCGACGGCACACACGCCAACGAGGCCACGGTCAAGCTGTGGGCCAAGAGTGAGCGCATCGTGGCCACCGCCGAGGGCAACGGCCCGGTCCACGCGCTCGACCGCGCGCTGCGGGTCGCCCTGGAGAAGATCTACCCCCAGCTCGCGGGCCTGGAACTGGTCGACTACCGCGTCCGCATCCTGGAGGGCCGCCACGGTACGTCCTCCACCACCCGCGTCCTCATCTCCACCTCCGACGGCACCGGCGAGTGGTCCACGGTGGGCGTCGCGGAAAACGTCATCGCCGCCTCCTGGCAGGCCCTGGAGGACGCCTATACCTACGGCCTCCTCCGCGCGGGCGTCCAACCGGCGTAACGCTCCACTGGGCTCGCGATGTCCGCCTCCCCGGCCTCCGGTACGGCCCGCCCAGGCCCCGCCCCTGCGGGGCTCAGGGGGCGGGGCCCCCAGGGTGACGTGAGGCGCCCGGCCCGCCCTGCCCTGACGGGACGCGAGACCCCTACCCCGGCACGGTGGGACCGGCGGACCTGCGCCGCCCTCCCCAGCGGTGCCGAGGCGCGCTCCCCGGCAGGGCTGAACTGGGCCGACGGCGCCCCGGCGGGCCTGGGGCGCCGTCCCTGGGGGGGGGTGGCGGGCCTTGTCCCCGGAAGATGGCCGCGCTCCCGCCGGATCTGCGCCGCCGTTCTCGGACGGGCTGGGCTGCCCTTATCCCCAGCGGATCTGAGCCGATCTCCCGGCGGGCCTGGGGCGCCGTCCCCGGAGGGCCGGGCGGGAGCCCCCCCGGCGAATCTGACGTTCCCTTCCCGGCAGACCTGGGCCTTCCTCCCGGCGGGCCTGAGCGGCCGTCCCCGGTGGGGCTGGGTGGGTCCCCCCCGGCCGATCTGAGGGTCTCTTCCCTGGCGTACCTGCGGGCGCCCTTCCCGGCGGGTGGGCCGTGCTCCCGGCGGGGCTGAGGTGCCGTCCCCGGAAGGGCTGGGCGGGCGCCCCCCGGCGGATCTGACGTTCCCTTCCCGGCAGACCTGGACCGCTTTTCCCGGAGGGGCTGGGCCGCCGCCCCCCGGCGGGGCTGGGCGAGCCTTCTCCCCGGCGGGTCCGAGGGCGCCCGGCGGGTCTGGGCCGCCCTCTCGGCGGTGTTGACGGAGGGGCTGGGGGCCCACGGGGCTCAGGGTGCCGGTCCCCGTCACCTGGTCGCCGTCGGTCCGCTCCCTGCCCTCACGGTGCCCGCCAGATGTTGTCGAAGGCGGCGTTCTCGATGCGGCGGCGTTCGCGGACCGCGGTCAGTTCGGTGATCGCGTCGCCGACGGCGGCCAGCACGGTGAGCACCGCGTCGTCGGCGTTCTCGTTGCCGTCCGCGCGGTCCTCGCCGATGCCCAGCGGGACGGCGAGCGCGGTCAGGACCGGCTCGCCGGACCACCAGCGGTCGGCGGCGCGGCGGCGGGCCGGGGTGTCGGGGTGCGGGGCCTCCCCGCCGAGCCGGGGCAGCCAGCGCCGGCGTTCCCCGGTGAGCTGCCCCTCGGTGTCCAGCGCGTCGTGATACGCCGCGGCCAGCCCCCGCCCGCGCCGCCACAGCCAGTCCTCGACCGTCTCGTAAGGCTCCTCGCGCACCAGCGCCGCGCCCGCCTCGTCCAGCATCCGGTCACCGGTGGCCGGCGCCGGACCCGGCACGATGCGCTCCCCGTCCAGGGTGAGCGCGCGCACCCCGAGCAGGTCGATCAGCTCGGCCCCCGCGAGGGCCAGCGACAGATCGCCCTGCTCGACGGGGCGCGCGCCGGGGACGTCCACGCTGACGAGGAACAGGTCCTGCGGTGTGGTCATGGTGGCTCCAGGTCGACGCGGCCGTTGCCCCTCATCGTCCCCCAGCCACCGGCCCGCCGCTCGTCACCGCAGCTGCCATTTCTGGTTGGCCGCCCCCGTGCAGGACCAGATCTGCGCGCGGGCCCCGTTGGCGGAGGAGTCGTCGGTGACGTCCAGGCACTTGTCCGCGGCGAGGTTCACCACGTCATGCGTCGCGGCGTTGTACGACCACTGCTGGGCGCCGCTCCCGTTGCAGTCGTAGAGCTGCACCTTCGCCCCGTCGGCCGTCGAGCCCGAGGTGACGTCCAGGCACTTGCCGAGCGCCCGCACCGAGCCGTCGGCCGACACCGTCCACTGCTGCGCGGCGCTGCCGTTGCAGTCGTAGAGCTGTACGGCCGTACCGTTGGCGCTCGACCCGCCCGCCACGTCCAGGCACTTGCCGGCCAGCCCCACGAACGCCCCGCTCGCGGCGCCGGTGCCGGACTGGGTGCCGGACCAGGTGAAGGTCGCGGAGGTCTTGCCGGGCAGCGAGTAAGTGGCGTGCTGCGAACCCCAGTCGATGGTGACGGTCTGGGCGGAGGCGGAGCCGTTGTAGGCGATCAGCGCCTTGCTGCCGTCCGGGTTGCGCCAGGCCACGTTGGGCACCGTGGTGGACGCCGTGGAGGCGATCCGCTGCGCGCCGGGCCGTACGAACTTGGTCAGCTGGCCCATGTCGTAGTACTCGACGGTGTAGTCCACGCTCCCGCTTCTGCTGTCCCCGTTGTGCACGGTGGCCAGTCCGGTACAGGTGCCGCAACCGCCGTTGTGCGGGCCCATGTTCTGGTCCACGGCCAGCGACCACTTGGTCACCGACTTCGCCCAGTTGCGGGTGTAGTCGATGATGTTCGACATGTCCTCGTGCTGCTGGTCGGCGATCCAGGTGCCCCCGGAGTGCTCGGTGGCGAAGGCGTCCAGCGAGGGGTACTTGTCGTGGATCGCCGTCTGTTCGGAGACGTCGCCGCCGTAGCCGTGCCAGGCGATGCCGCCGAAGTTGGGATGCTCCCGGATCGCGGGGTCGTCCACGGACTGCGCGGCATAGGAGTCGTACGTGTCCCAATTCCAGTCGTGTGCCAGGACCTTGGTGCTCAGACCCGCCGACTGGAGCTGCGGCAGCAGGTCGTTCTTGAGGAAGTAGGCCAGACCGCTCGCGTTCCAGCTCATCGACGGGTAGCCGGAGCAGCAGGTCGGCTCGTTCTGCGGGGTCACGTACGAGACGTGGACGCCCTGGTCCTGGTACGCCTGGAGGTACTTGACGAAGTACGACGCGTAGGCGCCGTAGTCCTCCGCCTTCAGCCAGCCCCCGTTGAGCGAGCCGCTGTCCTTCATCCAGGCCGGGGCGGTCCAGGGGGAGGCCATCACGGTCAGCGCGGGGTTCAACTGGAGCGCCTGCCTGGTGAGCGGCGCGACGTCCGCGAGGTCGTGCGCGATGGAGAACTTGCTCAGGCCGGGGTCGGTCTGCCCGGACGGCACGTCGTCGTACGTGTAGCCGTAGCGGGCGAGGTCCGAGGCGCCCATCGGGTTGCGCAGGAACGACAGGCCGATGCCGTCCGTCGGCGAGAACAGCTTGCGCATCGTCGCGTCCCGTGTCGCCTGCGACAGCGCGCCGCTGCTGTTCAGCAGCCAGGCCGCGGTGTCGGTGAACGAGGCGCCGGCGCCGGTGAAGGTCTGGTACCGGGTGTTCTCGTCCACGGTGATCTGGGTGCCGCCACCGCCCGTCCCGGACTGGAAGGCGAACGGCGCCTGCGCTTCGAGGCCGCGTACGACATGGCGGCCCGCGGAGTCGTCGGTGGTGGTCAGCCACGCGGTGACCTGCTCACCGGCGGCATGCGCGGGGAGCGTGGCCGCGGTGAATCCGGCGGCGGAGAGCAGCCCGGCCAGCAGCAGCCGGAGTGCGCGGGGGGATCTCCTCATGGTGCGTCGCCCTTCCTCTCGGGTCGACAGAGCGGATTGGAGCGGAGCGGAGCAACTGACGCACGGTCTTGACGAGTTGGGGAGCCGTCAGTTAACTCACGCCGTGAGCTAAGCCATGAGTGAACCATGAGAGCCAAGGGAAGGTCCATGCCAAGGCCAAGAACCGCCCTGCTCGTCCCCGGAGCCCTGCTCGCCGCCCTGCTGCCCCTGTCCGCCGCGGCGCACGCCGCCGGAGATCCCCCGCCGGTGCCCGTGGACCGCTTCGAGGGCGAGGTGCCCTTCGCCTCCCAGCCCGCGGACGGCATCTTCACCTGGGGCGGCGACAGCGACGACCCGCCCACACTGCGCCTCGCCGACCGCGCCGACGCCCCCGAGGGCGCCAAGGTGCTCGCCGGCACCTACGACATCAGCGGCTACGGCGGCTTCACCCATGACTTCGCAGCGGACCAGCCCGCCCACGACTGGTCGGCCCACCAGGGCATCCGTTTCTGGTGGGAGGGGCACGACAACGGCAAGAAGATCGCCTTCGAGATCAAGGACGGCGGCGCCACCGGCGAGGCGTCCGAGCTGTGGACGACGTCCTTCACCGACGACTTCACCGGCTGGAAGCAGATCCAGATCCCGTTCGCCGACTTCACGTACCGCACCGACTACCAGCCCGTCGGCGGCATCGACCACGTCCTCGGCCTCACCCGGATGTGGGGGTACGCGGTCACCCTCCCCGTCGGCCTCAAGGGCGAATTCGCCATGGACGACGTGGAGTTGTACGGCGAGGCCGATCAGGCGCTGCACGCCTCCGTCAGCACCGACGCGACCGTCTACCCGGTGACCGGGGGCGGCACCGCCAGGGTGCGGGTCACCCTCGCGACCACGGGCGCGAAGCCCGTGGACGACCCGGTGACCGTCACCTACGCCACCGGCGGCGGCACCGCCACCGCCGGCCGGGACTACACCCCGGTCTCCGGCACCCTCACCTTCCCCGCGGGCACCCCCTCCGGCACCACCCGGACCATCGAGGTGCCCACCCGCAAGGACAGGGCCGCCGAGCCCGCCGAGACCATCCCCCTCAAGCTCACCGCCGACGGCGCCAAGGCCCCCGCCGAGGCCCCGCAGGTCGTCATCGACGCGCACGGACTGCCGTACCTGAACCCGAAGCTGCCGGTGAAGAAACGGGTCGCCGATCTGCTGTCCCGGATGTCGCTCGCCGAGAAGGCCGGGCAGATGACCCAGGCCGAACGCGCGGGACTCACCACGCCGGGCGACATCGCCTCGTACGGCCTCGGCTCGCTGCTGTCCGGCGGCGGTTCCACGCCCACGCCCAACACCGCCGAGGGCTGGGCGCAGATGATCGACGGCTTCCAACTCCAGGCGCAGGCAACGCGGTTCCAGATCCCGCTGATCTACGGCGTGGACGCGGTGCACGGCCACAACAACCTGTACGGCGCGACCGTCATGCCGCACAACATCGGCATCGGCGCCACCAGGGACCCCGGACTCGCCGAGCGGACCGGCGCGGTGACCGCCGCCGAGGTGCGCGCGACCGGCGTCCCCTGGGACTTCGCACCCTGCCTGTGCGTGAGCCGCGACGAACGCTGGGGCCGCTCCTACGAGTCCTTCGGCGAGGACCCGGCGCTGGTGCAGTCCATGGAGACGGTGATCCAGGGCCTCCAAGGGCGCGCGGACGGCAGCCAGTTGAGCCGTGGCGACAAGGTCCTCGCCACTGCCAAGCACTTCGTCGGCGACGGCGGCACCGCCTACGGCTCCTCCACCACCGGCACGTACACCATCGACCAGGGCGTCACCACCGTCACCCGGCAGCAGTTGGAGGACATCCACCTGGCGCCGTACCGGAGCGCGGTGAAGCGGGGGATCGGCACCGTGATGCCCTCGTACTCCTCCCTCGACATCACCGGCGACGGCAAGGGCGCGGTCCGGATGCACGCCCGCGGTGACATGATCAACGGCGAGCTGAAGGGGAAGCTGGGCTTCGACGGCTTCGTGATCAGCGACTGGAACGCCATCGACCAGCTCCCCGGCGACTACGCGAACCACGTCCGCACGGCCGTGAACGCGGGCGTCGACATGATGATGGTGCCGTACACCTACAAGGACTTCAGCTCCACCCTGATCGACGAGGTGAAGGCGGGCCGGGTCCCCGTGGCGCGGATCGACGACGCCGTCTCCCGCATCCTCACCCGCAAGTTCGAGCTGGGCCTGTTCGAGCACCCGTACGCCGACACCAGCGGCGCCGCCGCCATCGGCTCCCCGGCCCACCGCGCCGTGGCCCGCCAGGCGGCCGCCGAATCACAGGTGCTGCTGAAGAACAGCGGCGGGCTGCTGCCGCTGGACAAGCGCGAGAAGGTGTACGTCGCCGGGTCCAACGCCGACGACATCGGCAACCAGAGCGGCGGCTGGACCCTCACCTGGCAGGGCGCCTCCGGCGGCACCGTCCCCGGCACCACCATCCTCCAGGGCATGCGCGAGGCCGGCGGGAACGTCACCTACTCCAAGGACGCCTCCGCCCCGACCGCCGGATACGACGTGGGCGTGGTCGTCGTCGGCGAGACCCCCTACGCCGAGGGCGTCGGCGACGTCGGCAACGGTCACTCGCTGTCCCTCACGGCGGCCGACCAGGCGGCGGTGGACAAGGTCTGCGGCGCCATGAAGTGCGTGGTGCTGATCGTCTCCGGCCGGCCCCAGCTGATCGGCGACCGGCTCGGCGAGATCGACTCCCTGGTGGCCTCCTGGCTGCCCGGCACCGAGGGCGAGGGCGTCGCCGACGTCCTCTACGGCGCCCGCCCCTTCACCGGACAGCTCCCGGTCACCTGGCCGAAGTCCGAGTCCCAGCTCCCGATCAACGTGGGCGACGCGTCGTACGACCCCCAGTTCCCCTACGGGTGGGGCCTGACCACCCGCACCGCCGTCCCGCACGGCGGCGCGGACACCCTGAGGTCGCTGGCCGCGCGGGCGGCGACGGCACAGCGGCACGGTGACGGACGCACCGGACGGGAACTGGTCGACCAGGCCCGGCTGCTGGTCCAGCAGAAGGTGGGGTCCCGGATGACGGCGGCCGTGGCGAAGCCCTTCGCGGACGCGGACCACCTGCTGCTGACCGGCCACTACGGGCAGGCGCTGCAGAAGCTGGCGCAGGCGTACCGGGCGGCCTGACCGGTCCGTCCTGAACCACCCCTTGCGGGAGGCTTCGGGTAGCGTCGAGACATGAAGGCAGTCCCGCGGACCCGAAGCCTGACCGCCCTGCTGCTCGCCGCGCTCGCCCTGGTCCTGGCGACCGGTCTCGCCCCCGGAGCGAGCGCGGACACCAGCGTCTCCGCCATCGCCCGCGCGCTGCGCTCCGGCCCGGTCTACGTCGACCCGGCGGCCTCCGGCCAGCTCTCCCGCGCGGACGCCGACGCGCTGGCGAAACGGATCAAGGACGCGAACAAACCGCTGTTCATCGCGGTCCTCCCGGCCGGTTATCCCATGACGAGCCTCTTCTCCGACCTGCGCGCCGCCACCGGCATCACCGGCCTGTACGGCATCCGCCTCGGCGACCGCTTCGACGCCCGCGCCGACGCCTCCGTGATGTCGCCGACCGCCCGGCAGAACCTGGTGAACAGCGTCCACGGCGAGGACGCCAAGGCCCAGCTGACCGACTTCACCGACCGCGCCCTCGCCCACATGGGCGGCCGCGCGCCCCGCAGCTGGGGCGCCGCGGGCAGCGGGGAGGGCTCCGGCGCGGGGCTGATCGCGGTCGCCGCGGTGCTGGTGGCGGGCGCGGCGGGCGCGTACACGCTGGTACGGCGGAACCGGCGGCGGCGCGAGCGGGAGCAGCGGGCCGCGCTCGACCGGCTCCGGGTGGTGGTGGACGAGGACATCACCGCGTTCGGCGAGGAGCTGGACCGCCTCGACTTCCACCCGGCCGACCCCGGCGCCGACGACGCGATGCGCGCCGACTACGAGCGCGCCCTGGACGCCTACGAGACCGCGAAGCAGCGGATGGCCGAGGCGGGCAGGCCGGAGGACGTCCGGCCGGTCACCGAGGCGCTGGCGGACGGCCGCTTCTGTCTCGCCCGGCTTGCCGCGCGCCGTGAGGGCCGCCCGCTGCCCGAGCGCCGGCCGCCCTGCTTCTTCGACCCCCGGCACGGCCCCTCGGTCGCCGACGCCGCCTGGACCCCGCCCGGCGGCGCCCCGCGCGAGGTCCCGGTCTGCGCCGCCGACGCCACCCGCCTCGCCGACGGCCGCGATCCCGTGGTCCGCGAGGTCGACACGGAGTACGGCCGCCGCCCCTACTGGGACGCCGGGCCCGCCTACGGCCCCTGGGCCGGCGGTTACTTCGGCGGCGGCATCCTCCCCGGTCTCCTCTTCGGCACCCTGCTCGGCAGCATGATGTCCACGCCCTCGTACGCCGCCGACTACGGCGCCGGGTACGGCGACTTCGGCGGCGCCGACTACCAGGGCGGCGACGTCTCCGGCACCGATTTCGACCCCGGCGACTTCGGCGGCGGATTCGGGGACGGCGGCTTCGGCGACGGCGGCGGTTTCGGCGGGGGAGACGGGGGCGACTTCGGGGGCGGCTTCGGCAACTGAGGCGTACCCGTAAGGGGAGTGGCCGGGGGCGGTCAGGGCTCCGTGCCCGGTATCTCCATCGACCCCACCCGTTCCAGCAGCGCCGCCGCCAGCCCCAGCACCCCCCGCTCCGTGTCGCCGAGCGTGCTCAGGGCCGCGGCGAGCCAGATGTCCCGCTCGGCCATGTCCCGCTCCAGTGCCCGCCGCCCCGGTCCGGTCAGGGTCAGCACGGACTGCCGGCGGTCGCCCGCGTCCGGTTCCCGCGCGATCAGCCCCTCGGCCTCCAGGTCCGCGAACACCCGCGTCAGCGACTGCGGCCGCTGCCGCTCCTGCGCCGCGATCCGCCCCGGTGTGGCCGGGCCGTGCGCGTGCAGATACCCCAGCACCGCGAGCTGGTTGGGGCTCAGGCCCCCCTCCCCGCGCTCCTGCCGCAGCCGCCGGTTGACCCGGACGACGGCGCGGCGGAGAGCGGCGGCGTCGGCGAGGTGATCGTCCATGCGCGATATCGTACGGAGACGCTTATCAAAGAGCCGACTGCGAGGCTCTCTTCCCGGTCAACGCGTCCGGAACTGATACGCAACGCTGATGAAGCAGGCGACGCTCACGCGTTCTTGATCGCGGAGATGTCGAAGTTCAGCTTGATCTTGTCGGAGATGAGCACGCCACCCGTCTCCAGCGCGGCGTTCCACGTCAGGCCCCACTCGGAGCGCAGCAGCTCGGCCTTGCCCTCGAAGCCGGCGCGCTCGTTGCCGAAGGGGTCCCTGGCGAGCCCGTTGAACTCCAGGTCGATGGTGATCGGCCGGGTGACGCCGAGCAGCGAGAGGTCGCCGGTGATGCGGTAGTCGTCGCCGCCCAGGGCCTGCGCCTCGGTGGAGCGGAAGGTCATCGCCGGGAACTCGTCGATCTTGAAGAAGTCGGCCGACTTCAGGTGGCCGTCGCGGTCGGCGTTGCCGGTGTCGATGCTCGCCATCGCGATGTCGAGGGCGGCGGTGGACTTGGCCGGATCCTGACCGTCCAGGTGGAGGGTGCCGGTGAAGTCCTGGAAGGTGCCCCGCACATTGGTGACCATCGCGTGCCGGGCCACGAACCCGATCGTGCTGTGCGCGGGGTCGATGGTGTAGTCGCCGGTCAGCGCGGTCAGGTCGGGGCCGGCGCTCTGCGCGGCGGTGGCGGTCGTGCTGTCCTTGCGGCCGAAGATGCCCATGACGTCCTCCTGGGAGCCATTCTGTTTAACGTTCAACGAATCCGACGACTCCGACGGTAGACCCATTCGGTTCGGGTTTCAACATCATCCGGTGCGTGGCGTGTCGATGACTCAAAGTCACTGCGCGCACCCGCCGGGAGAAGCGCATAGCGTGGGGGTCGGCGGTCGCGGCCGAGGGCCGTCCGGGGGGTGGCGTCACTCCACGGATGGCATGCGCGTTCCCACGAATGCGGGATGGTCTGCCGGTGGTGTCCTTGTCGTATTCCCACAACGCAAGCCGCCTCTGAGCAGTCGGAACGGCTGCACTACGCCGTGGTTCTGTTCACTCGCACCAGGAAAACGGGCCGGAGACTGTACGGAGTCGACGGCTCGCTTTCCTTGGTGTCCTTCGTAAGGTCGCTACATGACCGTTTTGGAAGAGACGACGGGTGAGCCGACCGGCGAGCCGACGGACGCGCGCGGACGGGTCGCCGAACTGCACGACATCCGTGCGCAGGCCGTGGCCGGCCCCAGCGAGAAGGCGACCAAGGCGCAGCACGCCAAGGGCAAGCTGACGGCGCGGGAGCGGATCGAGCTGCTCCTGGACCCGGATTCCTTCCAGGAGGTCGAGCAGTTGCGCCGGCACCGGGCGACCGGATTCGGCCTGGAGGCGAAGAAGCCGTACACCGACGGTGTGATCACCGGCTGGGGCACGGTCGAGGGCCGTACCGTCTTCGTCTACGCGCACGACTTCCGGATCTTCGGCGGCGCCCTCGGTGAGGCCCACGCCACCAAGATCCACAAGATCATGGACATGGCCATCGCGGCCGGCGCCCCCCTGGTCTCCCTGAACGACGGCGCGGGCGCCCGCATCCAGGAAGGCGTCAGCGCGCTCGCCGGATACGGCGGCATCTTCCAGCGCAACACGAAGGCGTCGGGCGTCATCCCGCAGATCTCCGTGATGCTGGGCCCCTGCGCGGGCGGCGCGGCGTACTCGCCGGCCCTCACGGACTTCGTCTTCATGGTCCGCGAGACCTCGCAGATGTTCATCACCGGCCCGGACGTGGTCAAGGCGGTCACCGGCGAGGAGATCACCCAGAACGGGCTGGGCGGCGCGGACGTGCACGCCGAGACCTCCGGTGTCTGCCACTTCGCGTACGACGACGAGGAGACCTGCATCGCCGAGGTGCGCTACCTCCTCTCGCTGCTGCCGCAGAACAACCGCGAGAACCCGCCGCGCGTGGAGTGCTCCGACCCGGTCGACCGCCGCTCGGACATCCTGCTCGACCTGGTCCCGGCCGACGGCAACCGGCCGTACGACATGACGAAGGTCATCGAGGAACTCGTCGACGACGGCGAGTACCTGGAGGTCCACGAGCGCTGGGCCCGCAACATCATCTGCGCCCTGGCCCGCCTCGACGGCCAGGTGGTCGGCATCATCGCGAACCAGCCGCAGGTCCTCGCCGGCGTACTGGACATCGAAGCGAGTGAAAAAGCTGCACGCTTTGTCCAGATGTGTGACGCTTTCAATGTTCCGATCGTGACCTTCCTGGACGTCCCCGGATTCCTCCCCGGTGTCGACCAGGAGCACGGCGGCATCATCCGGCACGGTGCGAAGCTGCTGTACGCCTACTGCAACGCCACCGTGCCGAGGATTTCGCTGATCCTGCGCAAGGCGTACGGAGGTGCCTACATCGTCATGGACTCCCAGTCGATCGGCGCCGACCTCACCTACGCCTGGCCCACGAACGAGATCGCGGTGATGGGCGCGGAGGGCGCGGCCAACGTCATCTTCCGCCGCCAGATCGCCGAGGCCGAGGACCCCGAGGCCATGCGGGCCCGCATGGTCAAGGAGTACAAGTCCGAGCTGATGCACCCGTACTACGCCGCCGAGCGCGGCCTGGTCGACGACGTCATCGACCCGGCCGGGACCCGCGAGGTGCTGGTGAAGTCGCTGGCGATGCTGCAGACCAAGCACGCCGACCTCCCGTCCCGCAAGCACGGCAACCCCCCGCAGTAACCGAGCGGCCCTCTCTCTTACGGAGACTGACACCCATGAGCACTGCCGACATCCGCGTCGAGAAGGGCCACGCCGAGCCCGAGGAGGTCGCCGCCATCACGGCCGTCCTGCTCGCCCGCGCCGCGGCCCGCCCCGAGCCGGCCCACCACCGCGCGCACCCCAAGGCCGGCTGGCGCCGCCTGGAGCGCGAGCCCGGCTTCCGCGCCCCGCACAGCTGGCACGGCTGAGCGAAGAAGAAGACGAAGAAGACATGGAAGTGGGGCCCCTCTCCGGAGGGGCCCCACTTCTCTGCGCGCCCGAAGCGGCGCGGGGAACCGCGCGAACGGCAAAGGGCTGCCCGTGGACGGCGTACGGCCGTGACGGGCAGCCCCTGGGAGCCGCGAACCTCGCTTACCGCAGACGAGCCATCAACGCGTGCTCCACGAGCGTGATGAGCGTGGACTTGGCGTCGGCCCGGTGCCGGGCGTCGGTGGTGATGATCGGGGTGTCCGGACCGATCTGCAGCGCCTCGCGCACCTCGTCCGGGCTGTAGGGCTGATTCCCGTCGAAGCCGTTGAGGGCGATGACGAAGGGCAGCCCGCTGTTCTCGAAGTAGTCGACAGCCGGGAAGCAGTCGGCGAGCCTCCGGGTGTCGACGAGGACCACCGCGCCGATGGCGCCGCGGACGAGGTCGTCCCACATGAACCAGAAGCGGTCCTGACCCGGCGTACCGAAGAGGTACAGGATGAGGTCCTGGTCCAGGGTGATGCGGCCGAAGTCCATGGCCACCGTGGTGGTGGTCTTGTCTCCGGTGTGGGTGAGGTCGTCGATGCCGGCCGAAGCGGACGTCATGACGGCCTCTGTGCGCAGCGGGTTGATCTCCGAGACGGCGCCGACGAACGTGGTCTTGCCCACGCCGAAGCCGCCCGCCACCACGATCTTCGCGGAGGTGGTGGAGCGACTCTGAGAAACCGGCCCTCCGCTAGAGCTTGCGAAGTCCACTGAGCACCCTTTCGAGCAGTGTCACGTCTGGCTGGCCACCGGCGTTCTCGTCGCCGCCGGGCTGATGGATGGCGACCAGGCCCGCCTCCGCCAAGTCGGCGACGAGGATCCTGGCCACGCCGAGGGGGATCGTGAGCAGGGCCGAGACCTCGGCCACCGACTTGATCTCCCGGCAGAGATTGCAGATCCGCTGATGCTCGGGCAGCTGGCCCTGCATCTGGTGCGGAGCAGCGGTGGTGTGCACCAGCGCCTCGATGGCGAGCTGGTAGCGCGGGCGGGTCCGGCCGCCGGTCATGGCGTACGGACGCACCAGGGGGTTGTTCGCCGCGGGCGCCGGCTCGGGGCGGCGCTGCGGCTGGACCGGCTGGATGCGCGGGGCCGGCGGCTGGTCGTACGGCGAGGGGCCGGGCCCCTGCGGCCGGCCGTACGGCGAGGGGCCGGGTCCCTGCGGGGCGTACGGCTGCCGGTGGTGGGGGGCGGAGGAAAAGTCGTACGGGTTCGCCGAGCCGTCGCCGTGGCCCTGGGCAGGGCCGTACGACCAATTGCCCGAGGGCGAACCTCCTGGGGGTGTTGCCACTTTCTCCTCCTCCGACTGCGTCGGGCACCCATCCGTGTGGAGCCGCGTCCCGAAACCTTAAGGCCCCGAGACGCGAATACGCACCGTCCGATTACTAGTTGAGAAGGCTGCCCTGGAGCTCCGCGCGGAGATCCGGGGTGAGGACCGTGCCCGCGCGGTCCACCAGCAGGGCCATCTCGTACCCGATGAGGCCGATGTCCGCTTCCGGGTGGGCCAGGACGGCGAGGGACGATCCGTCCGAGATGGACATGATGAAGAGGAATCCCCGCTCCATCTCCACAACCGTCTGGTTGACGCTGCCGCCCTCGAAGATGCGCGAGGCACCGGCGGTCAGCGAGGTCAGACCGGAGGCGACGGCGGCGAGCTGGTCGGCGCGGTCACGGGGGAAGCCTTCGGACATCGCCAGAAGGAGTCCGTCGGCGGAGACCACCACCGTGTGGGACACCCCCGGGGTGTTGTCCACGAAGTTGGTGATCAACCAGTTCAGGTTCTGTGCCGCCTGGCTCATCGGGCTCACACTAACGCTCCTGGTTGTAGGTGCTGTCAGGACCACTGTGGTGATTCCCAGTGGCCTGGCCGTTCGTTTCACTGCCTGCGCTGCGTCCGCGCTGGACGCCCCGGCGCAGGTTGCTCAGCCTGCCCCGGACGTCCTCCGGAGCGCGGGAGACCTGGGGGCCTCCCTGGGGGGTCGATTCGGCGCTGCCCTCGACCAGGTTGGCCTTGGGTACCCGCCGCGGCAGCCCGGAGGCGGTGACCCCGCCTGCCTTGGGCTTGCGCAGCTGCGAAGCCTGCTGCCAGCGCTCGTCGTTGGCCGAGCGCCAGTCGTCGTCACCGTCGTTCCCCGGTGCGGCGGCCGGCGGCTCCTGCTGTGCGGGGGCCGCACCGTCGGAGCCGTTCGCGACGGAACCCCGGCGGGGCAGCCCGGCGTCGGTCAGCGCGTGCGCGGCGGGAGCGACCGTTTCGGGACCCTCGAAGCCTACGCGGTTCTGCTCACCCGCGTCGGCCGGCGCGGATTCCGTTTCCGGAGCGTAATGGGCCGGGTAGCCGTTCTGGTAGCCGTCCTGCTGCTGCCAGTCGCCCTGGTAGGCGGGCTCCGCATAGCCGTTCTGCGGGTAACCGCCGGCCGCCGGGTAGCCCTCCGTGCCCGGCAGTTCACCGCCCTGGGGGTAGAACTGCCCGTCGTACGACCGCTCGTAGGAGGCGGACGGCGTCTCCGCGTACGGCTCCTGGTACCCCTGCTCCTGGTAGCCGGCCTCCTGGTACGGAGTCTCCTGGTACGGAGTCTCCTGATGCGGAGTCCTCTGGTACGCGGTCTCCTCGTACGGCTGCCGCGGCTGCCGCGGCTGCTCCGGGTATCCGGTGTGCTGCCCCTCGAACAGCGGCTCGGCGTAGGTCTCGCCGGTGTCCTGGCGCGGCTCCTCCGGCTGCGGCTGGCCGTTGGCCTGCGCCTCCAGCGCCGCCCGGCGCCCCTCGCGGAGCAGGGAGCGTCCGACCGGGTCCAGTTCGCGGATGTCGTCGGGGACCTCGGTGTACTGGCTGTCGTCGAAGCCGAGTTCGGCGGCGGTGCGCAGCGGCTGCGCCTCCGGGTGCTGCGCCTGGAACTGCTGCTCCGGGATGATCTGCGAGACCGTGAACTCCTCGCGGTCCAGCGCCGAGTCGCCGCCACCGCCGTGCGTGATCGCGTCCGGCAGCATGACCAGGGAGGTGGTGCCGGCCTGCTCGCCCGAGGGGCGCAGCTGGACCCGGATGCCGTGCCGGTCGGACAGCCGGCCGACCACGAACAGGCCCATGCGCTGGGAGATCGCGGCGTCCACGGTCGGCGGGTTGGCCAGCTTGTGGTTGATGTCCGCGAAGTCCTCGGCGGTCAGGCCGATGCCCTTGTCGTGGATCTCGATCATGACCCGGCCGTCGGGCAGCCGGGTCGCCGTGACCTTGACCTTGGTCTGCGGCGAGGAGAACGTGGTGGCGTTCTCCAGCAGCTCGGCCAGCAGGTGCACCAGGTCGGTGACGGCGCGGCCGTGGATCTCGGCTTCGGGGACGCCGGACAGCTCGATGCGCTCGTACTGCTCCACCTCGGAGGAGGCGGCGCGCAGCACGTCGACCAGCGGGACCGGCTGGTCCCAGCGGCGGCCGGGCTCCTCGCCGGCGAGGACCAGGAGGTTCTCGCCGTTGCGGCGCATACGGGTGGCCAGGTGGTCCAGCTTGAAGAGGTTCTCCAGCTGGTCCGGGTCGGCCTCGTTGTTCTCCAGGTCGGTGATCAGGGTCAACTGGCCCTCGATCAGCGACTGGTTGCGGCGCGACAGGTTGGTGAAGATCGCGTTGATGTTGCCCCGCAGCAGGGCCTGCTCGGCGGCGAGCCGGACCGCCTCGCGGTGCACCTGGTCGAAGGCGCGGGCGACCTCGCCGATCTCGTCCTTGGTGTGGATCGGGATCGGGGCGACACGGGTGTCGACCCGGCCGGGGTCGGTGCGCGAGAGCTGGTCGACCAGCATCGGCAGGCGCTGCTCGGCGACGCCGAAGGCCGCGTTGCGCAGCTGGCGCATGGCCCGGCTCATCTGCCGGGCCACCGCGCCGGCCAGGAGGAAGGCGAGCAGCAGGGCGAGTACCACGATGGTGCCGGTGATGATCGCGGAGGTGCGGGCGTCGTCGGCGATGCCGGACGCCTCGTTCACGGCCTTGTCGGCCATGTCCGACTCGATCTTGCGGTACGCCTTGTACTTCAGCGTGTTGACCGCGAACCAGTTCTGGGCGCTGACGCCGTTCGCGGCGAGCGCGTCACGGGTGGCCTGGCTGGTGTCCTTCATGGTGGCCAGCGCCGAGACCATGGTGTTGGGGTTGCTCGGCGGCGGCACGTAGTTCGGGTCGTCCTGCCTGGCCTGCGCGGCCTCGGCCTTGGCGTCCGCCGCGACCTTCTTCTGCGCGTCGGCCAGCACCTGCGAGTCCTGCGCGGTGCCACCGCCCTGGTACTCCTCGATGGCGATGCGCTCGAGGTAGGCGTACGACGCCAGGGAGACCCGCTGGGTGGACAGGTTCGGCGCGTCCGGACCCGGCTTGACCAGCAGGTGCATGCCGATGGACCGCTCCAGCGACAGCGCCGCCTTGGTCAGCGACATGGCGTAGACGGTACGGCCGTACGAGGTGATGTTGCCGGTGCCCAGGCCGAGCTCGTTGGCGAACTCCATCAGCGGGTGGGCGACCTCGACGTACGCCTCCTCCGTCTGCACGCCGGTGAGCTTGGAGGTGTAGGCGGTCTTGCGCAGGACCTGCAGCTCGGGCTCGGCCTTGCGGAACAGCTTCAGCCGGCGCACCAGACCGGGCGTGTGCGGCATGCTTTTCGTCGCCTCGGTGAAGCCGGCGGCGGCCTCGTCGGTGGCCTTGCGCGCGTCCTCGATCGTCGCCTTGCTCTTGCTGTCCTTCTTGTTCAGCAGGAGCGGCTCGGCGGTGATGTCGCGCTCGTTCTCCACGGCGTCCGCGTAGACGAGGGCCGCGCGCACCAGCCGGGCGGTGTTCTCGGCGTCACGGGCCTGCTGCCAGGTGTCGATCGAGTTGTTCACCTGGAAGCCGCCCATGACGAGGCCGACGGCCGCGGGTATGAGCAGGATCGCGTTCAGCCGGGTGGGTACCCGCCAGTTGCGCGGGGAGAAACGGCCGCCGCCGGGCGCGGGAGTGTCCGCCGGCTCCGCACCGGACACCGGGGCGGGCGCCGCGGCGCGCGGCGGCGGGGTGAAGTTGCCCCGCGCCGACGGCTCGGGACCGTTCTTGCTTCGCCTCACTCGACCAACAACCTCTCGGCGGTCGGCACCTACGTCGTGCCGCAGTCTCTCAGAGCCCGTTCGGCCGACGACGACGCAGTACGTCAGGGACCATGGGGCAGTTCAGGCATTCCAGCACGTGGACCAGCGCACTTCCAAACAGTGGAAACCTTGTGACCGTTCGGCTGTAAGCGAGAGATAAAACGGTCATAAAGAGCGAGCCCCGCCAAAAGGCGGGGCGGTCGTGCGCGCAGCGGCACCGGCCGACCGCGTCGCGTGGCGGCTCCGGACGATTCCTCTGCCGAACTGTTATGAACACCGCGGCCCACCGTGTCAAAGGCCACAGTGGGCCCCGCCGGGCCCCGCGCGTCCCCGTACGGCAACTTCCGTACGGGGCGTCGCACTTGAGTGCTACCGGACCGGTTACCGCAGCCGTGCCATCAGCGCGTGCTCGACCAGCGTGATCAGAGCGCTCTTGGCGTCGGCCCGGTGCCGGGCGTCGGTGGTGATGATCGGGGTGTCGGGACCGATCTGCAGCGCCTCGCGCACCTCGTCCGGCGTGTAGGGCTGGTGGCCGTCGAAGCCGTTGAGGGCGATGACGAAGGGCAGCCCGCTGTTCTCGAAGTAGTCGACAGCCGGGAAGCAGTCGGCGAGCCTCCGGGTGTCGACGAGGACCACCGCGCCGATGGCGCCGCGGACGAGGTCGTCCCACATGAACCAGAAGCGGTCCTGACCCGGCGTACCGAAGAGGTACAGGATGAGGTCCTGGTCCAGGGTGATGCGGCCGAAGTCCATGGCCACCGTGGTGGTGGTCTTGTCCCCGGTGTGGGTGAGGTCGTCGATGCCGGCCGAGGCCGAGGTCATCACGGCCTCCGTGCGCAGCGGGTTGATCTCCGAGACGGCGCCGACGAACGTGGTCTTGCCCACGCCGAAGCCGCCCGCCACCACGATCTTCGCCGAGGTGGTGGCCCGTCCCGCGTCAGAGCTTGCGAAGTCCACTGAGCACCCTTTCGAGCAGCGTCACGTCCGGAGCGCCGCCGTTGTTCTCGTCCCCGCCCGGCTGGTGGATGGCGACCAGGCCGGCCTCGGCCAGGTCGGCGACCAGGATCCGGGCCACGCCCAGCGGCATGTTCAGCAGCGCAGAGACCTCGGCCACCGACTTGACCTCGCGGCACAGGTGGCAGATCCGCTGGTGCTCGGGAAGCAGCCCCATGAGGGCGGCGGGGTCGGCCGTGGTGCTGATCAGCGCCTCGATGGCGAGCTGGTAGCGCGGCCGGGTGCGGCCGCCGGTCATGGCGTACGGCCGCACCAGCGGCTGGTCGCCCTCGTCCCCGTACGGTTCCGCATACGGATCGTGATGGGCGGTGGGCGGGGTCATGGATCCTCCGGGCGGGACAGCAAGTCGGTCAGTCAAGCCGTCTGACGGGGCCGGTGGGGGGTTTGTGGCGGCCGGACGGTGTTTTGGTGAGGTGTGTGGTGCCGGGGCCGGTCAGTGGAGCAGACTGCCCTGTAGTTCGGCGCGCAGGTCCGGGGTGAGTACCGCCCCCGCGCGGTCGACGAGCAGTGCCATCTCGTAGCCGACCAGGCCGATGTCGCACTCGGGGTGCGCCAGCACCGCGAGGGAGGACCCGTCCGAGACGGACATCAGGAAGAGGAACCCCCGCTCCATCTCCACGACCGTCTGGGCCACCGTGCCGCCCTCGAAGATCCGGGAGGCCCCGGCCGTCAGCGAGGTCAGGCCGGAGGCGACCGCGGCGAGCTGGTCGGCGCGGTCCCGCGGGAAGCCCTCGGACATCGCCAGCAGCAGACCGTCGGCGGAGACCACCACCGTGTGGGACACACCGGGGGTGTTGTCCACGAAGTTGGTGATCAACCAGTTCAGGTTCTGTGCCGCCTGGCTCATCGGACTCAACTAACGCTCCTGCTGGTGAGTGGGGCTCGGGTAGCTGCCGGTCTGGCCGCTGCCGGCCTGACGGCCCTGTGCGATGCCCCGACGGAGATTGGTCAGCCGGCCGCGTACGTCGTCGGGCGCACGGGAGACCTGCGGACCAGCTTGGTGCTGTTGCTGCTGAGCCGTGCCCGGCACGAGGTTCGCCCTGGGCACCCGGCGCGGCAGGCCGGACGTGGTGATGCCGCCCGCGGCGGGCTGCCGCACCCGCTCGGCCTGCCGCACGAGTTCGTCGTTCGGCGAGGCACGCCACGAGCCGGTGGTGGCCGCCTCGCGCGGTGCGGGCTGCGGCTGCTGCTCGGCGGGCGCGCTCTGCTGCTGGCCCTGCTGGCCCTGCTGCCCGGCCGCGCCGTGGAACCAGTTGGTCTCCAGCGTGTCGAACAGCGGGGTACGGCCGTCACCGGGACCGCTGGCCGGGGGCAGCGCCTCCGGTTCGCGCACCGGGCGCTCCTGGTGGGCCGGCGCCTGCTGCGGGGCCGGCGGGCGCGGGGCGCCGAAGTCGTCACGGGCCGGCGGCTGCGGGCGCTCGAACTGCCCGGTGTGCGCCGGGCCGGGGCGGCCGGGCAGCGCGTGCTGTCCGGTGCCGCCGTCGTAGCCACCCGGCGCCGCGTACTGGCCGGTGTCCTGGGCGGGCTCCTGCGGCCGGGCCGGCGTCCCGAAGACGTCCGGGCGCACGAACGAGCCGTTCTCCTGCTGCCCGGCGGGGGCGTCGTACTGCCCCGGCACCGGGAACTGGCCGGTCTGCTGGGCGGCGTCGGGGCTCGGGAACTGCCCGGTCTGCTGCGGGAGTTCGGCCTGCGGGAACTGGCCCGTGTGCTGCCCGGTGTGCCGGCCCGCGTCCGCCTGGGGGAACCGGCCGGTGTGCTGCGACGCGTCGGGCCGCTGGAACTGACCGGTGTCCTGCGGGGTTTCGGGCCGCTGGTACTGGCCCGTGGTGTCGGGGCTCGCGAACTGGCCGGTGTTCTGCGGGATTTCGGGCCGCTGGAACTGACCGGTGTGCTGGCCGGCGTCGGGCCGCTGGTACTGGCCCGTGGTGTCCGGCCGGGCGAACTGGCCGGTCTGCTGGGCGGGTTCCGTACGGCCGTACTGGTCCGCGCCCCTCGAACCGGGCAGCTCGGGTCGGCCGAAGTCGCCGGTGGGGGCGGGAGCGAGCGGATCTATCCGCGGCATCTGCGCGGTCGAACCGGGCCCCTGCCGGTCGTCGATCGCCGGCATCTGCGCGGTGCCCGCCGGGTCCTGCTCGTCGTGGCCGCGCGGAGTGTCGAGGGAGGCCCGGCCGTTGCTCCAGTCCTGGCCGCGCCGGGAGTCGCCGCCGGGCAGCTCGGCCCGCGGGCCGCCGCGCGGCGGCAGCTGGGGCTGGCGGCCCTGGTCGGCGCCGCCGCCGGTGTCGCGCTGGGAGCCGCGCCCGCCGAACAGGTCCTGCTGGGGGCCGGCCGGGTTCGCGGCCTGGAGCCCCTGCGGGTTGGCCGGGTTCGCGGCCTGGAGGTTCTGCGGGGCGTTCGGCGCCTGCGCACCGAAGCCGCCGGGGGCACCGGGACCACCGGGGGCACCGGGGGCACCGGGGGCACCGGGGGCACCGGGGCCGCCGCGCTGCGGACCGCGCGCACCACCGGGTCCGCCGGGACGACCGCCCTGGCCCTGGCCCGCGCCGGGCAGCGCGGCTCGGGGACCCTGCCCCGCGCCGACCTGGCCGCGCGAGCCGCCGCCGAGCAGACCACCGCCGGGAGCACCGGCACCGGCGCCGCCGCGGCGGGCCGCCGCGGCGCCCGCTGCCGCCTGCGCCGCGGCCGGACCGCCGACCGCGCCGGGGCCGCCGGGCTTGCCGGGAGCCTTCTTGCCGCCCTGGGCGACGTCCACGGGCAGCATGACCAGCGCGGTCGTGCCACCGGAGTCGGAGGGGCGCAGCTGGATGCGGATGCCGTGCCGCTGCGAGAGCCGGCCGACCACGAACAGGCCCATGCGGCGGGAGACGGAGACGTCCACGGTGGGCGGCGAGGCCAGCCGCTCGTTGATCGCCGCGAGGTCCTCGGGGGAGAGGCCGATACCGGTGTCGTGGATCTCGATCAGCACCCGGCCGTCGGGCAGCGCGTGACCGGTGACCTTGACCTTGGTCTGCGGGGAGGAGAACGAGGTGGCGTTCTCCAGCAGCTCGGCGAGCAGGTGCACGAGGTCGTTGACGACCCGGCCGGCGACCTCGGTCGTCGGCACGGAGGCCAGCTCGATGCGTTCGTACTGCTCCACCTCGGAGGCGGCGGCGCGCAGCACGTCGACCAGCGGCACCGGCCGCGTCCAGCGGCGGCCCGGCTCCTCACCGGCGAGGACGAGGAGGTTCTCGCCGTTACGGCGCATACGGGTGGCGAGGTGGTCCAGCTTGAACAGCGAGGACAGCTGGTCCGGGTCGGCCTCGCGGGACTCCAGTTCGGAGATGAGCGACAGCTGGCGCTGGATCAGACCTTGGGAGCGGCGCGAGAGGTTGGTGAACATCGCGTTGACGTTGCCCCGCAGCAGGGCCTGCTCGGCGGCGAGGCGGACCGCCTCGCGGTGCACGTCGTCGAAGGCCGCGGCCACCTGGCCGATCTCGTCGCGGGAGTGCACACCGACCGACTCCACGGAGGTGTCCACGTCCTGCGGGTCGGACTCGGAGAGCTGCTTGACCAGTTCGGGCAGGCGTTCCTGGGCGACCGTGGTGGCGGTCTCCTGGAGCCGGCGCAGCGAGCGGATCATGGAGCGGGCCACGACGAACGCGCCGACCAGCGAGACGCCGAGCACCAGCAGGATCAGCACACCGGAGATGATGGCGTCGCGCTGGGTGGCGCTCTTGAGCTCGCGCGCCTTCTGCTCCATGTCCTCGAGCAGGGTGTGCTCGATCTTCTTCATCTGCTCGATCTTGGTCGAGCTGTCGTCCACCCAGTCGCGGTAGGAGCGCGGGGGCAGGTCGGACAGGCCGCCGCGCTGCGCGAAGGCGCGCTTGGCGTAGGTGTCCGCGGACTCGATCGTCGGGTTGTTGCCGCCGTCGATCGGCTTGAGCAGCTCCTCCGCGTTCTGGCTCGCGTAGATCTTGCGGAAGATCGCCAGTTCGGAGTTCTCGCTCTCGTACGCCGACTCGCCGTACAGGCGGTCGTTCTCCGAGAGGTCGGCCTTGCTGGTGGTGGTCGAGGGCAGCGCCGCGGCGATGGTCGCACGCTGCACGGACGCGTACTCCTTGGCGGTGGAGAACGCCGCCAGGGCGCGGGTGCGCGAGATCATCTCGGGGTTGCTGGACGCCTCGGCCATGTCCTGGGAGAGGTCGATCAGCTGGGTGATCAGCCGGTGGTACGACTCGATGGTCTGAGTCGAGTTCTCCTTGGACTGGTAGGCGGACCGGCGGATCTTCGCCAGGTCGTCCAGCTGGTTGGCCAGGCCGACGAGCGCGTCGCGCACGCCCTGGAGCTGGCCGTTCTTGCTGGCCTCGTCGATCTGCTCGGAGGCGTCGAGGAAGTTGGCGCGGGCCCGGTCGGTCTTCTGCTGGTAGCCCTTGACCGTGTAGTCGCTCGCGCTGAGGCCGTGCGAGAGGGGGCCGGCGGACTGGTCGCGTTCCTCCTGGAGCGCGGCGGCCAGCTCGGTGGCCTGCTTGGTCATGTCCGTCAGCAGCTTCATGTTGTCGAGCTGCTGGATGTCGTTCAGGTTCTCGTCGATGCGCAGCGCGCCCAGCGAGGTCGCCGCGACCACGGGGAGCGCGAGCAGCGAGACCAGACGGGTCGAGATGCGCCAGTTGCGCAGCGCCATGCGGGAGCCGGAACCGGTGGCCCCCGCCGCCGACTTCGCGGCCGGTGCGGGTTTCGCGGACGGCGCGGCGCCCGCGGACTTCGCGGAGCCCTTGCCGGAGGAGCCCTTGCCGGCGGCGCCCTTGGGGGAGGAGGCGGCCGACGCGCCGGGGCGTGCGCGCTCGGGGCCCTCACCGGGCGGGGTGGGGCCCGGGCTCTGGGCGTGCTGGGGAGAGGAGCTGCCCTTCATGGGGCCAGTCCCGTCGTGCGGCTCCGGCTCCGCCGAAGCGCTGCCATCCCTCTTGAAACGTCCCTGCACTAGCGTCGCAACCTCTGGACCAGGCGTCCGGCCGCGCGAGCGGACGAACACGGTGTCGGCGTCGTGGAAGGCGCCCTGAAAACGCCCCCCGGTGGTCTGGAGTGACCGGCGCTGGTTTCCCCCTTGTCTCGCCGCCACTCGGCGCTGCGTCGCGCCCCCTGCGCCGGCTCGATCCTGCGGCGGTCCGTGGAATTCCAGCACAGTGGCGGATCTCCAACAAGGGCCGCGTGCCGAGCTGTGACAACCGTGACAGGGCGTGCATGTCGGGTCACCAGTCGTGGAAGTCGATCTCATCCATAACGGACGTATCCCTGCGAGTCGTCGCCCGGTGGCACGTGTCCCAGTCGCCATGATCGGCAGCGGAATGGGGGCTTCCCACCCTCAATGTCCGTTTCGTTGGCGCGGATTGTCGGCCGGAATTGACCCATTTGTCCCCTTGTTGGTGAGCAAAATCACACAACCATCAGGGCTGGTTGGCGAGTTGGTCAGGGAATCGGATGTTTAGCCTGACGCTTTACATGAGGGACGTATCTGTCGCCCCGTACCGTCACCCGCCGACACAGGACTAGGACGCCGACAACCGTGAAGACGACGATGATGTTCCGCAAGATAGCCAACCCGCGACGCACGACCCTGGCGCACCTCGAGGACGCCGGCGAGCTGCAGACGCCCGCGCTGCCGGAGCAGTCCGTCGAACTCCCCGCCCAGACGGCCAACCCCCGGCGCACCATCCTCATGGACCTGCCCGAGACCGCGGCGGTGAACGCCGGCGAGTGACCGCCGAAGCGACCGCGGGAGCTCCGAGCGCGGCCCGGAAGATCGTCCGACGGCGATGATCTTCCGGGCCGCGCTCTCTTTTCGGCGGCTCGGGGCGGCGGGCCGCACATGTTTTCCCGCGCATTCGCGCCTCCGCGTTTTTCGGGGGCGGCGACGGACGTCGCCGTAGCCTTCCCACCCCCCGGAGCTCAGGCAGGGCGGAGGCCATCAGTGCAGTTCACAGGGGTGAGGGATGTCCGAGATCCTGGCGTCGGCGCCCCTGAAAACACCGGAAACGGGAATTCCCCTTAAGCGCATTACGGCCCCGGAAAAAGCCCTCGCCATGCCCTCCCGGCCGAACATCGGGCCGCCCGACCGGTTAACCTTGGGCGTCAGTACGCCGGTTCTCAGTGAGGGGCGCAAGCACCCGTGCGCATCGCCAGGTTCTCCATCGACGGGAACGTAGCCTTCGGCGCGGTCGAGGGCGACAAGGAGGACGAACTCGTCCTCGACATCATCAAGGGCATCCCCTTCGCCGACCACGAGCTGTCCGGGACGAAGGTGCCGCTGAGCAAGGTCAGGCTGCTCCCGCCGGTCCTCCCCAACAAGGTCGTGGCGTTCGGCCGCAACTACGCCGAGCACGCGCGGGAGCTGGGCCACGAGGTGCCCGAGGCCCCGTTCGCCTTCTTCAAGCCGTCCACCTCGGTGATCGGCCCCGGAGACGAGATCCACTACCCCTCCTTCTCCGAGGAACTGCACCACGAGGCCGAGCTGGCCGTCGTCATCGGCCGCATGTGCCGCGAGGTGCCCCGCGAGCGGGTCAAGGACGTGATCTTCGGCTACACCTGCGCCAACGACGTCACCGCCCGCGACGTCCAGCGCCGCGAGAAGCAGTGGGCGCGGGCCAAGGGCTTCGACAGCTCCTGCCCGCTCGGCCCCTGGGTGGAGACGGACATCGACCTCGCGCGGGCCAACGACCTCACCGTGCAGCTCACCGTCAACGGCGAGCAGCGCCAGCTCGGCCGCACCAGCGAGATGATCCACCCCATCGAGGACCTCATCGTCAACATCACCGAGGCGATGACGCTGCTGCCCGGCGACGTCGTCCTCACCGGCACCCCCGCGGGGGTCGGCCCCCTGAACGTCGGCGACGACGTCGCCGTCACCATCGAAGGCATCGGCACTCTCACCAACAAGGTTGTCAAGCGTGGCTAGCGCACCCGGCTCTCCGTCTCCCGTCCGCGTCCGATTCTGCCCGTCGCCCACCGGTAACCCCCACGTGGGCCTGGTTCGCACCGCCCTGTTCAACTGGGCGTTCGCCCGGCACCACCAGGGCACCCTGGTCTTCCGCATCGAGGACACCGACGCGGCCCGCGACTCCGAGGAGTCGTACAACCAGCTGCTCGACGCGATGCGCTGGCTCGGCTTCGACTGGGACGAGGGCCCCGAGATCGGCGGTCCGCACGCGCCGTACCGGCAGTCGCAGCGCATGGACATCTACGCCGACGTCGCGCGCAAGCTCCTCGACGGCGGGTACGCCTACCACTGCTACTGCTCCCAGGAGGAGCTGGACACCCGCCGCGAGGCCGCCCGCGCCGCCGGCAAGCCCTCCGGTTACGACGGCCACTGCCGCGACCTGTCCGCCGAGCAGGTCGAGCGGTACCGGGCCGAGGGCCGGCAGCCGATCGTCCGGTTCCGGATGCCCGACGAGACGATCACCTTCGACGACCTGGTGCGCGGCGAGCTGACCTTCACCCCGGAGAACGTCCCGGACTACGGCATCGTGCGCGCCAACGGCGCCCCGCTGTACACGCTGGTCAACCCCGTCGACGACGCGCTGATGGAGATCACGCACGTGCTGCGCGGCGAGGACCTGCTCTCCTCCACCCCGCGCCAGATCGCGCTGTACAAGGCGCTGACCGAGCTGGGCATCGCCAAGCAGACCCCCGCCTTCGGCCACCTGCCGTACGTGATGGGCGAGGGCAACAAGAAGCTCTCCAAGCGCGACCCGCAGTCCTCGCTGAACCTCTACCGCGAGCGCGGCTTCCTGCCCGAGGGGCTGCTCAACTACCTCTCCCTGCTGGGCTGGTCGCTCTCCGCGGACAAGGACATCTTCACGATCGAGGAGATGGTCGCGGCCTTCGAGATCTCCGATGTGAACCCGAACCCGGCGCGCTTCGACCTGAAGAAGTGCGAGGCGATCAACGCCGACCACATCCGCATGCTGGATGTGAAGGATTTCACCGAGCGCTGCCGCCCCTGGCTGAAGGCCCCGGTCGCCCCCTGGGCGCCGGAGGCGTTCGACGAGGCCAAGTGGCAGGCCATCGCGCCGCACGCCCAGACCCGCCTGAAGGTGCTCTCCGAGATCACCGAGAACGTCGACTTCCTGTTCCTGCCGGAGCCGGTCCACGACGAGGCGTCCTGGGCGAAGGCGATGAAGGAGGGCAGCGACGCCCTGCTGCGCACGGCCCGCGAGAAGCTCGAGTCCGCGGACTGGACGTCGGCCGAGTCCCTCAAGGAGGCCGTCCTGGCCGCCGGCGAGGCCCACGGCCTCAAGCTCGGCAAGGCGCAGGCCCCGGTGCGCGTCGCCGTCACCGGCCGCACCGTCGGCCTCCCGCTGTTCGAGTCCCTGGAGATCCTGGGCAAGGAGCCGACCCTGGCCCGCATCGACGCGGCCCTGACGAGGCTCACCGCGTAAGGCCCGGCACACCCGATGGGGGCGGCACCCGGAACTCCGGGCGCCGCCCCCGTTCACGTTCGGCACGGAGCCCGGAATCCCGCGTTCCGGGCCGTTCGCCCCGCTCCGGCGTTACCTTCGGACCGTGAGCATCCAAGCCGTGGTCTGGGACGTGGACGACACCCTCTTCGACTACACCACCGCCGACCGGAACGGGATGCGGGCGCACCTCGTCGCCGAGGGGCTGCTCGGGCGCTACGGCGTGGTGGAGGACGCGCTGAGCCGGTGGCGGGAGATCACCGACCGGCAGTGGGCGCGGTACGCGGCGGGGGAATGCGGTTTCGAGGAGCAGCGCCGCGACCGGGTACGGGCGTTCGTCGAGGCGGAGATGGACGACGCCGAGGCGGAGGCCTGGTTCCAGCGTTACGTGGGTCACTACGAGGCCGCCTGGGGGCTGTTCCCGGACGTGCTGCCCGCCTTGGAGGCGCTCGCGCCCACCCACCGGCACGCGGTGCTCTCCAACTCCAGCATCACCGTGCAGGAGCGCAAGCTTCGCGTCCTCGGCCTGCTGGACCGCTTCGAAGCCGTGCTGTGCGCCGCCGAGCTGGGCGTCTCCAAACCGCGCCCCGGCGCCTTCCTGGCCGCCTGCGAGGCGCTGTCCCTCGCCCCGCACGAGGTCGCGTACGTCGGCGACCATCCGGAGATCGACGGGCGGGGCGCCGCCGAGGCCGGGCTGCTGTCCGTGTGGATCGACCGCGGCACGGCCCCCGCGCGAGACGCCGGGGGCGCCGTCGCGCACCGCATCGCGAGCCTGTCCGAACTTCCGGCGCTGCTGCGCTCGGATACTCGTTTTGGAGCCCCGTCCACCTTCGGGTAATGTTCTTCCTGCGCCGAGGGGAACGGGCCGAAAGGCCGGAACCCCGAGGAGCGAAACGAGAACGAAAGCCCTTCAGGGGGTTGAGTTCCTGTGGCCTATGGTGTAATTGGCAGCACGACTGATTCTGGTTCAGTTAGTCTTGGTTCGAGTCCAGGTAGGCCAGCTCGCAGAGCTTATCTGCAAAGCCCCCGTTGTGTAGCGGCCTAGCACGCTGCCCTCTCAAGGCAGTAGCGCCGGTTCGAATCCGGTCGGGGGTACTGATCCTGATCTTGTCGGGATCGCTAGGGCCCCCGTTGTGTAGCGGCCTAGCACGCCGCCCTCTCAAGGCGGTAGCGCCGGTTCGAATCCGGTCGGGGGTACGACTGGTCTAAACCATCATTGGTCTATGGTGTAATTGGCAGCACGACTGATTCTGGTTCAGTTAGTCTTGGTTCGAGTCCAGGTAGACCAGCTCGGACCTGCGGAAACGCAGGGTCCACGCCCCCGTTGTGTAGCGGCCTAGCACGCCGCCCTCTCAAGGCGGTAGCGCCGGTTCGAATCCGGTCGGGGGTACAGAACGAAGGCCCTCCGCTTCGGCGGGGGGCCTTCGCCGTTCCCGGCGCCCGCTCACTCGAAGCCGTACCGCCGGGCCGTCTCCTCCTCCTGGGCGAGCCGGTGCAGCGCGCGCAGCGCCGGCTCGTTGAGGATCGCCCCGAGGACCGCGAACTCGACCCGCTCCGCCCCCGGCGGCAGCGTCTCCATGTTGTCCAGGTCACGTACGGCCGTGCGGTACATCAACTCCGCGTACGGCGCGAGCTGTTCGGCCCCCCACTCGTAGCCGAGCCGGCGGAACGCGGCCACCGCCACCACCAGCGAGCGGTACGCGGGGGAGATCGTCGAAACCCGCATCGCGTTCTCCCAGCCCAGCCGGCCGAGCAGCGCCTCGACCTCCTGGCGCGCGGACCGCACCCAGGCGTCGTCCTCGTCCGGCTCCGGCACCTGCGGCAGCGCCCACAGCGCGGCGCCCAGCCGGATCGTGCTGCCCAGGGACTCGTCGTCCACGTGCCCGAGGACCTCGCGCACCTTCGCCACCGGCAGCCTGCCGACCTGCACCATCGCCCGCACCAGCCGCAGCCGGCGCAGATGTCCCTCGTCGTACTCCGCCGTGGTCGCGTTGAGCTGCCGGCCCGGCGGCAACAGGCCCTCGCGCAGGTAGTACTTGATCGTCGCGGTGGGGACACCACTGCGTCGGCTCAGTTCGGCCAGCCGCATGTCTTGCGCCTTTCCTTGGATAGGAGCACTATCCAAACACGCGATGAAGGGGGAAGCCATGGTGTCCCGTACGACCGCCGACGCGCAGGGCGATGTCGTCGTCCTGCTGATCGGCATGCGCGTCAACCGCTTCCTGGCGGTGCACCGGTGGGTGCCGGTGATGCTGGCGATGCTCCGCATGCTGCGCGAACTGGCCCGGCACCCGGAGCGGGGGCTCCGGGAGAAGATCCTGCTCACGGCGTCCCCGCGGACGTACTACGTCGTGCAGTACTGGGAGTCCAAGGAGAAGCTGTACGCCTACGCCACGGCGCCCGACGCCTTCCACCACGAGGTCTGGGCGCGGCTGAACCGCATGGAGCGGGCGGGGAAGCTGCGCGGCGAGGTCGGCATCTGGCACGAGGCGTACGTGGTGCCGCAGGGGTCGTACGAGGCGATCTACGCCGACATGCCGCCCTTCGGCCTGGCGGCGGCGCACGGACAGGTGCCGCTCGCCGCGCGCGGGCGGTACGCGAAGGATCGGTTCGCCTATCGCTCGGGGGAGACGGCCGGGCCGGCGGGGTCCGGGGAGAAGATCGCCTGAGGGGCGGTGCGGTGGGCGGCTGCGCCCCCGCGGGTCGGGAGCGCCGCGGCGTTGAGGCGGCTCCCGGCCGGCGGGGGCGTACCGGTCGCTGTCAGCCCGTGCGGCGCAGGGCCTCGGAGAGGCGGGTGGCGGCGTCGATGACGGCCTGGGCGTGCATACGGCCCGGGTGGCGCGTCAGGCGCTCGATGGGGCCCGAGACGGAGACGGCGGCCACCACGCGGTTGGAGGGGCCGCGCACGGGCGCCGAGACGGACGCGACGCCCGGTTCGCGCTCGCCGATGGACTGGGCCCAGCCGCGGCGCCGCACGCCCGACAGGGCCGTCGCCGTGAAGCGGGCGCCCTGGAGTCCGCGGTGCAGCCGCTCGGGCTCCTCCCAAGCCAGCAGGATCTGTGCCGAGGAGCCGGCCTTCATCGTGAGCGTGGAGCCGACCGGGACGGTGTCCCGCAGGCCGGACAGCCGCTCCGCCGCGGCCACGCAGATCCGCATGTCACCCTGGCGCCGGTAGAGCTGCGCGCTCTCGCCGGTGACATCGCGCAGGTGGGTGAGCACCGGGCCCGCCGTCGCCAGCAGGCGGTCCTCGCCCGCCGCCGCGGCCAGCTCCGCGAGGCGCGGGCCGAGGATGAACCGGCCCTGCATGTCGCGCGCCACCATGCGGTGGTGTTCCAGGGCCACGGCCAGGCGGTGGGCCGTGGGTCGTGCCAGTCCGGTGGCCCCGACCAGACCCGCGAGGGTGGCCGGACCGGACTCCAGAGCGCTCAGGACGAGGGCCGCCTTGTCCAGAACGCCGACGCCGCTACTGTTGTCCATGCAACGATACTCACGTCTCACTCTGTGAAACGCAAGTTCAATTTTCCGCGGAACGCGCCACTCTGGATTCACACGGCGGCCCGTCCATCGATGGGCCCGGCGGCGGACGCCCGGAATCAGGGGCGCGGGCGCCGTCCTCAAGATCTCTAGTTGGGCCGGCGCACGCATGCCGGCCGGAGGGAAAGCGATGGGTAGGACACTCGCGGAAAAGGTCTGGGACGACCATGTCGTCCGGCGCGCCGACGGCGAGCCCGACCTCCTCTACATCGATCTGCACCTGCTGCACGAGGTGACCAGCCCGCAGGCCTTCGACGGGCTGCGCCAGAACGGCCGCCAGGTCCGCCGCCTCGACCTCACCATCGCGACCGAGGACCACAACACCCCGACCCTCGACATCGACAAGCCGATCGCCGACCCGGTCTCCCGCGCCCAGCTGGAGACGCTGCGCAAGAACTGCGCCGAGTTCGGGGTGCGGCTGCACCCCCTGGGCGACGTCGAGCAGGGCGTGGTGCACGTGGTCGGACCCCAGCTGGGCCTGACCCAGCCCGGCACGACCGTGGTCTGCGGCGACTCCCACACCTCCACGCACGGCGCGTTCGGCGCGCTGGCGTTCGGCATCGGCACCTCCCAGGTCGAGCATGTGCTGGCCACCCAGACGCTGCCGATGGCCCGCCCGAAGACCATGGCGATCACCGTCGACGGCGAACTGCCCGAGGGCGTCAGCGCCAAGGACCTGATCCTGGCGATCATCGCGAAGATCGGTACCGGCGGCGGCCAGGGCTACGTCCTGGAGTACCGCGGCTCCGCCATCGAGAAGCTCTCGATGGAGGCCCGGATGACCATCTGCAACATGTCGATCGAGGCCGGCGCCCGCGCGGGCATGATCGCCCCCGACGAGACCACCTTCGCCTACCTCAAGGGCCGCCCGCACGCCCCCGAGGGCGCCGAGTGGGACGCGGCCGTCGCGTACTGGAAGACGCTGCGCACCGACGACGACGCGGAATTCGACGCCGAGGTCGTCATCGACGCCGCCGCCCTGTCCCCGTTCGTCACCTGGGGCACCAACCCCGGCCAGGGCGCGCCGCTTTCGGCACGGGTCCCCGATCCGGCTTCGTACGAAGACGCATCGGAGCGCCTGGCCGCCGAAAAGGCCCTGGAATACATGGGGTTGGAGGCCGGTGCGCCGCTGCGCTCCATCAAGGTGGACACCGTCTTCGTAGGTTCGTGCACCAACGGGCGGATCGAGGACCTGCGCAACGTCGCCGAGATCCTCAAGGGGCGCAAAGTCGCCGACGGTGTACGGATGCTGGTCGTACCGGGCTCCGCGCGGGTCGGGCTCCAGGCGGCGTCCGAGGGCCTGGACGTGGTCTTCAAGGAGGCCGGCGCCGAGTGGCGGTACGCGGGCTGCTCGATGTGCCTGGGCATGAACCCGGACCAGCTGGCGCCGGGCGAGCGCTCCGCCTCCACCTCCAACCGCAACTTCGAGGGCCGGCAGGGCAAGGGCGGTCGTACCCACCTGGTGTCGCCGCAGGTCGCGGCGGCCACCGCCGTCCTGGGCCACCTGGCCTCGCCCGCCGACCTGTCCGACGCCCCCGTGCCCGCTGGAGTCTGAGAAACCATGGAAGCCTTCACCACCCACACCGGCCGGGCCGTCCCGCTGCGCCGCAGCAATGTCGACACCGACCAGATCATCCCTGCTCACTGGCTCAAGAAGGTGACGCGGGACGGGTTCGAGGACGGGCTTTTCGAGGCCTGGCGCAAGGACCCCCAGTTCATCCTCAACCGCCCCGAGCGGCAGGGCGCCACCGTCCTGGTCGCCGGCCCCGACTTCGGCACCGGCTCCTCCCGTGAGCACGCCGTCTGGGCGCTCCAGAACTACGGCTTCAAGACCGTGATCTCCTCCCGCTTCGCGGACATCTTCCGGGGCAACTCGCTGAAGAACGGCCTGCTCACCGTGGTTCTGGAGCAGAAGATCGTGGACGCGCTGTGGGAGCTGACCGAGGACGACCCGAGTGCCGAGATCACGGTGGACCTCGAGGCGCGCGAGGTGCGCGCCGAGGGCGTCACCGCCTCCTTCGAGCTGGACGAGAACTCCCGCTGGCGGCTGCTGAACGGCCTGGACGACATCTCCATCACCCTCCAGAACGAGGCCGACATCGCCGCCTACGAGCAGCGCCGGCCGGCCTACAAGCCGCAGACCCTCCAGAGCTGACCGGGTAACCTGTCCCGAGTCCCGCGAGGGTCGGGTTTCGGCCACCCAACAAGCCCGCCTGTACCCCCGATCGCCCCGATCGGGGGTACAGGCATGTCCGGGCCCGTACGCACCCCCCTTGCGCTGGGGGTTCTCTCAACTTCCCATGTTATGAAGGGCGTTGGGAGGGTAGATGAGGCAGAGGAGCGCGCCTTCCGCAAGTGCCCGGAAGGCCATTTGTGGCGGGAGTTACCCCCTGGGCAGGCGACAACTCGCCCCAGATGGCACAATCTGTGCATGGAACACGACGGCCAACTCCAGCTCTATACGGCGGTCGCGAACCAACTCAAGGAAGCGCACGCAAGAGTGCGCGCACTGCAAGTCCCGGAGGGCGTACGGATGGCGCTGACCCGGAAGCTGCTGGTCATTACGGCTGCGGCCAAGCACGATCTCGCCGGTGCGGCAAGGCGGCTCGAGCGGTTCACCGCGGACCTCGACGAGGGTCGGATCCCCGGCGAGGACCGCTGAACAGCCCGAGAGCGCCGAGTCCGTTGCGGCACAAGGGTGATAAGCCCGTTTCGTGTTTGATTTGCGGTATATATCTGCCTAACGTGCGAAAAAGCTTGAACACATTCGTTCTGGCGATGTCTCCGAAGGGGAAGACGTGAACAAGGCGCAGCTCGTAGAAGCGATTGCCGAGAAGGTTGGCGGCCGCCAGCAGGCGGCGGAAGCCGTCGATCATGTTCTGGACGCCATCGTCCGCGCGGTCGTCGCGGGCGAGCGGGTCTCGGTCACCGGTTTCGGGTCCTTCGAGAAGGTGGACCGCCCCGCGCGGTACGCCCGTAACCCCCAGACGGGCGAGCGGGTTCGGGTCAAGAAGACCTCCGTGCCGCGCTTCCGCGCCGGTCAGGGCTTCAAGGACCTGGTCAGCGGCTCGAAGAAGCTGCCGCGCGGCGGCGAGGTCTCGGTGAAGAAGGCGCCCAAGGGCAGCCTGACCGGGGGCGCCGCGGCGACGGTGAAGAAGGCCGCCGCGAAGAAGACCGCGAAGGCGGCCGCGAAGAAGACCACCGCCAAGAAGACGACGGCGAAGAAGACCACCACCGCCACCGCCGCCGCGGCGAAGAAGACCACCGCGAAGAAGACGACCGCCAAGAAGGCGCCGGCGACGGCCAAGACCGCGACGGCGAAGAAGACCACCGCCAAGAAGGCCACCGCGAAGAAGGCCCCGGCGAAGAAGGTCACCGCGAAGAAGGCGCCGGCCAGGAAGTCGACGGCCCGCAAGACCACCGCGAAGAAGACCACCGCGCGCTAGGGTCTCTCGTTTGGATCATGCCGGGCTCGCGGGCCCTGGCACCGCGCCTCGCGGCGTTGTCGTCGGTTGCCATGGCTCCGCCATGTCGCCCTCCTCCGCCTTGCGACGCACGGCACCAGACCCCGCTCCCTGATCCGGCCTCCTCCGAACGAAAGACCCTGGGCGCAGGTCGCAGGCCAGGGCACTCACGCGCCGGGCCGGACTCCCGGCGGAGTCCGGCCCGCGGCGTGTGTAAGGGGAGTTACAGGGTCTGGAGCGTTACGAGCGTGATCCGCAGGGTGTCTTCGGCACCCTCCGTCTCGATCCGCACGCGCTGGCCGGGCCGCAGCAGCCGCAGACCGCCGCGGTCGAACGCCGCGGCGTCGAAGGGCACGGGGGTGCCGTCGTCGAGCAGCACCTGCCCGCTGCGGGTCTCGCTGTCGTAGGTGTATGCGGTCGCCTGCATGGGGTTCAGGGTAGTACCCGCGGCCGTCCGGCCGCGGGCGGTCGCGCCGCTCGGGGCGATGGGAGTCAAACGCCGGGTACCGGCAAATGAGCGCACGCGGCGGTCGTATACGGCCCGACCCCCAGCGCGAGCGCCGCCCGCAAGTCCTCGCCCGTGTCCACGTCCTGCCGTACCGAATCCACGGCCCCCAGCAGAAGTTCCTCCGCGCCGGACCCCCGGTGCCGCGCCCGTGAGTCCGGGCCGAACAGCGGGTCCAATTCCCGGCCCGCCCGCGCCGCCAGCAATGTCGTACCGACCCCCGCCGCGTCCGCGAGAAAAGATCTCGGGAATTGCGCGGCGGCGGAAAGCACCCGCTCCAGCTCGCCCGCCCGCAAGGCCGGCAGATCGGCGTTCAGCGCGGCCACCGCGGCCCGCGGGCGCCCCCGTCGTGCCGCCGCCGCCCCGTGCGCCAGCGCCGCGTTCAGGCCCGCCGCCGGGGCGTCCGGGACGATCCGCGCGCCCAGCGCGGAAAGCTCGCGCCCGGCGCGGGCGTCGTCCGTGACGACCACCACATCCCCGACCCCGGCACACCCCAGCCCCGCGGCCACCGTGTCCTGGGCGAACGCGAGGACCAGGCCGGGGCGCACCCCGTCCGCCGCGGTGTCCGCGAGCCTGCTCTTGGCCCGCGACAGCGGCTTCAGGGGGATGACCAACGTCCACTGCACCGGCGTACCGCCCCTCTCTTGTCGCGATCATTGTCACCCGCAGCCGAAGGGGTGGGGCGTGTCGGGCGTACGGTGTTCTCGACAGACCGGCGCTGCGGGGCGACACTTGTGCGGCCCGCGCCGGGGTCAGCCCCCGTGGATTCGCCTAGAGGAAGGTGTCCTTGTGCCCCGCCGCAGAATCGGCTTCTGGTACCGCTTCGCCGCGGTGATCTGCAAACCGCCGCTGGTGGTTCTGATCAAGCGGGACTGGCGTGGAATGGAGCACATTCCGGCCGAGGGCGGATTTATCACCGTGGTGAACCACAATTCCCACGTGGACCCCTTCGCATACGCGCACTATCAGTACAACACCGGACGGGTTCCGCGATTCCTGGCCAAGAGCGGCCTTTTCAAGAAGGGAATCGTGGGCGCCGCGATGCGCGGCACCGGACAGATTCCCGTCTACCGCGAGTCCACGGACGCGCTGAGCGCCTTCCGCGCCGCGATCGACGCCGTGGAGCGCGGTGAGTGCGTCGCCTTCTACCCCGAGGGCACCCTGACCCGCGACCCCGACGGCTGGCCCATGACCGGCAAGACCGGCGCCGCGCGGGTGGCCCTGCAGACCAAGTGCCCGGTGATCCCGGTCGCCCAGTGGGGCGCCAACGAACTGCTGCCGCCGTACGCGAAGAAGCCGAACCTCTTCCCGCGCAAGACCCACCACGTGCTGGCGGGCCCGCCCGTGGACCTGTCGCGCTTCTACGACAAGGAGATGACCCCGGACCTCCAGAGGGAGGCCACCGAGGCCATCATGGCGGCCATCACCCGCCTCCTGGAGGAGATCCGCGGCGAGAAGGCGCCCGAGACGCCGTACGACCCGCGCCGCGAGCGCATCGAGCAGCGGCGGCGTACGCGGGAGCAGAACAAGGCCAGGGAAGCGGAGGAGCAGGGCAAGTGAGCGAGGCGGTCAAGGCGGCGGTCTTCAGCGCCGGTTCGTGGGGCACGGCGTTCGGCATGGTCCTCGCGGACGCCGGCTGCGAGGTCACCCTGTGGGCCCGGCGCGCCGAGGTCGCGGACGCGATCAACACGACCCGTATCAACCCCGACTACCTGCCGGGTGTCGAACTTCCCGAGAACCTGCGGGCGACCACCGACCCCGCCGAGGCCGCGGCGGACGCCGACTTCACCGTCCTGTCCGTGCCCTCCCAGACCCTGCGCCAGAACCTCGCCGAGTGGCTTCCGCTGCTCGCCCCCGACACCGTGCTGGTCTCCCTGATGAAGGGCGTCGAGCTGGGCTCCGCGATGCGGATGAGCGAGGTCATCGAGGACGTCGCCAAGGTCGGCCCGGAGCGCGTCGCCGTCGTCACCGGGCCCAACCTGGCCCGCGAGGTCGCCGCCCGGATGCCCGCCGCCGCCGTGGTGGCCTGCGCCGACGAGGCCGTGGCCCGGCGGCTCCAGGCGGCCTGCCACACGCCGTACTTCCGGCCGTACACCGAGACCGACGTGGTCGGCTGCGAGCTGGGCGGCGCGGTGAAGAACGTCATCGGGCTCGCCGTCGGCATCGCGGACGGCATGGGGCTCGGCGACAACGCCAAGGGCTCGCTGATCACCCGCGGCCTCGCGGAGACCGCCCGGCTCGGTGTCGTGCTCGGCGCCGACCCGCTGACCTTCTCCGGTCTCGCCGGCCTCGGCGACCTGGTCGCCACCTGCTCCTCGCCGCTGTCGCGCAACCACACCTTCGGCACCAACCTCGGCAAGGGCATGACCCTGGAGGAGACCATCGCGGTCACCAAGCAGACCGCGGAGGGCGTCAAGTCCTGTGAGTCCGTGCTGGATCTGGCCCGCAGGCACGGCGTCGACATGCCGATCGCGGAGACGGTCGTCGGCATCGTGCACGAGGGCAAGCCGCCGGTGGTCGCGCTGAAGGAGCTGATGTCGCGCAGCGCGAAGCCCGAGCGACGCTGAGCGAGACCGCGGGGCCGTTGCGCGAAAATGCCGCGACACTGAGCGAAATCCGCCCGTTTTTGTGCGTTTCAGGGCGGAGCCGACGCTGTATCCGGGCTCTGGCAACGGGTACTCTCAACGCGATATGAGCACCGAGAACCTTCCCCAGAGCCCTGAGCAGCCGTCGCGCAAGCCCCGCGTGGCCGTCGTGTTCGGTGGGCGCAGCTCCGAACACGGGATCTCCGTGGTCACCGCCGGCGCCGTCCTCAAGGCCATCGACCGGACGAAGTACGACGTCCTGCCGATCGGCATCACGCGGGACGGCCGCTGGGCGCTGACGGCCGACGAGCCGGAGCGGATGGCGATCACCGACCGCGCCCTGCCCGCCGTCGAGGACCTGGCGGAGTCGCACGAGGGGGACGTGGTGCTCCCCGTCGCCCCCACCAGCCGCGAGGTCGTCTACAGCGAGCCGGGCTCCGTGCCCAAGGCGCTCGGCGAGGTCGACGTCGTCTTCCCGGTGCTGCACGGCCCCTACGGCGAGGACGGCACCCTCCAGGGGCTGCTGGAACTGTCCGGGGTTCCGTATGTGGGCGCGGGCGTGCTCGCCTCGGCCGTCGGCCAGGACAAGGAGTACATGAAGCGGGTCTTCACCTCCTTCGGGCTCAAGGTCGGCCCCTACGTGGTGATCCGGCCCCGCGAGTGGCAGCGGGACGAGGCCGCCGCCCGCAAGAAGATCGTGGACTTCGCGGGCGAGCACGGCTGGCCGCTGTTCGTGAAGCCCGCGCGGGCCGGCTCGTCCATCGGCATCACCAAGGTCGACGACCTGTCCGGGCTCGACGAGGCGATCGCCGAGGCGCAGTCGCACGACCCGAAGATCCTGATCGAGGCGGCCATCACCGGCCGCGAGATCGAGTGCGGCGTCCTGGAGTTCGAGGACGGCCCGCGCGCCTCGGTCCCGGCGGAGATCCCGCCGCCGGACGCGCACGCGTACTACGACTTCGAGGCCAAGTACATCGACTCCACGCCCGGCATCGTCCCGGCGCCGCTCACCGCGGAGGAGACCGCCGAGATCCAGCGGCTCGCGGTGGACGCGTTCGAGGCGGCGTCCTGCGAGGGGCTGGTGCGCGCGGACTTCTTCCTCACGCGGGACGGGGAGTTCGTGATCAACGAGATCAACACGCTGCCCGGCTTCACGCCGATCTCGATGTACCCGCAGATGTGGCAGGCGACCGGGGTCGGCTACCCGGAGCTGATCGACCGCCTGCTCCAGGCCGCGCTGCGCAGGTCCACCGGACTGCGCTGACCCGCGGCGCTAGGGCCTTTCTTCCGGATCAGGTCGGCTTGAGTTGGCGGTGCCTTACGGCCGAGCCGAGCGGGGGCTGGTGCGTGCAGATGCAAGGCGGAGGAGGGAGTCGACGCGGAGCGTCGACGACCGACGACAACGCCGCAGATGTGCGTGCCAGGCCCCGCGACCCCGGCAAGATCCGGAAGAAAGGCCCTAGCCGCGCATGGAGGCCATCCCCTTCGGGATGGCCTTCTTCACGGCCGGGGCCAGGTCCTCCAGGACCTGGGCGCTGTCGTCCGGCCCCGAGAGCTTCTTCGGCAGGGTCACCTGCACATACGCCGAGCGGCCCGCCGTCGTGAAGTGCCAGGTGCCGTCGCCCTGCTTCTCCATCAGCCAGTCCACGCCGTTGACCCCGCCCGCGATCGCGTCCGGGTCCTCGCCCTGGGCCACCTTGGGGTCGATCATCTTCGGCGGCCGGACGATCCCGCAGCGCAGTATGATCGCCGGGTTTCCCCAGCCCGCCGTGTAGACGGACCGGGGTTCGGGGTCGGCACGCCGCCGCCCGTCCACCGTGGCGGGCAGCACCGCGTGCAGACTCCGGCACAGCGGGGCGGTCTTCGCGTCGGGACGGGGAACCGCGACCGCCGCGCCGTCGTCCGCGGTGCAGCCCGCGACCGCGAGCAGCGACGCGGACGCGGCCAGGGCGGCGATCAGGGCGGGGGGCCGGTGACGGAAGAAGTTCACCGGCCAAGCGTAGACGGGGGCTACAGATGCACGACCGGGCAGGTCAGGGTGCGGGTGATGCCGTCCACTTGCTGGACCTTGGCGACCACCATGCGACCGAGTTCGTCGACGGTTTCGGACTGGGCGCGCACGATGACGTCGTACGGACCCGTGACGTCCTCGGCCTGGATCACTCCAGGGATCTTGCTGATGGTCTCGGCGACGGTCGACGCCTTGCCGACCTCCGTCTGGATCAGGATGTACGCCTGTACCACGGAACCTCCAGGGCGGCCACGAGGATCATGTGGGGAAAAGGAACGCCACGGTATCGCGTCGCCGCTCCCCGCGGGGAGACCTGCGGGAACCGGCTTGCGCGCCAGGGTGCGGGCACAACGGAAGTCGGCGGTCGTCCGGGACCGTACCGGCGGTCGTTCCCGACCGCGTCGGGGTCATCTCGACGGTATCGGGGACACTGATGGGGCGCGAGTCAGCACGGCCGGGCGAAGGCAGAGAAGGGGAGTCAGGGACATGAAGGGCACGGTTGGTGAGCTCGGGGAATTCGGGCTCATCAGGGAGCTCACCTCCCGTCTCACCACCACCCCGGCGGTCCGTATCGGTCCGGGTGACGACGCCGCCGTGGTGGCCGCGCCCGACCGCCGGGTGGTGGCGAGCACCGACGTCCTGCTGGAGGGGCGGCACTTCCGCCGCGACTGGTCCACGGCCTACGACGTGGGGCGCAAGGCGGCCGCGCAGAACCTCGCGGACATCGCCGCGATGGGCGCCGTACCGACCGCCCTGCTGCTGGGCCTGGTGGTGCCGGCCGAACTCCCGGTCAGCTGGCCGACCGAGCTGATGGACGGGCTGCGCGACGAATGCCAGGTCGCGGGCGCCGCCGTGGTCGGCGGGGATGTCGTACGGGGCGACACCATCACGGTGTCGATCACCGCCCTCGGCGATCTGCGCAACCAGGAGCCGGTGACCCGTGCCGGCGCCCAGCCCGGCGACCTGGTGGCCGTCACGGGCTGGCTGGGCTGGTCCGCGGCCGGGTACGCGGTGCTCTCCCGCGGCTTCCGCTCGCCGCGCGCCTTCGTGGAGGCCCACCGGCGCCCCGAGCCGCCGTACCACGCGGGGCCGGCCGCCGCATCGCTCGGCGCGACCGCGATGTGCGACGTGAGCGACGGGCTGATCGCCGACCTCGGCCATATCGCCGAGGCCAGCAAGGTCCGCATCGACATCCGCTCCGGCGCGATCGACGTGCCCACGCAGATGAACGACATCGGGCAGGCCGTCGGCGTGGACCCGCTCCAGTGGGTGCTGACCGGGGGTGAGGACCACGCGATCGTGGCGACCTTCCCGCCGGACACCAAGCTCCCGGCCCGCTGGAAGGTCATCGGCGAGGTCCTGAACCCCTCCGCGCTGCCGCAGGTGACGGTGGACGGGGCGCCCTGGACCAGCGCGGGCGGCTGGGACCACTTCGGGGACATAGAGCCGTGACCCCGCCGCGCGTGCTCACGGTGGCCGGCTCCGACTCCGGCGGCGGCGCCGGGATCCAGGCCGACCTCAAGACGATGCTCGCGCTCGGCGTGCACGGGATGAGCGTGCTCACCGCGGTGACCGCGCAGAACTCCCTTGGCGTGCAGGGCGTCTGGGAACTCCCGGCCGAGGCGGTGCGGGCCCAGTACCGCAGCGTGGTGGACGACATCGGCGTACAGGCCGTGAAGACCGGCATGCTGGGCTCGGCCGAACTGGTCGAGACGGTGGCCGAGTTGATCGCCGGCACGGACGCGCCCGCCGTGGTGGACCCGGTGGGCGTCTCCAAGCACGGCGACGCGCTGCTCGCCGCCTCCGCCCTGGACGCCGTGCGCACCCGGCTGCTCCCGGCGGCGGCCGTGGCGACCCCGAACCTGGACGAGGTGCACCTGCTCACCGGAGTCCGCGTCGAGTCGGAGGACGATCTGCGCCGGGCCGCGGACGCGGTGCTGGCCTACGGCCCGCGCTGGGTGCTGATCAAGGGCGGGCACCTGGCCGGTGACGCGGTGGACCTCCTGACGGACGGCACCGCGGCGGGTGAGCACCGGCTGCGCGCCCCCCGCCACGACAACCGGCACACCCACGGCACCGGCTGCACGCTCGCCTCCGCCATCGCCTCCGGGCTGGCGCGGGGCCTGACCGTCCCGGCGGCGGTCGCCGCGGCCAAGGAGTACGTCACCGGGGCGATCGCAGCGGGGTTCGCGCTGGGCGCGGGGATCGGCCCGGTGGACCACGGGTGGCGGTCCGGGAAGTGAGCGGGCCGCACGCCGGCCGAGCCGGGTCCGTGCCCTAGGCCGCCGCCGCGCTCAGGTGGCGCAGGCGCTGGTCGAGGAAGAGGACCGCGCGCTCCAGTGCCTCGTCCGCCTCGTCCAGGGAGCCGGCGAACGACTGGAACACATGCGGCACATCGGCCGTGACGTCGAGGATCACGTCCACCCCGGCGGCCCTGGCGCGCGCGGCGAGGCGGGTGGAGTCGTCCAGCAGGAGCTCGTTGGTGCCCACCTGGAGCAGCATCGGCGGCAGCCCGCTCAGGTCGGCGCAGACGGCCGGGCTGAGCAGGGGCTGACGCGGATCGGCGCCCGCGAGGTACATCGCCCCGGTGTGTTCGACGGACGCGCGGGTGAAGAACGGGTCGACGCCCGCCTTGGTGTCGATGCTCTCGCCGGTGCGGGTCGCGTCCAGGCCGGGGGAGAACGCCACGATCGCGGCGGGCAGCGGCAGACCCGCGTCCCGCGCGGCCAGGCAGGTGGTGACGGCGAGACCGCCGCCCGCGGAGTCCCCGGCGAACACGACGGCCGACGGGTCGGCGCCGCCGTCGAGCAGGGCGCGGTAGGCGCCGAGCGTGTCCTCGACCGCGGCCGGGAACGGATGCTCGGGGGCCAGCCGGTAGTCCAGCGAGTACGCCGTGCGGCCGGTCCTGGTCACGAGGTGTCCGGTCAGCGCCAGGGACGTCTCGGGCGAGCCGCTGATCCAGCCGCCGCCGTGGAAGTACAGGATCGTGCCGGGGCGCGGGCGCTCCTGTGGTGCGACACACAGCGCGGGCCGGCCGCCGAGCGCGGTCGGCGTCGTACGGATGCCGCCGGGCACCGGAATCCGGCTCATCAGCGCCTCGAACCCGGCCCGCAGCTCCTCGGTCGTCCGGGGCCCCTCGGGGCGCGGCTGCCGCAGCATGGCGTCGATCCGGGCGCGCTGTTCCTTGCTCATGGGCGTGCTCCCCCTCGCTAGTAGATTCCTCTACACTATATGCCGTGGCATATAAAACAACCGGGAACACCGCCGGGCTTCTGGATCTCTTCTCCGACCTGGTGCGCTGCGAGACGCGGCTGTACAACGCCCTCAACGACCGGCTCCGCGCGCGGCACGCGATCGTCACCTCGCAGTTCGAGGCGCTGCGCTTCCTGCGCGATCACGAAGGGGCGCGGGTGGCGGATCTCGCGGCCGAGTTCGCGATCGGCGTCGGGGCGACGAGCAAGGGCGTCGACCGGCTGGAGAAGCAGGGCTGGGTGGTCCGGACGCCGAACCCGGCCGACCGCCGCTCCTCCCTGCTGGCCCTGACCGGTGAGGGTGCGCGGCTCGTCGCCGCGGCCGAGGAGACGGTCGGTGCGACCCTGGCCGAACTGCTGGGGGATGTGATCGACGCCGCTTCGGCGGCGGCCGTCGCGCGGACCCTCTCCAGGCTGCGTTCCGCCCTGGAGCGGCGGCAGGTCGGCATGCCGACGGGCTGAGGCGAGGGGGCGCCCCGGCTTCCGGGCATGGCAAAAAGCCGGTCCATCCTGAGATGGACCGGCTCAGTGCAGCGAACCAACAAGTGGCCGCGCGCTCAGCTGTAGCGTCAGCGCGAGACCTTGCCGGCCTTGATGCACGAGGTGCAAGCGTTCACGCGCTTCGGCGTCCCGCCCACCACGGTACGCACACGCTGGATGTTCGGGTTCCAGCGACGGGGCGTACGGCGGTGCGAGTGCGAGATGTTGTTGCCGAAGCCCGGCCCCTTGCCGCAGACGTCGCAGTTGGCAGCCACGGGTCACTCCAAAGACTTCAGATGCACTTACGGATAATCCCGGCAGGCCGGGATCGAGATCGTACGACCTGAGATCTGGTTGGCGTTGCCAGGGGGGAGAGCCCGATCGGATCGGGCAACCGGAGCAGCATAGCAAGCCTGCCTCGGTACAGCGAAACTACCATGGTCGCGAGGGGTCCCGCCCCGGCCCGCTTCCGGCGGGCGGCCCGCCGGGGTCTACGCTGCGACCACGTCAAGCCGGCTCAGGGAGGCGCAGGTGGCGCAGGTGCCGCAGACATTCCTCGATGGTCTCGCGGTGCGCACCTGGTGCGGTCTGGCCCTGCGCGCCCTGGGACGGGCGCGCGAGGAGATCGACGCGATCAACGTCTATCCGGTGGCCGACGGCGACACCGGGACCAACCTCTATCTGACCCTGGAGTCCGCCGCGACGGCCGTGGAGGCCGTGTTCGCCGGGTACGAGACGCAGCCCGCCGGTCCCAGTCTCGCGGACGCGGTGCGCGCGATGGCCCATGGCGCGCTCATCGGCGCGCGCGGCAACTCCGGCACGATCCTCGCCCAGCTGCTGCGCGGCATGGCCCAGGTGCTCGCGGCGGACGACGCGGAACCGCGCTGCGACGGTGCCGCGCTGCGGCTCGCCCTGCGCCGGGCCGCGGACTCCGCCCGGCAGGCCGTGGCGCACCCGGTCGAGGGCACCGTGCTGACGGTCGCGTCGGCCGCGGCCGAAGCCGCCGAGCGGGCCGACGGCGACTGCGGGATGATCGCCCGCGCCGCCCACGAGGGCGCCCGCGCGGCCCTGGCGGCCACCCCGGCCCAGCTGGGCGTCCTGGCGCGGGCCGGGGTGGTCGACGCCGGAGGCAGCGGTCTCGTCGCGGTGCTCGGCGCGCTGGTGGAGGCGTGCACGGGGGAGGCGGCGCCGGGGGCGGCGGAGGCCGCGGACGCCGCAGCGGTCGTGGGCGGGGTGGCTGAACAGCTGCCGAAAGCCCGCTCCGGAGCCGAAGCCGTCGTCGACCCCGACCCCGACCCCGACCCCGGCCCCGATGTCGATGCCGATGCCGGGGCCTGCGTCGCCGAGACGGCCGGGAACGGCGGCCCCGGTGGCCCGGCCTACGAGGTGATCTACCTCCTGGAGGCGGACGACACCGCCGTGGCCCGGCTGCGCACCCGTCTCGACGCGCTCGGCGACTCCCTGGTGGTGGTCGGCGGCGACGGGTTGTGGAACGTCCATGTGCACGTGGACGACGCGGGCGCCGCCGTGGAGGCGGGCGTGGAGGCCGGACGCCCGTACCGGATCAGGATCACGCACTTCGGGCTCGGCGATGTGCACACGGGCGGGCCGCGTCCCCCGCGCGAGCGGGCCCAGCGGGCCGTCGTGGCCGTCGTACCGGGGCAGGGGCTCGCCGAGCTGTACACCGAGGCCGGCGCGACCACCGTGCTCGCGCGCCCCGGCGAGCCGCCCGCCAGCGGGGAGCTGCTGGCGGCGGTGCGGCGGGCCCACGCGCGCGAGGTGGTGCTGCTGCCCAACGACGCCGAGCTGCGCGACACCGCGGCGGCGGCCGCCGAGCAGGCCCGTGCCGAGGGGGTCCGGGTGGCGCTGATCCCGACCCGCTCGGCGGTGCAGGGCATCGCGGCGCTCGCGGTGTCCGAGCCGGGGCGCCGGTTCGACGAGGACGTCGTCCAGATGACCTCGGCCGCGGGCGCCACCCGGTACGCGGAAGTCGTCGTCGCCGAGCACCGGTCCTGGACCACCGCGGGGATCTGCCAGGCCGGTGACGTGCTCGGGCTGATCGACGGCGACGTGGCGGTGATCGGCACGGACGTCACCGCCACCGCGGTCACCGTCCTGGACCGCATGCTCCAGGCCGGCGGCGAACTGGTCACCCTCGTCATCGGCGCCGAGGCCCCCGAGACCGTCGGCGGGCACCTGGAGGCCCGCGTACGGGAGTCCTACCTGGCCGTGGACACGGTGGTGTACGACGGCGGCCGCCAGGGAGCGCTGCTGCTCATCGGCGTGGAGTGAGCGACCGGACTCCGGCGCACCCCGAGCGCAGGCGCGGCCGCTCGGACGCGGGCCGCCGCCCCTTCCCGGCGTCTCCGCTCGGCCACCCCCGGCCCGCCTCCGTGCCCGACGGGCGCAGCGCCCCGCTCACTCCGCCGTTCCGAGCAGCCGGTTAGCCTCCGCCCGGCGTGCCCGGACCGTGTCGTCCGTGTCGTCCGCGTCCGCGTAGGCGGCCAGTACCGCGCGGGCGTGGGCCGTCGCCTGTTCGGGCCGGCCTCCTTCTGCGGCCAGTTCGGCCGCCGCGAGTTCGGCGCCGGTACGGTCGTGCAGCCCGGCCGCGCCGAGCGAGCCGAACAGCGCGATCGCCCGGTCGAAGGGGGCCGCGTCCGGTCTCCCGGACTGGGCGAGGAGGTCGCCGAACTGGCGGTGCGTCTGGGCCAGTTCACGGGTCAGCCCGGCCAGGGCGGGGGAGCCCGCCGCGTCCTGCCGCGCGCGCTCGCACACCGCCACGGCCTCGGCCATCAGCGCCGCGGCCGGCTCCGCCTCCGCGTCCTCACCCAGCGCCAGCCAGGCGCGGGCCCGCAGTGAGCGGACCTGGAGCCGGATGTCGCCGAGGGAGCGCCACAGCTCGCCCGCGCGGGCATAGGCCCGGTCGGCCTCCGCCGCCAGGCCCGCGTCGGCGAGGGCGTCCGCGGCGAGGTGGGCGAGCGTGGCGTGGTCGCGCTGCTCGGGCCAGTGCCGGGCGATGTCGGCGGCCAGCAGCCGCTGCTCGGCCGCCGCCCGGTGCTCACCCAGCTCCGCCAGGCAGTCCCCGAGCCACCAGCGGGCCTGTACGACGGCCCCGTCGCCGTGCGTCCCGGCGCTCAGGTCGGCCAGCGCCGACTCCAGCACCTCGGCCGCCTCCGCGCACTGCCCCCGCCGCAGCAGATATCCGCCGAGCTGCTGCCGCGCCCAGGCCCCCGACGTGCCGGACTCCCCGGCCTCGTCGGCCCAGTGCGCGGCCTGGAGCGCATGCTCCGCGGCCGCCGCGACGTCCCCCCGCTCGGCCGTCAACGCGGCTATGCGCAGATGCAGTTGGACCTGCCCGGCCGGTTCCACGTACCGGCCGCCGTGCTCCAGCGCCGCCCGCAGCGCCCGCTCGGCCCCCTCCCGGTCCCCGGCCTCCTCGGCCAGCGCGGCGAGGTGGACCTCGTACTCCACCGCGCACCACGGCAGCCCGGCGCGGACGTACTCCCCGACGGCCTGCCGCAGCAGTTCCGCCGCCCGCGCACCGTCCCCGGCCGCCCCGGCCAGCTCGGCGAGCATGCCGCGGGACTCCGCGATCCGCGCCGCCAGCCGCGCGTCCCGCACCTCCTGCGCCTCGATCAGGCTCAGCACCTCGCGCACCGCGGCGTCGGCGTCCTGCGCGGAGCCCGCGCCGGAGCGCACCCGGTGCATCAGGACGCGCGCCCGGCTCATCAGGACCGACGCGGTCTGCCGCACCCCGGTGGCCCCGGCGGCGTACAGCGCGAGCACCTCCTCGCACAGGCCGCTCACCCGGACCAGGGCCGTGTCCCGCTCGCCCCGCAGCGCCCGGAAGTAGGCGCCGCGGGCCCGCGCCGCCAGCGCCTCGCCGGGATCGCCCGCCGCCGTGTACAGCCCGGCCGCCCGCTCGAACAGCTCGGCGCCCTCGAGGCCGCGGGACATCGCCGCGTGGTCGGCGACCAACGCGCGGTCACCGGGGGAGAGTTCGCCATCGCTCGCGGCGCGTCCCACCGCCGCCCAGGCGTCCAGCGCCTCCGGGCGCAGGGTGTCCGCCATCCGGTGCGCCTCGGCGAGGAGAGCGGGCAGCGACGGTTCGGCGGCCGGTGCCGGCGGGGGAGCGGCCGGCGGCGCGGCGGGCGCCGGGCGCGCGGTGCGGACGCCCAGCGGGAGCCGGTCCGCCAGCGGCCGCCGGGCCATCCGCGCCCGCGTCCGGTCGCCCACGTACGACGTGCCGTTGCGCGCGTCGAAACGCCCGGCCAGGGCCAGCGCCTCGATGCGGGCGTGGGCCGCGAGGTCCCGTGCCGTCCAGGCGCGTCCGGCGGGCCCCGGCACCGGCTCGGCGCCGAGTCCCAGCTCGGTCAGGCGCCCGGTCAGCAGCGCCACCACGGCCAGGAAGTCCAGCCGGCTGCGCGGCTGCCCGGTGTCCGTGAAGTAGGCGGGCCGCTCGGCCAGCAGCTCCAGACCGCGCGCCTCGTTGCCGCTCAGCGCGCAGAACTCCACGTGCTCGGCGTACGCGCTGCGCATGCTCTCCATGGGCCGCACCAGCCGCAGCCCCCGCAGATGGTGGGCGCGGGCGTCCTCCGGGCGGCCCAGCCGCAGCAGCGGGAGCAGGGACGCGGCGAGCACCGCGTGCGGCTCGTGCGCACAGCTGAACTCGCCCTCCAGCACCGGCCGCCACAGCTCCAGCGCCTCGGCGTCCCGGCCCCGCTCCACCTGCCACAGGCCCTGCCCGTGCAGCTCGCAGGCGTGGCAGTCGGCCATCTCGTCGCGGTCGGCGGCCAGCCACGCGGCGTACGCCCGCTCCGCCCGCGCCAGGTCCCCGAGGTGCGCGGCCACGCTGAACTCGGCGCTGCGCACCGCCCGTTCGGAGTGCCCGGCGAGCCGGTAGCGGTGCTCCATCTCGCCCAGCCACTTCTCGATCGAGGCGAGCGGGATGTGCGGCTGGTCCAGCATGCCCGCCGACATCCACTTGAAGACCCAGTGCAGCGACCGCGTCTCGTACGCGTCGAAGTCCTCGGGCCGCTCGTCCCACATGCGCAGCAGCCGCGCGAAGGGGACGAACATCTTGTCCTTCTCGGAGCTGTAGTTGTAGACGCTCAACTGGTGCCCGAGGGCTTCGATCACGGCCAGCGGAACGTTCAACCTCTCGGCCGCCGCCAGCAGTCGCTCCGCGCGGGCGTTGCGGGCCGGGCCCTCGGGCTGCCCGGCGTTCTCCGCCATCTCCCGGCGCAGCCCCGCCAGGTCGGTGATCTCAGTCATCGGCCGTCCCCCGCGTCGCCCACCCCAGCAGATCGATGAACGCCCGGTTCAGCAGCGCGGAGTCCGCGGGCCGCAGCGGGCGCTGCGCCATCAGCAGCGCCTGCCCGTACAGCGACTCGACCGCGGTGCCGATCAGTTCCGCGTCGTCCAGTGAAGCCACCCTGCGGATAAGCGGGTTGAGGTGGTTGAGCACCAGCCGGGCGCGCGGCGCGCTGCCGCGCAGCGAACCCAGGATGCCCGCCCACAGCTCGTCGGCCTGCTCCTCGGCCGCCGCGCGAGCCTGTTCGTGCCGCGCCGACCGGTCGTCCAGGTGCAGCGCGGGCACCGACAGCGGATGGAAGGCGCGCAGCACGACATCGCAGCCCAGCGGGTCCAGCTTCGCCCGCGCCGCCGCCAGGAACCCGGTGAGCGCCAGCTCCACCCCCGGATCGACGCCGTCCAGATGCGCGGTCACGGTGTCCGCGTCCAGCTCGGCGACCACCGTGCCCGGCCGCACCGAGGGCAGCGCCTCGATCAGCTCGCTGTCGTACGTGTAACCGCCGTTGACCACGCCCACGCCCTGCGCCGAGGCGATCGCCGCGACCTGCCGGTACTCCTCCACCCCGCGGGTGAAGTGCACCACCGGGTGCCGGCGCGCGAACTCCTCCAGCGACACCTGGCCGTCGGTCGTCTCGAACGGCAGCCACGGCAGCATCGTGCGCAGCATCTCGTGGTCGTGCCGCGCCAGCGACTTGACCCCCAGATGGTGCACGGCGAGGAACGCCGCGAGCCGCTCCGGGTCACCGGCCGCGAGCCCGGTCAGCCAGTCGCGGATCCGCTCGCCGAGCGCGTCCCGCACGGCGGCCAGCGTCTCGTCCTCGTACAGCGACTCGCGCGAGGCGGTGGGCCGCAGGCTGTCCGTGTCCAGCACACAGCGCACGAAGAACGCCCAGTCGGGCAGCAGCTGTTCGGCCCGCTCGGTCAGCAGCATGCCCTTGAGATGCACCCGGTGCGTCGCCCGCTGCGCCGGGCTCACCGCCGACGGCAGCACATAGGCCACCCCGCGGACCCCGGCCAGCGGCACGGCCAGGTCGATCGCGTCCAGCGGCGCGAACCCGAACTGCTCCTGGCAGTGCCGGGCCAGCGCCGCCCGGCGCGCGCCGGGGCTCGGATACGGCCGGTCCCAGGGCGCGGGCAGCTCGCCGATCCGCTCCTCGCCGACCCGGACGTCGTACGGCAGCAGCGCGCCGAAGTCGCGGGCCAGCGCGCGCACCCGCTCGGGCGCGAGCCACTCGGCGGCGCCCGGCCGGGGCGTCAGCTGCACCGTCGTACCGGGCTCGGGCCGCGCGGCTTCGGGCAGCGTCCGCACGGTGTACGAGCCGTCGTCGCACGCCGTCCACTCCACCGGGGGCGCGTTCGGGGTGCGGGCGCTGCGGCTGACCACGCGGATCCGCTCGGCGACGAGGAAGCAGGCGAGCAGACCGATGCCGAACTGGCCGAGGAAGCCGGCGCGGGCCTCCTGGAGTCCCTCGGCGCGCTTGGAGCTGCGCCCGATGGTCGCCAGCAGTTCGTGCACGTCCGACTCGGTGAGCCCGATGCCGCTGTCCTCCACGCGCAGACCGCCGTCCACCGGGTGCAGCCGCACCTGCGCCGGGGCGTCGGGCGCGAGGGCCCGCCGGGCGGTGACGGCGTCCACGGCGTTCTGCAGCAGCTCGCGCAGGTAGACCTTCGGACTGGAGTAGAGGTGATGGGAGAGCAGATCGACCAGACCGCGCAGATCGACCTGGAACGTGTGAGGGGGGAGAGGCGACTGGGAGGACTGGGATGACTGTGAGGTCTGGGAATCCATCGTCACTGCGCCGGAGGGGGAGGACCCGGCGCCGGGTCGGGCGGTCTCGCAGCAGGGGGCGGTGACCGCGAAGGATGGCCGGAGCGCGCCATCCTAGGCCCGGAACCGCCGCGCGGACCAGGGCTTTCCCGGATCGGTACGACAGCTCGCGACCGGACCCGCCCGGCGGGCGTCTACGGCATTGTCAGTGCGGTGGTGTGCAATGGATCCCGTGCCCGCACTGGAAGAACCACTGAAACAGCCACTGAAGTCAGTGCTCGGCCCCGCCACCGCGAAGGTGATGGCCGAGCACCTCGGCCTGCACACCGTCGGCGACCTCCTGCACCACTACCCGCGCAGGTACGAGGAGCGCGGCCAGCTCACCCACCTCGCCGACCTCCCCATGGACGAGCATGTGACCGTGGTCGCCCAGGTCGCCGACGCCCGCCTGCACTCCTTCGCCTCCTCCCGTGCGCCCCGCGGCAAGGGCCAGCGCCTGGAGGTCACCATCACCGACGGCAGCGGCCGCCTCCAGCTGGTCTTCTTCGGCAACGGCGTGCACAAACCGCACAAGGACCTGCTGCCGGGCACCCGCGCGATGTTCGCCGGCAAGGTCTCCGTCTTCAACCATCGCCTCCAGCTCGCCCACCCCGCCTACGAGTTGCTGAAGGGCGACGGCGAGGAGACCGTCGAGACCTGGGCGGGCGCCCTGATCCCGCTCTATCCGGCCACCGCCAAACTGGAGTCATGGAAGATCGGCAAGGCGGTGCAGACGGTCCTGCCCGCCGCCCGGGAGGCCGTGGACCCGCTGCCGCCCGCCCTGCGCGAGGGCCGCGGGCTGCTCCCGCTCCCCGAGGCCCTGGTCGGGATCCACCGCCCGGCCACCAAGGCCGACATCGCGGCCGCCCGCGCCCGCCTCAAATGGGACGAGGCCTTCGTCCTCCAGGTCGCCCTGGCCCGCCGCCGGTACGCGGACGCCCAGCTCCCGGCGGTCGCCCGCCGCCCCAAGCCCGACGGCCTGCTCACCGCCTTCGACGACCGGCTGCCCTTCACCCTCACCGAGGGCCAGCAGAAGGTCTCCCGCGAGATCTTCGCCGGTCTCGCCACCGAACACCCCATGCACCGGCTGCTCCAGGGGGAGGTCGGCAGCGGCAAGACACTGGTGGCCCTGCGCGCCATGCTCGCCGTGGTCGACGCGGGCGGGCAGGCCGCGATGCTCGCGCCGACCGAGGTGCTGGCCCAGCAGCACCACCGGTCGATCACCGAGATGATGGGCGACCTCGCCGAGGGCGGCATGCTGGGCGGCACCGAGCACGCCACCAAGGTGGTGCTGCTGACCGGCTCCATGGGCGCCGCCGCCCGCCGCAAGGCCCTGCTCGACCTCGCCACCGGCGAGGCCGGAATCGTCATCGGTACCCACGCCCTGATCGAGGACAAGGTGCAGTTCCACGACCTCGGCCTGGTCGTCGTGGACGAACAGCACCGCTTCGGTGTCGAGCAGCGCGACGCCCTGCGCGGCAAGGGCAAGCAGCCCCCGCACCTCCTCGTCATGACGGCCACCCCGATCCCGCGCACGGTCGCCATGACCGTCTTCGGCGACCTGGAGACCTCCGTCCTCGACCAGCTCCCGGCCGGCCGCTCCCCGATCGCCAGCCATGTCGTCCCGGCCGCCGACAAACCCCACTTCCTGGCCCGTGCCTGGGAGCGGGTGCGCGAGGAGGTGGAGAACGGCCATCAGGCGTACGTGGTGTGTCCGCGTATCGGAGACGACATCGACGAGGCGGCCGACCCGAAGAAGGCGGCCAGGAAGAAGTCCGCCGAGGACGAGGCCGAGAGGCGCCCCCCGCTCGCGGTCCTCGACGTGGCCGGCCACCTCGTCGAGGGCCCGCTCAAGGGTCTGCGCGTCGAGGTGCTGCACGGCCGTATGCACCCCGACGACAAGGACGCGGTGATGCGCCGCTTCACCGCGGGCGAGACCGACGTCCTGGTCGCCACCACCGTCATCGAGGTGGGCGTGAACGTCCCGAACGCCACCGCGATGGTCATCATGGACGCCGACCGCTTCGGCGTCTCCCAGCTCCACCAGCTGCGCGGCCGGGTGGGCCGCGGCTCCGCGCCCGGTCTGTGCCTCCTGGTCACCGAGATGCCCGAGGCCAGCCCCGCCCGCCAGCGGCTGAACGCGGTCGCCGCCACCCTCGACGGCTTCGAACTCTCCCGTATCGACCTCGAACAGCGCCGCGAGGGCGACGTCCTCGGCCAGGCCCAGTCCGGCGCCCGCTCCAGCCTGCGGGTCCTCGCCGTCATCGAGGACGAGGAGGTCATCGCGGAGGCGAGGGCGGAGGCGATGGCCCTGGTGACGGCGGACCCGGAGCTGGAGCGGCTGCCGGGCCTGCGGACCGCCCTGGACGCGCTGCTGGACGAGGAGAGGGAGCAGTACCTGGAGAAGGGCTGACGGGTAACGCGCCCCCCGGGAGCGCGGGGTACCGCGCGCGGCCACGGCGAACGGCCTGCCAGACTGACTACGCAATCACCCCCGGACAAGGAACGAAAATGACCCGCGTGATCGCCGGCAAGGCAGGCGGACGCCGCCTCTCCGTACCGCCCGGCACAGGGACCCGGCCGACCTCCGACCGCGCACGCGAAGGTCTCTTCTCCACCTGGCAGTCCCTCCTGGGCGGCCCCCTGCGCGGCGAACGCGTCCTCGACCTCTACGCCGGCTCCGGCGCCGTCGGCCTGGAAGCCCTCTCCCGCGGTGCGGGCCACGCCCTCCTCGTCGAGGCCGACGCCCGCGCCGCGCGGACCGTCCGCGAGAACGTGCGGAACCTGGGCCTGCCCGGCGCGGAGGTCAGAGCGGGCAAAGCGGAACAAGTCATCCGGACCGCGCCCGGTGCCGCCCCGTACGACCTGGTCTTCCTCGATCCCCCCTACGCGGTCACCGACGACGATCTCCGGGAGATTCTGCTCACACTCCACTCGGAGGGCTGGCTCGCGCGGGACGCGCTGGTCACCGTGGAGCGCAGCACCAGAGGCGGCGAATTCCGGTGGCCGGACGGCTTCGAGGCGATCCGGTCCCGTCGTTACGGCGAGGGAACGTTTTGGTACGGTCGCGCCGCCGCTACGTGCGAAGACGCACGATGACCGGACCGGAGAGCGAGGGATCTCAAGTGCGCCGCGCCGTCTGTCCCGGGTCATTCGACCCGATCACCAACGGACATCTCGACATCATCGCCCGAGCCTCCCGGCTGTACGACGAGGTCTACGTCGCGGTGATGATCAACCAGACCAAGAAGGGCCTGTTCGAGGTCGACGAGCGGGTCGGGCTGATCCGCGAGGTCACCGCCGAGTACGCCAACGTACGGGTCGAGACCCACCACGGCCTGCTCGTGGACTACTGCAAGCAGCGCGACATCCCCGCCATCGTCAAGGGCCTGCGCGCCGTCAGCGACTTCGACTACGAGCTGCAGATGGCCCAGATGAACAACGGCCTCACCGGCGTCGAGACGCTGTTCGTGCCGACCAACCCCACCTACAGCTTCCTGTCCTCCTCGCTCGTCAAGGAGGTCGCGGCCTGGGGCGGCGACGTCTCCCACCTGGTCCCGCCGCAGGTCCTCGACGCCCTCAACAGGCGGCTGCGCAAGGACTGATGGCCATGGGGCTACAGTCGTCCCGTCCGTCTCCGATCCGGCTGTAGGAAGTGGCGAGCACAGGTGGACGTGCAGAAGAAGCTCGACGAGATCGTCTCCGCGGTCGCCGGCGCGCGGGCCATGCCCATGTCGGCGTCCTGTGTGATCAACCGCGCCGAGCTGCTCGCGATGCTGGAAGAGGTGCGCCAGGCGCTGCCCGGCTCCCTCGCGCAGGCGCAGGAGCTGATCGGCGACCGGGAGCAGATGGTCGAGGAGGCCCGGCGGGAGGCCGAGCGGATCATCGAGACCGCGCACGCCGAGCGCGGCTCGCTGATCTCCGGCACCGAGATCGCCCGCCGCTCGCAGGCCGAGGCCGACCGGATCCTCACCGAGGCCCGCCAGGAGGCCGAGGAGATCCGCGCCGAGGCCGACGACTACGTCGACTCCAAGCTCGCCAACTTCGAGGTCGTCCTGACCAAGACGCTCGGCTCCGTCGGCCGCGGCCGCGAGAAGCTCCTCGGCACCGGTCCGGGCCTGGACGAGAACGGCTACGAGGACGAGGACGCCCCCGAGCGCAGCCCCGACCCCGAGACCCTGCGGCACAACGCCGACGCCTACGTGGACACCAAGCTGGGCGCCTTCGAGGCGGTGCTCGCCAAGACCCTGGAGGCGGTCGGGCGCGGCCGGCAGAAGCTGCACGGCCGGATCGCCACCGACGACCTCGGCGCCCTCGCCGACGACACCACGACCTTCCAGCACTCCAGCGACGCCGACTACCTCGCCGACCTGGCCGCCCTCGCGGACGCCCCGGCCGGGCGCCCGGCGGCCCGGCAGGAGCAGCCGTCGTACGAGCCCCGGACGGACCGGACGGGGTACGAACCGGCGGCCGAGCCGTCCTACGAAGCCGGGGGCGAGCCGGCGTACGAAGCGGGGGGCGAGCCGGCATACGAGCCGCACGCCGAGCCCGCGTACGCGCAGCAGCAGCCGGAGCAGCCGGCGTACGAGCCGGGGCCCGCCTACGGCGCCTACGACCAGCAGCAGGCCGGCTACCCCGGTTACCCGCAGCAGGCCGGCTACGGCGGGCAGGACCCGTACGGATACCAGCAGGCCGATCCCTACGGGTACCAGGGCGGCTACCCCCAGCAGCCCGCCTACGACCCCCGGCAGCAGGACCCGCAGCAGTCCCCGGCGCAGCAGGACTACGCTCTGGACGAGACCAGCCTCTTCGACACCGGCATGATCAGCGCGGAGCAGCTGCGGGCCTACGAGCAGGGGCGCGGCAGCCGCTGACGGGGCCGGATTGGGCCCTGGGCGCAAGGTCCAGTATCCTGGCCCTTCGGTCGCGCATGCCCTGACGCCTCGCGTACGGAGTAGCCCGCGACCGCCGCCGCCCGGAAACACCGACGGGCGGTGTCCCTTCGAGTTCGCAGATCGAAAGCAGGAATGGCTTCCAACGCCCGCCTCGACCACCGCAACCCCCTCGTGTTCGACACCCACGAGCTGGGTCGGCGTCCTGGTGCGCTGCAGCGCCTGACCCGCGAGATCGACGCTCCCAGGGATCTCGGCATTCCGGGAGTCATCGAAGTGCCGGAAGGCACCCCGGTGGAACTCGGCCTCCGGCTTGAGTCGGTCATGGAAGGGGTGCTTGTCACAGGCACCGCCCGTGCAACGGCCAAGGGGGAGTGCGTAAGGTGTCTGGAGCCGGTCGAGCTGGAGCTCGAAGCGGACTTCCAGGAGATGTTCTCGTACCCTGACGCCGACGACCGGGGCCGCGTGATCGCGGAACCGGGCGACGACGCCGAGGACGACGAGGACAGGCTCTTTATCGAGGACGGCCTTTTCGACCTCGAACCCGTGCTGCGTGATGCGGTGGTGCTCGCACTGCCGATGCAGCCGGTGTGCCGGGAAGACTGTCCGGGCCTGTGCTCCGAGTGCGGAGCGCGGCTCGCGGACGACCCGGAACACCACCATGACGCCGTCGACATCCGTTGGGCGGCTTTGCAGGGACTCGCCGACACCACGACGGACGGCGAGAAGGACGAGATGAGCGGCGCCGAAGCGGGCGTCGACGAGAAGCAGGAGAAGTAGCCGTGGCTGTTCCGAAGCGGAAGATGTCGCGCAGCAACACGCGCCACCGCCGGTCGCAGTGGAAGGCTGCGGTCCCCACCCTGGTTGCGTGCGAGCGCTGCCACGAGCCCAAGCAGCAGCACATCGCGTGCCCGTCTTGCGGCACCTACAACAAGCGCCAGGTCCTCGAAGTCTGAGCGGTTGGTGAGAGGCCCGATGACAGACGCGAATGCCGCTAGTCCCCGCCAGCGCGGGGGTAGTCCGCAGGCCTCGTCCCACACAGTTCTGGAAGGGCGGCTCGGCTACCAGGTCGAGTCCGCCCTTCTGGTGCGTGCGCTCACCCACCGTTCCTACGCGTACGAGAACGGCGGTCTGCCGACGAACGAGCGGCTGGAGTTCCTCGGGGACTCCGTGCTCGGCCTCGTCGTCACGGACACGCTGTACCGCACCCACCCCGACCTGCCCGAGGGCCAGCTGGCCAAGCTGCGGGCCGCGGTGGTCAACTCGCGTGCGCTGGCGGAGGTGGGGCGCGGCCTCGACCTGGGCGCCTTCATCCGGCTCGGCCGGGGCGAAGAGGGCACGGGTGGCCGGGACAAGGCGTCCATCCTCGCCGACACCCTCGAAGCGGTGATCGGCGCGGTCTATCTCGACCAGGGCCTCGACGCGGCGTCCGAGCTGGTGCACCGGCTCTTTGACCCGCTGATCGAGAAGTCCTCCAACCTGGGCGCGGGCCTGGACTGGAAGACGTCGCTCCAGGAGCTGACCGCGATCGAGGGGCTCGGTGTGCCCGAGTACCTGGTCACGGAGACCGGCCCCGACCACGAGAAGACCTTCACTGCTGCCGCCCGCGTCGGAGGCGTCTCGTACGGCACCGGCACCGGCCGCAGCAAGAAGGAGGCGGAGCAGCAGGCCGCCGAGTCCGCCTGGCGGGCCATCAAGGCCGCCGCGGACGAGCGCGCCAAGGCGGCGGCGGAGGCCGGGCAGGCCGCCGTACACGCCGTGAAGGACGACGACACGTCGTCCGCCACCGCCTGAGGACAGCTCCACCGAGCGCCCGCCCCACCGGTTCCGGACGGGGTGGGCGCTCGTCACATCCGGCGCCCTTCCGGCTCGCAGGGCGTCCTTCCGTTCCGTACCGCGCTTTCCCACGGGGGTCCCGATGCCCGAGTTGCCCGAGGTCGAGGTCGTCCGGCGGGGGCTGGCGCGGTGGGTGGCCCATCGCACCGTCGCCGAGACCGAGGTGCTGCACCCGCGCGCCGTACGCCGGCATGTGGCCGGGGGCGAGGACTTCGCGCAGCGGCTCAAGGGGCATCACATCGGCGACCCCAGCCGGCGCGGCAAATACCTGTGGCTGCCGCTGGAGGAGACCAACCAGTCGGTGCTGGCGCATCTCGGGATGAGCGGGCAACTGCTGGTGCAGCCGCAGGAGGCGCCGGACGAGAAGCACCTGCGCATCCGGATCCGGTTCGCCGACTCACTCGGCACCGAGCTGCGGTTCGTGGACCAACGCACCTTCGGCGGGCTCTCGTTGCACGACAACACCCCCGACGGACTGCCCGACGTCATCGCGCACATCGCCCGCGATCCCCTCGACGCGCTGTTCGACGACGACGCCTTCCACCAGGCGCTGCGCCGCAAGCGCACGACCGTCAAACGGGCCCTGCTGGACCAGTCGTTGATCAGCGGCGTCGGCAACATCTACGCGGACGAGGCCCTTTGGCGCGCCCGCATCCACTACGAGCGTCCGACCGCCCACTTCACCCGCCCGGTCACGGCCGAACTCCTCGGCCACATCAGGGATGTGATGAACGCGGCGCTCGCCGTCGGCGGCACCAGCTTCGACAGCCTGTACGTCAACGTCAACGGCGAGTCGGGCTACTTCGACCGCTCGCTCGACGCCTACGGCCGCGAGGGCGAGCCCTGCCGCCGCTGCGGCACGCCCATACGGCGCCGCCCCTGGATGAACCGCTCCAGCTACTTCTGCCCGACGTGTCAGCGGGCGCCGCGCGCCGTGTCGTAACGCTCGCGCGAGGCCAGCACCTCGTCCATCGCGCCCTCCACGCACTCGATGAGGGAGAGCAGGCGGCCGGCGACCTCGCGGCCGAGCGCGGTCAGCTCGTAGTCGACGCGGGGCGGGTTGGTCGGCTGGGCCTCGCGGTGCACCAGGCCGTCGCGCTCCAGCGCGTGCAGGGTCTGGGAGAGCATCTTCTCGCTCACGCCGTCGACGCGGCGGCGCAGCTCGTTGAAGCGCAGCGAGCCTTCGTACAGCGCGCCGAGCGTCAGTCCGCCCCAGCGGCCCGTGACGTTCTCCAGCGTGCAGCGGGAGGGGCACGCCTTGGCGAAGACGCTGTAGGCGAGCTGGTCGCGCTCCTCGGGACATCCGGTCATGGCACCAGGATACGCCACGCAGCGCTAACCGGCAGGTTGCACTAACTGGAAGTTAGTGCTTTCCTTTCCTCGCCGTTATTGAGCTGCCCTTCCGAGGAGAGTCATGACCACCCCCGTTCTTTCCATCGCCTACCACTCCGGCTACGGCCACACCGCCGTCCTGGCCGAGGCCGTCCGTGCCGGTGCCGTCGAGGCGGGCGCCGAGGCGCATCTGATCAAGGTGGACGAGATCACCGAGGAGCAGTGGCGGATACTCGACCGCTCCGACGCGATCGTCTTCGGCTCGCCCACCTACATGGGCACCGCCTCCGGCGCCTTCCACGTCTTCGGCGAGGCGACCTCCTCGCGCTGGGCCGGCCAGGACTGGCAGGGCAAGCTGGCCGCCGGATTCACCAACTCGGGCTCCAAGAGCGGCGACAAGCTGCACACGCTCCAGTTCTTCCAGACGCTCGCCGCCCAGCACGGCATGCACTGGGTCAACCTCGGTCTGCTTCCGGGCTGGAACAGCAGCACCGCCTCCGAGAACGACCTCAACCGCCTCGGCTTCTTCGCCGGCGCCGCCGCCCAGACCGACACCGACCAGGGCCCGGAGGGTGTGCACAAGGCGGACATCGCCACGGCCGAGCACCTCGGGCGCCGGGTGGCGGAGACGGCACGCACGTTCGCGCGGGGCCGCGCCGCCGCCTGACCCGGCCGCCGGACGGGGGGTCCGGCCCGGCCGCCGGACTCAGCCGCCGAACTCCGCCGTCCACCAAGGGCCGCCCGCACCGTAGTGCACGCCGACGCCGAGGGTGCGGAAGGCGGGGTTCAGGAGGTCGGCGCGGTGCTCGGGGCTGGCCATCCACGCCTTCACCAGGGCCGCCGGGTCCGCCGGACCGCGCGCGATGTTCTCGGCGCCCAGACCGGTGACACCGGCCGCCGCCGCCCGGTCCCACGGCGACTTGCCGTCCGGGTCGGTGTCGGAGAAGAAGCCCCGCGCCGCCATGTCGTCGCTGAACGCCCCGGCCAGGCTCGCCAGCGCCGAGTTCGCGGACAGCGCGGGGCGGCCCGCCTTGGCCCGCTCGTCGTTGACCAGCTTCAGCACCTCGGCCGCGGCGGCGGCCTGCGCGGAGACGGTCACGGGCGGAACGGTCGGCGCGGGGGCCGCGGTCCTCGTCGGGGCCGGGCTCGGCTTCGCCCTGGTGGGGGAGGGCTTGGGCTTCGGCGCGGCGGGGGCGGCCGGGACGCTCCTGCGCGTGGTGGGCTTCGCGGACTTCGAGGGGGCCGGCGAGGCGGGGGCCGAGCGCGAGGGCGACGCGGACGTTCCCGGCGTCGGGGAGGAGGACGGCGTGGGAGCGGCCGAAGAGGAAGGCGACCGCCCGGTGCCGGGACCCGCCGCCGCACCACCGCCGCCGTGGTCCGTGCCGCCGGTCTCCGCGCTGCGGGACGCGCCGCCGGTCTCCGCGCTGCCGGACGTGCCGCCCTGCGCGTCCGCCGTATTGCCGGGGGAGCTCGCCGCCCGGACCCGGTCGCCGCCGGTGGTGTGGCTGCTGCCGTCGAGGCGGTAGCCCTGGAAGCCCGGCACCACACCCGCGGCCACCGCGGCGGTGCCCAGGGCCACGGCCACGCACATCCCGAGCAGCGTCCTGCTCACCGCGCGCCCGGCCTGCCTCGGCCGCCGCCTGCCGCGGCCGGGCACCCTGCGGGGTGCCCCGGAGCCGGCCGCGCTCTCGCCTGCCGCGGCCGCCTCCGCGTACGGCGAGCCCGCGTCCCCCGCCGTGGCCGCGGGCGGCTGCACCGGCCCGGCCGCGAAGAGATACGCGTCCGCCTTGGCCTTCGCCGCCGCGTACGCCTCGGGGTTCAGATAGGGAGCGGTGCCCATCGGTATCGGCACGGTGGGCGTGGCGGCCGGGTCATGACCGCCGACCGGCGCGGTGGGCGCGGACGCCTGATCCCGACCCCCGGCCGGCCCCGCAGGCGTGGACGCCGGATCGTCGTTCCCGGTGGCCGGGGCACGAAGGTCGCCGCTCCCGGCGGCGGAGGCGCGCGGGGTGTCGCTCTCCGCGGCGCGGCCGGCGTCCGAGCGTCGGTGGCGTCCCATGACCTTGCCCTCTTCCTCGTACATCTTTGGTGCTTCGGGCCGCCCCAACCCACTCGATCGAGTGAGTTTCCCCGGAGAGGGACCCGCGTGCGGACCGTACCTCATGCCCTTCGGGGGCGATGTGTCCCGAACGACACCGGGCGGTTAGGTTGCCCCCATGAGTGAGGATGTCCGACTGATCGCCTGGGTGCGTGGACACGTGCAGGGCGTGGGATTCCGCTGGTTCACCCGTGCCAAGGCGCTGGAGATCGGCGGCTTGAGTGGTTTTGCTCTCAATTTGGCCGACGGCCGGGTGCAGGTCGTCGCGGAGGGTGCCCGCGAGCGCTGCGAGGGGCTGCTGGACTGGCTCCAGGGCGCCGACACGCCCGGCCGTGTGGACGGCGTCACCGAGATCTGGGACACACCCCGCGGCGGCTACGACGGCTTCGCGATCCGCTGAGCCGAAGCCGCCCGGCCCCGGCCGCCACGCCCCCGCCCGCGCCCGCCGGGAGCGGAAACGGCCTGGTGGTTGCCAAGAAGGGCGTGGCGTGGCAGGCTCCGCAGGTACAGCTGATCGCTGCGCCCCCAGGGCCCGGATGACTCGCTGCGCCGCCGTGCTTCTCCGGCCGCGCGCCCCGGTTCGCCCGCCAATACGGGGCGTGATCGTGTTGACCGTCAAACTTTTTGGTGAGACGCTGAAAGCCCCGCGCACCTTAGCTGTTTGGCATGAGAACAACAGCAGAGCAACACTCGGATGTGCCAAGCACCGCGGGTGCGAATCCCTCACGACCCACACCGCATCGGTCGGTCACTCAGTGTGGAGGACCATCCATCATGGCAAAGGCGCTTCTCGGTTACGTCGGCGGCTCCGACCCTCGACTCCTCGCCGAGATGCGACGGCTTCAGCAGCGTGTTCAGGACCTGGAGTCCGAGCTGGTCAGGATCCAGGCGGAGAACGAAGCGCTGACGGCTGCCGCTTCTCAGGACAGGATCATGGAGAGCATCGACGCACACCAGGCGGAGCCTGCGCTCACCTGATCGCTGCATCGCTCTACAACGCAGCGGCCGGGCAGCCCGTATCAACCGCTCGACAGATCGGACGACCGGCATCCGGGGCCGTCCATCAGAATCACAAGGGACGCTTCGGCGTCCCTTCTTTCTTCCCCCGCGCATCCTTTCACCATCTTCACCATCTGGTGTGCCCTGCGTGTCCAGGAGTGAAACCGCGCGGCCTCGGGCGTTCATGGAGTGAGACAGCGGCGGCCGGTAGAGTCCGGCGGCGTGCACCTCAAGGCCCTGACCCTGCGCGGCTTCAAGTCGTTCGCCTCCGCGACCACCCTCCGGTTCGAACCCGGAATCACCTGCGTCGTCGGGCCGAACGGCTCGGGCAAGTCCAATGTGGTGGACGCGCTGAGCTGGGTCATGGGCGAGCAGGGCGCCAAGTCGCTGCGCGGCGGCAAGATGGAGGACGTCATCTTCGCCGGCACCACCGGCCGCCCCCCGCTGGGCCGCGCCGAGGTGTCCCTGACCATCGACAACTCCGACGGGGCGCTGCCCATCGAGTACGCCGAGGTCACCATCACGCGGATCATGTTCCGCAACGGCGGCAGCGAGTACCAGATCAATGGCGACACCTGCCGCCTCCTCGACATCCAGGAACTGCTCTCCGACTCCGGCATCGGCCGCGAGATGCACGTGATTGTCGGCCAGGGCCAGCTGGACTCCGTGCTGCACGCCGACCCGATGGGCCGCCGCGCCTTCATCGAGGAGGCGGCCGGCGTCCTCAAGCACCGCAGGCGCAAGGAGAAGGCGCTGCGGAAACTGGACGCGATGCAGGCCAACCTGGCCCGCGTCCAGGACCTCACCGACGAACTGCGCCGCCAGCTCAAGCCCCTCGGCCGCCAGGCGGCGGTGGCACGCCGGGCCGCCGTCATCCAGGCCGACCTGCGCGACGCCCGGCTGCGGCTGCTCGCCGACGACCTCGTACGGCTGCGCCAGGCGCTCGACGCCGAGATCGCCGACGAGGCCGCCCTCAAGGAACGCAAGGAGGCCGCCGGGCAGGAGCTGCGCAAGGCCCTGCACCGCGAGTCCGCCCTGGAGGACGAGGTACGGCGGCTCGCGCCCCGCCTCCAGCGCGCCCAGCAGACCTGGTACGAGCTCTCCCAGCTGGCCGAGCGGGTACGCGGCACCATCTCGCTGGCCGACGCCAGGGTCACCAGCGCCACCTCCGCCCCGCCCGAGGAGCGCCGCGGCCGCGACCCCGAGGACCTGGAGCGCGAGGCCGCCCGCGTCCGCGAGCAGGAGGCCGAACTGGAGGCCGCCCTGGAAGCGGCCCGGCACGCCCTGGACGACACGGTCGCGCACCGCGCCGAACTGGAGCGGGAACTGGCCGTCGAGGAACGCCGGCTCAAGGACGTGGCCCGCGCCATCGCCGACCGCCGCGAGGGCCTGGCCCGGCTGAGCGGCCAGGTGGGCGCGGCCCGTTCGCGCGCCGCCGCCGCACAGGCCGAGATCGGCCGGCTGGCCACGGCCCGCGACGAGGCACAGGACCGCGCGGTGCGCGCCCGTGAGGAGTACGAGGCGCTCCAGGCCGAGGTCGACGGCCTCGACGCGGACGACACCGACCTCGCCGCACGCCACGAGGCCGCGAAGCGGCAGCTGGCCGACGCCGAGGCCGCCCTGACCGCCGCCCGCCAGGCCACCGCCGCCGCCGAGCGCCGCCGCGCCGCGACCCGGGCTCGCCACGACACCCTGGCCCTGGGCCTGCGCCGCAAGGACGGCACCGGCATGCTGCTCGACGCCCGCACGACCCTCACCGGCCTCCTCGGCCCGGCGGCGGAACTCCTGACGATCACCCCCGGCTACGAGATCCCCCTGGCCGCCGCCCTCGGCGCCGCCGCCGACGCCCTCGCCGTGACGAACCCGTCCGCGGCCGCCGACGCCCTCCGCCTCCTGCGCAAACAGGACGGGGGCAGGGCGGCCCTGCTCATCACCGGTCCCGACGGCGCGCCGCGAAGGGGCGCGGAGCCGTGCCCGGCATGCGGCGTCCGCCGCGCGGGCGCAAGCGGCCACGAGGCACTCGCGACCGACCGCGGGCCCGGACCGCTTCTTGCCGAACACCTCGTCCGCGCCCCCGACGAGCTGATGCCCGCCCTGCGCGGACTCCTGCGGGACACCGTCGTCGTCGACACCCTGGACGCCGCCGAAGACCTCGTCCGCTTGCACCCCCACCTCACCGCCGTCACCGCCGACGGCGACCTCCTCGGCGCCCACTTCGCCCACGGCGGCTCCGCCGGCGCCCCCAGCCTGCTGGAGGTCCAGGCATCCGTGGACGAGGCCGCCGCCGAACTCGCGGAGCTGTCCGTCCGCTGCGCCGGGCTGGCCGAAGAAGAGAACAGCGCGGCGGAACGCCGTACCGGGGCCGCCGCCCTCGTGGAGGAGCTGGGCGAACGGCGTCGGGCGGCCGACCGCGAGAAGTCCACCGTCGCCCAGCGGCTCGGCCGCCTCGCCGGCGAGGCCCGCGCCGCCGCCGGTGAGGCCGAGCGCTCCGCCGCCGCTGCCGCGCGGGCGCAGGACGCGCTGGACAAGGCCGTGGCGGAGGCCGGGGAACTCGCGGAGCGGCTCGCCGCCGCCGAGGAGATGCCGGTCGAGGAGGAGCCGGACACCGCGGTGCGCGACCGGCTCTCCGCCGACGGCGCCAACGCGCGGCAGACCGAGATGGAGGCGCGTCTCCAGGTCCGCACCCACGAGGAGCGGGTCAAGGGGCTGGCCGGCCGCGCCGACTCCCTCGACCGTGCCGCCCGTACGGAGCGCGAGGCGCGGGCGCGGGCCGAGCAGCGCCGGGCCCGGCTGCGCCACGAGGCGGCGGTCGCGCGGGCCGTGGCCGACGGCGCCCGGCAGCTGCTGGCGCACGTCGAGGTCTCCCTCGCCCGCGCCGATCGGGAGCGCGCCGCCGCGGAGGCCGCGAAGGACCGGCGCGAGCAGGAACTGGCCGCCGCCCGTACCGCCGGACGTGAACTGAAGTCGGAACTGGACAAGTTGACGGATTCGGTCCACCGCGGCGAGGTACTCGGCGCCGAGAAGCGGCTGCGGATCGAGCAGCTGGAGGCCAGGGCGCTGGAGGAGCTGGGTGTCGAACCGGCGGGGCTGGAGACGGAGTACGGGCCGCACCAGCTCGTGCCGCCCTCGCCCGCCGCCGACGGCGAGACGCTGCCTCAGGACCCGGACCACCCCCGCAACCAGCCGCGCCCCTTCGTGCGGGCCGAGCAGGAGAAGCGGCTCAAGGCGGCCGAGCGGGCGTACCAGCAGCTCGGCAAGGTCAATCCGCTGGCCCTGGAGGAGTTCGCTGCACTGGAGGAGCGGCACAAGTTCCTCAGCGAGCAGCTGGAGGACCTGAAGAAGACCCGCGCCGATCTGCTCCAGGTGGTGAAGGAGGTCGACGAGCGGGTCGAGCAGGTCTTCACCGAGGCCTACCGGGACACCGCGCGCGAGTTCGAGGGCGTCTTCGCCAGGCTGTTCCCCGGTGGCGAGGGCAGGCTCGTGCTCACCGACCCCGGCAACATGCTCACCACGGGCGTCGACGTCGAGGCGCGGCCGCCGGGCAAGAAGGTCAAGCGGCTGTCCCTGCTCTCGGGCGGCGAGCGGTCGCTGACGGCTGTCGCGCTGCTGGTGTCGATCTTCAAGGCCCGGCCGAGCCCCTTCTATGTGATGGACGAGGTCGAGGCGGCCCTGGACGACACCAATCTCCAGCGGCTGATCCGGATCATGCAGGAGTTGCAGGAGTCCTCGCAGCTCATCGTGATCACGCACCAGAAGCGCACGATGGAGGTGGCCGACGCGCTGTACGGCGTCTCGATGCAGGGCGACGGTGTGTCGAAGGTCATCTCGCAGCGTCTGCGCTGACCCATTTCAAGATCCACTGCAGCCGTCGATCAAGATCACTTCACTCCCTGTTCATTTCTTGAACACGGAGCGCGGTGCTGTATCTGCTAACTCACAGCATTCCCCCTATTGACTTCGAAAGTTGAAGGCATAGTCTCTGCAACGTTGCTTTTTCCTTCAGGTGTAAGTGGCGTTAACGTGTGCGCCACTGGAGACCTGGAAGGGCTCACCCCACCCCGGCAGCGTTGCCGTGGCCCGAGGAGTTTCACGTGACCAGCACAGCGCAGGCACCTCAGTCAGGAGCCGGGACGGCTCATCCCGAACATCTCGGGCACGTCATCTTCATCGCCGCGGCCGCGGCCATGGGCGGCTTCCTCTTCGGCTACGACAGCTCCGTCATCAACGGCGCCGTCGAAGCCATCCGGGACCGCTACGGCATCGGCTCCGCCGGGCTCGCGCAGGTCATCGCCATCGCCCTGATCGGCTGCGCCATCGGCGCCGCCACCGCGGGCCGGATAGCCGACCGGATCGGCCGTATCCGCTGCATGCAGATCGCGGCCGTGCTGTTCACGATCAGCGCCGTCGGCTCCGCGCTGCCCTTCGCGCTGTGGGACCTCGCCTTCTGGCGCATCGTCGGCGGATTCGCCATCGGCATGGCCTCCGTGATCGGCCCCGCCTACATCGCCGAGGTCGCCCCGCCCGCCTATCGCGGCCGGCTCGGCTCCTTCCAGCAGGCGGCGATCGTCGTCGGCATCGCCATCTCCCAGCTGGTCAACTGGGGCCTGCTGAACGCCGCCGGCGGCAACCAGCGCGGCCACCTCATGGGCCTGGAGGCCTGGCAGGTCATGCTGGGCGTCATGGTGATCCCGGCCGCCCTGTACGGCCTGCTGTCCTTCGCCATCCCGGAGTCCCCGCGCTTCCTGCTGTCCGTCGGCAAGCGTGAGCGCGCCAAGGAGATCCTGGCCGAGGTCGAGGGCAAGGGTGTCGACCTGGACAAGCGCGTCGCCGACATCGAGCACGCGATGCGCAGCGAGCACCGCTCCACCTTCAAGGACCTGCTGGGCGGCGGCTTCTTCTTCAAGCCGATCGTCTGGGTCGGCATCGGCCTGTCTGTCTTCCAGCAGTTCGTCGGCATCAACGTCGCGTTCTACTACTCCTCGACGCTGTGGCAGTCGGTCGGTGTCGACCCGACGGACTCGTTCTTCTACTCCTTCACCACGTCCATCATCAACATCATCGGCACCGTGATCGCGATGATCTTCGTGGACCGGATCGGCCGCAAGCCGCTCGCGCTCATCGGCTCGGTCGGTATGGTCGTCGGCCTGGCTCTGGAGGCCTGGGCGTTCTCGTACCACCTGGTCGACGGGAAGCTGCCGGCCACGCAGGGCTGGGTCGCCCTGATCGCGGCGCACGTCTTCGTCCTCTTCTTCGCCCTGTCCTGGGGTGTGGTCGTCTGGGTCATGCTCGGCGAGATGTTCCCGAACCGGCTCCGCGCCGCCGCGCTGGGCGTCGCCGCCGCCGCCCAGTGGATCGCCAACTGGGCGATCACCGCGAGCTTCCCGTCGCTGGCCGACTGGAACCTCTCCGGCACGTACGTCATCTACACGGTGTTCGCCGCCCTCTCCATCCCCTTCGTCCTGAAGTTCGTCAAGGAGACGAAGGGCAAGGCCCTGGAGGAGATGGGCTGAGCCCCGCGACTGTGCGAGGCACCCCGAACCCGGGGAGAAGGGCCTTCAGACCCCGCTGCCCCTCTCCCCGTATCTCCCCTCGCCCCCGGACCGGCCACTGCCCGGTCCGGGGGCGAGGGCTTTCACGCGCCGGTGCCGAGACGGGGCGAGGCGCTGGTCGCGACCTCCGTGAGCGCCTCGGCTGCCGGCCCGGTCGACCAGCCGCTCCTGACCTGCTCGCCGCTCCCGCCGCTCCGGCCCGGCGTCTCGCGACCGGCCGCGAGCCGCTCCGGCGACCGGCTCCCGTCGCCCGCGGCCGGCCCCCTGGCAGCAGGCCCCGGATGTCGGCCGCCGGATGCCCTGGCCAGCGGCCCACGGGGTGAGCGTGGCGAGGCACGCGTAGTGCGTGGTCTCGGTGTGCCGGTCAGCGCCGGGAGGGCGCCGACGGCGGCCTCGTCCGCGACGGGGAGCGCGCCGCCCAGCCCCTCGAACAGCGCGTTCACCTCCGGATACGAGGTGCGCCACCGTGACCGATCGGCCGCGGCTCGTCGCGAGCGACCCCCGCCGCCGGGACACACCAAAACCCCCTCCGGCGCGAGGCGTCGGAGGGGGAGGGTGGCTGACTTACGGCTGACTTACCGTCAGGTGCCGCTCGGAGCTACGGCGTTGAGGCGGGCGACCGACCGCCCTGCCCGCCGCACGAGAACGTCCGCCGAGCCCGCAGGGCGTCCGATCAGACGGCGGCGGTCGCCTGTTCGCCGGTGGGGCTGGGGCTGCTGGTGGGGGCGGACCCGGCCGTCTCCCCGGCGTCCGCCGGAGCCTCGATGCCCGGCTTCGGCAGCACCATGTACAGCACGCCCGAGACCACGATCGTCGCGACCCAGCCGAGGCCGTACTGGCCGATGACGTTGTTCTTGGCCAGCGGACCGGTGAACCAGTCCGAGGTGGTGAACAGCAGGCCCGAGACCAGGCCGATCGCCCAGGCGGCCACGGCGGCGGGGGAGAAGCCGCCCTTGTACCAGTAGGCGCTGGTGCGCGTGGTGTCGGCCATGGCCCGGCCGTCGTACTCCGTGCGCCGCAGCATGTCCGCGCCGAACACGCCGACCCACGCGGAGAACGCGACCGCGAGCAGGGACAGGAAGGCGATGAAGGAGCCCATGAAGCTCGTCGCCACCAGCATCAGCACGCCGCCGAACACCAGCGAGATCACGGCGTTGACCGACACCGCCCAGTGCCGCGGCACCTTGAAGCCGAGGGTCTGCGCGGTGAAGCCCGCCGAGTACATCGACATCGAGTTGATCAGCAGCATGCCGACCAGCGCGATGAACAGGTACGGCACCGCGATCCACGTCGGCAGGATCTTGCCCAGGAAGGACACCGGGTCGGTGGCCGAGGCCAGGTCCGGAGTGGCGACCGCCATCACCGCGCCCATCAGGACCATCGGCAGCACGACCACACCGGCGCCGCCGACCGCCGTACCCACGATCGCCTTGGAGGAGGCCGTGCGCGGCAGATAGCGGGTGAAGTCCGGGGCCGTCGGGATCCAGCTGACGCCACCGGCCGCGATCATGCCGATCCCGGTGATCACCGCGGCCGTGGAACCGGCGCTGTGGTCCATCACCTTCGACCAGTCCGTCTTCACCGCCAGGTAGACCAGGACCAGCACCGAGAAGGCGCCGAAGAAGTAGGTGGCGTACTTGTTGCACTTCTGCACGGCGTTGATGCCGAGCCCGGAGATCGCGAAGGTCGCCACCACGAACACCAGCAGCGTCACCATGTCCAGGACGCTGTTCCCCTTGATCCCGAACAGGATGTCCAGGATGGAGAGCATGGCGTAGGCGCCGGTCACCGCGTTGATCGTCTCCCAGCCCCAGCGGGCCACCCAGATCAGCGAGCCCGGCAGCAGGTTGCCCCGCTGTCCGAACACCGCGCGGGACAGCGCCATACCCGGCGCCCCGCCCCGCTTGCCGGCGATGCCGATCAGACCGACGAGGCCGTACGACACGACGGGCGCCGCGACGGCGACGACCAGCGCCTGCCAGATGTTCAGGTGGTACGCCACGACGAGGCTCGCGCCCATCGTCAGCAGCAGCACGCTGATGTTGGCGCCGACCCAGGTCGGGAACAGCTCACGGGTCCGGCCGGTCCGCTCGTCGTCCGGGACCTGCTCGATGCCACGGGTCTCGAGAGCGCCTTCGGTCTCGACGGTTTTGCTCATGGGGAAAGGTGCCCTAGAGGTGGGGGAAGGGGACGGTCGGACTCTACGCGCGTCAACGCAGCCCGGACCATCGTACTTTGCTCCCACTCCTCGCCAAACGTGGCGTTTGTCTCTCGGAGGATGCCACAAGCCCGGTCCCGGCGGAACCCATGGCCGATACTGGACGCGTTATGGAAACCGTCATCCTTGCTGTAGTCATCGCCGTGGTCGTGCTCGGCGCGCTCGGCGGGCTGATCGTGGGCAGCCGACGCCGGAAGTCACTGCCCCCGCCGCCCCCGAAGGCGCCCGACATCACCGCGCCCCCGGCCGAGCCGCATGTCGGCGAAGAGGCCGAGACGCCGCGCGACGAACCGCGCCGGACGATCGAGGAGGTGGATCTCCCTGGCGGCCCGCCGGTCGCCGTAGAGGAGCCTCCCGTACCCACCGTCGAGGCTCCCGAGATCGAGATCCCGGAGCCCACCGCAGGCCGGCTCGTCCGGCTCCGCACCCGTCTGTCCCGCTCCCAGAACGCTCTCGGCAAGGGCCTGCTCACGCTGCTCTCGCGCGAGCACCTGGACGACGAGACCTGGGAGGAGATCGAGGACACCCTGCTCACCGCCGACGTCGGCGTGCAGCCCACCCAGGAGCTGGTGGAGGGCCTGCGCGAGCGCGTCAAGGTGCTCGGCACCCGCACCCCCGAGGAGCTGCGCGGCCTGCTGCGCGAGGAGCTGCTCAAGCTGGTCGGCACCGATGTCGACCGCACCGTGAAGACCGAGCCCGCCGACCGCAAGCCCGGCATCGTCATGGTCGTCGGCGTCAACGGCACCGGCAAGACCACCACCACCGGCAAGCTCGCCCGCGTCCTGGTCGCCGACGGCCGCAGCGTGGTGCTCGGCGCCGCCGACACCTTCCGTGCCGCCGCCGCCGACCAGCTCCAGACCTGGGGCGAGCGGGTCGGCGCCTACACCGTGCGCGGTCCGGAGGGCGGTGACCCCGCCTCCGTGGCCTTCGACGCGGTGAAGGAGGGCAAGGAGATGGGGGTCGACGTCGTCCTCATCGACACCGCGGGCCGGCTGCACACCAAGACCGGTCTCATGGACGAGCTGGGCAAGGTCAAGCGCGTGGTCGAGAAGCACGCGCCGCTGGACGAGGTGCTGCTGGTCCTGGACGCCACCACCGGGCAGAACGGCCTGGTGCAGGCGCGGGTGTTCGCGGAGGTCGTGGACATCACCGGCATCGTGCTGACCAAGCTGGACGGCACCGCCAAGGGTGGCATCGTGGTCGCGGTCCAGCGCGAGCTGGGCGTGCCGGTCAAGCTGATCGGGCTCGGCGAGGGCGCGGACGACCTGGCGCCGTTCGAGCCCGAGGCGTTCGTGGACGCCCTGATCGGAGACTGAGGGGTAGGTCCATCCTCCCGGCGTGAAGAAGTGCCCGTCCTCGAGGTGCAGTCGAGGACGGGCACTTCGCTCTTTCCGGCCGCCGCCCGTCAGCGCCCGCCGACCGCCTTCTCCCGGCGCCTTCCGGCCGCTGTCTTCCGCGGGTGCCTTCCGGCCGTCGTCCTTCCTGCCGCGGTCTCAGGCCCGCGAGCGCGACCGGTGCGCCACATACGCCAGCGTTCCCAGCAGCAGCCGGGCCGCCGGGGGGCGGGTCGCGGAGTCGAGGGCGGGCGGGCGCAGCCAGCGCACCGGACCCCGGCCGCCCCGGTCGCTGGGCGGTGCGGTGATGTACGCACCCGGCCCGAGCCCGCGCAGATCCAGGGCGCGCGGGTCGTCCCAGCCCATGCGGTACAGCAGCCGGGGCAGCTCGGCCGCGGCGCCCGCCGCCACGAAGAACTGCGCCCGGCCCTCGGGGGTCAGGGCCACCGGACCCAGCGGCAGCCCCATCCGCTCCAGCCGGACCAGGGCGCGCCGGCCGGCCGGCTCGGAGACCTCCACCACGTCGAACGCGCGGCCCACCGGCAGCAGCACCGAGGCGCCGGGGAACTCCGCCCATGCCTTGGTCACCTCGTCCAGCGTGGCCCCGGCCGGCACCTCGGGCGCGAAGCCGAGCGGATGCGCGCCCGGCTCGGCACACTCCGCGAGGCCGCAGGAGCAGGCGCCCGCCGAGGCGCGGGCACCCGGCACCACGTCCCAGCCCCAGAGCCCGGTGAACTCGGCGACGGTGGTGCACTCCGCCGGCCGGCCACGCCGGCGCGTGCCGGAGCGGATCTCGCGAATGCCGCCGATCGTGAAGCCCATGCCCCCTCCAACGGGTCCAGCGCGCCGGTGGTTACGACACGGAACGAGACGGAAGCGGAACGTAACGTTACGGCTCCGCATGCCCCGGCCGTGACGGAACCGGGGCGGCGCTTTGAAGCATGTCGGGTGGCACGCCGTAATCCGCGCGCCCCTTTGCGCATCACTCCGCCCGCTTCCGTGCGTCCTGTGTCAAGTGAATCGCGTGGGACGGACCGCGAGTTCATTCGAAGGGGTGGCGAATGGTGGCGTTTCTCTGATCCGCGTGGCCGAGCCGGTGATCACGGGGTTACTGTGAGTGTGCGAAATCCTCGGGGCACATGCGCCCCTGGGTATGCCGGGGGCAACCCGGAAGCGACTCGGCGGTAACCCGAAATGGTTCCGAGAACGGCTCGGTATCGCGTTCGAAGACTGGGAACCGGGGGACGCCGGGCGGTATTTACCGGCATTCTGATAGGGCTTGGCGCACTCGGGCGGCAAGAGGTCTCAGGGATGGGGGCGTTCCAGTGGGCGGCAATGGCGGAAGCGGGACAAACGCTGACAAGCGCCCCAATGAGCTGCTCGGCTCGTGGTTCGTGCGCAGCGGCTGGTCCAAGGGCGAGCTGGCCCGCCAAGTGAACCGCAGGGCCCGCCAGTTGGGTGCCAACCACATCTCCACCGACACCTCCCGCGTGCGCCGCTGGCTGGACGGCGAGAACCCGCGCGAACCGATCCCGCGCATCCTCTCCGAGCTGTTCTCCGAGCGCTTCGGCTGCGTGGTCTCCATCGAGGACCTGGGCCTGCGCGCCGCCCGCCAGTCGACCGCCGCCTGCGGTGTGGACCTGCCCTGGACCGGCCCGCAGACCGTCGCCCAGCTCGGCGAGTTCTCCCGCAGCGACCTGATGCTCGCCCGGCGCGGCTTCCTCGGCACCTCCCTCGCGCTCTCCGCGGGGCCTTCCCTGATCGAACCCATGCAGCGCTGGCTCGTGCCCACCCCCGGCACCCCGGCCGCGCCCGCCCCCGAGCCCGCCGCCGACTCCCGCCGGCCCGGCCGCCTGTCCAGGCCGGAGCTGGACCTGCTGGAGTCCACCACCCGGATGTTCCGCCAGTGGGACGCCCAGTGCGGCGGCGGCCTGCGCCGCAAGGCCGTCGTCGGCCAGCTGCACGAGGTCACCGACCTGCTCCAGGAACCCCAGCCCGAGGCCACCACCCGCAAGCTGTTCAAGGTCGCCGCCGAACTGGCCGAACTGGCCGGCTGGATGTCGTACGACGTCGGGCTCCAGCCCACCGCGCAGAAGTACTTCGTCCTCGCGCTGCACGCGGCCAAGGAGGCCGGGGACCGGCCGCTCGGCTCGTACATCCTCTCCAGCATGAGCCGCCAGATGATCCACCTCGGCCGGCCCGACGACGCCCTGGAGCTGATCCACCTCGCCCAGTACGGCAGCCGCGACTGCGCCGGACCGCGCACCCAGGCCATGCTGTATGCGATGGAGGCCCGCGCCTACGCCAACATGGGCCAGCCCGGCCGGACCAAGCGCGCGGTGCGGATGGCCGAGGACACCTTCGCCGAGGCGGAGGAGTGGGACGAGCCGGACCCCGACTGGATCCGCTTCTTCTCCGAGGCCGAGCTGTACGCGGAGAACTCCCACTCCTTCCGCGACCTCGCCTACCACGCGGGCCGCAGCCCCGCCTACGCCTCCCTCGCCGAGCCGCTGATGCGCCGCGCGGTGGACCTGTTCGCCAAGGACGGCGAGCACCAGCGGTCGTATGCGCTCAATCTGATCGGCATGGCCACCGTGCATCTGCTCCAGGGCGAGCCCGAGGCCGGCACCGAGTTCGCCTCGCGGGCGATGACCGTGGCCAAGAAGGTCCGCTCCGAGCGCGTGAACACCCGTATCCGAAAGACGGTCGGCGCGGCCGTGCGGGACCACGGCGATCTCGCCGCCGTGGTCGATCTCGCCGAACAGCTCGCCGTCGACCTCCCCGAGTCCGAGGCCGTCTGACCCGGACCCCGCCCCGAAACCCCGGCCGCGGCCGGACCTCCCGAACCGCCCGACTCGGCTCCCCCAACGCCAGGTCATCGAGAGGCCCGCGCCGCGGCCGGTTCATGCACGCGTAACACACGGGTCGTCTTCGTCACCCCGGTGAAACAACGAGTGGCCTCCGTGGAAACGGTGCTCCGTCAGTCTCTGGCGCATACCCGGCCCCCACACCACCCCACCGGACCGCTGGGGCACCGCCCGCAGGGGGGCGCCCCGATCGACGAGGAGACGCCGATGGCCCCAGCCATCATGCTTGCGGCGGACGCACCCAAGCTGTCGTCCGCCAATACAGGCTTCATGCTCATTGCTTCCGCCCTGGTGCTGCTCATGACGCCGGGCCTGGCCTTCTTCTACGGAGGCATGGTCCGGGTCAAGAGCACGCTGAACATGCTGATGATGAGCTTCATCAGCATGGGCATCGTCACCATCCTGTGGGTGCTCTACGGCTTCTCGATGAGCTTCGGTACGGACCACGGCTCCCTGATCGGCTGGTCCTCCGGCTACGTCGGCTGGACCGGCATCGGCAAGACGGACCTGTGGCCCGGCTACACCATCCCGGTCTTCGTCTTCGCCGTCTTCCAGATGATGTTCGCGATCATCACACCGGCCCTGATCAGCGGCGCCCTCGCCGACCGGGTGAAATTCAGCGCCTGGGCCGTCTTCCTCGTGCTGTGGGTCACCCTGGTCTACTTCCCGGTCGCGCACTGGGTCTGGGGCGCCGGCGGCTGGGCCTACAAGCTGGGCGTGATCGACTTCGCCGGAGGCACGGCGGTCCACATCAACGCCGGTGCCGCGGGGCTCGGCGTCATCCTCGTCATCGGCAAGCGCGTCGGCTTCAAGAAGGACCCGATGCGCCCGCACAGCCTGCCCCTGGTCATGCTCGGCTCCGGTCTGCTGTGGTTCGGCTGGTTCGGCTTCAACGCCGGCTCCTGGCTCGGCAACGACGACGGCGTCGGCCCCCTGATGTTCGTCAACACCCAGATCGCCACCGCCGCCGCCATGCTCGCCTGGCTCGGCTACGAGAAGATCCGGCACGGCGCCTGCACCACCCTCGGCGCCGCCTCCGGCGCGGTCGCCGGCCTCGTCGCCATCACCCCCTCCGGCGGCGCCGTCACCCCGCTCGGCGCGATCGCCGTCGGCGCCATCGCCGGTGTCGCCTGCGCCGCGGCCGTCGGACTGAAGTTCCGCTTCAACTACGACGACTCGCTCGACGTCGTCGGCGTCCACATGGTCGGCGGCATCATCGGCTCCCTGCTCATCGGCTTCTTCGCCAGCGGCAAGGGCCAGTCCGCCGCCACCGGCGTCTTCTACGGCGACCACTCCTTCACCCAGCTGTGGAAGCAGTGCGCCGGCGTCGGCGCCGTCCTCGCCTACTCCCTGATCGTCTCCGCCGTCCTCGCCTTCCTCCTCGACAAGACCATCGGGATGCGCGTCACCCAGGACGAGGAGGTCTCCGGCATCGACCGCGCCCAGCACGCCGAGAGCGCCTACGACTTCAGCGGCGCCGGCGGCGGCGTACTCGGCTCCGCCCTCTCCGCCGCCGCAGGCAAGCGGCCGGAGAATCAGGACGACAGCAAGAGCGGGAAGCAGACCAAGAAGGTGGACGCATGAAGCTCATCACGGCCGTCGTCAAGCCGTACCGGCTCGACGAGATCAAGGAAGCCCTTCAGTCCTTCGGCGTCCACGGACTGACGGTCACCGAGGCCAGCGGCTACGGTCGGCAGCGGGGCCACACCGAGGTCTACCGCGGCGCGGAGTACACCGTCGACCTGGTTCCCAAGATCCGCATCGAGGTCCTCACCGAGGACGACGACGCCGAGGAACTGATCGAGACCATCGTCAAGGCGGCCCGCACCGGCAAGATCGGCGACGGCAAGGTCTGGTCGGTCCCGGTCGAGACGGCCGTACGCGTCCGTACCGGGGAACGCGGCCCGGACGCCCTCTGACGCCTCTGACATCTGGCCTGGAAACCCAGGTCGGACCCTGGAAACCGAACGGAACGGGAGTCGCCGGGTGACGGGAACGGATGAGCGGACAGCGGCCGAAGGCCCGGAACCCAGCGGCTACGCGGCGGCCCGGCTGCGCCTCCTCACCGAGGGGGCGCGGACCGGGCCGCCGCGCCGCGCCGCCCTCGCCGAACTGACCGACGGCTGGCTCGCCGCACTGTTCACCGCCGCGGCCGGCCCGTCCCGCAGCATCTCCCTCGTCGCCGTCGGCGGCTACGGCCGCGGCGAGCTGTCCCCGCGCAGCGACCTGGACCTCCTGCTGCTGCACGACGGCTCCGACCCCGCCGCGGTCGCCGCCCTCGCCGACCGCCTCTGGTACCCGGTCTGGGATCTCGGCCTCGACCTCGATCACTCCGTGCGCACCCTCGCCGAGGCCCGCAAGACGGCCGGCGAGGACCTCAAGGTCCAGCTCGGCCTGCTGGACGCCCGCCATCTCGCCGGCGACCTCGGCCTGACCGCCGGACTGCGCACCGCCGTCCTCGCCGACTGGCGCAACCAGGCCCCCAAGCGGCTGCCCGAGCTGAACGAGCTGTGCGACGAACGCGCCGACCGGCAGGGCGAGTTGAGGTTCCTCCTGGAGCCCGACCTCAAGGAGGCCCGCGGCGGTCTGCGCGACGCCACCGCGCTGCGCGCCGTCGCCGCCTCCTGGCTCGCCGACGCCCCCCGCGAGGGCCTGTCCGAGGCCCGCCGCACCCTGCTCGACGTCCGCGACGCCCTCCATCTGAGCACCGGCCGCGCCACCGACCGGCTCGCCCTCCAGGAACAGGACCAGGTAGCGGCCGAACTGGGCCTGCTCGACGCCGACGCCCTGCTCCGGCAGGTCTACGAGGCGGCCGGCGTCATCTCCTACGCCGGTGACGTCACCTGGCGCGAGGTGCGGCGCGTGCTGCGCTCACGCGCCGTACGCCCGCGGCTGCGCGCCATGCTGGGCGGCGGGAAACAGGTGGCCGAGCGGTCCCCGCTGGCCGAGGGCGTGGTCGAACAGGACGGTGAGGTGGTCCTCGCCCGCGCCGCCCGCCCCGAACGCGACCCGGTGCTCCCGCTGCGCGCCGCGGCCGCCGCAGCCCAGGCCGGCCTGCCGCTGTCCCGGTACGCCGTACGGCGCCTGGCCGCGACCGCCCGCCCGCTGCCCACCCCCTGGCCCGCCGAGGCCCGCGAACAACTGGTCACCCTGCTCGGCTCCGGCCGCCCCACCGTCGAGGTCTGGGAGGCGCTGGAGGCCGAGGGGCTGATCAGCAGGCTCCTCCCGGACTGGGAGCGGGTCCGCTGCCGCCCCCAGCGCAACGCCGTCCACATCTGGACCGTCGACCGCCACCTGATCGAGACCGCCGTCCGCGCCGCCGCCCTCACCCGGCACGTCCACCGCCCCGACCTGCTCCTCGTCGCCGCGCTCCTGCACGACATCGGCAAGGGCTGGCCCGGCGACCACTCGGTGGCCGGCGAGATCATCGCCAAGGACGTGGCCACCCGCATCGGATTCGACCCCGAGGACGGCGCCGTCCTGGCCACGCTGGTCCGCCACCACCTCCTGCTGATCGACACGGCCACCCGCCGTGACCTGGACGATCCCGCCACCGTCCGCTCCGTCGCCGAGGCCGTCGGCACCCAGGGCACCCTGGAACTCCTGCACGCCCTCACCGAGGCCGACGCCCTCGCCACCGGCCCCGCCGCCTGGTCCACCTGGCGCGGCTCCCTCGTCGCCGACCTGGTCCGCCGTGTCGGCGCGCTGCTCGCGGGCGAGGTGCCGGACGAGCCCGCGCCCACCGCGCCCACCGCCGAGCAGGAACGCCTGGCCATCGAGGCGTTCCGCACCGGCGGCCCGGTGCTCGCCGTGCGCGCCCGCAGCGAGCCGGTCGCCGCCGAGGAACCGCCCGGCGTGCCCGAACCCCTCGGCGTCGAGCTGCTCATCGCCGTACCCGACCAGAGCGCCGTGCTGCCCGCCGTCGCCGGGGTCCTCGCCGTGCACCGGCTCACCGTGCGCACCGCCGAGCTGCGCACCCTGCGGCTGCCGCGGGACGTGCACGACGGCGACGGCCCGGTGCTGCTGCTCGACTGGCGGGTCGCCGCCGAGTACGGCTCGCTGCCCGAAGCCGCCCGGCTGCGCGCCGACCTGGTGCGCGCCCTGGACGGCTCCCTCGACATCGCCGGCCGCCTCGCCGAGCGCGACGCCGCCTACCCGCGGCGCCGGGGCCTGCTCGCCCCGCCGCCGCGCGTGACGGTGGCCCCCGCCGCCTCCCACCACGCCACGGTGATCGAGGTCCGCGCCCAGGACGCCCCCGGCCTGCTGCACCGCATCGGCACGGCCCTGGAGAAGGCGGGCGTCCGGGTCCGCAGCATGCACGTCTCGACCCTCGGCGCCAACGCGGTCGACGCCTTCTACGTGACGACGGGCACGGGCGAGCCGCTGCCGGAACAGGACGCGGCCTCGGTGGCGAGGGCCCTGGAGGAGACCCTGCGGACGCCGTGACGCGTACCGGGAATGCGACGGGCGGGGACTGATGCCCTGCCGGGCCGGATACCCTGGAGGGCAGCCCAGATCCCTCCGACCCCGAGGACCGACGCCACCGTGTTCGATACCCTCTCCGACCGCCTCAGCGCGACTTTCAAAAACCTCCGCGGCAAGGGCCGGTTGTCCGAGGCGGACATCGACGCCACGGCACGCGAGATCCGCATCGCGCTCCTCGAAGCGGACGTGGCCCTTCCGGTCGTCCGCACGTTCATCAAGAACGTCAAGGAACGTGCCCTCGGCGCCGAGGTCTCCAAGGCGCTGAACCCCGCCCAGCAGATCGTCAAGATCGTCAACGACGAGCTCGTGACCATCCTCGGTGGCGAGACCCGGCGCCTGCGCTTCGCCAAGCAGCCGCCCACCGTGATCATGCTCGCGGGTCTCCAGGGTGCCGGTAAGACCACCCTCGCGGGCAAGCTCGGCCACTGGCTGCGGGAGCAGGGCCACTCCCCGCTGCTGGTGGCCTGCGACCTCCAGCGCCCCAACGCGGTCAACCAGCTCAGCGTGGTCGCCGAGCGCGCGGGCGTCGCCGTGTACGCGCCGGAGCCGGGCAATGGCGTCGGCGACCCGGTCAAGGTCGCCAAGGACTCCATCGAGTTCGCGAAGTCCAAGGTCCACGACATCGTGATCGTGGACACCGCCGGCCGTCTGGGCATCGACCAGGAGATGATGCAGCAGGCCGCGGACATCCGCGACGCGGTCTCCCCGGACGAGATCCTCTTCGTCGTCGACGCGATGATCGGCCAGGACGCCGTCAACACGGCCGAGGCGTTCCGCGACGGCGTCGGCTTCGACGGTGTGGTCCTCTCCAAGCTCGACGGCGACGCCCGCGGTGGTGCCGCGCTGTCCATCCGGCAGATCACCGGCAAGCCGATCATGTTCGCGTCGAACGGCGAGAAGCTGGACGACTTCGACGCGTTCCACCCGGACCGGATGGCCTCCCGCATCCTCGACATGGGTGACCTGCTCACCCTGATCGAGCAGGCGGAGAAGACCTTCAGCCAGGAAGAGGCCGCCAAGATGGCCTCCAAGCTGGCGTCCAAGAAGGGCCAGGACTTCACCCTGGACGACTTCCTGTCCCAGATGGAACAGGTCAGGAAGATGGGCTCGATCAGCAAGCTGCTCGGCATGCTCCCCGGCATGGGCCAGATCAAGGAGCAGATCCAGAACATCGACGAGCGCGACGTCGACCGCACCGCCGCGATCATCAAGTCGATGACCCCGGCCGAGCGCCAGGACCCGACGATCATCAACGGCTCCCGCCGCGCCCGTATCGCCAAGGGCTCCGGCGTCGAGGTCAGCGCCGTGAAGGGCCTGGTCGAGCGGTTCTTCGAGGCCCGCAAGATGATGTCCCGGATGGCTCAGAGCGGCGGTATGCCCGGCATGCCGGGGATTCCGGGCATGGGCGGCGGCCCCGGCCGGCAGAAGAAGCAGCAGAAGAAGGCCAAGGGCAAGCAGCGCTCGGGCAACCCGATGAAGCGCAGGCAGCAGGAGCTGGAGGAGGCCCAGCGCCGCGAGGCCGCCGCGGCCCAGGCCGGCAACGCCTTCCAGCTGCCCCAGCAGGGCTCCGAGGAGTTCGAGCTGCCGGACGAGTTCAAGAAGTTCATGGGCTGACAGTCGTACGACATGGCCGTATGACATGACGGCTGTACGACGCTGAAGGGCGCTCCCTGTTTCCAGGGGGCGCCCTTCACCATGTGCCGTGCGCCGGTATCTGCCTTAACGTCCCTATATGAGCAACGCGCCGCCCCCGCGCCAGGACCCGGAGCAGCCGTGGCGCGCCGAGGGCACCCCCGACGGGCCCCGGCGGTCCGGTGGGGGAGGACTCCGGGGCGGGAAGTGGTGGGGGCTCCTCGTCACCGCGGTGATCGTCTTCCTGCTGGCCTATTTCGGCCTGAACTACCTCGGCCAGGCCAATCAGCCGACGATCTCCTACACCGAGTTCAGCCGGCAGGTCTCCGAGGGCAATGTCGCCACGATCTACTCCAAGGGCGACGCCATCCAGGGCCAGTTGAAGACCGCCCGGAGCAATCCCGAGGGCGGCGGCCGGTACACCCGGTTCAAGACGCAGCGCCCCGCCTTCGCGGACGACCGGTTGTGGCAGAACCTGAGCAGTCATGGCGTCACGGTGACCGCCCGGCCGGTGGTCCAGGAGCGCAGCTTCGTCTCCAATCTGCTGCTCTCCCTGATTCCGATCCTGGTCCTGGTCGCGGTGTGGGTCTTCTTCGCCCGGCGGCTCGGCGGCGCGCTGCCCGGCGCGGGCGGTCTGTTCGGCCGCCGGGCGCCGCCCAAGCCGGTGGGGCCCGAGCCCGACTCCAGGCGCACGACGTTCGCGGACGTGGCCGGGATCGACGAGGTCAAGGGCGAGCTGGACGACGTGGTCGACTTCCTGGAGCACCCGGACGCCTACCGCAGGATGGGCGCCAAGCTGCCTCGGGGCGTGCTGCTCGCGGGGCCGCCCGGCACCGGGAAGACGCTGCTCGCGCGGGCGGTGGCGGGCGAGGCCGGGGTGCCGTTCTTCTCGGCCTCGGCGTCGGAGTTCATCGAGATGATCGTCGGCGTCGGCGCGTCGCGGGTGCGCGAGCTGTTCGCGGAGGCCCGCAAGGTGGCGCCGTCGATCATCTTCATCGACGAGATCGACACCATCGGCCGGGCGCGCAGCGGCAGTACGGCCATGAGCGGGCACGACGAACGCGAGCAGACGCTCAACCAGATCCTCACGGAGATGGACGGCTTCTCGGGCTCGGAGGGCGTGATCGTCATCGCGGCGACCAACCGCGCCGACATCCTGGACCCGGCGCTGACCCGTCCCGGCCGCTTCGACCGGGTGGTCACGGTGGCCCCGCCGGACCGTGCGGGCCGTGAGGCGATCCTGCGGATCCACACGCGGGACGTGCCGCTGGAGCCGGACGTGGATCTGGCCCGGCTGGCGCGCACGACCCCCGGTATGACGGGCGCGGACCTCGCCAACCTGGCCAACGAGGCGGCGCTGCTCGCGGTCAAGCGGGGGCAGGACCGGGTGACCGGCGCGAATCTCTCCGAGGCGCTGGAGAAGGTCCAGCTGGGTGCCGAGCGGACCCTGGTGATGCCGGAGGAGGACCGGCGGCGTACGGCGTACCACGAGAGCGGCCACGCGCTGCTCGGCATGCTCCAGCCGGGCGCGGACCCCGTTCGCAAGATCACCATCGTGCCGCGCGGCCGGGCGCTCGGGGTGACGATGTCCACGCCCGAGGTGGAGCGGTACGCCCATTCGGAGGAGTATCTGCGCGGTCGGATCATCGGTGCGCTGGGTGGCATGGCCGCGGAGGAGGTCGTCTACGGCGTGGTCACCACGGGCGCGGAGAGCGACCTCGAACAGGTGACGAACATCGCCCGCGCGATGGTGGCCCGCTGGGGCATGAGCGAGCGGGTCGGCCGGCTGTCCGCGCTGCCGAGCGACGCCCAGCAGGCGTACGGGCTCGCGGCGGCGCCGGGCACGCTCGATGTGATCGACGCCGAGATGCGGCGGATCGTGGACGACTGCTACGGGGAGGCCCTGCGCAAGCTCCAGGACCATCGCGGCCAGCTGGACGCGCTGGCGCGGGCGCTGCTGGAGCACGAGACGCTGGAGGAGGCGGACGCGTACCGCATCGCCGGGATCACCCGGCTCGCCAAGGGCCCTGAGGAGGCACGGTGAGCCGGGCCCGCCGGGACCACCGGGCAGGTCGGGTCCGCGGGGTCCGGCGGGCGCACCGGGTTCAGGGGACGCGCGCGATCAGATAGCGGAAGACGTTGGGCATCCAGACCGTGCCGTCGGCGCGGCGGTACGGGTGCAGGGCCTCCGTCAGCTCCTTGTCGACCTGCTTGGCGTCGGTCGCCGCGATCGCCGCGTCGAACAGACCGGTGGACAGCAGTCCGCGCACCGCGCTGTCCGGGCCGGCGTATCCGAACGGGCAGGAGACCCGCCCGGAGCCGTCCGGGCGCAGCCCCGCCCGCTGGGCGGCCTCCTCCAGGTCGTCCCGCCGGGCCGGGCGCCAGCCGCCGGTACTGCGCAAAGGATCAGCCAGTTTCGCCGCGACGCGGAGCACGCTGGAGGTGGTGCAACGTTCCTGCGGACCCCAGCCGGCGAGCACCACGGCGGTTCCGGGGGCGGTGCGGGGGAGGGCCCCCGCGAGCAGGGCGGCGAGTTTCTCGGGGTCGCCGGAGGGGCAGCGGATCGGGTCCAGTGCGGTGATCAGGTCGTACGACCCGGCGGTTCCGGTGTCCGCGGGCGTGCCGTGTCCGAGTTCCGCGCGCGGGGCGCCGCCGTCCGGTGGCCGCAGCCGCTCGCGGGCGAGGGCCAGCAGTTCGGGGGAGGAGTCGGTGCCGGTGACGGCGGCGCCGCGGGCGGCCGCCAGGAGAAGGGCGAGGCCGGAGCCGCAGCGCAGGCCGAGCAGACGGGTGTCCGGGCCGACGTCGAGCCGTTCGTACACGGCTTCGTGCAGCGGGACGAGCATCCGTTCCTGGATCTCGGCCCAGTCGCGTGCGCGTGCCTCCGTTTCCTCGTGGGCTGTGGGTGCCACGTGCGGCGGATACCGCCGTACGAGCGAAGCTGTCATGGATAAGCGCCCCCATCCGCCGACGGTTCGCCGCTGTGTCCGGTTGGTGTGGCCCCCGTGCCCGCCGCCCTCGCGACGACTCACGTATGCCAGGTAACCCCCGCCTCGCGGTGCCGTCCAGGGGTCGAGGGCGCCTGCTTGGCCCCAGTGGGCCGGTGTGGCGAGAATTCACATCCCGGCAACCCCGCTGTGCTTACGGTGATCACACCGGAGGGCGGCCCGGTGCCGAGGGGCGCGGTCGCGCACGGTAACGTCGCGAGCGTCACGGGCGCCGACCGGGACGGGGCCCGGCGCCGAGAGCGGCCGAATCGCCTCTTGCGCCGCCGCGGGCCATCGTCGTGACAGGGTCTACTGGGCGAATCGTAGTGCCACCTACGCACCGGCTTGTGATGAGCTGTGAGCCTTCCTCCGCACATCGGCGCACGCGCCCTCGTCAGGACGCATCAGTGCCAACTGACGGGTACGTGCAAATTATTTGGGATGCCCCGGAATAGGAACACAGCGTGCCCTCCGCTCGTTGTCATTACGTGAGCACGACACAGACACCACCTGTTCTCGCCGCAGAGCTGGCACAGGCGTGGGCCGACATTCAGCGGTACCACCCCGATCTGCCGGATCTCGCCGCGCCAGAGTCCTTGATCGGAGAGTCGTCCTCCGCCTGCGGACACGAACTCTCCTTCGAACGGCTGCTCCATGAGGCAGTCCACGGCATCGCCGCCGCGCGCGGGGTCCGCGACACCTCCCGTGCCGGCCGCTACCACAACCGACGGTTCCTCTCGATCGCCGAGGAGCTGGGCCTGGACCACCCCGAGGAACCGCATCCCAGCAGCGGCTTCTCCCTGGTCACGCTCAACCCCGAGGCGAAGCGGCGCTACCGCCCGACCATCGAACGCCTCCAGCGCGCCCTCAAGGCGCACTCGGCGGCCACCACGGAGGACACCTCCCGCACCTTCCGGGGGCCCGCCGCCCGCCATGGATCCTCCGGCGGCGGCGTCCGCGTCAAGGCCGTCTGCGACTGCGGTCGCAACGTCCGCGTGGTCCCCTCCGTCCTCGCCCAGGCCCCCATCGTCTGCGGCGGCTGTGGCAAACCCTTCCGCATCCCGGAAATGTCAGGCGCCGCCTGATCCTCCACACCGGCATCTCGTGGGTGCCGGACCCCACACCGCGACCCCGTACCGCGCCCGTCGGCACCCCAGGCCGGCGGGCGCGGGCAGCGATCCCGCGGGTCTCGAACCCCGGCCCGGAGGGGTCCGCCGGGTATGGCAGAATGGATGGCTGTACTCGACAGCCGCACAGGACCCCTCTCTCCTCCGGCTGACGCGTCCGTCGGGCACACGGGTACCGCAACCCCACGCGGCAACGCGCCGTGCCCCACCCACGTCAAAACCAGGAGATTCCACTCCCGTGGCAGTCAAGATCAAGCTGAAGCGTCTGGGCAAGATCCGTTCGCCTCACTACCGCATCGTCGTCGCCGACTCCCGTACCCGCCGTGACGGCCGGGCCATCGAGGAGATCGGCAAGTACCACCCGACCTACAACCCGTCGGTCATCGAGGTGGACGCCGACCGCGTGGCGTACTGGCTCGGCGTCGGCGCCCAGCCGACCGAGCCGGTCCTCGCCATCCTGAAGAAGACCGGCGACTGGCAGAAGTTCAAGGGCGAGCCGGCTCCCGCGCCGCTGCTCGTCGCCGAGCCCAAGCCGGCCCGCCCGTCGTTCGACGCCCTCGGTGGCGACGACGACGCCAAGGGTGAGGCCATCACCCAGAAGAAGAAGGCTGAGAAGAAGGACGAGGCCGCGGCTGAGTCCGAGTCGACCGAGGCCTGAGCAGCATGCTCGAAGAGGCGCTTGAGCACCTCGTGAAGGGCATCGTCGACAACCCTGACGATGTGCAGGTCGCCTCGCGCAACCTGCGCCGCGGGCGCGTGCTGGAGGTCCGGGTACACCCCGACGACCTCGGCAAGGTGATCGGTCGCAACGGCCGTACCGCGCGCGCTCTGCGTACCGTCGTGGGCGCCATCGGCGGTCGCGGTGTCCGCGTCGACCTGGTCGACGTGGACAACGTCCGCTGACGCTTCATCGCAACCGGCTCGGGCCGGGGAGGGCCACTCGGCCGTCCCCGGCCCGCAGTCGTATCCGGAGTCGTACACCGCAGTCGTACGAGTCGTACAACGCAGTCGTACAACACAGTCGTACGAGCAGGACACGCGCAGCAGATGACAGGAGAATTGGAACGGTGCAGCTGGTAGTCGCACGGGTCGGCCGTGCCCATGGCATCAAGGGCGAGGTCACCGTCGAGGTACGTACCGACGAGCCGGAGCTGAGGCTGGCCCCCGGCGCCGTCCTCGCCACGGATCCCGCGTCGGCGGGGCCGCTGACCATCGAGACGGGCCGCGTCCACAGCGGCCGGCTGCTGCTGCGCTTCGCGGGCGTCACCGACCGGACCGGCGCCGAGGCCCTGCGCAACACCCTCCTGATCGCCGACGTGGACCCGGAGGAGCTGCCGGAGGGCGAGGACGAGTACTACGACCATCAGCTCATGGACCTGGACGTGGTCACCGAGGACGGCGTGGAGGTCGGCCGGATCACCGAGATCTCGCACCTGCCCTCGCAGGACCTGTTCATCGTGGAGCGCCCGGACGGCTCGGAGGTCATGATCCCCTTCGTGGAGGAGATCGTCTCCGAGATCGACCTGGAGGAGCAGAAGGCCGTCATCACGCCCCCGCCCGGCCTGATCGACGACCGCGCCGAGATCGCCTCCAGCCGCGAGCCGGAGGATGCGGAGCGGGCGGAGGACCGGTCGGCGGAAGACCAGCCGAAGGAAGACCAGCCGGGGGAAGACGCGTAATGCGCCTGGACGTCGTCACCATCTTCCCCGAGTACCTGGACCCCCTGAACGTCTCGCTCGTCGGCAAGGCCCGGCACCGCGGGCAGCTCGCCGTGCACGTCCACGACCTGCGCGCATGGACGTACGACCGGCACAACACGGTGGACGACACGCCGTACGGCGGCGGCCCCGGCATGGTCATGAAGACCGAGCCCTGGGGCGACGCCCTCGACACCGTCCTCGCCGACGGCTACGAGACCGGCGCCCATGCCCCCGCGCTGATCGTCCCCACCCCGAGCGGCCGGCCCTTCACCCAGGAACTCGCCGTGGAACTCTCCGAGCGGCCCTGGCTGATCTTCACACCGGCCCGCTACGAGGGCATCGACCGGCGTGTCTTCGACGAGTACGCCACCCGGATGCCCGTCTACGAGGTCTCCATCGGGGATTACGTCCTCGCCGGCGGCGAAGCGGCCGTCCTCGTCATCACCGAGGCCGTCGCCCGGCTGCTGCCCGGCGTCCTCGGCAACGCCGAGTCCCACCGCGACGACTCCTTCGCGCCCGGCGCCATGGCAAACCTCCTGGAAGGCCCCGTCTACACCAAGCCGCCCGCCTGGCGCGGCCGGGACATCCCGGACGTGCTGCTCAGCGGCCACCACGGCAAGATCGCCCGCTGGCGCCGCGACGAGGCCCTGCGCCGTACGACCCTCAACCGGCCCGATCTGATCGAGCGCTGCGACCCCAAGGCCTTCGACAAGAAGGACCGCGAAATGCTGTCCATCCTGGGCTGGGAACCGGACCCGGACGGTCACCGGTACGGCCGATTTTGGCGCCGGGCCACCGGCATGGAAGAATAGGCCGCTGCTGTGCGCCCGTCCGGTGTGCGCCCCTGCCACAGGGGGACAAGACGCCCGACCCGACACGCGCGGCACCACCCTGTACCTCTTCAGTCCCGTTGATGACCTGTGGCATCAGCGAAGAAAGCAGACGAAATGTCTCACCTGCTCGACACCGTCGACTCCGCGTCGCTGCGCACCGACCTCCCGGCCTTCCGTCCGGGTGACACGGTCAACGTGCACGTGCGCGTCATCGAGGGCAACCGCTCCCGTGTGCAGCAGTTCAAGGGCGTCGTGATCCGCCGCCAGGGCTCCGGTGTCCGCGAGACCTTCACGGTCCGCAAGGTCTCGTTCTCCGTCGGCGTCGAGCGCACCTTCCCGGTGCACACCCCGATCGTCGAGAAGATCGAGCTGGTCACCCGCGGTGACGTGCGCCGCGCCAAGCTGTACTACCTCCGTGAGCTGCGCGGCAAGGCCGCGAAGATCAAGGAGAAGCGCGAGAGCTGAGCGCCTCCCCGGAGTCATAGCGGGGCCGGATAACATCTCGCCCCGATGGACACCGAAGCACAGCCGACGAAGCGCGACCGCACCTCCGGCCCGGACTCCCCGGACCCGGAGGAGCGGTCGCGTTTCGCGTTGGCGCGGATCACCGAATGGCTGCCGGGCGGCCGCGTCACCCTCACTCTCTTCGCCTGCCTGGTGTTCCTGCTCCTGCTGAGCACCTTCGTGGTGCAGCCCTTCCAGATCCCGAGCGGATCCATGGAGCAGGGACTGCGGATCGGCGACCGCGTCCTCGTGAACAAGCTGACCTACCGCTTCGGCGCCGGACCCGCCCGCGGGGACGTGATTGTGTTCGACGGAAGCGGGTATTTCGGGGACGGCGACTACATCAAACGGGTCGTCGGGGTGGGCGGGGACCATGTGGTCTGCTGCGACAAGCGGGGGAGGATCGACGTGAACGGCCGCGCGGTCGACGAATCGGCGTTCCTCTACCCCGGAGACAGGCCCTCCAGCGTGCCGTTCAACATCGTGGTGCCGCCGGGCACGCTGTTCGTCCTCGGTGACCACCGCAGCGACTCCAGCGACTCCCGCGACCACCTCGGCTCGCCGGGCGGCGGCATGATCCCGGTCAGCCGCGTCATCGGCCGGGCCGACTGGATCGTCTGGCCGTACCGCCACTGGACCCATCTGACCCGGCCGCCCGCCTACGCGCGCGTGCCGGCCGCGGCGGGCGGCGCCCATGGGTAACCGCGGCAAGCCGCGCGCGGGCTCCGGCCCGGCCGGCCCCGGCCCGGCCGCCGCCGCCCGGCGCAGCTCCGCGCCCGGCGGCGGCCGCACCCGCGCCGAACGGCGGAAACTCCAGCGCAAGGTCAAGCGCAAGCGCAGACGCTCGGCCGTTCGGGAGATCCCCCTTCTGGTGGGAGTCGCGGTGCTGATCGCGCTGGTACTGAAGACCTTCCTCGTCCAGGCGTTCGTGATCCCGTCCGGCTCCATGGAGCAGACGATCCGCGTCGGCGACCGCGTCCTGGTCGACAAGCTGACGCCGTGGTTCGGCTCCCGGCCCGAGCGCGGAGACGTCGTCGTCTTCCACGATCCGGGTGGCTGGCTGGCCGGCGAAGAGGCCGCCCAGAAGCCGGACCCGGTCGTCGTCAAACAGCTCAAGGAGGGCCTCAGCTTCATCGGGCTGCTGCCGTCCTCCAACGAGAAGGACCTGATCAAGCGGGTCATCGGGGTCGGCGGCGACCATGTGAAGTGCTGTGACGCGCAAGGGCGGATCACCGTCAACGGCGTGCCGCTGTCCGAGAAGGACTACCTGTATCCGGGCAACGACCCGTCCGACATCCGCTTCGACATCACCGTCCCCAAGGGCCGGCTGTGGGTGATGGGCGACCACCGGGGCGACTCCGCGGACTCCCGCTACCACCGGAACTCCCCGTACGGCGGAACGGTGTCGGTGAAATCGGTGGTCGGGCGTGCTATGTGGATCGGCTGGCCGATCGGCCACTGGACGCGCCTGGAGGAACCTAAAACCTTTGCAAGCGTTGCCCGTGCCGGGACGCGGGCGACTGCCGCTCCGCCCCTGTCGCATAGGGTTGACCATGAGAATCCGAACGGAATGACCCGGCTCCCGACCCCTGCGGAACTCCCGCTCGTTATGGGAGTGGTGGGCCTGCGCCGTCTGTGGCGCGGGCGGCGGCACGGAGTAAGGAGTTGGCGTGGGGGATGTGGCGGTTGGCGCACGGTCGGGTCACGACGGCGAGGAGCACCGCGGGAACCCCGCGGAGGCGGACGACTCAGGTACGGACGGCGCCATGACCACAGGGAATGACGCGACGGGCGACGACGGCGCACCGCGCGACGGACAGGGCTCCGGGAGCGCGGGCGCGGGCAACACCCCGCCGCCGCCCAGGAAGCCGCGCTCCTTCTGGAAAGAACTGCCGATCCTGGTCGTGATCGCGCTGGTCCTGGCGCTGCTGATCAAGACCTTCCTGGTCCAGGCGTTCTCGATCCCCTCCGCCTCGATGGAGAACACCCTCCAGATCGGCGACCGCGTCCTGGTCGACAAGCTCACCCCCTGGTTCGGCTCCAAGCCCGAGCGCGGCGAGGTCGTCGTCTTCCACGACCCGGACGACTGGCTGGCGGGCGAGCCCGCGCCGAACCCGAACGCGGTGCAGAAGGTCCTCAGCTGGGTCGGGCTGATGCCCTCCGCCAATGAGAAGGACCTGATCAAGCGCGTGGTCGGCGTCGGCGGTGACACCATCGAATGCAAGGGCACCGGCCCGCTGCTGGTCAACGGCAAGGCGCTGAACGAGCCGTATGTCTACCCCGGCAACACCCCCTGCAGCCAGGACGACCAGGGCGGCCAGTTCAAGGTGAAGGTCCCCAAGGGCTACCTGTGGGTGATGGGCGACCACCGGCAGAACTCGCGGGACTCGCGCTACAACCAGACCGACAAGAACCACGGCTTCGTCCCCGTCGACAAGGTCGTCGGCCGCGCCATCGTCAAGGCCTGGCCGATCAGCCACTGGGGCACCCTGCCCATCCCGGACACTTTCGACCAGCCGGGCCTTGGCAACCAGCAGTCCTCCTCCGCCGCCTCCCTGACGGTCGCCCCCGAGGGCGTCGCCGTCGCGGCCGTCGCCCCCGTCGTGGTGTGGCGGCGCAGGCGCGCGGACCGGCTGCGCTCGGACGCCCTGCCGAAATCGTCGTCCGGACAGCGCTGAGCGCTGCGCCCACGCTTTCCCGGACCGCGGTGTGAAGCTCCGGGAAAGCTGTACCCCAGGTCCTGGAAGAGGGGCTGACCACGCTCGGTACCGACAGGTAGGGTGCGGGTCCATGGGTGGTGAGAGTACGACGCGTACGGCCCCGCGCAGCGGCGGCACCGGCACGGCGGCGGCCGGCGGCCGGCTCGGGCAGCGGCTGTCCGGGGTGGCCGTGGCCCTGGGCCTGGTGCTGTTCCTCGGCGGCTTCGGCTGGGCGGCCGTGAGCTATCGGCCGTACACCGTGCCCACCAGCTCCATGACCCCCACCATCGACGCCGGCGACCGCGTGCTCGCCCAGCGCGTGGACGGCGGCGAGGTGCGCCGCGGCGATGTGGTCGTCTTCCGCGACAGCAGCTGGGTCACCGGCTCCGACGTGGTCAAGCGCGTGGTCGCGGTCGGCGGCGACACCGTCTCCTGCTGCACGGACGGCAAGCTGACCGTCGACGGCAAGCAGATCGAGGAGCCGTACCTCCCCGAGGGGACCGCGGCCGAGAACCAGAACTTCCCGACCGTGACCGTGCCCAAGGGCCGGCTCTTTCTGCTCGGCGACGAGCGCCAGGGCTCCCTGGACTCCACCGCCCACCTCACGGACGCCGCCAAGGGCACCGTCTCCCGCACCGCGGTGATCGCCCGCGTGGACGCCGTCGTCTTCCCCTGGAAGGGCGGGCTGAAGCGCCCCACCGGGTTCGAGGCGCTGGGCGCCCTGTCGCGGCCGGGACCGCTGTCCACCATCGAGCTGCTGATCGCGGTCGGCGCCGTCCTGGTCCTCGGCGGCGGTGCCTACGGCCCGATCGCCAAGCGGACCGGCCGCTCCCGCGCCCGTACCGCCCGCGCGGAGGCGGCCGGTGCCCGCTGAGCCCGAGTGCGAGCAGCCGTGCGAAGGGCGCCCGCGCAAGGTGGCCCGCGTGGTGCTGCTCGACCCCGAGGACCGCATCCTGCTGCTGCACGGCCATGAGCCCGACGACCCCGCCGACGACTGGTGGTTCACCCCCGGCGGCGGAGTGGAGGGCGCCGAGACCCGCGCCCAGGCGGCGCTGCGGGAACTCGCCGAGGAGACCGGCATCACCGAGGTCGAACTCGGCCCGGTGCTGTGGCGGCGCCGCTGCTCCTTCCCGTTCGCGGGCCGCCGCTGGGACCAGGACGAGTGGTACTACCTGGCCCGTACGACCCAGACCGCGACGGCGCCGACCGGCCTTACGGACCTGGAGCGGCGCAGTGTCGCCGGAGCACGCTGGTGGACGTGCCGGGAACTGAGCCGGGCACATGAGACGGTGTATCCGACCAGACTCGCCGAGCTGCTGCGCACGCTGCTCGACGAGGGTCCCCCGGCCGGCCCCCTGACCCTCGACACGGAAATCGTCTGAGAGCCAGTGGAACTGGCGCACAATGGGGGGATCGCACGGCTGAAGGGGAACATGCCATGAGCGCCGAGGACCTCGAGAAGTACGAGACCGAGATGGAGCTGAAGCTCTACCGGGAGTACCGAGATGTCGTCGGTCTGTTCAAATACGTGATCGAGACGGAACGGCGCTTCTACCTCACCAACGACTACGAGATGCAGGTGCACTCGGTCCAGGGCGAGGTGTTCTTCGAGGTGTCGATGGCCGACGCCTGGGTCTGGGACATGTACCGGCCGGCCCGGTTCGTCAAGCAGGTCCGGGTGCTCACGTTCAAGGACGTGAACATCGAGGAGCTGAACAAGAGCGACCTGGAGCTGCCGGGCGGCTGATGACCTGCCTGTTTTCGCTCGGTTACCCCGTCCGGGTGACAGGGTTTTCCACAACCACCCGGTAGCCCACCAAGATCCACTTCCCTCGGGTGGATGCGTGACGGTTGGCGCCGGAGGTGGTGCCGACATGAACGCACGAGAAGCGATCGGCAGGTACGGAGAGGACCTGGCCGCCCGGCGGCTGGCCGAGGGCGGGATGACGATCCTGGCGCGCAACTGGCGCGCCGGGCGCAGCGGCGAGATCGACATCGTGGCCAGGGAGGGCGAGGTCCTGGTCGTCTGCGAGGTCAAGACCCGCGCGGGCGGCCGTTACGAACATCCCATGGCCGCGGTGACCCCGGAGAAGGCCGCCCGGCTGCGCGACCTCGCGGAACGCTGGATCCACGCCCACGGCGGCGCCCCACCGGGCGGCGTCCGCATCGACCTGGTCGGCGTCCTCGTCCCCGGCCGCGGCGCCCCGCGGGTCGAGCACGCGCGGGGGGTGGCCTGAATGGCATTCGCCCGCACCTGCTCCGTCGCCCTCGTCGGCGTCGAGGGCGTGGTCGTCGAGGTCCAAGCCGACCTCGAACCCGGCGTCGCCGCCTTCACCCTGGTCGGCCTCCCGGACAAGAGCCTGACGGAGAGCAGGGACAGGGTGCGCGCGGCGGTGGTGAATTCCGGCGCCGAGTGGCCCCAGAAGAAGCTCACCGTCGGGCTCAGCCCCGCCTCGGTGCCGAAGGCCGGCTCCGGGTTCGACCTGGCCGTGGCCTGCGCGGTGCTCGGGGCCGCCGAACGCATCGACCCACGCGTCCTCGCCGACATCGTCATGATCGGCGAGCTGGGCCTGGACGGCCGGGTGCGCCCCGTGCGCGGCATCCTGCCCGCCGTGCTGGCCGCCGCCGACGCGGGCTACGAGCAGGTGGTCGTGCCCGAGTGCGCCGCCCCGGAGGCCGCGCTGGTTCCCGGCGTGTCGGTGCTCGGCGTCCGCAGCCTGCGCCAGCTCATCGCGGTGCTGGCCGAGGAACCCGTGCCCGAGGAGGAGCCGGACGCACAGGGCCGCCCGGACCCGCTGCTGGCCGGGCTGCGCGTGCCCGGAACCGGCGCCGCCACCGGCATGCACAGCCTCGGCGCGGCCCAGCACGAATCCGATCACGACCTGGCCGATGTCGTCGGCCAGACCTCGGCCCGCACGGCCGTGGAGGTGGCCGCCGCCGGCGGGCACCACCTGTTCCTGGAGGGCCCGCCGGGCGCCGGCAAGACGATGCTGGCCGAACGCCTGCCCGCCGTACTGCCGAGGCTCACCAGGCAGGATTCGCTGGAGGTCACGGCGGTGCACTCGGTCGCCGGGCTGCTGCCACCGGGCAAGCCGCTCATCGACATCGCGCCCTACTGCGCCCCGCACCACTCGGCGACGATGCAGTCACTCGTGGGCGGTGGTCCCGGCATCGCGCGTCCGGGGGCGGTGTCCCTCGCCCATCGCGGTGTGCTGTTCCTGGACGAAGCCCCCGAGTTCCACAGCCAGACCCTGGACGCCTTGCGGCAACCCCTGGAGGCCGGGCACGTCGTGATCGCGCGCAGCGCGGGAGTGGTCCGCTTTCCGGCACGCTTCCTGATGGTGCTGGCGGCCAACCCCTGCCCCTGCGGCCGCTTCTCCCAGCGCGACGCCCTGTGCGAGTGCCCGCCCTCGGCGATCCGCCGCTACCAGGCCCGGCTCTCCGGCCCGCTCCTGGACCGGGTGGACCTGCGCGTCGAGGTGGATCCGGTCACCCGCGCCCAGCTCACCGCGCCGGGTGCGCGGGGAGAGTCAACAGCGACCGTCGCGGACCGGGTCCGGGGCGCCAGGGAGCGTACGGCCGCCCGCCTCGCCGGGACACCCTGGCGCACCAACAGCGAGGTGCCCGGCAGGGAGCTGCGCAGCCGGTTCCAGGCCGTCCCCGGCGCGATGGACGAGGCCGAGCGCAACCTTGAGCGGGGCGTGCTCACCGCCCGCGGCATCGACCGGGTGCTGCGCGTCGCCTGGACGGTCGCCGACCTCGTGGGGCACGACCGCCCGGATGCGAGCGATGTCGCCCTCGCCCTGCACCTGCGCACCGGCGTCCCGCGCGGGGTCCCGATGGCCATCGGCGCGCTGACATGAGCGAAGGAGAGCGGAACCCGCCCCGTAAGCCGGACGAAGAGACCCTCGGCCGCGTCTTCCTGGGGCGGGTGATCGAGCCGGGGGACGAGGTCGGGGGGCGGTGGGTGAGGGAGTTCGGGGTGGGGGAGGTGGTGCGGCGGATCAAGGCGGGGGGTGAGCCGCTGCCGGGGGTCGGCGAGGCGCGGTGGGCCGGGCTCCTGGCGCGGGCCGCGCGCGCCGAGCCGGAGCGGGACCTCGTCCGGGCGCGGGCGGTGGGTGCCCGGTTCGTCGCGCCGGGCACCCCCGAGTGGCCGGGACAACTGGACGACCTCGCCGACGCCCGCCCCCTCGGGCTCTGGGTCCGCGGGCACCCCAGCCTGCGCATGTGGGCCCTGCGCTCCGTCGCCGTGGTCGGCGCCCGCGCCTGCACCGAGTACGGCACCCATGTCGCCGCCACCCTCGCCGCCGGCCTCGCCGAGCGCGGCTGGGTCGTCGTCTCCGGCGGCGCCTACGGCATCGACGCCGCCGCCCACCGCGGCGCCCTCGCCGCCGGCGGAGCCACCGTCGCCGTCCTGGCCAGCGGCGTCGACCGGCCCTACCCCCGCGGCCACACCACCCTGATCGAGCGGATCGCCGAGCAGGGCCTGGTGATCGGCGAGCTGCCGCCCGGCGACCACCCGACCCCGAGCCGCTTCATCCTGCGCAACCGGGTCATCGCCGCCCTGACCAGAGGCACCGTCGTCGTGGAGGCCGCCTGCCGCAGTGGCTCACTCGCCACCGCGCGGGCCGCGCAGCGCCTGGGCAGACACACCATGGGCGTGCCGGGCCCGGTCACCAGCGCTCTCTGCGCCGGGGTGCACGAGCTGCTGCGCGGCGAGGCCACCCTCGTCACGGACGCCGCCGAGGTGGCCGAACTCGTCGGCGACATGGGCGACCTGGCCCCGCCCCGCACCGGCCCGGTGCTGCCCCGCGACCTGCTGACCCCGGCCGCGAGGACCGTCCTCGCCGCGCTGCCCGGCGACCGCGCGGCCCCCGCCGGGGAGCTCGCGGCGGCCGCCCGCACCACCCCGGACGAGGCGATCGCGAGACTGTACGAACTCCGAGCACTTGGATACGTCGAACGACACGGCGATGGCTGGAAGTTGACACGCCAGGCGGTGATCTCGGCCCGGACGGGGCGCCCCCCATGCTGACCGAGCGTGTTCGGCCGTCCGGGGGAACAGCCGACGCCCTTGGAGTTTCCCGGAGTTGGCGCCCATCGGCCATCACACAGAGCGAGCTGCGGAAGGTGATGCCGAAGGGGCCTCCGGGACCCGCGCACGGGTGGTGCCTCGTCGTTCGCACACCGCGACTCCTCAGTCACGCTACGCTCACGAAGACGTCCGCACAGACCACGCCAACCCGACATCAGACCGACACCTCGCCCAGGCGGCCCCTTTCGGCCCACCACCACCCACCACCTCCCAGCACCGCACTCACAGTCACGGCACTTGACGGCACTTCACGGCAGAACGGCACAAGGCGACGAATGCCCCAGCACACCTCCGGGTCCGACCGGGCGGCGATCCCCCCAGCCTCCCGCGACGGTGGCAGCGTGCGGCCGCCCGCTCCCTCGACGCTCGACGAGCTGTGGCGGTCGTACAAGGCGACGGGGGACGAACGGCTGCGGGAGCAGCTGATCCTGCACTACTCGCCGCTCGTGAAATACGTGGCGGGCCGGGTGAGCGTCGGCCTGCCGCCCAATGTGGAGCAGGCCGACTTCGTCTCCTCCGGGGTGTTCGGGCTGATCGACGCGATCGAGAAGTTCGACATCGACCGGGAGATCAAGTTCGAGACGTACGCGATCACCCGGATCCGCGGCGCCATGATCGACGAGCTGCGGGCGCTGGACTGGATCCCGCGCTCGGTGCGGCAGAAGGCACGCAATGTCGAGCGTGCCTACGCCACCCTGGAGGCCCGGCTGCGGCGCACCCCGAGTGAGAGCGAGGTGGCCGCGGAGCTGGGCATGGAGGTGGAGGAACTGCATGCCATTTTCAGCCAGTTGTCGCTCGCCAACGTGGTGGCCCTGGAGGAGCTGCTGCACGTCGGTGGCGAGGGCGGGGGCCGGCTCAGCCTCATGGACACGCTGGAGGACACCGCCGCGGACAACCCCGTGGAGGTGGCCGAGGACCGGGAGCTGCGCAGGTTTCTCGCGCGCGCCATCAACACGCTGCCCGAGCGGGAGAAGACGGTCGTCACCCTCTACTACTACGAGGGCCTCACCCTCGCCGAGATCGGCAATGTGCTCGGGGTCACCGAGAGCCGGGTCAGCCAGATCCACACCAAATCGGTGCTCCAGCTGCGGGCCAAGCTGGCGAGCTTCGGGCGCTGAGCGGACGCCGCCGGACGCGGGCGCGTCCTAAAGTGGTCGACGTGCCAAGGATTCGAGCGGCCTCCGTGGCCGAGCACCGGTCGATGCAGCGAGCCGCCCTGCTGGACGCGGCTCGTGCCCTGCTGTCCGAGGGCGGGACGGAGGCGCTGACCTTCCCCGCGCTGGCCGAGCGCACGGGCCTCGCGCGGTCCTCCGTGTACGAGTACTTCCGCTCGCGGGCGGCCGTGGTCGAGGAGCTGTGCGAGGCCGACTTCCCGCTGTGGGCGGCCGAGGTGGCCGCGGCCATGGAGCACGCGGACTCGCCCGAGGGGAAGGTCGAGGCGTACGTCCGCCGGCAGCTGGCCCTCGTCGGGGACCGCCGGCACCGGGCGGTCGTGGCGATCTCCGCGAGCGAGCTGGACGCCGGGGCGCGGGAGAAGATCAGGGCGGCGCACGGCGAGCTGGTCGCGATGATCGTCGAGGCGCTGGGCGAGCTGGGGCAGGAGCAGCCGCGGCTGGCGGCGATGCTGCTCCAGGGCGTCGTGGACGCGGCGGTACGGCGGATCGAGCTCGGCGCCGAGGACCCGGCGGCGGTGACCGACGCGGCGGTCAGGATGGCGCTGCGGGGTGTGCGGGGCTGAACCCGGCCGGGCGGCCTCAGCCGGTGAGTACCGGCAGCAGTCTCGACGGCCCCCGGTCCAGCAGCCACGGCGGGAGCAGGGCCAACGGGTTCAGATAGGTCCCGCCCCGCAGCAGACCCCAGTGGACGCAGGCCGGCGCACCGCAGTGCGATCCCGCCGCCTCCACCACCCCGACCACATCCCCCGCCCCCACCTCCGCCCCCTCCCGCACCGAAGGGCGCACCGGCTCGTACGTCGTCCGCAGATCGGTCCCCCTCAGCTCCACCGTCACCACTCCGCGCCCCGCGACCCGGCCCGCGAAGGCCACCCGGCCCGCCGCCACCGCCCGTACCGGGCTTCCGGGACCGGCCGCCAGGTCCACGCCGCGGTGGCCGGGGCCGTACGGCGTGGCCGGCGGCTGCCAGCCGCGCAGGACCACGGGCCATGCTCCCACCGGCCAGCCCCGCGCGATCGCCGGCACCGCGGCCGAAGCCCCCACCGGAGGCGCTGACGGCGGCCGCGCCCAGGCCCGGCGCCCGCACAGGATCAGCGCCAGCGCCGTCACCAGAACCAGCGTCCCCATCCCGTACCACACAAGTCGTCGCATGCCCCCACCGTCCCGCACCCCACCGCGGGGGCCCTCCCACCTGTGGATCACTCCCCGGTTGTGGACAACCGCGTCACCCGGTGGCCCGGCGGTCCCGTACACTTCTTCTGGCGATCCGGGTCACCGGGTCGACTTCGCACGCCCCGGTACGGCATCCGGAAACGGTTCCTGCCAAGCGCCTCTCGGTCCTTCGCGGCACGGCGCACGCGGGCGTCAGGCGCGACCGCCGTCCGGCGGACGCGGCACAACCGAGAAACTCAAGGAGATACGGCCATGGCCGTCGTCACGATGCGGGAGCTGCTGGAGAGCGGCGTCCACTTCGGTCACCAGACCCGTCGCTGGAACCCGAAGATGAAGCGCTTCATCTTCACCGAGCGCAACGGCATCTACATCATCGACCTGCTCCAGTCGCTGTCGTACATCGACCGCGCCTACGAGTTCGTCAAGGAGACCGTCGCCCACGGCGGCACGGTCATGTTCGTCGGCACGAAGAAGCAGGCGCAGGAGGCCATCGCCGAGCAGGCCACCCGCGTCGGCATGCCCTTCGTCAACCAGCGCTGGCTGGGCGGCATGCTCACCAACTTCTCGACCGTCTACAAGCGTCTGCAGCGCCTCAAGGAGCTCGAGCAGATCGACTTCGAGGACGTCGCGGCCTCCGGTCTGACCAAGAAGGAGCTGCTGGTCCTCTCCCGCGAGAAGGCCAAGCTGGAGAAGACCCTCGGCGGTATCCGCGAGATGCAGAAGGTGCCCAGCGCCGTCTGGATCGTGGACACCAAGAAGGAGCACATCGCCGTTGGTGAGGCCCGGAAGCTGAACATCCCGGTCGTCGCGATCCTCGACACCAACTGCGACCCCGACGAGGTCGACTACAAGATTCCGGGCAACGACGACGCGATCCGCTCCGTCACCCTGCTCACCCGCGTGATCGCCGACGCCGTCGCCGAGGGCCTCATCTCCCGCTCGCGCGTCGCCACCGGTGACAAGGGCGAGAAGGCCGCCGGCGAGCCGCTCGCCGAGTGGGAGCGCGACCTGCTCGAGGGTGAGAAGAAGGACGAGGCTCCGGCCGCCGAGGCCCCCGCCGCCGAGGCCACGGAGACCACCGAGGCTCCCGCCACCGAGGCTCCCGCCGCCGAGGCCGCTCCGGCCGAGGAGAAGGCCGCCGAGGGCGAGCAGGCCTGATCCGCCGCGTCAGCGTTTGACAGTGGGGGCGGCGACATCGACTCCGCCCCCGCTGTTCACCCATAGGTCGGTACGACGTACGCGCTCCGCGTCTACATGTGGATCGCCAACCGTGCGGATCTGAAGATCTCCCAGACTTCGAGAAAGACTCACTGACTCATGGCGAACTACACCGCCGCCGACGTCAAGAAGCTCCGTGAGCTCACGGGCGCCGGCATGATGGACTGCAAGAAGGCGCTGGACGAGGCCGAGGGCAACGTCGACAAGGCCGTCGAGGCGCTGCGCATCAAGGGCCAGAAGGGCGTCGCCAAGCGCGAGGGCCGCTCCGCCGAGAACGGCGCCGTGGTCTCCATCATCGCCGACGACAACTCCTCCGGCGTCCTGGTCGAGCTGAAGTGCGAGACGGACTTCGTCGCCAAGGGTGACAAGTTCCAGGCCGTGGCCAAGACCATCGCCGAGCACGTCGCCAAGACCTCCCCGGCCGACATCGAGGCCCTGCTCGCCTCCGAGATCGAGCCCGGCAAGACCGTCCAGGCGTTCGTGGACGAGGCCAACGCCAACCTCGGCGAGAAGATCGTCCTGGACCGCTTCGCGCAGTTCTCCGACGGTTACGTCACCGCCTACATGCACCGCACCATGCCCGACCTGCCCCCGCAGATCGGTGTCCTGGTCGAGCTGGACAAGCCGAACGCCGAGGTCGCCAAGGGCATCGCCCAGCACATCGCCGCGTTCGCGCCGAAGTACCTGGCCAAGGAGGACGTCCCGGCCGAGGTCGTCGAGTCCGAGCGCCGCATCGCCGAGGAGACGACCCGCGCCGAGGGCAAGCCCGAGGCCGCGATCGCCAAGATCGTCGAGGGTCGCGTCAACGGCTTCTTCAAGGACGCCACCCTGCTGGGCCAGCCGTACGCGCTGGACAACAAGAAGTCGGTCCAGAAGGTGCTGGACGAGGCCGGTGTCACCCTGAAGCGCTTCACGCGCATCAAGGTCGGCATCTGAGTCCGTACCGCGATCGACGCGCGACCCGCGGAGGAATCCCGATAGGGTCGACAGCAGTCGTCCGCGACCACCGCCACACGCGAGTGTGGGGCGGACGGCAGCAGATCTGACGAGGAGGCCATTGCCGCGTATGGGAGCGAAAAGCGACCCCACCGGCAATGGCCTTCTTCGTATGTGCAACACGTGAAAGAGGCGGGATCTCCCATGACCGACAAGGCCCAGAAAAGCGACGACGGCAAAGTACGCGGCCGGTTTCTGCTGAAGCTGTCCGGAGAGGCGTTCTCCGGAGGCGGCGGCCTGGGCGTCGACCCGGACGTGGTGCACAAGATCGCCCGCGAGATCGCGGCCGTCGTACGGGACGGCGCGCAGGTCGCGGTCGTCATCGGCGGCGGCAACTTCTTCCGCGGCGCCGAACTCCAGCAGCGCGGCATGGACCGCGCCCGCTCCGACTACATGGGCATGCTCGGCACCGTGATGAACTGCCTCGCCCTCCAGGACTTCCTGGAGAAGGAGGGCATCGACAGCCGGGTGCAGACCGCCATCACCATGGGCCAGGTCGCCGAGCCGTACATCCCGCTGCGCGCCGTGCGCCACCTGGAGAAGGGCCGCGTGGTCATCTTCGGCGCCGGTATGGGCATGCCCTACTTCTCCACCGACACCACCGCCGCCCAGCGCGCCCTGGAGATCGACGCCGAGGCGCTGCTCATGGGCAAGAACGGTGTGGACGGGGTCTACGACTCCGACCCCAAGACCAACCCCGACGCCGTCAAGTTCGACGCTCTCGGCTACGGCGAGGTCATCACCAGGGACCTGAAGGTCGCCGACGCCACCGCGATCACGCTGTGCCGCGACAACAAGCTCCCGATCCTCGTCTTCGAGCTTCTCGCCGAGGGCAATATCGCCCGTGCCGTCAAGGGTGAGAAGATCGGCACGCTGGTGGGTGACCACGGCAGCCGGAACTGACCGGCCGCCCCCGTCGCCCCCAGGGGGTACGACACCTGTCCGAGGGACGGACGTCACGCGCCTCGGCCGGGGGATGGACAATGTCCTGCCGGTCGGGAACCGTGCAGGAAGAAGACGCGACGCAGCCGGCCGCCGGACCACCGAGGGACCGCAGCCGGGCCTTACTCAAGACACGCAGGAGCAAGTGGTGATCGAAGAGACCCTCCTCGAAGCCGAGGAGAAGATGGAGAAGGCCGTCGTGGTCGCCAAGGAGGACTTCGCCGCGATCCGCACCGGCCGTGCGCACCCGGCGATGTTCAACAAGATCGTGGCCGACTACTACGGCGCCCTGACGCCGATCAACCAGCTGGCCTCGTTCTCCGTGCCGGAGCCGCGGATGGCGGTCGTCACACCGTTCGACAAGAGCGCGCTGCGCAACATCGAGCAGGCGATCCGCGACTCCGACCTGGGCGTCAACCCCAGCAATGACGGCAACATCATCCGGGTGGTGTTCCCCGAGCTGACCGAGGAGCGCCGCCGCGACTACATCAAGGTCGCCAAGGGCAAGGCCGAGGACGCCAAGGTCTCCATCCGTTCCGTGCGCCGCAAGGCCAAGGACACCATCGACAAGATGATCAAGGATGGCGAGATCGGCGAGGACGAGGGCCGCCGTGCGGAGAAGGAGCTGGACGACCTGACGGCGAAGTACGTCGCCCAGGTGGACGAGCTCCTCAAGCACAAGGAAGCGGAGCTGCTCGAAGTCTGATGAGCGACTCTTCCTGGGGGGCGCCGCCACCGGCGGGGCGGACCGGCTACTGGGGGCCCATCGAGGGTGGGCCCGTCCAGGGCGAGGCCGCCCCGGCGGGTCCCGCCTACGATGCGCCCGAGGCGCAGCAGACGCGCCCCATGCCCATCGTGCCCGACGTACCCGTGTATGGCGGAGACCAGGACGACACCCGGCGGGCTGCTCGGCTGAGCGGCCCCTTGTTCCGGGACGAGCCCCAGCCGCAGTACGGGTCACCACCGCAGTCCGGCGGCCAGCTCCCTTACGGGACGCAGCCGCCGTACGAGCGGCAGCCCGGCTACGGCACCCCGAACCCGCCCGAGGACGCGATGCCGTACGACCCGTACGGGACGCAGCCGCCGGCCGGGACGCAGCCGTCGTACGAGCCGCCGGCGCCGCAGCCGTACGCGCCCCAGCCGCAGCAGGGGCAGCAGCCGCCCTACGGGGCACAGCCGCAGCCCCCGTACGGGACGCCCCAGCCGCCCCCGAGCCCGAGCCAGAATCCGGAGCCCATGCCCGACGCCCCGCAGCCGACGCCGGCGCCGCAGAAGAAAAGCGCGGGCCGCGACCTCGGCGCGGCCATAGGCGTCGGCGTGGGACTCGGCGTGGTGATCATCGCGTCGCTGTTCATCGTCAAGGCCGTGTTCGTCGGCGTGATCGCGGTCGCGGTCGTCGTCGGCCTGTGGGAGCTGACCAGCAGGCTCCAGGAGCGCAAGGAGATCAAGGCGCCGCTCGTGCCGCTCGCGGTCGGCGGTGCGGCGATGGTGGTCGCCGGCTATGTGCGCGGCGCCGAGGGCGCGTGGGTCGCCATGGCCCTCACCGCGCTCGCGGTGCTGGTCTGGCGGATGACTGAACCACCGGAGGGCTACCTCAAGGACGTCACGGCCGCCGTCTTCGCGGCGTTCTACGTGCCCTTCCTGGCCACCTTCGTCGCCCTGATGCTGACCGCGGACGACGGTCCCTGGCGGGTCCTGACCTTCCTGCTGCTCACCGTCGTCAGCGACACCGGCGCCTATGCCGTCGGCTGGCGCTTCGGCAAGCACAAGCTCGCTCCGCGGATCAGCCCCGGAAAGACCCGTGAGGGCCTGTTCGGCGCGGTGTCGTTCTCGATGGTCGCGGGCGCGCTGTGCATGCAGTTCCTGATCGACGGCGGCCACTGGTGGCAGGGCCTGCTGCTGGGCCTCGCCGTCGCGGCCAGCGCCACCCTGGGCGACCTCGGCGAATCCATGATCAAGCGCGATCTGGGCATCAAGGACATGGGCACCCTGCTGCCGGGCCACGGCGGCATCATGGACCGCCTGGACTCCCTGCTGCCGACGGCACCGGTGGTCTGGCTCCTACTGGTGGTCTTCGTCGGCTCCGCCTGACGAAACCCCTGTCGCGCGTCGTCACGGCCGTACGGGCCCCGCCCTGGGAACAGGGCGGGGCCCGTCGCCGTACGACCGTCCGCTCATCCGGCCTCGGGGTCCGTACGGACTCCCAGGGCCCGCCCCCAGGGGCACCATGGCCGCCCACCAGCCGCTCTGACGGGCGGGCGATCACGTTTGGCCACACGATGGTGACAAAGAACGCCCCGTGGCGTGGCCGCTGGATCCCCGGCCCCCTGGTCCCCGGGTAGGGAGAGCGAGAGATGCCCGAAGTCACCACCCCGTACGCGACCGGCACCCCCTGCTGGGTCGACCTGATGGCCTCGGACCAGCAGGCCGCGCTGGACTTCTACCGCGACCTGTTCGGCTGGCAGGGTCAGCCGGGACCGGCCGAGTTCGGCGGGTACACGGTCTGCGAGCTGCACGGCAAGCCCGTGGCGGGTCTCGGCCCGAAGCCGCAGGACATGCCGGAACCGCCACCGACCGTCTGGACCAGCTACCTGGCCACCACCGACGCCGAGGCCACCCAGGACGCGATCGTCTCCGCGGGCGGCACCCTGCTCGTCCCGGCGATGGACGTGGGCAGCCTGGGCCGGATGCTGATCGCCGCCGACCCGCAGGGCGCGGTCTTCGGCGTCTGGCAGGCCGGCGACTTCCACGGCGCCCGGGTCGTCAACGAGGCCGGCGCGCTGACCTGGAACGAGCTGCACACCAGCGACGTACCCGGCGCCACCGCCTTCTACGGCGAGGCGTTCGGCATCGAGATCGAGCCCATGGAGGGCGCCGACTCCTACTGGGCGCTGACGGTCGGCGGCCGCCCGGTCGGCGGCGTCACCCAGCTCGCCGGCGACCCGCCCGGCACCCCCGCCCACTGGCTGGCCTACTTCGCGGTCGACGACGTCGACTCCACCGTGGACGCCCTGGTCAGAAGCGGCGGCACGGTCCTCGCCCCGCCCTTCGACATGATGGCCGGCCGGATGACCGTGGTCGCCGACCCCCAGGGCGCCCCCTTCGCCATGATCAAACCGACCCCGATGTGACCCACCCACCCCGGCCGCCCCCGACCCGAACGACCCGGCCCGCGCGACGGGCGCCACAACCGGCGACCGCGGATCACCCGATTGGATCTGCGACACTGGTACCACCATGCCCAAGCCCGGAGAACTCACCTTTGTCGCGCCGCGCGGAGCCAAGAAGCCGCCGCGGCATCTCGCCGATCTCTCGCCCGCCGAGCGCAAGGAAGCGGTGGCCGGGATCGGTGAGAAGCCGTTCCGTGCCAAGCAGCTCTCGCAGCACTACTTCGCGCGGTACGCGCACGACCCCGAGCAGTGGACCGACATCCCGGCCGGCTCCCGGCAGAAGCTGCGCGAGGCGCTGTTCCCGGAGCTGATGACGGTCGTCCGGCATCTGTCGACCGACGAGGGCACCACCCGCAAGACGCTGTGGAAGCTGTTCGACGGCACCCTCGTGGAGTCCGTGCTGATGCGCTACCCGGACCGGGTCACCATGTGCATCAGCTCGCAGGCGGGCTGCGGCATGAACTGCCCGTTCTGCGCGACCGGGCAGGCGGGCCTGGACCGCAATCTGTCCACCGCGGAGATCGTCCACCAGATCGTGGACGGCATGCGGGCGCTGCGCGACGGCGAGGTGCCGGGCGGCCCGGCGCGGCTGTCCAACATCGTGTTCATGGGCATGGGCGAGCCGCTCGCCAACTACAACCGGGTCGTCGGCGCCATCCGCGCGCTCACCGACCCGGCCCCGGACGGCCTCGGCCTGTCCCAGCGCGGCATCACCGTCTCCACCGTGGGCCTGGTGCCGGCCATCCACCGGTTCGCCGACGAGGGCTTCAAGTGCCGGCTGGCGATCTCCCTGCACGCCCCCGACGACGAGCTGCGCGACACCCTCGTCCCCGTGAACACGCGGTGGAAGGTGCGCGAGGTGCTGGACGCCGGGTTCGAGTACGCCGAAAAGAGCGGGCGCCGGCTGTCGATCGAGTACGCGCTCATCCGCGACATCAACGACCAGGCGTGGCGCGGCGACCGGCTCGGCCGGCTGCTCAAGGGCCGGCCCGTGCACGTCAACCTCATCCCGCTGAACCCGACTCCGGGCTCCAAGTGGACGGCCTCGCGGCCCGAGGACGAGAAGGCGTTCGTGGACGCGATCGCCGCGCACGGTGTGCCGGTGACCATCCGGGACACCCGTGGCCAGGAGATCGACGGAGCCTGTGGTCAGCTCGCCGCCACCGAGCGGTAGTCTGAGCCCGTTCCATCACTTCTTCATCTTTGAAGTACCGAAGAAGCTGCTGTATCCACATCTTCATATTCCGACAGGGGAGCGCCACAGCGCTGAGAGTGCGGCACCAGGCCGCAGACCCTCTGAACCTCGCCCAGGTCATTCTGGGTAGGAAGTTCGGTCACTACTCAAGCTGTTGCGCCCTGTCCGGGTCTTCCGGGCAGGGCCGCGTTCTTCCTGGCCAACCCCAGGAGGACAACCAAGTGCACAAGAAGACCTGCTTGGCCGCGGCGGTCGGGCTCGGCCTGCTCGCGCTGTCCGCGTGCGGCTCGACCCAGGGCCGGAGCAACGCGGACGACAAGACCGTCACCCTCGTCAGCCACGACTCGTGGGCCGTTTCCAAGGGTGTCCTCGCGGACTTCGAGAAGCGGTCCGGGTACCGGGTCCGCGTCCTCAAGGACGGCGACGCCGGACAGGCCGTCAACAAGGCCATCCTGACCAAGGACGACCCCCAGGGCGACGTCCTCTTCGGCGTCGACAACACCCTGCTCTCCCGAGCCCTCGACAACGGCCTGTTCCAGCCGTACACCGCCAAGGGCCTGGACAAGGTCGGCGCCCGGTACCAGCTCGACGGCAAGCACCGCGTCACCCCCGTCGACTACGGCGACATCTGCGTCAACTACGACAAGGCGTACTTCACCGAGCACCACCTGACGCCGCCCCAGTCCTACGCCGACCTCGTCAAGCCCGAGTACAGGAACCTCCTCGTCACCGAGAACCCGGCCACCGCCTCGCCCGGCCTCGGCTTCCTGCTCGGCAGCGCGGCGCGGTTCGGCGACGACGGCTGGCAGGACTACTGGAAGAAGCTCAAGGCCAACGGCGTCAAGGTCGTCGACGGCTGGGAGCAGGCCTACGACCAGGAGTTCTCCGGCTCCTCGGGCGGCAGGAAGGCCGGCGGCGACCGGCCGCTCGTCGTGTCGTACGCCTCCTCTCCGCCCGCCGAGGTGATCTACGCCAAGAAGCGCCCCGCCACCGCCCCGACCGGCGTGGCGACCGGCACCTGCTTCCGGCAGATCGAGTTCGCCGGGCTGCTCAGCAACGCGAGGAACCCCAAGGGTGCCAAGGCGTTCCTCGACTTCCTGGTCTCCAGGGAGTTCCAGCAGGACATGCCGCTGAACATGTACGTCTACCCGGTTGTCGCGGGGGCCGCCGTGCCCGCCGACTTCACCAGGTACGGTCCCCCGGCCCGGCACCCCGAGACCATGGCCCCCGAGAAGATCGCTGCCGACCGTGATCAGTGGGTCAAGGCGTGGACGTCGCTCGTACTGAAGTGACCGCCCGCGGGCGGAGGTGGCGCGGGAGCGCGGCGCGGCTGGGACTGATGGCCCTGCCCGTCGCGTTCTTCGCCGTGTTCTTCGCCTGGCCCGTCGTCGCGATCGTGGCGCGCGGCCTGAAGACCGGCGGCGCCTGGCACCTCGGGCTGATCGCGGACGTGGTCGGCCGGCCGGACATCCGGCACGTGCTGTGGTTCACCACCTGGCAGGCCCTCGCCTCCACCGCGCTCACCCTGCTGCTCGCGCTGCCCGCCGCGTTCGTCTTCGCCCGCCTCGACTTCCCCGGCAAACAAGTGCTGCGGGCCGTCGTCACCGTCCCGTTCGTGCTGCCCACCGTCGTCGCCGGCAGCGCCTTCCTCGCCCTCGTCGGCCACGGCGGGCTGCTCGACCAGCTCTGGGGCGTACGGCTGGACACCACCGTGTGGGCGATCCTGCTCGCGCACGTCTTCTTCAACTACGCCGTCGTCGTACGGACCGTGGGCGGGCTGTGGGCGCAGCTCGACCCGCGCCAGGAGGAAGCCGCGCGGATGCTCGGCGCCTCCCCGTTCGCCGCGTGGCGCAAGGTGACCCTGCCCGCCCTCGCGCCCGCCGTGGCCGCCGCCGCGCTGATGGTCTTCCTGTTCACCTTCACCTCCTTCGGCGTGGTCCAGATCCTCGGCGGCCCCACCTTCTCCACCCTCGAAGTGGAGATCTACCGGCAGACCTCCGAGATCTTCGACCTGGGCACGGCCGCCGTCCTGACCCTCGTCCAGTTCGCCGCCGTCGGCGCCGTCCTCGGTGTCCACGCCTGGACGGTACGACGCCGGGAGACCGCCCTGCGCCTGGTCGACCCCGACATCACCGCCCGCCGGCCGCGCGGCGCCGGACAGCGGGCGCTGCTCGCGGGCGTCCTCGCCACCGTCGCGCTGCTCCTGGTGCTGCCGCTCGCCGTCCTCGTCCGCCGCTCCCTGGACGCCCCCGGCTTCGGCTACTACCGGGCACTGACCCGCACCGACGGAGGCACGTTCCTGGTGGCGCCGGTGCACGCGGTGTGGACTTCGCTCCAGTACGCCGTCGCCGCCACCGCCATCGCCGTGCTGATCGGCTCTCTCGCCGCCGCCGCGCTGGCCCGCCGTGACGCGGGCCGGCTGGTACGGGGTTTCGACGCGCTGCTGATGCTGCCGCTCGGCGTGTCCGCCGTGACCGTCGGCTTCGGCTTCCTGATCGCCCTCGACAAACCGCCGCTGGACCTGCGCCAGTCCTGGATTCTGGTGCCGCTCGCGCAGGCCCTGGTCGGCGCCCCCTTCGTGGTGCGCACCATGCTGCCGGTGCTGCGCGCGGTGGACGCCCGGCTGCGGGAGGCGGCGGCGGTGCTCGGGGCTTCGCCCTGGCGGGTATGGCGGGAGATCGATCTGCCGCTGGTGCGGCGGGCGTTGCTGGTCGCGGCCGGGTTCGCGTTCGCCGTCTCGCTCGGCGAGTTCGGCGCGACCGTCTTCATCGCGCGGCCCGACAACCCGACCCTGCCGGTCGCCGTGGCCCGGCTGCTCAGCCGTCCCGGCGACCTCAACTACGGCCAGGCGATGGCCCTTTCGACGATTCTGATGGTGGTGTGCGCCGCCGCCCTGCTCCTCCTGGAGCGGCTGCGCACGGACCGGACCGGGGAGTTCTGATGCTGCGCATCGAGGGCGCGACCGTGTGCTTCGGCGGGCGGCCCGTGCTGGACGCGGTCGATCTGGAGGTCGCCGAGCACGAGGTGGTCTGCGTCCTCGGGCCCAGCGGCAGCGGCAAGTCCACCCTGCTGCGCGCGGTCGCCGGGCTCCAGCCCCTCGACGCCGGACGGATCGCGCTCGCCGGACGGGACCAGGGCGGGGTGCCCGCGCACCGGCGCGGGGTCGGCCTGATGTTCCAGGACCACCAGCTCTTTCCGCAGCGCGACGTGGGCGCCAACGTGGCGTTCGGGCTGCGGGTGCGCGGCGTGCCGAAAGACGAACGGGACGCACGGGTGGGCGAGTTGCTGGAACTGGTCGGACTGCCGGGCGCGTGCCGCCGGGCGGTGGCCGGGCTGTCCGGCGGCGAGCAGCAGCGCGTCGCCCTCGCCCGCGCGCTCGCTCCCCGGCCCCGGCTGCTGATGCTGGACGAGCCCCTCGGCCAGCTCGACCGCTCCCTGCGCGAACGCCTCGTGGTCGAACTCCGCGAACTCTTCGGGAACTTGGGTACGACCGTGCTCGCCGTCACCCACGACCAGGGCGAGGCGTTCGCGCTGGCCGACCGGGTGGTGGTGATGCGGGACGGCCGAGTCGCCCAGTCCGGCACGCCACTCGACGTCTGGCGGCGCCCCGCCGACGCGTTCGTGGCCCGCTTCCTCGGCTTCGAGAACGTGGTCCCGGCGACGGTCGCGGGCGCGGTCGCCGACAGCCCCTGGGGCAAGCTGCCGGTGCCCGAGGACGCCCCGCAGGGTCCCCGGACGCTGCTGGTCCGGCCCGCCGGCGTACGGCTCGTCCCTGCCGACACCGGGCTGACCTGCACGGTCGCCGCCCGCACCTTCAAGGGCACCCATGTCGCCGTCCACCTCCAGCCGGGGACCGGCCCCCGCCTGGAGGCGGCGTGCGCGCTGCGGGACGCACCGGAGCCGGGGGACACGGTGGGCGCGGAGTTCGACGCGGCCGAAATCGTCGTGCTCGACTGATCACCGGCCGCCTAGGGTGGGCCCATGACCTACCTCGCACATGACCGCTACTGTGACGAAATCGCCTTCCAAGTAGGGAAGTTGAGGGAACTGATCACCTCCGGCGCGGATCTGTCGGCCACCGTGCCGACCTGCCCGGAGTGGTCGCTGGAACAGCTCGTACGGCATATGGGTGGCGCCCTGCGCTGGTCCGGCACGATGGTGCGGGAGCGGGCGCAGGAGAGGATCCCGACGGACCGGGTCCCGCTCGGCGGCGGCCCCGAGAAGCAGGGCGATGCGGCGGCGCTGGACGCGTGGCTGGCGGACACCGGAGAGCTGATCGTCGGCGCGCTGCGCGAGGCGGGCCCCGAGGCCGGGGTGTGGAGCTGGACCGGCGCCGCCACCAGCGGCTTCTGGGCGCGCCGGATGACCCACGAGATCACCGTCCACCGCGCCGACGCGGCGCTTACCACCGGGGCGCCGTACGAGGTCGCGGCGGACATCGCCGCCGACGCGCTGGACGAGTGGCTGGAGCTGGTGGAGTGGGTGCAGCGCAGCGGCGCGCGGGAGTGGGCCGCCGCGTTGCGCGTGCCCGGCCGCAGCATCCATCTGCACGCCACCGACGCCGAGCCGGAGCTGAACGCCGAGTGGCTGGTCGAGATGGGCGAGGACGGCGTGAGCTGGCGGCGCGGTCACGAGAAGGCGACGGTCGCGTTGCGGGGGCCGCTCACGTCCGTGCTGCTCGCCTTCTACCGCCGGCTGCCGCTTGAGACTCCGGGTCTCGACATCGTGGGTGAGCGTGAGGTGCTGGAGTTCTGGCTGGAGAACACGAACTTCGGCTGAGCGCCGTGAGGATACGTCCCGAGTGATGGCTACGGCCGCTCGCCGGCTGATCGCGCAGTTCCCCGCGCCCCTTGGAGTGGCCTGCGTCCGGGGCGCGGGGAGGCCCGGTGGAGCGGCCGGCCGGGTGCTCAGCGGGTCAGCGGAAACGCGGCCAGCGCGGCGATCGCCAGGGTGAGCGGCGTGAAGAAGGCCAGCAGGACGAGCGCGCGCAGGGCGGCGGCGCCGCGCAGCACCCCCGTGGGGGCGCCGAGGCGCAGCAGGGCGGTGGTGGTCTCGGCGCGGTGCTGGCGCGTCTCGACGGCCACGGTCAGCAGTGTGGCGAAGGCGCAGCCGGCGACGACCAGCGCGCCGAGGGCGCTCAGCGGGCCGAGGGCGCGGGCGGGGGCGCGGTACAGGGTGGTCATGGCGTACCCGGCGGCGGTGACGGCGCACAGGATGCCGAGGGGGCGGCCGATCCTGGTGGCCTCCGCCATCAGGCCGCGGCCCGCGAGGAGGCGGAGCGCGCCGGGGCGGGCGCACTGGAGGAGGCGGCCGCACAGATGGGTGAGGCCGGGGGCGGCGAAGACCAGGCCGAGCGCGGTGAGGAGCCAGCCGAGGAGGAAGAGGCCGGTGCTGGCGGGGAAGGTGGTGAAGGTGGGGGCGGGGGGCGTGCGGCCCGCGTACGCCTGGGCGGTGAGTCCGGCGGCGAGGAGGGCGACCGCCCAGGGGAGACCGGCGGGGGTGTCGCCGGGCCCCTTGTCGTCGTCGGCCGGCTTCGCGACCGGCGGGGGCGTGAACCGGGGGTCGATCACGCCGCCCGGCGCCTGCGCGGTGCCGTCCCCGGCGGGTGTGCCCCCGGCGCCCGCCGGTGCGGCCTCGGTGGCCTGGCCGGCCGCGTCCGGAGCACCGGCCTGTCGTACGAACGGCAGATACCTCCGCTGCGGCCGGGCCGGCTGCCGCGGGTCCCGCGGGCGGAGCGCCACCGCCACCGCGATCGTCGTCACCCCCGGCACCACCGCCAGCAGGGTCAGGGTCGCCGCGCGGGGCAGGTGCTTGCCGGCGGCCAGGAAGGACGCCGCCGCGCCGTCGAACGGCAGTCCCGTCAGATCGCCGCGCAGATGCAGGAAGAGGGAGAGCGCGAAAAGCGAGCCCAGGGTGGTGGACAGGGCCGTGACCAGGGCGGACACGGCCATCAGACGGGCCGGTCCGAGGCCGAGCGCGGACAGTCCGGGGCGCGGGCGGGTGCCGGGGTCGGTGCGGGCCACGGCGAGCGCGAGGTACACCGTCGCGGCGACCGGCACCGCGCACCAGCCCAGCCGCAGTGCGCCCGAGCTCGCGGCCTCGGGGTGTTTCAGGGCGTAGCCGAGGCAGGACAGCAGCAGGAACCCGGTGCCCGCCGAGGCCGCCGCCACCAGCAGGCGGCGCAGCTGGACGGCGGGCCGGGCCGCGCGGGTCAGACGGAGATCGAGCACGCGGCCCGGCCTTCCGCGTCGGGGACCTCCGGCAGGTGTACGGTCCGCACCGGCCTGCCGTCCAGCAGGTTCACCGTGCGGTCGGCGAAGGCCGCGGTCTCCGGGTCGTGGGTGGCCAGCAGCACGGTGATGCCGTGCGAGCGGGCGGCGCTGGTGAGGGTGCGCAGCACATGGCCGCGGTCGGCGCGGTGCAGCGGGGCGCTCGGTTCGTCGGCGAACAGCACGGTCGGTGCCGGGGCCAGCGCGCGGGCGATGGAGATCCGCTGGCGTTCGGACTGGCGCAGCCGGTGCGGGCGCTTGCGGGCCAGCTCCCCGACGTCGAGGCGCTCCAGCCACTCCAGCGCGGTGGTCTTGGCCCGGCGGCGGCTGGTGCCGCGCAGCATCAGCGGGAGCGCGGTGTTCTCCCAGGCGTTCAGCTCGGGGACCAGGGCCGGCTCGGGGCCGATCCAGCAGAACCGGTCGCGGCGCAGCCGCTCGCGCTGCGCCGGGCCGAGGGTGTGCACGGGCGTGCTGTTGAACCAGACCTCGCCCTCGCGCACCGGCTCCAGCCCGGACAGGCAGCGCAGCAGGGTCGTCTTGCCGCTGCCGCGGGGGCCGCTGAGGGCGAGGATCTCGCCCTCCCGGACGCCGAGCGAGACCCCGGACAGTCCGGGGGAGCCGTCGGGGTGCGTGAAGTGCAGGGACCGTGCCCACAGCACGTCGTTGTCCGGCGGAGCCTCCATGGGCGTACACCTCGGTTCCTGATCCGTTTTCCCGTGCCCGTTCCTCCATATGGGGGAACGAAGGCAGGGCCGATCGGTCACTGGCACGCTAGGCAGCCGCCGGACGGTGGCCGGACAGCACACGGCCCCGGACCGCCGTTCTCACTCGAACGGGCGGCTCCGGGGCCGGTCGCGGTCACACCGTCAGCTGATTACAGCTTGGTCCACGCCTCCGTGAGGGTGGCGCGCAGGATCTGCTCGATCTCGTCGAACGTCTCCTGGTTGGAGATCAGCGGCGGGGCGAGCTGGATGACCGGGTCGCCGCGGTCGTCGGCACGGCAGTACAGGCCGTTGTCGAACAGCGCCTTGGAGAGGAAGCCGTACAGGACGCGCTCGGTCTCCTCGTCGCTGAAGGACTCCTTGGTGGCCTTGTCCTTCACCAGCTCGATGCCGTAGAAGAAGCCGTTGCCGCGGACGTCGCCGACGATCGGCAGGTCGTGCAGCTTCTGGAGCGTCTGGAGGAAGTTGCCCTCGTTGTCCAGCACGTGCTGGTTGAGGTTCTCGCGCTCGAACAGGTCGAGGTTGGCGAGGCCCACGGCCGCGGAGACCGGGTGGCCGCCGAAGGTGTAGCCGTGCAGGAAGGTGTTGTCACCCTGGTAGAACGGCTCGGCCAGGCGGTCGGAGACGATGCAGGCGCCGATCGGGGAGTAGCCCGAGGTCATGCCCTTGGCGCAGGTGATCATGTCCGGGACGTAGCCGAACTTGTCGCAGGCGAACATCGTGCCCAGGCGGCCGAAGGCGCAGATGACCTCGTCGGAGACGAGCAGCACATCGTACTTGTCGCAGATCTCGCGCACGCGCTGGAAGTAGCCGGGCGGCGGCGGGAAGCAGCCGCCGGCGTTCTGCACCGGCTCCAGGAAGACCGCGGCGACGGTCTCCGGGCCCTCGAACAGGATCTGCTGCTCGATCTGGTCGGCGGCCCAGCGGCCGAAGGCCACCGGGTCGTCGCCGAAGATCGGCGCGCGGTAGATGTTGGTGTTGGGCACCTTGTGCGCGCCCGGCACCAGCGGCTCGAAGGGGGCCTTCAGGGCCGGCAGGCCGGTGATGGACAGGGCGCCCTGCGGGGTGCCGTGGTAAGCGACCGCGCGGGAGATGACCTTGTACTTGGTGGGCTTGCCGGTCAGCTTGAAGTACTGCTTGGCCAGCTTCCAGGCGGTCTCGACCGCCTCGCCGCCGCCGGTGGTGAAGAAGACCTTGTTCAGGTCGCCGGGGGCGTGGTGGGCGAGGCGCTCGGCGAGCTCGACGGCCTTGGGGTGGGCGTACGACCACACCGGGAAGAAGGCCAGCTCCTGGGCCTGCTTGAAGGCGGTCTCGGCGAGCTCCGTGCGGCCGTGCCCGGCCTGGACCACGAACAGGCCCGCGAGACCGTCGAGGTAGCGCTTGCCCTTGTCGTCGTAGACGTAGGTGCCCTCGCCCCGGACGATCGTCGGGACGGGAGAGTTCTCGTACGAGGACATGCGGGTGAAGTGCATCCACAGGTGGTCGTACGCGGTGCGGCTGAGGTCCTTCTGGGTCACGGTTATCGGGTTCCCCACATGTAGGTCTGCTTCTTCAGCTTCATGTAGACGAAGCTTTCGGTGGAGCGCACGCCGGGCAGTGCCCGGATGCGTTTGTTGATGACGTCCAGCAGGTGGTCGTCGTCCTCGCAGACGATCTCGGCGAGGATGTCGAACGAGCCCGCGGTCATCACCACGTACTCGACTTCCGACATGTCAGTCAGCACGTCAGCGATCGACTCGACATCGCCCTCGACGTGGATGCCCACCATCGCCTGCCGGCGGAAGCCCACGGTGAGCGGGTCCGTGACGGCGACGATCTGCATCACGCCCTGGTCCAGCAGCTTCTGGACGCGCTGGCGCACGGCCGCCTCCGACAGGCCGACGGCCTTGCCGATCGCGGCGTACGGCCGGCGACCGTCCTCCTGGAGCTGCTGAATGATGGCGAGGGAGACGGCATCCAACTGCGGGGTGCCGTTCCTGGACTCGCGGGACGAGTCCCTCTGGTCTGCGCTTCGACTGGCCACGCGCTCACTGTGCACGAGGTCTCGTCAGTTTTGCAAGCCCCAATCGATGAAATTCGTTGTCTGCGCGACCAAAGCTTGCGGATTTCGCAGAAGTGGCGCCGCCGGGGGTGTTGAAAACGTGGGGGTGCCGACTAGGGTGGGGTGTCTCAGTGATCGGACAGCCGCACCGGCCGTCCGGACTGGACCGCTCGAACCCTCGAACCAGATCAGGAGGCCGGCAGTGAGCACCGAGCTGCGTCGTCTGCGCAACTACATCGACGGTGAGTTCCGGGACGCCGCCGACGGACGGACCACCGAGGTGGTCAACCCCGCGACCGGCGAGGCGTACGCGACCGCGCCGCTGTCCGGACCGGCGGACGTGGACGCCGCCATGGAGGCCGCCGCCCGCGCCTTCCCGGCCTGGCGCGACGCCACGCCGGCCGAGCGCCAGCGGGCCCTGCTGAAGATCGCCGACGCGTTCGAGGAGCGGGCCGAGGAACTGATCGCGGCCGAGGTGGAGAACACGGGCAAGCCCATCGGGCTCACCCGCTCCGAGGAGATCCCGCCGATGGTCGACCAGATCCGCTTCTTCGCCGGTGCGGCGCGGATGCTGGAGGGCCGCTCGGCCGGCGAGTACATGGAGGGGCTGACCTCCATCGTCCGCCGCGAGCCGATCGGCGTCTGCGCCCAGGTCGCGCCGTGGAACTACCCGATGATGATGGCCGTATGGAAGTTCGCCCCGGCGCTCGCCGCGGGCAACACGGTCGTCCTCAAGCCCTCCGACACCACCCCCGCCTCCTCGGTGCTGATCGCGGAGATCATCGGCTCGGTGCTGCCCAAGGGCGTCTTCAACGTCATCTGCGGCGACCGCGACACCGGCCGCCTGATGGTCGAGCACGAGACGCCGGCCATGGCCTCCATCACCGGCTCCGTGCGCGCCGGCATGTCGGTCGCCGAGTCCGCGTCCAAGGACCTCAAGCGGGTCCACCTGGAGCTGGGCGGCAAGGCGCCGGTCGTCGTCTTCGAGGACACCGACATCGCCAAGGCCGTCGAGGACATCTCGGTGGCGGGCTTCTTCAACGCCGGCCAGGACTGTACGGCTGCCTGCCGCGTCCTCGTCCACGAGTCGATCCACGACGAGTTCGTCGCCGCGCTGGCCAAGGCCGCCGAGGAGACGAAGACCGGGCAGCCGGACGACGAGGACGTGCTCTACGGCCCGCTGAACAACCCCAACCAGCTCAAGCAGGTCGAGGGCTTCATCGAGCGGCTGCCCGCGCACGCGCGCGTGGAGGCCGGCGGCAAGCGGGTCGGCGACAAGGGCTACTTCTTCGCGCCGACCGTGGTCTCCGGCGTCAAGCAGGACGACGAGATCATCCAGAAGGAGGTCTTCGGCCCGGTCATCACCGTCCAGTCCTTCACGGACGAGGACCAGGCCGTCGAGCACGCCAACGGCGTGGAGTACGCCCTGGCCTCCTCGGTGTGGACCAAGGACCACGCCCGCGCGATGCGCATGTCGAAGAAGCTGGACTTCGGCTGCGTGTGGATCAACACCCACATCCCGCTGGTCGCGGAGATGCCGCACGGCGGCTTCAAGAAGTCCGGCTACGGCAAGGACCTCTCGGCGTACGGCTTCGAGGACTACACCCGGATCAAGCACGTGATGACGTCGCTGGGCTAGCAGTCCCGGTGTGTCCCCGGCGGCCCCCGCACAGGTTCACCCTCCTGTGCGGGGGCCGCCGTTCGCCGCTTTCCGGTGAACCGCGCTGATCGACAAGGTGTCGGACAGGGCGCTCCCCGCTCGACGCACCGTCGATTGTGCGTCCGGACGAGTCGGCGGCATCCTTCCGGGGTGCCCCAGACTTCTTCGCGTACGTCCCTCTCCCGCCGTTCCCTGCTGCGCGCGCTCGGCGGCACCGCCGCGCTCGGCGCACTGGCCGGCTGCGGAGTGCCCGCCGCCTACGTCCGGCCGGGCGAGCGCTCGGTGAGTGACGAGTCCGCCGCCGATCACCGGCTGACCTGGGCGAACTGGCCGCTGTACATCGACACCGACGACAAGAACCCGAACCGCAGGCCCACCCTCGACGCGTTCGAGAAGCGCACCGGGATACGGGTGGAGTACGTCGAGGAGATCAACGACAACGACGAGTTCTTCGGCAAGATCAGCCCCGCCCTGATGAACCACCAGTCCACCGGCCGCGACCTGATCGTCATCAGCGACTGGATGTGCGCCCGGTTCGTGCGGCTGGGCTGGGTGCAGGAGATGGACCGCGCGCACCAGCCGAACGTGGCGAGGTACCTCGACCCGCTGCTGCGCACGCCCGCTTTCGACAAAGGCCGCCGGTTCACCGTGCCGTGGCAGTCCGGCATCACCGGCATCGCCTACAACCGCAAGAAGCTCGGCCGTGAGATCCGCGCGGTCAAGGACCTGTGGGCGCCCGACCTCAAGGGCCGGGTCACCCTGCTGTCCGGCCTGGACGAGTCCTTCGCGCTGCTGATGCAGGGCAACGGCGTGGACATCACCCGCTGGACGGCGCACGACTTCCACACCATGTGCGACGAGGTGGAACGGCAGGTCCGGCGCGGCCAGATACGCCGCTTCACCGGCAACGACTACACCAAGGACCTGGTCAGCGGCGATGTGCTCGCCTGCCAGGCGTACTCGGGCGATGTCATCCAGCTCCAGGCGGACAACCCCGACATCCGCTTCGTCGTCCCCGAGGAGGGCGCCGAGCTGTGGTCGGACTCCCTGATGATCCCCGACCGCGCCGCGCACAAGGCCAACGCCGAGCGTCTGATCGACTACTACTACCAGCCCGAGGTCGCCGCGAAGCTCGCCACCTGGGTCAACTACGTCTGCCCGGTCCCGGCCGCCAGGGAGGTCCTCGCGGACGCCTCCGACAAGGACACCGCGGCCCTCGCCGGCAACCCCCTGATCTTCCCCGACTCCACGATGCGCTCCCGCCTCGCCATCGCCCGCGACATCACCTCCGCGGAACGCGTGGAGTTCGCCCGGCGCTGGAACCGGATCGTGGGTCTGTGAAGGACGCTGATGCCGGACGCGCGCCGGGGCCTCACTTGAGGCCGCTGAGCATCACCCCCCGGATGTAGTGCTTCTGGAGCAGGAGGAAGAGAGCGAGGACCGGGAGGACGCTCAGGACGAGTCCGGCCATCACGACCGGCATGGTGCGGGTGGGGTCGACATAGTCCTGGAGGAGCTGGATGCCCACCGGCAGGGTCATCACGCCCGGATTCGCCGTGGAGATCAGCAGGGCCCAGATGTACTCGTTCCAGGAGTCCACGAAGGTCAGCAGGGCCAGGGTGACGAGGACCGGCTTGGTCTGGGGCAGGACGACGCGCCACCAGAGGGTGAACTCGCCCGCGCCGTCGAGACGGGCGGCCTCCAGGATCTCGTCCGGGATGGAGAGCATGAACTGGCGCGTCAGGAAGATCCCGAAGCCGTTGACGAGGAACGGCATCACGAGCGCCACGATGCTGGCGGTCAGCCCCGCCCCGCCCCGCCCCAGCACGTCGTTGCCGCCCGCCAGCGGCCAGTGCACCAGGATCAGGAAGTGCGGGATGAAGAAGAGGAACGGCGGGAACATCATCGTCGCCAGCACCAGCCGGAAGACGAAGTCCCGCCCCCGGAACCGGAGTTTGGCGAGCGCGTAACCGGCCAGCGACGAGGTGAGCAGCACCGAGCCGGTGATCAGCGCCGTCGCGGCGACGCTGTTGCGGAACAGCACCGGCAGGTCCAACTGGTCCAGCGCCGCACGGTAGTTGCCGAAGCCGAACCCCTCCGGTAGGAAGCGGTACGGCAGCCTCCCCGACTCGCCCGGCCCCTTGAAGGACGTCATCACCATGTCGAGGAACGGCACCACCATGACCACGGCACCGGCCACGACGAGGAGGTACGACACCCACGGCGGGCGGCGGCCCCTCACGCGTCCTCCCCGCCGCGCCGGAACAGCCACAACTGCGCCAGCGTGATCACCAGCACCACCACGAACAGCACGAACGCCGCCGCGCTCGCCGTACCCCAGTCGCCGTACGAGAACGCCTGCCGGTACATCTCCAGCGCCGCCACCGCCGTCGCGTCGCCGGGGCCGCCCTTGGTCATCACCGTGATCAGCGCGAACGACTGGAGCCCGGTGAGGAATTGGGTGACGCACACGAACAGCAGCGACGGCCGCAGCAGCGGCAGCGTGATCTTCCGGAAGGTCGTGGCGGACCCGGCGCCGTCCAGCGCCGCCGCCTCGTAGTAGGAACGCGGGATCGACTTCAGCCCCGCCGTCAGGACGAGGATCGCCGACCCCGCCGAGGCCCACGCCTGTACGACGACCACCGCGGGCAGCGCCGTGCGCGGGTCCTGGAGGAAGGCGACCGAGCCGAACCCGAGGGCGTTGAGGACGCCGTCGACCAGACCGCCCGGCTCGTACATGTACTTCCACACATTGCCGACGGCGACCACGGTCGTCACCATCGGCAGGAAGTACAGCGTCCGCCAAAGCCCCTGGAACCGCAGCCGGTCGATACAGGTGGCGACGAGCACCGAACCCGCGAGCGCGACGACCACCGTGCCCAGCGCGAACAGCACCGTGTTGGTGAGGACCGGCGTCAGGAACGTCGAGCCGGCCGCGAACAGCCCGGTGAAGTTGTCCAGGCCGACCGGCCGGATGTCCCCGAGGTCGAAGCCGGACCAGCGCGAGGCCGACAGCAGCAGGGCGAAGGCGAGCGGCAGGACGAGGAAGACCGCGAAGAACAGCAGGACCGGGGCGAGGAAGAGATAGCCGACCACCGTCTGGCGGCGCCGGGCGCGGGCGGCGAGGCCGGCCCCCGGCGGCAGGGCGCGGGCGGCGGGAGGCCCGGCCCGCTCCGGCGCGAGCGTGTTCACCACAGCCGCGACACCTCCTGATCGACCTGCCGGCGCGTGCTGCGCAGCGCCTCCCCGACCGACTGCTGACCGGTCCACAGCGCCTCGATGTTCGTGCGCAGCAGCGTCTTCGCCTGCTGTGCACCCGGCACGTTCGGCTCCGGCACCGCGTACGCCAGCGCGTCCAGGAACGGCCGCAGATTCCGGTCCCCGCCGCTGCCGAGCAGCGCCCGCATGTCGTCGGCCCGGCCGGTGAGCGAGCCCACCGAGACCTGGAGGGCGCTCATGCGGGTCACGCCCTGCGCGCCCGTCCGCTCCGCGTTGAGCCAGCGCAGGAAATCCCATGCCTCGCGCGGGAACCGGCTGGCCGCGTTGACCCCGAGCAGGAACCCGGTGGCGAGCGTGGCGGGCTTCCGGCCCGCCCCGGGGACGGGCACGGGGGCGACGCCGACCTCCCGGTACCCCGCGCCCATCAGCGGCTTCAGGCTGCCGGTCCACCAGCCCGCGCCGATCACCATGGCCACCTGACCGGCGGGGAACGCCTGGTAGACGTTGACACCGGGGGCGCTCGCCCCCCGGCTCACCAGGCGGTGCTCCAGCTCGAACACCGCCCGCCCGGCCGGCGAGTCGATCGCGGTGCTCCGGCCGTCCGCGGCGACGAACGCGCCCCCGGCCGCGTTCAGCAGGGCGAGGGTCTGGCCGACGGTGGTGGAGTCGTCGTACAGCGAGAGACCGAAACCCTGCACCAGCGTGTTGCCGTACCGGTCCCGGCGGGTGGTGCGCTCGGCGGCCTCGGTCAACTCGGGCCAGGTGCGCGGTGGCCGCTCGATGCCGGCGGCGCGCAGCAGCCGTGCGTTGTAGTAGAGGGCGTACGTCTGCGCCTCGGTGGGGTAGCCGTAGACGCGGCCCCCGTACGACGCGGCGCCGACCGCGGCCGGGCTGTAGCCGCGCCGGATCTCCGCCGCGTGCTCGGGCGGGGCGGCCCGCAGCACACCGGCCCGGACGAGCTGGCCGGTCCACAGGCAGTACGGCTGGATGATGTCGGCGCCCTGGCCCGCCGCCTGCCGGACCGTGAACGTGGTCAGCAGATCGGTGAACTCCACCGCCTTCGCCCGCACCTTGACCCGGTCGTGCGTGGCGTTCCACTCGTCCACCGGCTTCTGGAGGGCCGTCTTCAGGACGCCGCTGGAGTAGTGCGTGAGCAGGGTGAGGACGATCGGGTCGCCGGGGCGGCCGGTGCCCTGGCGGGGTGCGGCGCAGCCCGCGGCGAGCAGCGCGGAGGGCAGCGCGAGGGCGAAGTGCCGCCGGTTCAGGCCGGGTCGGGGCCGCGTCACCGGGCGGCCTCCCGGCGCAGCACCCGGAACGTCCGGGTCGTGCTGAAACCGGCGGCGCGGTAGAGGTGGCCGGCCGGCGACCGCTCGCCGGTCCACAGGAACCACGCCCCGTGCGCGCCGCGCGCCCGCATCCGGGCCAGGACCATATGGAGCAGGACCTTGCCGAGCCCGGTGCCGCGCATCTCCTCCACCACCCCGAACGGGCCGAACCGCTCCAGCGCCGACTCGTACGCCCCGTGCATCGCCCAGCCCACCAGCCGCCCGCCGGGCTCCCGGACGACGACGATCCGGTCCGGCGGGGCCCCGCCCGCCAGGCATTCCCGGATCGCCCGCGCCCAGTCCGGGCTGAAGCGGCTCCCGGCGAGCGCGATCAGCTCCACCAGGTCGTCGTCGGCGGGAGTGCCGAACCGGTGCCCCAGCAGGGCCAGTTCGTCCCGGCGGTGGGCGACGGCGTCCGGCATCCGGTGGCCGACGAGCGAGCGGTCCATCGCCGCGGCCTCGTACAGCGTCCGGAATCCGAGCGCGTCGAGAAGCCTCGCCGCCTCCGGGTAGGTCTCGGTGTCCAGGCCGGGGAGCAGGTAGTTCGGGGTGTACGAGGAGAAGTCCACGGTGGTGCGGCCGTGCGCGCTCAGCCAGTCCAGGGCGTCGGTCAGCAGCCGGCGGCCGAGGCCCTGCCCGCGGGCGGCCGGGTCGACGAAGAAGAACGGGATCCAGCCCTGTTCGGGCTCCAGGTCGGTGCCGTGTACCGGGGTCAGCCGGCGCACCGCGTAGGCGGCGCCGACGACCCGGCCGCCGGCCAGGGCGACCCGCAGCCCCTCGGGGTCGAAGTTGGCGTCGAGCAGGACGAGGGTGCGGAAGCGGTCGGGGGTGATCGGATCCGCCGGGGCGGCACGGCACCAGGCGGCCACCAGCGGCGGCCCGTCACCCGCCCGGAACCCCCGGATCTCCGTACCGGCCGGCGGAGTCGACGTCATCGACGGGTCCGTCCTTCCCGGCGGCGCGGCTCGGCACCCGGCCCGGTGCCCACCGCGCCACGTCCGTCCGCGCTCATCCCTCGCCCCGTCTGCCGGTCGCCTCTCGAAACGATCGTCCGAAATGTACAGGCATGTGGGGGAGTACGACGTGATTGACGGCACCAGCCCTTCTTTCCCGGCAGGTTTTGAACGCGTTCAACTGAGGCGTAGGCTCTGCCCATGAGCGACAGAGCCGCCCTCCTGAAGGGCATTCGCGGCTGGCTTGTCTTCTTCGTGGTGTGCCTGGTGCTGAGCGGGGCCACGGCCTTTCCACTGGTACACGAACTGCGCTGGGCCCAGAGCGGGTTGGCGGCGGCGGGGGTGCCGCAGTGGCTGCCCGGACTGACGGGCTGGATCGCACGGGTGCGGGACGGGCTCGACGCCGTCGACGCGACCTACCCGTTCGTCCTCTACGGCACCGACTGGCTGGCGTTCGCCCACCTCGTCATCGCGGTCGCCTTCTACGGCCCGTACCGCGACCCGGTGCGCAACGTCTGGGTGATCGAGTTCGGGATGATCGCCTGCGCCGGCATCGTCCCGCTGGCCCTCGCCTGCGGCCCGGTCCGGGGCATCCCGTTCTGGTGGAGCCTGATCGACATGTCGTTCGGCGTCTTCGGAGTGCTTCCGCTGTACGTCGTACGCCGGAAGATCAAGCGCCTGGAAGCGTTGACCGGCCCCGACGCGCCGCTGACCGCGGCTGCTTGAGCAAGCGCCCGGCAACTCCTCCCGAGACCGGGGGAGTTGCCGGGGGCGGTCCGTCAGGGCCGGGGGGAAAGACCCTAGCGGGAGCGGAGGCCGTGCAGGACGTCGATGCGGTTCGTGGTGATCGAGTCGACGCCCAGCTCCATCAGCCGGCGCAGCGAGCGCCGGGTGTCCGGTGTCCACACGGACACGAGCCGGCCGTCCCGGTGCACGCGGTCGACCAGGTCCCGGTCGACCAGGGTGAAGCGGTAGTTGAGCCAGCGGGGGTTGATCGCGGCGAGCAGCGCGGGGCGGGGCGGGGCCAGCGTGGTCCAGGTCAGCGCGATCTCCGCGGCCGGGTCGGCGGCGCGCACGGTGAGCATCGTCTCCGCGCCCGCGCTGTAGTACACCCGGTCCCCGGCCCCGCTCTGCCGGACCACGTCCAGGATCCGCTCCATCGTCCGCCGCGTCACCCGCCCGCACAGGTCCACCATCACCCGGCTGTCACCGGTCGCGGCGAGCGCCTCGGCCAGCGTCGGCACCCCGCCGCCGGTGAGTCCGCGCACCTCCTCGGCGGACAGCGTGCTCAGCGGCCGCTCCACCTCCCACAGCCGTTCGAGCGTGTCGTCGTGCAGCAGCACGGGCACGCCGTCACGGGTGAGCCGGACATCCAGCTCGACGGCGTCCGCGCCCCGGTCGATGCCGGAGCGCAGCGAGTCGAGGGTGTTCTCGCGGAAGCGGTAGGGGTCGCCGCGGTGGGCCACGGCGGTCACGGTCTGCATGGCCCCCATTGTGGTGCGCCTCAGACCGCGAGCCGGGCGGCGGTGTACGTGTCGATCTCCGCCGCGAGCCGCGCCTTGCCCGCCGCGTCCAGGAAGGACGCCTCCACCGCGTTCTTGGCGAGGTCCGCGACACCGCGCTCGTCCAGGCCGAGGAGGCGGGCGGCCACCGCGTACTCGTTGTTGAGGTCGGTGCCGAACATCGGCGGGTCGTCGGAGTTGACCGTGATCAGCACCCCGGCCTCGGCGAACTGCCGGATCGGGTGCTCGTCCAGGGTGCGCACCGCGCGGGTGGCGATGTTGGAGGTCGGGCAGACCTCCAGCGGGATGCGCCGCTCGGCGAGGTGCGCGAGCAGCGCCGGGTCCTGCGCGGAGCTGGTGCCGTGCCCGATGCGCTCGGCGCCCAGCTCGTTCAGCGCGTCCCACACCGACTGCGGTCCGGTGGTCTCGCCGGAGTGCGGGACCGAGCGCAGGCCGGCCGCGATGGCCTGGTCGAAGAACGGCTTGAACTGCGGGCGGGGCACGCCGATCTCGGGGCCGCCGAGCCCGAACGACACCAGGCCCTCCGGGCGGATCCGGTCGTCGGTGGCGAGCCGTACCGTCTCCTCCGCGGACTGGAGTCCGGCCTCGCCGGGGATGTCGAAGCACCAGCGCAGCACGGTGCCGAACTCGGCCTCCGCGCTCTTGCGGGCGTCCTCGATCGCGTCCATGAAGGCCCGTTCGTCTATGCCGCGCCGGGTGGAGGAGAACGGGGTGAGGGTCAGCTCGGCATAGCGCACCTGCTGGCGGGCCAGGTCGCGGGCCACCTCGTAGGTGAGCAGCCGGACGTCCTCCGGGGTGCGGATCAGGTCCACCACCGACAGGTACACCTCGATGAAGTGCGCGAAGTCGGTGAAGGTGAAGTACTCGGCGAGGGCCTCCGGATCGCTGGGGACCCTGGAGTCGCGGTGCCGGGCGGCCAGCTCGGAGACGATGCGGGGGGAGGCGGAGCCCACGTGGTGCACGTGCAGTTCGGCCTTGGGCAGTCCGGCGATGAACGCCCGCAGATCGCGGTCGGCGTGCCCGGCGGCCGGTACGGAACTGTCGGACAAGGGGTCCTCCCCGAGGCAGGGCGCCGACGGGCCCTTGCGGGCGCGGCGCGGGTGATCGGCTGATCGTCAGAGGCCATCGTAGGCGGGCGGGGGAGGAGGGGGAGGCGTGAGGGGGCCTGCCGGGCGTCCGGGAGGCGGCGCGAGCGGTACGGCCGCGGAGAAGGCGGCGTCAGGAGGCCCGGTGTCAGGACGGCGGGCCCGGCGCCAGGGCGGAGGACCGGCCGGTCGGGGCGGTCTGTGCTGGTGCCGGGCGGTGGGACCGGCCGGTCGGGGTGGGGTGGGAAGGCCGTAGCATGGCGGGACGAACGACCGAGGGGGAAGTACCGGTGTCAGACGGAACGCAGTCGAGTGGGGCGGCCGGCGGCGGCCACGACCCGTGGGCACCGCCCGGACAGGGGCTGTCGCTCGACAAGGACCAGCCCGCCGCGCCGGGCGCGGGGCAGCCCCCGGCCCAGCCGCCGTCCGTGCACGAGCAGGCCACCGTGACCGACCTGCCGACCGGCGGGTACGCCCGGCCCGGCTTCGCCCCGCCGGCCCCGCCCGCCCAGGGCGCGCCGGGCTTCGGGGCGCCCACTCCGCCCGTGTTCGGCGCCCCCGGCACGGGTGAGCCGGTGCCGCCCCCGCCGATCGCGCCCACCGGCCCCGGTGCCCCGGTCTCCGCGCCGCCCGCCGGCGGCTACGGCTACCCCGGCTACCCGGCCGCGGGGAGCTACGGCTGGACGGGCATGCCGATGGCACCGCAGAACGGCATGGGCACCGCGGCCATGGTGCTCGGCATCCTGTCGATCTGCCTGTTCTGCCTGTACGGCGTCCTCTCGGTGGTGCTGGGCATCCTCGCGGTGGTCTTCGGCGTCAAGGGGCGGCGCCGGGTCGAGCGCGGCGAGGCCACGAACCACGGGCAGGCTCAGGCGGGGCTGGTCATGGGGGTCATCGGCATCATCGTCGGCATCGGCATGATCGTGCTGATGATCGTGATCGGTGTCACCGCCTTCAACGAGAGCAGGAACACGGATCCGTACTACGGCTCCCTGCACTCCGTCCCGGTGGCGGTGGCGCAGCGCTGATCCCGCGACGGGACCGCACAGCGCGGTTCCCGTCCGGAGCGCACGCTCCGGTCGATGCCCGCCGGACCGCAGGACCCGTCCGGCGGGCATCGCCGCACCCGGAGCCCCGCCACACCCGAGCGCCCCCGCACCTATCGTCCGGCCAGCTCCGCCCGCGCCTCCATCAGCGCGAAACCCAGCAGGTTCAGGCCCTGCCAGCGCTCCGGGTCGTCCGCCGCCTCGTCGTCCGCCGTCAGGCCGATGCCCCACACCCGGTCCACCGGGCTCGCCTCGACCAGCACGCGCTCGCCCGTGCCCAGCAGGAACGCGCGCAGCGCCGGGTCGGCGGCGAACTTGTGGACGCTGCCCTCGACCACGATGCGGAACCGCTCCCGCTCCCATGTCGCCTCGTCGAAGCCGCGGACCAGCCGGCCCGCCTTCTTGGCCTCGGCCGGATGCGCCGCGGCGAGGACATGGTGCTCGGCCCCGGCGTCGCCGAACAGCCGGGCCTTGGCGGCCATCATCCAGTGCTCCGCCGTCGCGTACCGCCTGCCGTCGACCACGAAGGGTGAGGGCCACCACTGGCTCAGACAGCTCGCGCCGATGCCGCCGTCCGGCCGGGGCCGGTGGCCCCAAAAGTGCAGGTACTTGGTCCGGGACCCCGCGCGGACCTCGCTGACCAGGGCCTCGAGCCCGTCGATCTTCCCCATGCACGCGAGTCTGGCACGCACCACTGACACTCCGTCCGGCTTTTCCTCGCCCGACTCGACACCTGGTCGACAGATTCCGTCGCGTAACCAAAAGGCAACAACGGAATCACTTGTTGGAGGCTAATAGCTCTGTCAGGATCGGCACTCAAATCGAGCTGGAGCTACGCCACCCACCCCTGGGACGGGGTGATCGGCGGAGGAGAGCGACATGCACAATCCGGGCACCGCCGGCCAGGAGCGATTTCCCGCGCAGGACCGTTTCGCGGAAGGCGCTCAGTTCATCGCCGGCCGTCTGACCAGGGGCACCTCGGGGCGCCGCCACGCCGTGGTCGACCCGGCCACCGGCACCGAGGTCTACACCTACGAGCTGGCCGGCACCGACGACGTGGACGCGGCCGTCGCCGCCGCCCGCGCGGCCTTTCCGGGCTGGGCCTCGGCCACTCCGGGCGAGCGCTCGGACGCCCTGCACCGCTTCGCGGCCGTGCTCGCCGAGCGTGCCGAGGACTTCGCCCGCGCGGAGTCGCTCCAGTGCGGCAAGCCGCTCAAGCTCAGCCGCGAGTTCGACGTCCCCGGCACCGTCGACAACACCGCCTTCTTCGCGGGCGCCGCCCGTCACCTCCAGGGGCAGTCCGCCGGCGAGTACTCCGGCGACCACACCTCGTACGTCCGGCGCGAGCCGATCGGCGTCGTCGGGTCCATCGCGCCGTGGAACTACCCGCTCCAGATGGCCGCCTGGAAGGTGCTCCCGGCGATCGCCGCGGGCAACACCATCGTGCTCAAGCCCGCCGAGCTGACCCCGCTGACCTCGCTGCTGTTCGCCCAAGCCGCCACCGCCGCGGGCCTGCCGGACGGTGTGGTCAACATCGTCACCGGCACCGGCAGGCAGGCCGGTGAGCACCTGGTCGGGCACCCCGACGTCGCCATGACCTCGTTCACCGGCTCCACCGGTGTCGGCAAGCGCGTCGCCGAGGTAGCCACCGCCACCGTCAAGCGGCTCCACCTGGAGCTGGGCGGCAAGGCCCCGTTCGTCGTGTTCGACGACGCCGACCTGGACGCGGCCGTCAACGGGGCCGTGGCCGGCGCGCTCATCAACACCGGCCAGGACTGCACCGCCGCCACCCGCGCCTATGTCCAGCGCCCGCTGTACGAGGCGTTCGTGGAGCGCACCGCCGCCCTGATGGAGACCGTGCGGCTCGGCGACCCGTTCGCCCCCGGCACCGACCTCGGACCGCTCGTCTCGGCCGCCCAGCGCGACCGCGTCGCCGGTTTCGTGGACCGCGCCCGCTCCTACGCCCGCGTGGTCACCGGCGGCGAGGCCCCCGGCGGCGACCTGGCCAAGGGCGCCTACTACCGGCCCACCCTCATCGCCGGCGCCGCCCAGGACAGCGAGATCGTCCAGTCCGAGATCTTCGGGCCGGTCCTGGTCGTCCTGCCCTTCGACACCGACGACGAGGGCATCCGGCTCGCCAACGACACCCCGTACGGCCTCGCCGCCTCCGCCTGGACCGGCAGCGTCTACCGGGCCAACCGCGCCACCCGCGACATCAAGGCGGGCTGCGTCTGGATCAACGATCACATCCCGATCATCAGCGAGATGCCGCACGGCGGCTACAAGGCCTCCGGCTTCGGCAAGGACATGTCGTCGTACTCCTTCGAGGAATACACGCAGGTCAAGCACGTAATGTTCGACAACACGGCGGTGGTCCGCAAGGACTGGCACCGCACGATCTTCGGGGACCGGTAGGAGCCGTCCCCGGCCGCGGGACCCCCGCCCGCGGCGCGCTCCACCGGGTACGACGCCCGTCCCCACCACCGGGCACCCCCTCCCCTCCGAAAGGCCACACGCGCATGGGAAGTTACGAGCCCGACCGGCCGGCACCGGTCGCATCGGCCGCCGTACGCCGGAGTCTTGGCGGCGGCAGGGCCGCGCCGACCCGCCGTTCGCTGCTGCGCGCCTCCGCCGGGGGCGCCCTCGCGATCGGCGGACTCGGGACGCTGAGCGCCTGCGGCATCCCCGCCGCGAGCAAGAACCAGGGCGGCGTGTCCGCCGACGACCACTCGGCCACCGAGAAGGTCGTCGACTTCTCCAACTGGCCCGAGTACATCGACGTGGACGACTCGGGCAAGCACCACCCCACGCTCGACGCGTTCGCCAGGCGGACCGGCATCCAGGTCAAGTACACCGAGGACATCAACGACAACGACGAGTTCTTCGGCAAGATCCAGCCGGAACTCGCCGCGGGCCAGGACACCGGGCGCGATCTGATCGTCCTCACCGACTGGCTGGCCGCCCGCATGATCCGCCTCGGCTACGTCCAGAAACTGGACCCGGCCAACCTGCCGCACGCCTTCGCGAACCTCTCGGACCAGTTCCGCGACCCCGACTGGGACCCCGGCCGCGCCTACTCCTACCCCTGGCAGGGCATCTCCACCGTCATCGCCTTCAACAAGAAGGCCCTCGACGGCGTCGAGGTGAAGTCGGTCTCCGACCTCCTGGACAACCCCAAGCTCAAGGGCCGCGTCAGCTTCCTGACCGAGATGCGCGACACCATCGGCATGGTCCTGCTCGACCTGGGCAAGGACCCGGCGAAGGTCACCGACGACGACTACGACGCGGCCATCGCCCGCCTCCAGAAGGCCGTCGACAAGGGCCAGATCCGCCGCTTCACCGGCAACGACTACACCTCCGACCTGGCCAAGGGCGACATCGCCGCCTGTGTCGCCTGGGGCGGCGACGTGGTCCAGCTCCAGGCCGACAACCCGGACGTCGGCTATCTCATCCCGGACAGCGGCTACATGACGTCGACCGACAATCTGCTGGTCCCCAACAAGGCGCGCCACAAGACCAACGCCGAGCGGCTCATCGACTACTACTACCAGCCCGAGCCCGCCGCCGAACTCGCCGCCTACGTCAATTACGTGAGCCCCGTTGCGGGAGTCGTTCCCTACCTCGCGAAAATCGACAAGTCGGCCGCGAGCAATCCGCTGATCGTGCCCGACAAGGCCATGCAGGCGAAGTCCCATCCCTTCCGCGCCCTGACGCAGAAGGAAGAGACCGCCTACCAGCAGAAGTTCTCCAAGCTCACAGGGGCGTGACGACCACGATGACGACAGACAACAGCGGCGACGTCCGCCTCTCCGGTATCGGCAAGACCTACGGCGCCTTCACCGCCGTGCACCCGCTGGACCTGACCGTGCCCCAGGGCAGCTTCTTCGCCCTGCTCGGCGCCTCCGGCTGCGGCAAGACCACCACCCTGCGCATGATCGCGGGCCTGGAGGAGCCGACCAGCGGCACCGTGCACCTCGGCGACCAGGACGTCACCCACCTGCCGCCGTACAAGAGGCCCGTGAACACGGTCTTCCAGTCCTACGCCCTCTTCCCGCACCTCGACATCTTCGAGAACGTCGCCTTCGGGCTGCGCCGGCGCGGCATCAAGAGCGTCAAGAAGCAGGTCGAGGACATGCTGGACCTGGTCCAGCTCGGCGAGCAGGCACGCAAGAAGCCGCACCAGCTCTCCGGCGGCCAGCAGCAGCGCGTCGCCGTCGCCCGCGCGCTGATCAACCACCCGAAGGTGCTGCTGCTGGACGAGCCGCTCGGCGCCCTCGACCTCAAGCTGCGCCGCCAGATGCAGCTGGAGCTCAAGCGCATCCAGACCGAGGTGGGCATCACCTTCATCCACGTCACGCACGACCAGGAGGAGGCCATGACCATGGCCGACACGGTCGCGGTGATGAACGGCGGCCGCGTCGAACAGCTCGGCGCCCCCACCGACCTGTACGAGAACCCGAAGACCACCTTCGTCGCCAACTTCCTCGGCACCTCCAACCTGATCGAGGCCGAGGTCGACACCAGCGGCGGCGACGACATCGTGCTCAAGGCCGCCGGCGACAAGCTGGTGCTGCCCGCCGCCCGTTGCAGCGCCCCCGCCCCGGCCGGCGGCAAGGTGCTGGTCGGCATCCGCCCCGAGAAGATCGCGCTCGCCCACGCCGACGACGCGGGCACCATCCCCGAGGGCCGCAACCGCCTCACCGGCACGATCGCCGACGCCAGCTTCATCGGCGTCTCCACGCAGTACGTCATCGACAGCCCCGCCTGCGCCGAACTCTCGGTGTACGTCCAGAACGTCGAGCGGGACGCCCGGCTGGTCCCCGGCGCCGACGTGGTCCTGCACTGGAGCCCCGCGCACACCTTCGGCCTGGACGCGGACCAGGCCATCGACGCGGGCACCGGGGAAGAGGTCGCCGCCTGATGCCGACGCTCACCGAAGCGCCCCCGCCGCTCGCCCCCGCGGAATCCGCGGCCAGGCCCCCGCGCAAGCGCGGCCGGTTCACGCCGTACTGGCTGCTGCTGCCCGGCATCCTGTGGCTGGTCGTCTTCTTCGCGCTGCCGCTGGTCTACCAGGCCTCCACGTCCGTGCAGACGGGCTCCCTGGAGGAGGGCTACAAGGTCACCTGGCACTTCGCGACCTACTGGAACGCGCTGTCCGAGTACTGGCCCCAGTTCCTGCGGTCCATCTTCTACGCCGCCGGTGCCACCGTGCTGTGCCTGCTGCTCGGTTACCCGCTGGCCTACCTGATCGCCTTCCGCGCGGGCCGCTGGCGCAACCTGATCATGATCCTGGTGATCGCGCCGTTCTTCACCAGCTTCCTGATCCGCACCCTGGCCTGGAAGACGATCCTCGCCGACAACGGCCCCGTGGTGCACGCGCTGAACTCGCTGCACATCCTGGACCTCACCAACTTCCTCGGCTGGACGGCCGGCGACCGGGTGCTGGCCACCCCCCTCGCGGTGGTGTGCGGCCTGACGTACAACTTCCTGCCGTTCATGATCCTGCCGCTGTACACCTCGCTGGAGCGGATCGACGGGCGGCTGCACGAGGCGGCCGGCGACCTGTACGCCAAGCCGTCGACCACCTTCCGCAAGGTGACCTTCCCGCTGTCGATGCCGGGCGTGGTCTCGGGCACCCTGCTGACCTTCATCCCGGCCGCCGGTGACTACGTCAACTCCGAACTCCTCGGCTCCACCGACACCCGCATGATCGGCAATGTGATCCAGACGCAGTTCCTGCGCATCCTGGACTATCCGACGGCGGCGGCCCTCTCCTTCATCCTCATGGCCGCGATCCTGGCCATGGTGACGATCTACATCCGCCGGTCCGGGACGGAGGACCTGGTCTAAATGCCCGTCGTCAACTGGCTCAAGCGCCACCTCGTCGTCATCGCGGGACTTCTCACCCTCGCGTATCTGCTGCTGCCGAACGTCATCGTCACGGTGTTCTCCTTCAACAAACCGAAGGGGCGCTTCAACTACCAGTGGCAGCAGTTCTCGCTGGACGCCTGGAAACAGCCGTGCGGTGTCGCCGACATGTGCAATTCGCTGTCGCTCAGCCTCCAGATCGCCGTCTGGGCGACGCTGGGCGCCACCATCCTCGGCACGATGATCTCCTTCGCGCTGGTCCGCTACCGCTTCCGCGCCCGCGGCGCCATCAACTCGCTGATCTTCCTGCCGATGGCGATGCCCGAGGTCGTCATGGCCGCCTCGCTGCTCACCCTGTTCCTCAACATGGGCGCCCAGCTGGGCTTCTGGACGATCCTGATCGCCCACATCATGTTCTGTCTGAGCTTCGTCGTCACCGCGGTCAAGGCGCGTGTGATGTCGATGGACCCGCGTCTGGAGGAGGCCGCACGGGATCTGTACGCCGGGCCTGCGCAGACCTTCCTGCGGGTCACCCTGCCGATCGCGGCACCCGGAATCGCCGCGGGCGCGCTGCTCTCCTTCGCGCTCTCCTTCGACGATTTCATCATCACCAATTTCAACGCGGGATCGACCGTCACCTTCCCCATGTTCGTCTGGGGTTCGGCCCAGCGCGGAACGCCCGTTCAGATCAATGTGATCGGTACGGCCATGTTCCTGCTCGCCGTGGTGCTGGTGCTGGTGTCGATGCTGATCAACAATCGCCGTAACAGTCAAAAGGCGTAAAGCCGAAAAGCGCACAGCCGACATGCGCGCAAAAGCTCTGTAGGGAGTTGAAATCATGGCCCCAAGCGCCATGAATCGTGGCCGAGACAACTGGATCGCCTCTCTCTCCGAAGCCCAGCCGGTCCCGTACTGGCTGGAAGACCCCGGCAAGCCGGGACCCGAGCCCGCCCTCACCGGCTCCGAGACCTGCGACCTGCTGGTCGTCGGCGGCGGCTACAGCGGACTGTGGACCGCGCTCAACGCCAAGGAGCGCGACCCGCGGCGGGACGTGGTCCTGCTGGAAGGCCGCGAGGTGGGCTGGGCCGCCTCCGGTCGCAACGGCGGCTTCTGCGCCGCCTCCCTCACCCACGGCCTGGCCAACGGGCTGACCCGCTGGCCCGGCGAGATCCACAAGCTGGAGGAGCTGGGCCGGCGCAACCTGGACGAGATCGAGGCGGCGATCGCCCGGCACGGCATCGACTGCGAGTTCGAGCGCACCGGCGAGATCGACGTGGCCACCGAGACCTACCAGGCCTGGGAGCTGCGCGACTGGCACAAGGAGCTCCAGGAGCAGGGCCTCGCGGACGGGATGGACTTCCTGGACGAGGACGCCGTGCGCGCCGAGGTGGACTCGCCGACCTTCAAGGCGGGCCTGTGGGACCGCCGGGGCGTGGCCATGCTGCACCCGGCGAAGCTCGCCTGGGGCCTGAAGCAGGCGTGCGTCCGGCTCGGGGTGCGGGTGTACGAGCACACGCCCGCGCTCACCCTCAAGCCGTACGGCGCCGGGATGGCCGTCCGCACCCCCTATGGCGCCGTGCGCGCCCGCAAGGTCGCGCTCGGCACCAACATCTTCCCGAGCCTGCTGCGCCGGGTGCGCTCGTACACCGTCCCGGTCTACGACTACGCGCTCATGACCGAGCCGCTGGGCAAGGAGCAGCTCGCGGAGATCGGCTGGCAGGGCCGGCAGGGGCTCGGTGACAGCGCCAACCAGTTCCACTACTTCCGGCTGTCCGCCGACAACCGGGTCCTGTGGGGCGGCTACGACGCCATCCACCACTACGGCGGCCGGGTCCGGGCAGAGTACGACGACCGTCCCGAGACCTACGCCAAGCTCGCCGGGCACTTCTTCACCTGCTTCCCGCAGCTGGAGGGCGTCCGCTTCACCCACGCCTGGGGCGGCGCGATCGACACCTGCTCCCGCTTCTCGGCCTTCTTCGGCACCGCCCACCAGGACAAGGTGGCGTACGCGGCGGGCTTCACCGGTCTCGGTGTCGGCGCGACCCGGTTCGGCGCGGACGTGATGCTCGACCTGCTGGACGGGGAGCGCACCGAGCGCACCGAGCTGGAGATGGTGCGCAAGCGCCCGCTGCCGTTCCCGCCCGAGCCGTTCGCCTGGACCGGCATCGCCCTCACCAAGTGGTCGCTGGCCCGCGCGGACGCGCACGGCGGCCGCCGCAACCTGTGGCTGCGCACGATGGACAAGCTGGGTCTCGGATTCGACAGCTAGTTCGCGTGACCCAGGTCACCCTCTAGAGGTTCCGGAACCCGCGTAATGCTCCGGTACGGCCTCCCTCTCTCCTGCCGAGGCGGCGCGCGCCCGCGCCGCCCGCCGAGGAGAGCGGGAGGCCTTTCGATGAGCGGGACGAAGACGGCGGTGGAGTGGCTGGCGTCCGTGGCACCGGACCCGCGGGGGTGCCGCCGGGAGTGGGAGCGCAATCCGCACGGGGTCGCGCTGCTGCCCGCGGGCCGGGCCTGGGACGTGCTGATCCTCCCGGCCCACCTGGGCCATCCGACGCTGGACGTGCTGACCCGGATGCTCGGCCGCCCCGGCCCGGTGCTCGCCGACTTCGGCGACAACCGGGTCGGGTTCTTCGTGGCGCCGGGCACGGCGGAGCGCTGGCTGGGCACCGGGGTGCGCGCCGCGGGGGACGGCACCTGGATCGTGGTGCCGCATCCGGGCCGGGCGAGCCGGGGGGTGCGCTGGCTGGTGCCGCCGGACGGCTCGGGCACGCTGACCGACGCGGCGCTGCTGGAACTGGCGATGCACGAGGCGGCGGCACGCCTCGTGCTGGGGCCGGGGGAGGACGAGTAGCGCTCGTGCGTCTTGACACCGGGATTGGTCTGGACCAAATTGAGTGCCGTTCCACCCTCCAACTCCCCCCTGCCCGGAGGCCGTTGTGGACCGCTCCAGACCCCTGCTCGCCCTGCTCACGGCCACGGCCCTCGCCGTGCCCGGCCTCACCGCGCTCTCGTCGGCCGCCCGCGCGGCCGACGCGGACGTACTCCAGAACGGCGGATTCGAGTCCGGCCTGTCCGGCTGGACGTGCTCCGCATCCTCCGGCAAGACGGTCAACGCACCCGTGCACAGCGGCGGTTCGGCGCTCCAGGCCACCCCGGCGGGCAGCGACGACGCCCAGTGCACGCAGACGGTGAGCGTCCAGCCCGGCTCGCGGTACACGCTGGCGGGTTACGTCCGGGGCTCGTACGTCTACCTGGGCGCGAGCGGCACCGGCACCACCGACGTCTCCACCTGGACCCAGTCGGCACCGGACTGGCAGCAGCTGAGCACCACCTTCACCACCGGACCCTCGACCACCAAGGTCACGGTCTACACCCACGGGTGGTACGGCACCGGCGCCTACGACGCCGACGACCTCTCGCTCACCGGCCCCGGCGGCAGCGGCACCGCCCAACCGCCCGCCGTACCCGCCGGGTTGACCGCCTCCTCCGTCACCGCCTCCTCCGTCGCCCTGTCCTGGTCGGCGGTGCCCGGCGCCACGGGATACGCCGTCTACCGCGACGGCGTCAAGGTCCAGTCCGCGAGCGGGACTTCGGCCACCGTCACCGGGCTCACGGCCTCGACGGCGTACAGCTTCCAGGTGACGGCGGTCGACGACGCGGGCGAGTCCGCGAGGTCGGCGGCGGTGGTCGTGACGACGGGCACCGGCGGATCAGGCGGCGGCTCGGGCGGCGGGTCCGCCGGTCTGCCGGCGCACGCTCTCGTCGGCTACCTCCACTCCAGCTTCGCCAACGGCTCCGGATACACCCGGCTCGCGGACGTCCCCGACAGCTGGGACGTCATCGACCTGGCCTTCGCCGAACCCACCTCCCCGACCTCCGGGGACGTCGAGTTCACCCGCTGTGCGGTCACCGATTGCCCGAACGCGGAGAGCGACGCCGACTTCAAGGCGGCGATCAAGGCCAAGCAGGCGGCCGGCAAGAAGGTGCTGATCTCCATCGGCGGCCAGAACGGCCAGGTCCAGCTCACCACCACGGCGGCCCGCGACGCCTTCGTCTCCTCCGTCTCCAGGATCATCGACACCTACGGCCTCGACGGCCTCGACATCGACTTCGAGGGCCACTCGCTGTCCCTGGACACCGGCGACACGGACTTCAAGAACCCCACCACGCCCGTGATCGTCAACCTCATCTCGGCGCTGAAGACGCTGAAGGCGAAGTACGGCGCGAGATTCGTGCTCACCATGGCCCCGGAGACCTTCTTCGTGCAGAACGGCTACCAGTACTACGGCACCGGCAAATGGGGCGGCCAGGACCCGCGCTGCGGCGCCTACCTCCCGGTGATCTACGCCCTGCGCGACGACCTCACCCTGCTGCACGTCCAGGACTACAACTCCGGACCGATCATGGGCCTGGACAACCAGTACCACTCCATGGGCGGCGCCGACTTCCACATCGCCATGACCGACATGCTCCTCACCGGCTTCCCGGTGGCCGGCGACCCCGGCAACGTCTTCCCGCCGCTGCGCCCCGACCAGGTGGCGATCGGCATGCCCGCCTCCACCAACGCGGGCAACGGCTACGTCGCCCCGGCCGAGGTCACCAAGACCCTGGACTGCCTGACGAAGAAGACGAACTGCGGCTCGTACGCCACCCATGGCACCTGGCCGGATCTGCGCGGCCTGATGACCTGGTCGATCAACTGGGACCGCTACTCGGACTGGGAGTTCCAGAAGACGTTCGACGGCTACTTCCGCTGAACCCCGGCAGCGCGCCGAGCGCGGTCAGCAGGACCGCGCTCAGGCACCAGCTGGCCAGCACGTCCAGCGGCCAGTGGTAGCCGCGGCGGACCAGGCCGTACGAGACGCCGAGGACCAGCGCGGCGCAGAGCGCGCGGGCGGTGCGGCGGGCGGCGCGGGTGCGCAGCCAGGGCAGCAGCAGGAGGGTCGCGCAGCCGTAGGCCACGGCGGCGGTCGCCGTGTGCCCGGAGGGGTAGTAGCCGACGGCCGGGGGCACCACGGGGGTCCCCGGCCGGGCGGCCCAGTCCTTCAGCGGCACCACCAGCGCCGGGAGCAGCGCCATCAGGACGGCGGCCGCGAGGGGCGGCAGCCACCAGCGGGGGTGTCCGGCGGCGCGGCCCCGCCACAGGGCGTACCCGATGGCGGCGACGAGGACCGGGACGGCGACCTGGACGTCGCCGAGGTCGGAGAGGAACTGCCCGAACCCGTCCGGGTGGACCAGGTCCCGGCTGAGCCGGGCGTCCGCGCGCAGCAGCGGGCCGTGGCCGACGACCTGCCAGGTGATCAGCAGGAAGAGGACGGCCGGGATGCCGAGGAGGAGGGCACGGAGGCCGGGGCGGGCGGGGTGCGACACGGGGGCCAGCTTGGCAGGCGGGCGGGGGAGGGGTCGTACCGGGGCCGTGTACGCGAGGGGGCCCGGAGAAGGAGGCCGGCCGCCCCGGAACAGGGGGGGGTGGTCACGGGGCGGCCGTCCGGACCGGAACGTCGCACGCCCCGGGGGGTTTGGGGCGGCGACCGTCCGATCGGTGAGGAGATCCCGGCGTCAGGCGCCGGTTGTGTGCGCGAAGGCACGACCAGGTCGAAGCTGGGGAGGCCCCGGCCCGGAGTCGCCCACGGTCCCCCGTGGACGGGGTGTATCTCTCATCTGGGTAGAACCTACGGCAGGCCGGGGCGCTTGGGCAGACGGATTCCCGTCCCGTCATGCACCCCGCACACCTTCTTCACACGGCCTGCCGCAGCCCGGATTCCGGGGCCTCAGATGCGGGCCAGGGCCTGCTCCACGACGTCCAGACCCTCGTTCAGCAGGTCCTCGCCGATGACCAGCGGGGGCAGGAAGCGCACCACGTTGCCGTAGGTGCCGCAGGTCAGGACCAGGACGCCCTCGGCGTGGCAGGCCTTGGCCAGCGCGGCGGTGGCCTCCGGGTTCGGCTCCTTGGTGGCGCGGTCCTTGACCAGCTCGATGGCGATCATCGCGCCGCGGCCGCGGACCTCGCCGATGACGTCGAACTTCTCGGCCATCGCGGTGAGGCGGCCCTTCATGACCTCCTCGATGCGCTTGGCCCTGGCGTTGAGGTCCAGCTCCTTCATGGTCTCGATGGCACCGAGCGCACCGGCGCAGGCGACCGGGTTGCCGCCGTACGTGCCGCCGAGGCCGCCGGCGTGCGCCGCGTCCATGATCTCCGCGCGGCCGGTCACCGCGGCGAGCGGCAGACCGCCGGCGATGCCCTTGGCGGTGGTGATCAGGTCCGGGACGATGCCCTCGTCCTCGCAGGCGAACCACTGCCCGGTCCGGCAGAAACCGGACTGGATCTCATCGGCGACGAAGACGATCCCGTTGTCCGCGGCGAACTGGCGGATGGCGGGCAGGAAGCCCTTGGCGGGCTCGATGAAGCCGCCCTCGCCGAGCACCGGCTCGATGATGATCGCGGCCACGTTGTCCGGGCCGACCTGCTTGGTGATCTGGTCGATGGCCTGCTTGGCGGCCTCGGGACCGGCGTTCTCCGCACCGGTCGGCCAGCGGTAGCCGTAGGCGACCGGGACGCGGTACACCTCGGGCGCGAACGGGCCGAAGCCGTGCTTGTACGGCATGTTCTTCGCCGTCAGCGCCATGGTGAGGTTGGTGCGCCCGTGGTACCCGTGGTCGAACACGACGACGGCCTGCCGCTTGGTGTACGCGCGCGCGATCTTGACGGCGTTCTCGACGGCCTCGGCGCCGGAATTGAACAGCGCGGACTTCTTGGCGTGGTCACCCGGCGTCAGCTCGGCCAGCGCCTCGGCGACGGCCACGTAGCCCTCGTACGGGGTGACCATGAAACAGGTGTGGGTGAAGTCGGCGAGCTGGGCGGAGGCGCGGCGTACGACGGCCTCGGCGGAGGCGCCGACGCTGGTCACGGCGATACCGGAGCCGAAGTCGATCAGGCTGTTGCCGTCCACGTCCTCGATGACACCGCCGCCGGCGCGCGTGACGAAGACCGGCAGCGTGGAGCCCACGCCCTGGGCGACCACCGCGGTGCGGCGGGCCTGAAGCTCCTGCGACTTCGGGCCGGGGATGGCGGTGACGACGCGGCGCTCCTGCGGAAGTGCGGTCATGCGGGGCTCCTGGGGGTATTACGGACGCTTGCCTTCTTTTCTCGCAGGCTAAGACGGGTGCGGACAGGTGGGCATGCTCCATGTGGGCGTTGTGCGGTGCCGCGGTTGTCCGTGGTGGACATAGCGAGCGTACGACCGTACGGACCTCTCCGCGCCCCACCCGGCCCCGCAACCCCCTAACTCCCCTCCGCAGGCACTAGATTGCTCGCTGACGGTGGACGGAACGGCTGGTCAGGGGGCAGGGCGGATGCACGACGACGAAACCCACAACACTCGCAAAACCCAACCCGGCCCCCTACCCCACCCCACCCGCCCCTTGGACAAGACAGCACTGCCACCTAGACCGACGACACCACCGGGGGCACCGCCGAGGCCCGACGGCACGGCCTTCCTGACCTGGCTGCGTACGCCACGCCCCGAGGCCCCGCCCGGAGTCTGGCGGCTCGGGCACCGCAGCCGCCCCCGGCAGGAGCCCGAGCGGACCCCCGGCCACCAGCTGATCGGCGGCGCGCTGATCGCCTTCCTCGTGGCCTGGCTCGTGTGGTCCCTGCTGTCACACGGCTATCTCGGCAGCTGGTGGGTGCTGCCGGTCCGCTTGCTCGCTCCGGACTCCTGGCAGAACAGCGACAGCGCGGTCGCGCAGGCCATCCTGTGGGACGGCTACTCCGTCCTCGTCGTCGCCGTCCTCCTGATCGTCGTCGGCCGCCTCGGTCGCTGGGGCGAGGTCTGGCGCCGGTACGGTCCGCCCGCCTGGCGGCCCGCGCTGCCGGTGTCCGAGCGCCCGCCCGCCCCCGACCACGACCCCGCCGAGTACCCCCACCTCCGTGCCGCCGGGGCGCAGGAGGCTGCCGAGCGGCTGGCGCGGGAGGCGAAGGCCGGGCTGATGCGGGACGTGGACCACGCCCGGATCGACCGGGCCTGGCAGGCGGTGCGGTCGGGGCGGCACAGCCTGGCCGCGTTCACCGGAGCCGTGGTGAAGGACGGCGCCGCCGCCTGCGCGCACCCCTCCGGCCAGCGCGACTTGCCCGTCCGCCAGGCGAGCCACGACCTGCTCACCGGCCAGGTCCGGCTCGGCGCCACCGCCGACGACCCCCGCAACCCCTACCACTACCGCGGCACCGGCCTGGGTCTCGGCCCCGACCTGCTCGGCACCTCCCTGCTGGCCGTCGGCCCGGCCGGCTCCGGCAAGACCGGCACCCTGATTCGGCCGCTGGCCGAGTCGCTGTGCCTGCACGCCCTCGCGGGCCGCGCCTCGGTCGTGGTCGTCGGCGCGGTCGGCGCGGGACTCGGCCCGGCGGAGGCGTACGACGTCGTGATCCGCATCGGCCAGCCGGATTCCGCCTACGACCTCGACCTGTACGGCGGCACGACCGACCCCGACGAAGCCGCCGTCATACTGGCCGAGGCCCTCGTCGGCGACCTGGCCGACCCGCATCCGGGCAGCGACAGCCGCCGCTCCACCACCATCCTCGCGCAACTGCTCGGCCCCTTCCGCGCCGTCCACGGCCGGTTCCCCTCCGTGCCCGAGCTGCGCGGACTCCTCGACGGCGGGCCCGGCCCGCTGAATGCCCTGCGCAAGGCGCTGACGGGCACCAGCCACGAGTCGCTGCTGCGCGAACTGGATGCCAGGGAGCGGCAGATGGCCCACCCCGGCGACATCGGCAGCGTGCTCGCCGACCGGATCGCCCTGCTCGACCGGGCCGCCTTCGCCTCCTTCTTCGACACCTCCGGGAGCACCCGGCCGTTCTCGCTCAAGGCGCTCGACCACCCGGTCCGGGTGCGCATCGACCTGCCCCAGCGGGGCCACGCCGACGCCTCCCGGATTCTGGCGCGGCTGGTGCTCGCCCAGTTCACGGCCGCCGTGGCGGTCCGCGAGGACCGGTCGCTGTTCGCCTGCCTGATCCTGGACGACGCCACCGGTGTCGTCACCCCGGAGGCCGTGCGCGGCATCCAGCGGCTGCGGTCGGCGAACGCCGGCGCGGTGCTCACCCTGCGCACCCTGGACGACGTGCCCCGGCCGCTGCGCGGACCGCTGCTCGGCACCGTCGGCTGCCGGATGGCGTTGTCCGGGCTCACCCCCTGGGACGGGCAGGACTTCGCCGAGGTGTGGGGCAAAGAGTGGACGGAGACGCGGGACGTCACCGACCGGCAGATCATCGCCGAGACCCCGGCCGGCAAGGCCGTCCACATGGTGCGCCGGGTCATCACCGGCAAGGCGCCCACCGCCCGCGCCGTCACCGTCCGCCAAGTAGAACGCGAACGCTGGTCCGCCTCCGAGTTGGCGCACGGGGTTCCCGCCGGGCACGCCGTGTTGTCGTTGACCAGTGTGCGGGGGGAGCACGCGCCGCCGCTGCTGGTGGATTTGAGGGGCTGAGCCGAGGGGGTGAAGGGGGCGGCACGGGATCGTACGGTGAGGCAGAATCGGGGGCGGTCGTTGGTACGCGGCGGCCAAGACAGATCCCCGTCACCGTGAAGGCACCATGCCCCCGACGCTCGCCTCACTCGTCCACCACTCGGCGCTGAAGCTGACCGTCCGGGCCGGCGCCGACCACCTCGACGTGCCCGTGCGCTGGGCGCACGTCAGCGAGCTCGCCGACCCCGTGCCGTACATGGAGGGCGGCGAACTCCTCCTGATCACCGCGCTCAAACTGGACGCGGAGGACCCGGAGGCCATGCGCCGGTACGTGCACCGCCTCGCCGGCGCCGGCGTCGTCGGGCTCGGCTTCGCCGTCGGGGTGAACTACGAGGAGATCCCGAAGGCCCTCGTCGACGCCTGCGCGGGCGAACCCCTCCCGCTCCTCGAAGTCCCCCGCCGCACCCCCTTCCTCGCCATCAGCAAGGCCGTCTCCGCCGCCATCGCCGCCGACCAGTACCGCGCCGTCACCGCCGGCTTCGCCGCCCAGCGCGAGCTGACCAAGCAGGCCCTGAACTCCGGCCCCGAGGGCCTGCTCACCGCCCTCGCCGCGCAGGTCGACGGCTGGGCCGCGCTCTACGACGCCTCCGGCACCGTCGTCGCCGCCGCCCCCGACTGGGCCGGCCGCCGCGCCGCCCGCCTCACCGGCGAGGTGGAACGGCTCCGGGAGCGGCCCGCCCCCGCCTCCTCCGTGGTCGGCGGCCCCGAGCACGAGGACCGCGTCGAGCTGCACTCCCTGGGCACCGGCCGCCGCCCCCGCGCCGCCCTCGCCGTGGGCACCGCCGCCGCACCGGGCACCGCCGAGCGGTACGCCGTGCACTCCGCCATCGCCCTGCTCACCCTCACCACCGAGCGCTCCCGCTCCCTGCACGCCGCCGAACAGCGCATCGGCACGGCCGTCCTGCGCATGCTGCTCGCCGGGGAACCCGACCACGCCCGCGCCGTCGCCGGCGACCTGTACGGCAGGCTGCTGGACGCGCCGTTCCGCATGATCGTCGCCGAGACCGTGCCCGCCGCGCGCGGAACCGGCGGCGACCGGCTCGGCACCCTCGCGGAGACCCTGGAGGCCGCCGCCGCGCGCTCCGGCGAGGCGGTGCTGGTGGTGCCGGAGGGCGAGCGGCTCGTCGTACTGGCCGCGGACGGCGGCGCGGCGGTGGCCGCCTGCGCCGCCCGCGCGGCGGAGCTGGAGTCGGCCCGCACCAGCACCGAGCACACGGCCGCGGACGAGGACGAATTCGTCGTGGGGCTGTCCGCGCCGGCCGGCCCGATCGCCGCCGCGGCCGCCTACAAGCAGGCCGAGCAGTCCCTGTCGGTGGCCCGGCGCCGCGGCCGGGTCCTGGTCGAGCACGAGCAACTGGCCGCCGGCTCCGTGCTGCCGCTGCTCGCCGACGACGCGGTGAAGGCGTTCGCCGACGGGCTGCTGCGCGCGCTGTACGAGCACGACGCCACCGGCCGCGGCGACCTGGTGGCCTCCCTGCGCGCCTGGCTCTCCCGGCACGGCCAGTGGGACGCGGCCGCCGCCGACCTGGGCGTGCACCGGCACACCCTGCGCTACCGGATGCGCCGGGTCGAGGAGATCCTCGGGCGCTCCCTGGACGACCCCGATGTCCGCATGGAGCTGTGGCTCGCACTCAAGGCCACCTCGACCGACCAGTAGTAGTCCAATCAGTAGTGGCTGCAGCAGCTACTGCTACGGCACGGACAAGCGACCCCCGGCCCCCGCCGCCCTACCGTGGAGCACGAAAGCCAAGGACTCCCCCAAACGCGGAAAGGCCGGGAATCGCACATGACTTCCACCCACGCCTTCTGGCTCGCCGGCCGCCAGGTCACCGGCGACACCACCTTCGACGTCACCTCGTCGTGGGACGGCCGGCTCGTCGGCACCGTCAGCGTGCCGACCGACGCCCAGGTCGAGGAGGCCGTGGCCGCCGCGTACGCCGTCCGGGACGAGTTCGCCGCCACCCCCGCGCACGTACGGGCCGCCGCCCTCGACCACGTGGCCAAGCGCCTGACCGAGCGCACCGAGGAGATCGGCCGGCTGATCTCCGCCGAGAACGGCAAGCCCATCAAGTGGGCCCGCGGTGAGGTCGGCCGTGCCGCCTCGGTGTTCCGCTGGGCCGCCGAGGAGGCCCGCCGGTTCAACGGCGGCGAGGCCCAGCGCCTCGACACCGACGGCGGCGGCGAGGGCCGGCTCGCCCTGGTGAGGCGCTTCCCGAAGGGCGTCGTGCTCGGCATCGCGCCGTTCAACTTCCCGCTGAACCTGTGCGCCCACAAGGTCGCCCCGGCGATCGCGGCCGGCGCCCCGATCATCCTCAAGCCGGCCCCGGCCACCCCGCTGTCCGGCCTGGTCATCGGCGAGCTGCTCGCCGAGACCGACCTGCCGGCCGGCTCCTGGTCGATCCTGCCGGTCGCCAACGAGAAGATGCCCGCCCTGGTCCAGGACGAGCGCCTGCCGGTCATCTCCTTCACCGGTTCCGAGAAGGTCGGCTACGCGATCATGGACTCGGTGCCGCGCAAGCACTGCACGCTGGAGCTGGGCGGCAACGGCGCGGCCGTCGTCCTCGGCGACTTCTCCTCGGACGCCGACCTGGACTGGGCCGCGAACCGCATCGCGACCTTCTCCAACTACCAGGGCGGCCAGTCCTGCATCTCCGTGCAGCGCGTGATCGTGGACGCCCCGGTGTACGACCGGCTGCTGCCGCGCATCGTGGCCGCCGTCGAGGCCCAGGCCACCGGCGACCCGAGCGACCCCAAGACCGATGTCGGCCCGCTGGTCAGCGAGGACGCCGCCAAGCGCGTGGAGTCCTGGGTCAAGGAGGCCGTCGAGGCGGGCGCCTCGCTGCTCACCGGCGGCGACCGCGACGGCGCCTCGTACGCGCCGACCGTCCTCACCGACCTGCCCTCGGACGTCACCCTCGCCCGCGAGGAGGTCTTCGGACCGGTCCTCAGCGTGCAGAAGGTGAACGGCGAGGCCGAGGCGTTCGCCGCGGTCAACGACTCCAAGTACGGCCTCCAGGCAGGCGTGTTCACCCACGACCTCCAGGCCGCCTTCCGCGCCCACCGCGCCCTGGAGGTCGGCGGCGTGGTCATCGGCGACGTCCCCTCCTACCGCGCCGACCAGATGCCCTACGGCGGCGCCAAGCAGTCCGGCGTCGGCCGCGAGGGCGTCCGCTCCGCGATGGAGGACTACACCTACGAGCGCGTCCTCGTCCTGACGGGCCTCGCCCTCTGACCTGCCGACGGGTCACCCAGAGCTGACCTGCCACGGACAGGTCGGAAACCGGAACGGCCGCAGCCCACTGTGCGGGGGCTGCGGCCGTTTCCGTCGTCCGGACGGCCGTCGGGGAGCGAAACCGTCACAGGACGGTTTCCGGCGCCCCGCGGGCCACTACGGTGGCGGGCAGCCGAACGGAACGGGGGAACCATGCCGGATGCGGACGACAGCGTCCCGACGCCCGATGACCACGACGCCGCGCGGGCGGCACACCGGATCGACATCGGCGGCAGCGCGACCGGGCCGGTGATCGCGGGCAACCACAACGTGGTCGTCGACGCCCAGCACGGCTCGCGGGTGACCGTGCTGGTGGGTCCCGAACGCCCGCGCCCCCGGCGCCGGCCGCGCGCCGCCGTGCTGCCCCGGAGTCGGCCGGAGCCGTTGGGCCGGGAGGAGGAGACGCGGGCGCTGGAGGCGGCCGTGCGCGCCGGCGGCCCGGTGCAGCTGTGGGGGCCGCCCGGTACCGGCAAGACCACCCTGTTGCGGCACGCCGCGCGACGGCTGCCGCCCGGCCCGGACGGCGTGGTCTTCCTGGGCGGCGCCCACCGCGGCGTCGAGGACCTCGCCCAGGAGGTCTTCGAGGCCTGCTACGAAGCCCCCGGATACGCGCCCACACGGGCCGAGCTTCAACGGCTGATGACCGGCGTGCGGGTGACGGTGTACGTCGACGACGCCGGGCTCACCTCCGATCAGCTGCTGGAGCTGATGGACACCGCGCCCCAGGCTTCGTTCGTCTTCGCCGCTGCCGAGCGGTCGTTGTGGAGCGAGGGCACCGCGCTCGAACTGCGCGGCCTGTCGCGGACCGCCGGACTGGAGCTGCTGGCACGGGAGTTGGGCGGCCCGGTCCCGGAGGCGGACCGGGAGGCGGCCGGCGACCTGTGGCGGGCCGCGAACGGCCTGCCGCTCCCACTGCTGCGGGCCGCCGCGCTCGCGCGTTCCGACGGCGGCAGGCTCCCGCGCGCGGGCCAGATCACCGAGCTGCTCCCCGCCCTGCTCGACCGGCTGGCGGGAGACGCGCCGGCCATGGGGGTGCTGCGGCTGCTGGCCACGCTCGACGGCGCCGAGGTCCCGGCCGCGCACATCGGCGCGCTGACGGACGTACCGGAACCGGAGGCGGTGTGCGACCGCCTGGTGCGCCTGGGACTGGCGCGTGCCGGGGAGCAGGGGTACGGCTCCGTCGCCGACACGGTGCCGGTGCTGCGCGGGCGCTTTCCCGCGCCGTTCCCGGCCGAGCGGCTGTGCGAGCACTTCGTGCGGTGGGGATCGCTCCGCGAGACCACGCCGCTGGACCTCGCGGCCTCGGGGCAGGTGCTGGAGCGGGTGGCCGAACTGGCCGAGGCGGCCGGGCGCCCGGAGCTGGCGGTACGGCTCGTACGGGTCTCCTCGCCCGGACTGGCCCGTTCGCTGCGGCTGGGCGTGTGGGGCAGGCTGCTCGGCCGCGGCTGGGTCGCCGCCCGCGCCGCGGGCGACCGGCGGGCCGAGGGCTACTTCCTGCACGAGGAGGCGGTACGGGCCCTGCTGCTCGGCCGCCGCGTCGTCTACGCGGCCCTGCTGGCCGAGGCGGCGCGGCTCGGGTACTCCCTGGGCGACGAGGGCGCATCGGCACACGCCACCACGGGCGCGGGAGCCCACGGGGGAGCGGGCGCTCACAGTGGCGCCGGAGTCGACGCAGGACCGGGTGTCCACGGCAGCGCGGGCGTCCACGGCGGCGCGGGTGCCCACGGCGGTACGGCGGCCCACGGCGGCGCCGCAGCCCACGCCCCTGCCGCCCCGCCCCACTTCGACCTCCACCAGTACATGACCGGCAACGGCTTCGGACCGCCCGCCCACCCCGGCACCTCCGCCACCCCCGGCCTCCCGGCCCACGACGGCGGCGCCTCGTGGGGCGGCGCCTCCGGTCACGACGGCGGCGCCTCATGGGGCACCGGCACCGGCACCGCCCACACCGGCGGAGCCCCCTCCACCGGCACCGCTTCCACCGGCACCCCCGCCCACACCGGCCCCGCCCCCGCGCACGCGCCCACCCTCGGCTCCGTGGCCTCGCACACCGCCGCCGTGACCGGCGGGAGCGCCGCCGGGGCGGGCATGAGCACCCTCGTCACGGTCGTCGTCTCCCTGATCGCCGCCTGCGCGCTCGTCGGCGGCCTGGGCTACGCGATCAGCTCCAGCTCCTCCGGGGACCACCGGCCGGGCTCGGGGGACGCGCGCGGCGCGGGGCCGACCCCGACGTTCTCGTTCTCGCTCCCGGCCGAGCTGACGGCGTCGCCCACCGCCTCCGCCTCCGACCCCTTCGCGTCTCCGGCGGGCTGCGACCAGTACTACGAAGCGAAGCAGGCCAGCGACGAGAGGGGAGCGACGGCGCCGGTCACGAACCCCGGCGCCGACCAGGCATGGGCCGCGGACAACAGCCGACTCGCCCAGGACCTGTCCGCCGCGGCCGACGCGGCGACCGACCCGGCGGTCAAGTCCGCGATCCAGCAGGAGTCCGCCGACCACGCCGCCTTCGCCACCGCGATCACCGACAACGACCAGGCGGCCATCGACCGGTACGTCAAGGTGACCGCCGACGACGCGAGTGCCGTGCTCGACCTCTGCCACTAGTAAACCCGCGCCCCCGGAACCGACCCGAACAGCCCCGCCCGCCCCCGCGAGGGGTGGCGGGGACGTTCGACTTCGGGTACCAACGAGCCAGTAGCACCGGTCGGCGGCGCACCGCCCCGGCCGGTTCCTCCTCGCGGCGAGGTGATCCCATGTCCGCCCCCACCGAGCACCGCAGCACCGTCACCGAACGCGAGGCCCGCGAGGTCGCGGAGGCCGCGCGGGACCGGGACTGGCACAAGCCCAGCTTCGCCAAGGAGCTGTTCCTCGGGCGCTTCCGGCTCGACCTCGTGCACCCGCACCCGATGCCCGCGGAGGAGTCCGTGCGGCGCGGCGAGGAGTTCCTGGCCAAGCTGCGCGCCTTCTGCGAGACGGAGATCGACTCGGCACGGATCGAGCGCGAGGCCCGCATCCCCGACGAGGTCGTCGCGGGCCTGAAGGAACTCGGCGCCCTCGGGATGAAGATCGACCCGGAGTACGGCGGTCTCGGCCTCACCCAGCTCTACTACAACAAGGCCCTTGCCCTGGTCGGCTCCGTGAGCCCCGCCGTCGGCGCCCTGCTCTCCGCGCACCAGTCGATCGGCGTGCCCCAGCCGCTGAAGATGTTCGGCACACCGGAGCAGAAGCGGACCTTCCTGCCGCGCTGCGCCCGTACCGACATCTCCGCCTTCCTGCTCACCGAGCCCGACGTCGGCTCGGACCCGGCGCGGCTCGCGACCACCGCCGTGCCGGACGGGGACGAGTACGTCCTCGACGGAGTCAAGCTGTGGACGACCAACGGCGTCGTCGCCGATCTCCTCGTCGTCATGGCGCGGGTGCCGAAGTCCGAGGGGCACAAGGGCGGCATCACCGCGTTCGTCGTGGAGGCGGACTCCGAGGGCGTCACGGTCGAGCACCGCAACGCCTTCATGGGGCTGCGCGGCATCGAGAACGGCGTGACCCGCTTCCACCGGGTGCGGGTGCCGGCCGCGCACCGCATCGGCCCCGAGGGCGCGGGTCTGAAGATCGCGCTCACCACCCTCAACACCGGCCGCCTCTCGCTGCCCGCGATGTGCGCGGGCGCCGGGAAGTGGTGTCTGAAAATCGCCCGTGAATGGTCGGCGGAGCGCGAGCAGTGGGGCAAGCCCGTCGCGCTGCACGAAGCCGTCGGCGCCAAGATCAGTTTCATCGCGGCGACCACCTTCGCCCTGGAGGCGGTGCTCGACCTCTCCTCCCAGATGGCCGACGAGGACCGCAACGACATCCGCATCGAGGCCGCCCTCGCCAAGCTCTACGGCTCCGAGATGGCCTGGAAGATGGCCGACGAGCTGGTCCAGATCCGCGGCGGGCGCGGCTACGAGACCGCCGACTCCCTCAAGGCGCGCGGCGAACGGGCCGTCCCCGCCGAGCAGATGCTGCGCGATCTGCGCATCAACCGGATCTTCGAGGGCTCCACGGAGATCATGCACCTGCTGATCGCCCGCGAGGCCGTGGACGCCCACCTCGCCGTCGCCGGCGACCTCATCGATCCGGCCAAGTCCCTGCCGGAGAAGGCGAAGGCGGGTGCGCAGGCCGGTGTCTTCTACGCCAGGTGGCTGCCGAAGCTCGTCGCCGGTCCCGGCCAACTGCCCACCTCATACGGCGAGTTCCGGCACGGCGTCGACCTGTCCTGCCATCTGCGCTACGTCGAGCGCACGGCCCGCAGGCTGGCCCGCGCCACCTTCTACGGCATGTCCCGCTGGCAGGGCCGGATGGAGACCAAGCAGGGCTTCCTCGGGCGGATCGTGGACATCGGCGCCGAGCTGTTCGCGATGAGCGCGGCCTGTGTGCGGGCGGAGCGGCTGCGCACCCGCGACGAGCACGGCCGGGAGGCGTACCAGCTCGCCGACGCCTTCTGCCGGCAGGCCCGCGTCCGCGTCGAGGAGCTGTTCGGCCGGCTGTGGACCAACACCGACGATCTCGACCGCAAGGTCGTCAAGGGCGTCCTCGGCGGCGCCTACACCTGGCTGGAGGAGGGGATCGTGGACCCCTCGCAGGACGGACCGTGGATCGCCGACGCGGCCCCCGGCCCCTCCACCCAGGCCAACGCCCGCAGGCCGTACGGTGGTTGACGGGCGCCGCTCAGCAGTACTTGTCGCTCGGGTCCCGCGTCGTCCAGGAGCACGACCAGACCCTGGCGCCGCTCGCCTTCGTCAGCGTCGCCGTGTCCTTGTCGTTGTTCCAGACGTAGGCGCGGCGGCCCTGGTACCTGTCCGTCGCGGTGTCCCTGCCGGACCCGGTGTGGATCTTCATGTACTTCCCGGCGCCGATCTTGACGTCCGGGAAGACGTACCGGTGGTCGGCGGCGTCCTTGAGTACCCACCCCTTGAGCGAGACCGCCGAGCCGCCGGTGTTCTTGAGCTGTACCCATTCGCCGTTCAGGCTCGTGTTCGAGCGGTTGTCCGAGCCGGGGCTGTCGAACCAGACATGGTGGATCTTCACACCCCCGGCGGCCTGGGCCGGAGTGTTCAGCAGGGTGCCGGTGAGCAGGGCCGCACCGGCGAGGGCGGGCAGGGCGGCGCGCAGCCGTATGGTCCGCATCGAGAGATCCCCCCAAGGATGTCGTCCGCGAAATGCGTGAGCGCCGAAGCGCAGGAATGAAGAGTTATCACAGGATCTTCACCCTCACTCCGCATTCGGACGTACTCCCTGAGGGGACACCCTGTCCAGGCCGTCACCGCGTGCGGCCACAATGGGGGGATGACCGACAGCCCTGCCCGTCCGGCACCCCTCGCCGACCCCCACCTCGTCTACGACCCCCTCGCGGGCGACGGCCCCAAGGACGTGGTGGTCCTCGGCTCCACCGGATCCATCGGCACCCAGGCCATCGACCTCGTGCTGCGCAACCCCGGCCGCTTCCGCGTCACCGCGCTGTCCGCCAACGGGGGCCGGGTCGCGCTCCTCGCCGAGCAGGCGCACCGGCTGCGGGTGCGCACCGTCGCGGTCGCCCGCGAGGACGCCGTACCGGCCCTGCGCGAGGCGCTCGCCGCCGCGTACGGCCCCGGCGAGCCGCTGCCCGAGATCCTCGCCGGACCGCGGGCTGCCACCGAGCTGGCCGCCTCCGACTGCCACACCGTGCTGAACGGCATCACCGGGTCCATCGGCCTCGCGCCGACCCTCGCCGCCCTGGAGGCGGGCCGCACCCTCGCGCTCGCCAACAAGGAGTCGCTGATCGTCGGCGGCCCGCTGGTCACCGCGCTCGCCAAGCCCGGCCAGATCATCCCGGTCGACTCCGAGCACGCCGCCCTCTTCCAGGCGCTCGCCGCCGGCACCCGCGCCGACGTGCGCAAGCTGGTCGTCACCGCCTCCGGCGGCCCCTTCCGCGGCCGTACCAAGGCGGACCTCGCGCAGGTCACCGTCCAGGACGCCCTCGCCCACCCCACCTGGGCGATGGGCCCGGTGATCACGGTCAACTCCGCGACCCTGGTCAACAAGGGCCTGGAGGTCATCGAGGCGCACCTGCTGTACGACATCCCGTTCGACCGCATCGAGGTGGTCGTGCACCCGCAGTCGTACGTCCACTCGATGGTCGAGTTCACCGACGGCTCGACCCTCGCCCAGGCCACGCCGCCCGACATGCGGGGCCCGATCGCCATCGGCCTCGGCTGGCCCGAACGGGTTCCGGACGCCGCGCCCGCCTTCGACTGGAGCAAGGCTTCCACCTGGGAGTTCTTCCCGCTGGACAACGAGGCCTTCCCCTCGGTGGATCTCGCCCGGCACGTCGGACAGCTCGCGGGGACGGCCCCGGCGGTGTTCAATGCCGCCAACGAGGAGTGCGTCGCGGCCTTCCTGAGCGGCGCGCTGCCCTTCAACGGGATCGTGGAGACCGTCACCCGCGTGGTCGAGGAACACGGCACGCCGGGATCGGGAACTTCACTCACCGTGTCGGACGTCCTCGAAGCGGAGACCTGGGCGCGGATCCGGGCCCGTGAGATCACAGCCACGACGGCGACCGCGGAGGCGCGTGCATGACGACCTTGATGTTCATCCTCGGCATACTGGTCTTCGCGTTCGGTCTGCTCGTCTCGATCGCGTGGCACGAGCTGGGGCATCTGTCGACGGCCAAACTCTTCGGCATCCGCGTCCCGCAGTACATGGTCGGTTTCGGCCCCACCGTCTGGTCGCGCAAGAAGGGCGACACCGAGTACGGCATCAAGGCGATCCCGCTCGGCGGCTACATCCGCATGATCGGCATGTTCCCGCCGGACAACGCGGGCCGGATCTCCGCCCGTTCCACCTCGCCCTGGCGCGGGATGATCGAGGACGCCCGCTCGGCGGCCTACGAGGAGCTCCAGCCCGGCGACGAGACGCGCATGTTCTACACGCGCAAGCCGTGGAAGCGCGTCATCGTCATGTTCGCGGGCCCGTTCATGAACCTGATCCTCGCCATCGCCCTGTTCTTCACCGTGCTCATGGGCTTCGGCATCCAGCAGCAGACCACCACCGTCGCCTCCGTCTCGCCCTGCGTCATCGCGCAGAGCGAGAACCGCGACAGCTGCAAGAAGTCCGACCCCGCCTCCCCGGCCGCGGCCGCCGGCATCCAGAAGCGCGACAAGATCGTCTCCTTCGCCGGCAAGCCCACCAAGGACTGGAACACCCTCTCCGACCTGATCCGCGACAGCGCGGGCAAACAGGTGCCGATCGTCGTCGAGCGCGACGGCCGGCAGCTGACCCTGCACGCGAAGATCGCCACCAACATGGTCGCCGCGAAGGACTCCAGCGGCACCTACGTGCAGGGCAAGTACGTGAAGGCCGGCTTCCTCGGCTTCAGCTCCGCCACCGGCGTCCAGAAGCAGGGCTTCGGCGACTCCGTGACCTGGATGACCGACCGGGTCGGCGACGCCGTGGACTCCCTCGCCGCCCTGCCCGGAAAGATCCCGGCCCTGTGGGACGCCGCGTTCGACAACGCCCCGCGCCAGCCGGACTCCCCGATGGGCATCGTCGGCGCGGCCCGCATCACCGGCGACATCGCCACCCTGGACATCCCCGCCTCCCAGCAGGTGGCGATGTTCGTGATGCTGCTCGCCGGGTTCAACCTCTCGCTGTTCCTGTTCAACATGCTCCCGCTGCTCCCGCTCGACGGCGGCCACATCGCCGGCGCCCTGTGGGAGGCGCTGCGGCGCAACCTGGCCCGCGTGCTGCGCCGCCCGGACCCCGGCCCGTTCGACGTGGCCAAGCTGATGCCGGTGGCCTACGTGGTGGCCGGGATCTTCGTCTGCTTCACCGTCCTGGTGCTCATCGCGGACGTCGTCAACCCGGTCAAGATCTCCTAGCCGTACGGCCTGCACGGCGGCCCGGAACCCCTGGGGTTCCGGGCCGCTTCCGTGCCGCGCCCGGCCGCCCCCCAAAGAGGGGGTTTCTCAGGGTGGGATGTGCCCGCGCACACGCCGGTGCCGTAATCTCGGATGCCGGAGCCCGCCGTAGCACGGGGCCGGATCTTGATCCACGACTTGGGGTTGCACAGCAGATGACTGCGATTTCTCTCGGCATGCCGTCCGTTCCGACCAAGCTCGCCGAGCGCCGCAAGAGCCGGCAGATCCAGGTCGGTAGCGTGCCGGTCGGCGGAGACGCGCCCGTCTCGGTCCAGTCCATGACCACCACCCGCACGTCCGACATCGGCGCCACCCTCCAGCAGATCGCCGAGCTGACCGCCTCCGGCTGCCAGATCGTCCGGGTGGCCTGCCCCACCCAGGACGACGCCGACGCGCTGGCCACCATCGCCAAGAAGTCCCAGATCCCCGTCATCGCCGACATCCACTTCCAGCCCAAGTACGTCTTCGCCGCCATCGAGGCGGGCTGCGCCGCGGTCCGGGTGAACCCCGGCAACATCAAGAAGTTCGACGACCAGGTCAGGGAGATCGCCCAGGCCGCCAAGGAGCACGGCACCCCGATCCGCATCGGCGTGAACGCGGGCTCCCTGGACCGCCGCCTGCTCCAGAAGTACGGCAAGGCCACCCCGGAGGCGCTGGTCGAGAGCGCCCTGTGGGAAGCCTCCCTCTTCGAGGAGCACGACTTCCGCGACATCAAGATCTCGGTCAAGCACAACGACCCGGTCGTGATGATCGAGGCCTACCGCCAGCTCGCCGCCCAGTGCGACTACCCCCTCCACCTCGGCGTCACCGAGGCCGGACCCGCCTTCCAGGGCACCATCAAGTCGGCCGTCGCCTTCGGCGCGCTGCTCTCCGAGGGCATCGGCGACACGATCCGCGTCTCCCTCTCGGCCCCCCCGGTCGAGGAGATCAAGGTCGGCATCCAGATCCTGGAGTCCCTGAACCTGCGCCAGCGCGGCCTGGAGATCGTCTCCTGCCCCTCCTGCGGCCGCGCCCAGGTCGACGTCTACAAGCTCGCCGAAGAGGTCACCGCGGGCCTCACCGGCATGGACGTCCCGCTCCGCGTCGCCGTCATGGGCTGCGTCGTCAACGGCCCCGGCGAGGCCCGCGAGGCCGACCTCGGTGTCGCCTCCGGCAACGGCAAGGGGCAGATCTTCGTCAAGGGCGAGGTCATCAAGACCGTCCCCGAGTCCAAGATCGTCGAGACCCTCATCGAGGAGGCCATGAAGCTGGCCGAGAAGATGCAGGACGACGGCGTCGAGTCCGGCGAGCCCTCGGTCTCCGTCGCGGGCTGACCGTACGGCATCACGAGTCCCGTCACCGCCCGGTGGCGGGACTCGGCCGTACCTCCGCCCAGACCGTCTTGCCGGGCTGCCGGGGCGCCACCCCCCACTTGTCCGCGAGCGCCTCCACCAGGACCAGCCCCCGCCCGGACTCCCCGCACGGCACCCGAGGCTCGGGCAGCCGCTCGCCCCGGGTGTCGGAGACCTCCAGCCGTACGGCCCCGTCCTGAGCCGCGAGCCGCAGATGGAAGTCACGGCCGGGTACATGCCCGTGCCGTACGGCGTTGGCGGCCAACTCGGCCGCGATCAGCGTGACGGCCTCGTTGACCCTGCCGTCGTACGGATGCCCCCACTCGTGCAGTCGCAGCGAGACCAGCCGCCGGGCGAGCCGCGCGCCGCGCGGGGTGGAGGTGAAGCGCATGGTGAATTCCTGGGTGGAGATTTCTGATTTCACGCCGTTACGGTCCCGCACGCTCAGTAGCGTTGGACAGCGGCCGCACCACGACCACCAGGCGTTGTACAAGGGCAGGGTGCCGCTGTACACGCGCGCAACCGTGACCGAGGGCGGCGCGAGGGCATTGGGGGTGTACATGAGCGAGGAAGCACAGGAAGACCTGGATGGCCAGGAAGCGCCGGGCTCGGGCATTCCGCTCGTCTTCGGACGGGTGCTGAAGCGGGTGCGCCTCCGAGCGGGCATGGACCGCGCGGAGTTGGGGGACCGCACGGGATACTCCGCCGCGACGATCACGTCGTACGAGGTGGGCAGGCGCATCCCGAACGCGAAGTTCATCCGGCAAGTGGACGGAGTGCTGGGCGCAGACGGGTTGTTGATCGACTTCATCGAGGACATGGAGAAGGCGCAGTATCCGACGTATTTTCGGGATGCTGCGGCGCTGGAGAAACAAGCTGTAGCGCTGCACGTGTTCGCAGTGCAGGCGGTGCCGGGCCTGCTCCAGACCGAGGAGTATGCACGGGCCGTGTTCAGGATGTGGCGGCCGATGCTGGACGAAGAGACGGTCGAACAGCGCGTGATGGCACGGCTGGCCCGGCAGGAGATCTTCGGGCGGAAACCGGCGCCTACGTTGACCTTCGTTATGGAGGAGGCCGTCGTGCGCAGGCAACTGGGTGGACTGGCAGTCTGGCGCGGCCAGTTGGAGCAGATCCTGCTCGTCGGCCAACGGCGTAATGTGGAGATCCAGGTCATGCCGTACGACCGGGAGGAGCATGCCGCACTCTCTGGAAACTTCACCTTGATCGAGACGGCGAAAGGGCGCAGGATCGCATACGTGCCCGCCTACAAGGTCAGCCGCCTCGTAACTGACCGCTCGACAGTCAGAGAGGTGGAGGAGAAGTACGGCCTCCTGCGTGCCCAGGCCCTGACACCGCGCGAGTCGGTGGCATTCGTAGAGAAGTTGCTGGGAGAGACATGAACGTCGAAAAGTCGTCGGACCTGATGTGGTTCAAGAGCAGCTACAGCCAGGGCGATGGCGGGCAGTGCGTCGAGGTCGCCCTCACCTGGCGCAAGTCAAGCTACAGCGATGGCGACGGCGGCGAGTGCGTCGAGATCGCCACCTGCCCCACCACCATCCACATCCGCGACTCCAAGCAGAACCCCACCACCGCCCCCACCCTCTCCGTCCCGACCACCGCGTGGCGGGCGTTCCTGGGCTTGGTTCAGGGCTGAGCCGGTGACGCAAGGCACGGCGTCCCAGGCCGGTCCCGGCGTGCGCCGGGTGCTGGAGCGGGTCGGGCGATGCGTCCTGACGTATGTGGTCCTGCATGCCGTGACATGGGTGGTCATCGCGCTCCTCGTGTCCCAGGAGGACTCGTACACCGACGTCATGTGGCTCGGCTTGGGCGTGCTCGCCATCACCGGCATACCGACGCTGCTCCTCGCCCTCCTCGCGGGCCTGGCTCACCGGCGGATGGAGGTCACCACGTTCCGGGCGACGCTGGCCTTCCCGATGGTGTTCTTCGCGTGGCCGCTCGTGGGGGCGAGTTATCCCCAGCCGCTGGTGTTGCAGGTCCTGTGCCAGATCGCCTTCGCCGCGTACCTGATGCCCGCACCACTCGTGTACGGCCTCGAACGGAGCTGATCATGCACGCACGTCACGAACCGGAAGGCAAGGAGCCGGGGGAGTCCGCGGCGAGCGTCCCGTGCAGCGGGATCCTGCCGTCCCCAGGCCCTGACACCGCGCGAGTCGGTGGCATTCGTAGAGAAGTTGTTGGGAGAGGCATGAAGGTCGAAAAGCCGTCGAACCTAACGTGGTTCAAGAGCAGCTACAGCAGTGGCGGTGGCGGGGAATGCCTCGAAGTCGCCCTCTCGTGGCACAAGTCGAGCTACAGCAGCGGCGACGGCGGCGAGTGCGTCGAGATCGCCACCTGCCCCACCACCATCCACATCCGCGACTCCAAGCAGACCCCCACCACCGCCCCCACCCTCTCCGTCCCGACCACCGCCTGGCAGTCCTTCCTGGGTCTCGTGCGGTCTTGAGCAAGTTTTACCTTCCCTTTGGTGTCGTTCCCGTTGGTGAACTCGTCTTGCTCAGAAGGGCCTTCGGGCCAGTGAGCGGATCGACGAGGGAGGGCGCGGCACCATGGGGGGCCAGGGCGACGATGGCAAGATCCTCGACATCAAGATCGATGATCTGAAGAAGACGGCACCGCATTTCCAGACGCACAGCCACGATCTGGCCAAGGCGCTGACGAAGCTCAAGTCGGGGCTTGCGGACGCCGGTTCACCGTGGGGCGACGACAAGCAGGGCAACGAGTTCCACAAGGCGTACGGCCCGCTGGTGACGAAGATCGAACACGCGGCGTCCATCCTCTCCCAGGGGCTGGCCAGCATCCACGAGGCCATGAGTGACATGGCGGACGGCCACATCGACAACGAGGAACTCGTCCGCTCGATGTTCAGCCGCGTCCATGTGGACGGCGGGGACCCGGTCAAGTGAGCGCGGCGGACAAGGCGAAGCAGATCGTCCAGGACGTCACCGGCATGTGGTGGCCGGCGGCGGACGAGGGCGGGCTGCGGGACGCGGCCAAGGCGTGGCGGTCGTTCGCCGATGACGTCGAAGGCGTGATGACCGCGGCCAACAAGACGGCCCGCGGCATCATCGAGGACAACAAGGGCGAGGCGATCTCCGCCTTCGACGACCCGTACTGGCGCCGCTATTACGACAACGGCCAGGGCTGGCTGAAGGACATGGCCGACGGTGCCCGTGACATGGCGAAGGCGCTCGACAAGTACGCCGACGCCGTGCATCACGCGGTGACGCGTCTGGAGCACGAGCTGGAGATCGTCGGCGCGACGATCGTCGCGGGCACGGCGCTGGCCGTCTTCACGGCCGGGATCTCGGAGGCCGCCGCGGCCTCTGCCACGGCGGGCATCGTGGAACTCGCAAGCAGTCTGGGCGTGGCCGTGTCGAGCGAGGTGGCGACGATCGCGGGCACCACGCTCGCCACGGCCGCGATCGGCGGCATCGAGTCGGTCACGGTGGACCTGGCGGTGACCCAGCCGGTCTCGATGGCCACGGGTGAGAGCAAGGGCTTCAACCTGGACGAGGTCAGCGACTCCGCGGTGTCCGGGATGGAGTTCGGGGGGCTGCTGGGCGGCGGCGGTGCGGTGGCCAGGGCGGCGGGTGACGCGGGGGGCTTCCGCGCGCTGTTCGACTTCGACGGAGTCCGCCTGCCCAGCACGCTGCCGACCGAACTGGACGGCCTGGGCGCGGACTTGCGTACGGGGGAGAGGACGGCGGCGAGTGACGCCCGCCAGGCGGCCGGTGACGATCCGGAGGGCACGGCGGAGAACCCGAAGAACAAGGTCGAGGACGACAACACCGACCCGGTCGACCTGGTCACCGGCAAGATGTACCTGCCGCAGACCGACGTCACCCTGCCCGGCACCCTCCCTCTCGTCTTCACCCGCCGCGTGGAATCCGGATACAGGCTGGGCCACTGGTTCGGGCCTTCCTGGTCGTCCACCATCGACCAGCACTTGGCGATCGATGCCGAGGGGGTCATCTTCGTCACGGAGGACGGGCTCCTCCTGACCTACGCCCAGCCCGAGCCCGGCGGCGCCCCGACCCTCCCCACCCACGGCAGCAACCGCTGGCCGCTCGCCCGCACGGACGGCGGCTACACGATCACCGACCCCCGCTCGGGCCGCGTCCGGCACTTCGCCGTCCAGTCCCCGGACCGGGCGGTCCTGGAACAGATCGACGACCGCAACGGCAACTGGCTCACCTTCGAGTACGACACCGACGGCACCCCGTTGGCGATCACGTCATCGGCCGGTCACCGCCTGAAGATCACCACCGCCGGTGGGCGGGTCACGGCCCTGCACCTGGCGGGCGCCGCCCCGGACGGCACCGACCAGGAACTCAAACGCTACGGCTACTCCCCGGAAGGCCACCTGACGGAGGTCGTCAACTCCTCGGGCCTGCCGCTGCGCTTCGGCTACGACGAGCGTGGCCGAGTGGTGTCCTGGACGGACACGAACGACCGCTCCTACACCTACGAGTACGACGACCGGGACCGCTGCATCGCGGAGAGCGGCTCCCACGGCCACATGGCCCTGCGGCTCTCCTACGACGACACGGACCCGGAGACCGGCCACCGGGTCACCACGACGGTGACCGGCGAGGGCCACACCCGCCGCTACCTGATCGACGCCAACAGCCAGGTCGTCACGGAGATCGACCCGCTGGGCGCGGCGACCCGGTTCACGCGAGACCGCTACAACCGGCTCCTGTCCCACACCGATCCCCTGGGCAACACGACGACGTTCCGCTACGACGACGAGGGCAACCTCGCCTCGGTCACCCGCCCGGACGGCCGTGAGGCGAGGGCGGAGTACAACGCCCTGGGCCTGCCGGTGAAGGTGACGGGCACCGACGGGAACATCCAGCGCCTCACCTACGACGAGCGGGGCAACCGCACAGCGGTGACGGACCCGGCGACCCGGACGACCCGCTTCACCTACACCGAGGCAGGCCACCTGACGTCGGTGACGGACCCACTGGGCGACACCACCAGGGTGGTCTGCGACCGCGCGGGCCTGCCCGTCGAGATCACCGACCCGCTGGGCGCGGTCACCCGCTACACACGCGACGCCTTCGGCCGCCCGACCGCCATCACGGACCCCACCGGTGCGACGACCCGCCTGGAGTGGACGGTCGAAGGCCGGCTGGCGCGCCGTACGGCCCCCGACGGCACGACGGAGACGTGGACGTACGACGGCGAGGGCAACTGCACGACCTACACCGACGCGCTGGGCGGCGTCACCCGCTTCGAGTACACCCACTTCGACCTCCTGTCGGCCCGCACGGGCCCCGACGGAGTGCGCTACGAGTTCACCCATGACGCGGAACTGCGCCCGACCAAGGTCACCAACCCCCAGGGCCTGACCTGGGACTACACATACGACCCGGCCGGCCGCCTGCTCACGGAGACAGACTTCGACGGCCGCACGCTGACGTACGAGCATGACGCCGCCGGCCGCCTGATCTCGCGCCGGAACGCCCTTGGCGAGGTGACGTCCTTCGCACGCGACGCCCTGGGCCGTATCACCGCGAAGAACGCGGCAGGCCAGGTCACCACCTACGCGTACGACTTCACCGACCAGTTGGCTCAGGCCACGGGTCCGGACGGCACGACCGTGATGTTGCTGCGCGACCGCTACGGCCGCCTGCTCTCCGAGACGGTCGACGGCCGCACGCTGAAGCACGCCTACGACTCCTCGGGTCGCCGCACGGGCCGTACGACCCCGACGGGTGCGGTCTCCACCTGGTCGTACGACGCGGCGGGCAACCGCGCCCGGCTGACGACCAACGGCCGCACGATCGACTTCGCCCACGACGCGGCGGGCCGCGAACTGACCCGCCGCGTAGCCGGAACGGTCACCGTGTCCCACACCTTCGACCCCCTGGGCCGCCTGGCCGCCCAGTCGGTGACCGGCACCGGAGGCAGGCTGGTGCAGAGCAGGGCGTACACCTATCGGGCCGACGGCAATGTCATCGGCATCGAGGACCACCTGTCCGGTACCCGCCGCTTCGACCTGGACGCGACGGGACGGGTGACGGCGGTCCACGCGGCGAACTGGACGGAGCGTTACGCCTACGACGAGGCAGGCAACCAAACAGAAGCCGCCTGGCCGACGACCCATCCGGGCGCCGAGGCGACAGGCACCCGCACGTACGCGGGCACCCGCGTCCTCCGCGCCGGCGAGGTCCGCTACGAACACGACGCCCTGGGCCGCATCACCCTCCGCCAGAAGACCCGCCTGTCCCGCAAGCCGGACACCTGGCGCTACGAATGGGATGCCGAAGACCGCCTCACCTCAGTGGTCACCCCGGACGGCACTCGCTGGCGCTACACCTACGACCCCCTGGGCCGCCGCACCACCAAACAACGCCTGGCCGACGACGGCGAGACCGTTTTGGAAAAGGTGACCTTCACCTGGGACGGCACCACTCTCTGCGAACAGACGACAGCCTCTTCGGCCCTCCCGAACCGGGTCACCCTCACCTGGGACCACCAGGGCCTGCGCCCCCTGACCCAGACGGAACGCATCACAGCGGCCGACGCCTCCCAGAACGAGATCGACTCCCGCTTCTTCACGATCGTCACCGACCTGGTCGGCACGCCCAGTGAGCTGATCGATGAGCAAGGTGAGATCGCGTGGCGCACCCGAAGCACCCTGTGGGGAACAACGGCCTGGAACACCGACGCCACGGGGTACACACCGCTGCGTTTCCCAGGCCAGTACTACGACCCCGAAACCGGTCTCCACTACAACTACTTCCGCCACTACGATCCCGAAATCGGCTGTTACAGCACTCCTGACCCGATGGGCTTGGCCCCGGCCCCGAATCCTGTTGCGTATGTGTCCAACCCGCACACGTGGGTGGATCCGCATGGGCTGAGTCCCTATCCGCCCCGTGTAGAGGACGGTGGCTGGGACCTGAGGAATCACAATCCACTCGACATCGTCCCCGACGACGCTGAGATGCGTGTTCTCAGGCCAGATCCCAACGGAGGTGCGCAAAAAGGAGTCGAATACAAATGGAAGGACCCTGATACGGGAAACACTGTTCGACTCCGAGTGCACGACAGGGACGGTACTGCCCCAGCAGGCTCGAATGCGGCGAACGGTGATGTCTATCGCATCTCGATCGGCGGCAGGTACCAGGACGATGCGGGGAACTTGTACCATCGGCAAGTTCACAACCCGAACAGCCCAAACTATAATTCTGCAGCGGCCAATGGCACGCACATACCGTGGCCGACCCGATATCCGCTGCCATATTGATGAACCAGGTTGCACACATGGAATCCCGAGAATATGTCGAAATGGTACGCAAGGCCCTGGATGTCGAGCCGGGGCTACGCGAGCGTGCGGCGGACGAAATCACGGACCGGTTGACCGCTTACACGCCGGCTCAGGCTTCGGCGCTGGCGACTTTGTTGTCGGCGGTCGCGGTGGCCGAATCGGAGAACTCGGCCCTGGAGGCCGAACTGCACGCCATCCTCGAGTTGATGTCGACTGGCCATGTACAACGTGAGCAGGTCGCACAGCTACGGGAGATCCAGCTTGAACAGCTGCCGTCGGAGCTGCGTGAATACGTGAACGACTTGCTCGAAGGATGAGCCTGGGAGTGCAGGTGCCCAAAGTCGGTGCCCCCCGCGATCCCGGACTGTTCGACGCGCCGGTGGGAACGCGCGGCTATAGTGCCAAGACCAGCGCAAACCCCAGGGTGAGGCCCCCGCACTTGTTGACCCAGACCACCTCACGGGTGCTCGAACCGAGCGACCTCGACGCCGCGCTCGCGGTCCTGGACCGCGAGCCGGTCGCGAATGCCTTCGTGACCGCGCGCGTCCGGATCGCCGGGCTCGACCCCTGGCGGCTCGGCGGCGAGATGTGGGGCTGGTACGAGGACGGCATGCTCACGTCCCTGTGCTATGCGGGCGCCAACCTGGTCCCGATCTGCGCCACCCCCCGCGCCGTGCGGGGCTTCGCCGACCGTGCCCGGCGGGCCGGGCGGCGCTGCTCCTCCATCGTCGGCCCCGCCGACGCCACCTCCGCGCTGTGGCGGCTGCTGGAACCCCACTGGGGCCCGGCCCGCGACGTCAGGCCCCACCAGCCGCTGATGGTCACCGACCGCATGCCCGACGACATCGCCCCGGACCCCTACGTCCGCCGCGTCCGCAAGGACGAGATGGAGACGATCATGCCGGCGTGCGTGGCCATGTTCACCGAGGAGGTCGGCGTCTCCCCGCTGGCGGGGGACGGCGGGCTGCTCTACCAGGCGCGGGTCGCCGAACTCGTGGGCGCCGGGCGGGCCTTCGCCCGGCTCGACCGGGACGGCAAGGTCGTCTTCAAGGCCGAGATCGGCGCGGCCACCTCCCAGGCATGCCAGATCCAGGGCGTATGGGTGGCCCCCGAGCACCGGGGCAAGGGCGTCGCCGCCCCGGCCATGGCGGCGGTCCTGCGCTACGCGCTCGCGGACGTCGCCCCCGTGGTCAGCCTGTACGTCAACGACTTCAACACCGCCGCGCGCCGCACCTACCGCAGGGTGGGCTTCCAGGAGATCGGCGCCTTCATGAGTGTGCTGTTCTGAACCCGGATACGCTCCCGGCATGGATCTAGCGATCGGCCCCCTGGACCTGGCGGCCCGCGTGGACGAGGCCCTGGCGGTCCAAGCGCTGGCGTTCGGCCTCGGCCCGGACGAAGTCGCCGTACGGCGCCAGATCGTCCAGCGGCACATGCGGTTTCCGGGCGCGCGGGCCCTCGGCGCGAGCGTCGGCGGGCTCCTCGTCGGCTTCGTCTACGGCATGCCGAACTCCCGTACCCACTGGTGGTCCACGGTCGTCGAGCCGTACCTGCGCGCGGCGGGCAACGACTCCTGGCTGGACGACTCCTTCGTGATCACCGAACTGCACGTCCACCCGGACCACCAGAACCGGGGCATCGGCCGCCGTCTGATCACCCGGATCACCGACTCGGCCACCGAACCCCGCTCGATCCTCTCCGCGATCGACACCGACAGTCCCGCCCGCGGCCTCTACCACTCCCTGGGCTACGTCGACCTCGCCCGCCGCGTGCACTTCCCGAGCGCGCCGCGCCCGTACGCCGTCATGGGGGCCCCGCTGCCGCTGCGCAGGCGATAGGGCGATAACCGATTTCCGCCCGCCCGGCAAGCCCGGCTAACCTCCTATGCCATCACCGGTTATCTGTAGGAGTACGAGAACCATGGCCAACGCACAGGTCCAGCGCATGTCCCAGTTGATGGCGAAGACGCTGCGCGACGACCCGGCGGACGCCGAGGTCCTCAGCCACAAGCTCCTCGTCCGCGCCGGGTACGTCCGCCGCACCGCCGCCGGCATCTGGTCCTGGCTGCCCCTGGGCAAGAAGGTCCTCGCCAACGTGGAGCGCGTCGTACGCGAGGAGATGGACGCCATCGGCGCCCAGGAGGTGCTGCTGCCCGCGCTGCTGCCCCGCGAGCCCTACGACGCCACCGGCCGCTGGGACGAGTACGGGCAGGAGCTGTTCCGGCTCAAGGACCGCAAGGGCGGCGACTACCTCCTCGGCCCCACCCACGAGGAGATCTTCACCCTGCTGGTCAAGGACCAGTGCACGTCCTACAAGGACCTGCCGGTGATCCTCTACCAGATCCAGTCCAAGTTCCGCGACGAGGCCCGCCCCCGCGCCGGCATCCTGCGCGGCCGCGAGTTCCTGATGAAGGACTCGTACTCCTTCGACACCGCGGACGAGGGCCTCGCCGAGGCGTACGCCCTGCACCGCGAGGCCTACCAGCGGATCTTCGCGCGCCTCGGCCTGGACTACCGCATCGTCGCGGCCACCGCCGGTGCGATGGGCGGCTCCAAGTCGGAGGAGTTCCTGGCCCCCGCCGGGGCCGGCGAGGACACCTTCGCGGACTGCCCGAACTGCGACTTCGCCGCGAACACCGAGGCGGTCCACTACGCGCTCCAGCCCGTCGACGGCTCCGCCGTGCCCGCGCTGGAGGAGATCCCCACGCCCGGCACCCCGACCATCGAGACGCTGGCCGCCTCGCTCGGCGTGCAGGCGTCCGACACGCTGAAGAACCTGCTGGTCAAGGTGGACGGCGAGATCGTCGCGGTGGGCGTGCCCGGCGACCGCGAGGTGGACATGGGCAAGGTGGAGGAGCACTTCGCGCCCGCCGCCGTCGAGATGGTCACCGAGGCGGACTTCGCGGACCGCCCCGACCTGGTGCGCGGCTACGTCGGACCGCAGGGCCTCGGCGAGAAGGTGAAGTACATCGCCGACCCGCGCGTGGCCCCCGGCACCGCCTGGATCACCGGCGCGAACAAGGCGGACACCCACGCGAAGAACGTCGTCGCCGGGCGGGACTTCGAGGTCGACGAGTACGTGGACGTCGTGGTGATCCAGGAGGGCGACCCCTGCCCCGCCTGCGGCACCGGCCTGAAGCTGGACCGCGCGATCGAGATCGGCCACATCTTCCAGCTGGGCCGCAAGTACGCCGACGCCCTCAAGCTCGACGTCCTCGGCCAGAACGGCAAGCCCGTCCGGGTCACCATGGGCTCCTACGGCATCGGCGTCTCCCGCGCCGTCGCCGCGCTCGCCGAGCAGACCGCGGACGAGCAGGGCCTGTGCTGGCCCAAGGAGATCGCCCCGGCCGACGTGCACGTGGTCGCCGCCGGCAAGGCCCTCCAGACCGAGCTGGCCCTCGACGTCGCCGGCAAGCTGGCCGCCGCGGGCGTCCGCGTCCTGGTCGACGACCGCGCCGGTGTCTCGCCGGGCGTCAAGTTCACCGACGCCGAACTGATCGGCGTCCCCCGGATCCTCGTCGCCGGCCGCCGCGCGGCCGAGGGCGTCCTGGAGCTGAAGGACCGCAAGACGGGCGAGCGCGAGGAAGTCACGGTGGAGGACGCGATCGCGCGTCTGACGGCGTAATCCCCGCTCGGGAGCCCCGCGCCCGCAAGGGTGCGGGGCTCCGCCCATCCTGTTGACCGTACCCGGCAGGTGGTGCTGAAGTCGGCGCGTGGACAGCATCCCCGCCAACCGGCGCTTCTGGAACCGCTTCAGCAGCACCTACCAGCGCGCACACGACCCGCAGATCGGCGCCGCCCCCCGGCTGTGGGGCACGTACGCCATCCCCGACGCGCACCTGGGCGCCCTGGGCGACGTCACCGGCAAGCGCGTCCTCGAACTCGGCTGCGGCGCCGGCCAGTGGTCCAGGGCGCTCGCCGCCGAGGGCGCCCACGTGGTCGGGCTCGACCTGTCCGAGGCCCAGCTCGCCGCGGCGGCCCGCGCGAGGGGAGCGGCCCGCTACCCGCTGGTGCAGGGCGCCGCCGAACACCTCCCGTTCGCCGCCGACAGCTTCGACCTGGTCTTCTGCGACTACGGCGGGCTCAGCTGGGCACCTCCGCACCTGGCCGTCCCGCAGGCCGCGCGTGTCCTGCGCCGCGGCGGCCGGCTGGTGTTCAACGTCGCCAGCCCCTGGTTCGAAGCCTGCTACGACGAAGCCGCCGGCCGCGTGACCACGACGCTGCAGCAGGACTACTTCGGGCTGAACACCATCGCCGAGGACGACGGCGCGACCAGCTACCAGCTCACCTACGGCGACTGGATCAGGGTCCTGCGCGGTGCCGGCCTCGTCATCGACGACCTCATCGAACCGCGGCCCGAACCCGCGGCGGCCAACGGCTACAACGAGACCGACCCGCCCGACTGGGCACACCGCTGGCCGGCGGAAATGATCTGGGTGACCCGCAAACCGTGAACACCGCCACCGCCACCGCCGCCTAAAGCCACCCGGCGAACTCCAGCAGCAACTCCCCGTCCCTGGGCCTGCCGACCCGCACCGCACGCACCCCCGACTCCACCGCCCGGAACAGCGTCCACCCCCGCAGCCGTTCCTGGTCCACCTCCAGGGACTCCGCGAGGCGCTTGATCCGGCGCCGGGTGATGGACGCGCCTGCCGGTGAGGCGATCAGGTCCTCCACCCGGTCCCGCACCAGCCGCGCCAAGTCGAACGCGTGCTCGCCGACCACCGGATCCGGACCCACCGCCAGCCAGGGCAGCCGCTCCCCGGCCAGCACCTTGCTCTGCCGGAACGTCCCGTGCAGCAGCCGCTCCTCCGGCGGCGCCGCGAGCAGCTCCTCCCGTGCCGCCAGCGCCGCGTCCACCAGTGGCGCCGCCTCCGGCTCCCGCTCCGCGCCCGCCCGCATCGCCACCGCCTGCCGCCCGGTGCGCTCGGCGACGGTCTCGAACGCATGGTCGGCGGGTGGCTCCACCCACAGCCGCCGCAGCGTGCCCGCCGCCTCCAGCAGGGCCTTCGCCTCCGGCAGCGACCGCACCGAGACATCGGGGTGCAGCCGTTCCAGCAGCAGCGCCCCCTCCGCGCTGTCCTCCGCGTCCGACTCCAGCAGCTGTACGGCACCCCGGCCGCCCCAGTGCGCCAGCGCCACCCGCTCGCTCTCCGGCCGGGCCCTGGGCGGGGCCAGCTTCAGCACCGCCGGGCCGCCGTCCGCCCGCCGCACCAGCACCACCAGGCTGCTGCGGCCGCCCGGCACCTGCACCCGCTCGACGGTCAACTCCCGCCGCGCCACGGCTCGTTCGGCCAGCTCCGGCAGCCCGGCCAGCCAGTCGTCCCCGGCCGGGGCGCTCTCCCCGAGCGCCCGCACCAGGCGCCGCGGCGGTTCGAAAGCCATGCGCGAGCCGTTCCCTTCCTCAGTCCTGTAAGCCTCGGCCCTGCAAGCCTCAGCGGGCCGGCGCCACGGCCCCCGACGGCCCCGCGCCCACGGTCCCCGTGTCCGTACCGGTCCCCGTCCCCTCGCCCGCCCGCTCGGCGAGCCCAGGGAAGGCTACGCTCCGTCCGCTCCAGGCCACCGCCCGCACCGCGGCCTCCCGCAGCGCCGCCGCCGCCGAGGCGCGCCGCGCACCGGAGGCCGAGCGCACCAGGTCGGCGTAGACCCCGGCCACCCGCTCCTCGAGCCGAGCGGCGAGCCGTACCGCGTCGGCCGCGTCGCGCACCGCGAACGGCAGGGCGTAGGCCGCGCTCGCCGCCACCGGCCGGCCGCCCAGGTCCCGCACCTCGCGGGTCAGCGCGTCCCGCCGGGCCCGGTGGGCGTCGTACGCCGCCTTCGCCTCGCCCCGGCGCCCGTCGGCCACCCGGCCGCCGACGACGCCGTACCCGTACACCGCCGCGTGCTCGGCCGCCAACGCGGCCTGGAGGGCGGCCAGTTCGGCCTTCTCGCGGTCGTCGCTCACTTCGCCGCCCCCGTGGTCAGCAGGTACGCGTGCGCGGCACCGGCCGCCGCGGTCGAGGCCAGCAGCCGGGCCGACTCGCCCGGCACGTCCAGCAGCGCCTTGGCCCGCCGGTCGGCGAGCGCCCGCTCGGCGGCGGCCAGCGCGGCGAGGGCGTCCTTCCCCCTCGCCGGCACGGGGGCGGGCGAGGGGCCGGGGGAGGCGGAGCCCGAGGGGGTCGGGGTGGGGGTCGTCCCCTCCGTGAACGCGGCGACGTGGGCCGCGACCTCCGCGCGCAGCGGGCGCAACCGCTCCGCGAGGTCCGGGAACGCCGTGAGCACGGCGTCGTAGCGGGCCAGCAGCGCGGTGCTGTCCGCGGCGGCCGCCGCACGGGCCCGCGCGGCGGCCGAGGGGTCGTCGCCGGAATCCGCGCCCGAGGTGCAGCCCGCCAGCAGGGCGGTACCGGCGGCCGAGGCCAGCAGGGTTCTTCTGCGGACACGCGGCCCCGAGGGGGAACGCGGTGGCGAGGGGTACGGCACGGCAGACGTCCTCGGGGAACTCGTACGACAAGAAGTGCGGCGAGCGAGCGCGCGTGATCACCGTACCCGCGCATCTGTCCGATACCAGTCACCGGCACCGCCCGGCCTCACCCGTCCCGCGCCGGGTTGTCCACAGGTGGACGGCAACACTCCCCGCGACCGGATACCCTTTGATCAGACACGCGACCCATCCCACAACAGCACACGCGGCCGAGGAGTCACCCGGATGAGCACCACCCAGAGCGAGAGGCTGCGAGAGCTGCTGGAACCGCTCGTCACCTCCCAGGGGCTGGATCTCGAAGAGATCGCGATCGACTCCGTCGGACGCAAGCGGGTGCTGCGCGTGGTCGTCGACTCGGACTCCGGGGCGGACCTGGACGCGATCGCCGATGTGAGCCGTGCGCTCTCGGCGAAGCTGGACGAGACCGACGCGATGGGTGACACCGCGTACGACCTGGAGGTCGGCACCCCCGGCGCGGAGCGCTCCCTCACCGAACACCGGCACTTCGTGCGCGCCGTGGACCGGCTCGTGAAGTTCCAGCTGACCGAGGGCGGCGAACTGGTCGCGCGGATCCTGGCCGTGGACGAGGAGGGCCTCGACACCGAGGTCCCCGGCGTCAAGGGCCGCAAGGCCACCACCCGCCGGATCGCCTTCCCGGAGATCGCCAAGGCGCGCGTGCAGGTCGAGTTCAACCGCAAGGACAAGAAGGACAAGGAAGAGGAGGAGGCGTAGCCGTGGACATCGACATGAGCGCCCTGCGGGGCTTGGTCAGGGAGAAGGAGATCTCCTTCGACCTGCTGGTCGAAGCGATCGAGTCGGCCCTCCTCATCGCCTACCACCGCACCGAGGGAAGCCGCCGGCATGCGCGCGTGGAGCTCGACCGGGGGACCGGTCATGTGACCGTGTGGGCGAAGGAGGACCCCGAGGACCTGGAGGAGGGGCAGGAGCCGCGGGAGTTCGACGACACCCCCTCGGGCTTCGGCCGCATCGCCGCCACCACCGCCAAGCAGGTGATCCTGCAGCGCCTGCGCGACGCCGAGGACGACGCGACGCTCGGCGAGTACGCGGGGCGTGAGGGCGACATCGTCACCGGCGTGGTCCAGCAGGGCCGGGACCCGAAGAACGTGCTGGTGGACATCGGCAAGCTGGAGGCCATCCTGCCGGTGCAGGAGCAGGTCCCCGGCGAGACCTACCCGCACGGCCAGCGCCTGCGGTCGTACGTGGTCCGGGTCGCCAAGGGCGTGCGCGGACCCTCCGTGACGCTCTCGCGCACCCACCCGAACCTGGTGAAGAAGCTGTTCGCCCTGGAGGTGCCGGAGATCGCCGACGGCTCGGTGGAGATCGCCGCCATCGCCCGCGAGGCCGGCCACCGCACCAAGATCGCCGTCCGCTCCACCCGCTCGGGTCTGAACGCCAAGGGCGCCTGCATCGGCCCCATGGGCGGCCGGGTCCGCAATGTGATGGGCGAGCTGAACGGTGAGAAGATCGACATCGTCGACTGGTCGGACGACCCGGCGGAGATGGTGGCGAACGCCCTGTCACCCGCTCGGGTGAGCAAGGTGGAGGTCGTGGACCTCGCCTCCCGCTCCGCGCGGGTGACCGTGCCGGACTACCAGCTCTCGCTGGCCATCGGCAAGGAGGGGCAGAACGCCCGCCTGGCCGCCCGGCTCACCGGCTGGCGCATCGACATCCGGCCCGACACCGAGCAGCCCGCGGAGTAGGCGCTTCGCCACCAGGGAATGATCCAGGCCGAGAGTGGCTTGGAATGGGACAACAACCGTTCGATCTTTCCCCCACGGGGGTGAGGTCGGTGCGGGGAGGTAGACTTAGCCGTGTCTGGCCGGACGCATGCCGGAGCATGCCCTGAACGCACCTGTGTGGGGTGCCGGGAGCGGGCGGCCAAGGACGATCTTCTGCGGATCGTGCGGAGAGAGGGCGAATGCGTCCCCGATCCGCGCGGTACGCTGCCCGGCCGGGGTGCTTATGTGCACCCCGCCCTGGTCTGTGTCGACCAGGCGGTACGCCGCCGAGCGTTGCCGAGGGCACTGCGCGCCCCGGCCGCGCTCGACACAAAGGCGTTGCGCCGATACGTCGAGCAGGCGACAGTTGCCGAGCAGGCAACGCCGTAAGACATGCCGTACGGAACCCCGTGCGGCTTGGTACCTCGCGAGTCGAAAGCAGGTCGAGATTGCGATGAGCACTCGATGAGTACGCGATGAGTACGCCCATGAACTAGCGACGGTCCGGCTTCACCCGGACCTCAAAGGAGCGAAGTGGCTAAGGTCCGGGTCTACGAACTCGCCAAGGAGTTCGGTGTCGAGAGCAAGGTCGTCATGGCCAAGCTCCAGGAACTCGGTGAATTCGTCCGTTCGGCGTCTTCGACCATCGAAGCGCCGGTTGTACGCAAGCTGACCGACGCCTTCCAGGGTGGTGGCAGCGGCAAGTCCGCCAAGCCCGCCCCGCGCAAGGCTTCCCCCAAGCCCGCCGCGCCCTCTCCGGCGCAGGCGGCTCGTCCGGCTGCCCCGCGGCCGCCGGCGCCCAAGCCCCCGACGCCCGCCGCGCAGCAGCCGGCGGCCCCGGCGGCTCCCGCGGCCTCCGCGCCGGCTCCGGGTCCGCGTCCGGTTCCGGGCCCCAAGCCCGCGCCGCGTCCGGCTCCGGCCGCCCCGGAGTTCACCGCTCCGCCGGCCGCCCCCGCCGCTCAGACCCCGCAGGCTCCGGCCGCGCAGGGTCCGCGTCCCGGCGGCGCCCGTCCCGGTGCCCCCAAGCCCGGTGGCCGTCCGGCCCCCGGTCAGGGTCAGGCCCGTCCGGGTCAGGGTGCGCCGCGTCCCGGTGGCCAGGCCCCGCGTCCGGGTGCCCGTCCCTCCGGCCCGCGTCCGGGCAACAACCCCTTCACCTCCGGCGGCTCCACCGGCATGGCGCGCCCGCAGGCGCCCCGTCCGCAGGGTGGTCCGCGTCCCGGCGGCGCCCCCGGCGCCGGTCCCCGTCCGCAGGCGCCCGGCGCCCAGGGCGGCGGTCCGCGTCCGCAGGCTCCCGGCGGTCCCCGTCCGACTCCGGGCTCGATGCCCCGTCCGCAGGGCGGCGCCCCGCGTCCGGGCGGCCCGCGTCCGAACCCCGGCATGATGCCGCAGCGTCCCGCTGCCGGCCCGCGTCCCGGCCCCGGCGGCCGTGGTCCGGCCGGTGCCGGCCGGCCCGGCGGTGGCGGCGGCGGCGGTCGTCCCGGCTTCGCCGGTCGTCCCGGCGGCGGTGGCGGCGGTGCCCGTCCGGGTGGCGGCGGCGGTTTCGCCGGTCGTCCCGGTGGCGGTGGCGGCGGCTTCGGCGGCGGCCCCGGTGGCGGCGGTCGTCCCGGCTTCGGTGGCCGTCCCGGCGGTCCCGGTGGCCGTGGTGGCACGCAGGGCGCCTTCGGCCGTCCCGGTGGTCCCGCGCGTCGTGGCCGCAAGTCGAAGCGGCAGCGTCGCCAGGAGTACGAGGCCATGCAGGCCCCGAGCGTCGGCGGCGTGATGCTGCCGCGCGGCAACGGCGAGTCCATCCGACTCTCCCGCGGCGCGTCGCTCACCGACTTCGCGGAGAAGATCAACGCCAACCCGGCGTCCCTCGTCGCGGTCATGATGAACCTCGGCGAGATGGTCACGGCCACGCAGTCCGTCTCCGACGAGACGCTGCAGCTCCTGGCCGACGAGATGAACTACAACGTCCAGATCGTCAGCCCCGAGGAGGAGGACCGCGAGCTGCTCGAGTCCTTCGACCTGGAGTTCGGCGAGGACGAGGGCACCGAGGAGGACCTGGTCGTCCGTCCGCCGGTCGTGACCGTCATGGGTCACGTCGACCACGGTAAGACCCGGCTGCTCGACGCCATCCGCAAGACGAACGTCATCGCGGGCGAGGCCGGCGGCATCACCCAGCACATCGGTGCCTACCAGGTCGCGACCCAGGTCAACGGCGAGGACCGCGCGATCACCTTCATCGACACTCCGGGTCACGAGGCGTTCACCGCCATGCGTGCCCGCGGTGCGAAGTCGACGGACATCGCGATCCTGGTCGTCGCGGCCAACGACGGCGTCATGCCGCAGACGGTCGAGGCGCTCAACCACGCCAAGGCGGCCGACGTGCCGATCGTGGTCGCGGTCAACAAGATCGACGTCGAGGGCGCGGACCCGACCAAGGTGCGCGGTCAGCTGACCGAGTACGGCCTGGTGGCCGAGGAGTACGGCGGCGACACCATGTTCGTCGACATCTCCGCCAAGCAGGGTCTGCACATCGACTCGCTGCTGGAGGCCGTGATCCTCACGGCCGACGCCTCGCTCGACCTGCGGGCCAACCCGCACCAGGACGCGCAGGGCATCTCGATCGAGTCCCGCCTGGACCGCGGCCGCGGTGCGGTCGCCACGGTCCTGGTGCAGCGAGGCACGCTGCGGGTCGGCGACACCATGGTGGTCGGCGACGCGTACGGCCGTGTCCGCGCGATGCTGGACGACAGCGGCAACAACGTGGCCGAGGCGGGCCCGTCGACGCCGGTCCAGGTCCTGGGCCTGACCAACGTTCCGGGTGCCGGCGACAACTTCATCGTGGTGGACGAGGACCGTACGGCCCGTCAGATCGCGGAGAAGCGCGCCGCCCGCGAGCGCAACGCGGCCTTCGCGAAGCGCACGCGCCGTGTCTCCCTGGAGGACCTGGACAAGGTGCTCAAGGCCGGCGAGGTCCAGCAGCTGAACCTGATCATCAAGGGTGACGCTTCCGGTTCGGTCGAGGCCCTCGAGTCCTCGCTGCTCCAGCTGGACGTCGGCGAAGAGGTCGACATCCGCGTCCTGCACCGCGGTGTCGGTGCGGTCACGGAGTCCGACATCGACCTGGCGATGGGCTCCGACGCCATCGTCATCGGCTTCAACGTCCGTGCGGCCGGCCGTGCCGCGCAGATGGCGGAGCGCGAGGGTGTCGACGTCCGGTACTACTCGGTCATCTACCAGGCGATCGAGGAGATCGAGGCGGCCCTCAAGGGCATGCTCAAGCCGGAGTACGAAGAGGTCGAGCTGGGTACGGCGGAGATCCGCGAGGTCTTCCGCTCGTCCAAGCTGGGCAACCTCGCCGGTGTGCTCGTCAGGTCCGGCGAGGTCCGCCGCAACACCAAGGCGCGCCTGCTGCGCGACGGCAAGGTGGTCGCGGAGAACCTCACCATCGAGGGCCTGCGTCGCTTCAAGGACGACGTCACCGAGATCCGCGAAGGCTTCGAGGGTGGTATCAACCTCGGGAACTTCAACGACATCAAGGTCGACGACGTCATCGCGACGTACGAGATGCGGGAGAAGCCGCGGGCGTAACGGGGTGACGGTGCGCGCCGGCCGACGGGGGATCCCGTCGGCCGGCGGTGCCGCTTCCCGTCGCCCACCCACCCGACTCGGTCGGCTGGACAGGGGCCGGACGGCTCGGAGCACCGCTCCGAGCCGTCCGGCTCGTGGTCTGTCGGCGGAGCGAGGCGGTACGGAGCTCTCCGGCCGGCCTCGGGGCCGGCCGGGCCGGGCGGCCGGCCGAAACCCTGTCGAGGCACCGCCCCGCACGCGGTACCGTTTCTTGATGTCCCCCAGCCACCCGGCAGGGGCCATCGATCCCGTACCGGCGGGTGAACCGGCAACATACATGTACGTGGGGACCCTGTCCTTCGACCTCCTCCTCGGCGACGTCCACTCGCTGAAGGAGAAGCGTTCCGTCGTCCGCCCGATCGTCGCCGAACTCCAGCGGAAGTACGCCGTGAGCGCGGCCGAGGTGGACCACATGGACCTCCACCGACGGGCCATCATCGGCCTCGCCGTGGTCTCCGGAGACGCGGCGCACCTCACGGACGTACTGGACCGGTGCGAACGGCTGGTCGCCGCCCGCCCCGAGGTGGAGCTGCTGTCCGTACGCCGCCGCTTCCACGGCGACGACGACTGACCCGGACCGCGGAACGAAGACCACGGATCAAAGACCAAGGAATCAGGAAAGAACGGGAGCTGGACCAGTGGCCGACAACGCGCGGGCGAAAAGGCTGGCGGACCTCATCCGAGAGGTGGTTGCCCAGAAGCTGCAGCGCGGGATCAAGGACCCGCGGCTCGGCTCGCACGTCACCATCACGGACACCCGCGTGACGGGTGACCTGCGGGAGGCGACCGTCTTCTACACGGTGTACGGGGACGACGAGGAGCGGGCGGCCGCAGCGGCGGGCCTGGAGAGCGCCAAGGGCATCCTGCGCTCCGAGGTCGGCCGCGCGGCCGGGGTCAAGTTCACCCCGACCCTCACCTTCGTCGCGGACGCCCTGCCGGACACCGCACGGACCATCGAGGACCTCCTCGACAAGGCCCGGCAGTCCGACGCCAAGGTGCGGGAGACCTCCGCGGGCGCCACCTACGCCGGCGGCGCGGACCCCTACCGCAAGCCCGCCGACGACGAGACGGACGGCGACGCCGCGGAATGACGCAGAAGCACACCACGCCCGACGGCCTTGTCATCGTCGACAAGCCGTCGGGCTTCACTTCGCACGACGTGGTCGCCAAGATGCGCGGGATCGCCCGGACCCGCCGCGTCGGCCACGCCGGCACCCTCGACCCGATGGCCACCGGCGTGCTGGTCCTCGGCGTCGAGCGCGCCACCAAGCTCCTCGGCCACCTCGCACTGACCGAGAAGGAGTACCTGGGCACCGTACGGCTCGGCCAGGACACCCTCACCGACGACGCGGAGGGCGAGATCATCTCGTCCACCGACGCCTCCAAGGTGACCCGCGAGGCCATCGACGCCGGCATCGCCAAGCTCTCCGGCGACATCATGCAGGTGCCGTCCAAGGTCAGCGCCATCAAGATCGACGGCGTGCGGTCGTACAAGCGGGCCCGCGAGGGCGAGGACTTCGAGATCCCGGCCCGCCCGGTGACCGTCTCCTCCTTCACGGTCTACGACGTCCGGGACGCCGTCGCCGAGGACGGCACCCCCGTCCTCGACCTGGTCGTCTCCGTCGTCTGCTCCTCCGGCACCTACATCCGCGCGCTCGCCCGCGACCTGGGCGCCGACCTGGGCGTCGGCGGACACCTCACCGCGCTGCGCCGCACGCGCGTCGGGCCGTACAAGCTCGACTCGGCGAGGACCCTGGACCAGCTCCAGCAGGAGCTGACCGTGATGCCGATCGCCGAGGCCGCCGGGGCCGCCTTCCCGCGCTGGGAGGTGGACGCCAGGCGCGCCAAGCTGCTGCTGAACGGGGTCCGCCTGGAGATGCCCGACGAGTACGCGGACGCCGGTCCCGTCGCCGTGTTCGGTCCCGAGGGCCGCTTCCTGGCGCTCGTCGAACTGCACAAGGGCAAGGCCAAGAGCCTGGCCGTCTTCGCCTGAGCGCAAGCCTTCGTCCGGGCGGTGGTCCTCGTCGGGCGGTGGCCCTCGTCCGGGCGGTGGCCTTCGCCGGATGAGGGCCTTTGCCGTGGAGCGGCGGCCGGCACGGGGGTACGCCCCTGCCGCCGCTCCACGGTCCCCCCACTTCCCCCACCTCTAGGGTTATCCAGCCGCCCCCGCCAATTCACCCGTCCGGGCAGGCGCTCGGAGTGAACCGGGGGAGCGGAAGGGGGCGCGTTCCCCGAGCGGGCCGCCTCGCCGATCTTCACCCGCCTACCGTCGCCACAGGCACGGGCAAGGCGGGAAGGCAGGACGATGACGGCAGGAGACCCGCGAACCGGCAGCGCCCGCGGGGCCACGGCGCACGGCACGGGTGACATGACGGACGCGACGGGACCGGCCGCCGCCCACACGGAGGCCGCCGACGCGGAGGCCGCTCACGGGGAGGCCGCCCGCACGGACGGTGCACGCTCGGGCGGGGCGCGCGGCGCGCGGGTGATCACCAGCCCCCGCCCGCACCCGGCAGGCGCCACCCTTCCCCACCCCCACCCGGCGGGCGCCCTCGGCATCCGCCGTACGGACCCCGCCCCCTTCGCGGACGCCCGCACCACCGACCCGCTGGTCCACATCCAGGACCCCGCCGGCCGCCCCCGCGGCACCGGCTTCCTCGCCGACCACCACGGCACCCTCCTGACCAGCCACGAAGCCGTCGACGGCCTCGACCGGCTGGTGCTGCGCGCCGGGGACCGCACCCGCGTGGTCGGCGCCGAGGACGTGACCGGGCTGCCCGCCCGGAACCTTGCCCTGGTGCGTACCGAGGGCCTGGACGTGCCGCCGCTGCCGCTGAGCGGCCGGGAGAGCGTCGCGGCCGGCACCTACGTGCGGCTCGCCGCCGGGGTCTGGCGCGAGGCGCGGGTGCTGGCCGCCGCCGAGGTGTCGTACGGCCGTCACCTGATCGGCGACGCGCTGGAGCTGGCCATCGGGACGGCGGGCCGGGACGCGCTGCGCCCCGGCGGCGGGGCGGCCGGCGGCCCTGTGGTGGACGCGCGTACCGGCGCGGTCCTCGGCGTCCTCGGCACCGTCCTGCACGCCCCCCACCGCGACGCCGGCTTCGCCGTGCCGCCGCACACCGCCGACGGCCCCCTCGCCGAGCTGCTCGCCCGCAACGCGGCCACCGTGCCCGCGTACGGCGCCGACCTCAACCTCGCCGGCGTCCTGGAGCTGACCGCCACCTCGGTGGGCCAGGACGGCCCGCCCAGGGCCCTGGTGCAGCCGGTCGAACGCCCCGCGGTGGCAGCGGAGTTGGCCTCCTTCGCGGACGAGGGCGACCGGTGCGTGCTCGGCCTGGTCGGCGCACCGGGCAGCGGCCGTACGACGGAACTCGCGGCGCTCGCCGCCCGCCGTGCCCGCGCCGCCGCGCCGACGCTGTGGCTGCGCGGCGCCGATCTGGAGGAGCGTGACGGCTCGCTGGCCGACGCCGCCCACCGCGCCCTGTGCCGGGCCGCCCGCATCATCGCCGCCGCCCGCCGTCTCGACCCCGACCTCGGCGACCTCACCCCCGAACGCCTCGCCGCCCGCGCCGGCCGCCCCCTCCTGCTCCTCCTCGACGGCCCCGAGGAGATGCCCCCCGCCCTGGCCCGGCGCCTTTCCGCATGGACCGAGGGCACCCTCGCCTGGCTCCGGCAGACCGGCACCCGTCTGGTGGTGGCCTGCCGGCCGGAATACTGGGAAGAGGTCGGCTTCGCCTCGATTCCCGCACGGGCCGTGGCACTTGGCGACCTGGACGCACGGGAGGCCGAGCAGGCGCGGGTGCGGTACGGGCTTCCCGAGGGCCTGCTCGCCGCGCGGGACGCCCGGCATCCGCTCACCCTGCGGCTGCTGTCGGAGGTGTGGGCCGTACTGCGGACGGCGCCGTTCGCCGGTCCCGTCGACCGGCACGAGGTGCTCGCGGCCCACCTGGACCTGGTGTGCCTGCGCATCGCGGTGCGGCTCGCCGCCGAGCGCGGGCTGCGCGGCACGGCCGTACGACGGCTCGCCGCGCGGGTCGCCGGGCAGGTGCACGAGGCCGCCCGGCTCAGCCTCGGGGCGGGGCACGGGGAACTGGACCGCGCGTCCTTCGAGGCGGTGTTCCCGTGGGGGCAGGCCCCCGAGCGGCTCGGCGGTGGCACCGGCTGGGCACCGGCCGTGCTCGCCGAGGGCCTGCTCGTGCCGGCCGGGCGGGGCTACCGCTTCGCCCACGAGGAACTGGCCGACTGGCTCCAGGGCCTGCACCTCGACCTGGACGAGGCCGTGCACACCCTGGTGCACCGCGCCCGTGACTCCGGAGCGGAGCCGGTGGATGCGGACGCGGATACGGACGCGGCGCCGGTGCCCCGCCATCGCGCCGGGCCCGTCGTCCAGGCCCTGCTGCACCTCGGCCGCCGCCAGGGCTCCCGTCAACTCGCCTTTCAGTTGCGTGAGTTGGTGGACGCATTGGATCTGGACACCGAGTCCTGGTGGGCCGCCCGGCTGCTCGCCGGGGCCCTGGGACAGGTGCCGGACGCGACGCCGTACACCGAGGTGCTGCGGCTGCTCGCCGAGCGCGTGGTGGCCTGGCGGCGCGAACTGCGTCCGGTGCCGGAGGAGTTCGGGCCCGCCTTCTGGACCGGACTGCCTCTGCCGATGGCGGGGCGCCTGGACCTGCTGCGCCGGCTCGTCCTCGCCGACCCGGCGGCGGGCGCGTCGAGGGCGCGGGTGCGGCCGTCCGGTGGGGGTGCGCCGGCGTCGGATGCGGGTGCGCCGGGTGCGGGTGCGTCGACCGCGGGTGCGGCGCGTGCGGGTGTGCCGGCCTCGGGTGCGTCGCCGGTGGGCGGTGGGGCGGTCGCGGCTGCGCCGGGGGAGCGGTACCTCGACGCCGTCGCCCGGTTGCTGGCGTCCGCACCCGACGCCGTACAGCCGTGTCTGACGCGGTGGTTCGAGGACGAGCGGCCGCTGCCCGCCGCCCCGCACGCCACCGTGGCGACCGCCGCGCAGGCCCTGCTGCACACCCATCGGCACGGCGCGCTCGACACGCTCACGCAGGCGCTGGCCGAGAGCGGCCACCGGTACGCGGAGGAGCTGCTCACCGTGCTCGCCGAGGAGGAGCCGTCGGCGCTGTGCCGGGCCGTGCACCGCTGGGCGCGGGACGGGCGGTCCGCCCGGCACCCGGCCGCCGTGGCGCTCGCGCTGCGCGCCGCCCCGCATGTGCGCGGGGCCGGGGACCGCGAGCTGCTGTGCCGTGCCGCGCGCGCCGTGCTCGGCCGCCCCGCCGACCACGCCCTGCACGGCGGCGCCCACGCCCTCCTGGCCGGCGACCCGCGGTTCCGCGACCGCCATCTGGCCGACGCGCTGCGCCACTTCGCCGACGGTGACCCGCTCGTCCCCGCGACCGCCCTGCTGCCCGCGCTGCCCACCCACCCGGAACCCGTCCTGGACGCCTTCCGTACTCGGCTGCGCGGCCCGCACCGGGTGGCGGCCGACTGCCTGCGCCGTCTGCTCGCCGATGTCACCACCCCGGCCCTCGCCCGCGCGGCCGCGAACCTGCTGCGGGAGGCGGCGCGCCCGCACCCGGAGACCGCCGGCCGGATCGCCACCGCCGTCGAGCACCGGCTGGAACCCGGCCCCGCCGCCCGCCCCGTACTGTTCCCGCTGGTCACCGGCCTGCTCAGGGACGGCCCCGAGCCACTGCGGGCCGCCCTCGCCACCGTCCTCGCCGCCCCCGGCACCCGCGCCGCCGGCTCGCCGCGCGCCGAACTCCTGGACTTCCTGCTCGCCCGCGAACAGGAGCCGTCGGTGCTGGTCGCCGTGGTGCACGCGGCGGTCTCGGAATCCGGCCCGGCAGTCTCGGAGACAGGGTCGGCGGTCTCGGAAACAGGGTCGGCGTTCCCGGATTCCGGGTCGGCCGTCCCGGAATCCGGCCCGGCGGCCTCGGACGCCGGTCAGGAGATCCTGGACGCCGGTGGGGAGGTCCTGGACGCCGGCCAGGGGGCCTGGGCACCGCGCCGCGCGGACGAGGTCCGCGCCCTCGTCCACCGCACCGGGCTGCTGCTGGGCCGCACCCCCGAGGGCGCCACCCGCTTCGACCGCGCCCTGGCCGACCTCGGTCGGCACGTCCCCGGCTTCGCCGCCCGGATGACCCGCTGGCTCGCCGACGCCCCGGACGAGTGGGCCGCCGTGGTGGGTCCCAGCACCCGCCGCACCCTGGAAATCCTCGGGGGCGCGCGGGTACCGGCCTGACACCGCCCCCCGAGCCGCCCCGGCGACGTGCGCCCGGTCACAGCACCCCCGCCGATGCGGGCCCCGGCCACCCGGCATGGCACCCTTAGACCTGCACAATCGTCAAGGTAGACACGGACACGGGTTCGAGGAGCGGTCACAGTGCAGCGCTGGCGTGGCTTGGAGGACATCCCCGAGGACTGGGGGCGCAGCGTCGTCACCATCGGTTCCTACGACGGTGTCCACCGCGGCCACCAGCTGATCATCAAGCACGCCGTCGACCGCGCCCGCGAGCTGGGCGTCCCGGCCGTCGTCGTCACCTTCGACCCGCACCCCAGCGAGGTCGTGCGCCCCGGCAGCCACCCGCCGCTGCTCGCCCCGCACCACCGCCGCTGCGAGCTGATGGCCGGGCTGGGCGTCGACGCGGTGCTGATCCTCCCCTTCACCAGCGAGTTCTCCAAGCTGTCGCCCGCCGACTTCGTGGTCAAGGTCCTGGTGGACAAGCTGCACGCCAAGGCGGTCGTGGAGGGCCCGAACTTCCGCTTCGGCCACAAGGCGGCCGGCAACGTCGAGTTCCTCGCCGAACAGGGCAAGGTCTACGACTTCGAGGTCGAGGTCATCGACCTGTACGTGTCCGGCGCGGCGGGCGGCGGGCAGCCGTTCTCCTCGACCCTGACCCGGCGGCTGGTCGCCGAGGGCGATGTCGAGGGCGCCCGCGAGATCCTGGGCCGCCCGCACCGGGTGGAGGGCGTCGTGGTGTGCGGCGCCCAGCGCGGCCGTGAGCTGGGCTTCCCCACGGCCAACGTCGAGACCCTGCCGCACACGGCGATCCCCGCCGACGGCGTGTACGCCGGTTATCTGCACGCACAGGGCGAGATCATGCCGGCCGCCATCTCGGTGGGCACGAACCCGCAGTTCGACGGCACCGAGCGCACGGTGGAGGCGTACGCCATCGACCGCGTCGGCCTCGACCTGTACGGCCTGCACGTCGCCGTCGACTTCCTCGCCTACGTCCGCGGCCAGGCGAAGTTCGACTCGCTGGAGGCGCTGCTCGAACAGATGGCGGCCGATGTGAAGCGGTGCCGGGAGATCGTGGCGGCGGAGGGCTGACCGCCGCGGACTCGTCCACGACGACGAAAGGGCGGCCGGTGCGTGGAGCACCGGCCGCCCTTTCGTCATGCCGCTACGGCCGCGGGGTCACGGCTGCTGCGGGGGCTGCGCCTGGGGGTAGGGCTGGCCGGGGTACGGCTGGCCCGGCTGCGGGGGGTAGGGCTGCGGGACGGGCTGGCCCGGCTGACCAGGCTGCCCCGGTTGCTGTTGCTGCTGGGGCGGGTAGGGCTGCTGGGGCTGCGGCGCCTGGGGCGGGTAGGGCTGGCCGGGGTACTGCTGGCCCGGTCCCTGCGGATAGGGCTGGGGGTAGGGCTGGCCCTGGGGCGGCGTCTGCTGCTGGCCCGGCATCGGCGGCGCGGCCATCGGCGGCGGGTTGCCGTCGCTGGTCCACAGCCCGTGCGCCTGCTGGTGCCGCACGAAGTCCTCGGCGATCATCGCGGCGAGGTTGAAGTACGCCTCGCGGGTGCGCGGCCGCATCATGTCGAGGTCCACCTCGGCACCGGCGGCCAGATGCTCGTCGAAGGGCACGACCACGACCCCGCGGGTGCGGGTCTCGAAGTGCGACACGATGTCCTCGACCTTGATCATCTTGCCGGTCTCGCGGACCCCGGAGATCACGGTCAGCGAGCGGGACACCAGGTCGGAATACCCGTGCGCGGCCAGCCAGTCCAGCGTCGTACTGGCGCTGGACGCACCGTCCACGGACGGCGTGGAGATGATGATCAGCTGGTCGGCGAGGTCGAGCACCCCGCGCATGGCGCTGTACAGCAGACCGGTGCCGGAGTCGGTGAGGATGATCGGGTACTGGCGGCCGAGCACGTCGATCGCGCGCCGGTAGTCCTCGTCGTTGAACGTGGTCGAGACGGCCGGGTCCACGTCGTTGGCGATGATCTCCAGACCGGAGGGCGCCTGCGAGGTGAACCGGCGGATGTCCATGTACGAGTTGAGGTACGGGATCGCCTGGACGAGGTCGCGGATGGTGGCCCCGGTCTCCCGGCGCACCCGCCGGCCGAGCGTGCCGGCGTCCGGGTTGGCGTCGATGGCGAGGATCTTGTCCTGCCGTTCGGTGGCGAGGGTGGAGCCCAGCGCGGTGGTCGTGGTGGTCTTGCCCACGCCGCCCTTGAGGCTGATGACCGCGATCCGGTAGCAGGACAGCACCGGCGTTCGGATCAGCTCCAACTTGCGCTGCCGCTCGGCCTCTTCCTTCTTGCCGCCCAGCTTGAACCGGGACCCGCCGGCCGCCGGCCGACCGCTCCGGGCCTTCTGCCGGCGGTTGTTCAGCAGCCGGTCCGCGGACAGCTCCACGGCCGCGGTGTAACCCAGCGGCGCGGCACCGGGGTTGGTGGGCTGCCGCTGGTCGTGCTGGACCGCCTGCGGCCAGGCGGCCCCGGCACGCGGGTCGACGGGGGGCTGCGGGGCGTCGGGCCGGGGCTGCGGCGGGAAGCCGTAACCGCCCTGCTGCTCGGGCGCGTTGGGCGCCGGGACCGGAGGCTGGGGGTGGGGCTGGGGCGCCGGGCCCGGCGGGAAGCCGTAGCCGCCCTGCTGCTCGGGCGCGTTGGGCGCCGGGACCGGAGGCTGGGGGTGGGGCTGGGGCGCCGGGCCCGGCGGGAAGCCGTAGCCGCCGGCCTGGTGCGGCTGCGGCACGCCCTGCGGACCCGGCTGAGCGGGTGGCATGGGCATGCCGGGGTGGTTCGGCTGCGGGGGCTGCGCTTGCTGATTCGGCTGGTTCCAGACCGCGGGCGCGGGCTGCGGAGCCTGCGGCTGGAACGGCGGCTGCGGCCCCTGCACCGGGCCGGGCTGCGGGGGCGCGGGCGGCTGCGGTCCCGCCTGCGGCGGCAGGGGCTGCTGCGCCGGCCACTGGTTCGCCGGGGCCGGGGCGGCGGGCTGGTACGACGGCGGCAGCGGGGGCACACCGTGCTGCGGCGCGGGCGGCGGCGTCCAGGCGGCCGGGAAGTCCTGCGGCACCGGGGGAGCGGGCTGTCCGACGGCGTCCTGCGGGACCGCGTCCTGCTGGGCGGCCTCCTGAGGCACGGGGTTCTGGGGAGCGCCGTCCTGAGGTGCCGCGCCCTGAGGCGCCGCGTTCTGGGGCGCGGGGGTCTGCGGGGCGGGGTCCCGGACGTCCTCGGCGGCGCCCTCCCGCGCGGCCCCTTCCCGTCCGGACTCATCCGGCGCGGAGTCCGCGTCCACGGCGTCCGCCGCGCCGTCACCCGTCACCACGGCGTTCGCCGCGCCGCCGCCGGTCACCGCGCCGCCGCCCGTCGCCGCGCCGTCGGCGGTCGTGCCCCCGTTTCCGTCCGTGCTCCCGGTCGAGGCACCGCTCTCACCGTGCCCGGTGGCCTCACCGTCCCCCGCGCCTCGCTCGGCACCGGCACCGGACTCGACGCCGGAAGCACCTTCCCCGGCGCCCTCTGCCTCGGCCTCCGCCTGGGGCTCGGACTCGGTCCGGTCCGCCGTCCCGGATTCGGCGGCAGCCTTCTGGAGCGCGGCGGCGCGTTCGGCGATCTCGGCCATCTCACGCTTCAGGGCGACGGCGGAGAACCGCATGGTCGCCCCGCTCTCCAGGTCCCCGTTGCCCGTCTCGGGCTCGGCCGGCGAGCCCTCGGGCTGGGCGGGCCGGCCCTGCGGCTGCTGGAGCTCGAACCCGTCGGGCAGGCCGGGTACCGGAACGGAATCGCCGAACGACCGCGCGGGCCCCACCGGAGCCTGCGGCGGCACGGGCGGCGGCATCGGCGGAGCGAACGGCGTCCCCTGCGGCGCCGTAGCGACCGGCGGGGCGGCTACAGGGGGCGTGCCGACCGGCGGGACGCCGACCGGGGGCGTGCCGACCGGGGGCATGCCGACCGGCGGTGGCATCACCCCGGCGTCCGCGTCCCCCGAAGAGGGAAACGGCGGAAACCCGGACGCCTCCGAGGAACCGGAGGCAGCGGCCCCCTCGGTCCCGCCCTGCTCGGCGTGTCCGCCCGCGCCGGACGCGTTCTGCGTGTACCAGGCCGGGGGAGCGTAGTCGATGGTGAACTCGCCGGTGGTCTCGACGGCCTCCGCGTCGGGCTGGTCATCGCCGGGTGTGGCCCAGCCCCCGCGCGTCCCGTCCCGATCGCTGCTCACAGTTCCTCCTGGTGTGGTCGAGCACCCTCATGCCGTGGCGGGGCGACCATGTCGTGTCGTTCGAGTCGTCCGTAGTCGTCAGGGGCAGCCCGGTCCACGGGTCCTGCCGTCACGCCCGCTCCCAGCCTAATCACCACGAGCCGTCCCCCGGCAGGCCCGCCCGCCTCCCGGCTCGCGCGCAGGAGGGCGGAAGGCAGGGCGAAGCCCCCGGCCCACGCCCCGAGTTGCGGCACGAAACCGGGAGCAACCGGAAGGGAACCGGCGAACGGGAAGGAGCGGGAAAGCGAACAAATCCCACAGGCAAGGGCAATTCAGTCCATGCGTCGCGGTGTGCCCAGCAACCCCGTCTCGGCGTCGGTCGGTTGGGTCAGCACATATTGCCGGTCCCGGTCGGTACACCACAGGGTGACACCGTCCGGCAGCGCGGGCAGCGACTCCACCTCGGTGCGCGTGAGCCCCATGGTGCGGCCGAGTTCGGCGGCCTCGTCCGGCGAGACCCGCTGGATACCGGCGAGCCGGGCCTGGCGCAGCAGCCGGGGCGCGACCGGGCTGAGATACGGCAGCAGGGTCAGCACCGACTGCCAGGGCCCGGACGCCACCCGGCCGCGCGGGGGCCGCATACCGCAGTCCCGCACCACCACGACCGGCGTGCCGGCCGAGGCGCCCTGCGGGGGGACGCGCCCGACGTCGTACACCGACAGTCCGTTCTGCCCGCCGCCCATGGCGTGCACCATCTGCATCCAGGCCTGCGGCCGGCCGGTCTCCACGGCCACCCGCGCCCCGGTGGCCGCCGCGCGCAGCGCCAGCACCTGCGCCGTCCACAGGCCGCCGATCAGCACCACGTCGTACGGCGTGGGCCGGTTGATGCCGAGCACGGCGGGCTGGCCCTCGGCGTCCACACCGGCCACCACACCGTCGTCGCCGATGGGCAGCGCGAGCGCGTCGAGCATCCGGGCGGACAGCGCGTGCCGGCCGTGCCGGGGGCCGAGCAGCCCGAGCCCGTGCCGCAGCCGCTCGCCGAGGCCGCGCGGTCCGGTGCCGTCCGCCGTCGCCCGGGGCAGGCCGGGGGAGTCCGTGGGAGTCGTCGTCACCGCGCACCTCCGAGGGGCAACGTGGCCAGCATGCCGGGCAGCTGCTCGCGGTCGAGGCGGGCCAGGCCGGCACCGGCCTCGCGGGCCGCCGCCTCCAACGCCCGCCGGGCAGCGACGAGTTCCTCGTCGCTGCGGCCGGTCACCCGCAGATGCCCGCACAGCGACACCTCCTGCCGGTCGCCGGGCGCGAGGGTGAGACTGAAGGTGGTGGCCAGCGCCGGTACGGCCGTGACCCTCGCGACCAGCTGCGGCAGCGACTCGCCGCGCCCGCCGCCCAGCGGGGGCCAGCGCCGCACCCAGTAGGTGGTGTGCCGCCGGTTGTCGCACCGCCAGCTGCGCCCGGACTCCTCCGTGCGCCGCTCCCGCGTCTCGCCGCGCCCCGCCTCCGCGGTGACCAGCGGATTGGCGCAGGCCGAGGTGGCGAGCGCGGCGATCAGCTCCTCCTCGTCGAGCACACGGGCCCGGAAGCCCGCCCCGGTCAGCCGGCTCGCCAGATGGTCCGCGGCGCGCACGACGCACTTCTGCGCCCCGAGCAGCCCGCCCCCGCGCGCGGCCACCGCCTCCGCGCACACCTCCGGGTCCAGCTTCAGCGCGATCCACGTGATCCGCACGGCGGGGGCCCCGGTCTGCTTCTGCAACGGCAGGTAGTTGGCGACGGCCACCGACTGCTGCGGCAGGTGCAGCGCGGGCGCGGGCTGCGTGTGCAGCACGACCTGCGCCGACTCCAGCCGTATCCCGTCCACCTCCAACGCGTCCCGCACCAGCCCCAACGGCAGCGGCTGCCGGCTCCGCTCCGCCCGCAACGCGGTCGCGTCGGCCTCCACCTGGAGCACCGCGGTGACGAAGGTGCCGTCACCGACGATGCCGACGGGCCGCCGGTCGCGCCCGCCGTAGGCGTACGTGCGCAGGCTCGGCTCGCATTCGAGCGCGGGCACCAGTGACGGTTCGGTGCCCGGCGGTATCGGGGTGCTCGCGGCCCGGCGCTTGCGGGCCTTCAACTCCCGCGCGGTGAACAGCCATTCGGGCAGCGACCGACCGCGCCGCCGGACGAACGCGAGGGCGACCAGCAGTACGGCGACGAGCGCGGCGGGTACCAGGGCGAACGGGCCGATGACCCATCCGACGACGAGCAGGGCCAGCGCGAGTTCCGGCAGTACGAGTCGTTGCATGCGGAACGAACCGGACAGCGCCGGGCGGGTGCCCGGACCCGCCGGATCCGGAAGCAGCCGTTTTCCGGGCGGTACCCGCGGAGCTGCCGCCGGTTGCGCACCGGCCGTCGAGGGGCCGGTTCCCCGTCCTTGCCGGCGCGTACGAGAGCGCGTCCCGGAAGCCCTCAACTCATCCCCCCATTTTCCTTACGACTCCCCGCTGTGCGGCCCCTGAGCAGTGCCCGCGAGGGCCCCGGTACCCTACCCGCTCCACGGAACCGTCCAGCCACCAGGCATAGTAGGGGCTCGGTCCGACAACGGCGTGCCGGAGACGGTGGTCTTCGACCGGTATCCGGACGGCCACACGGGGAGAATCAGGGGCAGATGGCATCTCGGCGGGATCAACTCAACGCCTACACCTTTGCGAAGCAGCGCATGCTCGCGGCGTTCGTCCAGCCCTCCTCCGACGGCTCGGAGGAAGCTGCCCCCAAGCCGCTGCGAGCGATCCTGCCCGGCACCATCGTCGGAGTGGCCGTCATGGCGGTGTTCGGCGCCTGGGGGATGTTCCGCCCGACCGCGCCGCAGGGCTGGGACACTCCGGGTGAAAAGGTGATCATCGCCAGCAAGTCGACCACCCGGTACGTCGTCCTCAAGACCGACGGCAAGACCCAGCTGCACCCTGTGCTCAACATGGCGTCGGCCAAGCTCCTCCTCGCCGACGGCAAGGGCGATGTGGTCACCGTCGACGAGTCGATCCTCGACAACGGCAAGATCCCGCACGGCGTCACCATCGGCATCCCGTACGCCCCCGACCGCCTGCCCTCCAGCCAGGAGGCCGGCTCGCCCAAGCGGTGGGCCGTCTGCGAGCGCCCGAGCGCGGGCGGCAGGGCCATCCAGAAGGCGGCGTTCGTGCTCGCCGCCCGCGACAGGAAGAGGACCGAGGGAGCCCGCGAGAAGCTCGCCGGCGGGGACATCATGTACGTCGCCGCCCCGGACGGGCAGCGCTACATCGTGGACGCCCACGGCACGGCGTACCCGGTCGACAAAAACGACGAGTTGCTGCTGCGCACCCTCGTCGGCGCCGGTCGGCAGCCCGAGCGCGTCTCGCGGGACTGGCTCGACACCCTGCACCCCGGCGACCGGATCACCTTTCCCCGGATCGAGGGAACCGTGGGCGCGCCCGCCGGTGTCCAGGGCAGCCTGCCGGATGCCGCGAACAAGGTCGGCATGGTGCTGCGCGCCCCCGACGGCGACCGCCGGCAGTTCTACGTCGTCGAACCGGGCAAGGTCCTGCCCGTCTCCGACTTCACCGCGAGGCTGCTCCTCAACAGCAAGGCACTCGTCGGCCTCGGGCAGGCGAGCAAGGCACTCGACGTCAGCGCGGGCGCCTTCGTACCGGGTTCGACCGCCTTCGCGGCCGACCGCAAGTGGCCGAGCCTGGCCCCGATCGTCGTCAACGACGCGGGCACCGCGGGCGGCAGCCGCGACACCGTCTGCAACGTCCTCGACCACGTCGCCCCCGGCAACGGCGACACCACCCTCAGCACCTGGGCCGGTACCGACTTCCCCGCCGAACTGCCCACCGGATCGTCGAGCGCCTACGTGACTCCCGGCTCCGGCCAGCTCTACCGCCAGTTCCAGGGCACGGACACCAAGGCCGGCGGTGTCTTCCTCGTCACCGACACCGGCCTGCGCTACGCCATGCAGTCGAACGCCGACACCGGCTCCAAGGGCATCGAGTACGGCATGACGGACAAGCAGCGCAAGGAACTCCAGCAGGAGGCCCAACTGGCCCAGACCAGGCTCGGGTACGCCGGTCTCGAACCCGCCCCGATCCCGCTGCCCTGGTCGGTGTTCCTGCCCACCGGGCCGCGCCTTTCGACCACCGCGGCGAGCCAGCCGCAGGGTTCGTAGGAGGAGCCACGTGCCGTACCCGCGTCTGCTCCGTACCGCGGCGATCGCGGCCGCCACGCTGTGCACCGCCGCCGTCGCTCCGGCCCCGCCGGCCGCCGCCGACTCCTTCGCCGACCAGTGCGACTTCCCGAACAAGGTGTACTCCGGGCGCCCCTGGTCCCTCCAGCGCGTGCTGCTGGACGAGCTGTGGAGCCAGTCCAAGGGCAAGGACGTGCGCGTCGCGGTCATCGACACCGGCGTGGACACCCGGAACCCCCAACTCGCCCACGCGGTGGACGCGTCGAGCGGCGCCAACTTCCTGCCGCCGAAGAACACCAAGGGCCAGAAGATCGACCGCGGCAAGGCGAACGGGACGACGGACACCGTCGGACACGGCACGCGTGTCGCGGGCATCATCGCCGCCCGGCCCATGCAGGGAACGGGATTCGTCGGTCTCGCACCCGAGGCGACCATCATTCCCATCAAGCAGAACGACGCGGAGGGCGACGGCACCGCGGCCACCCTGGCCCAGGCGATCGAGTACGCGATCAGGGCGAAGGCCCAGGTGATCAACATCTCCCAGGACACCGCGAACGCCATACAGCCGGCCGACGGCCTGCGCCGCGCGATCGACGACGCCCTGGCACACCAGATCGTGGTGGTGGCCTCCGCGGGCAACGACGGCCTCGACGGCAACGTCAAACTCACGTACCCGGCGTCCTATCCGGGTGTCCTGGCGGTCGCCGCCTCGGACCGCAACAACGAGCGCGCGTCCTTCTCCCAGTCCGGCGACTTCGTGGGCGTCGCCGCTCCCGGCGTCGACATGATCTCCACCGTGCCCAAGGGCGGCCACTGCTCGGACAACGGCACGAGCTTCTCCGCCCCGTACGTCGCCGGTGTCGCCGCGCTCATCAAGGCGAAGCACCCCGGCTGGACGGCGCGCGAGATCGTCGCACAGATCGAGCAGACCGCGGAACGCTCGGTCGCCGGGCACGACATGCTGGTCGGCTGGGGCGTCGTCGACCCGGTCCGCGCCCTGACGGACGACGAGCACCCCATCGAGAAGCCCGACCCGCACGAGGGCCTCAGCCACGCCCAGGCGCCGACCCCGGCCCGGCTGGTGCTCGGCGAGACGGCCGACGAACGCAACGCCCGGCTGGCCACGTACGTGGCCGTCGGGGTGGCGGTGCTGGTGGCCGCCCTGGCGGGGGTGGCGGTGGCGATCCGCGACGCCCGCAGAAGGACGGCGGGCGGCGGTCCGGGGCGGACCACGGCGTGAAAGATGCGTGAAGGCAGCCGGGCCGCAGCAGACTTGTCACACAAGTCAGTTGGGGGTGTCAGTCCCGTTGACTACAGTGACTGCGTTGCGAAGACGAACGCTTGGGGATCGCTGCCGCCCCGGGCAGGGGACGGAAACGGGGGTGGCGCAACGTGCGGCCTGACGACGGCACGGGCGGACTGAAGGTCGGTCTTGAGGCGCTGAAGACCTTCAAGACACGTGTGGACGGGGTGCTCGACACGTTCGAGCGTTCGCCCGGCTCGGCGAAGAAGGTGGCGATGCACACGCTCGCCGCCGATTCGTTCTGCGGCCACGGCGGCTTCCCCGAGGCCACCGGCCTGCACAGCCAGTACACGCGGGTCCACGACCGCCTCGTGACACTCTCCAAGTCGCTGACGCTGCAGATCGAGGCCATGCAGATCGCCGTACACGGCGCGGACATCGGTTTCGCGAATCTGGACGACGACGAGCGGCGGCGGTTCCACGAGATCCGCATGGAGATCAACGAGAAGTACGGGGATGTACGGAAGGACCAGAAGCGCGGCGACGCCGAGCAGGGCGGCGGGAACATCTGATGGGTGACCACGACAAGAAGCCGGATCCGCATCAGTTCGACCGCGCGGTGGCCGGCGACCAGTTCAAGGACGAGAAGTCGGCCCTGGACAAGCACCAGTGTGCCGCGCCGAGCCTCAATGCGCCGGGCGGCGGCTGCACGGTCAGCGACTTCGAGAACCACCAGCTGAACGACATGATCGACATGGTGCATGCCGCGAAGCCGGAGGATCTGGAGAACGCCGCCAACGGCTTCTGGGACGCACGGGACGCCATCTGGAACGCCGCCGGTGAACTCCTGCAGAACATCGGCCGGATCGACTGGCAGGGTGAGGCGGCCACCGCGTTCCACGGCTGGGCCAGCGACCTCGTCAACCACTCCTACGAACTCGCCCAGTTCGCGGACGACGTGGCCACCCAGGTCTCCGCGGCCAGCATGGGACTCGCCTCCGTACGCAGCTCCATGCCGCCCCGCGACAACCGGCCCAAGGGCATCCTGCCGGGCGAGCAGGCCAAGCTGGATCCGGGTGGCATACAGGCCCAGGTCGTCGAGAACCACCGCCAAGAGGCGATCAACCAGATGAACCGTCTGGCGTCGTACTACGCGGTCTCGGAGGGGAACCTGCAGGGGCTGAGCGAGCCCAAGTTCGGGAAGATGCCGGACATGGGGGTGCCCAAGCCTGCCAAAGCGTGGCGAGGAAATGAGCAGACCGGCGGGGGCGAAGCCGCTCTCCCGCATACACCCTTGGCTGGAACTCGGGTCGATCACTCCGTCAGCGTTCCGATCGAGCCTGCTGGCACCAGCGTCGCGCCTGGGACGAATCTCCACCATGTGGTCCTGCCGCCGGAGCAGCATGTCCACGTGGACCCGACCCAGCACGTCGGCACCCACATCGACAGCACCAACACCCTGCCTCCGGACGTGAAGCCGACGGTGCCGGTCGCGCCGCCGACCGCACCCGGTCCTGGTGGCGGCGGCGGGGGACCGATCGCTCCCTTCCCCACCGGTCCCATGGTCCCGCCGGTGGGCATGCCCGTGCCACGCGGTGGAGCGGGTGGCATCCGGGGCCCGGTCGGGCCGTCGCGCCCGGCCGTACCCGCCGTCGAGGAACCGGAGGCCGGAACCGGCGCGGGACGCGGCCCCATCGGTGGGGTGCGGCAGTCCGTCGTTCCCGGTCAGGTGGGCGCGCGCGGACCGGTGTCACCGATGGACAGAACCCCCATGGGCCAGTCCCCCATGGGCAAGGCTCCGGTGGGCCGGGGCCCGGTCGCTCGCGGCATCGTCGGCGGCACGCCCCGGACCGCGGGCGTTCCCGGCGAGCCCATCGGTGAGACGGGACCGACCGGAGCGGCACGCACTGGCGGTGTCATCGGCGGCCGGCCGACCACGCCCTCCGCGAAGGGTGTCAACGGCTCGCGGGTGCCGCGCGGCAAGGTCATCGGCGGCGAGCCCGCCGCGCGTGCCGCGCGTGCCGTCGAGCGACCCGGTCAGCGCGGGGTGATCCGGGCGGCCGAGTCGGAGGGCTTCGGGACACCGCCCGCGGGCAGGACCGCGGCGCCCAACGGCAAGGCACCGGCGGCCGGGAACGGCGCCCGTGTCTCCGACGAGCACGTGCCGGGTCGCCCGGCGGCCCGACGCTCCACACGGAACCGCGACGACAAGAAGTCGCGCCGGCGGCAAGCGCCGGAGACCGAGTAACGAGATGAAGCGAGGACGTACGAGAGGCATGTTGTCAGCGAGCACGAGACGACTGACCGCCGCGTGTGCAGCGCTCGGCGCACTGATGGCTCTGCCGGTGGGTCTGGCCCCCAGCGCGGCTGCCGCCGACGTCCAGTCGCAGCAGTGGTACCTGTCGGCGATGAAGGCCGACGAGATGTGGAAGACGAGCACGGGCAAGGGGGTCAAGGTGGCCGTCGTGGACTCGGGCGTCAACCCCTCGACTCCCTCTCTCGAAGGGCAAGTACTGGGCGACGAAGTGCCGAAGTCCGTTGCCTACGGGGCCACGAAAGACTTGGACGGCCACGGCACCACAATGGCCGAGATCATCGCCGGCACGGGACGCGGCGGGGGGATCAAGGGGTTGGCGCCTGGGGCCAAGATTGTGCCCTACCGCATCGCGGGCAAGGGATTCACACTGTCCGAGGAGAACAAGGCACCTGACGTCAGCAAGGTGATCAGGGCCATCGCTGACAGCGATGCCAAGATCATAAACATGTCGTTCGGTGACGACATCTCCTATGACGACGAGGAGGCGGCAGTCAAGTACGCTGCCTCAAAGGGCAAATTGATGTTCGCCGCAGTCGGGAACAACGCCCAGACGTCGAACAACGCCGGCTACCCGGTTTCTTACCCCTACGTCGTCGGCGTCTCCGCCATCGACAAGGCGACAAGGGTGGGGAAGTTCTCGGACCACGGCTCCTCCGTCGATCTGGCGGCGCCGGGTGTGGACTTGCCCGGATGGTGCAACGCGAAGTTCCAGTCGTACTGCTCTCACATGAACGGCACTAGTCAGGCCACCGCCATCGCCTCCGCCTCCGCCGCCCTCATCTGGTCCGTCCACCCCGACTGGACCGCCAACCAGGTCCTCCGCTCACTGATCGACACCGCCGGCCGGACGTGGCCCAAGGGCACTCCCAGCAACTACCTCGGCTACGGCATCGTCCGCCCCCGCAAGGTGCTGGAAAACCCGCACTACGATCCGGGCTCCGCGGCGGCCGATCCGCTGGCCACGGAGAACTGGCGCGGCAAGCCGGGCACCTCGCCCTCCACGTCCGCATCCGGCTCCGCCAAGCCCACCCCCGGCCACCCGGCCCCCGCGGCCGACGCCGGCTCGAAGTCGTCCGGCAACACACTGACGTGGGTCGTCGGAGCCGCCGCCGCACTGGTGGTGATCGGTGGCGCGGCCTTCGCCGTGATCCGGTCGCGACGACGTGCCTGACGGTTCACAGGAAAGGCGTCACCACCCGGTGATGCGCAGTCAAGGAAGCACAGCTCGCTCTCACGAAGGGGAGTGCCGCAATGGCCGACGGCCGTAAGTTTGTAGACGCGCACGCGCAAAAGCTCGAGAAGAACGTCATCGACCGCTACGACTCGGTCACCAAGTGCCTCGGCCGGCTCCAGGGCACGATCGACATGATCGAGACCCACTGGACGGGTCAGGGCTCCAACGCGTTCAAGACGAAGCAGCACGAGATCAACGAGCACATGGCCGCGATCGGCCGCATGCTCGAAGACTTCCTCCAGGGCATCAACCTCAACCAGAAGGACAAGACCAAGCTCGAGGACGAGCTGCACTCGACGATCAACAAGGTCGAGGTCGACGCCGGCGCGAGCACCTCCGCGCTGAACCTGTACTGACCACGATCGATCATCCGAGGAATCCGAGGAAGAGGAAGACATGACCACTCCGCACTACCAGGACCTGAGCGTCAAGTACGGCGCGTTGGACGCCCTCACGACCGAGCTGGGCAACGTGGCCAAGCAGCTGGAGGACGACCTCGGCGCGCTGAAGAAGGCCGTCCACGACGTGGCCGAGGGCTGGGGCGGCGAGGCGTACGACTCGTTCCAGCGCAAGTCCGTGAAGTGGGACCAGCACGCCAGCGGCATCCACCAGGCGCTGCTCTCCATCAGCCAGCGGGTGCACGCCGCCGGCGGTGACTACCGCGGGGGCGACCTCAAGGGCGCCAGCTACTTCGAGTAGGCCGGACGCCGCACGAACGGCACGGGGGTGGGCACGCGCGGGAGGTGCCCACCCCTCCGTGTCTCCCGCGGGACGCTCAGTACTCCACGTCCACCAGCCCCGTCTGGACCAGCGTCTTCCCCCGCCTGCGCGACACGAAGACGCCCCGGCCCGCCGGCATCGGACGCGGCCGTACCCCGCCGAGGATGTCACCCTCGCTCGGGTCGCCGGCCAGCACCACGCCCTGCGCGCCCAGCTCCATCATCCGCTGCATGAACGCCTCGAACGAGGCCCGGCCCGCACCCGCGGTCGACCGGGCGATGATGAACCGCACGCCGACGTCACGGGCGAACGGCAGCAGATCGGTGAGGCCGCTCAGCGGGTTTCCGCTCGACGTCGACACCAGGTCGTAGTCGTCCACGACCACGTACACCGTCGGACCCCGCCACCAGCTGCGCTCCCGCAGCTGCCGGGCCGTCACATCGGCCGTCGGCGTACGCCGCTTCATCAGGTCGGCGAGGGCCACCATGTGGTGGTCCATGGCGTTGGACATCGGGATGTACTCGGCCAGATGCGAGGCCGGGGTGACATCCAGCAGCGAGCGCCGGTTGTCGACCACGAAGAACTTCGCCTCGTCGCCCGAGTAGCGCTGCGTCAGCTGCCCGATGAGCAGCCGCAGCAGGTTCGACTTCCCCGACTCGCTCTCGCCGAAGACCATGAAGAACGGGTCCGTCTCGAAGTCGACGAACACCGGTTCAAGATCGTTCTCGTCGATGCCGAAGGCGACCCCCTGCCGGGGGAACCGGTCCCCCGCGGGCAGCTGGGCCACCGGGAGTTCGCGGGGCAGCATCCGCACCTGCGGGGCCCCCGGCGCCTGCCAGTGCCGGGAGACCTCGGCCGCCAGCGCGGCCGTCGCGTCCGCCAGGTCCGTGTCGGACGTCAGGCCGTCGATACGCGGCACCGCCGCCATGAAGTGCAGTTTCTGCGGCGACACACCGCGACCGGGCACACCTGCGGGCACGTTCGCCGCCACCTTGCGGTCGATCTCGGAGTCCATGGTGTCACCGAGCCGCAACTCCAGGCGGTTCATCAGATGGTCCTTGAGGTTCGCGCGGACCTCCATCGAGCGCGACGCCGTCAGGACCAGGTGGATGCCGTAACCGAGACCGCGCGCGGCGATGTCCAGGACGGCCGGCTCCAGACTGTCGTAGTCGGTGCGGAAGCTGCCCCAGCCGTCGATGACCAGGAAGACGTCGCCCCACGGCTGGTCGGTGACCGAGATCTCGCCGCGGGCGCGCCGGGCGCGGAAGTCCTGGATCGAGGCGATGCCCGACGTCCGGAAGTACTCCTCGCGGCGTCGCAGCACGCCGTAGACCTCGGCCACCGTCCGGCGCACCCGCTCAGGGTCGAGCCGGGAGGCGATCCCGCCCACGTGCGGCAGACCGGATACCGCCGCCATGCCACCGCCACCGAAGTCGAGGCCGTAGATCTGCACCTCGTGCGGTGTGTGCGTCAGCGCGAAGGAGCAGATCAGCGACCGCAGCAGGGTGGACTTGCCGGACTGCGGGCCGCCCAGGAGCTGCAAATGGCCCGCCGCCCCGGAGAAGTCGAGCCACAGCGGCTCACGACGCTGCTCGTACGGCTTGTCGACAAGGCCCACCGGGACGACGAGGCGCCCCGCACCCTCGTAATCCGGCTGGGTGAGCCCGCGCCCCTGGACGGCCGTGAGTTTGGGCAGCAGCCCGTCCAGCGAGGGCGGGCTGTCCAGCGGCGGCAGCCACACCCGGTGCGCCGCGGGGCCCTGCGCCTCCAGCCGGCGCACGATCACATCGAGCACCGTGTCCGCGAGCGCGTCGTCGACCTGCGCCGCCGACTCCGTGCGCTGCTTCGGCACCGGCGCGTAGTGCACGGGCACCTCCGCGGCCGTGAACAGCACCGGCCGCCGTTCGACGGGCAGCGGCCCCCCGGCCGTGGCGCCCTGCCTGCCCCCCGAGCGGTACACCCCGGAGACGTACGCCGCCTTGAACCGCACCATCTCGTCGGTGCCGAACTTCAGGAAGCCGGAACCGGGCACGTTCGGCAGCTCGTAGGCGTCCGGGACGCCGAGCGCCGCGCGCGACTCGGCCGCGGAGAAGGTCCGCAGACCGATCCGGTACGACAGATACGTCTCCAGGCCGCGCAGCCGGCCCTCCTCCAGGCGCTGCGAGGCCAGCAGCAGATGCACGCCCAGCGAACGGCCGATACGGCCGATCTGCACGAACATCTCGATGAAGTCCGGCTTGGCGGTCAGCAGTTCGCTGAACTCGTCGATCACCAGCACGAGCGAGGGGATCGGCTGGAGCGGGGCACCGGCCGCGCGCGCCTTCTCGTAGTCGTGGATGTTGGCGTAGTTGCCCGCGTCGCGCAGCATCTCCTGGCGGCGGTTCAGCTCGCCGCGGATCGAGTCGCCCATGCGGTCGACCAGCGTGAGGTCGTCGGCCAGGTTGGTGATGACCGCCGCCACGTGCGGCATCTGCGCCATGCCGGCGAAGGTGGCGCCGCCCTTGAAGTCGGCCAGGACGAAGTTCAGGGTCTCCGAGGAGTGGGTGACCGCGAGCCCCAGCACCAGGGTGCGCAGCAGCTCCGACTTGCCGGAACCCGTCGCGCCCACGCACAGGCCGTGCGGACCCATGCCCTCCTGGGCGGCCTCCTTGAGGTCCAGCATCACGGGCCGGCCGTCGGGACCGACACCGATCGGCACCCGCAGACGCTCGGCCAGCCCCCGCGGCCGCCAGGTGCGCTGCGGATCGACGGACGCCGCGTCACCGAGATTCAGCAGCTCGGTGAAGTCCAGGTTCGCCAGCAGCGGTTCGTCGTCGTCACCGCCGGAGGCCAGCCGCAACGGGGCCAGCTGCCGGGCGAGGGCCTCGGCGGACTCGTACGACAGGGCATCCGGCGTGCCCTCGTAGATCTCCCCGTCCGCCGGCTCCAGGCGCAGGAGGCCGGGCTGGGCGACGACCGCGAGGTCGCCGCGGGCGCCGGTGGGCTCTCCGGGCACGATCTCGATCACCGTGACGCCTTGCAGCCCCTCCATGGTGGACAGGGCCGAGTCCGGCGGCAGGGACACCCCGTCGAGTACGACGACGATGTGGGGCTCCTCCAGGAGCGGCGCGCCGCTCGGGTGGAACCGGGGCCGGCCGGCCAGCCGGTCGGCGAGCAGGATCTCGAGTTCGTGGGCGTCGGGGCCGATCAGCCGCCGGGTACCCGCGCCGTCCACCGCGTCCGGCGCCTGGGCGTGCGGCAGCCACTTGACCCACTCCCAGCGCGGCAGCGCCGCACGGCCGGCCACCACCGCGACGATCAGGTCCTCGGGGGAGTGCAGCGCGGCCAGCGAGCCGGTGAGGGCACGCACGGTCGAGCGTGCGCACTCCGCGTCGCCGCTGACCGAGACGTGGTAGAAGGCGCGCAGCGACACGGCCATCGGCAGATCGTCCAGGGTGCCGTGGACGTCGAGGAAACGCTCCATGGCCCCGGCCGTGAGCGGCTCCAGCCGGCCGGCCGGACCGGTCTCGGGCGCGATGAGGGGGGTGGCCAGCTCCTGGGAGCCCAGTCCGATGCGCACCTGGGCGAAGTCCTCGTCGCCCGGCCTGCGTTCCCAGACCCGGCTGCCCTCGGCGACCAGCGCCCACAACTGCTCGGGCGAGGGGTGCAGGTAGTACTGCGCGTCGCGCTGTGCCTTCGCGGTGTGCACGGCCGCGCCGCGGGTCCCCGCCAGATACCGCATGTAGTCGCGCCGCACATCGGCGAGTTGGCCCTGCGAACCGCGCCGGAAGCGGACGACCATCGCGATGGACATGCCGACCGTCGACGCGATCATCACCATGCCCATGATCTTCATGAACGGCTGCCCGTTCGTGAAGAAGAAGACCACGGAGCCGCCCATACCGAGCGTCGGCAGCAATTGCATCAGGACGCTTTCCTGCGGCCCCCGCGGCAATTCCGGAGGAGGCTGGAGAACGACCTCCCCCGTGGGCACTTCGGACGGCAGCGCCCGCGGCGGGCGCTTCACGACGATGTGGCTCACTGCTCCCCAATTCCTTTGCCAGGCCCCAAGAATGAGGTCCGTCCCCCGTTGACGGACGGACGCAGGCCGCCGCGTGATCCTACTGACTCCACCAGTCGGCGGTGCGGGGTAGGGTGCCGGGTGTTCGCTTGAGCACACGCGAACAAACCCCGTGAAGCGGGGTATTCCGTGCGAGGCGTCATCGCATGCCATCCCACGGCGGAGCCGGTCGGCGCCCGCCGCGTCGATTCCCGGTGATTCCGGCCGGGCAGGGGCGCGGGATATTCACTGCACGGACGCAGGATCATCACTGAGGGGGAGTACGAGGTGAGCACGACGGCCACGGGAACAGCGCTGCCCGGCACCGGAACGGGGTCGGGACTCGGTTTCTGCCGGGTCACGATCGTCGCGCCCGACAGCCGGATCGACGTGGCGCTGCCCGACGACATCCCGGTCGCCGACATCTACCCGGAGATCCTCCGGCTCTCCCGGCAGGAGCCCGCCGAGGGCGCCCCGGTCGGCTACCACCTGGTGCGCCGGGACGGCACCGTCCTCGACAGCGCGCGCTCCTTCGCCGCACAGCGGATTCTCGACGGCGAACTGCTCACCCTGCGGCCCTTCTCCGAGTCGCTGCCGCCGGCCGTCTTCGACGACGTCTCCGAGGCCGTCGCCTCCTCGGTGACCCGGCATCGCACCCTGTGGAGCGACGACCTCACCCGCGTCGCGGGCCTCGTCGGCGCGGGCGCCCTGTCCGCCCTGCTCGCCTTCGTCGCCTGGCAGGCCGACCCCGGACACGACATGCACAGCCTGCCCGGCATCCTCGCGGGCGTCGCCGGAGTGCTCCTCGTCGTCTTCGCCGCCGTCCGCGGCCGGGTCTACGACGACCGGGGCTCCGCGATCGCCCTGGGCCTCGGTGCCCTGCCCAACGCCGGTGTGGCCGGCTCCGGCCTCCTCGCCCTGGCGCACGACCAGGGCGTCGGCAAGCTCCAGTTCCTGCTCGCGTGCGCGGCCGTCCTGCTCGCCTCGGTCGTCCTGACCCTGTGCACACCCGGCGGGGACGCCCCGTTCGTCGCCTTCGTCCTCGCATCCGCGCTCGGCCTGGTCACGGTGTTCACGGCCATCCTCGTGCACTGGACACCCAAGGACATCGCCGCCCTGTGCGCGCCCCTCGCGGTCGGCGGCCTGGCCTTCCTGCCGGGGATGTCCATGCGCTTCGCCCGGCTGCCCATCGGCTTCGAGCCGCCGAACTCCGCCCAGAGCAGCACCTACGGCACGGAGACCGTCGTCCAGGAGCCGGTCGACCTGAAGCGGATCGAGGCCCGGGCCCGGCGCGGCCACGAGATCCTCGTCGGTCTCGTCGGCGGCTGCGCGCTCACCGCCCTCGCCTCCTGCGCGGTGCTCGGCTTCTCCGACGACATCTGGGCCCAACTGCTCGCCCTCGCCACGGCCCTGGCCCTGCTGATGCGCGCCCAGCTGTTCCGCTACACCGGACAGGTCGCCCCGCTGCTGGCGGCCGGGCTCGGCGCGCTCGTGCTGCTCGGCCTCGGACTGGCGCTCAACCCGCCGCAGTCCATCCTGCGTGACGCGCTCACCGGCGACCGCTCGGGCCTCGACATCCGCGCCATCTGGCTCGCCGCGGCGATCGCGGCCGGCGCGGCCCTCGCGGCGGCCGTGGGGCTCATCGTCCCGCGCCGGGGCCTGAGCCCCTTCTGGGGACGGTTCCTGGAGATCGTCGAGGGCTTCGTCCTCCTCACGCTGGTCCCCCTCGCGCTCGCCGTGTTCGACGTGTACTCGGCCGCCCGCGCGATGACCAGCAAGTGATCCGGGTCTCGTACCGCCGGACCGCCCGCCCCCGGCGAGGCGGCGAAGAGAAGGACCTCGCAGCGTGCACTTCGGCCCGCCCCCGTCCGCATACACACAGTCCGCGCTGGCCGCCGACCAGGCGCGCGGCCGACGCCGCCGACGCCTCCTGGGGGTGATCGCCGCGGCCGTGGCGATCGTGCTGTGCGCCGGCGCCGGCCTGCTCTGGTACCACTCGTCCGGCGACCGGACGGGTCCGACCGACGCCAAGCCGGCCCGGCAGTCCCCGGACGACGTGCGCGACAACCGCCTGAACACGGAGATACCGCCCGTCTCCCCGGAGGGCCAGACCGTCGTCCGGCACGAGGAGAAGCTCCCCAAGGGCCGCTACCGGTACTCGCCCGGCCTCTGGGCGACGGGCAAGATCGTCGCGCGGGCCGTCTCCGACCGGATCACCGGCTACAAGATCGGTGATTCGCTGGACGCCGACAACACGGCCTGGACCCTGCGCCTCGACGGCCCTGTCTGCGCCGTCGGCCATGACGTCACCGTCGACGGCCGGACCGCCGTCGTCGTCCAGTCGGCGCACGGCAGCTGCGACCACGTGCTCATGTTCGATCTCGGCACCGGCAAGCAGCTCTGGAAGCAGAAGATGCCGTCCGCCGACTTCGCCGACGCCACGGACACGAACCTCGCCCTGACCCGCGGTGTCGTGGCCGTCGCCTGGGGACAGGGCTCGGTGGCGTACGACATGGACAGCGGCAGGCGGCTGTGGAACACCACCCTCGCCACCTCCCAGTGCCACGACGCGGGCTACGCCGGGGGCCCGGCCCTGCTGGCCCTGGTCAGCTGCAAGCAGGCCGGCGAGAAGACCTACCGGGTGGAGAAGCTCGAACCGCGCAGCGGCAAGGTCGTCTGGCGGTATCCGGTCAGCAAAGGCGTCCAGCAGGTGTACCTGCCGTCCTCCGCCCCGCCCGTGATCGCCGTCGCGGCCGGGGACACCATGGTCACGGACCTGATCACCCTGGACCCCGGCACAGGCAGGCTCCAGGCCACCATCTCGCTGAAGAAGTACGAGCCCGAGTGCGGCCCCGACCCCATGGGCTACTTCGGAGTCGTCGACAAGTGCACCGGCATCGCGGTCGGCCGCGACCGGATCTTCGTGATGAGCAAGGACTCGACCGAGTTCCTCAAGCCCAGCAACCACATCACGGCATTCGACGTCCGCAAGGGCACGGCCGTCGCCGCCTTCCAGGGCCGGCCGTTCCAGTCCGTCCTCCCCGTCCGCATGAACGGCGACGACCTGATCCTCTACCGCAGCAGCCTGGACGACGTGCAGCCCGCGGCCATCGTCGACTGGAACCCCCGCACCGGCAAGGAGACCCCGTACCTCCTCTTCCACGTGCCGGAGGGAGACGTCAAGTACGGGGGGAAGGTGGAGGACGAGCCCGACTTCTCGTTCATCCTGTACCAGCAGGGCCACGCGTTCTTCGCCCCTTACCAACTGCAGTTCGACGACCCGCGCAAGGCAGGCTCGGTCGTCTCGGTGTTCGGCGTCGGCACCGCCGGCCTCAAGCACTGACCCCGATCGGACGAACCCGACCCGCACAGCGGAAAAGGGGCGGCACCCCCAGGGTGTGCCGCCCCTTTCCGCCGTTCACCGGCGCCCCTACTGGGCGTCCAGCCCCCCGTTGTGCGCCATCGGCTTGAGGTCGAACTCGCCGTCCCGCGCCCCCAGCACGAACGCCCGCCACTCCGCCTCCGTGTAGCGCAGCACCGTGTCCGGGTCGAGGGAGGAGCGCATGGCCACGGCCCCCTCGGGGAGGTACGCGATCTCGACGCGCTCCTCGTGCTCCTCGGTGCCCGGAGCGCAGTGCCACTCGACGTCCGAGATGTCGAGCGCGTACAGCTCGTCGCGCTCGCGCTCCTTGCGTGCCTTGATCTCGGCTTCCGTTTCCGCCATCTCGCGGCGACCCCTTCCCGACGTAACGTACGGTCCCGGTGACGTACAGTCCTGATGCTCACCCTAGTGGCCGCACGCCGCTCCCCGGAGGGGTTCGCCGACCGGGGGAAACGGGCCCGCCGCTGCCTGGTACCCTGAGTGACGGCCGTTCGTGTACGCACCCCCGGAGCCCCGTGCCCTGGAGGCCGCGCGCAGCGGATCCCCGCCTTCCGAGTCACGGAAGCTCCCCCGAGACGTAGACCGGGGGCACTCGGTGGCCTCAACAGACTATGAGGAGTACGCGTGTCGCTCGACGCCGCTACGAAGAAGCAGATCATCGGCGAGTTCGGTACCAAGGAGGGTGACACCGGCTCCCCCGAGGTCCAGGTCGCTCTGCTGTCCCGTCGGATCTCCGACCTGACCGAGCACCTCAAGACCCACAAGCACGACCACCACAGCCGTCGTGGCCTGCTGATCCTGGTCGGTCAGCGCCGTCGCCTGCTGCAGTACCTGGCGAAGAAGGACATCCAGCGCTTCCGTGCGCTGGTCGACCGCCTCGGCATCCGCCGCGGTGCGGCCGGCGCCAAGTAAGGACGCCGTGAGGGGAGCGGTTCCCGACAGGACTCGGGGGCCGCTCCCTTTGCTGTACGTGCGGAAACGTGCGCGGTGTCACTCACGCTTTGTAGTGTGGTAGCACAACGCAAGACGCACCAGGCAAGAACGCAGTACGCAAGAACGCACGACACAAGACGAGGAGAAGCGCACCACGCCGCCGCCGGTCCTCGGTAGTGGCCCCCGGGGGAAGCGAACCCCGGGTGCTTCGATCGAAGACCGGCCCGCACCAGGCGCGCTTCTCCACCACCGTCCCCCTGCCACACGGGCAGGCCAGGGACAAAAGACGATAAGTAACGGAGAAAACGCTAGTGGAGAACGAGACCCACTACGCCGAGGCCGTCATCGACAACGGCGCCTTCGGTACCCGCACCATCCGCTTCGAGACCGGCCGCCTGGCCAAGCAGGCCGCCGGCTCCGCCGTGGCCTACCTGGACGACGACACCATGGTGCTGTCGGCCACCACCGCCTCCAAGAACCCCAAGGACCAGCTCGACTTCTTCCCCCTCACGGTGGACGTCGAGGAGCGGATGTACGCCGCCGGCAAGATCCCCGGCAGCTTCTTCCGCCGCGAGGGCCGCCCCTCCGAGGACGCGATCCTCACCTGCCGCCTGATCGACCGCCCGCTGCGCCCGTCCTTCAAGAAGGGCCTGCGCAACGAGATCCAGGTCGTCTGTACGGTCATGGCGCTGAACCCCGACCACCTGTACGACGTCGTCGCGATCAACGCCGCGTCCGCGTCCACCCAGCTGGCCGGTCTGCCCTTCTCCGGCCCGATCGGCGGCGTCCGCGTCGCGCTGATCCGCGGCCAGTGGGTCGCCTTCCCGACGCACACCGAGCTCGAGGACGCCGTCTTCGACATGGTCGTCGCGGGCCGCGTCCTGGAGGACGGCGACGTCGCGATCATGATGGTCGAGGCCGAGGCCACCGAGAAGACCATCAAGCTGGTCGAGGGCGGTGTCGAGGCGCCGACCGAGGAGGTCGTCGCCGCCGGTCTGGAGGCCGCGAAGCCGTTCATCAAGGTCCTGTGCCGCGCCCAGGCCGACCTCGCCGCCAAGGCCGCCAAGCCGACCGGCGAGTTCCCGATCTTCCTGGACTACCAGGACGACGTGCTGGAGGCCCTGACCGCCGCGGTCAAGCCCGAGCTCGCCCAGGCGCTCACCATCGCCGGCAAGCAGGAGCGCGAGGCCGAGCTGGACCGCGTCAAGGCGCTGGCCGCCGAGAAGCTCCTCCCGGAGTTCGAGGGCCGCGAGAAGGAGATCTCCGCCGCGTACCGCTCGCTGACCAAGACCCTGGTCCGTGAGCGCGTCATCAAGGAGAAGAAGCGCATCGACGGCCGCGGCGTCACGGACATCCGTACGCTCGCCGCCGAGGTCGAGGCCATCCCGCGGGTGCACGGCTCCGCGCTGTTCGAGCGCGGCGAGACCCAGATCCTGGGCGTCACCACCCTCAACATGCTCCGCATGGAGCAGCAGCTGGACACCCTCTCCCCGGTGACCCGCAAGCGCTACATGCACAACTACAACTTCCCGCCGTACTCCACCGGCGAGACCGGCCGCGTCGGCTCCCCGAAGCGCCGCGAGATCGGCCACGGCGCCCTCGCCGAGCGCGCCCTCGTGCCGGTGCTGCCGACCCGCGAGGAGTTCCCCTACGCGATCCGCCAGGTGTCCGAGGCCCTCGGCTCCAACGGCTCGACGTCCATGGGCTCGGTCTGCGCCTCCACCATGTCGCTGCTGAACGCCGGTGTGCCGCTGAAGGCCCCCGTCGCCGGTATCGCCATGGGTCTGATCTCCCAGGAGATCGACGGCGAGACGCACTACGTCACCCTCACCGACATCCTCGGTGCGGAGGACGCCTTCGGCGACATGGACTTCAAGGTCGCCGGCACCAAGGAGTTCGTGACCGCCCTCCAGCTCGACACCAAGCTGGACGGCATCCCGGCCTCCGTCCTCGCCGCGGCCCTCAAGCAGGCCCGCGACGCCCGCCTGCACATCCTCGACGTGATGATGGAGGCCATCGACCGGCCCGACGAGATGAGCCCGCACGCCCCGCGGATCATCACCGTCAAGATCCCGGTCGACAAGATCGGTGAGGTCATCGGCCCCAAGGGCAAGATGATCAACCAGATCCAGGAGGACACGGGCGCCGAGATCACCATCGAGGACGACGGCACCATCTACATCGGTGCCGCCGACGGTCCCTCGGCCGAGGCCGCCCGCGCCACGATCAACGGCATCGCCAACCCGACGATGCCCGAGGTCGGCGAGCGCTACCTGGGTACGGTCGTCAAGACCACCACCTTCGGCGCGTTCGTCTCCCTGCTGCCCGGCAAGGACGGCCTGCTGCACATCTCGCAGATCCGCAAGCTCGCCGGCGGCAAGCGCGTGGAGAACGTCGAGGACGTCCTCGGCGTGGGCCAGAAGGTCCAGGTCGAGATCGCCGAGATCGACTCGCGCGGCAAGCTCTCCCTCGTCCCGGTGATCGAGGGCGAGGACGGCGACGAGGCGAAGGACGACGCCGAGAAGTGACGTCCCGTAGCGCACAGGTGACGGCCCGCCCCTCTTCGGAGGCGCGGGCCGTCGCCCGTACCCAAACCCTCATCAAGGGCACCGGCGGCATCGGCACCGTCCGCAAGACCACCCTCCCCGGTGGCCTGCGCGTCGTCACCGAGACCCTGCCCTCCGTCCGCTCCGCGACCTTCGGTATCTGGGCGCACGTCGGCTCCCGTGACGAGACCCCGTCCCTGAACGGTGCCACGCACTACCTGGAGCACCTGCTTTTCAAGGGCACCGCGCGCCGCTCCGCGCTGGACATCTCCGCCGCCATCGACGCCGTCGGCGGCGAGATGAACGCGTTCACGGCCAAGGAGTACACGTGCTACTACGCACGCGTGCTCGACACCGACCTGCCGCTCGCCATCGACGTCGTCTGCGACATGCTGACCGGCTCGCTCATCGCCGAGGAGGACGTCGACGTCGAACGCGGCGCGATCCTCGAAGAGATCGCGATGACCGAGGACGACCCCGGCGACTGCGTGCACGACCTGTTCGCGCACACCATGTTCGGCGACAACGCCCTCGGCCGCCCCGTCCTCGGCACCGTCGACACCGTCAACGCCCTGACCGCCGACCGCATCCGCCGCTTCTACCGGAAGCACTACGACCCGACCCACCTCGTGGTCGCCTGCGCCGGCAACATCGACCACAACAAGGTCGTACGCCAGGTCCGCGCGGCCTTCGAGAAGGCGGGCGCGCTGAAGACCCCGGACGCACAGCCCATCGCCCCGCGCGACGGCAGCCGTACGATCCGCACCTTCGGCAAGGTCGAACTGCTCGGCCGCAAGACCGAACAGGCCCATGTCGTCCTCGGCATGCCGGGACTCGCCCGCACCGACGACCGCCGCTGGGCCATGGGCGTCCTCAACACGGCCCTCGGCGGCGGCATGTCCTCGCGCCTCTTCCAGGAGGTCCGGGAGAAGCGCGGTCTGGCCTACAGCGTGTACTCGTACACCTCCGGCTTCGCCGACTGCGGCCTGTTCGGCGTCTACGCCGGCTGCCGTCCCAGCCAGGTGCACGACGTGCTGCGGATCTGCCGCGACGAACTCGACCAGGTCGCCGCCAACGGGCTGACCGACGACGAGATCGCCCGCGCCATCGGCCAGTTGCGCGGCTCCACGGTCCTCGGGCTGGAGGACACCGGCGCGCTGATGAACCGCATCGGCAAGAGCGAGCTGTGCTGGGGCGAGCAGATGTCGGTGGACGACATGCTGGCGAAGATAGCCGCGGTCACCCCGGACGAGGTCCGCGCGGTCGCCCGCGACATCCTGGGCAGGCGCCCGTCGCTGTCGGTCATCGGCCCGCTCAAGGACAAACAGGCCGCGCGACTGCACGACGCCGTCGCCTGACCTTCGGAATCGACAAGTCGGCAAGTCAGCAAGGATCGTGAGGAAGCAAGGATGAGCAAGCTGCGCGTGGCGGTCCTCGGGGCCAGGGGCCGGATCGGGTCCGAGGCGGTCAAGGCGGTCGAGGCCGCCGAGGACATGGAGCTGGTGGCCGCTCTCGGCCGCGGCGACAAGCTGGAGACGCTGGCGGAGACCGGCGCCCAGGTCGCCGTCGAACTGACCACTCCCGCCTCGGTCATGGGCAACCTCGACTTCTGCGTGCGCCACGGCATCCACGCGGTCGTCGGCACGACCGGCTGGACCGAGGACCGCCTCGCGCAGCTGACGGGCTGGCTCGGCCAGTCCCCGGAAACCGGCGTGCTCATCGCCCCGAACTTCTCCATCGGGGCCGTGCTGACCATGAAGTTCGCGCAGCTCGCGGCGCCGTACTTCGAATCGGTCGAGGTGGTCGAGCTGCACCACCCCAACAAGGTCGACGCGCCGTCCGGTACGGCCACGCGCACGGCGCAGCTCATCGCCGAGGCCCGCCGCGCGGCCGGCACCGCGCCGGCCCCGGACGCCACGGTCACCGCGCTCGACGGCGCCCGCGGCGCCGACGTGGACGGCGTCCCCGTGCACGCCGTGCGGCTGCGCGGCCTCCTGGCCCACCAGGAGGTGCTGCTCGGCGCCGAGGGCGAGACCCTCACCATCCGGCACGACTCCCTGCACCACAGCAGCTTCATGCCGGGCATCCTGCTCGGCGCGCGCCGCGTGGTCACCACTCCGGGCCTGACCTTCGGCCTCGAGCACTTCCTCGACCTGAGCTGAGAACACTCCCTGCCATGCGCGCGAAGATCAACTATCTCGTCACGGCCGCCGTCCTGGTCTTCTACTTCGTCCTGGTCGGCAGCCGCGGCGTGCTGCTCATAGAGACCGGTACGGCCCTCACCGTGACCTTCGGGGTCGCGGTGCTGATCCTGCCGGTCATCGGCCTGTGGTTCCTGTGGAAGAACACCCAGTTCGTCCGCCGGGCCAACCAGCTCGCCGCCGAGCTCGACGCGGAGGGGGGCCTGCCGGTGGACGAGCTCAAGCGCACGGCGGGCGGCCGTATCGACCGCGACTCGGCCGACGAGGTCTTCGCCCGCCGAAAGGCCGAGACGGAGGCGTCTCCGGACGACTGGCGCTGCTGGTTCCGCCTGGCGGTCGCCTACCACGACGCCCGCGACACACCTCGCGCCCGCAAGGCCATGCAACGAGCGATCGCCCTGCACGCGGGCCGCGTCCCGACGGACGTCTGATCCCGCGCGATACCGGCCGACTTCAGATCGGCGGGTGCGCGGGCCGACTCGGGACCGCGGGCGTGCGGTCGCTTGTCGCGCAGTTCCCCGCGCCCCTGTAGGACGCTTCGGCCGCGGGCAGCCGCGGCTGCGCGGGGCGCCTCACCGGCAGCGTTCCGCCGCCCACGCCTCCACCGCATCCGCCGCCCGGTCGAACCCCGCCGGCCGGTTGAGGAAGTCCAGCGACGCCGTCGTCAGCAGCACCCCCGCGTCCCCCGCCCGGTCCTCCCGGACCAGCACCAGGGCCTGCCCCTGCACCGTCCTCGGCATCCCCAGCCAGCGCACCGGCTGCTGCACCGTCCGCACCGAGCCCACCCGCGCCCACGGCACCGTCCGCGTCCTCAGCAACCCGACCTGCCGCACGCCCCGCGGACTCACCCACACCCCCACCCGCAGCAAGCGCAGCGCGCCGGCGATCACCACCAGGCCGATGCCCAGTACCACCGCCGCGGACGACGAGGACCCGGTCACCGCGATCAGCACCGCAGCGAACAGCACGAACGACGCCACCATCAGCACCAGCGCCGCCAGTCCCACCCGCCATGGGCCGGGCCGGTAGGGGCGCCGCCAGCGGTCCCGGTCGTCGTACGGCAATGCGCTCTCGGAGGCCACCTCGAAGGGACGGTCGGCCGTCAGGAAGGGCAGGGGCACGGCGGTTCCTCACTCGCTGCTCGCGGGGGCTGTGCCCGGTGAGGCTATCCGGCCGCCTGCCCGCTCACCAGCCCGGAACCGCCGTAAGGGTCAGTGCCCCTGGGACGCCTGGGACTGCGGCGCCGGCGGATCGGCCGGCGTGGACAGCGCCGGCATGCCGACGAGCAGCGCACCCACCAGCCCGGCCACGACGGTCAGCGCCAGCAACCAGCGCCCGGCTATCTCGCCGAAGGACCCTCGCTGCCGCGGCGGGGGAGTCACATTGCTGCGGAACGTATCGCCCTCGGCGAGGAAGGCGAAGGGTACGGGCTCACGCCGGCGGGACATCGCGGTTGCCACTCCTTTCCCGTTTCAGCATCGAACGTGCGGGTCTCACCGGTACAGACGATCGAGTACCGCAAAAGGTGCCCATGTCGGAAAAAATCGTCGGCGCGTTTTTCGGGGTGAGGTCCCGCTCCGGCCCCGGCGGGTGCCCCGTAAGGTGGGCGCGAACCACCGAAGTGAGGGAAGGACCCCAACCCCCGTGACCACCCCCGAGTCGCTCACGTTCCGCAGCGATGTCACCGTCGAGCTGGTGAAGTCCAGCGCTTCGGACGCCGACGTCCTCTTCGCCGCCCGCGTCTCCACCGCCGGCGAGCAGTCCCTGGACGAGCTGAAGAAGGACCCCGAGCGCTCCAAGGGTCTGATCAACTACCTGATGCGCGACCGGCACGGCAGCCCGTTCGAGCACAACTCGATGACCTTCTTCATCAGCGCCCCGATCTTCGTCTTCCGCGAGTTCATGCGGCACCGCGTGGGCTGGTCGTACAACGAGGAGTCCGGCCGCTACCGGGAGCTGGAGCCCGTCTTCTACGTGCCGGACGCCTCCCGCAAGCTGGTGCAGCAGGGCCGCCCCGGCAAGTACGTCTTCGTCGAGGGCACACCGGAGCAGCACGGCGCCGTCAAGGGCGCCCTGGAAGCGTCGTACGAGCAGTCGTACGCCGCCTACCAGCAGCTTCTCGCCGAGGGCGTCGCCCGCGAGGTCGCCCGCTCGGTGCTCCCCGTCGGCCTGTACTCCTCGATGTACGCCACCTGCAACGCGCGCTCCCTGATGCACTTCCTCGGTCTGCGCACCCAGCACGAGCTGGCCAAGGTGCCGTCCTTCCCGCAGCGGGAGATCGAGATGGTCGGCGAGAAGATGGAGGCGGAGTGGGCGAAGCTCATGCCGCTGACGTACGCCGCCTACAACGCGAACGGCCGCGTCGCCCCGTAACAGGGCCCCGGACGAAGGGGCTGCCCGCGGCCCTGTTCCACCGCGCGGAACGGATGTGCGGGTCAGCCTCCTGAGGTGTCCGTATTGCGGCATTTAGAGAAGTTCATCTAGCCTGATCAAACGGGCCCGGCACTGCTTGAACCCCCGAGCAGGCAGTGCCGGGTTCCACTTTTGTCCTGACTTGCCCGGACCCCCAAGGGCAGACCGCGCAGGGCGCACCGAGTAGCGTGTTACCCATGGCTCCGACCTCGACTCCGCAGACCCCCTTCGGGCGGGTCCTCACCGCCATGGTCACGCCCTTCACGGCGGACGGCGCACTCGACCTCGACGGCGCGCAGCGGCTCGCCGCCCACCTGGTGGACGCAGGCAACGACGGCCTGATCGTCAACGGGACCACCGGCGAGTCCCCCACCACCAGTGACGCGGAGAAAGCGGATCTCGTACGAGCCGTCCTGGAGGCGGTCGGCGACCGCGCCCACGTGGTGGCCGGGGTCGGCACCAACGACACCCACCACAGCATCGAGCTGGCCCGCGAGGCCGAGCGCATCGGCGCCCACGGCCTTCTGGTCGTCACGCCGTACTACAACAAGCCCCCGCAGGAGGGCCTGTACCGGCACTTCACGGCTGTCGCCGACGCGACCGGCCTGCCGAACATGCTCTACGACATCCCCGGCCGCAGCGGCGTCCCGATCAACACCGAGACCCTCGTCCGGCTCGCCGAGCATCCCCGGATCGTCGCCAACAAGGACGCCAAGGGCGACCTCGGCCGCGCCAGCTGGGCCATCGCCCAGTCCGGACTCGCCTGGTACTCCGGCGACGACATGCTGAACCTGCCCCTGCTCTCCGTGGGCGCGGTCGGCTTCGTCTCGGTCGTCGGCCACCTGGTCACCCCGGACCTGCGCGCCCTGGTCGACGCGTACACCTCCGGTGACGTCGTCAAGGCCACCGAGATCCACCAGAAGCTGCTCCCGGTCTACACCGGCATGTTCCGCACCCAGGGCGTCATGACCACCAAGGCCGCGCTCGACCTGCTGGGACTGCCCGGCGGCCCGCTGCGCTCGCCCATGGTCGAGTGTTCGCCCGAGGAGATCGCCCAGCTCAAGATCGATCTTGCGGCCGGCGGGGTACAGCTCTAGCAACAGACTTCAGCACCACCCGGACCCCCGCGGTCCAGAAGCTCCAAAGGCTCCAGTGGCTCCCGGAGCTTCACAACTGAAGACACCACAACCGAATACGGCGGGCCACCGGTGCCCGCGTCACCAACGACAACTGCTTCGCACGAACGTCATGCGCGCCACGTGCCGTACCGGTACGTGGCGCGTGTGGTTGAGGAGAGTCTTTTGAGTCATCCGCATCCTGAACTCGGCCCGCCCCCGCCGCTCCCCGCGAGGGGCCTGAGGGTCACCCCGCTCGGCGGTCTCGGCGAGATCGGCCGGAACATGACGGTCTTCGAGTACGGCGGCCGTCTGCTCATCGTCGACTGCGGAGTGCTTTTCCCTGAGGAGGAGCAGCCCGGAATCGACCTCATCCTGCCGGACTTCTCGTCGATCCGGGACCGTCTCGACGACATCGAGGGCATCGTCCTCACCCATGGCCACGAGGACCACATCGGCGGCGTCCCCTTCCTGCTCCGCGAGAAGCCGGACATCCCGCTGATCGGCTCCAAGCTGACCCTCGCGCTGATCGAGGCCAAGCTCCAGGAGCACCGCATCCGGCCGTACACCCTGGAGGTGGCCGAGGGGAACCGCGAGCGCATCGGTCCCTTCGACTGCGAGTTCATCGCCGTCAACCACTCCATCCCGGACGCCCTGGCCGTCGCCATCCGCACCCCCGCGGGCATGGTGGTGCACACCGGCGACTTCAAGATGGACCAGCTGCCGCTGGACAACCGCCTCACCGACCTGCACGCCTTCGCGCGGCTCAGCGAGGAGGGCATCGACCTCCTGCTGACCGACTCCACGAACGCCGAGGTCCCCGGCTTCACCGCGCACGAGCGGGACATCTCCAGCGTGCTGCGCACGGTCTTCGCCGGCGCCCGCAAGCGCATCATCGTGGCGAGCTTCGCCAGCCACGTCCACCGCATCCAGCAGATCCTGGACGCGGCGCACGAGTACGGCCGCCGGGTCGCCTTCGTCGGCCGCTCCATGGTCCGCAACATGGGCATCGCCCGCGACCTCGGCTACCTGAAGGTCCCGCCGGGCCTGGTGGTCGACGTCAAGACGCTGGACGACCTGCCCGACCACGAGGTGGTCCTGGTCTGCACGGGCTCCCAGGGCGAGCCGATGGCGGCGCTGTCCCGGATGGCCAACCGCGACCACCAGATCCGCATCGTCGACGGCGACACGGTCATCCTGGCCTCGTCCCTGATCCCCGGCAACGAGAACGCGGTCTACCGCGTGATCAACGGCCTGACCCGCTGGGGCGCCAACGTCGTCCACAAGGGCAACGCCAAGGTGCACGTTTCCGGCCACGCCTCCGCGGGCGAGCTGCTGTACTTCTACAACATCTGCCGCCCGAAGAACCTGATGCCGGTGCACGGCGAATGGCGCCATCTGCGCGCCAACGCCGAGCTGGGCGCGCTCACGGGCGTCCCGCACGACCGGATCGTCATCGCCGAGGACGGCGTGGTGGTGGACCTGGTCGAAGGCAAGGCCAAGATCTCCGGCAAGGTCCAGGCCGGCTACGTCTACGTCGACGGGCTCTCCGTCGGCGATGTGGGCGAGCCCGCGCTCAAGGACCGCAAGATCCTCGGCGACGAGGGCATCATCTCGGTCTTCGTGGTGGTGGACTCTTCCACCGGCAAGATCACCGGCGGCCCGCACATCCAGGCCCGCGGCTCGGGCATCGAGGACGCGGCCTTCACCGAGGTCGTCCCGAAGATCAACGAGGTCCTGGAGCGGTCCGCCCAGGACGGTGTCGTGGAGCCCCACCAGCTCCAGCAGCTGATCCGCCGCACCCTCGGCAAGTGGGTCTCCGACAACTACCGCCGCAGGCCGATGATCCTGCCCGTGGTCGTGGAGGTCTGACGACCCGTCGGCTCGGACCGGGAGCGGGGCGCCTCGATTTGCATCGGGGCGCCCCGCTCCAGTACGTTTACGACCCCGCCGGGTTGGGAACCCCAGCACTTCACGTGCTGGACAAGGTGCCTCGGACCGGTTGGGAAATCCGGCTCAGAACTTCTGATAAAGTCGGAACCGCCGGAAAGGGAAACGCGAGAGCGGGCACCGGAAGGCACCGAGGAAATCGGATCGCGAAGATCTGATAGAGTCGGAAACACCGAAGGGAAGCCCGGAGGAAAGCCCGAGAGGGTGAGTACAAAGGAAGCGACCGTTCCTTGAGAACTCAAC
>NZ_JBVJUC010000014.1:0-130482 GCF_055605065.1 Streptomyces sp. NPDC037203
CCGGTGGCCGAGCTGAGCGGGGAACTGAAGGCGCAGCACGACCTGCTGATGGCCAACTTCTTCGCCCAGACCCAGGCGCTGGCCTTCGGCAAGACGGCCGAGGAGGTCCGCGCGGAGGGCGTGTCCGAGGAACTGGTACCGCACAAGACCTTCCAGGGCGACCGGCCCACCACCACCATCCTGGCCAGGGCACTCACCCCGTCCGTACTGGGCCAGCTGATCGCCCTGTACGAGCACAAGGTGTTCGTCCAGGGCGCGGTGTGGGACATCGACTCCTTCGACCAGTGGGGCGTCGAACTGGGCAAGGTCCTCGCCAAACGCGTGGAACCCGCCCTCACCGAAGGCACCCAGGTCCCCGGCCTCGACCCCTCCACCACGGCCCTCGTCGCCGCCTACCGGGAGCTCCGCGGCCGCAGCTGACCGGCGGCGGGGAGCACGAGGCATCGGGCGGTGCGCCGCCCGGTGTCCCGTACACTCCCGATGATCATGAACGACGCTACGTGGGGGAGCGGCAGTGGCACGGGGGTACCGAGCGCCGGGCGGCCGGCGTGACCGCAACTACCTGAAGGCGCATCACGCGGCAGCGGCGGTGTTCCACCCCGCCTGGATACCGGAGCCGCTCGACCCGGACATCGAACGGCTCAAGCGGTTCCGGGTGGCCGCGGGCACGGTCGCCGCCGTCGGCGTCTACACCTTTGTGGAGCACCACTTCGCCATCCGGGAGATGCTGGAGAACCTGCTGGTCGCCTGCGGTGTCCTGCTGGTGATCGCCCCGCTGACGGTGGGGGTGATGCTGTGGATCTGGCGGAAGGGCGGCCCGCTGCGCACCCTGCGTCCGGCGCTGCTGCGGGCCCTGGGCCTGCTGCTCACCTTCGTGGCCTCGGCCGCCGCGACCGTGCTGCTGATCCAGAATCAGGGTGCGCTGGGCTCGACGGTGATGTTCCTGCCGGGTCTGCTGTCCATATGGCTGGTCTGGTTCGTCGGCGCCGGGGCCCTGCGGGTCACCGGGAACTTCTTCGGGACGGCGGCGGTGCACCGCGCTCTGCCGCCCCTGCTCGCCCTCGTCACCACCTGGCTGATGGCCCTGCCCGACCTGTTCACCGGCGATCTGCACGGCCTCGGGCTCACTCTCGGCATCGTGTTCATCCTCGGCGCCCCGGTGACGGTCACCGGTATCGCGCTGTACGAACTGGCCGTACTGAAGCGGCGGTTCGGCATACGCCTGACGGACCATCCGGCGCTGCACCTCGGCCGGGCACCGTACGGCTCCCGGTACGCGTACGGCCGCTGAGCCCCGATACGGGAGACGGCGGGGACCACCGGTCCCCGCCGTCTCCTCTCCTTCGGCTACCTGCCGCCGGGCGTCAGGGGGACGCCGGCGGATACAGCGAGCGCGGCAGCTGGGAAGCCGCGGCCGAGTCCAGCAGCCACAGGGTGCGGGCCCGACCGCGGGCGCCCGCGGCCGGGGCCTGGATCTCGCCCGCGCCGGACAGGGCGATGGCCGCCGCCTCCGCCTTGTCCTCGCCCGCCGCGAGCAGCCAGACCTCACGGGCCGCGCGGATCGCAGGCAGGGTGAGCGAGATCCGGGTCGGCGGCGGCTTGGGCGCGCCGTGCACGCCCACCACCGTGCGCTCGGTCTCCCGGACGGCCGGCAGCTCCGGAAAGAGCGAAGCCACATGGGTGTCCGGGCCGACGCCCAGCATCAGCACGTCGAAGGTGGGCACCGAGCCGTGGTTCTCCGGTCCGGCCGCCTTCGCCAGCTCCGCCGCGTACGCCTCGGCCGCCGCCTCGACATCCGTGCCGTACGGCCCGTCGGAGGCGGGCATGGCGTGCACCCGCGCCGGGTCCAGCGGGACGGAGTCCAGCAGGGCCGCGCGCGCCTGGGTGACATTGCGCTCCGGATCGCCCTCGGGCAGATAGCGCTCGTCGCCCCACCACAGGTCGAGGCGGGTCCAGTCGATGGCGTCCCGCGCCGGTGCCGCGGCCAGGGCGGCCAGCAGGCCGTTGCCGTTGCGGCCGCCCGTGAGGACCACGGACGCGGTGCCACGGGAGGCCTGCGCGTCCACGATCTTCGTGATCAGGCGGGCCGCGGCGGCCTGGGCCATCAGTTCCTTGTCGCGGTGGACGACCAGCTGGGGAGTGCTCACTTCGCCGTCGCCTTCCTGGAGGGTGCCTTCTTCGCGGTCCTGGACGCCGCCTTCTTCGCGGGCGCCTTGGCCGCCTCCTCGACGGGCGCCGGCTCGGCGGCCCCGGCCCCCTCGGCGGCAGTCCCGGCGGGCGCCTCGTCGGCCCCCTGCTCCGGAACCGTGTGCAGCCGGTCCACCCCGTACCGCAGTGCCGACGCGTAGGTGTCGTCCGGGTCCAGCCGGCGCAGCTCCTCCGCGATCAGCTCGGCGGTGTCGCGCCGCTTGAGCGCCACCGCGCGTCCCGGCTGCCCCTCGATGGAGAGCGTGGCCAGCGAGCCGTCCGCACGGTCCAGGGTGATCGGGCCGCAGGTGGTCTCCATGCGGACGCCGGTCAGGCCGGGTCCCGCGGACGGGGAGCGGCGGACCGGCACGTCCAGCCGGTCCGCGAGCCACATCGCCAGCAGCTCGCAGCTCGGGTTGAACTCCTCGCCCTCCACCTCGACCGAGCGCACCTCGCAGGTGACCTGGTCCAGGGCGGCCGCCAGCATCGAGCGCCAGGGCGTGATCCGGGTCCAGGACAGATCGGTGTCGCCGGGGGTGTAGGCGTCGGCGCGGGCCGCGAGCTCCCGTACCGGCTCCTCGGCGGCGTAGGTGTCGGTGACCCTGCGCTGAGCCAGCGCGCCGAGGGGGTCCTTCGCCGGGTCCAGCGGGGCGTTCACCGGCCACCACACGACCACCGGGGCGTCCGGCAGCAGCAGCGGCAGCACGACCGAGTCGGCGTGCTGGGACACCTCGCCGTACAGCCGCAGGATGACCGTCTCGCCGGTGCCGGCGTCCGCGCCCACCCGCACCTCGGCATCGAGGCGCGAGGTGGTGCGGTCGCGCGGGCTGCGGGAGATCCGCTTGATGACGACCAGCGTGCGCGAGGGATGCTCCAGCGAGGCGTCGTCGGCGGACTTCAGCGCGTCGTAGGCGTTCTCCTCGTCGGTGACGATGACGAGGGTCAGGACCATGCCGACGGCGGGGGTGCCGATGGCCCGGCGCCCCCGCACGAGCGCCTTGTTGATCTCGCCGGCGGTGGTGTCGGTCAGGTCTATCTTCATGGCCTGCGCCAGCTCCGTCCGTCTCGTGCGAGCATCTCGTCCGCCTCGGCGGGGCCCCAGGTGCCCGACTGGTACTGCGCGGGCCTGCCGTGCCTGTCCCAGTACTGCTCGATCGGGTCGAGGATCTTCCAGGACAGCTCGACCTCCTCCGTGCGCGGGAAGAGGTTGGCGTCACCGAGCAGCACGTCCAGGATGAGCCGCTCGTACGCCTCCGGGCTGGACTCCGTGAACGACTCGCCGTAGGCGAAGTCCATGGACACGTCCCGGATCTCCATCGAGGTGCCCGGCACCTTGGAGCCGAAGCGGACCGTGATGCCCTCGTCCGGCTGGACGCGGATCACGATCGCGTTCTGTCCCAGTTCCTCCGTCGCCGTGTGGTCGAAGGGGGAGTGCGGGGCCCGCTGGAAGACGACGGCGATCTCCGTCACCCGGCGGCCGAGCCGCTTGCCGGTGCGCAGGTAGAACGGCACGCCCGCCCAGCGGCGGTTGTCGATGCCCACCTTGATCGCCGCGTACGTGTCGGTCTTCGACTTCGGGTCGATCCCGTCCTCTTCGAGGTAGCCGATGACCTTCTCGCCGCCCTGCCAGCCCGCCGCGTACTGGCCGCGCACGGTGCCCTTGCCCAGGTCCTTCGGCAGCCGTACGGCGCCGAGCACCTTGGTCTTCTCCGCGGCCAGCGCCTGCGCGTCGAAGGAGGCGGGCTCCTCCATCGCGGTCAGCGCGAGCAGCTGGAGCAGGTGGTTCTGGATGACGTCACGGGCGGCGCCGATGCCGTCGTAGTAGCCGGCCCGGCCGCCGATGCCGATGTCCTCGGCCATGGTGATCTGCACATGGTCCACGAAGGACCGGTTCCAGATCGGCTCGAACATCGTGTTGGCGAAGCGCAGCGCCAGGATGTTCTGGACGGTCTCCTTGCCGAGGTAGTGGTCGATCCGGAAGACCTGGTCCGGGGCGAACACCTCGTGCACGATGGCGTTCAGTTCCTCGGCCGACTTCAGATCGTGCCCGAACGGCTTCTCGATGACCGCGCGCCGCCAGGAACCGCCGGACTGGTCGGCCAGTCCGTGCTTCTTCAGCTGCTGGATGACCACCGGGAAGGAGCGCGGCGGCACCGACAGGTAGAAGGCGAAGTTGCCGCCCGTGCCCTGTGCCTTGTCCAGTTCCTCGATGGTGGAGCGGAGCCGCTCGAACGCCTCGTCGTCGTCGAAGGTGCCCTGCACGAAGCGCATCCCCTGGATGAGCTGCTGCCAGACCTCCTCGCGGAACGGCGTACGGGCGTGCGCCTTGACGGCGTCGTGGACCTCCTGCGCGAAGTCCTCGTTCGCCCACTCGCGGCGGGCGAAGCCCACCAGCGAGAAGCCCGGCGGGAGCAGACCCCGGTTGGCGAGGTCGTACACCGCGGGCATCAGCTTCTTGCGCGACAGGTCGCCCGTGACCCCGAAGATGACCAGACCCGACGGCCCCGCGATGCGCGGGAGCCGTCGGTCGGCCGGGTCACGGAGCGGGTTCGCTCCGGATCCCGAAACGGGTGACAAGTCAGCCCTCCGAAGGAGCGAGGCGCTCAAGCTCCGCCTGGGTGGACTTCAGCAGGTCGTTCCAGGACGTCTCGAACTTGTCGACGCCCTCGTCCTCCAGCACCTGTACGACCTCGTCGTACGAGATGCCGATCTTCTCCAGCGCGTCCAGGTCGGCGCGGGCCTCGGCGTAGGTGCCGGTGACTGCGTCGCCGCGGATCTCGCCGTGGTCCTCGGTGGCCTCCAGGGTGGCCTCCGGCATGGTGTTGACCGTGTTCGGCGCGACCAGCTCCTCGACGTACATGGTGTCCTTGTACGCCGGGTCCTTCACACCGGTGGAGGCCCACAGCGGGCGCTGCTTGCGGGCGCCCGCCTTCTCCAGCGCGTTCCAGCGGTCGGAGGAGAAGACCTCCTCGTACGCCTGGTAGGCGAGGCGCGCGTTGGCCACGCCGGCCTTGCCGCGCAGCGCCTTGGCCTCGTCGGTGCCCATCTCGTCGATGCGGCGGTCGATCTCGGTGTCCACACGGGACACGAAGAAGGACGCCACCGAGCGGATCTTCGACAGGTCCAGGCCGCGCTCCTTGGCCTTCTCCAGGCCGGAGAGGTACGCGTCCATGACCAGGCGGTAGCGCTCCAGGGAGAAGATCAGCGTGACGTTGACGCTGATGCCCAGCCCGATGACCTCGGAGATCGCCGGCAGACCCGCCTGGGTGGCCGGGATCTTGATCAGGGTGTTGGGGCGGTCCACCAGCCAGGCCAGCTGCCTGGCCTCGGCGACGGTCGCCTTGGTGTTGTGCGCGAGACGGGGGTCCACCTCGATGGAGACCCGGCCGTCCTGGCCGTCGGTGGCGTCGAAGACCGGGCGCAGGATGTCGGCGGCGTCGCGGACGTCCGCCGTGGTGATCATGCGGATGGCCTCTTCGACGGTGACCCTGCGGGCGGCGAGGTCGGAGACCTGCTGGTCGTAGCCGTCGCCCTGCGAGATCGCCTTCTGGAAGATCGTCGGGTTCGTGGTGACGCCTACGACGTGCTGCTGGTCGATCAGCTCGGCGAGGTTGCCGGACGTGATCCGCTTGCGCGACAGGTCGTCCAGCCAGATCGCGACGCCTTCGTCGGAAAGGCGCTTGAGTGCGTCTGTCATGGAATTACATCTCCTACGTGTCGTATATGGGCGTCAGCGCTGGGCGGCGGCGATGGATTCCCGTGCCTTCGCGGCCACGTTCTCCGCGGTGAAACCGAACTCCTGGAAGAGGACCTTGCCGTCGGCGGACGCACCGAAGTGCTCCAGGGAAACGATGCGGCCGGCGTCCCCGACATACTTGTGCCAGGTCAGCCCGATCCCCGCCTCGACGGCGACACGGGCCTTCACGGACGGCGGCAGCACGGAGTCCCGGTACCCCTGGTCCTGCTGCTCGAACCACTCGACCGACGGCATGGACACGACCCGCGTCGGAACGCCGTCGGCCTGGAGCCGCTCACGAGCCTCGACGGCCACGTGCACCTCGGAACCGGTGGCGATCAGGATGACCTCGGGCTCCGCGCTCTGCCCGTCGGACCCCTCGGCCTCGAACAGGACGTAGCCGCCCTTCGCCGCGTCCTCGTTGGGCTCGTACGCCGGCACACCCTGGCGGGTCAGCGCGAAGCCGTGCGGCTGGCCCTTGCCGAACTCCTTGGTGTAGCGCTTGAGGACCTCGCGCCAGGCGATCGCGGTCTCGTTGGCGTCCGCCGGGCGCACGATGTTCAGCCCCGGAATGGCGCGCAGCGAGGCCAGGTGCTCGACCGGCTGGTGGGTGGGGCCGTCCTCGCCGAGACCGATGGAGTCGTGCGTCCACACGAACGTCACCGGCAGGTGCATCAGGGCCGACAGACGCACGGCGTTGCGCATGTAGTCGGAGAACACCAGGAAGGTGCCGCCGTAGACACGGGTGTTGCCGTGCAGCGTGATGCCGTTCAGCTCGGCGCCCATGGAGTGCTCGCGGATGCCGAAGTGGATCGTACGGCCGTACGGGTCGGCCTCCGGCAGCGGGTTGCCCTCGGGCAGGAAGGAGCTGGCCTGGTCGATCGTGGTGTTGTTCGAGCCGGCCAGGTCGGCGGAGCCGCCCCACAGCTCGGGGATCACCGGGCCGAGCGCCTGGAGCACCTTGCCGGAGGCGGCACGCGTGGCGACCGACTTGCCGGGCTCGAAGACGGGGATCTTCTCCTCCCAGCCGGCGGGCAGCTCGCCCTTGGCGATGCGGTCGAACTCGGCGGCGCGCTCGGGGTTGTCGTCCCGCCACACCTGGAACGCCTTCTCCCACTCGGCCTTCGCGCGGGCGCCGCGCTCCAGGGCCTTGCGGGTGTGCGCGATCACGTCGTCCTCGACGGCGAAGGACTTCTCCGGGTCGAAGCCGAGGACGCGCTTGGTGGCCGCGACCTCGTCCGCGCCGAGCGCCGAGCCGTGCGCGGCCTCGGTGTTCTGGGCGTTCGGGGCCGGCCAGGCGATGATCGAGCGCATCGCGATGAAGGAGGGCCGGTCGGTGACCTGCTTGGCCTCCTGGATCGCGGCGTAGATCGCCGCCGGGTCCAGGTCGCCGTCCGCCTTCGGCTCCACCCGCTGCACATGCCAGCCGTAGGCCTCGTAGCGCTTGACGGTGTCCTCGGAGACGGCCGTCTCGGTGTCGCCCTCGATCGAGATGTGGTTGTCGTCCCACAGCAGGATCAGGTTGCCGAGCTTCTGGTGGCCGGCCAGCGAGGACGCCTCGGCGGAGATGCCCTCCTGGAGGCAGCCGTCACCGGCGATGCAGTAGATGAAGTGGTCGAACGGCGACTCGCCCTGAGGGGCCTGCGGGTCGAACAGACCGCGCTCGTAGCGGGCGGCCATCGCCATGCCCACCGCGTTGGCCACACCCTGGCCCAGCGGGCCCGTGGTGGTCTCGACGCCCTTGGTGTGTCCGTACTCCGGGTGGCCCGGAGTCTTCGAGCCCCAGGTGCGGAAGGACTCCAGGTCCGCCAGCTCCAGGCCGAAGCCGGCCAGGTAGAGCTGGGTGTAGAGGGTCAGGGAGGAGTGGCCGGCGGACAGCACGAAGCGGTCGCGCCCCACCCACTCCGGGTCGGCCGGGTCGTGCCGCATCACCTTCTGGAAGAGGGTGTACGCGGCGGGGGCCAGGCTCATCGCCGTACCGGGATGGCCGTTGCCGACCTTCTGTACGGCGTCGGCGGCCAGGACTCGGGCGGTGTCCACGGCCCGCTGGTCCAGCTCGGTCCACTCAAGGTCTGTGGTGGTCGGCTTGGTGCTCACCCTGGGTCAGGGCTCCTCTCCACATGTCGTTCGCCGGTCCTGGGGCACGCGCCCACCCGGCCGCCGGCGTGCTTCTGCCCGCCGGATGTTGTCGAGCCTACCCTCGCAAGGACGTGCGTTTTCGCGGGTGTTTCCAGACTGCCGGGCATCGACGGGATCCGCCTCCCGACTGGGCGAGACGGCATTTGGCACATGAATAAAGAGGTGCTCATCTGACCGCTCAAAAGAGTGGTGGGGGCCCTCTTTTGGGACCTCCGGGAAAGGGTGTTCCGGTATGCCGGCGGAACCTGTCGCGGGGGGCCGTCCGTGTGACCGCCAACACGACCCCACCCCCGCGAAGGCCGGGGTATGGGCAACGTCTAAAGTGGCGTGGTACGCGCGAGCCCTTCATGAAGACCTCATCCGGGGGAGGCTCGCTGGGATGTCTCTGTCAGGGGTGTGCGTGACGGCCGTCGAATCCCGTCCAGCTGCCGTGCTCGGTGGTACGAACCCGAGCCCGGCCCACCGGCCGTTCGGGGCCCGTGTCAAGGCATTCGTGGCGCTGACCAAGCCGCGGATCATCGAGCTGCTGCTCATCACCACCGTGCCGGTGATGTTCCTGGCGCAGCAGGGTGTGCCCGACCTGAAGCTGGTGCTGCTGACCTGCCTCGGCGGCTACCTCTCCGCGGGCGGCGCCAACGCGCTGAACATGTACATCGACCGCGACATCGACGCCGTCATGGACCGCACCGCGCAGCGGCCGCTGGTGACCGGCATGGTCAGCCCGCGCGAGTGCCTGGCCTTCGGCATCGCGCTCGGGGTCGTCTCCACGCTGCTGTTCGGGCTCACCGTCAACTGGCTGAGCGCCTGGCTGTCGCTGGGTGCCCTGCTGTTCTACGTCGTCGTCTACACGATGATCCTCAAGCGCCGCACCGCGCAGAACATCGTGTGGGGCGGCATCGCGGGCTGTCTGCCGGTGCTGATCGGCTGGTCCGCGGTCACGGACTCGATGTCCTGGGCGCCGATCATCCTCTTCCTGGTGATGTTCTTCTGGACGCCGCCGCACTACTGGCCGCTGTCCATGAAGGTCAAGGACGACTACGCGCGCGCCGGTGTGCCGATGCTCCCGGTGATCGCCTCCAACAAGGTGGTGGCCCGGCAGATCGTCATCTACAGCTGGGTGATGGTCGCCGTGTCGCTGCTGCTCACCCCGCTGGGGTACACGGGCTGGTTCTACACGGTGGTGGCCCTCGCGGCCGGCGGCTTCTGGCTGTGGGAGGCGCACGGGCTCCAGAACCGGGCGAAGGCCGAGATCACCGGCGCGAAGCTCAAGGAGATGCGGCTGTTCCACTGGTCGATCACCTATGTGTCGATCCTCTTCGTCGCCGTCGCGGTGGACCCGTTCCTGCGCTGACGCACCTGTTTCCCGGACGGGAGGGGCGCGTGGTCAAGGCCACGCACCCCTCCCGTCGCCGTTTGGTCTACTCGTCGGTAGCATCCAGGCATGGCAGACACGCAGCAGGTTGACGCGAAGGCCGAGCGCACGGTGGCCCGGCTCGCCCGGAGGATCAGCGCCTTCTCCAAGGCCCACGGCGGCGCGGAGGGGCAGGTGGCGTACATCGGGGAGCGCGGGGCGCGGATCGTGCTCGTCGGCGAGGACGGCGGCTGGGGCGATGTGGTGGCCCCCACTTACGCGATCGCCGAGCAGGCGGTGGCGAAGGCTGGGATCACGGTGCACGAGGCGTTTGACGGGGAGTTCGCGGCGAAGGTGACGACCGGGCCGTACGAGTGGAAGCGGATGGCCGGGATCCAGCTCGGGGGCTAGGGGCCTCTCGTTTGGATCTTGCCGGGCTCGCGGGCCGGGGCATTCACGGCTGATCGACTGGTTCCCCGTGCGCCAGAGGGGCGCCACAGTGGTCCGTATGCAGACGGATGACCTCCTCGGACGATTCGTCGACGCGCTGGCGCCGCTCCGCCCCCGTGCCGTCTGGGCGCACGGCTCGCTCGCCGGGGGCGACTACCAGGAGGGCCGGAGCGATCTCGATCTCATCGCGGTGCTCCCGGCGCCGCCGGATCCGAAAGCCGTATGGCGGGTCGTGCGGCTGCACCGGCGCCTGCGCCGCGCACCGCTCGCCGCGAAGCTGCATTGCAGCTATCCGTCCCCGGCCACCCTGGACGATCCGCGCCGGGCGCATCTCACCTGGGCGCACGGCCATGTGCTGCGCCGCCCGCCCACCCCGGTCACCCGGCGCGAACTGCACGCCTTCGGGCGGTGCTGCACGGGGAGGCGCCGGCGGGTCTTCTGCCGCCGGTGGCGGACCGGACCCTGCGCGCATTCGTCGTCGCGGACCAGCGGGACTTCTGGCGGCCCGCCGTGGCCAGGGCCCGGCCGTGGCGGCAGGACATCTGGGTGGACCTCGGGCTGCTGACCCTGGCCAGGGCCACCGTGACCCTGCGCGACGGGCGGCTGATCTCCAAGCGGGAGGCCCTGGCCGAACTGCCGTCACTCGGCGCGCCCGCCGAGCTCGTCGCGGACATCACCCGCAGGCGGTACGGCGACCCCGCCCCGGCGGTGGACGACGCCTGGCTCACCCGGCGCGCCGAACTGACCCGCGCCTATCTGGGCCCGGCGATCGACGCGCTGGTCGCCGCATACGGGTGAGCCGGATGGCCGTACCGCATACGGGTGACGCCCTACGTACTACCGGTGACGCGGATGGTCGTACGGGCTGACGAGACGCTTGTGCGAGAGTGTCAGGCGTTCGTGGGAACCGTGGCCCCGGACGCCGGCTCGGGCACGCTCGGCTCCGCCTGCTGGCGCTCGCGCAGCGCCAGCAGGACCCGCAGGACGCCGGCCCACACCAGGCAGGAGCCGAGCATGTGGACGCCGACCAGCAGCTCGGGCAGGTGCGTGAAGTACTGGACGTAGCCGATGACGCCCTGAGCCAGCAGGATCAGGAACAGCTCCCGAGTGCGGGCCAGCGGGCCGCGCGGGGCGTCGACGGCCTTGAGGATGAACCACAGGGCGAACGTCAGGGTCACCACGATCCACGCGAGCACCGCGTGCAGCTTGGCCACCGTCTCCCAGTCGATCGGGATGCGCTGCACATCGCTGGAGTCGCCCGCGTGCGGACCCGCGCCGGTGACCACGGTGCCGACCGCGATGAGCAGCACGGCCGCGACCACCAGGAACCACACCAGCTGCACCACGGCCTTGCCGACCAGTGGCCGGGGGGCCGCGTCGCCCTCGCGGGTGCGCTGCCACATCACCAGGGCGACCGTGATCAGCGCGGTCGCCAGCAGGAAGTGCGCGGCGACGGTGTACGGGTTGAGGCCGACCAGCACCACGATGCCGCCGAGCACCGCGTTGCCCATCACCAGCCAGAACTGCGCCCAGCCGAGCCGGGTCAGGCTCCGCCGGCGCGGCTTCTCGGAGCGGGCGGCGACGATCGCCCAGCCGACCGCCGCGCACAGCACGTAGGTCAGCATGCGATTGCCGAACTCGATGGCGCTGTGATAGCTCAGCGTCTGCGTCGGCGTGAGCGAGCCGTCGGTGCACTCGGGCCAGGTCGGGCAGCCCAGGCCCGAGCCGGTCAGCCGCACGGCACCGCCGGTGACGACGATGACCACCGACATCACGAGCGCGGCGAGGGCCGCCCGCTGCACGGTCCCCGGCTTCGGGGTCCAGCGGGCGGCGATGAAGGCGAGCGGATTACGCAAGGCCGCTACGGCGTCGGCGCGGTTCAGCTTTGGCACGCCCACCATCGTAGGCCGCCGCTTGTGCACGCTTTCACGAGGGTCCCCGCCCGGCGCCGTGCCGCGGCTCACTCCCAGCGGAAGAACTTCCCCGCCGCGGCGAGCCCCACGACCGCCCACACCGCGAGGATCCCGAGGTCCCCCCAGGGCATCCCGGCGCCGTGCTGGAGCACGTCCCGCAGGCCGCCGGAGAGGGCGGAGATGGGCAGCAGACCCAGGATGTGCCGGCCGGCCGCGCCGAACTTGTCCAGCGACACGATGACCCCGCCGCCGACGAGCAGCAGCAGGAACACCAGGTTGGCCGCGGCCAGCGTCGCCTCCGCCTTCAGGGTGCCGGCCATCAGCAGACCGAGCCCGGAGAAGGCGGCGGTGCCGAGGATCAGCAGCAGGAGTACGGCGGCGGGGTCGCCGTGCGGGGACCAGCCGAGCGCCAGGGCGATCACCGTCAGCAGGATCACCTGGAGCACCTCGGTGACCAGCACGGACGCCGTCTTCGCGGTCATCAGGGCCCAGCGCGGCAACGGCGAGGCGGCGAGCCGCTTGAGCACGCCGTAGCGGCGCTCGAAGCCGGTGGCGATGGCCTGCCCGGTGAACGCGGTCGACATCACGGCGAGGGCGAGGATGCCCGGCGCGAGGAAGTCGACGGCCTTCCCCTTGCCGGTGTCCACGATGTCCACGGAGCTGAACAGCACCAGCAGCAGGGTGGGGATGACGACGGTCAGCAGCAGCTGCTCGCCGTTGCGCAGCAGCATCTTCGTCTCCAGGGCCGCCTGCGCCGCGATCATGCGGGGCAGGGGCGCGGCCCCCGGCTTGGGCGCGTACGTACCCGGCGGGGTGGTCATGAGCGCAGCTCCTTGCCGGTCAGTTCCAGAAAGACGTCTTCCAGGGTGTGCCGTTCGACCGAGATGCGGTCCGGCATCACCCCGTGCTGGGCGCACCAGGAGGTCACGGTGGCCAGCAGCTGCGGGTCGATTCTGCCGGCGACCCGGTAGGCGCCCGGAGTCAGCTCGGCGGCCGTGCAGCCGTCCGGGAGCGCCTTGAGCAGGGAGCCGACGTCGAGGCCGGGGCGGCCGGTGAAGCGGAGAGTGTTCTCGGCGCCGCCCTTGCAGAGCTCCTCGGGGGAGCCCTGGGCGATGACCTTGCCGCCGTCGATGATCGCGACGTCGTCGGCGAGTTGTTCGGCTTCGTCCATGTGGTGCGTGGTGAGGACGACCGAGACACCGTCGGCGCGCAGGTCCTTCACCAGGTCCCAGGTGGCCCGGCGGGCCTGCGGGTCGAGGCCGGCGGTCGGCTCGTCCAGGAAGACCAGTTCCGGGCGGCCGACGACGGCCATGGCGAGCGCGAGGCGCTGCTGCTGGCCGCCGGAGAGCCGGCGGTAGGAGGTGCGGCCGCAGCTGCCGAGGCCGAGCCGTTCGATCAGGGCGGGCACGTCCAGCGGGTGGGCGTGCAGCTTGGCGACATGGCGCAGCATCTCGTCCGCGCGGGCGCCGGAGTACACGCCGCCGGACTGGAGCATCACGCCGATCCGGGGCCGCAGCTCGGCCGCCTGCCGTACGGGGTCGAGGCCCAGGACGCGTACCGTGCCGGAGTCCGGCTTCCGGTACCCCTCGCAGGTCTCGACCGTCGTCGTCTTGCCGGCGCCGTTGGGTCCGAGAACGGCGGTCACGCCCGCTCCGGTCTCCAAGTCGAGGCCGTTGACCGCGGTCTTCGTGCCGTACCGCTTCACCAGGGCCTGGACCCGGACGACTGGCTCACTTCGCATGGACCCGAGTCTAGGGAGAGCGCTCGCCGATCAGTCGCGGGGGTGCGGGAAGCCGCGCGCGGGGGACCGGCGGGCCCGCAGCCACTCCTCGGCGTAGGCCACGGCGTCCGCCACCGGGAACAGCCGGGCGTCGGCGGCGCCCACCCTGCCCCGGACGACGGGACGCGCCCGCTCGAAGTCGCCGCCCAGCTCCCCGAACGGCTCGGAGGTGATCGACACCTCGGTCACCGTCTCCCAGCCGCCGCCCGGAGCGGGCCGGCCGACCCGGACGAGCGGGCCGGGCACGCGGTATTCGGCCAGGTGGAAGGCGGTGCAGGTGGCGTAGCCCGCGCCGAGCAGCAGGACACGGGCGCCCCGCTCCTCCAGCCGGGCCAGCGGGCTTCGCTCACCGAGCCGGCAATCGGGGGCGTGGCCCTCGGTGATCTCCCGCGCGCGGGGGCCGACGGCCGCGAAGGAGGTCTGCGGGTGCGCGCTGCGCAGGGCGCCGGGCCAGGTCCGCACGGTCTCCGGGATCACCCCGACGCCGCGGGTGGGGGTGGTGCGGGGGTCGTACGGCGGCATGGTGGCCCGGATCCGGTCCCACCACTGCCGGGGCACCGGCGGGTTCCCCCACAGGGCCGGATCGGAGAGGTCGGAGGACTGGGCGGGGACGACCAGGGTGCCCTGGGGACCGAGGGCGTCGAGGAGTCCCCGGACCACCGCCACGGCCCCGCCGTTCACCCATCCGAGGGAACTCAGGGACGAATGTACGAGGAGGGTCTCGCCGGCGGTGACACCGAGCAGCCGCAGCCCGGTGGCGATGTCGTCCCGCGTGACAAGAGGCCCGGTGGGAGGGGGTGTGGCCATGGCCGGGGAGTCTTCCGGACGGGCGGCCGGGGCGCCACCGGATTCCCCCGGCGGCCGGGCTCCGGGTGATCGATCAGAGATCGTTTCCGCAGGTCAGATTAGGTAGACCTAAGTGATGCAGGGCACCATCGGTGATCCGCACGGCGCTTGTCAGGCCCGGAGGAATTACGCAACAATGGCGTTGTGAAAAACGTCGGCGAGGCTCGGGAGGCCCTCACGGGGGCCCCGCAGGAGGAGTTCGCGACCGGTGAGCGCTCCACGCGCAACCGCGTCGTGCGCTCCATCCTGGACCACGGGCCCTCGACCGTCGCCGAGCTCGCGGGCCGGCTGGGCCTGACCCAGGCGGCCGTCCGGCGCCATCTGGACGCGCTGGTCGCGGACGACGTGGTGGAGGCCCGCGAACAGCGGGTGTACGGCACGCGCACGCGCGGCCGCCCCGCCAAGGTCTTCGCACTCACCGACTGCGGCCGCGACGCCTTCGACCAGTCGTACGACAAGCTGGCCGCGGACGCGCTGCGCTGGATCGCCGAGCACGAGGGCGGGGCCGACGCGGTCTCCGCCTTCGCCCGTGCCCGGATCGCCGCCCAGGCGAGGGCGTACCGCCGGGCCATCGAGAGCGCGAGCCCCGACAAGCGCGCGGAAGCACTGGCCAAGGCCTTGAGCGCGGACGGGTACGCTGCTACGGCGCGCAGCGCACCGGTCGGCGAGCAGCTCTGCCAGCACCACTGCCCGGTCGCCCATGTCGCGGAGCAGTACCCGCAGCTGTGCGAGGCGGAGACGGAGATCTTCGCCGAGCTGCTGGGTACCCACGTCCAGCGACTGGCGACCATCGCGCACGGCGACGGCGTCTGCACGACGTTCATTCCCAAGATTTCCACTGACGCACCTGCAAGTACGGCCGGGAGGAACCCCGCATGACTCTCCCCACGGAGACTGCCCACCCTGAGCTCGAGGGCCTGGGCAAGTACGAATACGGCTGGGCCGACTCGGACGTGGCCGGTGCCTCCGCCCGTCGCGGACTGAACGAGGACGTCGTCCGCGACATCTCCGGCAAGAAGTCGGAGCCGGAGTGGATGACCAAGCTGCGCCTCAAGGGCCTGAAGCTTTTCGAGAAGAAGCCCATGCCGAACTGGGGCTCCGACCTCTCGGGCATCGACTTCGACAACATCAAGTACTTCGTGCGGTCCACGGAGAAGCAGGCGGAGTCCTGGGAGGACCTGCCCGAGGACATCAAGAACACCTACGACAAGCTGGGCATCCCCGAGGCCGAGAAGCAGCGCCTGGTCGCCGGCGTGGCCGCTCAGTACGAGTCGGAGGTCGTCTACCACCAGATCCGCGAGGACCTGGAGGAGCAGGGCGTCATCTTCCTGGACACCGACACCGCGCTCAAGGAGCACCCGGAACTCTTCAAGGAGTACTTCGGCACGGTCATCCCGGCCGGCGACAACAAGTTCGCCGCGCTGAACACGGCCGTGTGGTCCGGCGGCTCCTTCATCTACGTGCCGAAGGGCGTGCACGTGGAGATCCCGCTCCAGGCCTACTTCCGTATCAACACGGAGAACATGGGCCAGTTCGAGCGGACCCTGATCATCGTCGACGAGGGTGCCTACGTGCACTACGTCGAGGGCTGCACCGCGCCGATCTACAAGTCGGACTCGCTGCACAGCGCCGTGGTCGAGATCATCGTCAAGAAGAACGCCCGCTGCCGCTACACGACCATCCAGAACTGGTCGAACAACGTCTACAACCTGGTCACCAAGCGCGCCGTGGCGTACGAGGGCGCGACCATGGAGTGGATCGACGGCAACATCGGCTCCAAGGTGACGATGAAGTACCCGGCCGTCTACCTGATGGGTGAGCACGCCAAGGGCGAGACCCTCTCCATCGCCTTCGCGGGCGAGGGCCAGCACCAGGACGCCGGCTCCAAGATGGTCCACATGGCGCCGAACACCTCGTCCAACATCGTGTCGAAGTCCGTGGCGCGCGGCGGCGGCCGCACCTCGTACCGCGGTCTGGTCGAGATCGGCGAGGGCGCCCACGGCTCCAAGTCGAACGTGCTGTGCGACGCGCTGCTGGTGGACACCATCTCCCGCTCCGACACGTACCCGTACGTCGACGTCCGCGAGGACGACGTGTCCATGGGCCACGAGGCGACCGTCTCCAAGGTCTCCGAGGACCAGCTGTTCTACCTGATGAGCCGCGGTCTGACCGAGTTCGAGGCGATGGCGATGATCGTGCGCGGCTTCGTCGAGCCGATCGCCAAGGAGCTGCCCATGGAGTACGCGCTGGAACTCAACCGGCTGATCGAGCTCCAGATGGAGGGCGCGGTCGGCTGACCGTCCACCGCCCCACCATCACGCCACTGACCTGAGAAAGCGAGCAATACGACAGCCATGGCTGAGGCTCAGAACATCCCCGTGGGCGCGACCACCACGGGCTCGATCGCGGTCGCCGCGGAGTCGACCGTCGCCACGCGCATGAGCGTCCCCCCGTCCTTCGACGTCGCGGACTTCCCCGTCCCGCACGGCCGCGAGGAGGAGTGGCGGTTCACCCCGCTGGAGCGCCTGCGCGGGCTGCACGACGGCACCGCCGTCGCCACCGGTGACGGCGTGAAGGTCGACGTGCAGGCCCCCGAGGGCGTCGTCGTCGAGACCGTGGGCCGCGACGACGCGCGCCTCGGCCGGGCCGGCACCCCCGTGGACCGGATCGCCGCCCAGGCGTACTCCGCCTTCGAGCAGGCCTCGGTCGTGACCGTGCCCAAGGAGACCGTGCTCACCGAGCCGGTCCGCATCGCCGTGCACGGCCAGGGCGGCACCGCCTTCGCCCACCAGGTGATCGAGCTTGGCGCCTTCGCCGAGGCCGTGGTCGTCATCGACCACACCGGTGACGCGGTGCTCGCGGCCAACGTCGAATTCGTGCTGGGCGACGGCGCCAAGCTGACCGTCGTCTCCGTCCAGGACTGGGACGACAAGGCCGTCCACACCGCCCAGCACAACGCGCTGATCGGCCGGGACGCGTCCTTCAAGTCGGTCGTCGTCACCTTCGGCGGCGACCTCGTACGACTGCACCCGCGCGTCTCCTACGCGGGCCCCGGCGGCGAGGCCGAGCTGTACGGCCTGTACTTCACCGACGCGGGCCAGCACCAGGAGCACCGCCTGCTGGTCACCCACAACACCCCGCACTGCAAGTCGAACGTCGTCTACAAGGGCGCGCTCCAGGGCGACGACGCGCACGCGGTCTGGATCGGCGACGTGCTCATCGAGGCCAAGGCCGAGGGCACCGACACCTACGAGATGAACCGCAACCTGGTCCTCACCGACGGCGCCCGCGTCGACTCGGTGCCGAACCTGGAGATCGAGACCGGTGAGATCGTCGGCGCCGGTCACGCCTCCGCCACCGGCCGCTTCGACGACGAGCAGCTGTTCTACCTGATGGCCCGCGGCATCCCCGAGCAGGACGCCCGCCGCCTGGTGGTCCGCGGCTTCTTCGCCGAACTCGTCCAGCAGATCGGCGTCCCCGACATCGAGGAGCGCCTGCTCGCCAGGATCGAGCAGGAGCTGGAGGCCTCGGTCGCATGAGTTTCGTACGCGCCTGTGGGCTGAGCGAGTTGGCGGAGGACACCCCCAAGCGGGTGGAACTCGACGGCACGCCGGTCTCGGTCGTCCGCACCGAGGGGGAGGTGTTCGCGATCTACGATGTCTGCTCCCACGCGAACGTCTCGCTCTCCGAGGGCGAGGTGGAGGACTGCCAGATCGAGTGCTGGCTGCACGGCTCCGCGTTCGACCTGCGCACCGGCAAGCCGTCCGGTCTCCCCGCGACGCGCCCCGTCCCCGTATACCCCGTAAAGATCGAAGGGGACGACGTGCTCGTCTCCCTCACCCAGGAGTCCTGAGGCATCCATGGCAACGCTTGAAATCCGAGACCTGCACGTCACCGTCGAGGCCGACAACGCCACGAAGGAGATCCTCAAGGGCGTCGACCTGACCGTGAAGCAGGGCGAGACGCACGCCATCATGGGCCCCAACGGCTCCGGCAAGTCGACCCTCGCCTACTCGCTGGCCGGTCACCCCAAGTACACGATCACCGAGGGCACCGTGCTGCTCGACGGCGAGGACGTCCTGGAGATGTCCGTCGACGAGCGCGCCCGCGCCGGCCTGTTCCTGGCCATGCAGTACCCGGTCGAGGTCCCCGGCGTCTCGGTCTCCAACTTCCTGCGCACCTCCGCCACCGCCGTGCGCGGCGAGGCCCCGAAGCTGCGCACCTGGGTGAAGGAGGTCAAGGAGGCCATGGAGCGTCTCCACATGGACCCCGCCTTCGCCGAGCGCAACGTCAACGAGGGCTTCTCCGGCGGTGAGAAGAAGCGCCACGAGATCCTCCAGCTCGAACTGCTCAAGCCGAAGATGGCGATCCTGGACGAGACCGACTCGGGCCTGGACGTCGACGCGCTGCGCATCGTCTCCGAGGGCGTCAACCGCGTCCGCGAGACGGGCGAGGTCGGCACCCTGCTGATCACGCACTACACGCGCATCCTGCGCTACATCAAGCCCGACCACGTGCACGTCTTCGCCGCCGGCCGCATCGTCGAGTCCGGCGGTCCGGAGCTCGCGGACAAGCTGGAGAACGAGGGCTACGAGGCATACGTGAAGGGTGGCGCATCCGCGTGACACAGCTGCCGGGCCTCCTCGACACCGAGGCGATCCGCAAGGACTTCCCCGTCCTGGACCGTGTCGTCCACGACGGCAAGAAGCTCGTGTACCTGGACAACGCGGCGACCAGCCAGAAGCCGCGCCAGGTACTGGACGCCCTCAACGAGTACTACGAGCGTTACAACGCCAACGTCCACCGCGGCGTGCACGTCCTCGCCGAGGAGGCCACGGCACTCTACGAGGGCGCGCGCGACAAGGTGGCGGAGTTCGTCAACGCCCCGAGCCGCGACGAGGTGATCTTCACCAAGAACGCCTCCGAGTCCCTCAACCTCGTGGCCAACATGCTGGGCTGGGCCGACGAGCCCTACCGGGTCGACCACGAGACCGAGATCGTCATCACGGAGATGGAGCACCACTCCAACATCGTGCCGTGGCAGCTGCTGGCGCAGCGCACCGGCGCGAAGCTGAAGTGGTTCGGCCTGAGCGACGACGGCCGGCTGGACCTGTCGAACATCGACGAGATCATCACCGAGAAGACGAAGATCGTGTCTTTCGTGCTGGTCTCCAACATCCTGGGCACCGTCAACCCGGTCGAGGCGATAGTGCGCCGCGCCCAGGAGGTCGGCGCGCTGGTGTGCGTCGACGCCTCCCAGGCCGCGCCGCACATGCCGCTGGACGTCCAGGCCCTCGGCGCCGACTTCGTGGCCTTCACCGGCCACAAGATGTGCGGTCCGACCGGCATCGGCGTGCTGTGGGGCCGCCAGGAGCTGCTGGAGGACCTGCCGCCGTTCCTGGGCGGCGGCGAGATGATCGAGACCGTCTCGATGCACTCCTCGACGTACGCCCCGGCGCCGCACAAGTTCGAGGCGGGCACGCCCCCGATCGCGCAGGCCGTCGGCCTGGGCGCGGCGATCGACTACCTCCAGTCGATCGGCATGGAGAAGATCCTCGCGCACGAGCACGCCCTCACCCAGTACGCGGTGGAGCGCCTGGCCGCGGTTCCCGATCTGCGGATCATCGGCCCGACCACGGCCGAGGACCGGGGCGCCGCGATCTCCTTCACGCTGGGCGACATCCACCCGCACGACGTGGGCCAGGTCCTGGACGAACAGGGCATCGCGGTCCGCGTGGGCCACCACTGCGCCCGACCGGTCTGCCTGCGCTACGGAATTCCCGCGACCACGCGAGCGTCGTTCTATCTGTACTCCACGCCGGCCGAGATCGACGCTCTGGTCGACGGCCTGGAGCACGTACGGAACTTCTTCGGCTGAGAGGCGTGTCGAAAACCGTGAAGCTGGACTCCATGTACCAGGAAGTCATCCTGGACCACTACAAGAACCCGCACGGGCGTGGTCTCCGGGATGGCGACGCCGAGGTGCACCATGTGAACCCGACGTGCGGCGACGAGATCACCCTCCGCGTGAAGTACGACGGCACGAAGATCGCGGACGTCTCGTACGAGGGCCAGGGCTGCTCCATCAGCCAGGCCTCGGCCTCCGTACTGAACGAACTCCTCGTCGGCAAGGACCTGCCCGACGCGCAGAAGATCCAGGAGACCTTCCTGGAGCTGATGCAGTCCAAGGGCAAGATCGAGCCGGACGACGCGATGGAGGAGGTGCTGGAGGACGCGGTCGCGTTCGCCGGTGTCTCCAAGTACCCCGCGCGGGTCAAGTGCGCCCTCCTGAGCTGGATGGCGTGGAAGGACGCGACGGCCCAGGCGCTGGGTGGCGCCGAAGCCGAAAGGAAGACCGCATGAGCGACACCGTCGAGATGAAGCCGGCCTCCGAGGAGGAACTCCGCGAGGCCCTGATGGACGTGGTCGACCCCGAGCTGGGCATCGACGTCGTCAACCTCGGCCTGATCTACGGCATCCACGTGGACGACTCCAACGTGGCCACCGTGGACATGACCCTGACCTCCGCGGCCTGCCCGCTGACGGACGTCATCGAGGACCAGGCCAAGTCCGCCACGGACGGCATCGTCAACGAGCTCCGGATCAACTGGGTCTGGATGCCGCCGTGGGGCCCGGACAAGATCACCGACGAAGGCCGCGAGCAGCTGCGCGCGCTGGGCTTCAACGTCTGACCAGGTCCGACGGCGCCTGACGTCGGGCGCCGGGTGACCACGTCCGGCGAGGCCGGCACAGGGCTTGCACGAGGGGCCATGGCAGGAAATGCCGTGGCCCCTTTCGCATGCCCTGCGGCCGCTCGCCCGCCGTCCGCCGCCTGGTGTTCGCCGACCCGTCGCACGGTCGTCGTGTACGGCCGTACACGGGGATATGTACGCTCGTACGCATGGGATATCTGATGCTCGCCGGTGCCATAGCCGCCGAGGTGACCGCCACGACGGCGATGAAGTACAGCCACGGTTTCAGCAGGCTCGGACCCTCGCTGGTGACGGCGCTGGGGTATCTGGTGTCCTTCCTGCTGCTGGCGCAGACGCTGAAGACGGTGCAGATCGGCACGGCGTACGCGATCTGGTCCGGGGTGGGGACCGCGGCCATCGCCGTGCTCGGGCTGCTGCTGTTCGGGGAGGGGCTCGGCGCGGCGAAGGTCGCCGGGATCCTGCTGATCATCGGGGGAGTGGTGGTGCTGAACCTCGGCGGGGCGAGTCACTGATGGCGCGGCGATACGACCCCGACCGGCGGCAGCGGATCATCGACGCGGCGATCCGGGTGGCCGGACGGGACGGGCTCGCCGGGCTGAGCCACCGCACCGTCGCCGCGGAGGCGGATGTGCCGCTCGGCTCCACCACCTACCACTTCGCCACCCTCGACGAGCTGCTGGTGGCCGCCCTGTGCCAGGCGAACGAGGGGTTCGCCGCGGTGCTCGACGGCAGCGGGGCGCTGGCCGGCGCCGACCTCGCGGCCGGGCTCGCCCGCGTCCTCGGCGACTGGCTGAACGGCGACCGCCCCGGCGCGGAGCTGGAGTACGAGCTGTACCTCGCCGCCCTGCGCCGCCCGGCCCTGCGGCCCGTCGCCGCCCGGTGGACCGAGGAGACGGCCGCGCGCCTGTCCGCCCGCGTCGACGCGGTGACGGCACGGGCGCTGCTCGCCCTGATGGACGGGATCTGCCTCCAGGTGCTGCTGACCGGCGGGTCGTACGACGAGGAGTACGCGCGGGAGGCGTTCCGGCGGGTGATCGGCTGAGGGGGCCCGGACGCGCGAAGCCGACCGGCACGTGAGACACGGTTCGCCCCCGCACCCCGCGCCACGTTAGGTTTTGTCCCATGACCGACACTGCTTCCCGTACCACCGGCGCCGTCGCCGCCGGCCTCGCCACGATCGCCTCCGACGGCACCGTTCTCGACACCTGGTTCCCCGCGCCCGAGCTGGTCGCGGAGCCGGGGCCGGCCGGCACCGAGCGGCTGTCCGCGGAGCGCGCCGCGGAGCTGCTGGGCGGCGGCGCGACCGCGGCGACCGGCCCGGACGCCCGCCGGGGCGTCGAGGTGGTCGCGGTCCGTACGGTCATCGCCTCGCTGGACGAGAAGCCGCTGGACGCACACGACGCCTACCTGCGCCTGCACCTGCTCTCGCACCGCCTGGTCAAGCCGCACGGCCTGAGCCTGGACGGCATCTTCGGCCACCTCGCCAACGTCGCCTGGACCTCGCTCGGCCCGGTCGCCGTGGACGACATCGAGAAGGTGCGGCTGAACGCCCGCGCCGAGGGCCTGCACCTCCAGGTCACCTCGATCGACAAGTTCCCCCGCATGACGGACTACGTGGCCCCCAAGGGCGTGCGCATCGCCGACGCCGACCGGGTCCGCCTGGGCGCGCACCTGGCCGAGGGCACCACCGTGATGCACGAGGGCTTCGTCAACTTCAACGCCGGCACGCTCGGCACCTCGATGGTCGAGGGCCGCATCTCCGCCGGTGTCGTCATCGGCGACGGCTCGGACATCGGCGGCGGCGCCTCCACCATGGGCACCCTGTCCGGCGGCGGCAATGTGATCATCTCCATCGGCGAGCGCTGCCTGATCGGCGCCGAGGCGGGCGTCGGCATCGCCCTCGGCGACGAGTGCGTGGTCGAGGCCGGTCTGTACGTCACCGCCGGTACCCGCGTCACCATGCCCGACGGGCAGATCGTCAAGGCCCGCGACCTGAGCGGCGCCTCGCACATCCTCTTCCGCCGCAACTCGGTCACCGGCACCGTCGAGGCCCGCCCGAACAACGCGGTCTGGGGCGGCCTGAACGACATCCTGCACAGCCACAACTGACCTGCCCCGTACACCCCGAGCGCCCCTCACCCCCGCGGTGCGGGGCGCTCGGTCACGAGGCGGACAGGCCGGCCGCGAACTCCGTCAGTGCCGCGAAATCGCCCTCGCGCAGGCCGACGCGGGGGTTCACATGGTGCAGGAGGGCCGGGGCGGGGTGGTGGTCGGCCACGAACACCGCGTCCTCGGTGCTCTGTTCGTCGTCCACCCAGGCGAACGGCCGGCCCGCGGCGTACGCCACGATCGCCTCCGTCTTCCAGTGCACCCCGTCGGGCCGGTACGCGAACAGGCCCGTGCCGAAGTCGACGTACGGCAGTTCGGGCAGCCCGAGGGCGGGGGCGATCCAGTGGTTGGCCTCGGCCATCCACGTCGTCGCCCAGCACAGCTCGTAGCCGAGGGCCAGCAGCGCCGGGCCGTGGGCCGGATTCAGCCAGACCCGCAGGGGGCGCCGGGAGGCCAGGGGCACCCGGATCGTCGTATATCCCTCGGGCGGGTGCTCCCGTGCGGCCGCGTACGGGTTCAGCGGACCGTCGACGTCCAGGAACAGCAGGGGGCGGCTCACGGTGACACGGTACGGCAGCCGCGGGGAGCGCGGATCAGGATCCGGTCAGTTGCGCGAACCGCGCGAGCAGTTCGGCCGTCACCTCCGGGGAGGCGGGCAGCAGCGGGGCGCGGACCGGGCCCGCGGGCAGGCCGAGCCGGGACAGGAGGGCCTTGGCGGTGACCGTTCCGGGCAGTCCCGCGGACATCATCGACTCGATCAACGGCGTTGCCGCAAGCTGGAGTTGCCGCGCCCGTGTGGTGTCGGCCGCGTCGAAGGCGTCGAGGACGGCGCGGATGGGGCGCGGGGCGGCGTTGGCGACGGTGCTGATGCAGCCGGCCGCGCCGACGGCGTAGAGGGCGAGGTTGTGTTCGTCGCAGCCCGCGTAATAGGCCAAGTCCGTTCGCGACAGCACCTTCTGGGCGCCCAGGAAGTCGTAGGAGCAGTCCTTGACGCCGACGATCCGGGGGTGGTCGGCGAGGCGGAGGATCGTCTCCGGGGCGATGCGGGTGCCGGTGCGGCCCGGAATGTCGTAGAGCAGGACCGGCAGTCCGCTTGCGTCGGCGATGGCGCGGAAGTGGGCGGCGACGGCGTCCTGCGGCGGCCTGCTGTAGTAGGGCGGCACGACCAGGACGGCGTCGGCGCCCGCCTTCCCGGCCGCGAGGGCCAGTTCGGTGGTGTGCCGGGTGTCGGCGGTGCCGATGCCCGCGATCAGGGGGACCCGTGCGCCGACCGCCTCCCGTACGGCCGTGATCAGTTCCGCCTTCTCGGTGTCGCTGGTGGTCGGCGACTCGCCCGTGGTGCCGTTGAGGACCAGCCCCTCGCAGCCCTCCGCCACCAGGTGCGCGGCCAGTTCCTGCGCGCCGGTCCGGTCCAGCGCGCCCTCCTCGGTGAACGGGGTGATCATCGCGCAGAGGACGCGGCCGAAGGGGGAGCGGCTGTGTGTGATCGTCATACCCGTGAGTGTCGGCAGACCGTCGATGTAGCTCTACTTAATTTATCTTCAGGGTATCGGTAAGTTCTCTTACGTCTTCGAGTGTGGCGCAAGGTCGTGTGTCCAACTCGGCCGTTCATGGGTCACTATGGGCGAAGGGTCACCACCGACGTCAGCCATGGAGGCACCATGAAGCTCGGCAAGGCACTGGCCACCGGGGTCGCCGAGGAGCGGCCGCGGATCCACGAGGAAGAGATCCGGCAGCCCGCGGCGGATGCCCGCACCGCACCGGCCGAGCCGGCCCGCGAAGAGGTCCCGGCCGGCCGATGAGGCTGCGGCTCCCGGCGGAACGCCCCACGGAGCCGCCGACCGGCTACAAGATCGCCCACCCGGTGCTGTCCCAGGACGGCACTCGGGCGGGGTTCACCGGGGTGTCGCTCGGCGGTGCGCTTCCGTACGGGGTTCTCGACCAGGCGTCCTGCGTCTACGGCCGCAGGCACCGCCCGCCCGCGCGCCTGTGCGACTGCGGTTTCCACTGCGTCCACGACCGCGCCGCGGCCGAAGCCCTGCGCTGCACCGCCGAGCACCGCACCGCGCTGCTGCTCGACGTCTCCGTGCTCGGCGCCTACATCCGCTTCGAGCGCGGATTCCGCTACGCCCGCCAGCGGGTGCGCACCGCCACCGCGGGCCCCTGCGCCTGCGGTGCCACCGCGGTCCTGCTGGCCGACGCCGGCTGGGGCCGGCCCGGCTGGCGGGCCCTGGCCCCCGGTTGCGCGGGCTGCGCACGCGGCCGTACGTCCGTCACCCTCGCGCAGTTCGCCCGGCTCGCCGGGGAGGGCCTGCGGGTGCGGGCGGACGGCGGCGTCCCGGCCGGGACCGGCGACGAGCCGGTGCCGGGCGCGGAGCTGGGGGTTCCCGAACTGGTCGCCGAAGCCGCCCTGTTGCAGGCCACGCTCGACTGGTTCCAGTCCCAACTCGCGCGGCTCGGCGACCGCGGAGCCGGGGGAGCCGAGCAGGGCTGACGCTCCCCGGCCCCGGGTACCCGGATGTTCCGTACAGGAAGGAGGCGGGACACCGTGACCATGACCTCGCACACGCGACCGCTTACGCGCCCCGCAGTCGACGGACACCCCTCCACGGGGGAACTCGTCAATCGCGCCACCGAGCAGCTCTCCCTGCTGCTGCGGCAGGAGGTCGCCCTCGCCAAGGCGGAGCTGGCCCAGAAGGGCAAGCGCGCCGGACGCGGCGGCGGCATGCTGGGTGCCGCGGGCGCCCTCGGCTACGTCGGACTGATCGTGCTGGCCGGCGCGGCCACCGCCGCCCTCGCCCTGGTGCTGCCCCTGTGGGCGTCGGCGCTGATCGTCGCGGCCCTGCTGTTCGCCGCGGCCGCCGTCCTGGCCGTCGCCGGACGCGCCCAGCTGCGCCGCGCCGGTTCGCCCGTGCCCGAGGAGACGCTGGGCAGTGTCCGGGCCGATGTCGACGTGATCAAGGAAAGGGCACATCGATGACCCACAGGACCCCGCATGGTTCGGGCGCCAAGGGCCCCGACGAGCTGCGCGAGCAGATCGCGCAGACCAGGAACCAACTCGGCGACACCGTGGCCCAGTTGGTGGGCCGCGCCGATGTGAAGGGCCGCGCGCGGGCGCGGGCCGCCGATCTGAAGGACAAGGCCGGCGCCATGACCGTGCAGCTGCGCTCCAGCGCCTCCCAGGCCGGGCACGGCGCCCAGGGCAGGGCGGCGCACGCGGCGCACGCGGTGAAGGGGCGGGCCGCGCAGGCGGGCCACGCCGTGCAGGGGACGGCCGCGCGCACCGGGCACACCCTCCAGAGCCGGGCCGGCCGGTCCGGCGGCTCCGCCGGGGGCCAGCCGCTGCGCGACCGCGCGCTGGAGGCGGGGCACCGTGTGCAGGACAAGGCCGCCGTGGCCCAGCGGCAGCTCGTGCCGCCCGCCCGCAAGGCCGCCGAGGGCCTGCGCGGGATGCCGCGGCCGGTGCTGATGGCGGGCGCCGCCGGGGCGATCGCCCTGATCGCGGCCGGGATGCTCAGGCGCCGGCGCGGCTGCTGACCGGCTCGGCTCCCGCAGCGCTCCGGCGGTGCCACTCACCCTCCCACCGAAAACTCCGTCCGTCTGGACAAAAAAAGTTTTCGGTGGGAGGGTGAGCGCATGCTGGATGTGACCGTGATCGAGGACCCCGAGGCCGCGGCGGTGTCGCTGGACCCCGTCCGGGCCCGGCTGCTCGCCGAACTGGCCGCCGGACCCGCGTCGGCCGCGATGCTGGCCGGCAAGGTCGGACTGCCCCGGCAGAAGGTGAACTACCACCTCAAGACGCTGGAGCGGCACGGCCTGGTCGAGCTGGCCGGGGAGCGCCGCAAGGGCAATGTCACCGAGCGGCTGATGCGCGCGAGCGCCGCGTCGTACGTCATCTCGCCCGCCGCCCTGCCCGCCGTGCAGCCGGACCCGGACCGCTTCCGCGACCAGCTGTCCGCGCGCTGGCTGCTGGCGCTCGGCGCCCGCCTGGTGCGCGATGTCGGTGCGCTGATCAACGGCGCGGCCAGGGCCCGCAAGCCGCTCGCGACGTACGCCCTGGACGGCGAGGTGCGGTTCGCCTCCGCCGCCGACCGCGCGGCCTTCGTGCAGGAACTGACGGCGGGTGTCGCCGCCCTGATCCGCGCGTACGACACCCCGGACGCCGAGGGCGGCCGGGACCACCGGATCGTCGTCGCCCTGCACCCGGCGGTCAAGGACCGGCCCGCCGCCCTGGAACCCGCACCGGAAGCCGACTAGGAGCCCCGTCATGAGCAAGGAATTCGAGATCGTCCGCGAGTTCGAGGTCGATGTCCCGCCGGAGCGGGTGTGGGGGGCGGTCACCACCGGGACCGCGGGCTATCTGTGGCCGATGGACCCGCCCGAGCCGCGGGAGGGCGGCCGGGGTCCGTTCGGCTCGACCGTCGTGGTCTGGGAGCCGCCCCACCGCTACGTCAACCGCAGTGAGGACGTGGGCATGCCCGCGCAGTCGCTCAACCAGCTCGACCACACCATCGAGCCCCGCGACGAGGGCCGCCGCGCCTTCGTGCGCTACGTCCACAGCGGGATCTTCACCGACGACTGGGACACCCAGTACGACGGCGCGAACAAGCACACCGACTTCTATCTGCACACCCTGCGCGAGTACCTGACGCACTTCGCGCCCGCCCCGGCCGCCTTCGCGCAGGCGGCCGGGCCCGCCTCCTCTGCCGTACCGGAGGCGCTCGGCGCCGCGGCCCGCGCCCTCGGGCTGCCGGACGACGCGGCCGCGGGGACGAAGGTGCGCGTCCGCGGGCCCGGCGGGCGGACCCTGGACGCCGTACTCGACTACCGGACACCGGAGTTCGTCGGGCTGCGCACCGGCAGCGGCCTCGTCCGCCTCTTCGGCCGGGGCCGCTGGGGCGCGCCGCTCGGCATCAGCGTGCACGACTTCGCGCCGGACGCCGATGCCGGGGCGGCCGGCACCGCCTGGCAGGACTGGCTGAACGGGGTGTTCGGCCAGTCCTGAACCCGTGGGGTCAGGGGCGGAAGCGCAGCACCTGCGGGTCGTGGTCGCTGATCTGGTCGTTGAACTCCGAGTTGATGTGCACGCTGTCGTACTCGAACGGATCGCGGCGCACCGACGGGCTGATCAGGATCTGGTCCAGGACCTGCGAGTTGCCCTCGTAGTCGTAGGTGTAACGCTCACTCCTGGGCAGCGACTTGATCGCCGACCACAGCTCGCCGTCACCTTCGAGGATCTTCGCGGTGCCGGAGAACTCGAAGTCGTTCATGTCGCCGAGGGCGAGGACGTTCGCGTTCTTCTGGATCTTCAGGATGTCCTTGACGAACGCGTTGACCTCCTGCGCCTGCGCGTGGCGCTGGGTCTCCGAGCTGCGCGTGACCGGCTGGTACTGCGCGGTCAGGCTCTGGTCGCCGCCCTTGGAGATCAGGTGGTTGGCGATCACGAAGACGGTCTTGCCCCGGAAGACGAACTGGCCGACCAGCGGCTTGCGGCTGGCCTGCCAGGCGGAGCTGGCCGGGTCGATCCGGCCCGGCGAGGCGGTCAGCTGGGCCTTGCCGTGCTCCTTGACGACGCCGACCGCGGTGGTGGAGTCGCCGCCCGCGCGGTCCACGAAGGACACCCGCTCGGGGTTGAACAGGAACACCTGGCGGATGTTGCCGCCGGGCTCGCCGCCGTCCTGGTCGTTGACCGGGTCGATGGAGCGCCAGTCGTACTTCGGGCCGCCCGCCGCGACGATCGCGTCGATCAGCTTGTTCACGGTGACGCTCGCGTCGACCGTGCCGTCGTCCTTGGCGCCGTTGTCGTCCTGGATCTCCTCCAGGGACACGATGTCGGGGGACTGGAGGTTGTGCACGATGGCGGCGGCGTGCTGGTCGAACGTCTTGTCCGACGGGTCGAGGTTCTCGACGTTGTACGTCGCGACCGCGAGCTGCCTGGCGGTCTGCTTCTTCGTGGTCTCGCGCTGGAGCCCGCCGCTCTCGAGCGTCCCGAGCCGGCCGGCGACCAGGGTGTAGCCGCCGTACTGGTTGAAGTCCAGTGGGCCGGTGGTGGTGCCGGTCAGCGTGTCGCCGACGTTCGCCTTCGGGAAGTCGGCGGTGGCGCCCAGCGACTGGATCTGGAGGCGGCCGGTGTTCTGCGAGTCGTAGGAGCCGTAGACCGTGCCGCCGCGGCTGTCGCGGTGCTCGTGCGGCTTCACCGTGACCCACAGCTCGCTGTACGGGTCGGTGGCGGTGACCACACGGGCGTTCTCGACCTGGACGTTCATGCCCTCGAGCGACTCGTAGTAGTCCAGGGCGTACTTCTCGGGCTGGAGCGGCAGGTTGTTGATCGAGCCGCCGTCGGCGGGGTCGCCCTGCGGCGTGTACCGGCTCGGCACCGACCGCGCGTCGATGACGACCGGCGCCGGGACGGCGTTGCCGGTGGAGACGGTGGTGACGGTCGGCTTGGTGATCTCCGTGACGGACTGCCCCCCGGAGGCGGCACCGCCGGGGACGTACTCGGAGACCGTGCCGGTCACCGTCACCGAGTCGCCGACCGCGACCTTCGGCGCCGAGCTGGTGTAGACGAATATGCCCTCGCTGGTGGCGGGGTTGTCGTCCGGCGTCGCGTCCTGGAACCAGAAGCCCTTGGACGAGCCGTAGGTGCGCGTGGCCGTGACGATGCCCGGCACGTCCGTGACCTTCTGCCCGGCGTACGGCGACAGGCGGGTGGTGCCCTGGATGTCGTGGATGCGCACCGCGTCGGCGTGCGCGGGGGAGGTGAGGACGACGGCCGACGCGGCGGAGCAGACGGCGGCGACGGTGAGCGCGGCGAGACGCGCGGTGGACCTGCTCGGCAAGGGATCCCTCCGGGGATGTTACGGGGTGCCGGGACGAGGTGGTTCGGGTGCGTGTGGGGGCTGTCGCCCTCTGTGACACGTGTTGGGCCGAGTGAACGATCGTTCTCCCGACTTCTACGCGCGTCAATCTCCAGCCTGCGGCCGGGACTTGTCAAGGTTTCGGCCATGTACCGGGGTTGACGGGAAGATGAACCGGGCGGCATGGGGCCAAACCCGTCTAGGCTGAGGGGCTGAGCACGTTTCACGGTCCGAGGAGATCCAGCCGATGTCAGACAGCTCCCCCCTGCCGCCCGTACGGCTGCACTCCGAAGCGGAGCTGGCGCACGCCGCGCTGTCGACGCCCCTGCTCTCGCGTGCGGCCCGGCTCGCCCGCTGGGCCGGTCCCGGCACTCGGGTGGACGCGGGCGGCAGCCTCGTCGAGGAGCAGCTCCCCGCCGCCGCCGGGCAGCTCGGACTGACCGGCGACGACGCGGCCGCCTACGCCGCCGAGGCCTGGCGGGTGGCGCTGGACTCCGGCCTGGTCGAGGTCGCCGACGAGGAGCGCGGGACGGTCCGGGCGGGCGAGGCGCTGTCCCTGCTCACCGGCTCCCCGCAGGAGGTCCTCACGGTGTGGCTCGCCGCGCTGGAGACCGTGCTGGCGGACGCGAGCGTGCCCGATCTGGACGATCTGGTGGACGCGCTGGACGAGGGCGGCGAGATCGATTTCGCGTCACTCGACTGGGACCCCGAGGCCGAGGCCGAGTTCCTGGACGGGGTGCTCGGCAACCTCTACCTCCTGACGGCGAGTGAGGACGGCGCCGGGGAGGGGCCGGTCCCGCTGCCCGCCCTCGCCGCGTCGATGATCGTGCCGGACGACATGGGCGAGCCCACCGACGACGTCCTGGAGCAGGTCTCCGACGCGATGATGCGCCTGGACGACCAGTTTCGGACGCTGGAGCCGGTCGGCCTGGTCGAGTACCGGCCGGTGGACGAGGCGCTGATGGCCGACGCCGACGAGGAACTGGCCGCGCCGGTGGAGGAGGCCGACGTCTCCCGCTACGGCATGGTGCGCCTCACCCCGCTCGGCGTCTACGGGCTGCGGGCGCGGCTGATGGAAGCCGGTTTCGAGGCCCCGGTGGTCGGCGAACTCGCCGACAAGGGGGCGGACGTGCTGCTCGACGGCACCGCCGCGTTCGGCGCCTCGGCCGCCCTCGCCGAGACGGAGCTGTGGCTGAACCGGCGCGAAACCCTGTCCGCCGCGCGGGAGTTGCTGTCCGCGGCGCGGGGCGCCGACGCCGGGGGACCGCTGCGCCGGCTGCGCTGCCAGCAGGCGCTGTCCCTGGTCGGCGGGGAGGCGGAGCCCGCGTTGCGGGAGGTGCTGGACGACCCCGAGCTCGGCGGCCTGGCACGGGTGTGGCTGAGCGAGCGGGGCGCGGCCGAGGTGCCGGCGCCCTCCCAGGACCTGGTGTTCTGGCTGACCATCGACACCGTCGCCGCCCAACTGGCGGCCGAGGGCAACTCCGAGGAGCTCCAGGCGCTGGTGGAGGGGCTCGCCGAGCAGCACAGCGGGTTCTTCGCGGCCGCGTGGCGGGTGGAGCACCCGGCGACGGCCGAGGTGCTGGAGGCGATGGGACGGCTGCACCCGGACAAGAAGGTGGCCAAGGAGGCCCGCAAGGCGGCGTTCAAGGCGCGGTCGCAGCAAGGGGGTTGAGCGGCGGGCCGGGTGGCCGCGGCGGCCGGGCCGCAGTGCGGTAGCGGCCGTACGCGCTCCGCGCTTGGTCCGTCCTTGGGGTGGAGCATACGGTTTCTTGAACATGGGTGGCTGCGGTAGCCCCGCGTTCAACTGCCGTTCAGGCACCGCCGGGAGCGTGTGCGCCGAACGAGGCCCGCCGCCCTCCACGGCACACCCATCCGTCACAGGAGACACCATGTCGCTCACCCGCAGGGACTTCGCCAGAACCTCCGCGATCACCGGTGCCGGGATCGCCCTGGCGGGCAGCGCCGGCGTGCTCGCCACCGCGCCGAACGCCCTCGCGTCCACGGAGACCGGCACCGCGCAGGCCCACGGCCACGGTCATGCCGCCGTCGGCTACGGCCCCCTGGTGTCCGACCCCGAGGGCATCCTCGCGCTGCCCGCCGGCTTCGGCTACCAGATCATCACCTACAGCGGCAGGACCCGGCTGGAGTCGGGCGAGTTCACGCCGTCCAACCACGACGGCACCTCCGCCTTCGAGGGCCCCCGCGGCAGCACCCTCCTCGTCAACAACCACGAGCTGGCGGGCCCGCGCGCCAAGTGGACCCACCCGGTGCCGCTCACCGAGGGCCTGGTGTACGACCCCGCCGCGGCCGGTGGCTGCACCGTGGTCGAGGTGCGCCGCGACCACGTCGCCGAATGGGTCGGCATCGCCGGCACCTCCACCAACTGCGCGGGCGGCAGCACCCCGTGGGGCACCTGGCTGACCTGCGAGGAGACCGAGGACAAGGCCAGCCAGAACGGCATGACCAAGGACCACGGCTACGTCTTCGAGGTGGACCCGGCCGACCGCCGGGCCAACCGCGCCCCCAAGCCGGTCAAGGCGCTCGGCCGGTACGCCCACGAGGCCGTCGTGGTCGACCCCAAGCGCGGCCACCTCTTCCTCACCGAGGACGCCGCGGGCCCCAACGGCCTCTTCTACCGCTGGACCCCGCCGGCCGGGTTCCGGCACGGCCGCGGCAGGCTGCGTACCCTCGCCGACGACGCGGGCGTGCTCCAGGCCTTCAAGTGCTTCGACTCCGGCGGCCGGTTCGTGGACGACCTCTCCCGTGCCACGAGGACCGGCACGGTCTACGGCGTCGACTGGGTGGACGTGCCCGACCGCGACGCCCGGCAGGCCTCCACCCGCAAGCAGTTCGGCGAGGGACAGGTCACCCGCGCCCGCAAGCTGGAGGGCATGTGGTGGGGTGACGGCGGCGTCTACGTGGTCTCCTCCTTCGCCCGCGCGGAGAGCCCCCTCCAGCACGACGGCCAGGTCTGGTTCTACGACCCCCGGCGCCGGACCCTCACGCTCAAGGTGCTGCTCGGCGTGAACCCGGATCCGGGCAGGGACGGCGCGTTCGACGGCCCGGACAACATCACCGTCTCGCCGTACGGCGGTCTGGTCATCGCCGAGGACGGCGAGGGCGTCCAGCATCTGTTCGGCGCGACCGACACCGGCCGCACCTACCCGATCGCGCGCAACGAGCTGAACATCGGCACCGAAGAGGAGCCGGAGTACAGCGAGTTCACCGGCGTCACCTTCTCGCCCGACGGGCGGACCCTGTACGCCAACATCCAGACGCCGGGCATCATGCTCGCCATCACCGGGCCCTGGAAGCGGCAGAAGAAGTAAGGAGCGCGCCCGTCCCGGTCGACCGCTCCGGGACCGTGTTCCGGGCGGCGTCCGGGGACCGGCTCCCGGCCGGCCCGCGCCGAGGCGGCGGCCTTCGGCACGGCACCGGCGGCGCGGGCCGCCCCCGCGGGCCCGGTGGAGCGGACCGACGAGCGCGGAGGCCGCCTTCCGGCGCGGGGAGTCCATGCCCAAGGTCGTCGGGGATCTCGGGGGCACGGACACCACCGGGGGCATCCGGCGGCACCACCGCGGCCACGACCGGTTGGTGATCGTCACCGACGAGCAGGACGCCGGGGCCGCCACGACCAGTCGACGGGACCAGACTCCGGCGGACGTGCCGGTCCACACCGGAACCCGGAGGGCTACCGCACCGGTCAGCGGCCCTCCGGCTCCGCCCACCGGCACCCCTTCGGCGCTCTGCCGGACTCCGCCTTCCGGGTGATCCCCTGCTGGAGGCGGCGCGGACGCCCGCCGGGCCCTGACGGTGGGCGACCCGGAGGGCGTGGGGAGCCGCGTGGGCGGGCCCGATGTTTTTGTGACCGGTGTCAGAGGGCCTTCGCCGCCGGGTCCACCATGGTGCGGACCGTCCTCGCCTTCACGAAGTCGCCGATCGCGGTCATCTCCCACTCGCCCGAGAACTGCCGGACCAGCTTGGCCATCATCACGCCGGTCTTGGGTTCGGCGTGGGTGAGGTCGAAGCGGACCAGTTCCTCCTCGGTCGCGGCGTCCACCAGACGGCAGTACGCCTTGGCGACCTCGGTGAACTTCTGGCCGGTGAAGGAGTTGACCGTGAAGACGAGTCCGGTGACCTCCTGGGGGATGCGGCCGAGGTCGACCACGATCACCTCGTCGTCGCCCGCGCCCTCACCCGTGAGGTTGTCGCCGGAGTGCTTGACCGCGCCCTTGAGAATGGTGAGCTTGCCGAAGTAGCAGCTGTCGATGTGGTTGCGCTGCGGGCCGTAGGCGATGACGGAGGCGTCGAGGTCGATGTCGCCGCCGCGGAACGCGGGCTCCCAGCCGAGGCCCATCCGCACCTGGGAGAGCAGCGGCCGGCCGCCCTTGACCAGCGACACCGTCTGGTTCTTCTGGAGGCTGACCCGGCCCTTGTCCAGGTTGATCTTCCCCGCGCCCGGAGCCGGGGCCGGAGCCGGGGGAGCGGCCGGCGGCGCGGCGGGCATCTGCGGGGCCACCGACGGCGCCACCGGCGGTGCCGCCGGCTGCTGCGGTGCCGCCGGGGCGGCAGCCGGTTCCTCCACCGTCACGCCGAAGTCCGTCGCGATGCCCGCGAGCCCGTTCGCGTACCCCTGGCCGACCGCGCGGGCCTTCCACTGACCGCCGCGGCGGTAGATCTCCACGACCACGAGCGCGGTCTCGGTGCCCAACCGCGGCGGTGTGAACGTGGCCAGCACCGCGCCGCCGTCCGCGTCGCGGATCGTGGCCGTCGGCTCGATGCCCTGGAAGGTCTGGCCGTCCGCGTCCGGGCTGGCCGTGACCACGATCTTCTCGATGCCCGGCGGCACGGCCGCGGTGTCGACCGTGATCGCGTCGGGCGCGGCCCCGCCGCCGGACCGGTAGGCCACACCCGGTCCGGACGGCTGGTTGTAGAAGATGAAGTCGTCGTCCGAGCGCACCTTGCCGTCGCCCGTGAGCAGCAGGCCCGAGACGTCCAGCCGCACCGGAGCGGCCACGTCCACCGTGATGCGCGCGGCGGAGAGCGGAACGTTCGAACCAGGGGTCATAGCTGTCATGTGGGGGGTAACGAACGAAACCGCTTTACCGTTCCCTTACCACCGGCATCACCCCTCGCTCAGGGCCCACCCGCACGGCACGACCGTCACGGCACCACGACGATCTTCCGGCCCACCCCCGCCGCGAATTGCTCCAGCGCCTGCGGGTACCGCTCCAGCGGGAGCCGGTCGCTGATGAAGACGTCCGGGTCGAGGACGCCGCCCGCGAAGAGTTCCGCCGCCCGCTCGTAGCTGTGCAGCACCGCCATCGAACCGGTGATGGTGATCTCCTGGTTGTAGATGCGGTACGGGTCGATCTGCACACGGGTGGCGTAGTCGGCGACCCCGAACTGGAGGAACGTGCCCGCCTTCGCCACCCGGCCCAGACCGTCCTGGATCGCCGCCGCGTTGCCCGTCGCGTCCACCACCACGTCCCAGCCGCCCGGCCGGTCGAGTTCGTCCGCGCCGGACGCCGCGCCCGAGACGCCGAGCAGCCGGGCCGTGTCCAGCCGGGCCGGGTTCAGGTCCACCATGTCCACGCTGGCCGCGCCGGTGCGCTTGGCCAGCTCCAGCATCATCAGGCCCATGGTTCCGGAGCCGTAGATCAGGACGTGGGCGCCGAGCCGGGAGCGCAGCACGTCGTAGCCGCGCACCGCGCAGGACAGCGGTTCGATCAGGGCCGCGTCCTCGGTGCGCACGTGCTCGGGCAGCTTGACGCAGTTGGCGACGGGGGCGACGGCGTACTGCGCCGCCCCGCCGGCCGTGGTCACGCCGATCGCGGCCCAGCGTTCGCACAGGTTGTTGTGGCCGCTGCGGCAGTAGCGGCACTCGTAGCAGTACAGGGACGGGTCGACGGCCACCCGGTCGCCGGTCGTCACCTCGGTGACCTGAGCGCCGGTGGCGACCACCGTGCCGGCGAACTCGTGGCCCGGCACGATCGGCAGCTTGGGCGCGAACTCGCCCTGGAGGATGTGCAGATCGGTGCCGCACAGCCCGCACGCGGCGACCTCGACGACGACCTCGCGGGGTCCCGGCGTCGGGTCGGGGACCTCGGTGACGACGGCACGGCCCACGGACTCGATGACGGCGGCCTTCATTTCACGGCTCCCAACGACAGGCCCTGGACCAGCTTGTCCTGGGCGGCGAACCCCGCGGCGAGCACCGGCAGGGAGATGACGAGCGACGCGGCGCACACCTTGGCCAGGAACAGGCCTTGGCTGGTGATGAAGCCGGTCAGGAAGACGGGCGCGGTCTCGGCGACCACGCCGGTGAGCACACGGGCGAACAGCAGCTCGTTCCAGCTGAAGATGAAGCAGATCAGCGCCGTCGCCGCGATGCCGGGCAGCGCGATGGGGGCGACGACACGGGCGAGGATCGTCGGCAGCCGGGCGCCGTCCACCCGAGCCGCCTCGATGACCGCGACCGGCACCTCGGCGAGGAAGGACTGCATCATCCACACCGCGATCGGCAGGTTCATCGCGGTGTAGAGGACGACCAGCAGCCAGATGTTGTCGAGCGTCCCGGTGTCCTTGGCGAACAGGTAGATCGGCAGCAGTCCCGCGACGGCCGGGAGCATCTTCGTGGACAGGAAGAAGAACAGCACGTCCGTCCACTTGCGCACCGGCCGGATCGACAGCGCGTAGGCGGCGGGCAGCGCGAGCAGCAGCACGCACAGCGTGGACACCACCGACGCCACACCGGAGTTGATCAGCGCGGGCCAGGGGCTCGCCCCGCCGCCGACGCCGAAGAACTCGCGGTAGCCGTCCAGGGTGAGGGCGGCGCCGAAGGACGGAGGGTTGGTCGCCGCGTCCTGCTCGGAGTGGAAGGACGTCAGCGCCATCCAGGCGATGGGCAGGAAGAACACGATGCCGGCCAGCCAGGCCACGAGACCCAGACCGTGGCGTTTCAGGGCGGTCATGAGCGGGCCACCTCCTCGCGGAACAGGGACGAGACCACGCGCAGGGCGAAGGTCGCGATGACGAGGGAGCCGATGACGACCAGGACGCCCGCGGCCGAGGCGAGGCCGTTCTCGTGCGCCTGGTAGAAGCTCTGGTAGACGGTGTACGGCAGGTTCGCCGTGCCGAGGCCCCCGGAGGTGATGGTGAACACCGCGTCGAAGTTCTGCACGATGTAGATCGAGCCGAGCAGCGCGCCCAGTTCGAGGTAGCGGCGCAGGTGGGGCAGGGTGAGATGGCGGAAGATCTGCCAGTCGCCCGCGCCGTCCACCCGAGCCGCCTCGATCTGCTCCCGGTCCCGGCTCTGCAGTCCGGCCAGCAGGATCAGCATCATGAACGGCGTCCACTGCCACACCAGGGATGCCTCCACCGCGAGCAGCGGGGTGCGCGAGATCCAGTCCGGCTGGGGGCCGCCCACGTAGTGCAGCAACCCGTTGAGCAGGCCGTACTCGGGGTTGTAGAGCACGTGTTTCCACAGCAGCGCGGCGGCCACCGGCACCACCAGGAAGGGCGCGATCAGCAGGGTGCGGACGATGCCCCGGCCCGCGAAGCGCCGGTCCAGGAGCAGGGCGAGGAGCAGTCCCAGCACCAGGCTGGCCAGCACCACGGCGACCGTGAGCAGCACGGTCGTCCAGACCGAGTGGCGCAGGTCCGCGTCGGTGAGCACCTGGCGGTAGTTGGCGAAGCCGGTGAAGCGGCGGGCCTTGGGGTAGAGGGCGTTCCAGTCGAAGAACGAGATCACCAGCGTGGCCACGAACGGCAGCTGGGTGACCGCGATCATGAAGACGAGGGCGGGGAGCAGCGGGGCCCGTGTGGCCCAGGCGCGCAGCCGGGCCGGGGGCCGTCGCAGCGGCCGGGCGGGGGCGGCCGCGTAGGGGGCCGTGGTGGTGGTCATCGTCCCTCGTACTCCTTGGCGATCTTCTCGGCGAGCTGCTGGGACTTCTTCAGGGCCGTGCCGACGGACTGGCGTCCGGCGATGGCCGCGCTGATCTCCTGGGAGACCCTGGTGCCGAGGTCGGTGAACTCGGGGATGTCGACGAACTGGATGCCAGGCGCGGGCCGCGGCTGCACGCCGGGGTCGTTCGGGCGGCTGCTCTCGATGGCCTTGCGGGTCATCTCCTGGAAGGCGGCGGCCGATTGCCGGTAGTCGGGGTTCTCGTACGTCGAAGCCCGTTTGCCCGCGGGCACGTTCGGCCAGCCGCTGGTCTCGCCGACCAGCTGCTCGTACTGCTTGCCCGACGCCCAGGAGACGAACTTCCATGCCTTGTCGGGGTTGCGGGAGGCGTGCTGGATGCCCCAGGCCCAGGTGTAGAGCCAGCCGGAGGACGCGGTCCGCTCGACGGGGGCGGGAGCGTAGCCGAGCTTGCCCTTCACCGGGGACCCCTTCGCCTCCAGGGAGCCGGCCGCGGAGGTGGCGTCGTACCACATGGCGACCTTGCCCTGCGTCATGTCGTTCAGGCACTCCGCGAACCCGGACTGCGCGGCCCCGGACTCGCCGTGCGAGCGGACCAGGCCGACGTAGAACTTCGTCGCCTTCTCGAAGGCGGGCGAGTCCAGCCGGGCCTTCCAGTCCTTGTCGAACCAGGTGCCGCCGAAGGTGTTCACGACCGTGGTCAGCGGTGCCGCCATCTCGCCCCAGCCGGGCAGCCCGCGCAGGCAGATGCCCCGCATGCCGGGCTTCGCGCCGTCCACCTTCGCGGCGAGGTCGGCCACCTGCTGCCAGGTGGGGTGGGCGGGCATGGTCAGGCCCTTCGCCGCGAACACGTCCTTGCGGTACATCAGGAAGGACGACTCGCCGTAGAAGGGCTGCCCGTAGAGCTTGCCGTCGTCGCCGGTGAGGGACTGCCGCATCGGCGCGAGGACGTCCTTCTCGTCGTACGACGGGTCCTTCGCCACGTAGGCGTCCATCGGGCGCAGCCAGCCGTTGCGGGCGTAGATCGGGATCTCGTAGTTGGAGAGGGTGGCGACGTCGTACTGGCCCGCCTGGTTGGCGAAGTCCTGGCTGATCTTGTCGCGGACGTCGTTCTCCGGCAGCACGGTGAAGTTCACCTTGATGCCGGTCTCCTTGGTGAAGTGCGAGACGGTGAGCTTCTGGAGCTCCACCATCTGGGGATTGTTGACCATCAGTACGTTGATCGAGTCGCCACCGGATCCGCCGCCCCCCGCGCCGACCCAGCAGCCGGACAGCAGGGGGGTGAGCAGCGTCCCTGCGGTGGCCAGGACGAGCATGGCTCGTGGCCTCCGTCGGCTCGGGGTGCGCATGGATCACTCCTGGATGTATGGGGAGATAAGGGGTGTTCGGTGGGCGGGGCACGCCCACGGGTGGGACGGGGGCCGGGTAACTCAGACCCGGATGACCTGCGGGCCCAGCAGGGCGTAGCGGTGGGCCTCGGCCGCGGGGAGCAGGGTGCTGGTCACGATCGCCTCCAGCGCGCCGACATCCGCGAACCGGCAGAAGCTCGCCGCGCCGAACTTGGTGTGCACGCCCGCGAACACGGTGCGCCGCGCCGCCCGCAGCGCCCGCGCCTTGACCTCGCCGACCGCCGGATCGGGCGTGGTCAGGCCGTGTTCACGGGAGATGCCGTTGGCGCCCACATAGGCGAGGTCGAGGACGAAGCCGGACAGCATCGTCGTCGTCCAGTGGTCCACGGTGGCCAGCGTGCCGGCCCGCACCCGGCCGCCGAGGAGCAGCACCTGGATGTGGTCCGTCCCGGCGAGGGCGCCCGCGACCGGCAGGGACGCGGTGACCACGGTCAGCGGCCGGTCCCTCGGCAGGGCCTCGGCGATGAGCTGCGGGGTGAAGCCCTCGTCGACGAAGACGGTCTCGGCGTCGCCCAGCAACTCGGCCGCCGCGGCGGCGATCCGCCGCTTCTCGGGCACCTGGCTGGTGGCCCGGAAGGCCAGCGTGGTCTCGAAGCCGGCGCTCTCCACCGGGTAGGCCCCGCCATGGGTGCGGCGGATCAGCCCGTGGTCCTCCAGAGCGCGCAGATCGCGCCGGACGGTCTCCTTGGCCACGCCCAGCCGGGCGGCGAGCGCGGTGACATCGACCGCACCGGTGGCCCGCGCGGCCCGCACGATCTCGCGCCGGCGTTCCTCCGCCGTTCCGGTCATCTCGTCACCCGCCTCCCCGCGGAACTGCCCGTTCGGGCCCATGGGGGAAGTTGTACCGCCGGTCCGCCGCTCTGACCAGGCTTGTTGCCCGACCGATGCTGCCCGCTTGGGCCCGTTTGCCAGGCGCGGTGCCCGCCGCGGACCTGCGCGGCGGCGGCGGACGGAGAGGAAACGGGCGGTCCGTATGCCCGGATGCGGCGGCGTACGGGCCCGTTCGGCGCCCGTATGCCCGTTCCGGCGTTGGCGCGGTGCGGCTGCGGTGCGGTTCCGTGCGGCTCGGTACGGCGCGGCACGGTTCCCTGCTGTCGCGTGCGGCCCAGGGGCGGCCGGACCGGCGGCTCGGTGACGAAGCGGCCACCCAGCAGCCGGTCGGCGGGGCGGTGTTCCCCGTCCTTGACCCTCCCCTGCGGGGCCCTTAGCGTGAGGCCGTTCATGAATATGGACGACGGTCACAAGAATGTGCGCTGGAGGAGTCCGGGTGAAGGCCGCCGCGTTCGTCTATCCCTGGGACGTCAACGGGGACCCCGGCGCCCCCGCCCGCATCGCCGGCCTCGGCGTCGAACAGGTGACCCTCGCCGCCGCCTACCACTCCACCCGCGCCCTGACCCCGCGCCACCCCCGCCACCGCATCGTCACCGCCGAACACGCGGCCGTCCTCTACCCGCCGGGCGACCGCTGGACCGGCCGCGCGCTGCGCCCCCGCCCGGCCGGCCGCTGGGCCCCCGGCGACGCCCACGGCGAGGCCGCGCGGGCGCTCGCCGACGCCGGTCTCGCCGTCCACACCTGGGTGGTGCTCGCGCACAACTCCCGCCTGGGCGCGGAGCATCCGGACACCTCCGTCGTCAACGCCTACGGCGACCGCTACCCCTGGGCGCCCTGCATCGCCCAGGAGCCCACCCGCGCCTACCTCACCGACCTCGCCGCCGAGGCCGCGGTGCGCCCCGGCGCGCGGGGCACCGAGCTGGAGTCCCTCGGCTGGTACGGACTGCCGCACCTGCACGCCCACGACAAGATCTCCGGTGTGCCCCTGGGCGAGGCCGGGGAGTACCTGATGTCCCTGTGCTTCTGCTCCTCCTGCCGCACGGGCTACGGCGAACACGGCCTGGATGCCGATGGGTTGGCCGCGGCCGTGCGGGCCGCGCTGGAGCCGCTGTGGCGGGGCGCGGCGGCCGACCGCGGGCTGCCGATGGCGGCGGAACTCCTCGGCGAGGAACGGGCCGCCGCCGTCCGGGCCTGGCGGAACACGGCCGCCCGCACCCTCCAGGAGCGGGCCGTGGCCGCCGTACGCGCCGCCGCGCCCGCCGGGTTCCAGGTCCTGCTGCACGCCGACCCCGTCCCCGAGCACTGCGGCGCGAACGCGGGCGTCGATCCCGCCCACATCCTCTCCGTGGCCGACGGCGTCGTGGTCCCCTGCACGGCGGGCACGGCCCTGCTCGCGCCCTTCGCCGCGCACGCGGGCGAGCGGCACGTGCTGGCCGCCAACTTCACCGTGGTCTCCGGGATGGGCGGCAGCCCCCGCACCCTCGCGGCGGACGCGGCCCGCGCACGGGCGGCCGGAGCCACCGAACTGCGGCTGTACCACGCGGGGTTGGCATCGGACGGTGATCTCGCGGCGGTGCGCGAGGCGCTGGCGGCGCGCTGAAGGAGCGGGACCGCCGCCGGCCCGGCGAGGCCGTGGCGGGGCGACCGCACCACGCGACCGGCCACGCCCACGCCCCCGGCCCGCGCTCTCCCGACCACCGCCCGGAGTCCGGAGTTCCGGCGGTGATCGCGCATGGCCGGAAAAAGACGTCCGTATCGATCGGGTAACAGGGCTCGCGATACCGCTAGTTATGCGCGTAGACAATCCGTGACCTGGTCAATCACTCTAGCCACCAGATCCGGAGATTCCATGCGGAAGTCCCTCAGAGCGGCCGCCGCCGGCGCCGCCTGTGTCGTCGCCGGTGCCGCCCTGTACGGCGCGGGCGCGGCCACGGCCGGCCAGTCGACGGCCGACTCCACGCACGAGCCCTACAACATCGGGCTCCTGACGAAGGACATCGACACCTACTACGGCACCACCGCCGACAGCGAGGGCGTCTACCAGGCGTCGCCGACCAGCCCGTACGCCGAGGACCTGGCGCGGATCGACGCGGACGCCAAGAAGTACATCGACCGGGCCGCCCGTACCGCGCGTGCGCACCACCAGAAGCCCGCCGTCATGTTCGACATCGACGACACGCTGCTGCTGAGCCTCGACTACGAGAAGCGCAACAACTACGGCTACAGCTCGGCCACCTGGAACGCCTACGTCAACCAGGCCAACCGCCCCGCCGTCTTCGGCAGCCCCGAGCTGGTGCGGTACGCCGCGGCCAAGGGCGTCACGGTCTTCTACAACTCCGGTCTCACCGAGGCCCAGCGTGCCGCCGCGGTCGCCAACCTGAAGAAGGTCGGCGCCGACGTCAACCTGGACGCCGCCCACATGTTCCTCAAGGACTCGGCCAACCCGCCGGCCTACCTGAAGGACTGCGCCACGCCGGGCACCTGGACGTGCACGACCGTCCAGTACAAGGCGGGCACCCGCAAGCACATCGAGCAGGACCTCGGCTACCGGATCATCGCCGACTTCGGCGACCAGTACTCGGACCTGGACGGCGGCTACTCCGGCCGTACCTACAAGCTGCCGAACCCCACGTACTTCGTCGGCTGAGGTCTCCCGGACCTCCGGCGGAAGCGCACCGGTGCCCGCCCGGCACCGGTGCGCTCGCGCTCACTTCTTCAGCGCCGCCGCCATCATCGCCCGCGCCACCGGCGCCGCCAGCCCGTTGCCGCTGACCTCCGAGCGCGCCGCGTCCGACTGCTCGACCATCACCGCGACGGCCACCTCCTTGCCGGTGCTGTCGGACTTGCCGAACGAGGTGAACCAGGCGTACGGCGTCTTGCTGTTGTTCTCGCCGTGCTGCGCGGTGCCGGTCTTGCCGCCGACGGTCACGCCGTCGATCAGCGCGTTGGTGCCGGTGCCGTCCTTGACCACCGTCTCCATGGCGGACTGGAGCTGGGCCGCGGTCCGGGCGCTGATGATCCGCTTGGAGCCGGTGTCGGCGTCGTAGTCGTGCACCACGTTGCCGCCGCTGTCCACGGTCCGGGACACCATGTGCGGCGAGGGCAGCTCGCCACCGTTGGCGATGGCCGCGGAGACCATGGCCATCTGGAGCGGGGTCGCGGTGACGTTGTACTGCCCGATGCCGGTCAGCCCGGTCGAGGACGCGTTCATGTCCTTCGGGTACACGCTCGGGTAGGCGCGCACCGGCACGTCCTGGTGGTCGTCGTTGAAGCCGTACTTCTCGGCCATCGCCCGCACCTTGTCCTGGCCGAGATCGACGGCCATCTTGGCGAAGACGTTGTTGCAGGAGTACTGGAGCGCCACCCGGATCGGGGCGTCGCGGCACGGCGCCGAGCGGTTCTCGTTGTGCATGTCGGTCACCGTGCCCGGCAGCCGGTACGGATCGGGGCTGTCGGTGTGCTCGTCCACGCTCTTGTACAGCCCGCTCTCCAGCGCGGCGGAGGCCACGACCAGCTTGAAGGTCGAGCCGGGCGGCAGCGGCTGGCGCAGCGCCCGGTTGGTCAGCGGCTTGTCCCGGTCCGCGTTCAGCTGCTTCCAGGCGCCGCCGGCCGTGTTCGCGTCGGTGAGCGCCGAGGGGTCGTACGACGGCGTCGAGACCGCGGCCAGGATGCGGCCGGTCTTCGGGTCGATGGCCACGGCCCCGCCCTTCTTGCCGCCGAGCGCGTCATAGGCGGCCTTCTGCACCGCCGGGTCGATGGTGGTGACCACGTCGCCGGGGTCGGCCCGCCCGCCGGTGAGGGTGTCCATCACCGTCTTCAGACCCGGATCCGTGCCGTTGAGCAGATCCGCGTAGATGCCCTCCAGCTGGGTGGGCGCGTACGCCTGCGAGGCATAGCCGGTCACCGCCGCGTACAGCTTGCCGTCCTTGTAGGTGCGTTTGTAGGCGAGGTCGCCCCCCTTGGTCCGGGCCGAGCCGGTGATGGCGTTTCCGGCCACGATGATGTTCCCGAGCGGCTGCGAGTACGTCTCGATCGCGTTGCGCCGGTTGTTCGTGTCGTCCGCGAGGGCCTCGCCGTCGTAGAACTGCACCCAGGTCGCCCTGGCCAGCAGCGCGACCACGAGCAGCAGTGTGAAGACGGCGGCCCGCCTGATCGTCTTGTTCATCCCGCACCGAAGACGATCGGAAAGGGCACGGACGTTCCCCGTCGGGCGCATTTCTCATGTCCTGTTCATCCCGAGCGCCCCCGTTCATCCCGTTCTCACGCGTCCAGGAGAAGCACGATCTCCTCGATCTCCTCGCCCCGGCCGTTGGCGAAGCCCCGTGCCCGGACGGTCTCGCGGAAGCCGCACTTGGCCAGGACCCGCAGCGAGGCGGCGTTGTCGGCCGCCGCCCGCGCGTAGAGCGGCCGCTCGGGGACCTCGGCGAGCAGGGCGCGCAGCGCGGCCGTCGCCACGCCCCGGCCCCAGAGGGCGCGGTCGATCCAGTACGTCACCTCGCGCTCGCCGGGCTCCCCGTAGACCGCCGCGCTGCCCGCCACCCGCCCGTCGGCCACCACCGTGCGCAGGACGTCGCCGGAGGCCCGGATCCGTTTGAACCGGGCCTCGAAGGCGTGCCGGTCGGCCGGGTCCGGGGGGCCGAACGCGGCCATCCGAAGGGACACGGGGTCGGTCATCTGCCGGAAGAACACCGGCAGGTCCTCGTCGTGAACGCTCCGCAGCACGATCTCCATGGGGCCCGAGACTACGGCGGCGCGACCGCCGCGCCGGGGCCCGCCGCGCCCGGCTCGCCTTCCGGCGCGCCCGCGCTCAGAGCCTGCGCGTCGCCAGGGCCAGCCGGTCGCGGGCCTCGAACAGCGCGTCCCTGATGGCCTGTTCACGGGCGGGGGTCAGCCGTGCCACCGGCACCGAGCAGCTGACGGCGTCGCGGGCGGGGGTGCGGTACGGGATCGCCACGCCGAAGCAGCGCAGCCCCGCCGTGTTCTCCTCGCGGTCGACGGCGAAGCCCTGTTCCCGCACCCGGCGCAGCTCCCCGATCAGCTGCTCCCGATCGGTGACGGTGTGCTCGGTGAGCGCGGGCAGCTCCGGCGGCAGCAGCGCGCGCACCTGTTCGTCGGGGTACGTGGCGAGGATCGCCTTGCCGAGGGAGGTGGAGTGGGCGGGGAGGCGGCGCCCGACGCGGGTGAAGGGGCGCAGGTGGTGCTGGGAGGGGCGGGTGGCGAGGTAGACCACGCTGGTGCCGTCGAGCCGGGCCAGGTGGATGGTCTCGGTGGTGTCGTCGGCCAGCCGGTCCAGGGCCGGCCGGGCGGCGGCCACCACCTCGTCGCCGTCGATGTACGAGGTGCCCACGAGCAGCGCCCGCACCCCGATGCCGTACCGCGTGCCCGTCGCGTCCGTCTCCACCCAGCCCAGCCCGACCAGCGTGCGCAGCAGCATGTACAGGCTGGACTTGGGATAGCCGACGGCCTCCTGCACGGCCGCGAGGGAGTGCATGCCGGCGCGGCTCGCGAAGTACTCCAGGAGTTCGACCGTCCGTACCGCGGACTTGACCTGCGCCCCGCCTGCCTCGCCTGCCGTCATCGCCCTTGACCCCTCCGCTTCGACGAGGACCGAGATCCGTCCCCTCCGGACCGGAACGTCCGGCCTCGCAGACGGCGTTCAGTGTAAGGAACCCCCCAGGGGAACCACCGGCACGGGCACGGCGTCCCCCGCCCCATGACCAGCGAACCCGCAAGCCCCCTGGAAATCCGCCCCGCGCTGCCCGCCGAGGCCGAGGCCATCACCGCGCTGCACCTGCGGGCGCGTTCCACGTACTACCCGGACGGCGTCCCGCAGGCGGAGACCGACTGGACCGAGGCGTGGCGGGAGGCCGTCGAGCGGCCCGACGGGCGGGTGCTGTGCGCCGTCCGGGAGGGGCGGCTGGTCGGGGTCGCCTCCTTCCGGGCGCCGGAGGGAGCGGACGCGGACACGGTCAAGCTGTTCCAGTTCCACGTCGATCCGGACCACTGGCGGCGCGGCATCGGTACGGCGCTGCACGCGGCCTGTGCCGGGGAGTGGCGGGCGGCCGGGCGGCGTACCGCGGTGCTCGACGTGCACGCGGACAACCTGCGGGCGCAGGGCTTCTACGCCCGGCGGGGCTGGGTGCCGGACCCGGCGAACCCGCCCGCCGAGGGGGACCACCACCTGTTCCTGCGGTACACCGTGCCCTCCGGGGAATGATCCGCGGCATTTGAATGTTCACATACCCGGCGTAGATCGCCTCCGTACCCGTACGACCTGGAAAGAGCCGAAGACATGCGCGTCGAGATCTGGAGCGACATCGCCTGCCCCTGGTGCTACGTGGGCAAGGCCCGCTTCGAGAAGGCGCTCGCCGCCTTCCCGCACCGGGCGGACGTCGAGGTGGTGCACCGCTCCTTCGAGCTGGACCCCGGCCGCGCCAAGGGCGATGTCGAGTCCGTGCTCACCATGCTGACCAGGAAGTACGGCATGAGCGAGGCGCAGGCCGAGGCCGGCGAGGACAACCTCGGTGCCCAGGCCGCCGCCGAGGGCCTGGACTACCGCACCCGAGGCCGCGACCACGGCAGCACCTTCGACATGCACCGCCTGCTCCACCTGGCCAAGGACCGCGGCCGGCAGGACGCGCTGCTCCAGGTCCTGTACCGGGCCAACTTCGCCGAGGAGCGGTCCGTCTTCGCCGAGGGCGACGAGCGGCTGGTCGAGCTGGCCACCGAGGCCGGGCTCGACGCGGCCGAGGCACGCGCGGTGCTCGCCGACCCGCGGGCGTACGCCGACGCCGTGCGCGAGGACGAGCGCGAGGCCGCCGAGCTGGGCGCGAACGGCGTCCCCTTCTTCGTGCTCGACCGGAAGTACGGCGTCTCCGGCGCCCAGCCCGCCGAGGTCTTCACCCGCGCGCTCGGCCAGGCCTGGGGCGAGCGCGCTCCGCTGAAGCCGGTCGATCAGGGGGACGCCGCGGCCTGCGGGCCGGACGGATGCGCGGTGCCGCCGGAGGGCTGACCGGCGGGGGTGCGAAATCGCAGCTCGGCGCGGTCGTATAAGAAGTCCTTGGCCCGTCTCCGTAGCGGGACGCGATGGACGGGGGCCTTCCCGAGCCGCACAGTGGGCTCATGGAGACCTTCGAGAGCCTCGTCCGCGCCGAGTTCCGCCCGGAGAACACCTACCTGAACACCGCGACCAGCGGCCTGCTCCCGGCCCGTACCCTCGCCGCGCTCCAGACGGCGATGGCGATCCGGGCCGAGGGCCGCCCGCTGGACCCGCTGTTCGAGGACGTCGAGCGCGCCCGCGCCGCCTTCGCCCGCCTGGCCGGCGTCCCGGTGAGCCGGGTGGCGGCCGGTCCCTCGGTCGCGGCGCAGACCGGCCTGATCGCGGCCTCCCTGCCCGCGGGCGCCGAAGTCCTCACCGCCGAGGACGACTTCACCTCCGTGGTGAACCCCTTCCATGTGCGCGGCGACCTCAAGGTGCGCGCCGTACCGCTGGAGCGGCTCGCCGAGTCCGTGCGCCCCGGCACCGCGCTGGTCGCGGTCAGCGCCGCGCAGTCCGCCGACGGCCGGATCGCCGACCTGCCCGCCCTGCGTGCCGCGGCCCGCGCCCACGGCGCCCGCACCTACGTCGACTTCTCCCAGGCCGCCGGCTGGCTGCCCATCGAGGCGGACGGCTACGACTACACCGTCGCCACCACCTTCAAGTGGCTGCTCGGCCCGCACGGCGCCGCGTTCCTCGTCGTCCCCGAGGACCTCGGCGGGCTGACCCCGCTGCTCGCGGGCTGGGTCGCGGCCGAGAACCCCTGGGACAGCTGCTACGGCCCGGTCGCCGAACTCGCCCGCTCCGCCCGCCGGTTCGATGTCAGCCCCGGCCTGTTCACCTACAGCGGGGTGTACTCCTCGCTCACGCTGATCGAGGAGCTGGGCGTGGCCGCCGTCCACGCGCACGACCTGGCGCTCGCCGACCGCTTCAGGGAAGGACTCGCCCGGCTGGGGCACGAGCCGCTGCCCGCGCCCGGCTCGGCGATCGTGTCCGTGCCCGGACTCGGCGCGAGGCAGGCCGAGTTGAGCCGCGCCGGCATCCAGGTGTCCGACCGCGCGGGCAGTCTGCGCGCGTCCTTCCACCTGTACAACACGGCGGCGGACGTGGACCGGCTGCTCGGCGCGCTGGCCGGATAGGCCCCTCGGGACATGACCGGGCCGGGCCTCCCGTCCCACACGTGGAGGCCCGGCCCGGTGATCGGGGAGCGCCTACCTCACCGGGGTGAAGTCGCGCGCGCCGATGAACTCCGGCCGGCGCACCGGCGCGGCGAACGGCTCCACCGCCGTGTTCTCCACGCTGTTGAACACGATGAAGACGTTGCTGCGCGGGAACGGCGTGATGTTGTCGCCGGAGCCGTGCATGCAGTTGCAGTCGAACCAGGTGGCCGAGCCCGGCTTGCCGGTGAACAGCTTGATGCCGTACTCGCCGGCCAGCTCGGTGAGCGCTTCGTCGGACGGGGTGCCCGCGTCCTGCATCTGGAGCGACTTCTTGTAGTTGTCCTTGGGCGTCTCGCCGGCGCAGCCCAGGAACGTCTTGTGCGATCCCGGCATGATCATCAGACCGCCGTTGGTGTCGTAGTTCTCGGTCAGCGCGATCGAGACGGACACCGTGCGCATGTTCGGCAGGCCGTCCTCGGCGTGCCAGGTCTCGAAGTCCGAGTGCCAGTAGAAGCCGCTCGCGCCGAAGCCCGGCTTGACGTTGATCCGCGACTGGTGGACGTACACGTCCGAGCCGAGGATCTGCCGGGCCCGGCCGACCACCCGCTCGTCGCGCACCAGGCCCGCGAACACCTCGCTGATCCGGTGCACCTCGAAGACCGAGCGGATCTCCTGGGACGACGGCTCCACGATGGAGCGCTCGTCGAAGCGGATGGCCGGATCGCCGACCAGCCGCTCCAGCTCCCGCCGGTAGACCTCGACCTCGTCGGGCCCGATCAGCTGGTCGACGGCGAGGAAGCCGTCACGCTCGTACGCCTGGAGCTCGGCCGCCGCGATCGGCCCCGGAGTGTCCGGGGAGCCCCACAGGACGGGGTCCTGGCGGGGGACGGTCACCTCGGTGGCGCCGCGGGTCGGGTAGAGGTCCTTCACGGTGGCGGTGGTCATGATTCCTCACACCTCCTCGGGCTCGGGCTCGGTGAGCAGCGGGTAGACGCCGTTCTCGTCGTGGTCCTCCCGCCCGGTCACCGGCGGATTGAACACGCAGACGCAGTGGAAGTCCTCCTTGACACGCAGCGTGTGCCGCTCGTGCCCGTCCAGGAGGTACATGGTGCCGGGCGTGATGGTGTACGTCTTCCCGGTCTCGCGGTCGGTCAGCTCGGCCTCGCCCTTGGTGCAGACGACGGCCTCGATGTGGTTCGCGTACCACATGTGCGTCTCGGTCCCCGCGTACAGGATGGTCTCGTGCACGGAGAAGCCGACCCGCTCCTTGGCCAGGACGATGCGCTTGCTCTCCCAGGTGCCCGACTTCGACTTGACGTGCCGGTCGGTGCCTTCGATGTCCTTGAACGATCGGACGATCACGGTGGTGCTTCCTCCTGGTCGGACGTTGCGGTCAGACGGTGTGCTTCAGGTGGTTCAGGCGGTTTCCCGTACGGCGCGGGCGAGCATGCTCAGACCCTCGTCCAGCTCGTCGGGGGTGATGGTCAGGGCCGGCAGCAGCTTGACGACCTCGCTCTCCGGTCCCGAGGTCTCGATGAGCAGCCCCAGCTCGAAGGCCCGCCGCGCGATGCGCCCGGCGCGGTCCTTGTCGTGGAACTCCATGCCCCACACCAGCCCGCGCCCGCGGTACTCCTTGACGTCGGCGAGGTTCTCCTCGGTGATGGAGATCAGCGCCTGCTCGACCTGCTCGCCGCGGGTGCGGGTCTGCTTCTCCATGGCCGAGCCGTCGGTCCAGTAGGTCTCCAGGGCCGCGGCGGCGGTGACGAACGCGGGGTTGTTGCCGCGGAAGGTGCCGTTGTGCTCGCCCGGCTCCCAGACGTCCAGCTCGGGCTTGAACAGGCACAGCGACATCGGCAGGCCGTAGCCGCTGATGGACTTCGACACCGTGACGATGTCCGGGGTGATCCCGGACTCCTCGAAGGAGAAGAAGGCGCCGGTACGGCCGCAGCCCATCTGGATGTCGTCGACGATCAGCAGCATGTCCTGCCGCTCGCACAGCTCCTTGAGCGCGCGCAGCCACTCGGGCCGGGCCACGTTGATGCCGCCCTCGCCCTGCACGGTCTCCACGATCACGGCGGCGGGCTTGTTCAGACCGGAGCCCTGGTCCTCCAGGAGCCGCTCGAACCACAGGAAGTCCGGGACGGTCCCGTCGAAGTAGTTGTCGAACGGCATCGGGGTGCCGTGCACCAGCGGGATGCCGGCGCCGGCCCGCTTGAAGGCGTTGCCGGTCACCGCGAGCGAGCCCAGGGACATGCCGTGGAAGGCGTTGGTGAAGGACACGATGGCCTCGCGGCCCTTCACCTTCCGGGCCAGCTTCAGCGCCGCCTCCACGGCGTTGGTGCCGGTCGGGCCCGGAAACATGACCTTGTACGGCAGGTCGCGCGGGCGCAGCACCAGGTCCTGGAAGGTCTGGAGGAACGAGCGCTTGGCCGTGGTCGACATGTCCAGGCCGTGGGTGACCCCGTCCCGCGACAGGTAGTCGATCAGCGCCCGTTTGAGTACCGGGTTGTTGTGGCCGTAGTTGAGTGATCCGGCACCGGCGAAGAAGTCGAGGTAGGCATGGCCGTCCTCGTCGTACATCCGGCTGCCCTGCGCGCGGTCGAACACGGTGGGCCAGCCGCGGCAGTAGCTGCGCACCTCGGACTCGAGGGTCTCGAAGACGCTGAGGTCGGGCTGGGTGATGGTCACGGTGATGCGCTCCTCAGTGGGCGGGGGAATCGGTCAACGGGCCGATGCGGTAGAGGACTTCACTGTCGTGCGGGCCGTCCGGGAACAGCTCGGCGGGGAACAGCACCTCGCGGGTGAGGTGCGCGCCGTGCCGCTCGGCGAACGAGGTGAACAGCCGCTCGGAGGCGGTGTTGCCGGGCGTGATGGTGGTCTCGACGCCGGTGATCCCGCGCTCGGCGGCGAGCCGCGCGGTCAGTCCGTCCAGCAGGGCGGCGGCGATGCCGTGACCGCGGTACGCGGAGTCCACGGCGACCTGCCAGACGAGCAGGGTGTCCGGGCGGTCGGGCCGCACGTAGCCGGTGACGAATCCGACGGGCGTGCCGTCCGCACCACGCGCCACCGCCGAGGTGCCGGCGAAGTCCCGGCACCACAGCAGATAGCTGTAGGACGAGTTGAGATCGAGCTTTCCGGAGTCTTTGGCAAGGCGCCAGAGCGCGGCGCCGTCGGCTGTCGCCGGTCGGTCTATGAGTAGGTCTGCGGGTGCGGCAGTCATGCGGCACGAATTTAGCGAGGTGAATTAAGAAATGCACGGCCGCGACTGAGGCATAACTCGACGCGTGGTACAAGATGCCCGAAATGCACCCAGGCAAAATAGGGCAAAGTAGATGCCCTGTGGAGTGTGTCACACGCCTGAAACCATCGGAAACCTCCCGGAAAACTGCCCTGTTTAGCCTCACGGAAAGCGGGCAGAAGACTATGGGAAACTACCGTCCGGGAAATTAGCGGGAATTGTGAAACTAAATTGAATTCAAGCTCCGGTGACGGCATCGATGCATTCACGGAGAAAGTCCGCGCGTCCGTTGCGGCGGGCGTACGCCCCGAGGGAGCGGATCGGCACCCGCGGCCGCACGGCGACGGCCCGCGCCTCGGGGCGCGGGCCGTCGCCGGGAGCCGGTGGCGGTCAGCGCCAGGGCCGCTCCGCGGCCCGGCGCGCGGCGGCGGGGTCCACCGGGGCGCCCTGCGCGGCGAGGGCCGTGCCCAGGGCGGCCAGCGCTGCCTGGACGGCGGACTCGGTGGCGTCCGGGCCGTAGTGGTTGACCCGGATCATCTCCTTGGCCAGGGCGCCGCCGCCCGCGGCCAGCGGGAGTGCGGGATCGGTGGCCAGCGCGGCGGCGACCAGGGCGGAGGCCGTCAGCGCCGGCGGGACGCGCAGGGTGGTGGCGACCGGGGCGGCGTCCGCGGCGTCGGGCACGTACGGCTCCAGGCCGCCGCCGAGGGCCAGCGCACCGGCCCGCGTCGCCTCGGCCGCACGCCGGTGGCGGGCCATCACCGCGTCCAGGCCGACCGCCTCGATCCGCTCCAGGCAGGCGTCCAGCGCCAGCATCTCCAGCTGCGCCGGGGCGTGCGGCAGCGCCGCCCGGCCGGCGTCCAGCCAGCGCTCCTTCCAGTCCAGCAGCGAGAGGTAGGAGCGGCGCGGTGCGTTCGGGTTCGCCGCCATCCGGGCCCAGGCCCGCTCGCTCACCGAGATCGCCGACACGCCCGCCGGGCCGCCCATCGCCTTCTGCGCGCCGATCACGCACAGGTCCACGCCCCACGCGTCCGACAGCACCGGCTCCGCGCCCACCGAGGCGACCGCGTCCAGATAGAACAGCGCGCCCTGCTCCCGTACCGCCTCGCCGATCTCCGCGACCGGGTTGGTGTTGCCGGTCGCCGCCTCCGCGTGCACCAGCGAGACGAAGTCGATCTCCGGGTGCTCGGCGAACGCGGCGCGGATCTGCTCCGCCCGCACCGCCGTGTGGAAGGGGACCGCGATGTCGTACACGGTCGCGCCCGCGTCCCGCAGCCAGTCGCCGAAGGTCTGCCCGTAGGGGCCGGTGATCACGTTCAGCGCCACCGTGCCCGGACCGGCGGCGGCGCGGATCGCGCCCTCCAGCGGCAGCAGGGCCTCGCCCTGGGTGATCAGCACGTCCTGCCGGGTGTCCAGCAGCCGGGCCACCCGGTCCTCGATGGCGGCGAAGCGCCGCGCGGTCAGCGGGGGCAGGTCGAGGAGGGGGTGCGTCACGGTGCTCTCTCTTCGTCGGGCGGTTCGCAGGGGTTGCAGCGGTCTGCTCCCCCCGATCTTAGGTCCAGGCCCCTCAAGGCCATGGGTTTAATTTGAGATACTCAAACATTTCCTTATAATCGGAACCTATCCTTCCCTCTTCAGGAGACTTCCCCCCATGAAAACGCTCCTCGGACGCCGGACCCGCCTGCTGGCCGCCACCACCGCGACCGCGGGCCTCGTGCTCGTCGTGGCGGGCTGCTCCTCCGGCGGCTCGGGGAGCGGGAAGACCGTGGCGGGCGGTGTCCACCTCGCCAAGGCCGGTCAGCTCACCACCTGCACCCACCTGCCCTACCCGCCGTTCCAGTCGGTGGTCGGCGGCAAGGTGCAGGGCTTCGACGTCTCCCTGATCGACCTCGTCGCCAAGGACCTCGGCGTCAAGCAGCAGATCGTGGACACGCCGTTCGAGAACTTCAAGACCGGTGCCTTCCTGAACTCCGGTCAGTGCGACGTCGCCGCCGCCGGTATGACCATCACCCCCGAGCGCGCGAAGAACGTCGACTTCTCCGACCCGTACTTCGAGGCCACCCAGGCCGTGCTGGTCGCCAAGAACAGCGGCATCGACTCGCTGGCCGGCGCCAAGGGCAAGAAGATCGGCGCCCAGGCGCAGACCACCGGCGAGGACTTCGCCAAGAAGAAGGGCCTCGACCCGGTCTCCTTCGCCTCCTCCGACGCGGTCCTCAACGGCCTGCGCACGGGGCAGGTCCAGGCCGTCGTCATCGACTACCCGGTGGTCCAGGGCTGGCTGAAGGACAAGGCCAACGCCGACAAGTTCAAGGTCGTCGACAACCTGAAGACCGGCGAGCAGTACGGCTTCACGGTCAAGAAGGGCAACAAGCCCCTGCTGAAGGCCGTCAACAAGGCCCTCAAGGACGCCAAGGCGGACGGCACCTACAAGAAGATCTACGAGAAGTGGATCGGCCCGTACGACCCCTCCGTCGCCTCCCCGGCCGGTTCCTGACCCGATGGCCGACACGGACACCGGCATCCAGCCGAAGCGCACGGGGCTGACGCGCACGCAGAAGCGCAGGCTCTCGCGCGGCGCCCAGTACGTCCTCCTCGCCGCCGCGGTGATCGCCTTCGCGCTCACCGCGGACTGGGGGCGGCTCCAGAACCAGTTCGCACAGCCCGGCATCGCCAAGCAGCTGTTCCCCGACCTCATCACGGTCGCCCTGAAGAACACGGTGCTGTACACGCTGTCCGGGTTCGTCGTCGGCCTGGCCCTCGCCATGGTCCTGGCCCTGATGCGGCTGTCCTCCGTGGGCCCCTACCGCTGGCTCGCCGGCATCTACATCGAGATCTTCCGCGGCCTGCCCGCGCTGCTGATCTTCATCTTCGTCGGCGTCGGCGTGCCGCTGGCCTTCCCGACCGTCCAGTATCCGGGCGGCACCTACGGCAAGGTCGCCGTCGCGCTCGGCCTGGTCTCCGCCGCCTACATGGCCGAGACCATCCGCGCCGGCATCCAGGCCGTGCCCAAGGGGCAGATGGAAGCGGCCCGTTCGCTCGGGTTCTCGCCCGCGCGGGCCATGGTCTCGATCATCCTGCCGCAGGCCTTCCGCATCATCCTGCCGCCGCTGACCAACGAACTCGTCCAGCTGTTCAAGGACTCCTCGCTGGTGCTGTTCCTCGGCGTCACCCTGGAACAGCGCGAACTGTCCAAGTTCGGCAACGACCTGGCCAGCCAGACCGCCAACTCCACGCCGATCCTGGTCGCGGGCCTGTGCTATCTGCTGATCACGATCCCGCTCGGCCTCGTCGTGCGCCGCATGGAGCGCAAGGCCCTCAAGGAGACCAGGTGACCACCCCCGAGATCCGCCTCCAGGGGCTGCACAAGTCCTTCGGCGACAACCACGTGCTGCGCGGCATCGACCTGGAGATCGGCCAGGGCGAGGTCGTCTGCGTCATCGGCCCGTCCGGCTCCGGCAAGTCCACGCTGCTGCGCTGCGTGAACCTGCTGGAGGAGCCCACCGAGGGGCAGGTCTTCGTCGGCGGCACCGAGGTCACCGACCCGGACGTCGACATCGACGCCGTCCGCCGCCGGATCGGCATGGTCTTCCAGCAGTTCAACCTCTTCCCGCACCTCAACGTCACCGAGAACCTCACCCTGCCGCAGCGCCGGGTGCTGGGCCGGGACAAGGCGACGGCCGCCCGCGTGGCCGCCGAGAACCTGGCCCGCGTGGGCCTCGCGGAGAAGGCCGGCGCCCATCCTTCCGCGCTCTCCGGCGGTCAGCAGCAGCGCGTGGCCATCGCCCGCGCGCTCGCCATGGGCCCCGAGGTGATGCTGTTCGACGAGCCGACCTCGGCGCTCGACCCCGAGCTGGTCGGCGACGTCCTCGCGGTGATGCGGTCCCTCGCGCGGGACGGCATGACGATGATGGTCGTCACCCACGAGATGAGCTTCGCGCGCGAGGTCGCCGACCGGGTCGTCTTCATGGACGGCGGGGTGATCGTGGAGGACGGCCGCCCCGAGCAGGTCATCGGCGCCCCGCGGCACGAGCGCACCCGCCACTTCCTCTCCCGCCTCCTCGACCCGGCGCTGGCCGAGGTGGAGGAGGACCTTCCCGATGCGGGGGGAACCGGCTGAGCCCAGCCCTCTAAGGTGCCGGTATGAGCGATCAGCCGGTGCTGCATGTGAAGGGCAGGGTCCTCGTGACGCCCGAGGACGTACGCGACGAGCTGTGGGTGGTCGGCGGCCGGGTGTCGTACGACCGTCCCGCCGGGGCCCGCGACATCCGGACCGTCGAGGGCTGGGCGCTCCCCGGCCTGGTCGACGCCCACTGCCATGTGGGCCTGGACGCGCACGGCCCGGTCGACGCGGAGACCGCCGAGAAGCAGGCGCTCACCGACCGGGAGGCGGGCACCCTGCTGATCCGGGACGCGGGCTCGCCCTCCGACACCCGCTGGATCGACGACCGCGCCGATCTGCCGAAGATCATCCGGGCCGGCCGGCACATCGCCCGCACCCGCCGCTACATCCGCAACTACGCCTGGGAGATCGAGCCGGACGACCTCGTCGCCTACGTCGCCCGAGAGGCCCGGCGCGGCGACGGCTGGGTCAAGCTGGTCGGCGACTGGATCGACCGCGAGGTGGGCGATCTCTCCCCCTGCTGGCCCCGCGGGGCGGTCGAGGCCGCGATCGCCGAGGCCCACCGCCTCGGCGCCCGCGTCACCGCGCACTGCTTCGCCGAGAACTCGCTGCGCGACCTGGTCGAGGCGGGCATCGACTGCATCGAGCACGCCACCGGCCTCACCGAGGACCTGATCCCGCTGTTCGCAGAGCGGGGCGTCGCCATCGTCCCCACCCTCGTCAACATCGCCACCTTCCCGCGGCTCGCGGCCGGCGGCGAGAGCAAGTTCCCCGCCTGGTCGGCCCATATGCGCCGGCTGCACGAGCGGCGCTACGACACCGTGCGCGCCGCGTACGACGCCGGGATCCCGGTGTTCGTCGGCACCGACGCCGGCGGCTCGCTGCCGCACGGCCTGGTCGCGGCGGAGGTCGCCGAGCTGGTCACCGCGGGCATCCCGACCGTCGAGGCCCTCGCGGCGACCAGCTGGTCCGCGCGCGCCTGGCTCGGGCGGCCCGGCCTGGAGGAGGGCGCGCCCGCGGACCTCGTGGTCTACGCGGAGGACCCGCGGGCCGACGCGGGGGTGCTGGCGGCGCCGCGCCGGGTGGTGCTGAACGGAGCGGTGGTGGAGTAGCGGCGGCGGGCACCGGAGGGAACGCGTGTGCATGGAGATTCGAAGAAGCATGCGAATTTTCCACGTTTGAGTGAAGTGACCGAAGTTCGCTGACCGTTCACCCACACTGACGACAAGGTTGACGGGTCCCAAGCAATTCAAGTGGGGGGTCCCACCGCCTTGAACAGCACCAACTTCCGTATGCCCGTGCGCCGTCTGGCCGCCGCGGCGACCGTCACCGCGCTGGCCACCGCGCCGGCCGTCCTCGGCGCGGGCGCGGCGCACGCGACCGAGAACCCCGGTCGCGCCACCGCCTCCGTCCTGCACACCGGGCTCGACGTGTCCCTGCTCGACAAGTCCGTCGACATCCCGCTCGCCGTCTCCCTCAACGAGGTCAGGGCGCCGCGCAGTGCCGACCGGACCGCCCTGTCCGCACGGCTCGACGGGGTGGCGGGCGGCGACCCGTTCACCGTCCTCAGCGCGGACGTGGCCCAGTCCCGTGCCACCGTCACCGCCCGGCGCGCCGAGGGCTCCGTCCGCCTCGTGCACGCCAAGCTGCACGTCCCCGGCCTGCCCCTGCTGTCCCTGATCGAGGTGGACACCGTCACCGCGCAGGCCACCTGCGAGGTGGGCAAGGTGCCGAGCGCCGACGCGAAGATCCTCGGCACGGTCACCGTCCTCGGCCGCCGGGTCACGATCACCGCCGGCGGCCCGACCGACGTCAAGGTGCCCGGCGTCGGCGAGGTGCGCCTCGACCTCGCGCAGCACGGCACCACCTCCCGTACGGCGGCGGCGACCGCGCTGCAACTGAAGGTGTCCGTCAACCCGCTGAAGCTGAACGTCGCGGACGTCGAGGGCACGGTCACGCTGGCCAAGGCGACCTGCGAGTCCCCGATGGCACCGCCCGCCAAGCCCCCGACGCAGCGCCACGATCCGGGTTCCGGCACCACGTCCGGCGCCGCCCCGGTGTCCGACGTGAAACCGCAGGGCGGCGCCTCGGACACCCACCTCGCGGAGACGGGCGGCAACCCGGCGACGCCGTACATCGCGGGCGGCGCGGTGGCGCTGCTGGCGGTGGGCGGGGGCACGGTGCTGCTGGCGCGCCGCCGCAGGAGCTGACCGACGCGGGGGGCCAGGGGGGGAGGGGAGGGACGGGGACGGGACCGGAGGGGCGGGGGGGGAGCCCCACCGGTCCCGCCCCGGCGTCCCGCGTCCGCCAACGCCCGTGCTGCGCGGCGCACTTGGCCTCCCGGTGACCGGGGGGGTCCGGTCAGGCGAGGGCGGCCGACAGGGCGGTCAGGAAGGCGTCCGTCGTGGCCCGGTCGCGGACGGCGAGCCGTATCCAGTCGGGCCCGAGACCGGGGAAGGTGTCCCCGCGGCGCACGGCGTAGCCGAGCTCGCGCAGCCGGCGCCGTACGGCGGCCGCCGCCGGGACGCGGACCAGTACGAAGGAGCCCTCGGCCGGTCCCGCGACCCGCACCCCGCGGGGCGCCAGCGCGGACAGTCCGGCGACCAGGTGCGCCCGGTCGCCGGCGAGGCGGTGCGCCACGTGCCCCGCCTCCGCCAGGGCGCGCGGCGACACGCACGCCTCGGCGGCGGCCAGCGCCGGGGTGGACACCGGCCACAGCGGCTGGGCCCGCTCCAGCTCGGCGACGATCTCGGGCTCGGCCAGCACATAGCCGATGCGCAGACCCGCGAGCCCCCAGGTCTTGGTGAGGCTGCGCAGCACCACGAGACCGGGTATGTCGGTCCGCCCGGCCAGCGCCTCCCGCTCGCCCGGCACCGCGTCCATGAACGCCTCGTCCACCACCAGCACCCGTCCGGGCCGGGCGAGCCGGGCGATCACCGGGGCCGGGTGCAGGACCGACGTGGGGTTGGTCGGATTGCCGATCACCACCAGGTCGGCCCGCTCCGGCACCAGCGCGGCATCCAGCCGGAAGCCGTCCTCGGGCCGCAGCAGCACCCGCTCCACGGTGTGCCCGGCGTCCCGCAGCGCCGCCTCCGGCTCGGTGAACTGCGGGTGCACCACGACCGGTTGGCGGACCTTGAGGGCGCGGGCGAGCAGCACGAACGCCTCCGCCGCGCCCGCCGTCAGCAGCACCCGCGACACCGGCAGCCCGTGCCGCGCCGCCACCGCCGCCCGCGCGGCCCGCCCGTCCGGGTAGGCCGCGAGGGAGGTCAGGGAGGCGGCGATCCGGTCCCGCAGCCACGGCGGGGGCGTGTCCGCCCGTACGTTGACGGCGAGGTCGACCAGCGCCGCGCCGCCGTCCCGTACCTCGGCGTCCCCGTGGTGGCGCAGGTCGGGTCCGGGGGAGCCCTCAGTGGGCATGGCTGTGCGTGTGCCCGCCGTGGTGGTGCCCGTGACCGTGGTCGTCGTCGTCCGGGTGGAAGTGCGGCTGCTGCGGCAGGCCCACCTTGTCCTCGAAGCCCGGCAGCGCGATCCGGTACACGCACGAGTCGCAGTTCATCCGCAGATCGCCCTGGACGGCCTCCTCGTACCGCTCGAGCACCAGGTCGAGCAACTCCGGCTCGGGGCCGATGACATCGGCCGAGGACACGGCGGTCTCCGGGTGCGCGGCCGCCCACTCCTCGGTCTGCCGCCGCACCCGGTCCGGCAGGATCCCGGTGAACAGGAAGTAGGGGAGCACGACGATCCGCCGCGCCCCCAGCGCCGCGCAGCGGTCCAGGCCGCTCGGCACGTCCGGCGCGGCGAGGGACACGAACGCCGTCTCCACCCCGGCGTACCCCCGGCCCTCCCACAGCAGCCGGGCGGCCTTGAAGACCTCCGCGTTGGCGTCCGGGTCGGTGGAGCCGCGGCCGACCAGCAGCACGGTCACCTCGGCGCGGTCCTGGCCGCCGATCGCCTCGTCCAGGCGCCGCTCCAGCACGTCCAGCAGCGCCGGGTGCGGGCCGAGCGGGCGGCCGTAGGTGTACGAGATGCCCGGATGCCGCTCCTTCTCACGGGCCAGCGCGGCCGGGATGTCGCCCTTGGCGTGCCCGGCGGACACCAGCATCAGCGGCACGGCCGCGAACCGGCGTACGCCCCGCTCCACCAACTCGGCCACCGCGTCGCCGAGCGGCGGCGGGGACAGCTCGATGAAGCCGCCCGCGACGGGCAGGTCGGGACGGCGGCGCCCCAGCTCCCGCACGAAGGCGCGGAACGCCTCGGCTCCGGCGTCGTCACGGGTGCCATGGCCGGCGATCAGCAGGGCGGGCGGGGTGTTCACAGAGTCTCCTCGGACGGAATCGGTTGGTACAGCAGGGCGTTGAGCGCGGCGGCCGCGACCGCCGAGCCGCCCTTCTCGGACACGTTGCTCACGGCGGGCAGCCCGCTCGCGCGCAGCGCGGCCTTGGACTCGGCCGCGCCGACGAAGCCGACGGGCAGGCCGATGACGAGCGCCGGGTCGGCGTCCAGGGTCAGCAGCTCCTCCAGGGCGGTCGGCGCACAGCCGATCACCCACAGGGCGCCGGGACCGACCTCCTCGTAGGCGAGCCGGATCGCATGCGCCGAACGGGTGAGGCCCGGACCGGACTCGGCGTCCTTCAGCCGGCACACGGTCCGGCGCCGGGTGATGCCGGCGGCGACCATCTCCACGTCCACCACGACCGGCGCCCCGGCGTGCAGCGCGGCGTGCGCCGGCACCAGGTCGGCCTCGGCCAGCACGAGGTCGCTCGCGTACTCCAGGTCGGCGGCGGAGTGGATGACCCGCTCCACCACCGCGCGGGTCAGCGGCGGGAGGTGGGAGGTGTCCAGGCGGGCGCGCAGCCGCCGGAAGGACTCCTGCTCGATGGGGTGCACGATCCGGTTCACCGGGCCTCCTGCGTCTCCTGCGGCTGCCCGCTCTGCCAGCGGTAGCCGCGCGGGGTCACCATGCGCCCGGCGACGGTCCGGGTCGCGGTGTTGCCCACGGTGACGACCGTCATCATGTCCACGCTCGCCGGATCGAGCCCGGCGAGCGTGGTGACCCGGCTCGACCCGTCCGGCCGCGAGGCGTTGCGTACGACACCCACGGGCGTCGTCGGCGCGCGGTGCTCGGCGAGGATGCCCAGCGCCTTCGGCAGCTGCCAGTCGCGGCCCCGCGAGCGCGGGTTGTAGAAGGTGACGACGAGGTCCGCCTCGGCCGCCGCCCGCACCCGCCGCTCGATGACCTCCCACGGTGTGTGCAGGTCGGACAGGCTGATGGAGACATGGTCGTGGCCCAGCGGCGCGCCCAGGATCGCGGCGGCGGCCAGCGCGGCCGTCACGCCGGGCACCCCGATCACGTCGATGTCGCCGGACGCCTCGGCGAGCGCCGGGGAGGCCATGGCGTACACGCCCGCGTCCCCGCTGCCGATCAGCGCCACCGCGTGCCCCCGCCGGGCCTGCTCCACCGCGGTGCGGGCCCGCTCCTCCTCGGCGCCGAGCCCGGACTCCAGCACGCGGGTGCCGGGCCGCAGCAGATCGCGGATCTGGTCCACGTACTGGTCGAGCCCGACCAGCACCGAGGCCCGGCGCAGCTCGGCGGTCGCGCGCGGGGTGAGCAGATCGCGGGCGCCGGGCCCGAGCCCGACCACCGCGAGCCGCCCGCGCCCCGGCCGGCGCACCACGGCGCAGGTCGCCATCGCCGGGAAGGCGCCGGACTTCCGCTTGGGGACGAGCAGTTCGCCGCCGCCGAGCAGCGCCGCCGCCTCGGCGACCGACGGGGTGCCGACGGCCGCGAGCGGCGCGGCCGAGGGGTTGGGCACCTCGACGGCGGCCAGCTCCCCGGCGGAGTACGTCACCACGGGCACGCCCAGCCGCTCGGCGGCCCCCAGGATGCCCGGCTCCGCGGACTTGGCGTCCACGGTGGCGAGTTGGGCGACGGACCGCGGGGACAGCCCCGCCTCCCGCAGCGTCTGCCCGATCAGCCCGAGCACCTCGTCCACCGGCGCGCCCCTGGACGCGCCGACCCCGACGACGAGGGACGGCGGCCGCAACAGCACCTCGCGCTCGCCGGGTTCGACGTCCCGGTCGGTGAGCCGGATCGTGTACGACCCCTGCGGCGCGACCGGCAGCGGCGGCAGCGGCCATGCCAACTCCTGTACGAGCGAGACCGGTTCGCCGTCCAGCAGGGCGCGGGACACGGCGGCCACCGCGCCCTCGCAGGGCAGGCCGAGCGTGTCGAGGCCGACCAGTCCGACGGCGTCCGTGGCGGTGGTCACCACCGGTTCGGCGCCCAGCAACTCGCCTACTTCGACAGCGAGTTCATTGGCGCCGCCGCCGTGCCCGCCGAGCAGCGACACCGCGAACCGGCCGCCCTCGTCCACACAGACCACACCGGGGTCGGCCGCCTTGCCGGCGAGCAGCGGCGCGAGCAGCCGTACCGTCGCGCCCGTCGCCAGGAAGCACACCAGCTGCTCGCACTCGGCGAACGCGGTCCGCACCGCCTCCCCGGCCGGTCCCTCGTACACCCGCGTACGGTCCGGCCAGGCCGCGGCCAGCCGGTCCCGTGCCGCCGCCCCCGCCGCGGTGGCGGAAATCAGGCCGATCACTGGTCAACTCCTTCTACGGTTGCGGGGGTTCTGACGCCCCAGAGCAGAAACACCGGGTTGGCCGCCGCGAGCCGGGTCACGTCCCCCGGCAGCGGGGCGAGCCGCGAGGACTGGAGCAGCACGCCGTCGCAGCCGAAGCCGGCGCCGGTCAGCGCCTCGCGGGCCGTGGGCACCCGGTCCAGGGCGGCCATGGCCACCACCACGGACCGGCGCGCCCGCCCCGCGCACGCCCGGATCACGGCGGGCAGCTCGGCGCCCCCGCCGCCGACGAACACGGCGTCCGGGTCGTCGGACAGCGTGGCCAGCACCTCGGGCGCCGTGCCGTGCACGACGTCCACCTCCACGCCGTGGGCGCGCGCGTTCTCCCGGATCCGGGCCACCCCGTCCGCGGCCTTCTCGACCGCGACCACGGCCGCACCGAGCCGCGCGCACTCCACCGCGACCGACCCGGACCCGGCGCCGACGTCCCACACCAGATCGCCGAGCCGCGGCCCGAGCCGGGCCAGCGCGAGCGCGCGCACCTCGAACTTGGTGATCATGGAATCGCGGTGGGCGAACCCGGCCTCCGGCAGCGCCCACCCGGCGGGCCCCGCGGGCACCCCGGCGATGGTGCGCAGGGGGCCCGGAGCCGAGGGCTCCGCCAGGCACAGCACCACGCTCACCGCCGTACCCCAGTCCCGCGCCGCCGCCTGCGCGGGCGTCACCCGCTCCACGCGTTCCCGCTCCGGGTCGCCCAGCGCGCCGGCCACCACCAGGGTCCGGTCGCGGCCGGCCAGCGCGGCGCCCAGTTCGGCCGGGCCCGCGCCCGGACCCGTGAGGACGGCGACCTTCGGGTGCGAGCGGCAGACGTTCGCGGCCGTGCGCAGGTCCCTGCCGTGCGCGCTGACCACCACCGCGTCGTCCCAGGGCAGCCCGAGCCGGGCGAACGCGGCGGCCACCGACGAGACCCCGGCCCGCACCGACAGCAGCTCGGTCCCGAAGCGCTCGCCGAGCGCCCGGACGATCCCGAAGAAACCGGGGTCCCCTGAGGCCAGCACAAGGACCGGCAGCTCCTCGGCAACATATCCGGCGATGGTGTCCAGGGCGGGCGCCAGCGGCCCGAGCACGACCCGCTCCGCCCCGGCGGGCAGCCGTACCGCGTCCAGATGCCGCCGCCCGCCGACGACGAGCGCCGCGCCGTCCGCCACGTCCTCGGGAAGCGGTGCCCCGGTCCCCGCACCGACGACGGTGATCACCTGCCCGCCCCCCGCTCGCGCAGCTCCCGCCGCGCCTGCGGGTCTGCCTTGCGGAAGCCGTGGAAGTGGCCGGGGTGGTACAGGTGCGAGCGGGTGCCCTGCGCGGCCAGTGCGGGGCCGACCAGGAACAGCGTGTGCTTCCAGAGCTTGTGCTCCTTGACCGTCTCCTCCAGCGTGCCGACCGTGCACCGCACGATCAGCTCCTCCGGCCAGGTCGCCTGGTAGGCGACGATCACCGGCGTGGACGTCGGATAGCCGCCCTCCAGCAGCTCCCGCACCAGCTGACCACTGCGCGCCGCCGACAGGAACACCGCCATCGTGGTGCCGTGCCGGGCGAACTCGCGCACCTCCTCGCCGGGCGGCATCGGCGTCTTGCCGCCGCCGAGCCGGGTCAGCACGACGGACTGCGCGACCTCGGGGATCGTCAGCTCGCGCCCCGCGAGGGCGGCCACCGCGGAGAACGCCGACACGCCGGGCACCACCTCGGTGGCGATGCCCAGCTCCGCGCACCGGTCCAGCTGCTCCTGGGTGCCGCCCCACAGCGCCGGATCGCCGGAGTGGATCCGCGCCACCTTCAGCCCCTCGGCGCGCGCCCGCGCGTAGACCGCGACGACCTGCTCCAGGGACATGGCCGCCGAGTCCAGCACCTCGGCGTCCGCGCGCGCGTGCTCCAGCACCTCCGCCTGCACCAGGCTCGCCGCCCAGATCACCACGTCCGCCTCGGCGATCGCCCGCGCGGCCCGGAAGGTCAGCAGATCGGCGGCGCCGGGGCCCGCTCCGACGAAGGTCACCTTGCCGAGGGGCGCCCCGGCGGGGTCGCCGGCCATCGGATCCGTGGGGTCGCCGGCCATCGGATCTGCGGAAGCGTCGGCCATCGGGAAAGTCCTCTCGTACGGAAAGCACACGGCAGTAGCGGGGTGAAATGTCAGAATGCGAGGCGATATGTGAGGTGCCCGATGTGCGCGAAGGCGCCTTCATCGGATAGCAAGTGCCTATGGCGGTCTTCGTCGCGCTCGGCGCGTTCCTGATGACGCTGGCCGGCGGCTGGACGGCTCAGCGAGTGACCGACCGTCGGCATCTCGTCCTGGGACTCGCCGGCGGTCTGATGTTGGGCGTGGTCGGCCTCGACCTGCTGCCGGAGGCGCTGCGCGCCGCCGACCGCGAGATCTTCGGCGTCCCCGCGGCCCTGCTGCTGTTCGTGACCGGCTTCCTCCTGGCCCACCTCGTGGAACGCACCCTCGCCGCGCGCCAGGCCGCCCACGGCGGGGACGAGCACGACCACCACCGGGTGCCCGAGGTGGGCCTCACGGCGGCCGGCGCCATGGTCGGCCACAGCGTCATGGACGGCGTCGCGATCGGCGCCGCCTTCCAGGTCGGCGGCGGCATGGGCACGGCCGTCGCGCTCGCCGTGATCGCCCACGACTTCGCCGACGGCTTCAACACCTTCACCATCACCAGCCTGTACGGCAACGCCCGCCGCCGCGCCATCGGCATGCTCGTCGCGGATGCCTGCGCACCCCTGGTCGGCGCGCTGTCGACCGTGTTCTTCCACATCCCCGAACCGGTGCTCGGCGGCTATCTCGGCCTCTTCGGCGGTGTCCTGCTCTACCTCGCCGCCGCCGAGATCCTGCCCGAGGCCCACCACGAGCACCCCGCCCGCTCCACCCTGCTGTGCACGGTCGCCGGAGCCGCGTTCATCTGGCTGGTGGTCGGCATCTCCGGCTGACCGGGCCGGCCGCCGGACACCGCTCACAGCTTCCCGCCCCGCCCGCCGTCCCGCCGCGGCGGCGCGATCAGCGTCGACAGATACGGCAGCGGCGAACCGTCCAGCTCCGCAGCGGGCCGCACCGACTCCTCCGGCAGCCCCAGCGCCGAGCCCCACACCGCGTCGTCGAGCCGCCCGGCCCGCGCCAGCGCCCCCGCGACCTCGGCGGCCTGCCGGCCGAACTTGTACGCCACGACCGTCCCCGGACCGGCCAGCGCCTCCTCCAGCACCGCCGCGCCCGCCGTCACCGGCACCAGCGTCAGCGGCTCGGTGCCCTCGGTCAGCACGGCACCCGAGCGCGCCGCGAGGTCCTGCATGGCGGTGATCCCCGGCACGGTCTCCACGGCGACGCCCGGCACCAGCTCCGCGATGGTCTGCGCGAGATACGTGAACGTGGAGTACACGTTCGGGTCCCCGATGGTGGCGAACGCGACCGAGCCGTGCCGCCCCAGCAGCTCCGCGACCCGTGCACCCGCCTCGTCCCAGGCGGCCTCCCGGCGCGCCCGGTCGCTCCGCTCGTTCAGCGCGAACACCACGCGGACGATCTTCTCCCCGGACACGTAGTGCGCCACCGTCGCCTCGGCCCGCCCGCGCTCACCGCTGTCCATCACGGGTACGACGACCACCTCGGCCGCCCGCAGCGCGTTGACCCCCTTCACGGTCACCAGCTCCGGGTCTCCGGGACCGACCCCGACACCGATCAGCCTGCTGCTCATGACGTCCGGCACCTCTCCACGAACCGACGGGCCACACCGGGCTCGGACGCCCAGTGCGTGTGCAGATAACTCGCGTGCACGCCCCGCTGTACAAAACCCTCGACCCGCCGCTCCCGGCCCCGGATCCCCCAGGCGGCCACGGCACCGGCCCCCGGCTCCACCACGGTGCGGTGGAACTCGTGCCCCCGCATCCGCGTCCCGGCGGCGGCCAGCACGCTGTCCCCGACGGCCACCGCGTCCCGGTACCCGAGCGTGAGCCGCTCGGTCATCCGCGCGCCGGCGTCCAGCACGCCGCACAGCGGACGGCCGTCCAATTCCCGGCACAGATAGAGCAGTCCGGCACACTCGGCCGCGATCGGCGCCCCGGTCGCGGCGAGTTCGGCGACGGCCTTGCGCAACGGCTCGTTGCCGGACAACTCGGCCGCGTACACCTCGGGAAAACCGCCACCGACGACCAACCCGGCGGTCCCGTCCGGCAGTTCCTCGTCACGCAGCGGATCGAAGGTGACGACCTCGGCTCCGGCGGCGGTGAGCAGCTCGGTGTGCTCGGCGTAGGAGAAGGTGAAGGCGGGACCCGCGGCCACGGCGATCGTGGGCCCGGGCCCTCCGGCCGGCCGAGACGGCCGGCCGTGGACGGCCACATCGGGGGTCCAGGGGGCGAAGCCCCCCGGCACGGCCCCCGCGGAACGGGCCAGCCGCTCCAGCGCGGGCATGTCGCACCCGGCGGAGACCAGCGCCGCCATCTCCGAAACGGCGGCCACCGCAAGGTCCCGCCGCTCGGCCACCGGCACCAGCCCCAGGTGCCGCGACGGTGTCTCCACCGGCCGCGTCCGCCGCAGCGCGCCCAGCACCGGCACCCCCACGGAGTCCAGCGCCTCCCGCAGCAGCTCCTCGTGCCGCACGGACCCCACCTTGTTCAGGATCACGCCCCCGACCCGCACCCCCGGATCCCAGGACACGAACCCGTGCACCAGCGCCGCCACCGACCGCGACTGCGCGGACGCGTCCACCACCAGCACCACCGGCGCCCCCAGCAGCTTCGCCACGTGCGCGGTGGACGCCAGCTCACCCTCCCCGGCCGCACCGTCGTACAGCCCCATCACGCCCTCGACCACGGCGATGTCACACCCCCGCGCCCCGTGCAGGAACAGCGGCGCCATCAGCTCCGGCCCGCACAGGTACGCGTCCAGGTTCCGCCCCGTCCGCCCGGTCGCCAGCGCGTGGTATCCGGGGTCGATGTAGTCCGGCCCGACCTTGTGCGGGGACACGGCGAGGCCCCGCGCGGCGAACGCGGCCATCAGCCCCGTGGCCACGGTGGTCTTGCCGCTGCCCGACGAGGGCGCGGCGATGACCAGCCGGGGCACCGACGGTGTCACCACTCGATGCCCCTCTGACCCTTCTGCCCCACGTCCATGGGGTGCTTGACCTTCGACATGTCGGTCACCAGGTCCGCGAAGTCCACCAGCGCGGCCGGCGCGTTCCGCCCGGTGATCACCACATGCTGGGTGCCGGGCCGCTCGCGCAGCACCTGGACGACCTCCTCGGTGTCCACCCACCCCCAGTGCATCGGGTAGGCGAACTCGTCCAGCACGTAGAACCGGTACGTCTCGGCCGCCAGGTCCCGCTTGACCTGCTCCCAGCCCTCCCGCGCCTTCTCCTCGTTGTCCAGCTGCGCGTCCCGCTGCACCCAGGACCAGCCCTCGCCCATCTTGTGCCAGTCCACGCGCCCGCCCTCGCCGGAGGCGCCGAGCACCCGCAGCGCGTTCTCCTCGCCGACCTTCCACTTCGCCGACTTGACGAACTGGAACACCCCGATGGGCCACCCCTGGTTCCAGGCCCGCAGCGCCAGCCCGAACGCGGCGGTCGACTTCCCCTTGCCGACGCCCGTGTGCACCACGACCAGCGGCCGATTGCGGCGCTGACGAGTCGTCAGCCCGTCGTCCGGTACGACACTCGGCTGTCCCTGCGGCATTACGCGGCCCTCCTCGACGTCCCCTGCACATCCCGCACCAGCCCGGCGATCGCGTCCGCCCGCAACTCGTCCAACGTGACCGCAGTGCCCGCGAGTTCACCCGCGAGCTGCCCGGCGAGCCCGAGCCGCACCGGCCCCGACTCGCAGTCCACGACCACCGAGGCGACCTGCTCGGCGGCGAACAGCCGCGCCGCCCGCCCGGCGAGCGCGACCGGCTCCGGACCCCCCGTGGCCCGGCCGTCGGTCACGACGACCATCAGCGCGCGCCGCGCCGGATCCCGCAGCCGCTCCACCCGCAGCACCTCGTGCGCCTTGAGCAGCCCGGCCGCGAGCGGGGTACGCCCCCCTGTGGGCAGCGATGCGAGCCGTACGGCCGCCGCGTCCACCGAGGACGTCGGCGGCAGCGCCACCTCTGCGCCGGAACCCCGGAAGGTCACCAGGCCCACCTTGTCCCGCCGCTGATAGGCGTCGAGCAGCAGCGACAGCACGGCGCCCTTCACCGCGCCCATCCGCTGCCGGGCCGCCATCGACCCCGAGGCGTCCACGACGAACAGCACGAGATTGGATTCGTTCCCCTCTCGCACGGCTTGCCTCAGGTCGTCCCGGCGGATCACCAGCCCCGGCCCGCTGCGCCCCCGCGCCCGCTGGTGCGGCGCCGCCGCGTGCACGGTCGCCGCCAGGTGCAGCTTCGTCAGGGCGCCCTGCGGCCGCCGCGCTCCCGTGGTCCGCCCGTGCTCCGTCCGCGCCCGCGAACGCCGCCCGGCGGCACCCTCCCCGATGCCGGGCACGCTGAGCACCTTGGTCCGGAACGGCTCGGCCGCCCGCACCGGAGCCTGCTCACCCGCCCCGGCCCCGGCAGGCCGCGGCTCGTCGCCCGCACCGCTCTCCGGCCGCGCGGCGGTGTCCCCGCCGCCCTCGGGACCGGAGTCGGGCGCGGGCCGGCCGCCGCCACCGGGACCGCCCGGATCGTCGTCGCCGTCCCCGTCCTGCCCGGCGGACTGCTCCAGCGTCTCGTCCAGCTTGTCCTCGTCCAGGCCCGGAGCGTCGAAGGGGTTGCGGCGCCTGCGGTGCGGCAGCGCCAGCAGCGCCGCCTGCCGCACGTCCTCGGCGAGTACGTCCGTGCGCCCCGCCCACGCCGCCAGCGCGGTCGCCGTGCGCGCCATCACGATGTCGGCGCGCATGCCGTCCACCTCGAAGGCCGCGCAGGTCGCCGCGATCTGCCGCAGCGCCGCGTCGCCGAGGCGCACCTGCGGCAGCAACTCCCGCGCCGCGGAGATCCGTTGCCGTACGGCGGCCTCCTCCCCGGCCCAGCGCGCGGCGAACGCGGCGGGGTCGTCGTCGTACGCGAGCCGCCGCCGTACGACCTCCACCCGCTGGTCCGGCTCCCGCGAGGCCGCGACCTCGACGGTGAGCCCGAACCGGTCGAGCAGCTGCGGCCGCAGCTCGCCCTCCTCCGGGTTCATGGTCCCGACGAGCAGGAACTTCGAGGCGTGCCGCACGGACACGCCCTCGCGCTCCACGTACGAGGCGCCCATCGCCGCCGCGTCCAGCAGCAGGTCGACCAGGTGGTCGTGGAGGAGGTTGACCTCGTCCACGTACAGGATCCCGCGGTGCGCGTCGGCCAGCAGGCCCGGCTCGAACGCCTTCACGCCCTCCGCGAGCGCCCGCTCGATGTCCAGCGCGCCGACCAGCCGGTCCTCCGACGCGCCGACGGGCAACTCGACCATCCGGGCCGCCCGTTCGACACCGGGCCCCGCTTCGTGCGGGCCGTCCGGGCACCCCGGATCCGGCGCCCCCGGATCACAGGAGAACCGGCATCCGGGCACCACGGCCACCTCGGGCAGCAGCGCGGACAGGGCCCGTACCGCCGTCGACTTCGCGGTGCCCTTCTCGCCCCGCACCAGCACACCGCCGACGGCCGGGGACACGGCGTTCAGCAGCAGTGCGAGCCGCAGATCGTCCTGGCCGACAACGGCCGTGAAAGGAAAGGGAATCGTCACTGGTCGTCGCCCTCCAAGTCGCCTTCCAGCTCCAGATAGGTGGCGCGCAGCCGCTCCAGCGTGTCCGCGTCCGGCTCGGCCCACAGGCCCCGGTCCGCCGCCTCCAGAAGCCGTTCCGTGACGCCGCGCAGCGCCCACGGGTTGGACTTCTTCATGAAATCCCGGTTCTGCGGGGCGAAGACGTACTCGGCGGACAGCTTCTCGTACATCCAGTCGTCCACCACGCCCGCCGTGGCGTCGTACCCGAACAGGTAGTCCACGGTCGCCGCCATCTCGAAGGCGCCCTTGTACCCGTGTCTGCGCATCGCCGCCATCCAGCGCGGGTTGACCACCCGCGCCCGGAAGACGCGGTGCGTCTCCTCGCCCAGCGTCCGCGTCCGCACCTGGTCCGGCACGGCCGAATCGCCCACATACGCCTCGGGGTTGGCGCCCGTCAGATGCCGGACCATGGCCACCATGCCGCCGTGGTACTGGAAGTAGTCGTCGGCGTCGACCAGGTCGTGCTCCCTGGTGTCGACGTTCTTCGCCGCCACCGCGATCCGCCTGAACGCCGTCTCCATGTCCCCGCGCGCCGCCCGCCCGTCCAGGCCCCGGCCGTACGCGTAACCGCCCCACACCGCGTACACCTCGGCGAGGTCCGCGTCCGAGCGCCAGTTCCGCGCGTCGATCAGCGGCAGCAGGCCCGCGCCGTACGCGCCCGGCTTGGAGCCGAAGATGCGGGCCGTGGCCCGGCGCCGGTCGCCGTGCCCGGCGCTGTCCTCGTCCACGTGCGCCCGTACGTAGTTGGCCTCGGCCGGCTCGTCCAGCTCGGCCACCGCGCGCACCGCGTCGTCGATCAGCCCGACCACGTGCGGGAACGCGTCCCGGAAGAAGCCGGAGATGCGGACCGTGACATCGATGCGCGGGCGCCCCAGCTCGGCCGGCGGGATCACCTCGAAGCCGGTGACCCGGCGCGAGGCGTCGTCCCAGACCGGACGGCAGCCCAGCAGCGCCAGGATCTCGGCGATGTCGTCGCCCTGGGTGCGCATCGCGGAGGTGCCCCAGACCGTCAGGCCGACGGACTTCGGGTACGCGCCGGTGTCGGCCAGGTACCGCTGCACCAGCGAGTCCGCGAGCGACTGCCCGACCTCCCAGCTCAGCCGGGACGGGATCGCCTTGGGGTCGACGGAGTAGAAGTTGCGGCCGGTCGGCAGGACGTTCACCAGGCCGCGGGTCGGCGAGCCGGACGGGCCCGCCGGGACGTAGCCGCCGTCCAGCGCCCGCAGGATGTGCCCGATCTCGTCCGTGGTGCGCGCGAGCCGGGGCACGACCTCGTCGCAGGCGAACTCCAGCACGGCCAGCGCGGCCGGGAGTTCGGCACCCCCGAGTACGTCCCCCACGACACCGCGCACGGCCTCGCGCGCCCAGTTCCGCGCCTCCATGCCCTCCGCGATCCGCCGGCACAGCTGCTCCAGCAGGTCGATCGCGTCGGCGGCCGTCCGCGCCGGCCCCGCCACCAGGTCCGTCAGCTCCACCGGCACCTTCACGGGCGCGCCCGGCTCGGCCAGCAACTCCTTCTCCACCAGCCCGAAATGCTCGGCGAGGCAGGCCCGCAGGCCGGGCAGCGCGTTCGCCCGGCCGCCCCAGACCTGGGAGGCGCGCAGCACGGCGAGGACGAGGTTGACGCGGGGTTCGCCGACCGGGCCGCCGCCCAGGATGTGCAGTCCGTCGCGGATCTGCACGTCCTTGATCTCGCACAGATAGCCGTCGATGTGCATCACGAACTCGTCGAACGCCTCGTCGTCCGGCTGCTCGTCCACGTGCAGGTCGTGGTGGAGCTCGGCGGCCTTGACCAGGGTCCAGATCTGGGCGCGGACGGCCGGCGCCTTCGCCGGGTCGAGGTCGGAGACGAGCGCGTACTCGTCCAGCAGCTGTTCCAGCTTGGCGAGGTCGCCGTAGGTGTCGGCGCGGGCCATCGGCGGCACCAGATGGTCCACCACGGTGGCGTGCCCGCGCCGCTTGGCCTGGGTGCCCTCGCCGGGGTCGTTGACGATGAACGGGTAGATCAGCGGGAGTTCGCCGAGCACCGCGTCCGGGGCGCAGCCGCGGGACAGGCCGAGGCCCTTGCCGGGCAGCCACTCCATGGTGCCGTGCTTGCCCATGTGCACGATCGCGTCCGCACCGAAGCTGTTCTCCAGCCAGCGGTAGGCCGCCAGGTAGTGGTGGGAGGGCGGCATGTCGGGGTCGTGGTAGATCGCGATCGGGTTCTCGCCGAAGCCGCGCGGCGGCTGGATCATCACGACCACGTTGCCGAACCGCAGGGAGGCCAGCACGATGTCGTCGCCGTCCACGTACAGGTTGCCCGGCGGCTCGCCCCACGCCTCGGTCATCGCCGCCCGCAGCTCGGGGTCGAGCTTCTCGAACCAGGCCCGGTAGTCGGCCAGCGGCACCCGCGCGGGCGCGGCGGCCAGCTGCTCCTCGGTCAGCCACTCCACGTCGTGCCCGCCGGCCTCGATCAGCCGGTGGATCAACTCGTCGCCACCGGACGGGTATGCGGTGAGCGAGTACCCGGCGTCCCGCAGCGCGTCCAGCACCCGGACCGCCGAGGCGGGCGTGTCCAGGCCGACCGCGTTGCCGACGCGGGAGTGCTTGGTCGGGTACGCGGTGAAGACGAGGGCGACGCGCTTCTCGGCGTTCGGCGTGTACCCGAGGCGGGCGTGGCGCGCGGCGATCCCGGCGACCCGCGCGGCCCGCTCGGGGTCGGCGACGTACACCGGGACCTCGTCGGGGCCCTGCTCCTTGAAGGAGAACGGCACGGTGATCAGCCGGCCGTCGAACTCCGGGATGGCGACCTGCATCGCCGCGTCCATGGGGGAGAGGGCGGCGTCCGACGCGTCCCACGCGGTGTGCGAGGAGGTGAGGCAGAGGCCCTGAAGCACCGGGATGTCCAGCTCGGCCAGGGCGCCGACGTCCCAGGCCTCCTCGTCGCCGCCCGCCGACGCCTCGGAGGCGTGCGTGCCGCCGGCGGCGAGCACGGTGGCCACCAGCGCGTCGGCCCGGCCCAGCAGCTCGTACAGCCCGGCGTCCGCGCCGCGCAGCGAACCGCAGTACACCGGGAGGGCGTTGGCGCCCTGCGCCTCGATCGCGGTGCACAGGGTGTCCACGAAGGCGGTGTTGCCGCTGAGTTCATGGGCCCGGTAGAACAGCACGCCCACCGTCGGGCGGCCGTCCCGGACCTCGTAGGCGCCGTGGACGCCGTACTCCGGCATCCGGCGCGGCTCCTCGAAGCCCTCGCCGGTCAGCAGCACGGTGTCGGACAGGAACCGGGACAGCTCCCGCAGATTGTCCGGGCCGCCCTCGACCAGGTAGCGCAGCGCTTCCGCCACCACCCCGGCGGGCACGGTCGACTCGGCCATCAGCTCCGCGTCCGGCACCGTCTCGCCGCCCAGCAGCACCGCCGGGACACCGGACGCCTTCAGCGCGGCCAGCCCGTCCTCCCAGGCGCGCTTGCCGCCGAGGAGGCGTACGACGGCGAGGTCGGCACCGGCCAGCAGCCGCGGCAGCTCCTCGGCGACGCCGACGCGGGTGGGGTTGCCGATCAGATAGCCGGCGCCACTCGCCCGTGCCGCCAGCAGATCGGTGTCGGCGGTGGACAACAACAACACTGTGCTCATGCGGGCGCTCCCGGTGGGATGAAGGGCAGTCCTTGCGGCGCGCCGGACTCGATGAGCCGCCACAGCGCGTCCGTGTCCGCGTGCTGTTCGATCAGGTCGCCGAGCCGGTCGAGCTGCTCCTCGCGCAGCGCGGCGAAGGAGGTGTCCGGAGCGGGCACGAAGCGGCGGCCCGCGGCGGCGGCCACCTCGCGCAGGAAGGCCCGGCGGAAGCCGTCCGACTCCAGTGAGCCGTGCCAGTGGGTGCCCCAGGTGGCGCCCACCCGGCAGCCGTCCAGGAAGGCTTCGCCGCCGTCGACTCGGGCGACGCCGTGGTGGATCTCGTAGCCCTCGACCGGTTCGCCGAGGGCCTGCCCGCGGGGGCGGGCGAGGGTCTTCTCGCGGGCGAAGCGCACCCGCACGGGCAGCAGTCCGAGTCCGGTGACCGCGCCGGCCCGCGACTCGACCTCGTCCTCGATGTGCTCGCCGAGGATCTGGAAGCCGCCGCAGATGCCGAGCACGGGCCGGTGTTCGGCGGCCCTGCGGGCGAGCGCGTCGGCGAGGCCGCGCTCGCGCAGCCACCGCAGCGCCCGGACCGTGCCGCGGGTGCCGGGGACGACGGCCAGGTCGGCGTCGGCCAGCTCCTCCGGGCGGTCCACGAACCGCACCACGACGCCGGGTTCGGCGGCCAGCGCGTCCACGTCCGTGAAGTTGGACATCAGCGGGATCGCGCAGACGGCGACGCGCAGCACGTCCGCGCCGAGTGGGGGAGCGACGGCCGACTCGCGCACCGCGCCCCGCAGGGAGACGCGCAGGCCGTCCTCCTCGTCGATGCCGAGACCGTGCCGGAACGGCAGCACGCCGTACGCCGGGCGCCCGGTGAGGCCCCTGAGCATGTCGAGGCCCGGTTCCAGCAGCGAGACGTCGCCGCGGAACTTGTTCACCAGGAACCCGGCGACCAGCTCCTGGTCCTCGGGCGAGAGCAGGGCGAGGGTGCCGAAGAAGGAGGCGAAGACGCCGCCGCGGTCGATGTCGCCGACGACGAGCACGGGCAGCCGGGCGCCGCGCGCGATCCCCATGTTGACGATGTCGGTGCGGCGCAGGTTGATCTCGGCCGGGCTGCCCGCTCCCTCGCAGATCACCGCGTCGTACTGCCCGCGCAGCTCGGCCAGGCAGTCCAGCACCGTGCCCAGCAGCCGCTGCTGGCGGCCGCCGTGGTAGCCGCGCGCGCTCAGCTCGCCCACCGCCTTGCCCAGCAGCACCACCTGGCTGCTCTGCTCGCCGCCCGGCTTGAGCAGTACGGGGTTCATCAGCGCGGTCGGTTCGATCCGGCAGGCCTGGGCCTGCATGGCCTGGGCGCGCCCGATCTCGGCTCCCTCGCGGGTGACGAAGGAGTTCAGGGACATGTTCTGCGCCTTGAACGGCGCGACGTTCACGCCCTGGCGCACCAGCCACCGGCAGATCCCGGCCGTCACGACGCTCTTGCCGGCGTCGGAGGTGGTGCCGGCGACGAGGAGACCACCGTTCACTTCCCGCGTCCCTTCAGTCCGTTGACGAGGTGGCGCGCGGCGAGTGTGGTGCCGAGCGCGAGCAGGCCGACCCGGCGGGAGAGCCGTACCGCCCGCTCGATGTCGGGGACCCGGACGGCCCGTCCGGTGGCGCCGTTGAGCACGGGACGGTGCTCGGTCCGGCCGCCGTAGGAGAGGGTGCCGCCCAGGCGCACGCCGAGGGCGCCCGCGAAGGATGCCTCCACGGGACCGGCGTTGGGGCTCGGATGCCGGCGGGCGTCCGCGCGCCAGGCCCGTACGGCGCCGCGCGGATCGGGTCCGGCCGCGGCGGCGAGTACGGCGGTCAGCCGGGCCCCCGGCCACCCGGCCACGTCGTCCAGGCGCGCGGACGCCCAGCCGAAGCGGCGGTACCGGGAGGACTTGTGACCCACCATCGCGTCCAGGGTGTTGACGGCCCGGAAGCCGAGCAGCCCCGGCACCCCGGCGGCCGCGCCCCACACGAGGGCGCCCACGACCGCGTCGGAGGTGTTCTCGGCGACCGACTCGACCACGGCCCGCGCGATCCCGTCGGCGTCCAGCGCCTGCGGGTCCCGGCCGCACAGGTGCGGCAGCCGGGCGCGGGCCGCCTCGACGTCCCCGGCCGCGAGGGCGCGGCCGATCGCCCGCGCCTCGCGGGCGAGGGAGGTGCCGCCGACGACGGACCACGCGGCCGCGGCGGTCAGGGAGACGGCGGCGGTGGGGGAGGGGCGTACGACGCGTGCGGCCAGCGCTCCGAGCGCGACGGCGCCACCGGCGCACACGGTGGTGTGCAGGGCGCCCCAGCCGCGGTGGTCGTGCCACAACGCGCCTTCCACGGCGGCGGCCGCCCGCCCGAACGCGGCGACCGGATGCCCGCGGCGGGGATCGCCGAGGAGGAGGTCGCCGAGGAGTCCGGCGGCGGCGCCGTACGCGTAACTGCGATCGGCGGCCATCGGCTCAGTCGGCCGTGGGCACCGCGACAGTGGTCCTGGTACTGGTCGTTCGGCAGCCGAGCATGGCGATGTGTCCTCACTCAGGGTGTCCGCGCCCTGGTTCGACGTGTTCCGGCGGCGAGAGTTCCTGGCTCTCCGGGGGGTTCTCCCCCGGTGACAGTGGCGGGACCGCGCCGGATTCGCACCGGCTTCCTCTCCTGCTGCCGTAGATGGCGTGGGCAGTCCACCACGCGCCCGGAACGGCCGTCAACTTGCCGTTGACCTGCGGGAGTGTGCAGATCCCCACACCGCGCGGGGTGGCCGGTCATGCCGAAGGCTCCCCTGCCGCGGGCGGCGCAGGGGAGCCTCGGGGACTGCCGGGGTGGTGCGGGGCGTGACGCCTTCGAGGTCAGGACCCCTGGGGGCGCCGGTGGCTCAGGACTTGGAGACGATCAGGAGGATGCCGTACGCCACCGCCGCCGCGCAGGCGGCGAAGCAGACGTAGGCGCCGGTGACGGCGAGCGTGGCGGAGCCGCCCTCGGCCGCGGCCTTCTCGCGCCGGGCCAGGCCGTTGATGCCGAGGGTGAACAGGACCACCAGGCCCACCGTGAACGCGAGACTGACGCCGAAGACGGAGCCGATGGCCGCCCAGTCGATCTTCATGGGGTTGCTTCCTTGGTGAGCGGGCTCGGGGTCAGACGGTGGCGGCCGGCGGGACGGCGGAGGCCGTCTGCTCGGCGGCCGGGACCGGCGCGGGGGCGGGGATGGTGGCCGTCAGGTCCTCGGTGATCGCGCCCGCGGGCGGCGGGCTCACCGCGGCGATGGCGGTGGTCACCACGCCGGACGGCTCCGCGGCCGGCTCGGCGACCACGTTGGTGTGGTCGATGACCTCGCGCCGGGACAGCTTGTAGATCCAGGCACTCGCGGCGACCAGGAAGACGGCGACCGCGGCGGTGCCCCCGTCACCGAGTTCGGTGACGGCCTCGGCGCCCGCGCCGACCAGCGCGGCGGCCGGCAGGGTGAGCACCCAGGCGACGGTCATCCGGGTCGCGGTGGACCAGCGGACGACACCGCCCTTGCGGCCGAGACCCGCACCCATCACCGCGCCGGAGACGACGTGGGTGGTGGAGAGGGAGAAACCGAGGTGGGAGGAGGCCAGGATGGCGGTCGCGGCGCTGGTCTGCGCGGCGAAGCCCTGGCGGGGCTCCAGATCGGTCAGGCCCGTGCCCATGGTGCGGATGATGCGCCAGCCGCCGATGTAGGTGCCGAGCGCGATGGCCAGGCCCGCGGAGAGGATCACCCAGGTGGGAGGGTTGGAGCCGGGGGCGATGGCGCCGCCCGCGATCAGTGCCAGGGTGATGACGCCCATCGTCTTCTGCGCGTCGTTGGTGCCGTGCGCGAGGGAGACCAGCGCGGCCGAGGCGACCTGGCCGGCGCGGAAGCCCTTGCGGGTGGCCTCGCCCCCGGTCTTGCCGCCGGCGGCGTAGGAGAACCGGGTCGCCACCAGCGCGGCGACACCGGCCACGACCGGCGCGGCGACCGCGGGCAGCAGCACCTTGGTGACCAGCACGCCGCCGTGCACGGCGCCGAATCCGGCGGAGGCGACGGCCGCGCCGATCAGACCGCCCATCAGCGCGTGCGAGGAGCTGGAGGGCAGGCCCACCAGCCAGGTCAGCAGATTCCAGAGGATCGCGCCGACCAGGGCGGCGAAGATGACCTCGGGACGGATGCCGCTCTCGTCGACGAGACCCTTGGAGATCGTGTTGGCGACCTCCACGGAGAGGAAGGCGCCCACCAGGTTGAGGGTGGCGGACATGGCTACCGCGAGCTTCGGCTTCATCGCGCCTGTGGAGATGGTGGTGGCCATCGCGTTCGCGGTGTCGTGGAAACCGTTCGTGAAATCAAACGCGAGTGCGGTAACCACCACAATCGCGAGGATCAGCGAGAAGCTTTCCATTTACCCAGGCAATCGTTCGAGGTCGTTGTCCGGATGAACGTAGGCAACCTGGGTGAACGGAAGATGAACTGGGGCGGGCACGGGAGTGTCCGCATCGGGCGGGTGGGGCTCCGCTTCCCCTCCCCGAACCGGGCGTGCCCATGCGCCCCTTGGCCTACCAGTCCGCGGCGAAGGTCCGCAGCCCGTCGGAGCTGCCGTTGAAGAGATTCTGGTCACCCGGCAGCCGACCCGCGGTGGCGTACTGCCAGAAGGTCCAGGACTGCCAGCCGCCCGGCAGCCTGCCCGGCCCCGAGGTGCCGTGGCGGGCGACCCACAGAGGGTGGCGGGAGGCGAAGGCGTGGCTGTCGCCGGTGCACTCCTTCCACCACTGAGCCGTGGTGTAGATCACGGGACGGCGGCCGGTCTCGCGGGCCACCTCGTCGCTGAACGACCAGATCCAGGACTTCATGCGCTTCCAGCCCAGCCGGTAGCAGGGGTGCTTCGCGCTGTACGGGTTGTATTCGATGTCCAGCGCGGGCGGCAGCGTCCAGCCGTCGGGCTGCCAGTCGCCGCCGTGCGCCACGAAGTACCTGGCCTGCCGGGCGCCGGAGGACCTGTCCGGCAGCGCGAAGTGGTAGGCGCCGCGGATCAGCCCGGCGTCGCGCGCACCGTCGTACTGCTGGTGGAAATAGGGGTTCTGGTAGCCCGTGGACTCGGTCGCCTTGACGTAGACGAAGCGCGCCCCGCCGGACCGGGCGGCCGGCCAGTCCACGTTCCGCTGGTGGGACGACACGTCGTGCCCCTTCGGCAGGCTGGCGATCCGGCCCGAGGGACCGGCCGCGGCGGCGGTGGCGCAGGTCAGGGCGAGTGCCGCCGCGGTCGCCGCAAGAGCACCGGCGCGGCGGCGGAGGTGGATGCGGTCACGGGCCATGTGCCAACTCCCCCTGGGGATGACGGACGACCGGATCGCCCGGCGGGCAGGAGGGCTCATTCAAGGGCCGGTGATCATTGAATCGGGGGAGATTTTTAGCGTTTGGCCGGATATACACCCTTTTGGGGGTGCGAAATCGCGGGCGGAAATGCGGCGACCGGCCACCTGGTGTACAAGCGGCTGGCAGGATCGCGGACATGACCTCCAAGCTGCGGGAGACGGGCGGAGACGTGCGCGAGGAAGCGGCCCGGCGATGGGTGGAGCTGGTGGCGACGGCGCGGCGGAGCGTCGCCGACGGGCTGGTCGTCGGCACCTCCGGCAACGTCTCCGCGCGCGTCGGGGACGTGGTGCTGGTCACCCCCTCGGGTGTTCCGTACGACCGGCTCGCCCCGGACGACATCACCGGCGTGGACCTCACCGGCCGTCAGGTGCTCGGCACGCTGGTGCCGACCAGCGAGCTGCCCATGCACCTCGCCGTCTACCGCACCACCGGTGCTCAGGCGGTCGTCCACACCCACGCGGTACACGCCACCGCGGTCTCCACGCTGGTGCCCGAGCTGCCACTGGTCCACTACATGGCCGCCGCCCTCGGCGGACCCGTGCGCGTGGCGCCGTACGCCGCCTACGGCACCGAGGCACTGGCCGCGCACATGCTCCAGGCCCTCGACGGCCGCTCCGGCTGCCTCCTGCAGAACCACGGCACCGTCACCTACGGCGCCACCCTCGACCAGGCGTACGACCGCACCGCCCAGCTGGAGTGGATGTGCCGCCTCTGGCTGACCGCCTCCTCGGTGCCGGGTCTGACCCCTTCTCTGCTGACGGAGGCACAACTCGCCGAAGTCGGGGAACGCCTGAAGGGATACGGCCAACGGAGGTGACCCGTGTCCCACAGCTCCCCGAGCGGAGCCCCGCTCGGCTCCCCGCTCCGCGACCTGGCCTCGACCCTGCACCTTTCATCCCGTTATCTCCCCCCGTCACCCCACCCCGCCTCTCCACTGGCCGGGCACCGCACCCCCCGTGACACTGGAGCCGTGCGCCCCCTCAAAGCGACCGCCGCCGCGGTCACCGCCGTCGTGGCCGCCGGCCTGGCATCCGTGGCCGCCGGGCGGCTCGCCAGCGATGTCGCGCTGAAGGCGTCCGGCAGCCGGCCGCTGCCCACCGAACCGCGGCTCACCGTGCACGGCACCGCGGCCGGCCAGATCACGCTCACCCGCGACCTGGCCTCGCTGCGCCCCGGCACCTACGGCCTCGCGGGCGACGGCTCGCACGCGGTCGTCGGACCCGTCCTGCGGGCCGCGGCGCACACCGCCGACACCGTCGTACGCCGCCTGGACGGCGTGACGCACGGCACTCTCGCCCCCGGCGACCAGGTGTGGCTCACCCCCAACCTGTACGTCGGCAACCCGCGCACCGCGCTCGGCCTCGACCACGCCGACGTGGACGTGCCCGGCGAACTCGGCGCGCTGCCCGCATGGTTCCTGCCCGGCGACCGGGACACCTGGGTGATCGCCGTGCACGGCCTGGGCACCACCCGCGAGCACACCATGAACGTGATGGGCTTCCTGCACGGCCGCCGCCTGCCGGTTCTGGCCCTCGCCTACCGCGGCGACCTCGGCGCCCCCCGCCCCGCCGACGGCCTGAACCACCTCGGCGAGACCGAGTGGCGCGACGTGGACGCGGCGATCCGCTACGCCGTGCGCTACGGCGCCCGCCGCGTCGTCCTCCTCGGCTGGTCCACCGGCGCCACCATGGCGCTGCGCGCCGCCGAGCACTCCGCCGTGCGCGACCGCGTCGCCGGGCTGATCCTCGACTCGCCGGTGCTCAGCTGGGAGGCCACGCTGCGCGCCCTCGCCCGCGCCCGGCACACCCCCGCCCCGCTGCTGCCGCTCGCGGTCCGGGCCGCCCAGGGCCGGGCGGGGCTGCACGCCGACCGGGTCGCCGAGATCACCGACCCCGAGCGGCTCGCCGTGCCGACCCTGATCGTCCACGGCCCCGGCGACCGGGTCGCCCCCTGGGAGTTCTCCCGGCTGCTCGCCGCGCGCCGCCCCGACCGGGTCGCCCTGCACACCGTGCCGGACGCCCCGCACGCGGCGATGTGGAACCCGGACCCCAAGACGTACGAGGAGCGGCTGCGGCGCTTCCTGACGCCGCTGATGTGACCCCGTCGACGCGACCCGAGGCGATCCGATGCGCTCCGGTGCGCTCCGGTGCGGTGGCCTCGCCGGCGTGACCTGACGAGACCCGGCACACGGTGACCCGGCGTGACCCGGTACCACCTGACGCGGCCTGATGCGCCCCGCCGGTGCGATGGCGTACGCCGGGGCGCACCGGGCGTGCGGCGGACGGCCGGGGTCCTTCCGGTTGCGACCATGCGGTTGGCCGAAAGCTGCCGGTCCACCCCCTGCGGAAGCCGGTGCGCCGACCCGCTCCGTCGCCCGCCGTGACATTCCGTTTGGGTTTTCGGACCGTCAACCGGAAGACTGCCCCTGTGACGTCCCGTATCCCGCGCGACTCCAGGCTCCGACTCGTCCGACCTCGACCCCTGGCCGCCGCCCCCAGAGCTGTGAACCAGCGGCGCCCGCGCCGCCCCGCACCCCGGCCGCCGGAGGGCACCCCGGCCGCCGCCGAGCTGGCGAAAATGGCCCGCACCCAGCTGGCCGGCGCGGTCCGCGTCGCCCGCTGGGCGGACAACGCCCTGGGCCCCGGCCGTGACGCCGCCACCGCCGACGGCAAGGCCACCCTCTCCGCCGCCACCGCCGACCGTGCCGCCGCCGACCTCGGGCTCACCCCCGAGCAGGTCCGCGCCGACTGGGACACCGCACGCCTGGCCGGACTGGTCGAGGTGCACGGCGACAGCGCGCGCCCCGGCTGGCGGCTGCGCGCCTGGGACCGGGACGACAGCGCCGTGCTGCGCGGCTGGGTCGCCCTCTTCGACGCCTGGTCGCTCGCCCTGCCCGAACCCGCGGGGCACGAATCGGCCGCCGTCGCGGAGGCCGTCTCCGCCATGCCGCAGGTGCTCTCCTTCCTCCAGCTGTCCGCCGGGCCCGTCCCGGTGGAGCAGCTCCTCGACCTGCTCCGGCAGCGGGTCGTCGAACTGCGCACCGAACGCTGCGAGGTGTCCTACGAGCCCGGCACCGAGCCCCCCGCCGAGTTCGCCGGAGCCGGGGACGTCCCGCCCGCCGCGGCGCCCGCCAAGGCCCCGGACGCCCCGCCCGCCTCCCTGGCGCCGCTCCTCGACTGGGCGCTCACGGCCCTCGCCAGCGTCGGCGCCCTCACCTGCGGCGCCGGACAGGCCACCCTCACCCCGCTGGGCAGCTGGGCGGTGTGGGTCAAGCTGGAGCAGATCTGCGTGGCCGCCCAGAGCCCGGCCGGCAACATCGAGCAGTCCGCCGAGGACATGCTGCGCGGCTGCGCCCAGCTGCGCCCCAACGCGGCCCGCGCCGAGTACCGCGCCTGGCTCGCCGCCCGCACCGTCGGCAGCGCCGTCGCCGAACTGATCGACGCCGCCCGCGGCGAGGACGCCCTGCTGCGCGGGCTGGCCTTCGAGGCGCTGCGCGTGGTCGGCGCCCCCGCCGAGCCCGAGGTGCGCGCGGTCGTCGACGAGCCGACGCTGCGGCCGTACGCCCTGCTGTGGCTGGCGGAGCACGACGGCCTCGACCCGGAGGACGCCCACGAGGTGCTCACCCGCGAGGAGGCCACCTGGCTCTGGGTGGACACCGCCGCGGCCGTCGCCGACCACGGTGAGGCGCCGATGCTGGTCCGGCACCTGGAGTCCGCGGTGCAGACCACCGTGCCCCGGCTGCTCGACGAGGTCCGCGCCGTCGGTCACCCGCGCACCGTGCAGGTCCTGGTCGCCCTCGCCGCCGCCCACCCCGACCCGGCCCTCGCCAGGGCCGTGCGCCGGGCCGCGTTCCAGGTGCACACCGGCGGGTGAGGGGCCCGCGCCGGAGGGCGGCTCAGACGCCCAGCTCCGGCGCGTACGTCCCGAAGTTCCAGATGTTGCCCTCGACGTCCCGCGCCAGGTACTCCCGCGAGCCGTACTCCTGGTCCGCCGGGGGCATCAGGATCTCCACGCCGTACGCCGCGGCCCGCCGGTGATGGGCGTCCACGTCGTCCACCACGACGTAGACCCCGGTGGGCCCCGCGTCCCGCATCGCCGCGTCGAACGGGCCGCCGCGGCCCCTGGAGGCGATCATCACCGCGCCGTTGCCCTGGATCAGCTCGGCGTGCAGCACCGTGCCGTCGGCCGCCTCGTACACGGTCAGCTCGGTGAAGCCGAGGCCCCCCGTGAGCTGCCGGATCGCCGCCTTCGCGTCCGCGTACAGCAGCGTGGGGCAGATGCCCGGCCGCCCCCCACCCATCGACGCCATAGGGATCACTCCTCCCGGAACCCCGGACTCCCGGAGCCACCGGGAAGTTCTCCCCCCTGGGCCGTCCGGGGATGCGGCCCGGGGCCCCCGGAGGCCCGCGCACGGGAAAACGGCTTGCACGGCCCCGTTAGACTTCTCCCATGGCCATTCTCCTCGCGCATTAGACGGCGGGAACGTCCTCAGCCGCCCACCCGCCAACCTCTGTACGCCCAGGAGTCTGTCCGTGATCTCCGCCACCGGAATCGAGCTGCGCGCCGGCGCCCGCATCCTCATCGAGAACGCCACCTTCCGGGTGGCCAAGGGCGACCGCATCGGCCTCGTCGGCCGCAACGGCGCAGGCAAGACCACCCTCACCAAGTGCCTGGCCGGCGAGGGCATGCCCGCGGCCGGCACCATCACCCGCTCCGGCGAGGTCGGCTACCTGCCGCAGGACCCCCGCACCGGCGACCTGGACGTCCTCGCCCGCGACCGCATCCTGTCCGCCCGCGGCCTGGACGTGCTGCTGCGCAAGATGCGCGAGAACGAGGAGCGGATCGCCAACGGCAAGGGCTCCACCCGCGACAAGGCGATGAAGCAGTACGAGCGCCAGGAGACGGAGTTCCTCACCAAGGGCGGGTACGCCGCCGAGGCCGAGGCCGCCACCATCGCCGCCGCGCTGAACCTGCCCGACCGGGTGCTCGGACAGCCGCTGCACACCCTCTCCGGCGGTCAGCGCCGCCGTATCGAGCTGGCCCGGATCCTGTTCTCGGACGCGGACACCCTGCTCCTGGACGAGCCCACCAACCACCTCGACGCCGACTCGATCGCCTGGCTGCGGGACTACCTGAAGACCTACCGCGGCGGCTTCATCGTGATCTCCCACGACGTCGACCTGGTCGAGACGGTCGTCAACAAGGTGTTCTACCTGGACGCCAACCGCTCGAACATCGACGTCTACAACATGGGCTGGAAGCTCTACCAGCAGCAGCGCGAGGCCGACGAGAAGCGCCGCAAGCGCGAGCGCGCCAACGCCGAGAAGAAGGCCGCCGCCCTGAACGCGCAGGCCGACAAGATGCGCGCCAAGGCCACCAAGACCGTCGCCGCGCAGAACATGGCCCGCCGCGCCGACAAGCTGCTCTCCGGTCTGGAGGCGGTCCGCCAGTCCGACAAGGTCGCCAAGCTCCGCTTCCCCGAGCCCGCGCCCTGCGGCAAGACCCCGCTGATGGCCGAGGGCCTGTCGAAGTCGTACGGCTCGCTGGAGATCTTCACCGATGTCGACCTGGCCATCGACAAGGGCTCGCGGGTCGTCATCCTCGGTCTGAACGGCGCGGGCAAGACCACCCTGCTGCGCCTGCTCGGCGGCGTCGAGCAGCCCGACACCGGCAAGGTCGTCCCCGGTCACGGACTCAAGCTCGGCTACTACGCCCAGGAGCACGAGACCCTCGACCCCGAGCGCACCGTCCTGGAGAACATGCGCTCCGCCGCCCCGGACATGGACCTGGTCGAGGTCCGCAAGGTGCTCGGCTCCTTCCTGTTCTCCGGCGACGACGTGGACAAGCCCGCGGGCGTCCTGTCCGGCGGCGAGAAGACCCGGCTCGCGCTCGCGACCCTGGTGGTCTCCTCCGCCAACGTGCTGCTGCTGGACGAGCCGACCAACAACCTCGACCCGGCCAGCCGCGAGGAGATCCTCGGCGCGCTGCGCACTTACAAGGGCGCGGTCGTCCTCGTCACCCACGACGAGGGCGCGGTGGAGGCGCTCCAGCCCGAGCGGATCATCCTGCTGCCCGACGGCGTGGAGGACCTGTGGGGCTCCGACTACGCGGATCTCGTCGCCCTGGCGTGACCGGAAGGCCGATCCGCTGAGTATGGATCATTCGGCCGAGCCGTGATCCGCCATCTGTGTGAGATCTCCTCATACCAGGGTGTGTCGTACACCGATTTCCCGGCCGATCCTTTGTCCAGCAAGGGGTCGGCCGTGGCGCGTCTCTGACCTGGTACTTCGTGAACCCACCCGTTCGGCCCTGCCGGCGGAGACCGCTGGAATAAGGCGTTCCGCTTGTGCGGATCGGCTCCTGTCGTCACAACGATGTCCCATCGACCTTGCCGAATGGGTGGCCATCGGGCCCCGGAGGGGTGATCATGAGGAGACCAGAGCGCACTTCCCATGAGGAGGCACGGGTGGCCGAGACTCTGAAGAAGGGCAGCCGGGTGACCGGCGCCGCGCGCGACAAGCTCGCGGCAGACCTGAAGAAGAAGTACGACTCCGGTGCGAGCATCCGGGCACTGGCCGAAGAGACCGGCCGCTCGTATGGCTTCGTGCACCGGATGCTCAGCGAGTCGGGCGTCACGCTGCGAGGGCGTGGCGGAGCGACGCGGGGCAAGAAGGCCGCGACGTCCTGACTCCGGGCGGCCCATCGGCTTCGATGGTGGCCACCCGGTCGGCGATCCGACCGGCCGGGTGGTTACTGTGCAGTCACTTAGCTCTGCTTCGCTGACCGCACCCATCGGAGGCGCCCCATGGCCACGCCCGACCAGGACCTCGCTCCTGTACTCGACAAGGACGGCGTACGGCTCACCGTCGACGACGCGCTCGCCACGGTGACGCTGACGAATCCGGCCAAGCGCAACGCCCAGAGCCCCGCCCTGTGGCGGGCGCTCGCCGAGGCGGGGCGGCTGCTGCCGGGCTCCGTCCGTGTCGTGGTGCTGCGCGGCGAGGGCAAGTCCTTCTCCGCCGGGCTGGACCGGCAGATGTTCACCCCGGAGGGGATTCCGGGCGAGCCGACCTTCACCGATATCGCGCGCCGGGACGACGCCGGTCTCGACGCGACCATCGCCGAATTCCAGGAGGCGTTCACCTGGTGGCGACGCAATGACATCGTGTCCGTCGCCGCCGTCCAAGGACATGCCATCGGTGCCGGCTTCCAGCTGGCGCTCGCCTGCGACCTGCGAGTCGTCGCCGACGATGTGCAGTTCGCGATGCGCGAGACCAGCCTCGGCATCGTCCCCGACCTGGCCGGCACACACCCGCTGGTCGGCCTGGTCGGGTATGCCCGCGCGCTGGAGATCTGCGTGACCGGGCGGTTCGTCGGCGCGCAGGAGTCGGTGGCCTCGGGACTGGCCAACCTGGCCGTCCCGGCGGACCAACTCGACGGCGCCGTACGCGACCTGGCCGGCGCGCTGCTGGCCGCGCCGCGGGACGCCGTGGTCGAGACCAAGGCCCTGCTCAGCGGCGCGGCCGGGCGTTCGTACGACGAACAGCGAGCCGCCGAGCGCGCGGCCCAGGCACGCCGGCTGCGGGACCTGGCCGGCATCGGCGAATAGACACCCTCAGCGCACCTGGGGGCCTTTCACGTGGATCACGCCGGACTCCCTGATCCGGCCTGATCCAAACGAAAGGCCCTAGCCCACCGAGGTGACCAGGACGGCCACCGTCGGCCTGTCCTCCAGCGCGTTCCCCACGGCCGCGCGCACCCGCCGGGCCACCTCCACGGTCCGGTGGGTCGCGTCGGCGGCCAGGTCCACCCGCACATGGCGGCGGGCCGGCGCAGCCGTGCCCTCCGTCCGCTCCTCGACGCGTACCGCCCGCCCCGGCCCGGTCAGCCGCACCACCCCCGGCACCCCGAGGGCCGCCTCGGCCGCGCGCACCTCGGACAGCGTCGCCGGGTCCTGCGCCGCCGGCGGCCGTGGCGGTCGCACCTCCACGAGCCGCCCGTCCGGCTCCAGCAGATCCGTGATCCGCAGATCCACCTCCGTCACCATCAGGCCGAGGCGCTCGGCCGCCGCCGTCGCGAGCAGCTTCCGCAGCCGCGCGGCGGCCTCCGGCAGCGGGTCGGCGGAGCCCGCCGTGCAGTCGGCCGTCACCCGGAGGGAGCCCGGCGGCAGCGCGCTCGGCGGAGCCGGTACGACGGCCTCGGCGGCCCGCTGCGGATCGGCGAGCCCGATCCGCAGCGCGCCCAGGCGCACACCGGGCATGCCGTCGGCCGCCGCCCCGCGCAGCGCCGCGCGCGCCGCGTCCTCCGCGATCCAGGCGCCGTCCTCCGGCCCGCCCAGCGGCAGCAGCCTGCCGAGCCCCACATGGTCCCGTACGACCTTGGTCCACCCGTCCGTCATTCCTCCAGCCTGCCGCATCCCCGGCGCGCGGTCGCGCAACCTTGCTTACGGTGGTCGAAGGACGACGATCGAAAGGGACGTACGGCGATGACCGACATGACGACGACCCCCGAAGGCGGCGGCGAGCCGCACACGTCGACCCGGAAGGCCGTGCGGCGCGGCGGCGGCGACGCGGCCACCCGTGGCCGGACCACCATCGCGGACGGCGTGGTGGAGAAGATCGCCGGGCTGGCCGCACGGGACGTGATCGGCGTGTACGCGATGGGCGGCGGCTTCGCCCGCACCCTCGGCGCCGTGCGCGACCGGGTGCCCGGCGGCTCCAAGTCGGTGACCCGCGGCGTCAAGGCCGAGGTCGGCGAGGTGCAGGCCGCCCTCGATCTGGAGATCGTGGTGGACTACGGCGTCTCCATCCGCGAGGTCGCCGGCGCGGTGCGCGAGAACGTGGTCGCCGCGGTCGAGCGGATGACCGGACTGGAGGTCGTCGAGGTCAACATCGCGGTCAGCGACGTCAAGCTGCCCGACGAGGAGGACGAGGACGAGCCGGAGCCCCGCATCCAGTGACCGGGCACGCCCGGACCTCGTGCACCGGACGGACGACCTCGTGCACCTGACGAACTGAGGAGCGCTGCATGAGCATGGCCATGGTCGGCTTGATCGCCGGAATGGCGCTGGGGTTCGCCGGGTACTTCGGCGGGTTCGGCGCGTTTTTGCTGGTGGCGGCGTTGGGCGCCGTCGGCTTCGTGGTCGGCCGGTTCGCGGAGGGCGATCTGGACCTCGGCGCCTTCTTCCGCGGCCGCGCCCGGCGGTGAGCGCCGTGACCACCGGGACCGACGCGGTACGGCAGCCACCGGCCCGAGTGCCGCCCGCGGAACGGGGCGCCACCCGGATCGCCGACCGGGTGGTGGCGAAGGTCGCCGCGCAGGCCGCCCGCGAGGCGGTGGGCCCGCCACCCGCCGACGCCGGGCCGCCGCACGCCACGGTGGCCGTCCACCACGACACCGCCCGCGTCCGCGTCGACCTCGAACTCGGCTACCCCGGCGACATCGGTGCCCGCTGCGCCGCCGTGCGCCGCCAAGTGACCGAGCGGGTGGGCGCGTTGGTCGGCTTGACGGTCTCCGAGGTCGTCGTCGGCGTCGAGCGGCTGCACCCGCGCGAGCCCGCGGCCGGGAGGATCCGATGAGCCGGGCAGACGCCCCCACGACCCTCGGCAAGACCACCGGCGCCCCCGCGGACGCGGGCGGCAGCGGCCGCTTCTGGGCGCCGCGCCGGGTCCCCGCGGGCATCGTCGCCGTCCTGCTGCTGGCCGGCACGGGCCTGCTGCTCTACGACATCGCCGCGGTCCGCGCGCACCGGCCCGCGATGCGCTGGCGCCGCGCCCTCGCCCGCCAGCTGGCCGAACGGCCCCTGGACGACACCTGGGTGCTGGCCGGCGCGGCGCTCGCGGCGGCCCTCGGCCTGTGGCTGCTCGCCCTCGCGCTCACGCCGGGACTGCGCTCCCTGCTGCCGATGCGCCGCCCGCACCCGGACGTCCGCGCCGCCCTCCAGCGGGACGCGGCGGCCCAGGTGCTGCGCGACCGCGCCATGGACGTGTCCGGCGTACGGTCCGTGCGGGTGCGGATGCGCCGCCGCAAGGCCGCCGTCCGCGCCGCCTCGCACTTCCGCGAACCGGACGACGTACGCGCCGACCTGCACACCACCCTCACCGAGGCGATCCACGGCCTCGGCCTGACCCATGCGCCCCGGCTCGCCCTGCGGGTGGTCCGGGCCCCGCGGAAGGGATGACGGCGATGCGCTCCGGGGGACTCAACCGCGCCCTGCTCGCCCTGGCCGGACTGATCCTGCTCGCCCTCGGCGGCGCGGTCCTCGCCGTCGGCCTCGGCGTCCGGCCGCCCTCCTGGTGGATCCACGGCGGCCCGCACGACGTCCTGCTCAGCCGCGCCGAGCGCACCCGCTACCGGGGGGCCGGCTGGTGGTGGCCGGCGCTCATCGCCGCCCTGGCCGTCCTCGTCCTGCTGGCCCTGTGGTGGCTGACCGCGATCCTGCGCCGGCCCCGCCTCGCCGAGATCCGCGTGGACACCGGCGACGGCGCCTTCGCCGTCCTGCGGGCCAGGGCACTGGAGAGCGCCCTGGCCGAGGAGGCCGCCGTAAGCCCCGGCGTCGCCCACGCACGGGTACGGCTGCGCGGCCGGCGCAGGAAGCCCCGGGCGCGGGCCCGGCTGCGGCTGGCCCCCGAGGCGGACCCGTCGAGGGCGCTGGCCGACTTCACCACCGGGCCCCTGGCCCACGCCCGCGAGTCGGCGGGCCTGCCCGCCCTCCCGACGGACGTCCGCCTCGGCGCGGTCAGGCACCGGGCGGAACGGGTCACCTGACGGGGCGGCGGCCGCGCGGGCCCCTCGGGGCCCCTCGGGGTCAGAACCCGTGCCGCATCCCGCCGTCCACCGGCACCATGATCCCCGTCAGATACGACGCCGCCGGGGACAGCAGGAAGGCCGCGACCTTCCCGAACTCCTCCGGCGTGCCGTAGCGGCGCAGCGGGATCCGGGACTCGTTGGCGGCGCGGGTGGCCTCCGGGTCGGCGGACAGGGAGTCCAGCTCGCGCACCCGGTCCGTGTCGATACGGGCCGGGAGCAGGCCCAGCACCCGGATGCCGCGCGGGCCCAGCTCGTCCGCGAGGGACTTGGCGAAGCCGGCGAGTCCGGGGCGCAGGCCGTTGGAGATCGTCAGGGCCGGGATCGGCTCGTGCACCGAGCCGGACAGCACGAAGCCGATGACCCCGCCCTCGTCCAGCTCGGCCGCCGCCGCGCGGGCGAGCCGCACCGCGCCGAGGAAGACGGACTCGAACGCGGCGCGCCACTGTTCGTCGGTGTTGTCGGCGACGAAGCCGGGCGGCGGGCCGCCCACGCTCACCAGCACCCCGTGGAAGCCGCCGAAGTGCTCACGGGCGGCCGCGATCAGCCGCTCGGGCGCCTGCTCGTCGGCGTTGTCCATGGCCATGCCCAGCGCGTCCGGGCCCAGTTCGGCGGCGGCCGCCGCCGCCCGCTGTTCGTCCCGGCCGGTGATCACCACCTTGGCGCCGTCCGCGAGGAGCTGCCGCGCGGCCGCGTTGCCCAGGCCGCGGGTGGCTCCGGTGACGATGTACACCCGGTCCTTCAGTCCAAGATCCATGGCCCCTATCCTGCCTCCTGCGTCCCGAACAGTGTGAGGGCGGAGTTGACCAGTCCGAGATGGCTGAACGCCTGCGGGAAGTTGCCGAGCTGGCGGTCCGCGCCGGGGTCGTACTCCTCGGCCAGCAGCCCGACGTCGTTGGCCACCCGCACCAGCCGCTCGAACAGCTCCCGTGCCTCCTTCGGGCGGCCGGTCAGGTGCAGCGCGTCCACCAGCCAGAACGAGCAGGCCAGGAAGGCGCCCTCGCCGCCCGGCAGCCCGTCGACCACGCCGTCGTCGCCCTCCTCCGAGTCGTAGCGGCGCAGAAAGCCGTCGTGGGCGAGGTCGGCGCGGATGGCGTCGACCGTGCCGATCACCCGCGGATCGTCCGGCGGCAGGAAGCCGACGCGCGGGATGAGCAGCAGGGCGGCGTCCAGCTCGCGGGAGCCGTAGGACTGGGTGAAGGTGTTGCGCTCCGGGTCGTAGCCCTTCGCGCAGACCTCCCGGTGCACCTCCTCCCGCAGCCGCCGCCAGCCCTCCAGGTCGCCGCTGGTCTCCTGGTGCTGTTCGAGGGTGCGGACCGCCCGGTCGGCGGCCACCCACACCATCACCTTGGAGTGCACGAAGTGCCGCTGCCCGCCGCGCACCTCCCACAGGCCCTGGTCCGGCCGCCGCCATGCCGAGACGAGGAAGTCCATCAGCGCCCGCTGGATGGACCACATGTGCGGCCGGGTGGGCAGGCCCGCGGTGCGCGCCAGCGACAGCGAGTCCATCACCTCGCCGTACACGTCGAGCTGGAACTGCTCCACGGCGCCGTTGCCGGTGCGCACCGGGGAGGAGCCGGCGAAGCCGGGCAGCCAGGGCAGCTCGGCCTCCCCGAGACGCCGTTCGCCCGCGACGCCGTACATGATCTGGAGGGCGGCGGGATTGCCGGCGACGGCGCGCAGCAGCCAGTTGCGCCAGGCCTCGGCCTCCTCCTGGTAGCCGGCGGTGAGCAGCGCGCCGAGGGCGAGGGTGGAGTCGCGCAGCCAGCAGTACCGGTAGTCCCAGTTGCGCACCCCGCCCAGCCGCTCGGGCAGCGAGGTGGTGGGCGCGGCGACGATCCCGCCGGTCGGGGCGTAGGTCAGCGCCTTGAGGGTGATCAGGGAGCGGACGACGGCGTCCCGGTGCGGGCCGTCGTAGCGGCAGCGCCGGGCCCAGCGCCGCCAGTCGGTGACGCTGCTCTCCAGGGCCTCGTACGGGTCGATGAGCGGGGGGCGCCGCTCGTGGGAGGGGTGCCAGGTGAGGACGAACGCGACCCGCTCGCCCTCGCCGAGGGTGAACTCGCAGTGGGTGCCGTAGTCCTCGCCCCAGGTGCGCACCGCGGGCTCCGAGCGCAGCCACACCGAGTCGGGGCCGGCGACGGCCACCCGGTGGCCGTCGCTGCGGCGCATCCACGGCATGACCGAGCCGTAGTCGAAGCGCAGCCGCAGTGTGCTGCGCACGGTGACCCGGCCGCTGACGCCCTCCACGATCCGGACGACGTCGGGGGCGCGCTCGCGCTGCGGCATCAGGTCGGTGACGCGGACCGTGCCGTCGGGCGTGTCCCACTCGGTGTCCAGGACGAGGGTGTCGGGGCGGTAGGCGCGGCGGGTGCAGGTGCCGCCGCCGCCCGGCGACGCGGGCGCGATCCGCCAGTGGCCGTGTTCGTCCTCACCCAGCAGCCGGGCGAAGCAGGCACCGGAGTCGAAGCGGGGCAGGCACAGCCAGTCGATCGAGCCGTCCCTGCCGACCAGCGCCGCGGTCTGCTCGTCGCCGATGAGGGCGTAGTCCTCGATACGGGCACTGCTGCGGGCGTTCACGGGATGCGGTTTCCCGGTGGACCCGGGGGCCAATCAGGTGGTGCGCCGGGGGAGTGAAAACGCCCCCGCGTCGCTGGTGCCGTCAGACCGCGGCCGGTTCGCCCTCCTGCGGCTGCGGCGCCGCCGCGGCCTCCTCCTGGTCCCGGACCTCCCGGCGGAGCAGGAACCACCAGCCGACCGGGACGGCCGCCGCGAACAGCCACCACTGGATCATGTACGCGTAGTTCAGCGGGGCGTCCTCGGTGCCGGGGTCGGAGATCTGCTCCGGGGAGCCGCCCTTGGGCGAGGGCGCCGTCTGCTCCATGTAGCCGCCGAGCACCGGCACGCCGAGCCGGTGCGCCTCCTCGGTGCTGTTGATCAGCATGATCTGCCGGTCGGGCAGGCCCTTGAGGTTCTTGATGCCACTGGCCGCCGTGGTCTCGTCGGCCATCAGGCGCCCGCTGATGGTGGTCCGCCCCGCGGGCGGCGCGGGAATCTTCGGGAAGGCGGTCTGGGCCCCGTCCGCGGCGACCCAGCCGCGGTTGACCATCAGCACCTTGCCGTCGGTGAGGACGAACGGGGTGAGGACGTGGTAGCCGACATCGCCGTCGGCGTTGGTCCGGCGCCGGACCACCTCCGTCTTCGCGGTGTCGAAGGTGCCGGTCGCGGTGACCGTGCGGTACCGCTCGGTCCGGGTCACGGAGTGTCCGGGCGAGGACAGCTGCTCGACGGGGACCGGCTTGGCGTGCAGCGCGGAGGAGACGAGGTCGTTGCGCGCGGTGCGCTCCTCGTAGCGGTGCTTCTGCCAGAAACCCAGCTTGATCATCGTCGGGATCAGCGCGATCGCGACGATGGTGAGGATGACCCACTGGAGGGACAACAGGAAGCGGTAGCGATGCACCCCACGACGGTACATCCGGGCCGCGGGGTGCATTCAGGCGGGTACCGGGTCACACCCGGTGCCGTACGTCCGCCGGCTCACACCCGGTCGACGACGCCCGTACGGCCCTCCGCGCGGGCGCAGTGCGCGCCGCAGTACCAGTGGCCCTCCACCTCCACGCCCTGCCCGATGATCTGCACCCGGCAGTGTTCGCAGATCGGGGCCATGCGGTGGATCGCACAGGAGAAGCAGTCGAAGACATGGACCGCGCCCTGCGCGTGGACCTCGAAGGTCATCCCGTAGTCATTGCCGCACACTTCGCATCTCGCCATGCGCCACAGGGTGGGCCGTCGGGCGGGTCCGGGCGAGCGGCCGCCGGGTGAGTCGTGCGTCAATCACCCTTTCGTACGATCACCCGTCCGTGAGGTCCGCGTCACGCCTCCGCGGCGCCGCTCTCACCGTCCGTGGCACCGGTCCCGCCCGCCCGCGGCGCTACTCGTCCGCGGGCTCGACGTCCCGCAGCAGCTGCCCGAACGCCGCCTCGTCCACGACGGGTGTGCCGAACTGCCGCGCCTTGACCGTCTTGGAGGTGCCCGAGTCGGGGTCGTTGGTCACCAGCAGGCTGGTCAGCCGGGAGATGCCGGACGCCACATGGAGCCCGCATTCGGTCGCCCGGTCCTCCAGCAGCTCCCGCTCGGTCGAGGTGTCACCGGAGAACGCCACCCGCATGCCCTGTTTGAGTGGTTTGCCGTCTTCGTAGCGGCCTGGGTTGGGATAAGGGCATGCGGGCCTTTTGCGGGCGGCGCGCCAACTGCCGGGACGGTAACCGCCGTAGCCGCCGGAGGACTGCCGGGGCACCGGGGTGTCCGACCACTCCGTCAGCGGGCGGCACTCCAGCAGCGGCAGTCGTACGCCGCCCGCCGCCGCGGCCCGCAGGCTGGGCCGGAACGCCTCCGCGAGCACCCGCGCGTCGTCCAGCGCGTGGTGCGCCCGCTGCTGCACCACACCGAAGTGCGCGGCGAGCGACTCCAGCTTGTGGTTGGGCAGCGGCAGCCCCAGCTCCTTCGACAGCGCGATGGTGCACAGCCGCTGCCGCACCGGCGCGAGCCGCTCGGCGCGCGCGTACTCCCGCGCGATCATCTGCCAGTCGAAGACCGCGTTGTGCGCGACCAGCACCCGGCCGTCCAGGCGGGCCGCGAACTCCTCGGCGACGTCCGCGAACAGCGGCGCGCCCTCCAGCACCTCGCTCGTCAGACCGTGTATCCACACGGGTCCCGGATCGCGCTCCGGGTTGACCAGGGTGTACCAGTGGTCCTCGACCTCGCCGCGCGCGTCCAGCCGGTAGACGGCGGCGGAGATGATCCGGTCGTGCCGGGCCAGGCCGGTGGTCTCCACGTCAACGACCGCGTATCCCCGCGGATACGCGGCCGGCCACTGGGTGGGGGAGGACACTGCGGTCGCACGGTCTTCGAGCATGGTCATTGAGGATACGGGCCGCCACCGACATCTCCGCCCCGCAGGGCCCCGGTCCGCCCCGGCCGGCTGCCGGTCCACAGCCACGCCCGCGCCGAACGGCCCTTTGCGCCGGGGCCTGTTGCCACCGGCTGGAGCGTCGCGGCTGCGCGGGCACGCCCGCGGGTGCGATCCTCCCTGCTGTGACGGAACCCAAGCACGAGGAGAACCACGGCGGCGCGCTCGGCTCGCGGCTGAACTGGCTGCGCGCCGCCGTGCTGGGCGCGAACGACGGCATCGTCTCCACGGCCGGCCTCGTCGTCGGTGTGGCCGGGGCGACCGGGAGCCGCGCCGCCCTGCTCACCGCGGGCCTGGCCGGACTGCTCGCCGGATCGATGTCGATGGCGGCGGGCGAGTACGTCTCCGTCTCCACCCAGCGCGACTCCGAGCTGGCCGCGCTGGCCGTGGAGAAACGGGAACTGCGCGAGCAGCCCGAGGCCGAACTGCGCGAGCTGACCGGAATGCTCCAGGAGCGCGGGCTGTCCGAGGAGGTGGCCCGCGAGGCCGCCGAGCAGCTCACCGAGCGGGACGCGCTGCGCGCCCACGCCAGTGTGGAGCTGGGCATCGACCCCGACGAGCTGACCAACCCGTGGCACGCGGCCTGGGCGAGTTTCCTCGCCTTCACCGTGGGCGCCCTGCTGCCGCTGCTGGCCATCGTGCTGCCCCCGGCCGGCTGGCGGCTGCCGGTGACCGTGGTCTCCGTGCTGGCCGCGCTCGTCCTCACCGGCTGGACCAGCGCCCGCCTCGGCGCCGCCGCCCCCCGGCGGGCGGTGCTGCGCAATGTGGGGGGCGGGGCACTGGCGATGGCGGTCACGTACGCGGCGGGCAGCCTGCTGGGAGCGGCCGGAGTCTGACCGTCCCGCGGCCTGGCCCCAAGGGGCCCGGCCGCACGCCGGGATGACTCCGCCTCAGGCCTCGGTTGCCCCGGCCGCACGACCAGGCGCCCCGGCCGCATGCCGAGGCGACCTGGCTCGCCGGCCGCCCCTGCCTCACGCCCAGACGGCGCGGTCCGAGCCCCAGGGCACCGGCGGCCGGGCCCAATCGGTAGGCCCGGCCGCGAAGTTCACCGGGGGCAGGGCGTGCCGCAACCGGCCCAGGGTGCTGCCGGTCTCGGCGAGCCAGGCGTCCGGGAAGCCATGCGCGGCACCCGGAGCCCCGCTGTCCCGCGGGGCGTCGTCCGGCACCCCGTCCAGCAGCCAGTGCGCCGTGCGGGCCAGCGCCAGCCGGGCCGTGCGGCCCGCGCCGTCGTACGACCGCTCGGTCAGCGCCCGCAGGACGGCCGCCGCCAGCAGATAGCCGGTGCCGTGGTCCAGGGCCTGCGCCGGCAGCGCGCCGGGCTCCTCCGCCGAACCCTCGGTCGCCGCGATGCCGGTGGCGACCTGCACCAGGCTGTCGAAGCCGCGCCGCTCCCGCCAGGGCCCGTACGCGCCCCACGCCGACACCTGCGCCACCACCAGACCGGGATGCCGCTCGGCCAGCGCCTCGGGGGCGAGGCCGAAGCGGTCGAGCGCGCCCGGCCGGTAGCCGGTGACCACGACGTCCGCCCCGGCCAGCAGCTCCTCCAGGGTGTCGCGCCGCGCGCCCAGGTCCAGCGTCGCGGAGCGCTTGCCGAAGTCCGTGTCGGCGTGCTGGTCGGCGAGTTCGGGCAGCCAGGGCGCGTCCACCCGCAGCACGTCCGCGCCCAGCAGGGCCAGGGTGCGGGTGGCGACCGGGCCCGCGAGCACCCGCGTCAGGTCCAGGACGCGTACCCCGGCGGCGGGCAGCAGCGTCCCGGCGGCCGGGTCGAGCGGCGGGAGCGCGCGCCCGGCGGCCGCGCCGAGCAAGGCGCGCTCCACCAGCGGGCGGGCGGCCACCTGCCCGGCCTGTTCGGTCGCCCGCCACTGGGCCGGGGTGCGCAGGGCCACCGCGAGCCCTCCGGCGGCGGTCACCGCCTCCTCGGTCCCGCGCGCGGTGCGCTCGGCGAGCAGGGCGGCCACGGCCTCGGGCGCGGCGTCCGCGGGCAGGCCCAGCGCGTCGAGCAACCGGGCCCGGTGATGCGGGTAGTTGGCGTGGGTGCGCACCCAGCCGTCGGACGTGCGCCAGAACCGCGACAGCGGCGCGAAGGAGACCGGCGCCCGCCCGTCCACCCGCAGCAGCCGCTCACTGTGGAACGCCGCCGCCACGGCGCCGTCGTCGACCCGGACGCCGGGTACCTCGCCGCGGCCGGTCCGGCGGGCCGCCAGTTCGGCGGCGGCCAGGGCGCACGCGCCGACGCAGGCGCGGGCGAGCCGTCGTACGGGAAGGCGGGCCGCGAGGAGGCCGGGGCGCTCCACCGTCGTCACCCGAGGAAGCAGGGCGGGGTCGCCGCCCAGTGCGGTCCATGCGAACGCGATATCCGTCATGACTGCACTATGCATTATTGATTCGATCAACCCTCGTAGTGGACCCGGTGCCGCGACGTGCGTGCGTCGGCCGGGTCTCGCCGTACGGGCGGATGGCCGGATCCACGCGGACCACCCGCCCGTACGGGGGCGCTAATCGGTCACTGCGGCCAGCGCGTCGGCCATCCCCCGGCCATAGAAGCCGTTGCGATTGGCCGGGCCCTGGCACACCGCGTCGACCTTGCCGTCGCCGTCGATGTCGTACGGGTCCGTGCACGGAGTGGCGTCGGCCTCCGCGTACAGCAGCGCCTTGACGAGAGCGGGGGACGCGTACGGATGGGTTGACTTGATCAATGCCGCGACACCGGCCACATGCGGGGTCGCCATGGACGTCCCGGCCATGTAGCCCCATTTGCCGCCCGGCAGCGTGCCCAGGATGAGACCGCTGGTCGCCGGGGGCGCCGGGGGCTGGTAGGACGTCGAGTCGCCGCCCGGCGCGGCGATGTCGACGACGCCCCGGCCGTAGTTGGAGTACGACGCCTTCAGGCCCTTCGCGCCGGTCGCCGCGACCGTCACGACACCCGGCAGCTGGGCCGGGATGTCGAAGCAGCGGTGCGGGTCGATCACCCGGTCCGACGCGGTGCCGTCGTTCGGCGACTGCGGGTCGGTGATCGAGCGGGCGGCCAGGTCGTAATTCTCGTTGCCCGCCGCCGCGATGTTGACGGTGCCCCGCCGCTCCGCGTACCGCGAGGCCCGGTCGACGGCGTCCACCAGCGCCTTCTGGTCCGGGTCGGTGGTGCAGTTGAAGTACCAGGGGTCGGTGAAATAGCTGTTGTTGGTCACGTCCACGTGGTGCTCGGCCGCCCAGACGAAGCCGCAGACCACGGACTCGGCGTAGAAGTAGCTGTCCGGGTTCCCCACCTTGATGCCGGCCACCTTCACGCCCGGCGCCACCCCCGTCATGCCGACACCGTTGCGCGCCGCCGCGATCTCGCCCGCCACATGCGTGCCGTGCGGGCTCTCCGAGGCGCTGGGCCGCCAGGCGCCGTCGGTCGTGTCCGGCTTGCCCGACACGCAGTTGACGGAGGCGGCGCGGTCGAAGTTGGGCGCGATGTCCGGGTGGGTGTCGTCCACGCCGGTGTCGATGACCCCGACCGTGACCTTCGGGCTGCCCAGCGTCTTCTCGTGCGCCTTGTCCGCCTTGATGGCGGGCAGGTCCCACTGGAGCGGCTCCAGCGGGTCCTGGTCCCCGGTCGCCGCCGCGCCGGCCGCGGCCGCCTGCGCGCCGCCGAGCACCTGCGGCGTGCCCATGTCGGCGGTGGACGCGGAGGCCAGCGGGGTGTGCCGGGTGGCACCGGCCGAGGCCACGCCGGGCACCGCGCGCATCAGCCGGGCGAAGTCCGGGTTCGCGGAGTGCGCGACGAACACGCCGATCTGGTCGTAACCGGCCACCAGCGTCCCGCCGTTGCGACCGATCTCCCGGCGCACCGAGGCGAGCGTACGGCGGTCCGTGCGGGTGTTGACCAGGTACGACAGGGCGGGGCCGGCCGCCGCCGGGGTCCCCGCCGCCGCTCGGGACGTCGCCGTCGCCGCGCTGGTGGCCCAGGCGGGCGCGGCCGAGGCCGTGGCGGGCAGGAAGCCGAGCGAGGCGGTCAGCGAGAGCACGGCCGGCACGGCGAGCGCGGGCCGGCGTCCGGGGCGCAGACGAGCCATGGGTTCTCCACTTCATCCGGATACAGGGGCTGCCCGGACCGCGGATCGGTGCTCGGGCAGGTACATGACGAGTGGTGCAGGCGGAACCTAACCCGTCCTCTCTATGACCGGCAATGACTTGGCAATGACTCAATCAGACCGCTTGCGGATCGCTTGCGACAGAACTCGTAGGACTTGAATCGGCCTGCGCGTGGCGTCGTGGACCTGGGCCGGGAGCGCTAGCACCATCGAGCCCCGGCCGCCCTGCCCGACCGCACCCGCGAGGAGAATCCGTGGCCACCGAGACACCGCCCCCCGCCACCCCGACGACCGGCCTGCCCGCCACCGAGGAGTTCATCGAGGTGCAGCGAAGCGCGGACTTCGCCGAACTGCGCCGCGCCCACCGCTCGTTCGCCTTCCCGCTGACCGCCGCCTTCATCGCCTGGTACCTGCTGTACGTCCTGCTCTCCAACTACGCCGAGGGCTTCATGGGCACCAGGGTGCTGGGCAACCTCGACGTCGCCCTGGTCCTCGGCCTCGCCCAGTTCCTCACCACCTTCCTCATCGCCTGGTGGTACGCCCGGCACGCCGCGGCCGTGCTCGACCCGAAGGCGCGGGCCATCAAGTCCCGCATGGAGGGCGCCGACGCCCGTACGGAGGCCGCCGAATGAGCCCCGCGACCCACCGCGCCCTGCTGGCCGCCGGCGAGGCGAGCGAGCACCGGACGCTGATCGTCACCCTGTTCGCCGTCTTCGTCGCCGCCACCCTCGGCATCACCGTATGGGCGGGCCGCCAGACCAAGGACGCCGCCGACTTCTATGCGGGCGGGCGCCAGTTCACCGGCTTCCAGAACGGCCTCGCCGTCTCCGGCGACTACATGTCCGCCGCGTCCTTCCTCGGCATCGCCGGCGCCATCGCCCTGTTCGGCTACGACGGCTTCCTCTACTCCGTCGGCTTCCTGGTCGCCTGGCTCGTCGCGCTGCTCCTGGTCGCCGAACCACTGCGCAACTCCGGCCGCTACACGATGGGCGACGTGCTCGCCTACCGGATGCGCCAGCGCCCCGTGCGCACGGCCGCCGGCGTCTCCACCATCGTGGTGTCGATCTTCTACCTGCTCGCCCAGATGGCCGGCGCGGGCGTCCTGGTCTCCCTGCTTCTCGGCATCACCAGTGACCTGGGCAAGATCGGCATCGTCGCCCTGGTCGGCGTCCTGATGATCGTGTACGTCACCATCGGCGGCATGAAGGGCACCACGTGGGTCCAGATGGTCAAGGCGGTGCTGCTGATGACCGGTGCCGTCCTGCTGACCTTCCTGGTCCTCGTGAAGTTCCACTTCGACGTCTCGGACCTGCTCGGCCGGGCCGCCGACAACAGCGGCAAGGGGGCGTCGTTCCTGCGGCCCGGCCTGAAGTACGGCGCCACCGGCACCACCAAGCTGGACTTCCTCTCCCTCGGCCTCGCCCTGGTCCTCGGCACCGCGGGCCTGCCGCACATCCTGATCCGCTTCTACACCGTGCCCACCGCGAAGGCCGCCCGTCAGTCGGTGATCTGGGCCATCGGCCTGATCGGCGTCTTCTACCTGATGACCCTCGCCCTCGGCTTCGGCGCCGCCGCGCTGATCAAACCCGCCGAGATCACAGCCTCCAACAAGGCGGGCAACACCGCCGCCCCGCTCCTCGCCCTGCACCTCGGCGGGACCGACTCCACCTGGGGCGCCGTCCTGCTCGCCACCATCTCCGCCGTCGCCTTCGCCACCATCCTCGCCGTCGTCGCCGGCCTCACCCTCGCCTCGTCCTCCTCCTTCGCGCACGACATCTACGCGAACGTCATCAAGAAGGGACGCGCCACCGAGCGGCAGGAACTGGGCGCGGCCCGCTGGGCGAGCGTCGGCATCGGCGCGGTCTCCATCGTCCTCGGCGCCCTGGCCCGCGACCTCAACGTGGCGGGGCTGGTGGCGCTCGCCTTCGCCGTCGCCGCCTCCGCGAACCTGCCGACCATCCTCTACAGCCTCTTCTGGAAGCGCTTCACCACCGCCGGCGCCCTGTGGTCGATCTACGGCGGCCTGGTCACCGCCGTCGGCCTCGTGCTGTTCTCCCCGGTGGTCTCCGGCAGCCCGGCCTCGATGTTCCCCGGCACCGACTTCCACTGGTTCCCGCTGGAGAACCCCGGCATCGTCTCCATCCCCGTGGGATTCCTGCTCGGCGCCCTGGGCACCCTGCTGTCGAAGGAGGTGCCGGACGCCGGCAAGTACGCGGAACTGGAGGTGCGCTCCCTGACCGGGACCGGCGCGCACTGACGCGCGGTACGACCCGTCGTACGGCGGCCGCGGCCTGTACGGTCCTACGACGCGGCCGCCGGGCACCTCGTTCGATCGGGGCCGGTGCCGTTGTCAGTGGCGTCACGTAGGCTCGCAGATGACAGGGAAGACATCACCGATGATCGAGGGAGGGGGCCCACGTGCTCATCGACACGTACGGCCGCGTGGCCACCGACCTGAGGGTCTCGCTGACCGACCGGTGCAATCTGCGCTGCACGTACTGCATGCCCGAGGAGGGCCTGCAGTGGCTGGCCAAGCCCGACCTGCTCAGTGACGACGAGATCGTCCGCCTCGTCGACATCGCGGTGCGCCTGCTCGGTGTCGAGGAGGTCCGCTTCACCGGCGGCGAACCGCTGCTGCGCCCCGGTCTGGTCGGCATCGTCGAGCGTGTCGCGGCCCTCGCCCCGCGCCCCCGGATGTCCCTCACCACCAACGGCATCGGCCTCGGCCGCACCGCCGCCGCCCTGAAGGCGGCGGGTCTTGACCGGGTCAACGTCTCCCTGGACACCCTGCGCCCCGATGTCTTCAAGACCCTCACCCGCCGCGACCGCCACAAGGACGTCCTCGAAGGACTCCGCGCCGCCCGCGCGGCCGGCCTCACCCCCGTCAAGGTCAACACCGTGCTGATGCCGGGGCTCAATGAGGACGAGGCCCCCGACCTGCTCGCCTGGGCCATCGCCCACGACTACGAGCTGCGGTTCATCGAGCAGATGCCCCTGGACGCCCAGCACGGCTGGAAGCGCGAGGGCATGGTCACCGCGGGCGACATCCTCGCCTCCCTGCGCACCCGCTTCGACCTCGCTCCCGAGGACAGCGGCGAGCGCGGCTCGGCACCGGCGGAGCGCTGGCTGGTGGACGGCGGCCCGCACCGGGTCGGGGTGATCGCCTCGGTCACCCGCCCGTTCTGCGCGGCCTGCGACCGCACCCGGCTGACCGCCGACGGTCAGATACGCACCTGTCTGTTCGCCACCGAGGAGACCGACCTGCGCGGCGCCCTGCGCTCCGGCGCGCCCGACGAGGAGATCGCCCGGCTGTGGCGCGTGGCGATGTGGGGCAAGAAGGCGGGCGCGGGCCTGGACGACCCGTCCTTCGTCCAGCCGGACCGCCCGATGTCGGCGATCGGCGGCTGAGCGGGACGGGTGCCGGGGCGGTCACCGGCTGTCCGCGGGCGTCAACTCCCGCTCTGCCGCTCCCACTCGTCGAGCCGCACGACGTCCTTCAGGAACCCCCGTACACCCAGGAACGTCGACAGATGCTCGCGGTGCTCCTCGCAGGCGAGCCATGTCTTGCGCCGCTCCGGCGTGTGGAGCTTCGGATTGTTCCAGGCCAGCACCCACACGGCGGCGGTGCGGCAGCCCTTGGCGGAGCAGATGGGGGTCTCGTCACTCACTGATTCGTCTCACCAGATCGGGTGCAGAACGAGGCGACGCCGAGCAGCCACGGGGGGAGCTGCCCGGCGTCGGTCCGTCGCTCCGACGGGGGATGCGGAGCGCTTACGCAGTATGTCACGGCAGACCCGTCGCCCGGCACCGGAACTGCGTCATTGATTCTGAGCTTTTCTTGAGCTTCCGGGGTGACCGGCGTTCCTTCTTCCGCGTCAGCCCTGATCACGCGGGGGCTGCTCGTCCTCGCCGCGCGGCGCCCCGATCACCGGGCGCATGGGCGCGGTGACGAACGTCGAGGGCAGAGAGGGCGGCCGCTCACGGCCCGCGTTCGCGATCACCACCGCGATATAGGGCAGGATCGCCCCGGCCACCAACGCCACGATGGCAAAGGGCCGTTCGACATTCCACAACGTGGCCGCGAGGATCACCGCCACCGTACGGATCCCCATCGAGATGACGTACCGCCGCTGCCGGCCGCGCACGTCCTCGGCGAGACCGGTCCGGGCGCCGGTGATCCGGAACACCTGGCCGCCGTCGCCGTGCTGCTTCCGCATCGCCTTCACGGGTCTTACGGTACGCCGCGTCCGCGCGGCCGACGAGACCGGGTCGCCCGCTGCCTGCGGCAACGCCCCCGGTCCCGCGGCGGAACCCGACATGCGCCAGGGGAGGCCCCGGCCGACACTGGCGTAAAGCTCACGTCGATCCGGACGAGGAGGCAGCCATGGGCTGGTTGTGGGCCATCATCGTGGGGTTCGTGCTGGGCGTGATCGCCAAGGCGGTCATCCCCGGCAGGCAGCACAGCCCCCTCTGGCTGACCACCATCTGCGGCATGCTGGGCGCCATCGCGGGCAACGCCATCGCCCGCGCGCTGAACGTCCACGAGACCCGCGGCATCGACTGGAGCCGCCACATCTTCCAGCTGGTGGCCGCGATCCTCATCGTCGCCGTGGTCGACTCCTTCTACATGGCCACACTGGGCAAGAGAAAACGCCAGCGGATCTGAGCAATGCTGCGGGGGGCGCCCCGAGGGGCGCCCCCACGCCGCTACCCGGCGACAACCTCCACCGCCGCCAGATTCCGCTTGCCCCGGCGCAGCACCAGCCACCGTCCGTCCAGCAGATCACCGGCCGACGCCACCGCGTCCTCGGAGGTCACCTTGACGTTGTTCACGTAGGCGCCCCCCTCCTTCACGGTCCTGCGCGCCGCGGACTTGCTCGCGACCAGCCCCACCTCGGCGAACAGATCCACCACGGACCCCAGCTCGGCGACCCGGATGTGCGGCACCTCGGACAGCGCCGACGCCAGCGTCCGGCCGTCCAGCTCCGCCAGCTCGCCCTGCCCGAACAGCGCCTTCGACGCGGCGATCACGGCGGCCGTCTGCTCGGCTCCGTGCACCAGCGTGGTCAGCTCCTCGGCCAGCGCCCGCTGCGCCGCCCGCGCCTGCGGACGCTCCGCGGTCAGCCGCTCCAGCTCCTCGATCTCCTCGCGGGACTTGAAGCTGAAGATGCGCAGGAACTTGGCGACATCGCGGTCGTCCGCGTTGATCCAGAACTGGTAGAACGCGTACGGCGTGGTCATCTCGGGGTCGAGCCAGACCGTGCCGGACTCGGTCTTGCCGAACTTCGTGCCGTCCGCCTTGGTGATCAGCGGGGTGCCCAGCGCGTGCACCACGGCGTCCGGCTCGACCCGGTGGATCAGGTCGGTGCCCGAGGTGAGGTTGCCCCACTGGTCGCTGCCGCCGGTCTGGAGCGTGCAGCCGTACCGCCGGTACAGCTCCAGGAAGTCCATGCCCTGGAGGATCTGGTAGCTGAACTCGGTGTAGCTGATGCCCGCGTCGGAGTTGAGCCGCCGGGAGACGGCCTCCTTGGCGATCATCTTGTTGACCCGGAAGTGCTTGCCGATGTCCCGTAGGAACTCGATGGCCGACAGGCCCTGGGTCCAGTCCAGGTTGTTTACCATCACCGCGGCGTTCGGACCCTCGAAGTCCAGCAGCGGTGCGATCTGGCCGCGCAGCCGCTCGACCCACTCGGCGACGATCTCCGGCGCGTTCAGCGTGCGCTCGGCCGTCGGCTTGGGGTCGCCGATCAGACCCGTCGCGCCCCCGACCAGGCCCAGCGGGCGGTGGCCGGCCTGCTGGATGCGGCGCATCGTCAGGATCTGCACGAGGTTGCCGAGGTGCAGACTGGGCGCGGTCGGGTCGAAGCCGCAATAGAACGTGACGGGACCGTCCGCGAACGCCTTGCGCAATGCGTCCTCGTCCGTGGAGAGGGCGATGAGCCCGCGCCACTTCAGTTCGTCGACGATGTCCGTCACGGTTCTCGTGTCTCCTTGGAAATCCTCGGCGGTCGGGTGACAGCCGACTACGAGGTTATACGCCCTGGCTGACAGAACTCATGTTGAAATCGGGGACCCGCAGCGGCGGCATCGCGGCCCTGGTGAACCAGTCGCCCCATTCGCGCGGCAGCGTCTTCTCCGTGCGGCCCGCCTCGGTGGTGCGCCGCAGCAGCTCCACCGGCGACTCGTTGAACCGGAAGTTGTTCACCTGCCCGGTCACCTCGCCGCCCTCCACCAGGTAGACGCCGTCGCGGGTCAGACCGGTGAGCAGCAGCGTCGCCGGATCGACCTCGCGGATGTACCACAGGCAGGTCAGCAGCAGCCCGCGCCCGGTGGCCGCGACCATCTCCTCCAGGGAGCGGTTGCCGCCGTCCAGGATCAGGTTGTCCGCGGCCGGGGTGACCGGCAGCCCGGTCAGGGCGGCGCTGTGCCGGGTCGTCGTCAGATTCCGCAGCGTCCCCTGCTCGATCCAGTCGGTGGCCGGCGCCGCGAGACCGTTGTCGAACACCGACCGGTCGCCGTTCGAGGAGTGGGCGATCACGAAGGGCGCGCACTCCAGGCCCGGCTCGTCCGGGTCGCTGCGCAGGGTCAGCGGCAGCTCGGAGAGCCGCTCGCCGATCCGGGTGCCGCCGCCGGGCCGGGAGAAGACCGTACGGCCCTCCGCCGCGTCCCGGCCCGAGGCCGACCACAGCTGGTAGATGAGCAGGTCCGCCACCGCGGTCGGCGGCAGCAGCGTCTCGTAGCGGCCCGCGGGCAGCTCCACGCGCCGCTTCGCCCAGCCCAGGCGCACGGCCAGCTCGGCGTCCAGGGCGGCCGGGTCGACGTCCTTGAAGTCCCGCGTGGCGCGCCCGGCCCATGCGGAGCGGGTGCGGTCCGGCGACTTGGCGTTCAGCTCCAGCGTGCCCGTCGGCTGGTCGTGCCGCAGCCGCAGCCCGGTGGAGCTGCCCAGGTAGGTCGAGACCATCTCGTGGTTGGCGAAGCCGTACAGCTCCCGGCCGCCGGTCCGCGCGCGGGCGAAGGCCTCGCCGAGCGCCGGGGCGAAGTCGGCGAACACCGCGGAGGAGGTCTCGGCGGGCGCGTCCGTGAAGTCGGGCGCCGCGGGCACGCCCGCGACCAGCGGCTGCGCGTCCTCCGCCGGACCCGCCCCGCGCGCGGCCTCCTCGGCGGCCCGCACCAGCGGCTCCAGCTCGGCCGCCGTCACCGCCGACCGGGACACCACCCCGGACGCGGTGCCCTGCCGCCCGTCCACGGTCGCGATCACCGTGAGGCTACGGCCCCGCGTCACCCCGTTCGTGGTGAGCGCGTTGCCCGCCCAGCGCAGGTTGGCGGTGGAGGTCTCGTCGGCGATGACGACGCACCCGTCCGTCCGGGACAGCGCGAGCGCCTGCTCGACGATCTCGTGCGGCTTGTTCGTACGCGCGTTCATCGACCCGCCTCCTGCGTGGTGTTGAGAATGTTCACGCCCCGGAAGAGGGCGGAGGGGCACCCGTGCGAGACCGCGGCCACCTGCCCCGGCTGGGCCTTGCCGCAGTTGAACGCGCCGCCCAGGACGTACGTCCCCGGCCCGCCGACCGCCGCCATCGAACCCCAGAAGTCGGTCGTCGTGGCCTGGTAGGCGACGTCCTTGAGCTGCCCGGCCAGCCGCCCGTTCTCGATCCGGAAGAAGCGCTGCCCGGTGAACTGGAAGTTGTAGCGCTGCATGTCGATCGACCACGAGCGGTCCCCGACCACGTAGATGCCCCGCTCCACGCCCCCGATCAGATCCTCGGTGGACATCCCCGCGGGGTCCGGCAGCAGCGACACGTTGGCCATGCGCTGCACCGGCACATGGGCGGGGGAGTCGGCGTACGCGCACCCGTTGGAGCGCTCGAACCCGGTCAGCCGGGCGATCCTGCGGTCCAGCTGGTAGCCGACCAGGGTGCCGTCCTTCACCAGGTCCCAGGACTGGGCCTCGACGCCCTCGTCGTCGTACCCGATGGTGGCCAGGCCGTGCTCGGCGGTGCGGTCGCCGGTGACGTTCATCAGCTCGGAGCCGTACCTGAGCTTGCCCAGCTGGTCGAAGGTGGCGAAGGAGGTGCCGGCGTACGCGGCCTCGTAGCCGAGCGCCCGGTCCAGCTCGGTGGCGTGCCCGATGGACTCGTGGATGGTCAGCCACAGGTTGGACGGGTCGACCACCAGGTCGTACAGGCCGGGCTCCACGCTCGGCGCCCGCATCTTCTCGGCCAGCAGCTCCGGGATCCGCGCCAGCTCGCCGTCCCAGTCCCAGCCGGTCCCGGTCAGGTACTCCCAGCCGCGCCCGGCCGGGGGCGCCAGCGTCCGCATGGAGTCGAACTCGCCGCTGGACTCGTCCACCGACACCGCGGTCAGCTCGGGATGCAGCCGCACCCGCTGCTGGGTCGTGACGGTCCCCGCCGTATCGGCGTAGAACTTGTTCTCGTGCACGGTGAGCAGCGAGGCGTCCACATGGCTCACCCCGTCCGCCGCCAGCAGCCGCGCGCTCCAGTCCGCGAGCAGCGCCGCCTTCTCCTCGGCCGGCACGGTGAACGGGTCGATCTCGTACGACGACACCCACGTCCTGTCGGCGTGCACCGGCTCGTCCGCCAGCTCCACCCGCTCGTCGGACCCCGCGGCCCTGATCACCTGCGCCGACAGCTTCGCCATCGCCACCGCCTGCGAGGCCACCCGCGCCGCCGCGTCCAGCGTCAGGTCGACCCCGGAGGCGAAGCCCCACGTGCCGCCGTGCACGACCCGGACCGCGTACCCGAGGTCGGTGGTGTCCGAGGACCCCGCGGGCCGGGCGTCGCGCAGCCGCAGCGCCGCGCCGCGCACCCGCTCGAACCGGAAGTCCGCGTGCTCCGCCCCGAGCGACCGCGCGCGGGCGAGCGCGGCGTCGGCGAGGGACCTGAGCGGAAGCGCCGTGAAGGCTTCGTCGATGGAATGAGGCACGGAGGTCTCCCTGCTGTCGTGGCCTGTGGGCTCCGATCATGGCCTGCGGGCGGCCCCGCGGACCACACCGCTTCCGGACGCGGGGCCCGCGGTTCTGTAGGGACCCGACAGTGACGGTCCCCCGCCACTGTCGGTGCCCGAATGCCCACGGACGCGGCCGTACCGATAGGTTTTCGATGCAGCCGCCTGTCATCCAGGTGTTCGGGCGGGTTGTCGGACCTGTAGCAGACCGCTATCGAAAGGGTGATCCGTTGAGCCGCTCGGTTCTCGTCACCGGAGGAAACCGGGGCATCGGCCTCGCCATCGCCCGCGTTTTCGCCGACGCCGGCGACAAGGTCGCGATCACGTACCGCTCGGGTGAGCCGCCGGCCGGCTTCCTGGCCGTCAAGTGCGACATCACCGACCCCGAGCAGGTGGAGCAGGCCTACAAGGAGATCGAGGACCGGCACGGTCCCGTCGAGGTGCTGGTCGCCAACGCCGGCATCACCAAGGACCAGCTTCTGATGCGCATGTCCGAGGAGGACTTCACCTCGGTCATCGACACCAACCTCACCGGCACCTTCCGCGTCGTCAAGCGCGCCAACCGCGGCATGCTGCGCGCCAAGAAGGGCCGCGTCGTCCTGATCTCCTCCGTGGTCGGCCTGCTCGGCTCGGCGGGGCAGGCGAACTACGCCGCCTCCAAGGCCGCCCTGGTGGGCTTCGCGCGCTCGCTCGCCCGTGAGCTGGGCTCGCGCAACATCACCTTCAACGTCGTCGCACCGGGTTTCGTCGACACCGACATGACCAAGGTGCTCAGCGACGAGCAGCGCCAGGGCATCATGTCGCAGGTGCCGCTCGGCCGTTACGCGCAGCCGGAGGAGATCGCCGCGGCGGTCCGGTTCGTCGCGTCGGACGACGCCTCGTACATCACTGGAGCCGTCATCCCCGTTGACGGCGGACTGGGAATGGGTCACTGATCACCATGAGTGGAATCCTCGAGGGCAAGCGCATCCTGATCACCGGTGTGCTGATGGAGTCCTCCATCGCCTTCCACGCCGCGAAGCAGGCCCAGGAGCAGGGTGCCGAGATCATCCTGACCGCCTTCCCGCGGCCCACGCTGACCGAGCGCATCGCCAAGAAGCTGCCGAAGCCGGCGAAGGTCATCGAGCTGGACGTGACCAACGAGGAGCACCTCGCCCGCCTGGCCGACCTGGTCGGCGAGGAGCTGGGCGGCCTCGACGGCGTCGTGCACTCCATCGGCTTCGCCCCGCAGGACGCGCTCGGCGGCAACTTCCTGAACACGCCGTTCGAGTCCGTGGCCACCGCCATGCACGTCTCGGCGTTCTCCCTGAAGTCGCTCACCATGGCCTGCCTGCCGCTGATGCAGAACGGCGGCTCGGTCGTCGGCCTCACCTTCGACGCCCAGTTCGCCTGGCCGCAGTACGACTGGATGGGCCCGGCCAAGGCCGCCCTGGAGGCGACCAACCGCTACATGGCGCGCGACCTGGGCAAGCAGAACATCCGCTGCAACCTCATCTCCGCGGGCCCGATCGGCTCCATGGCCGCCAAGTCCATTCCGGGCTTCAGCGACCTGGCCGCCGTCTGGGACAGCCGCTCCCCGCTGGAGTGGGACCTGAAGGACCCGGAGCCGGCCGGCAAGGGCATCGTCGCCCTGCTCAGCGACTGGTTCCCGAAGACCACCGGCGAGATCATCCACGTGGACGGCGGTCTGCACGCCATCGGCGCCTGAGCGCTCACCCCCGGCTGAAACCCGCCACACGGCCACACGGCAAGGCCCGCACCCCGCACGGGGGCGCGGGCCTTCGCCGTACCGGGCCGTCTGCCGTGCCGGCCTCCGTGCGCTCCGGCGCCGCCCGGCGCCCTCACCCGTTCGGCTCACCGGCCGGGCGGCCCACCCCGCGCGCGGCGCACCCTGAAGACGCGCGCGTTCATCCGGCGCATCCCTCCGCAGCCCGGCCGAGGAGGTCCCCCTTGTGCGCTTGTCCCGCTGCCTGGCCCCGCTGACCCTGGCCGCCGCCCTCGTACTCGCCCTGCCCTACGACGCCACGCCTCACGCGCGCGCGAGCGCGGGGACGCCCGCGCCGAGCCTGTTCGGGGCCGCCTGCCGGACCGCGGTGAACGGCTCCCATGTGGTGGCGTACTGCCACAACCCCTATGTCGACACCGACCGGGTACGCCTGCACATCGAGTGCGCCCGCTGGTGGGACATCGACACCGACAGCGCGCCGGTGGACGCCGAGCCCGCCCTGACGGTACGGCTCACCGGACGCTGCTGGAAGGAGGTCGGCTCGGCGTGGATCAGCCACCAGAAGGTGCGCTGAACCGGGCCGCCGGCCGATGCCGGGCGGTCGGCCGGTACGTCAGCCGGTGACGGGCCGCCCCAGGGGGCGGCATTGGAAGGGGTAGCTCGCCGCCTCCCTGGCCGCCGCCTCGGTGTCGCCGGTGCGGATCGCGTCCACCAGGCGGGTGTGGTCCATGTGCGCCTCCGGCGTCAGCTCGGCGCCGACGTCCGCGCGCAGCGCGTCCCGCAGCAGCTCGCCCAGGTCGGCGTACACCGCCGTCATGACCTCGTTGTGGGACGCGCCCACCACGGCCAGGTGGAAGGTGGCGTCCGCGGTCACGAAGGCCTCCGCCTCGCCGCTCTCCCACGCCTCGTCGCGGCGCAGCAGCAGCGCGTCCAGCTGCTTGAGGTCCTTCTCGGTGCGCCGTTCGGCGGCGAGCTTGGCCGCGGCCGACTCCAGCGTGGAGCGCAGTTCGGCGATGTGCCGGGGGTCCGCCTCGGCGAACCGGCGGTGCATGACGCCGGCCAGCTCGCTGGCGGCCACCACATAGGTGCCCGAGCCCTGCCGGATGTCCAGCAGCCCGTTGTGGGCGAGCGCGCGCACGGCCTCGCGGACCGTGTTGCGGGCGACGCCGAGCTGCTCGACCAGTTCGGGCTCGGTGGGGATACGGGAGCCGACCGGCCACTCGCCGGTGGCGATCTGGTTGCGCAGTTCGGCGATCACCTGCTCGGAGAGGGCCGAACGGCGCGGGTGGCTCAAAGGCATGGCACACCTTCGCACGACAGACCGGGGCGTGCACGCTCCGGGGGTTCCGGGAATGGACAACCAATCATCCCATGATTCTATGATGGGTCTCATGGCTAGTGAGGAAACCCGGACAGTGGACACCCGTACGGCGATGTCACCGACCGAACGCGACACGTCCGCCACGGCGGGCATACCCGAGGCGACCCTGGAGACGGGCCCCGCGCGCACGTGGGCGACCCGCCTGGTGGTCGCCGGGATCGTGCTGTCCGCGGTCAACCTCCGCCCGGCCATCACCAGCCTCGGCGCCCTCCTGGAGGAGGTCCGCGACGGGCTCGGCATGAGCGGCAGCGTGGCCGGTCTGCTCACCTCCGTGCCCCCGCTGTGCTTCGCCGTCTTCGGTGTGATGGCGCCCCGCCTGGCGCGCCGCTTCGGACCGGCCGCCGTGGTGTGCGCCGGCATGGCCGCGATCTGCGCGGGCCTGCTGCTGCGGCCGTACGTCGGCGGCACCGCCGGGTTCCTGGCCGCCAGCGCGCTCGCCCTGATGGGCATCGCCGTCAGCAACGTGCTGATGCCGGTCATCGTCAAGCGCTGGTTCCCCGACCGGGTCGGCTCCATGACCGGCCTGTACTCGATGGTCCTCGCGCTCGGCACCGCCCTGCCGGCCGCGGTGACGGTCCCGCTGACCCACGCCATGGGCGGGAACTGGAAGCCGGGGCTCGCGGTGTGGGCGGTGCTCGCGGCGGTGGCGGTGGTGCCGTGGGTGCCGCTGGTGCGGGGCGGCCGAGAGGGCGGGGAAGGCCGAGGAGACCGAGCGGGCCGGGGCGGCTCCGGGCGGGGGAGGGGTGCTTCCCCGGCTTCCTCGCCGTCCCCGGCTTCCTCGCCGTCCGCGGCTTCCGAGACTTCTGCGGCTTCCGCGGGGGCGTCCGGTTCGGCGCGGGGCAGGGAAGCGGTGTCGGACTCGGCGCCGGCAGCGGCACCGGTGACCGCGCGGGCCACCGAGGCGGCGCCCCCGCTGCGGATCACCCGCAGCCGTACCGCCTGGGCGCTCGCCGTCTTCTTCGGCCTCCAGGCCACCGCCGCCTACATCACCATGGGCTGGATGCCGCAGATCTTCCGGGACGCGGGCGTGTCCGCCGGCACCGCGGGTCTGCTGCTCGCCGTCACGATGGTGATGGGCGTGCCGCTGGCCTTCGTCATCCCGCGGATCGCCGCCCGGCTGCCCCACCAGGGGCCGATCGTGCTGGCCCTGGGCCTGTGCGGGCTCGCCGGATACACCGGTCTGTACCTCGCCCCGGCCGCCGGGGCCTGGGCCTGGGCGCTGCTGCTGGGCATCGCGAACTGCGCCTTCCCGCTCGCCCTGACGATGGTCGGCATGCGCGCCCGCAGCGGTCCCGGCGTGGCCCAGCTGTCCGCCTTCGCGCAGAGCACCGGATACCTGATCTCCATCCCCGGCCCGCTGCTGGTCGGCGTGCTCTACCAGCACAGCGGCGGCTGGGGGCTGCCGATCGCCCTGATGGCGGGCCTCATGGTGCCCCAGATCGCGGTGGGCTTCCTGGCGGGCCGCGACCGAACGGTGGAGGACGAGGCCGCGGCGCGCTGACCCCCCGCGCACGTCCGCCGGGGCAGGGGTGCGAGACTGGGCGCATGCAGCCTGTGCTCGACCCGAATCCGCGAAACGGTCAGAAGAAGATGCTGCTTGTCTTCGGCTCCTTCTTCGCGATCTTCCTCATCATCGCCATCGTCGCGACCATCGTGTCGCCGTGATGTGACGTGACGCGCCGCGAGCCTCTGGCGCGGCCCGTCGCGTGACGTCGCCCGCCGTGCGCCCGTGACATCGCCTGCCGCGCGCCCGTGACGCCGCGCTCCGGTGACGCCGCCCACTCCTGAGGCCCGCGTGCCGCGCGCCTGGGACGCGGTCGGCCGACCCCGCCACCAGGGCGTTTCCGGTGGATGGTGGTGCTGGCCCCCCTGTCCCCTAGGGGGTAAGGCTCAGGGGTAACTGGGTGGAAAACCTGATGGGTTGCCGGGCGCGGATTCCGTACCTTCGAGTGGTGACCGCAGGGGGCGGTCACACGAACGCTCGATGACCTCGGAGGCGACCATGCCCGCCCGCACCCACTTCCGGACCCACCCGGCGACCACGGGCGGCGTCGACATGCGGCTGCCCTGGTGGGCCCTCGCGCTGCCGGTGCTCGCCTTCGGCATCCTGTTCCTGCTGATACTGAACCCCTCGGACGCGCACGCGGCGAGCGCGGACCCGGCGATAGCCCACCTCGTCGAGCGCGCACAGCAGCTGCTCAGGCACTGACCGGGAGCCGCCCCGCATGGTGAATCCGCATGTCAACTCCCTGCGCCGCGTGGCCTGTTTCATGCGAAGCTGGGACGCATGAGCGTCGCAGAACCCCGCAGGATCGCCGTTTTCCGGCATGCGAAAGCCGACTGGCCCCAGGTCTCCGACCATGAGCGCCCGCTCGCCGAGCGGGGCCGCATGGACGCGGCCGTCGCCGGGCGCAGACTGAGCGACTCCGGCCTCGCCTTCGACCTGGCCCTGTGCTCCACCGCGACCCGCACCCGCGAGACCTGGAAGCTCGCGGTGCACGAACTGGCACACCGGCCGAAGACCGTCTACGAGGAGCGGGTCTACGAAGCCTCACCGGGTCAGCTGATCGCGCTCTTGAACGAGGTGCCGGACGACGTGGGCAACCTGATCCTGATCGGCCACAACCCCGGCGTCCACGGCCTCGCCGAGATCCTGGCCGGCTCGGCCGACGGGGACGCCCGCGAGCGGATGACCCGCCGCGGCTTCCCGGCCGCCGCCTTCGCCGTGCTCTCCTTCGAGGGCTCGTGGAAGGGCCTGGAACCGGGCGTGGCCACGCTGACGGACTACTGGGCGCCCTCGGAGTGAGGTGACACCAGGGGCCGGCGCCGGCTCGGTCACGGGCGCAGGCCCGCGCCGCGAGCGGGCCGGTCCAGGCCGCCGCCGGGAAGCGGGCGGCTGCTCCCGAGCCGTGTGCCTCACCCGCGCAGAAGCGCCGCCTCAGCCCTCGTCGTGAGTGTCGGCCGCCTCGACCTCTTCGCGGGTGACGCCGAGGAGGTAGAGGACCGTGTCGAGGAAGGGGAAGTTCACGGCCGTGTGCGCGGCCTCGCGCACCACGGGCTTGGCGTTGAAGGCGACGCCGAGACCGGCCGCGTTCAGCATGTCGAGGTCGTTGGCGCCGTCGCCGATCGCCACCGTCTGCACCAGCGGCACCCCGGCCTCCGCCGCGAACCGGCGCAGCAGCCGCGCCTTGCCTGCGCGGTCCACGATCTCGCCGGTGACCCGGCCGGTCAGCTTGCCGTCGACGATCTCCAGCGTGTTGGCCTGGGCGAAGTCGAGGCCGAGGCGTTCCTTGAGGTCGTCGGTGACCTGGGTGAAGCCACCGGAGACCACGCCGACCTGGTAGCCGAGCCGCTTCAGGGTGCGGATCAGGGTGCGGGCGCCGGGGGTCAGCCGGATCTCGTTGCGCACCTTCTCGACCACGGAGGCGTCGAGACCGGCCAGCAGGGCGACGCGGGCGTGCAGCGACTGCTCGAAGTCCAGCTCCCCGCGCATCGCCGCGGCGGTGACCTCGGCGACCTTGTCCTCGCAGCCGGCGTGGGCGGCGAAGAGTTCGATCACCTCGTCCTGGATGAGGGTGGAGTCCACGTCCATGACCACGAGACGCTGCGCGCGCCGGTGCAGGCCCGCGGAGACGACCGCGATGTCGACACCGAGCGCCCCGGCGTCCGAGGCGAGCGCGGTGCGCAGGGGCTCCGTCTCCACGCCGGAGACCGCGAACTCCACCGCGGTCACCGGGTACTTGGCGAGCCGGAAGATACGGTCGATGTTGCCGCCGGCCTTCGCGATGCGGGCCGCGATGGCGGCCGTCGACTCGGCGGTGAGCGGATGGCCGAGGACGGTCACCAGAGAGCGCCCGAGGCCGCGCGGACGGTTGTCGCCGTGGCCCGAGATGATCTCCGCCTGCATCTTCATCGACTCGGCCCAGCTGTGCACGGTGGCCCGCAGATCGCCCTCGATGCCGGCCGGCGGCTGGCTCACCAGCGCGCACAGCACCAGGCGTCCCCGCGTGACGACCTGCTCGATGTCGACCACGTCGACGGAGTACGCGGCGAGGGTGTCGAAGAGTCCGGCCGTGATGCCCGGCCGGTCCTTGCCGAAGATCTTGACGAGGAGAGTGGGGACCTCGGGGGTCTGCGCAGCAGTCATGGTCTCACCACCGTATCCGGCACCCAGTGCCGCGCGCCGCCGAGGTCCGCCTGACGGACACGGAACAATGGGTGGCGTCCCGGCATCAAGGATCTTGCCAACAGCTTCCCCCGAGGTCGCCACCGCCGCGACCGGGGACACCGCGGCGTGACCTGTTCCGGCGGGTACCGAGGTCGCGCTGTCCGGTCCGCGGGCGGCGTCCAGGCGCGGGCGGCATGGACGGGCAGGCGCGCCGGCCACAACGCGCGACGGCCGCGGTCCCGGCGGCGGCCGGCACCGACGAGATGGCGTACTGCGCGTACCTGCCTCCGTCCTCCGTCCTCGGGCACCCCCGAGAGAGGCGCCCCCGTCACGCCCGCGCGCGAACTGCCGTACCCCCGCCGCGCCTTGCGCCCCCGCTCCGCCGCAATTCCACCGGCCCGGCGCCAACTCCCGCCGTGTCCCCGCTTATCCCCCTCGCCTGAATTGCCGTTCTTCGGCTGGAGCGCTTGAGGGCGGTGCGCGCAAGGCCCGAGTTTTGGTCAGGGGGGTGGGCCTGAAATAGTTCCCCACGATGTTCGACATCCCTAGACTCCCTGCGACGGGGGAAATTCGGGGGACAACTCAGTGGGGCATGGAGTGCCGGAACTCGTACTGGAAACAAACGGACGTACCTGGACGCTCGATCCGTCCAGGCCTTACACCCTCGGCAGAGATCCGCAGGGTGACATCGTGCTCGACGACGCCAGGGTCTCCTGGCGGCACGCCACGGTCAGCTTCGACGGCCGCAGTTGGGTCGTCGAGGACCACGGCAGCACCAACGGCACCTACCTCCAGGGTCAGCGGATCCAGCGGACGGAGATAGGTCCGGGGACGTCGCTGCACCTCGGCAACGCGACGGACGGACCGCGGCTGGATCTCACCGGTGCCGCCGTCGGGCAGGCACAGCAGGCGCCGTACGCGGCGGCCCCCGCGGGGTGGGCCCAGCAGCCGGCCCCCCAGCAGACACCCGCCCCGGCGGCCCAGCCGCCGCACCACGCGGTGCCGCAGCAGGCCCCCGCACCGCAACCCGGCTGGGCGCAGGCGCAGTCGGCCGGGCAGCCCGCCCAGCCGGCGGGCTTCCCGCAGCAGAAGGACGCGCAGTCCGGTGCCTTCGTGCAGCAGGCCGGACCGGGGGCGCCCGCGCACGGGGACCGCAGCCCGACGACGTTCCACCAGTTCGCCCTCGGCCGCGTCATGCGCATCGGCCGCGCCCTGGAGAACGAGCTGGTCGTCTCCGACCTCCAGGTCTCGCGCCACCATGCCGAGTTCCACTCGACGCCCGACGGCCGCTTCGAGATCCGCGACCTCGGCTCGCACAACGGCACGTACGTCAACGGCCACCCGGTGCCCAAGGGCGGCTCGGTGCAGCTCGGCCCGTCCGACATCGTCGGCGTCGGCCACTCCACCTTCCGTATCGTCGGCGACCGGCTCGAGGAGTTCGTCGACACCGGCGAGGTCTCCTTCTCCGCGCGCCATCTGACCGTCACGGTCGACGGGGGCAAGCAGATCCTCAAGGACGTCTCCTTCGGCGTCCCGGAGAAGTCCCTGATCGCGGTCATCGGCCCCTCGGGCTCCGGCAAGTCCACGCTGCTGAAGGCGCTCACCGGCTACCGGCCCGCCAACCAGGGCGAGGTGCTGTACGACAACCGCAATCTCTACAAGCAGTTCGCGGAGCTGCGCCAGCGCATCGGCCTGGTCCCGCAGGACGACATCCTGCACAAGGAACTCAGCGTCAAGAAGGCCCTGAAGTACGCGGCCAAGCTGCGCTTCCCCGCCGACACCACCGCCCAGGAGCGCGACGCCCGCATCGACGAGGTGCTGCGCGAGCTGAAGCTGGACATCCACAAGGACAAGAAGGTCACGTCCCTGTCCGGCGGTCAGCGCAAGCGTGTCTCGGTGGCCTTGGAGCTGCTGACCAAGCCGTCGCTGATCTTCCTGGACGAGCCGACCTCCGGCCTCGACCCCGGCATGGACCGCGATGTCATGCAGTTGCTGCGCGGCCTGGCCGACGACGGCCGCACCGTGCTCGTGGTCACCCACTCGGTGGCCGAGCTGGCGCTGTGCGACAAGCTGCTGGTGATGGCGCCGGGCGGCGCGGTGGCCTACTTCGGCCCGCCGGAGGAGGCGCTGAACTTCTTCGGCTACGACAGCTGGGCCGACGTCTTCTCCGCCTTCGAGAACTACCGCGACTACGACTGGGCGGGCCGCTGGAAGGGCTCGCAGCACTACCAGATGTACGCGGCGGACTTCGACGCCGCCGCCCCGCAGCAGGCGGCGTACATGCCACCGCCCGCGGCGATCAAGCCGCCCAAGCCGCAGGCGTGGGGCTCCCAGCTGCTGACCCTGATCCGGCGCTATGTGTCGGTCATCGTCTCCGACAAGGGCTTCCTCGCGCTGACCGTGATCCTGCCGGCGGTCCTCGGCTCGGTCAGCCTGCTGATGAAGCCCGACCGGGGCCTGCTGGTCAACCAGGCGGTCGATCCGCGCACCGGCCTGCACGTGCCCAACGGCACCGCCACCACCGTGCTGCTGATCCTCGCGGTGGGCGCCTGCTTCGCGGGCGCCGCGAACTCCGTGCGCGAGCTGATCAAGGAACGGGTGATCTACGAGCGGGAGCGGGCGACCGGCCTGTCCCGGTCGGCCTACCTGATGTCCAAGGTGGTCGTGCTCGGCGCCGTCACCGTGCTCCAGGGCCTGCTGGTCGGCCTGATCGGCTTCGCTCCCCGCACCATCCCGGACCAGGGCGTGATCCTCGGCGGATCGACCCTGTTCGAGCTGTGCCTGCCGATCATGGCGCTGGGCTTCACCTCGATGATGGTCGGCCTGGTGATCTCCTCGCTGGTGAAGACCGCCGAGAAGACCATGCCGCTGCTGGTGATGTTCGCGATCGTCCAGGTCGTCTTCACCGGCTGCCTGTTCACCCTGCACGGCACGCTGGGTGTCAACGAGCTCTCCTACCTGATGCCCTCGCGCTGGGCGGTGGGCGCGGCCGGCACCACGCTGGACCTGAACAACATCGCCCCCAACGGCGACGATCCGGGCAGCACCGACCCGCTGTGGAACCACACGGCCGGGGCCTGGACCCTGGACATGATCGCGCTGCTCGCGCTGGGCGCGGTCTGCGGCTTCCTCGTGTCCCGCTTCCTGCGCCGGCACGAGCCGGAGGTCATGCGCAAGTAGCCTTGCCGGTACGTCACGAAGGGCGGCACCCCGTGGTGGGGTGCCGCCCTTCGGCGTGTGTCAGAGGTCCGCGCCGACCTCAGTACGCGCTGTTGACGTTGTCCATCGAGCCGTAGCGGTGGGCAGCGTAGTTGCAGGCGGCGGTGATGTTGGCGACCGGGTCGTAGATGTTCCACGAGGTACCGGGCACGTGGTACGTGTTGAAGGTGGGCTGGATCACCTGGAGCAGGCCCTTGGACGGGATGCCGTTGATCGCGTTGATGTCCCAGTTGTTGATGGCCATCGGGTTGCCGGAGGACTCACGCATGATGTTGCGGTACAGGCCGTTGTAGCTGCCCGGAATGCCCTTGGCGTGCATGATGTCCAGGGACTGGCGGATCCAGCCGTCGAGGTTGTTCGCGTAGGTCTTCGCGGCGACGGTCTGCATCTGCGGGCGCTGCACGGAACGGTTGGCGGCCTGCTTGGCGGCGCGCTCCTGCGCGGCCTTCTTGGCAGCGGCGTCGGCGGCGGCCTTCTTGGCGGCGGCCTCGCTGCGCTGCTTGGCGGCCTGGTCGGCCTTCTGCTGCGCGGCGATGGCGTCGAGCTTGACGCTCTGGGCGGCGGCGCGGTCGGTGACCGAGCTCTTGACGGCGGGCAGCGTGGCGTCCTGGGTGGCGACCTTCGCGACCTGCGCGGCGGTGGCCGGGGAGCCGGTGGTGACGGTGTCCGCGTTGCCGGGGACGGCCGACAGGGCGATGGCGGCGGTGCCGAGAGCGGCGACACCGGCGACGGCGATCTTGTGCTGCTTGGTCAGGGCACGATTTCGAGCACGACTGAGGATGTTCTTGGGCATGGCGTTGGACCTCTTCGTTAGCGCGGAGGTCGCTCCTGCGTCCGCCGGGGGATCGGTTCCTCCCCGCACAGAAGCCGCGGGCGAAAACCCACGGCGCTGAGCGACGGGAGCCATTCTTAGCGGCCGCAAAATGCCCTGGCAAAGGTGTGATGTACGAAGGCGGGTAGTGGATCAGGGAAGGGCAAAACGGGACAGATTGGACCATCTGTCCCGTTCGCAGCAGGGGGTTTATCTCCTATGTCCGTTCGTACGTGATGTAGGCCCTATGTGCGGGCTCACAGGGAAGACAGATCAACCTCACGGGGAGTTGCCTTCGCAACGCATTCTGTGAGCCTCAGTGCCGACTCTCCTCCCTCAGGAGGAGATGGACGTCCCCGAACTCGTGCCACAGATAGAGCCCGCGCAGGGCCTCCTCGTACGCACGGTCGACCGCGGCCCGCCCGGCGACCGCCCGCAGCATCAGCAGATGCGAGGCCTCCGGCTCGTGCAGTCCGGTCAGCAGCCCGTCCACCACCCGCACCCCGCGCTCGGGCGTGACCACCAGATCCGTCCACCCCTCGCACGAGCGCACCACGCCGTCCGCCCCCGCGGCCGACTCCACCGCCCGCACGGCCGTCGTCCCCACCGCGATCACCCGGCCCGCCCCGGCCGCCGTCGCGTTGATCATCCGCGCCGACGACTCCGGCACCGCGAACCACTCCGGGTACGGCGGCTCGTGCGCCTCCGCCGACGCCACCCCCGTGTGCAGGGTGATCCGCGCGAACCCCACCCCCCTGCGCACCAGCTCCGCCACCACCCGCTCGGTGAACGGCCGCCCCGCACTCGGCATCTCCGCGCTGCCCGCACCGTCGGGGGAGGGGAGGGAGAACAGGGTCTGGTACGCCGACAGCGGCTGATCGCGTGTCGTATAGGAGTAACGGATCGGCCGTCCGTGCCCCCGCAGCAGCCCCAGCACCGGGCCGCCCTCCACCCGCGCCCACCACAACCGCTCCCCCCGGCCGCCCGCCGGCGCCGGCTCACCCGCCGGGGCCGACCCGGCCACGGGAGCCCGTCCGGCCACCGGCTCCTCCACCACCAGCCGGACCCCGTCCGCCAGCCCCACCGCTGTCCCCGCGCGGGTGCCCGCCCGCGCGCGTGTGGTGCCCCGGCCGTCCGGCTCGCGCAGCTCCACCGCCCAGCGGCCGTCGTCGCCGCGCGTCGAGAAGTGCACCACCACGGGCGCCTCCCCGATCCGGCCGTCCACCGCTGCGGCCAGGGTCGGCGAGGTGTTCACCACCAGCAGATCCCCGGCCCGCAGCACCTCCGGCAGCTCCCGGAACGCGCGGTGCGCCACCCGCGTGCCGTGGGACACGAGGAGTCGTACGTCGTCCCGTGCCCGCCCCGGACCCCGCTGCTCGGCCGGCACCCGCGCCGACCGCTCCTCCGGTACCCGCACCACCGTGGTCACCGGCCCGCCCCGAGGGCCCCCGCCGTGTACCGCCCGCTCGCCGGACGCTCGTCCAGCAGCCGCAGAAACGCCGGTACGACCGTGCCGGGCGCCGGCCGCGCGTCCTCGTCGTCGGGTACGGCCGCCGCGTACAGGCCGGTCGCCATGTCACCGGGGTCCACCGCCCACACCCGCAGGCCCGGCTCCTCCACGGCGAGCACCGCCGCCAGCTGGTCCAGGGCCGCCTTCGAGGCGCCGTACCCGCCCCAGGCCGGGTACGCCTCCGCCGCCGCGTCCGAGCTGACCGCGATCACCGTGCCCGCGGCCGACGCCCGCAGCAGCGGCAGCGCCTCCTGTACGAGGCCCAGCGCGGCGGTGACGTTCACCTCCAGGGCCCGCCGCAGCCCGTCCAGCGGCAGCCCGGCCAGCCGCACCAGCGGCTCGGCGCCGAGCGCGCTCGCGTTGCTCACCAGCAGATCGAGGCCGCCCAGCGTCCGGGCGGCGGCCACCAGCGCGGCCCGGTGCCCGGCGTCCGTGACATCTCCGGGCAGCGCCGACACCCGGCCGCCGTACCGGCCGGCCGCCGCCGCTGCCCCGGCCAGCGCCTCCTCGCCCCGCGCGTCCAGCACCAGGTCCCAGCCGCGCCCGGCCAGTGCCTCGGCGAGCGCCCGCCCCAGCCCCTTCGAGGCACCCGTGATGAGTCCTACCGGCATGACTACCGTCCCTTCCGCACACCCCGCCTCCTCGGACGGATGCCGATCACCGTAGGAACGCCCCTGCGGGCACCGCCTCGGCCGCGAGTCCCGGAGCAGCGGGGCCCTTCGGCGTACGACGACCGCCCCAGGGCCTGTGGCGTACGGCACCGGGCCGGGTCCTCGGGGCCTACGCCGCCCGGCCTAGGACCAGCGGACGGTGCCGGGCGGCCGGCGGCCCGATCCGCGCTGTCACACCCCGCCGGTACCGTGAGGACATGAGCCACCGCCCCCGGTCCGGCCTCGCCGCGGTGAGTTCCGCGTTGCTGGCCATGAGCAGGCATCTGGAGATGCGCGACGTCCTGAAGACGATCGTCGCCTCCGCCCGCGAGCTCCTCGACGCGCAGTACGCCGCCCTCGGCGTCCCCGACGACCACGGCGGCTTCGCCCAGTTCGTCGTGGACGGCGTCAGCGACGCCCAGTGGAAGGCGATCGGCCCGCTGCCCCGCCAGCACGGCGTCCTCGCCGCGATGCTGCACGAAGCCCGCCCCGAGCGCCTCGCCGATGTACGCGAGGACCCCCGCTTCGAGGGCTGGCCGGACGCCCACCCCGACCTCGTCGACTTCCTCGGGCTGCCCATCCGCGACGGCGACGAGACCATCGGCGCCTTGTTCCTCGCGAACAAGAACTGCCCGAAGCCGGACGGCGGTTGCGGCTTCACCCAGGAGGACGAGGAGCTGCTCGCCCTCCTCGCCCAGCATGCCGCGATCGCCCTGACCAACGCCCGCCTCTACGAGCGCAGCCGCGAACTCACCATCGCCGAGGAGCGTTCCCGCCTCGCCCACGAACTCCACGACGCGGTCAGCCAGAAGCTGTTCTCGCTGCGCCTGACCGCCCAGGCCGCCGCCGCCCTCGTCGACCGCGACCCGGCCCGCGCCAAGGACGAACTCCACCAGGTCGCCGCGCTCGCCGCCGAGGCCGCCGACGAACTGCGCGCCGCCGTCGTGGAGTTGCGGCCCGCCGCGCTGGACGAGGACGGACTGATCGCCACCCTGCGCACCCAGATCCAGGTCCTCGACCGCGCCCACACCGCCCGCGTCACCTTCACCGGCACCGGCTACCGCGCACTGCCCGCCGCCCAGGAGGAGGCCGTGCTCCGGGTCGCCCAGGAGGCCCTGCACAACGCGCTGCGCCACGCGGACGCGGACCACGTCGACGTGCGCGTGCAGCGGCGCGGCCCCGGAGCGGTGCTGCGGATCAGCGACGACGGCGGCGGCTTCGACCCGGCCGCGGTGGGCCGCGCCGGGCGGCACCTCGGACTGGTCTCGATGCGGGACCGGGCCAGCGGGGTCGGCGGCACCCTGACCGTGGAATCGGCGCCCGGCAAGGGCACCACGATCGAGATGGAGGTCCCCGGTGGCTGAGCCCATCAAGGTGCTGCTCGTCGACGACCACCAGGTCGTCCGCCGGGGCCTGCGCACCTTCCTGGAGGTGCAGGAGGACATAGCCGTCGTCGGTGAGGCCGCCGACGGCGCGGAGGGAGTGGCCCGCGCCGAGGAACTGCGGCCGGACATCGTCCTCATGGACGTCAAGATGCCGGGCATGGACGGCATCGACGCCCTGCGCAGACTGCGCGAACTGGGCAACCCCGCGCGGGTGCTGATCGTCACCAGCTTCACCGAGCAGCGCACGGTCGTACCGGCCCTGCGCGCGGGCGCCGCCGGATACGTCTACAAGGACGTGGACCCCGACGCCCTCGCCGGCGCCATCCGCTCCGTGCACGCCGGGCACATCCTGCTCCAGCCCGAGGTGGCGGGCGCGCTGCTGTCCCAGGAGGAGGCCAACTCCGGTCAGGGCCGGGGCAATTCGCTCACCGAGCGAGAGCGCGAGGTGCTCGGCCTGATCGCGGACGGCCGCTCCAACCGGGAGATCGCCCGTGCGCTGGTCCTGTCGGAGAAGACCGTCAAGACGCACGTCTCCAACATCCTGATGAAGCTCGACCTCGCCGACCGCACACAGGCCGCCCTGTGGGCCGTACGGCACGGAGTGGCCGGCTGAAACGCCCGTACGGACGCCGAACCCCGGTTCCCCCCAGACACCCCGTTCCGGACTGAGATTCATACCGTCGTGGGAATGTCACCCGGATGGCGCATCCCCTGGCGATCTCCGCCGTTCTCCAGTGCGTGCCACGGAGAACCGCCGTGGTGAACGTCCAAGAGGGGTTTGAGAGTGAAGAACCTGAAGAAGGCAGCGGCCGTGACGATGGTGGCCGGTGGCCTGCTGGCCGCCGGTGCCGGCCTGGCCTCCGCCCAGAGCGAGGCGGGCGGCGCGGCCGTGAACTCCCCGGGCGTCGTCTCGGGCAACGCCATCCAGGCGCCGGTCCACGTCCCGGTGAACGTGACCGGCGACAGCGTCGACGTCATCGGCGTGCTGAACCCGGCCTTCGGCAACACCGGCCTCAACCACTGAGGCATCCCCATCGCGGCTCGGGCCCCCCGGAACCACCGGGGGGCCCGTCCCTTTGCCCGCACCCCGGCCCCGCCGCCCGGCCCCGCAGGTCAGCGCACTCCCCGCTCCCGCTCCTCCACCATCGAGTTGTACGCCGCCACCTGCGCCCGCCGGGCCGTCCGCTCCACCGGGCGCAGCGCCTCGGTGCGCGCCGCCATCTCCGAGGCGGTCACCGCGGCCCCGTGGCCATGGTCGTGCGCGAGGGAGATCAGCAGCGCGATCCGCTGCGCCAGCTCCAGCACACGGGCCGCGCGGGGCGGATAGCCCGGCGCCAGGATCTCGCGGCCGGCCTCCGCCCGCGCCCGGTACGCGTCGATCGCGGCCTCGGCCACCGGGCCGGAGGCGGCCACGTCGAGCCGGGCGAGCAGCGCCGTCGCGTCACGCAGGGCCTCCGCCAGCTCACGCTCCGCCTCGCCCAGTGAGGGCACGTCCGCGGGCGGTGCCTCGCGGACGGGCAGGGCGTGCCAGACCACCTCGACATGCGCATCACCCGCGGGCCCGGCCTCGTGCACCTCCGGCACCAGCCCGAACGCGGTGCCGAAGCAGACGGCCGCCTCCCGGGCCTCCAGCGCCCGCGCGTTGAACTCCGGCGGTCCGCTCAGTCCCAGCGGATGACCGGGCGCCGGCAGCGCCACCCGCAGCCCCGTCGCGCCCAGCGCCCGCAGCCGCCCCAGCGCGAGTGTGAGCCCCACCGGCGCGGTCTCGCCGGGCAGCCCCGCCACCCGGTGGACCGTGTCCTCACCCACAATGGCGAGCGCTGCGTCATCCGGAGAGACAAGTCCGGCCAAAAGGGCGTTTCCCCATGCGGCAAGGCGTCCTGAACGCGGTTCCGTGAGCATGCCCCCACCCTAAGGACCGGACCGATGGAATGGACCGGCGCGCCGGTGGCGTAGATTTCATAGGGGCCGTGCCCACCGGCGCGGCGGACCGCGCCACAGGCGTACGCGACAGCCGAGACCGGCCACACTGCAAGGGGAGACAACGCGCTCATGAGCGATGTTCTGGAGCTTCAGGACGTATCCGTGGTCCGTGAGGGCCGGGCTCTGGTGGACCAGGTCTCCTGGTCGGTGAAGGAGGGCGAGCGCTGGGTCATCCTCGGCCCCAACGGCGCCGGCAAGACCACCCTCCTGAACGTCGCCTCCAGCTACCTGTACCCCACCAAGGGCTCCGCCACCATCCTCGGCGAGACCCTGGGCAAGCCCGGTACCGACGTCTTCGAGCTGCGCCCCCGCGTCGGCGTGGCCGGCATCGCCCTCGCCGAGAAGCTCCCCAAGCGCCAGACGGTCCTCCAGACGGTCCTCACCGCCGCCTACGGCATGACCGCCGCCTGGAAGGAGGAGTACGAGGACGTGGACGAGCAGCGCGCCCGTGCCTTCCTCGACCGTCTCGGCATGAACGACTACCTCGACCGCCGCTTCGGCACCCTCTCCGAGGGCGAGCGCAAGCGCACCCTCATCGCCCGCGCCCTGATGAGCGACCCCGAGCTGCTGCTGCTGGACGAGCCCGCCGCCGGTCTCGACCTCGGTGGCCGCGAGGACCTGGTCCGCCGCCTCGGCCGGCTCGCCCGCGACCCCATCGCTCCCTCGATGATCATGGTCACCCACCACGTCGAGGAGATCGCCCCCGGCTTCTCCCACGTCCTGATGATCCGTCAGGGCAAGGTCCTCACCGCCGGCCCGATCGAGCTGGAGCTGACGTCCCGCAACCTCTCCCGCTGCTTCGGCCTCCCGCTCGTGGTCGAGCAGGTCGGCGAGCGCTGGACGGCCCACGGCCTGCCGCTGTCCTGATCCTGCGGCCCCCGGCCGTCCGCCGCCCCACCCCCCGCCCGGACCCCCGCGCAAACCCGCCGGGTCCCTCAACGCGCCCTGTCCGCCGCCCGATCGTGGCCCTACGATGACCACGTGAACGACATCGACGCATGGGTGTGGTGGCTCGTCGGCGCGGCCGCGCTCGGAATCCCGCTCGTCGTCACCGCCATGCCCGAGTTCGGCATGTTCGCGGTGGGAGCCGTCGCGGCCGCGATCGTCGCCGCCCTCGGCCTCGGCGTCGTCGTCCAGGTGCTCGCCTTCCTCGTCGTCTCCGTCGCGCTCATCGCCGTCGTACGGCCCATCGCGAACCGGCACAGCAGGCAGCGCCCGCAGTTCGCCAGCGGCGTCGAGGCGTTGAAGGGCAAGCAGGCCGTCGTACTCGAACGGGTCGACGGCTCCGGCGGCCGCGTCAAGCTCGCCGGGGAGATCTGGTCGGCCCGCTCCCTGGACGCCGACCGGGCCTACGAGGCGGGCCAGGAGGTGGACATCGTGGACATCGAAGGAGCCACCGCGATCGTCATCTGAGCCATCCTGCCCGCGAGTTGGGCCGGAGTCTGTCAGACTCGACGGGCAAGATCCTTTGAACAGGCGGAGAGGGGTACGGGGAACACGATGGAACCGGTCATCATCGTCCTGATCATTCTGGTGGTGTTGGTCTTCATCGCCCTGATCAAGACCATCCAGGTCATCCCACAGGCCAGCGCGGCCATCGTCGAGCGCTTCGGCCGCTACACGCGGACCCTGAACGCGGGCCTGAACATCGTCGTCCCGTTCATAGACACCATCCGCAACCGCATCGATCTGCGCGAACAGGTCGTACCGTTCCCGCCCCAGCCGGTGATCACCCAGGACAACCTGGTCGTCAACATCGACACCGTCATCTACTACCAGGTGACGGACGCCCGCGCGGCCACCTACGAGGTCGCGAGCTACATCCAGGCGATCGAGCAGCTCACCGTCACCACGCTGCGCAACATCATCGGCGGGATGGACCTGGAACGCACGCTGACCTCCCGCGAGGAGATCAACGCCGCCCTGCGCGGCGTCCTGGACGAGGCCACGGGCAAGTGGGGCATCCGCGTCAACCGCGTGGAACTGAAGGCCATCGAGCCGCCCACTTCCATCCAGGACTCGATGGAGAAGCAGATGCGCGCCGACCGTGACAAGCGCGCCGCGATCCTCACCGCGGAGGGCACCCGGCAGGCCGCGATCCTCACGGCCGAGGGCGAGAAGCAGTCCCAGATCCTGCGCGCCGAGGGTGAGGCCAAGGCCGCCGCCCTGCGCGCCGAGGGCGAGGCCCAGGCCGTGCGCACGGTCTTCGAGGCGATCCACGCCGGCGACGCCGACCAGAAGCTGCTGTCCTACCAGTACCTCCAGATGCTCCCGAAGATCGCCGAGGGCGACGCCAACAAGCTCTGGATCGTCCCCAGCGAGATCGGCGACGCCCTCAAGGGCCTCTCCGGCGCCATGGGCAACTTCGGCCCCCTGGGCGGCGGCGGCAACGGCGGCAACAGCGGCGCCACCCTTCCCGCCCAGAACAACGGCCCCGCGGCAGAACGCCGCGAAAAGCCGAGCATCGACTAGGGCCACGACGGAACGCCGGTTCCCCGCAGCACCCTCCGAGGGACGCGGGGAACCGCGCGATCAACTCACGACGACCCGCACCCGCTGCCGGACGGAACCGGGCGGACGCTCAGGCCGCGTCCCTGGCGAGCCACTCAGGAAGGCCGTCCACGTCGTCCTGCCGCAGAGCCAAGAGCATCGCATCCGCCGGCGTCGGCTCGAACGGCGCCCGCAGCAACGTCATCCCCGCCTCCTCCGGCGTCCGGTCCGCCTTGCGGTGGTTGTCCTCCGCACACGCCGCCACCGTATTCAGCCACGTGTCCTGCCCACCCTGCGCCCGCGGCACCACATGGTCCACCGTCGTCGCCCTGCGCCCGCAGTACACGCACCGGTGCCGGTCCCGCACCAGCACCCCCCGCCGCGACCACGGCGCTTGTCTTCGGAACGGCACCCGTACATATCTGCACAGCCTGATCACCCGAGGCGCGGGTATGTCCACATCGGCCCCGCGCATCCGCAGCTCGGGATGGGCCTGCTCGACCACCGCCTTGTCCTGGAGCACCAGGACCACGGCTCGGTTCAGAGTCACCGTAGACAGCGGCTCGAAACTCGCGTTCAGCACCAGCGTGTCCCGCATCCAGCCCACCTCCCGTGCGCACCTGCCCACCCCCCGGCGGGCTCGGATCAACTCTGGACGGGCGCGCCGAGATGGACAACGCAATAAAAAATGCCCGCCTCCGATCACTTCCAAGACCGGAGGCGGGCAAACGTTCAATGAACGCTTGGCTGAAAGGAGACGGGCGATCAGCCCTGCTCGGTGTTCTCGTACTCGCCGATGAGCTGCGCCCGCGCGAGCGTGTGGAACCGCAGATTGAACCCCACGAAGGCGGGCGAGGCGTCCGCGTCCGGACCCAGCTTCTCCTGGTCCACCGCGTACACGGTGAACACGTAACGGTGCGGGCCGTCGCCGGGCGGCGGCGCGGCGCCGCCGAAGTCCCGCGTCCCGTAGTCGTTGCGCGCGTGGACGGCGCCCGCCGGCAGGCCCTCGAACGAGCCGCTCCCCGCACCCGCGGGCAGCTCCGTCACCGAGGCCGGAATGTCGAACAGGACCCAGTGCCAGAAACCGCTGCCGGTCGGCGCGTCCGGGTCGTAGCAGGTCACGGCGAAGCTCTTGGTCTCCGGCGGGAAGCCCTCCCACCGCAGGTGGGGCGAGATGTTCCCGTCCGCGTAGACCTGAGCGCCCTTCAGCGTGGCGCCCTCCTCGACATCCGCGCTCGTCACCGTGAACGACGGCACCGGCGGGTGGAAGTCATGGGGGAGCGGTCGCCTCTTGAGCTCGGTCACCTTGATACCTCCTGATCGTGTTCCGGAAAGAACAGAGCGAGCCTAGAACCAGTTGCGCCGGCTGCCGACCTCGGACAGCCACTGGTTCAGGTACGCCGCCCAATCGGTCCCCTGCCAGTCCTGGTGGCCCACCTGGAAGGAGCGGTAGGTGTCGGAGCCCTCGCTGAACAGGCCCGCCTTCTTGTCCATCTCCAGGACGACGTCCATGGCGTGCTCGTCGGCCACGAAGCTCAGCTCCACCTGGTTCAGGCCCCGGTACTGCGACGGCGGGTAGAACTCGATCTCCTGGTAGAACGGCAGCCGCTGCCGGGTACCCCGGATGTGGCCGCGCTCCATGTCGGCGTTCTTGAAACGGAAGCCCAGCTCGATGAACGCGTCGAGGATCGCCTGCTGCGCGGGCAGCGGGTGCACGTTGACCGGGTCGAGGTCGCCGGAGTCGACGGCACGGGCGATCGCCAGCTCGGTCGTCACCCCGATGTGCATGCCGCGCAGTGCCTGGCCGTCGATCATCGTCACCGGCGTCTCCCAGGGGATCTCCAGACCGAACGGGACCGCATGCACGGCGCCGGCCTGAAGTTCGAAGGCGCCGCCGAGCCGCACCTTGGCGAACTCGATGTCCTGCTTGTACTCCTCGTCGCCGCTCTCGACCTCGACCCGCGCCTGGAGGCCGACGGACAGTCCCTCGATGGCCTGGTTCACGGAACCGCCCTGGATCCGCACCTCGCCCTGGACCACGCCACCCGGTACGACATTCACCTCGGTCAGTACCGTCTCGACCGAGGCACCGCCGGCTCCGAGGCTCGCGAGCAGCTTCTTGAACGCCATTGACTCTCCCTTTACGAACGGACCTCGCCCCTACAAACGCGATCAGCCCCCGGCCGGTTCCCCCGGCCGTGCCCCGAAGGGACCGCCCCGGTGCACTACCCTCGGAGGGCATGATCGCGCCCCCGGACCGTACGCCCCTGCCCAGGAACTTCTTCGACCGCCCGGTCACCGAGGTCGCCCCCGACCTCCTCGGCCGCATCCTGGTCCGCACGACACCCGACGGCCCGATCTCGGTACGCCTCACCGAAGTCGAGGCGTACGACGGCCCGAATGACCCCGGCTCCCACGCCTACCGCGGCCGCACCGCACGCAACGCGGTGATGTTCGGGGAGCCAGGACACGTGTACGTCTACTTCACCTACGGCATGTGGCACTGCATGAACCTGGTCTGCGGCCCCGAGGGCAGGGCGAGCGCCGTACTGCTGCGGGCCGGCGAGGTCGTCGAGGGCGCGGAGCTGGCCCGCAAGCGCCGGCCCTCCGCCCGCAACGACAAGGAACTCGCCAAGGGCCCGGCCCGGCTCGCCACCGCACTGGAGGTCGACCGTGCGCTCGACGGCACGGACGCCTGCACCTCCGGCGACACTCCGCTGCGCGTTCTGACCGGCACTCCCGTCCCCGCCGAACAGGTACGGAGCGGTCCGCGCACCGGGGTGGCGGGCGAGGGCGGCAACGGCGACATCCACCCCTGGCGCTACTGGGTGGCCGACGACCCGACGGTGAGCCCGTACCGCGCCCATGTCCCCCGGCGCAGGCGAAGTTGACTCGCCCCCCGAAGGTGCGTAATGTATCCCAAGCCGCTGAACCGGGTACGGCGATCGCCAGCAGCCGGAGCGGCCAACCCACTACCTAGCCCAACCCCTTCACCGGGGTCGTTTTCGACGCGTTCGCGCGCCCGAATTCGAATCCGCGGGACTCGATTATGAGCCCCGCCGGGAATGAGCTAACGTAGTGAATGTCGAAAGGGCCGAGGCGAAAGCCGAAAGCCCCGAGGCAAATCCCGCCGACCGGGAATCGGAGCCGAAAGGATCTGATAGAGTCGGAAACACCGAAGGGAAGCCCGGAGGAAAGCCCGAGAGGGTGAGTACAAAGGAAGCGACCGTTCCTTGAGAACTCAACAGC
>NZ_JBVJUC010000015.1:0-128815 GCF_055605065.1 Streptomyces sp. NPDC037203
GTTGATAGGCCGGATCTGGAAGCCAGGTGACTGGTGGAGGTGACCGGTACTAATAGGCCGAGGGCTTGTCCTCAGTTGCTCGCGTCCACTGTGTTAGTTCTGAGGCAACGAACAGTTGCCGGTAAGAGCTGAACGCATAACTACAAAGTGTGCTTGTTCGCTCGAAACCATTAGGGTTTCGGTGGTCATAGCGTAGGGGAAACGCCCGGTTACATATCGAACCCGGAAGCTAAGCCTTACAGCGCCGATGGTACTGCAGGGGGGACCCTGTGGGAGAGTAGGACGCCGCCGAACAATCTTTGGAGGACCCTTGGTCCCAGCGTTCAGCTGGGACCAAGGGTCCTTTTGTTTTTACAATGTTTGCGGTACCGAAGACAGGAGTCACCATGTCCACCAACTCTCCCGACGACCGACCGGAGCGCGACCAGCGGCGACGGGACAGTGGGGACCGGGGCGACCGCGGCGGCTACCGCGGCGACCGCGGCGGTTTCCGCCGCGATGACCGCCGTGACGACCGCCCCTCGTACGGTCGCCGCGACGACAATCGTGGCGACCGCGGCGGGTTCCGTCGTGACGACCGCCGCGACGACAACCGCGGCGGTGACAACCGTGGTGGCGGTTACGGTCGCCGTGATGACCGTCCCTCGTACGGGCGTCGTGACGACGACCGTTCCTCGCGTCCGGGTTTCCAGCGCGACGACCGCGACCGTGGTCCCCGTCGTGACGACCGTGGTGGGCGTCCCGGTGGCTTCCGCCGTGACGACCGCCGTGATGAGCGCCCCTCGTTCCGTCGCGACGACGACCGGGGTGGCGACCGCGGCGGGTTCCGCCGCGACGACCGCCCCTCCTACGACCGCCGTGACGACAACCGCGGCGGTGACAACCGCGGCGGCGGCTACGGCCGGCGCGACGACCGCCCCTCCTACGGTCGCCGTGACGACGACCGTGGCGACCGCGGCGGGTTCCGTCGTGACGACCGCCGCGACGACAACCGCGGCGGTGACAACCGTGGTGGCGGCTACGGCCGGCGTGATGACCGTCCCTCGTACGGGCGTCGTGACGACGACCGTTCCTCGCGTCCGGGTTTCCAGCGCGACGACCGCGACCGCGGCCCCCGTCGCGATGACCGTGGTGGGCGTCCCGGTGGCTTTCGCCGTGACGACCGCCGCGATGAGCGCCCGTCCTACGGTCGCCGCGACGACGACCGCGGCGGGTTCCGTCGTGACGACCGCCGCGACGACAATCGCCGCGATGACAACCGCGGCGGCGGCTACGGCCGGCGCGACGACCGCCCCTCCTACGGTCGCCGTGACGACGACCGTGGCGACCGCGGCGGGTTCCGTCGTGACGACCGCCGCGACGACAACCGCGGCGGTGACAACCGTGGTGGCGGTTACGGCCGGCGTGATGACCGTCCCTCGTACGGGCGTCGTGACGACGACCGTTCCTCGCGTCCCGGTTTCCAGCGCGACGACCGCGACCGCGGCCCCCGTCGTGACGACCGTGGTGGGCGTCCCGGTGGCTTCCGTGGGCGGGACGGCCGGAGCGACGACCGCCGTGGCGGTGGCCGCTTCCGTGACGAGCGGGACCGCGACCGGGACCGTCACCACGACCGGGAACCGATCAAGCGGCTGCCGATCCCGGAGGACGTCACCGGCGACGAGATCGACAAGGACGTCCGGCAGGAGCTGCAGAGCCTGCCCAAGACGCTCGCGGAGGACGTCGCCCGCAACCTGGTGATGGTCGCGCGGCTCATCGACGAGGACCCCGAGGGCGCCTACGGCTACTCCAAGGTGGCCCTGCGCCTGGCGTCCCGCGTGGCCGCCGTACGCGAGGCCGCCGGTTTCGCGGCGTACGCCAACCAGAAGTACAGCGAGGCGCTCGCCGAGTTCCGCGCCGCCCGCCGGATGACCGGCAGCGTGGAGCTGTGGCCGGTGATGGCCGACTGCGAGCGCGGGCTCGGGCGGCCGGAGAAGGCGCTGGACATGGCCGGTGCCCCCGAGGTGCACAAGCTCGACAAGGCCGGTCAGGTCGAGATGCGGCTCGTCGCGGCCGGTGCCCGGCGTGACATGGATCAGCTGGACGCGGCCATCGTGACCCTCCAGAGCTCCGAGCTGGCCTCCAACTCCATCCAGCCGTGGACCGCGCGTCTGCGCTACGCCTACGCCGACGCCCTGCTCGCGGCCGGCCGCGAGGGCGAGGCGCGGGAGTGGTTCGCGAAGGCCGTCGAGGCCGACCGGGACGGCAGCACCGACGCCTCCGACCGGCTCGCCGAGATGGACGGCGTGGAGTTCGTCGACGCCCTGGACGAGAACGAGGACGACGCCGTCGAGGCCGTCGAGACCGCCGAGCCCAAGGCGGACAGCGACAGCGACCGCGACGACGAGGGCGACAAGGACTGACGCCCACCAGTGAGCGAGAAGGGGGCGGGTTCCCGGTGGAACCCGCCCCCTTTCGCATGCCCGGAGCCGCGCGGGATCAGATCTCCAGTGCCCGCAGCACCAGCCCCGACGCCGGCTTGGGTCCGAACGACGTCGACTTGCGCGGCATGGTCACGCCCTGCCGTGCCAGATCGCGTACGACCTCCTCGCGCACCGGGTGCATCAGCACGGCCGTACCGCCGTCGTGTTCGGCCTTCGCCACGGTCGCGGCCGTGTCGTGGATGTAGGCGATGTGCGCCGGGGAGTCCTCGGGGATGTGCCAGACGTGTTCCAGCAGGGTGGCGTGCAGGACCGTGGCGTCCAGGGAGCGCCAGGCGGCCGGACGGTCCGCCGGGACGGTGCGGGCCAGCAGCGCCGGGTCCGGGCGGTCGAGCAGGTGGAACGCGCCGTCACCGGCCAGCAGGAAGGCGTTGCCCGCGCAGGACGCGTCCGCCAGCGCCGCCTGCGCCTCGGCCAGCGGGGTGTCCAGGCGCCGTACCCGGAACAGGCCGTCCACGGCGGCCAGCGCGTCGGCGACCGGCAGGCCGTGCAGCAGCCGGTGGATGGCGCGCACGCGCAGCGGGTAGCGGGCCGTGTCGACCAGCAGGACCAGGCCGTAGTCCCAGGGGCCGGGGGCCGGCTGCTCGTCGCGCAGCCGCAGATAGGTGGCCCAGCGGTGGTGTCCGTCGGCGATCAGCGCCTGGTGGTGGGACAGGCCGGACTGGATGCGCTCGACGTCGGTGGCGTCCGTGATCGCCCACAGGCGGTGCCGGAAGCCGTCCTCCGTGGTCGTGGTCAGCAGCGGCGGTTTCTCCGCGGTGCGCTCCACGACCTCCGCGGCCGTGCCGTCGCCGCGGTAGGTCAGCAGCAGCGGTTCCAGGTTGGCGCGGGTGGCCCGCATCAGGGCGGCGCGTTCGGCGACCACCGGCGGCATGACGCCCTCGTGCGGCAGTACCACGCCCTCGGCCGGCTCGGAGACCCGCAGCGTCCCGATGATGCCGCGCTGGAGCATGCCGTCGCCGTCGCTCTGCTCGTACACGTACAGGGCGGGTTCGGGGTCCGCGGTGAGGATGCCCTCGGCCAGCCAGCGGCGCAGGGTGTCGGCGGCCTGCTCGGTGCGTTCGCTGGGAGTGTGGGCCTCGGGGAGGATCAGCCGGACGATGTTGTGCGGATCCGCCGACTGGAGATGGTGCACCCCGTCGGGCCGTACCACGACGTCGTACGGCGGCGAGGTGACGGAGGCCAGGCTGCCGACCCGGTCGGGGTCGTATCGAAGGCCGCGGAACGGGGTGAGTTCCAGGCCCCGGCGCGCCATTGCTTCCGAGTGACCTGCATTGTCCATCCCGGCATCGTATGTCAGCGGCATGCGGGATGATCGGGGGTAAGCGAGCGAACGAGGAGCGATGCGGATATGAGCGACGGTGTCAGGACCGTGCCCGACGGCAGTGAGCGGCCCCTGAGCGAGGCGTACGACACGGCGCTGCTCGACCTCGACGGGGTGGTGTACGCGGGCGGGCACGCGATCGCGCATGCCGTCGACTCGCTGGAGCGGGCCAGGACGGGCGGGATGCATCTGGCGTATGTCACGAACAACGCGCTGCGTACGCCGGAGGCGGTCGCCGGGCATCTGACCGAGCTGGGGATACCGGCGGCGGCCGAGGATGTCGTCACCTCTGCACAGGCGGTGGCGCGGCTGATCGCGGAGCAGGTGCCCTCCGGGGCGCGGGTGCTGGTGATCGGCGGCGAGGGGTTGCGGGCGGCGCTGCGCGAGCGGGACCTGGTGCCGGTGGAGTCGGCGGACGACGATCCGGCGGCGGTCGTCCAGGGGTACGGCGGACCCGAGCTGGCCTGGGGCCGGTTCGCGGAGGCGTCGTACGCGGTGGCGCGCGGGGTGCCGTGGTTCGCGTCCAACACCGATCTGACGATCCCGAGCGGGCGCGGGATCGCGCCGGGCAACGGAGCGGCGGTGGAGGTCGTACGGATCGCGACGGGCAAGGAACCGCAGGTGGCGGGCAAGCCGCTGCCGCCCATGCACCGGGAGACGATCATCCGGACCGGTGCGGAGCGGCCGCTGGTGGTGGGGGACCGGCTGGACACCGACATCGAGGGCGCGTTCAACGGCGGGGTGGACTCGCTGCTGGTGCTGACCGGCGTCACCGACGGGGTCCGGCTGCTGGCGGCGACGCCGGAGCACCGGCCGACGTACGTGGACGCGGATCTGCGGGGGCTGCTCACCGGCCAGCCGGAAATCACCCGAGAGGGTGAGGGGTTCCGGTGTGGCGGGTGGACGGCGACGGCCGGGTCCGACCGGTTGGAGCTGAGCGGCGACGGCGAGGCCCTGGACGGCCTGCGGGCCCTGTGCGCCGCGGCGTGGACGACGGCCGGGACGGGCTCCTGCGAACTGGACGGCGGAAAGGCCCTGGCACGCCTCGGCCTCTGACCGGCCTTCATACCGGCGGCCCTCGGAACGCAGCGGATCGGCGGTGGGCGGACCCTCGTGGTACCGCGTGCGCCTGGGACGTCGCACGCCACCCGATGCCCCTGCCCACCCGGCTCGGCACCCGGGGGATCCCGACCCGATGCGAGGATAGGCTAACCTAACCTCGTGTTGGTCGACAGTCCTCCGGAACCCCGCGCGGCGACCGCCCCCGCGCCCCCAACTCGCCGGGCGATACGGCCCCTTGGGCTGCTGCTCTCGGTCGTGCTCCTGGTGCTCGTCGCCGTGGCGAGCATCGCGATCGGGGCGAAAGGGCTCTCCTTGGCGCAGGTCTGGCACGGCCTGTTCCACGATTCGGGGACGTACGGCGACGTCGTCGTGGACGAGCGGCTCGCGCGCACCGTGCTCGGGCTGCTGGCCGGCGCCGCGCTCGGCCTGTCCGGCGCGGTGCTCCAGGCGCTCACCCGCAATCCGCTGGCCGACCCCGGCCTGCTCGGCATCAACGCCGGCGCCTCGGCGGCCGTCGTCACCGCCATCTCCTTCCTCGGCGTCACCAGCCTGACCGGCTATGTGTGGTTCGCCTTCCTCGGCGCCGCCGCGGTGGGCGCACTGGTCTGGTTCCTCGGCGGCAGCAGAGGCGCCACCCCGGTCCGCCTCGCCCTCGCCGGTACGGCGATCAGCGCCGCCCTGTACGGCTACCTCCAGGCCGTGATGATCATGGACAACGCGGCGCTCGGCCGGATGCGCTTCTGGACCGTGGGCTCGCTGGCCTCCGCGAGCGAGTCGACCATCACGCAGGTGCTGCCGTTCCTCGCCGCGGGCAGCCTGCTGGCGCTGGCGCTGGCCCGGCCGCTGAACGCCGTGACGATGGGCGACGACACCGCCCGCGCCCTCGGCGCCCACCTCGCCCGCACCCGCGCCCTGGCCATGCTCGCCGCCACCGTGCTGTGCGGTGCAGCGACCGCCGCCTGCGGCCCCATCGTCTTCGTCGGCCTGATGGTCCCGCACGCGGTGCGCTCCTTCACCGGCCCCGACCTGCGCTGGATCCTGCCGTACGCCGCCGTCCTGTCGCCCGTGCTGCTGCTCGGCGCCGACGTGGTCGGCCGGGTCGTGGCCCGCCCCGCGGAGTTGCAGGTCGGCATCGTCACCGCGGTCATCGGCGGCCCGGTCTTCATCTTTCTGGTACGACGACGGAGGACGGCCCAGCTGTGAGGACACATCCCAGGAGCCGTGCCGTACGCGTCCCCGGCGGGCTGTCGGTGCGCCTGGACCCGCGTGCGCTGATCGTCGTCGTCCTGCTGCTGATCGCCGCGCTGGCCGCCGGCGTCGCGCTGATCGGCACCGGCGACGCGAAGATCCCCGCCGCCGACGTGGTCAGGACGCTCGCCGGGAACGGCAACGCCTACCAGGACTTCATCGTCCGCGAACTGCGTCTGCCCCGCGTCCTCGTCGGCCTGCTGGTCGGCGCCTCGCTCGGGCTCGGCGGCGCGCTGTTCCAGTCCCTCTCCCGCAACCCGCTGGGCAGCCCGGACGTGCTGGGCCTGTCCCAGGGGGCGACGGCGGGCGCGCTGGTGGTGATCGTGCTGATGTCCGGCAGCGCCGCCGAGGTCACCCTCGGCGCGCTGATCGGCGGGCTGGTGACCGGACTCGCGATCTATCTGCTCGCCTGGAAGCAGGGGGTGCACGGGTACCGGCTCGTCCTGGTCGGCATCGGCGTCAGCGCGGTCGTCACCGCGGTCAACGGCTATCTGCTCACCAAGGCCGACCTGGTGGACGCGGCCCGCGCGGTCGTGTGGATGACCGGCTCGCTCGACGGCCGCGACTGGGACCAGGTCTGGCCGCTGCTCGGGCTGTGCGCCGTCCTGCTGCCGCTGGTCCTCGCCCATGGCCGGGGCCTGCGGATGCTGGAGATGGGCGACGACACCGCGGGTGCCCTCGGTGTGCCGGTGCAGCGGGTGCGGCTGGTGCTGATGGTCAGCGCCGTGCTGCTCACCGCGGCCGCCACCGCCGCCGCCGGACCCGTCAGCTTCGTCGCCCTCACCGCCCCCCAGCTCGCCCGCCGGCTCACCCGCTCGCCGGGCCCCAACCTGGTGGCCTCCCTCTGCATGGGCGCCGCCCTCCTCGTCACCGCCGACTGGGCCTCGCAGCGCCTCTTCGGCGCGGGGCGGCTGCCGGTCGGCGTGGTCACCGGCGTCCTCGGCGGCGGCTATCTGCTGTGGCTGCTGGTCACCGAGCGCCGGGCAGGCCGGATATGAGCGCCAAACCGGAGACGAGCGCCGCCGGCACCAACCTTCCTAGGAGCACTGTGAACCGCCTGTCCGCCGAGCACGTCACCCTCGCCTACGACCAGCGGGTCATCGCCGAGCAGTTGTCGGTGGAGATCCCCGACAACTCCTTCACGGTGATCGTCGGGCCGAACGCGTGCGGCAAGTCGACGCTGCTGCGGGCGCTGTCCCGGATGCTGAAGCCCAGCCAGGGCAAGGTCCTCCTGGACGGGCAGGCCATCCAGTCGCTGCCCGCCAAGCAGGTCGCCCGCACCCTCGGCCTGCTCCCGCAGTCGGCCGTCGCCCCGGACGGCATCACCGTCGCCGACCTGGTCGGCCGGGGCCGCTATCCGCACCAGGGCCTGCTGCGCCAGTGGTCCGCCGAGGACGAGCGGGTCGTCCAGGAGTCCATGCGGCAGACCGGGGTGGACGGGCTGGCCGAGCGGTACGTGGACGAGCTCTCCGGCGGGCAGCGGCAGCGGGTGTGGATCGCCATGGCGCTCGCCCAGCAGACCCCGCTGCTGCTCCTGGACGAGCCCACCACCTACCTCGACATCCAGCACCAGATCGACGTCCTCGACCTGTGCGCCGAACTGCACGAGACCCGGGGCCGCACCCTGGTGGCCGTCCTGCACGACCTCAACCACGCGGCCCGCTACGCCACCCACCTGATCGCCCTGCGCGGCGGCGAGGTGATCGCCGAGGGCGCGCCGAACGACATCGTCACGGCCGAACTGGTGGAGCGGGTGTTCGGGCTGAAGTGCCAGGTCATCGAGGACCCGGAGACGGGGACCCCGCTGGTGGTGCCCGCCGCCCGCAAGGCCCGCGCTCAGCGGGTCACAGCAGCTTCCTGAGCCGGAACAGATCCAGCAGGCCCGCCTCCAGCCGCACCCGGCCCTTGCCCCAGGCGGTCGCGAAGTGGAGCCCGCCGTCCACCAGGGCCAGCAGGTCGTCACCGGCCATCGCCAGCCGGATCTGCGCCCGCTCGCGCGGGGGTCCGGGCAGGGTCTCGTCCACCTCCAGGCGGCCCCCGGTCATCCGGCCGGCGAAGGTGACGTCCAGGTCGGTGATGTGGCAGCTCACCGTGCGTTCGAGCGCGGCGGCGTCCCGCGCGTCGCCTTCGGCGCCTCTCATGTTGTCCGAAAGCTTGCGCAGTGCGGTGCGGCACTCGTCGATCGTGGCCATCGCCACCGACCGTACCCCAGCGGTTCGATGTAGCGTCTGGGCATGAGCGAGTCCGTGTCCGAGGCCGAGATCGGGGGCACCCCCACCACCGCCCAGCGGCCCGAGCCTCCGGCCGGGTCCCCCGCGGCACCCGAACCGGCGGACGACCCCGCGTACGACCCCGCGGCCCCCGCCCCCCTGAACCTCCCGCGCACCCCCACCGGCGACGCCGCGGTGGACGCCCGGCTGGTGCGGCTGGCCGATGCCGACCACCTCGCCACCGACGGTCATATCGAGGTGTACGAGGATGTACACCAGGGGCTGCGTGACGCGCTGACCGCGCTCGACGCCCGTCCGGGACCTCCGGCGCCCCCGAGGCCGTACGAAAGCAGGAGCTGAACCGAACGTGGCAGGAGTCGCACGCCGCCGTCTGGACGCGGAGCTGGTCCGCCGGAAGCTCGCGCGCTCGCGTGAGCACGCCAGCCAGCTGATCGCCGCCGGGCGGGTCACCGTCGGCAAGACCGTGGCGACCAAGCCGGCCACCCAGGTGGAGACCGCCGCCGCGATCGTGGTGCAGGCCGACGACAGCGACCCCGACTACGTCTCCCGCGGCGGCCACAAGCTCGCCGGCGCGCTCGCGGCCTTCGTGCCGCGGGGGCTGGTGGTCGAGGGCCGGCGCGCGCTGGACGCCGGCGCCTCCACCGGCGGCTTCACCGATGTCCTGCTGCGCGCGGGCGCCGCCCACGTCGTCGCCGTGGACGTCGGCTACGGGCAGCTCGCGTGGTCGTTGCAGAGCGATGCGCGGGTCACCGTCAAGGACCGTACGAACGTACGGGAGTTGACGCTCGACGCGATCGACGGGGAACCTGTGGATCTCGTCGTGGGCGATCTTTCCTTCATCCCGCTCGGGCTGGTGCTGCCGGCCCTGAAGCGGTGCGTGAAGGAGGACGCCGACCTCGTGATGATGGTCAAACCGCAGTTCGAGGTCGGCAAGGAACGACTCGGCAGCGGGGGTGTCGTACGGAGTCCGCAGCTGCGGGCGGAGGCCGTGCGCGGGGTGGCCGAGAAGGGCTGGGAGCTGGGGCTCGGGGTGCGGGGCGTCACCGCGAGTCCGCTGCCGGGACCCTCGGGCAATGTCGAGTACTTCCTGTGGCTGCGGTCCGGCGCCCCCCGCCTGGACCCGGCCGATGTCGAGCGTGCAGTGGCGGAGGGGCCGCGTTGACACAGAACCTGGCGCGTACGGTTTTCCTGCTGGCCCACACCGGGCGGCCGGCGGCGATCCGCAGTGCGGAACTCGTCGTCAAGGGCCTGCTCAGGCATGGCATCGGTGTGCGGGTGCTGGAGGAGGAGGCGCGCGACCTGCCGCTCCCGGACGAGGTGGCGCTGGAGCGGGAGGCGACCCCGGCGTGCCTCGACGGCTGCGAGCTGCTGATCGTGCTCGGCGGCGACGGGACGCTGCTGCGGGGCGCGGAGTTCGCCCGCGCGTCCGGGGTGCCGATGCTCGGCGTCAACCTGGGGCGCGTGGGATTCCTCGCGGAGGCGGAACGCGATGACCTCGATCGGGTGGTCGACCGGGTGGTGGCGCGGTCGTACGAGGTCGAGGAGCGGATGACCGTCGATGTGGTGGTGCACCGCAACGGGGACATCGTGCACACCGACTGGGCGCTGAACGAGGCGGCCGTGCAGAAGGCCGGCGCGGAGAAGCTGCTGGAGGTCGTGCTGGAGATCGACGGGCGGCCGGTGACGGGGTTCGGCTGCGACGGGGTGGTGCTGTCCACGCCGACCGGGTCCACGGCGTACGCGTTCTCCGCCGGGGGGCCGGTGGTGTGGCCCGAGGTGGAGGCGCTGCTGATGGTGCCGATCAGCGCGCACGCCCTGTTCGCGAAGCCGCTGGTCACGTCGCCGGACTCGGTGCTCGCGGTGGAGGTGCTGCCGCATGTCCCGCCGGGGGTGCTGTGGTGCGACGGGCGGCGCACGATCGAGTTGCCGCCGGGGGCGCGGGTGGAGGTGCGGCGGGGTGCGGTGCCGGTGCGGCTGGCCCGGCTGCATCATTCCTCGTTCACCGACAGGCTGGTCGCGAAGTTCGCCTTGCCGACGACGGGGTGGCGGGGAGCGCACTAGCGAGTGACATGGGTGGGGCATGTGCGCGCGCCGCCCCGGACCTCGTATGGTCTGTTCCGTGTTGGAGGAGATGCGGATACGGTCGCTCGGGGTCATCGACGATGCCGTCGTCGAGCTGTCGCCGGGGTTCACCGCGGTCACCGGTGAGACGGGTGCGGGCAAGACCATGGTGGTCACCAGCCTGGGGCTGCTGCTCGGCGGGCGGGCCGACCCGGCGCTCGTGCGGATAGGGGCGGGCAAGGCGGTCGTGGAGGGGCGGATCTCCGTGCCCGCGGACGCCGCCGCCGTCGTCCGCGCCGAGGAGGCCGGGGCCGAGCTGGACGACGGTGCCCTGCTGATCAGCCGTACCGTCTCCGCCGAGGGCCGCTCGCGGGCCCACCTGGGTGGGCGCAGCGTGCCCGTCGGACTGCTCGCCGAGCTGGCCGACGACCTGGTGGCCGTGCACGGGCAGACCGACCAGCAGGGGCTGCTGAAGCTCTCCCGGCAGCGCGCCGCCCTCGACCGGTACGCTGGCGACGCGGTCGCCGTGCCGCTCGCCAAGTACGGCGCGGCCTACCGGCGGCTGCGGGCCGTCGCCGCCGAACTGGACGAGATCACCACGCGGGCACGGGAGCGGGCGCAGGAGGCCGACATGCTCCGCTACGGCCTCGACGAGATCGCCGCCGTGGAGCCGAGCCCCGGCGAGGACGCGGAGCTGGCCGGGGAGGCCGAGCGGCTCGGGCACGCGGAGGCGCTGGCGTCCGCCGCCACGGCCGCGCACGCCGCGCTCGCGGGCAACCCCGAGGACCCCGAGTCCATCGACGCCCAGGCCCTGGTCGCGGGCGCGCACCGGGCCCTGGAGGCCGTACGCGCCCACGACCCGGCGCTGGCCGCGCTCGCCGAGCGGATCGGCGAGATCGGGATCCTGCTCGGCGATGTGGCCGGCGAGCTGGCCGGATACGCCGACGACCTGGACGCCGACCCGCTGCGGCTCGCCGCGGTCGAGGAACGCCGGGCCGCCCTCAACGCCCTGACCCGCAAGTACGGCGACGACGTGAACGCCGTCCTCGCGTGGGCCGAGCAGAGCGCCGCGCGGCTGACCGAGCTGGACGGCGACGACGAGCGGATCGCGGAGCTGACCGCCGAGCGGGACGCGCTCAGCGCCGAACTGGGCGGGCTCGCGCAGGCGCTGACCGACGCCCGCGCCGAGGCCGCCGAGCGGTTCGCCGCCGCGGTGACCGCCGAGCTGGCCTCGCTGGCCATGCCGCACGCGCGCGTCTCCTTCGACATCCGCCAGACCGAGGACCCCGACGGCGTCGAGGTCGGCGGCCGGAGGGTCGCCTACGGCCCCATGGGCGTGGACGAGGTCGAGCTGCTGCTCGCCCCGCATCCGGGCGCCCCGCCGCGGCCCATCGCCAAGGGGGCCTCCGGCGGTGAGCTGTCGCGGGTGATGCTCGCGGTGGAGGTCGTCTTCGCGGGCACGGACCCGGTGCCGACGTACCTCTTCGACGAGGTCGACGCGGGCGTCGGCGGCAAGGCGGCGGTGGAGATCGGCCGCCGCCTCGCCAAGCTCGCCAGGAACGCCCAGGTCGTCGTCGTCACCCACCTGCCCCAGGTCGCCGCCTTCGCGGACCGGCAGCTGCTGGTGGAGAAGACCGACGACGGCTCCGTGACCCGCTCCGGCGTGAAGGTCCTGGAGGGCGAGGACCGCATCCGTGAACTCTCCCGCATGCTGGCGGGCCAGGAGGACTCGGAGACCGCCCGCGCCCACGCGGAGGAACTGCTGGCGACGGCACGGGCGGACCGGTAGCGCAACCGGTGGACGGACAGCGGGACTTAGGGTGTCGGGATGATCGACGGCGCCCCGAAGTCCCGCTCTTTCCTGCTGTCCGCCGCGCTCACCCGGACCGGCTACGCCCTGCTGCGCGCCGGCCGGCCCGGCACTGAGGCGCGTTGGCGGCGGACCAACCACGCGGGCCGTACCGTCGAGCTGTACGCCGGGCCCGCCACGGTGCTCGGCACCGCGGTCGGTGCCGCGCGGGTGCACCCCGCAGGCGGGCTCGCCGTGCTGGCGGCCGGGGTCTGCGGGGCCTACGACGACGCGGCGGGTGACCACCGCCGGGGCTTCCGGGCCCACCTCGGCGCCCTGCGCGGCGGCGAGGTCACCAGTGGCGCGGTCAAGTTGCTCGGGATATCCGCGGCCTCCCTCGCCGCGGGCGCGCTGCTGAGGGAACGGCCCCTGGACAGGCTCCTCGCCGGAGTCGTCATCGCGGGCGCCGCGCACTGCGTGAACCTGGTCGACGTACGACCGGGGCGCGCGCTCGGCGCGGTGCTCGCGCTCGGCGCCCCGGCGCTGCTGCGCCAGGGACCCGGCGGGGAACTGGCCGCCGTCGCGATGGGCGGCGCGGCGGCGGTGCTGCGCGAGGACGCGGGCGAGCGGACGATGCTGGGGGACACGGGGGCGCACGCGCTCGGCGCCGCGCTGGGGGCGGCCGTGGCGGCGGGCAGCGGGCGCGCGGGGCTGCTCGCGGGCGCCGTCGCCGTCGTGGCGGCCACCGTCCGCGGGGACCGTGTCACCGGGTGGGCGCGGTCGCTGTGACGGTCTGACCTCGGGGGACACCGGGAGGCTCCCGTCACCTCAGGACGGGCGCCATTCACCCGTGTGAGTGATGTGCTCCGGCGCATTGCCCCGGCCCGCCGTCTTGTGCGCCCGCCCGGTATTGCCCCGACGGCCCTGCCTGCTGGCATGCTGGGCGGGGACGCCGACCGCGCGGGAGGCGCGCGGGGCGTATCCCGCCGCCCCTGTGCGCCCGCTACCTTCTGTACGTTGCCTCGTGTCCCGCCCCACGCCGAACCAGGAGCCCGGCCTCTTGAGCCCCCTGAGCAGCAACGCACCGCACGGCCGGCCGCCGCTGCGCACCGTGCAGGTGCTGGGCGGGGGCGACGCCGGCGGGAGCGCGCATGTGCGCTCCCTGACCGCCGGGCTGGTCGCCCGCGGCGTGCGGGTCACGGTGTGCGCCCCCGTCGAGGCCGACCGTGCCTACGACTTCGCCGGAACCGGCGCCGGCCACATCCACGTGCCGCGCAGCAGCGACCCCGCTGCGGTGGCCGCGCTCCGGGCGGCCTGCACCGACGCGGACGTGGTGCACGCGCACGGACTGCACGCCTCCTTCCGGACCGTCCTCGCGCTCGGCGGGCGCACCACCCCGCTGGTCGTCACCTGGCACGACCGGGCGTCCGCCGAGGGCGCGCGGGCCCATCTGCTGCGCCTGCTGGAGCGGCGCGTGGCCCGCTCCGCGACCGTGGTCCTCGGCACCAGCCCGGACCTGGTCGACCGCGCCCGCAGCACCGGCGCGCGGGACGCCCGGCTCGCCGCCGTGACCCTGCCCCGCCGCCCCCGCCCCGCGGCCGGTGCCGACGACCCCGACCGGCGGCGGCCCAAGGTCCGCGCCGAACTCGGCGCCACCGGCCGCCCGCTGCTCCTCGCCGCCGGCCCCCTCGAACGGCACCGCGGCCACGAGACCCTGCTGGACGCGGCCCGCGCCTGGCGGGACCTGGACCAGGCGCCGCTGGTCGTCGTCGCGGGGGAGGGCCCGCTGCGTCCGCTGTTCCAGCGGCGCATCGAGGCCGAGCGGCTTCCGGTACGGCTCCTCGGCGACCGCGAGGACCTGCCCGAACTGCTCGGCGCCGCCGATCTGGCGCTGCTGACCAGCCACCGGGAGTCCCGCTCCGCCTTCGTCCAGGAGGCGCTGTACGCGGGCGTCCCCCTGGTCGCCACCCGCGTCGGCGGCGTCCCCGACCTGGTGGGCGACGCGGCCGAACTCGTGCCCCACGGCGACCCGTCGGCTCTCGCGGACGCCGTCGGACGGCTGCTCGCCGACCCGGCACGGCGCGAGCTGCTGCGCGAGAAGGGCGTACGGCAGGCGGCCGGCTGGCCGAGCGAGGACGAGACGGTCGCCCAAGTGCTCAGCGTCTACGACGAGTTGACCCGGCCACTCATTCTCTGAGGACACCGGTCCGCTGCGGAAGCCCCTCTCCGACCGCGGCAGGATCCGCAGCCGCCGCGTCGAGGTCGTGCCCACCGTCCTAAGGCGCGTGGCGGCGCGCCCGCAGGGCGAGGCTCAGGGCCAGGACGGTCTGCGGGTCGTCGAGGTCGGTGCCCAGCAACTCGCCGATGCGGGCGAGGCGGTTGTACAGCGTCTGCCGGTTCAGATGGAGTTCGCGGGCGGTCTCCGCCTTGCGGCCCGCGTGCGCGAGATACGTCTCCAGGGTGGGCAGCAGCGGCGGCTTGGAGCGCCGGTCGTGGTCGCGCAGCGGGCCGATCGCCCGGTCGACGAAGGCCGCGAGGTCCGGGTGGTCGCGCAGCCGCCAGAGCAGCAGGTCGATGTCGAGGCGCCGGGCGTCGTACCACGGACGGTCGGTCAGCCCCTGCGCGGCCGTCGCCGTCTCCGCCGCGTGCCGCAGCCCCGCCGAGGCTGCCGCCCAGCCGCCCGCCACGCCCACGACCACCACCGGCGGGGGAGTGCCCGTCCGCTGCATCCCGGCGCGCTCGACCCCCGCCCGCAGCGCCGCCGCCACCCGGTCCGCGACCGCCGTGCGCTCCGACTCCGCGCGCAGCCCGAGCAGCACCAGCACCCGGCCCTCCACCGGCCGTACGCCCAGCAGCACCGGCACGCCCACCGCGGCCAGCTCCTCGGAGACCGCGCGGGCGAGCACCGCCCAGCCTCCGCCGGGGGAGAGGGGGTCGCCGACCCGCATCACGACCGGCAGCAGCGGGCCGGTGCCGGGCTTGAAGCCGAGCACTCGGGCCTGGGCGGGCGCGTCCTGGGCGGAGATACGGCCCTCGGCGAGATCGGTGAGGAAGTCGCCGCGCCCCCGCGCCGCCAGCTCCTCCTCCTGCCGGGCCTGCATCAGCACCACGGCCAGGATGCCCGCCGCCCGCTCCGCGGCGATCCGGTGCACCGGCGACAGCGGCGAGCACACCGGCAGCAGCACCAGGCGGGCGCGCACCGAACCCGCCGTACCGGGACCGCCGCCCGGCACGTCCACCAGGACCGAACCGGCGGGCGGCGGCGCGTTCTTGTGCGGGCCGCGCAACCCCTCCCACACCTGGAGCGGGTCCGCGCCCTCGGGTCCCTCGCCGGCCGCGTACAGCAGCCGGCCGTCGGCGGTCTCCAGGAACACCGGATTGCCGCTGAACCCGGCGAGGATGCCCAGCACCTGCGGCACCCCGCCGCCGCCCAGCAGCGCCTCGGTACAGCGCCGGTGCACCTCCTCGGCGCGCTGGAGCAGCGCGTAGTGCCCGTTGACGATCTCGGTGTGGATCTCCTCGGTGACCGCCACGAACGGCACCTCGCGGTGCAGCTGCACCAGCGGCAGATCGGCCGCGCGCGCGGTGTCCACCAGCGCGGCCGGCAGCCGGCTGAAGCGCGGGCCCAGCTCCACCACCAGCGCGGCGATCCCGCGCTCGGCCAGCGTGCGCACGAACGCCCGCTGCTCGGCCGGCCGGGTGCCCAAGCCGTACCCCGTGGTGAGCAGCAGCTCGCCGCCCTTGAGCAGCGAGGCGATGTTCGGCACCTCGCCCGCGTGCACCCAGCGCACGGTGCGGCCGAGCCGGTCCGCGCCCGCGACGATCTCCGGCAGCCCGCTGCGCAGTCCCGGCAGCTCCAGTGCCCGCTGAACGGTGATGCCCGCGCCGTGGGTGTCGGCCCTGCTGTCCGTACCGCTGTCCATGAGGCGGACGCTACCTGCGAAAACGCCGCACGAACATCTCCGCGGGCGGCCGGGTGCTACACCGGCCTGATGTTGTGGTTGAACCGGAAGACGTTGTCGGGGTCGTAGCGCCGCTTCACCTTCTCCAGACGCAGCGTGTTCCCCGCACCCAGGCCCGCCCGGACCCGCTCGGGGCCCTCGTCGCCGATGAAGTTCAGGCACACGGCCCCCGTGCTCCACGGCCGGACGGCCGCGCGCACCTCGCGCACCCAGCCGGCGCACGGGTCGTCGTCGGCCGGGTCCGCCCACATGGCGAACGGGTGCACGGCCCAGGGCGCGCCCCGGTAGGACACCGGGTAGGTGCCCTGACCGGCCGCGACCGCCCCGCCCTGCGGGAGCAGTGCGTGCCGGGTGTGTGCCGGGGCGGGCATGCTGTCGCCGAGGGCGCAGTAGACGTCCACCGCGTCGTCGGGCAGGGCGCCGAGGTACTCCGCGGACCACTGGTCGCGCAGCCCGGCCGGGGCGTCGAGCAGGCACTGCGCCTCGGCGTACGGCAGCGCGCCCACGACCCCCCTCTCGTGCGGCAGCGCCGCCAGCGGTTCGGCGAGGCGGCGCAGCTCGTCCTCGGCGCCCGCGTAGGTCAGCAGGGCCAGGCACAGCCGCCGGCCCACCAGCTCGGGCGGTACGAAGTCCGCGGGCGCGCCGGTCAGATACAGCACCGCGCCGCCGAGCGCGTCGGGCCCGGTGCGCAGGATCTCCCGGAACGCGCGCACCGCCGACGGCCCGCATTCCGGCAGGAACAGCATCAACGCCACGCAGAACAGCGGGAGTTCGTGCAGCTTTAGGGTGAGCGCGGTGGCGACGCCGAAGTTGCCGCCCCCGCCGTGCAGCGCCCAGAACAGCTCCGGGTCGTCGTCGGCGCTCGCGTGCACCTGCTCGGCGTCCGCGGTCACCAGCTCCACCCCGATCAGGTTGTCCACGGCCGGCCCGAACGCGCGCTCCAGCCAGCCGGAACCGCCGCCGAGGACGAATCCGCCGATCCCCGTGGTGGAGGCCCGGCCCCCGGTCGTCGCCAGGGCGTACGGCTGTGTCGCCCGGTCCAGCTCGCTCATCGTGGCCCCGCCCTCGATCCGCACCGCCCGTGCGGCCGGGTCGACGGTGACCGCGCGCATCCGGCGCAGGTCCACCACGAGCGCGCCGTCCCCCAGCGCGGTGCCCGCCACGCCGTGCCCGCCGCCGCGCACCGCGACGGGCAGATCCAGCTCCCGCGCGAAGCGCACCGCGCGGACGACGTCGGACGCGTGCGCGCACTGCGCGATCACGGCCGGACGCCGGTCGACCATCGCGTTGAACACGGCACGGGCGGCGTCGTAGCCGGGGTCCTCGGGGGCGAGGACGTCGCCGGCGAGATCCTCGCGGAGGGCGTCGAGGGCGGCACGGGCCCTGGAACGGGTCACCATGGCAGCCCCTTCCGGAAAGGAGGGGTCGGCAGGCTTTCAGCCTAGGGTGTCTAGCCCCCGTACGCTCCCGACGCCGTCAGCCGCAGGGCCGTGTCGATCAGTGGCACATGGCTGAACGCCTGCGGGAAGTTGCCCACCTGGCGCTTGAGGCGGGGGTCCCATTCCTCGGCGAGCAGTCCGAGGTCGTTGCGCAGCGCGAGCAGCTTCTCGAACAGCCTCCGGGCCTCGTCGACGCGGCCGATCATCGCGAGGTCGTCGGCCATCCAGAACGAGCAGGCGAGGAACGCGCCCTCGTCGCCCGGCAGGCCGTCGACGCCCTCGGACTTGCCCTCGGTCGGGTAGCGCAGGATGAAGCCGTCGGAGGTGGACAGCTCCCGCTGGATCGCCTCGATGGTGCCGATCACCCGCTTGTCGTCCGGCGGCAGGAAGCCCATCTGCGGGATCAGCAGCAGGGAGGCGTCCAGCTCCTGGGAGCCGTAGGACTGGGTGAAGGTGTTGCGCTCCTTGTCGTAGCCCTTCTCGCACACGTCCCGGTGGATGTCGTCGCGCAGCTCGCGCCAGCGTTCCAGCGGGCCGTCCGCGTCCCCGGACTCGATCAGCTTGATGGTGCGGTCCACCGCGACCCAGGCCATCACCTTGGAGTGCACGAAGTGCCGGCGCGGGCCGCGCACCTCCCAGATGCCCTCGTCCGGCTCCTGCCAGTGGTCCTCCAGGTAGCGGATCAGCTTCAGCTGGAGCAGCGACGCGTAGTCGTTGCGGGCGAGACCGGTCATGTGGGCCAGGTGCAGGGCCTCGGTGACCTCGCCGTACACGTCCAGCTGGAGCTGGTGGGCGGCGCCGTTGCCGACCCGGACCGGGGCCGAGCCCTCGTAGCCCGGCAGCCAGTCCAGCTCGGCCTCGCCCAGCTCGCGCTCGCCCGCGATGCCGTACATGATCTGGAGGTTCTCCGGGTCGCCCGCGACCGCGCGCAGCAGCCACTCGCGCCAGGCGCGGGCCTCCTCGCGGTAGCCGGTGCGCAGCAGCGAGGACAGGGTGATCGCGGCGTCGCGCAGCCAGGTGTAGCGGTAGTCCCAGTTGCGCACGCCTCCGATGTCCTCGGGCAGAGAGGTGGTGGGGGCCGCGACGATGCCGCCGGTGGGGGCGTACGTCAGCGCCTTGAGGGTGATCAGCGAGCGGATCACGGCCTCCCGGTACGGCCCGTGGTACGTGCACTGCTCGACCCAGTCGTGCCAGAAGCTCTCCGTCGCCTCCAGCGACTGCTCCGGCTCCGGCAGGGCGGGCGGCACCTTGTGCGAGGGCTCCCAGGAGATCGTGAACGCGATCCGGTCACCCGGCGCGACCGTGAAGTCCGAGTAGGTCGTCAGGGACTTCCCGTAGGTCTCGACCTCCGTGTCGAACCACACCGAGTCGGGCCCGGCGACGGCGACCGTGCGGCCCTCGTGCTTGTGCACCCAGGGCACGACCCGGCCGTAGGAGAACCGCATCCGCAGCGCCGAGCGCATCGGCACCCGGCCGGTGACGCCCTCCACGATCCGGATCAGCTGGGGCGCGCCGTCACGCGGGGGCATGAAATCGGTCACGCGGACCGTGCCGCGCGGGGTGTCCCACTCCGATTCCAGGATCAGCGAGTCGCCCCGGTAGTTGCGGCGGGCCGCGGTGGGCGGCGGGGCGTCGGCCGCGTGCGCCGGTCCGAGCCGCCAGAAGCCGTGCTCCTCGGTGCCCAGCAGGCCGGCGAAGATGGCATGCGAGTCGAAGCGGGGCAGGCACAGCCAGTCCACCGTGCCGTCCCGGCAGACCAGTGCGGCGGTCTGCATGTCTCCGATGAGTGCGTAGTCTTCGATGCGCCCGGCCACGTGCAACTCCAGTCGAACGGCCACGTCACCCCCGCGCGAGGGGGCTGTCGCTAGTGCGGTCAAGGGGTCGTTTTTGTGCGTTGTTGAGCGGTGAAGCAAAGCAGTCCGCCGAGCCCTGAGGCAAAACGACAGTCTTTGCTCAACGAACTGCCGCGCTCTTGTTGTTCCGGGTGATCCAGGCGGGGGTGTGCCGTCGTCCGGCCGGGCCCGGCAGTGAATGTCCGAGCAGGATACGACGCACCCACAGGATCCGCGTGCCGCTCCGGGCAACCCATGTGCGCCGAACGGGTGACCCCCCGGTGATGATCGTGTGTGCCCCGCGGGACTGTGCTTATGCCTGGGACGCCCGGGGGAGCCGTGGCGCCGTACCTCTCCGGTGCGGGCCGGTGCGAACGGTGCCGCCCGCCATCCCGTGCCGAAGGTGGCCGAAAGTCGACGTATCCATGGACGGAGCGTGGCCGGAAGCCATCCCCTCCGGGCGCTGATACCCTGGTAGCCCGTGGACCGGTGGGCCCGAAACCCCCGAACCGCAGCGACGGCACCCTCGGAGCGATCCGGGACGAACAGCCGCACCGCACGACAGCCAGCGACCACGGGAGCCCCCTCTTGGCCATGCCGCCCAAATCCTCGACGACCAAGCACATCTTCGTCACCGGGGGTGTCGCCTCCTCGCTCGGCAAGGGCCTCACCGCCTCCAGCCTGGGCATGCTGCTCAAGGCCCGCGGACTGCGCGTCGTGATGCAGAAGCTCGACCCGTACCTGAACGTCGATCCGGGCACGATGAACCCCTTCCAGCACGGTGAGGTGTTCGTCACCAACGACGGCGCCGAGACCGACCTGGACATCGGCCACTACGAGCGCTTCCTCGACCGCGACCTCGACGGCTCGGCCAACGTCACCACCGGCCAGGTCTACTCGACGGTGATCGCCAAGGAGCGCCGCGGCGAGTACCTGGGCGACACCGTGCAGGTCATCCCGCACATCACCAACGAGATCAAGCACCGCATCCGGCGCATGGCCACCGACGCGGTGGACGTCGTCATCACCGAGGTCGGCGGCACCGTCGGCGACATCGAGTCGCTGCCCTTCCTGGAGACCGTCCGCCAGGTCCGCCACGAGGTGGGCCGGGACAACGTCTTCGTGGTGCACATCTCCCTGCTGCCCTACATCGGCCCCTCCGGCGAGCTGAAGACCAAGCCGACCCAGCACTCGGTGGCCGCGCTGCGCAACATCGGTATCCAGCCGGACGCCATCGTGCTGCGCTGCGACCGCGAGGTCCCCACCGCCATCAAGCGCAAGATCTCGCTGATGTGCGACGTGGACGAGGCCGCGGTCGTCGCCTGCCCGGACGCCCGTTCGATCTACGACATCCCGAAGGTCGTGCACGCCGAGGGCCTGGACGCCTATGTGGTGCGCAAGCTGGACCTGCCCTTCCGGGACGTGGACTGGACGACCTGGGACGACCTGCTGGACCGCGTCCACAACCCCGACCACGAGGTCACCCTCGCCCTGGTCGGCAAGTACATCGACCTGCCCGACGCCTATCTGTCGGTCACCGAGGCGCTGCGCGCCGGCGGCTTCGCCAACCGCGCCCGCGTCAAGATCAAGTGGGTCACCTCGGACGACTGCAAGACCCCGGCCGGCGCCAAGGCGCAGCTCGCCGGCGTCGACGGCATCTGCATTCCGGGCGGCTTCGGCGACCGCGGCGTGCTCGGCAAGGTCGGCGCCATCCGCTACGCCCGCGAGAACAAGATCCCGCTGCTCGGCCTCTGCCTGGGCCTGCAGTGCATCGTGATCGAGGCCGCGCGCAACCTCGCCGAGATCGCCGACGCCAACTCCACCGAGTTCGACCCGGCCACCGCCCACCCGGTCATCTCCACCATGGCCGAGCAGCTGGACATCGTGGCCGGCGAGGGCGACATGGGCGGCACCATGCGCCTGGGCATGTACCCGGCCAAGCTGGCCGAGGGCTCCATCGTCCGCGAGGTGTACGACGGCAAGGAGTACGTCGAGGAGCGCCACCGCCACCGCTACGAGGTGAACAACGCCTACCGCGCGGAGCTGGAGAAGAAGGCCGGCATCCAGTTCTCCGGCACCTCCCCGGACGGCAAGCTCGTGGAGTACGTCGAGTACCCGCGCGATGTGCACCCCTACCTGGTCGCCACCCAGGCGCACCCGGAGCTGCGCTCGCGCCCGACCCGCCCGCACCCCCTCTTCGCCGGCCTGGTGAAGGCGGCGGTCGAGCGGAAGATCGCCGAGTAGTCCAGCGGTTGTACGGTGGCCGGGGCGCGCGCATCCGAACGGAGCGTGCCCCGGCCATCTGCGCACACTGGGGAAGGACAGGGCATGACGACGATCAAGGACACCCCCGAGGAGTGGGAGATCCGGGCGACGGACACCCCCTTCACCGGCAACAAGACCTCGGTGCGCACCGACGACGTGGTCATGCCCGACGGCTCGGTGGTCCGCCGCGACTACCAGGTCCACCCCGGCTCGGTCGCCGTCCTCGCCCTGGACGACGAGGACCGGGTGCTGCTGATCAACCAGTACCGCCACCCGGTGCGGCACAGGCTGTGGGAGATCCCGGCCGGACTGCTCGACGTGCCCGGCGAGAACCCGCTGCACGCCGCCCAGCGCGAGCTGTACGAGGAGGCGCACGTCAAGGCCGAGGACTGGCGGGTGCTGACCGACGTGTACACCACCCCCGGCGGCTGCGACGAGGCGGTACGGATCTTCCTCGCCCGCGGGGTCTCCGAGGCCGAGGGGGAGCGGTTCGCGGTGGAGCACGAGGAGACCGACATGGAGCACGCGCGGGTGCCGGTGGACGAGCTGGTGCGCCGGATCCTCGCCGGTGACGTGCACAACAACTGCCTGGTCGTCGGGGTCCTCTCACTGGTGGCGGCGCGTGCCGGGGACGGCCTGGACGCGCTGCGCCCGGCGGACGCCGAGTGGCCGGCCCGTCCCTTCGCGTCCTGATCCCGCGCGCCGGGGCCGCCGCCCGCAATGGTGTGACCATCGCCTGATCCGATCGGGCGATGTCCCCGCCACCCCCGTCGTGCTCCGCACAGAACGTCGCAGAGAGTGAACTAGGCTCTGGAACGCCCGTACCGGAAGATCCGGCGGGCTTGCGCGTGCGGTGTGGGACGGGAGTGTGGCCCGTGACGGATCAGGCGGTGGACACAGGCGGTGCGCGGCTGTCCGCGCCCTCGGCCGACGCGGACCGATTCCTGGGCCGCGCACGGGAGTTGAAGGAACTGCGCGCCGACATCGAGCGCGCGGGCCTGGACACCCTGGCCGGCCGCAAACCCCCGCGGGCGCGGGTGCTGCTGATCGCGGGCCGCCCCGGCTCCGGCCGTACGGCCCTCGCCGGCGAACTCGTCCGCCAGGTCGCCCACCGTTACCCCGACGGGGTGCTGCGCGCCCGGCTCGCCGAGCCCGACGGCACCCCCGTACCGGTCGAGCGGGCCGCCCGCGAACTGCTCGCCGCGCTGCGCGTGCCCGCCCCGGCCGGCGCCGCCGAGGAGCACCTCTCCGAGGCCCTGCGCACCGCCCTCGCCGGCCGCCGAACGCTCTTGTTCCTGGACGACGCGGCCGGCGCCGAACAGGTCGACGCCCTGCTCCCGGACGCCCCCGAGTGCCTGGTGGTGGCCGTCTCCAAGGGTCCGCTCACCGGCATCTCGGACGTCCGCCCCTGCACCCTGGGCGGCCTGGACACCAAGTCCGCCCTCGAACTGCTCACCCGCTCCATCGGCTCGGTCCGCATCACCGTGGACCCGCGCTCCGCCGAGTCCCTGGTGGAGGCGTGCCAGGGCCACCCGGCCACGCTCGTGCTGGCCGGCGGCTGGCTCGCCGCCCGCCCCCAGGCGTCCGTCGCCGACCTCGCCAAGCGGATGCACACCCCCGCGCAGGACGGCGCCGAGGAGCCGGACGCCACCCCGCTCTCCCGGATCTTCCGGCTGGTCCACGAGGACCTGCCCGGCCCGGCCGCCCGGATACTGCGCCTGCTGTGCCTCGCCCCGGCCGGACCGGTCGACGACCACACCGCCTCCGCTCTGGCCGGCTGCTCCGTCGAGGCCGCCCGCGCCGCCCTGGACGACTTCGCCGCCCTCGGCCTGCTGCGCCCGGTCGACTCGCCGCTCGCCGAGTACGACATCCCCGGCTGGCTGCACCCGCTGCTGCGCTCCCTCGCCGAGGCGCGGGAGCGGCCGGGGGAGCTGCAGGTGGCCCGTGCCCGGATGCTGGAGCGGACCGTACGGCTGCTGCACTCCTGCCGGGCCATCACCGAGACGGACAGCGACCGCTCCCGCGAGAAGATCCAGGGCCTGCCCCGGCCGCTGCGCTTCGCCGACCCCCGCGCGGCCGCCGACTGGCTGCGCGTGCGCAAGCCCGCGCTGCTGGCCTCCGCCCGGCTCGCGGTGGCCGACGGAGAGCTGGACACCCTGGCCAGGCGGCTGCTGTCGCAGCTGGTCAGGGCGCTGGCCGCACATGTCGGCACCCAGGCGGCCGCCGCCGATCTGTACGGCGTGCACGGCCTCGTCCTCGATGTCGCCGAGCGGCGCGGACTGCCCCGCGAGCGGGCCGCCGCCCTGCTGAACCTGGGCGATCTGGACGCCCAGACCGGCCGCACCCACGGTGCGCTGGCCCGCTACCGGGCCGCGCTGGACGCCGGCCGCGAGGCGAACGACCCGTATGCGACCGGCCGCGCGATGGAATCCGTAGGCGGCGCCCACCTGGAGCTGGGGGACTACGACCGGGCCGCCGACTGGTTCGGGCGGGCGCTGGCCGACCGGCTGGCCCGCGGCGAGCGCCCGGAGGCCGCGCGGCTCTACGGCCGGATCGCCACCGCCCATACCTACGCGGGCCGCTACGGCGAGGCGCTGCGCAACTGGCGGGCGGCCTGCGCGGCCTACCGCAAGGGCGGCGATGTGGCCGCGCTGGCAAGGGCGTTGAGCGAGACGGCTCGGGTGCAGGAGTACGCGGGCCGCCCCCAGGAGTCGCTGCGCACCTGCCAGGAGGCGGTGGAGTGGGCGCGGCGCGCGGACGACGGCCGGCTCCAGGCCGCGTTGCAGCTGCGGCTCGCGGACACCCTGGAGCGCCTCGGCGACCCGACGGCGGCCCGGTTGCACCGCGCCACCGCCGGGCGTCTCCTGGGCGAGGAGGCCCCGCAGCAGCCGTCCCACCAGGCCACAGGCCCGAAACAGGACGCGAACGCCTGCGAAATCCGTAGTGCATCCAAAGAAGATTGATGCAATGAAAGGCTAGACAGGCGGAACACCTTCATTAAACTGGCTCTGCCGCATGTTCCTGCGGTGTCTCCCGGTATGCCTGGGCATGTCTGGGTACATCCGTAATGCACCCCCCAAACCCTCTGAGCCAAGGACCGTGATCGACGTGAAGGTCGGCATCCCCCGCGAGGTCAAGAACAACGAGTTCCGGGTGGCCATCACCCCCGCCGGCGTGCACGAGCTGGTGCGCAATGGCCACCAGGTCGTCATCGAGCGGGGCGCCGGCCTCGGCTCCTCGATCACGGACGCCGAGTACGTGGCCGCCGGTGGCCAGATCCTGGACACCGCCGACGAGGTGTGGGCCGCCGCCGACCTGCTGCTCAAGGTCAAGGAGCCGATCGCGGAGGAGTACCACCGCCTCCGCAAGGACCAGATCCTCTTCACGTACCTGCACCTGGCCGCCTCCAAGGAGTGCACGGACGCCCTGATCGAGTCCGGCACCACCGCCATCGCCTACGAGACGGTCGAGCTGCCGAACCGCGCGCTCCCGCTGCTCGCCCCGATGTCCGAGGTCGCGGGCCGCCTCGCCCCGCAGGTCGGCGCCTACCACCTGATGCGCGCCCACGGCGGCCGCGGTGTGCTGCCCGGCGGCGTGCCGGGCGTGACCCCGGCCAAGGCCGTGGTCATCGGCGGCGGCGTCTCCGGCTGGAACGCCACCCAGGTCGCCGTCGGCATGGGCTTCGACGTGACCCTGCTGGACCGCGACATCAACAAGCTGCGCGAGGCCGACAAGATCTTCGGTACGAAGGTCAAGGCCATCATGTCCAACGCCTTCGAGCTGGAGAAGGCCGTCCTGGACGCCGACCTGGTCATCGGCGCGGTGCTGATTCCGGGCGCCAAGGCCCCCAAGCTCGTCACCAACGAGCTGGTCGCCCGCATGAAGCCCGGAAGTGTCCTTGTCGACATCGCGATCGACCAGGGCGGCTGCTTCGAGGACTCCCGTCCCACCACGCACGCCGAGCCGACCTTCGAGGTCCACAACTCGGTCTTCTACTGCGTCGCCAACATGCCGGGCGGTGTGCCCAACACCTCCACCAACGCGCTCACCAACGCGACGCTGCCGTACATCGTCTCCCTCGCCAACAACGGCTGGGTCGAGGCGCTGCGCCGCGACGCCGCGCTGGCCAAGGGTCTCAACACCCATGACGGCAAGGTCGTTTACAAGGAGGTCGCCGAGGCCCACGGCCTGGAGCACGTCGAGCTGGCCTCGCTGCTCGGCTGACCTCCCGACCAGGTGAGCCACCGAGTCGCCCCGCCGTAAAAGGCGATTCGTCAACACGTCTCGTCAACCGCCCACGCCCGGCCGGACCTTGCCCGACAAGGTCCGGCCGGATGTGTGTATGGTCACTTTGCGACGCTCGGTCAACTCGCCTCGAACGTAACCGTTCAACCGATTCGCACCCCGGTGAAACCTGCTGTGCGACGGCCGTACGCCCTTGACAGCGACATGTTTCATTGCCGACACATCCTGCCGGGTCCGGCGGATTGTGTTGCTGCGGACCGCCGACACGCCATAGAGTCGCCAACCGTCGGCATGGTGCCACGCTGACCTTGTCTAGAAGTTTCCTGGTCACCAAGGAGGTAAGACGACTTGTGAATGAGTCGACATTTTCTCCCGGAGGTGGTCAACCAGGAATGCCCGCAGGGGGCCAGGGGCCCGCGGGATTCGAGGCTGTCGGCTCCGTAGCTGTGCGCACCTTCGCAGCCCACCAGAGTCCGGGAACCCAGATGCCCCGGACAGCACACCAGAGCATGGATGGCCATCACGTGAACGCCATGGCCGGCGACGGAAGTGGCGCGCCCCACAACCAACTCGCCGACTACGACGAACTGCCCGAGGGGCACTTCTACGACCCCGACGCCGAGTACGAGCCCGATCCCGAGTACGCGGCCACGCTCGCGCCCGACGCGGCCCGCCAGCGCCGCGAGCGCATCGGTCCCACCGGTCGCCCGCTGCCGTACTTCCCGATTCCGGGCCCGCTGACCGACCACGGCCCCGCGAAGATCATCGCGATGTGCAACCAGAAGGGCGGCGTCGGCAAGACCACGTCGACCATCAACCTGGGTGCCGCGCTCGCGGAGTACGGCCGGCGCGTGCTGCTCGTGGACTTCGACCCGCAGGGCGCGCTGTCGGTGGGTCTGGGCGTCAACCCCATGGAACTCGACCTCACGGTCTACAACCTGCTCATGGAGCGGGGCATGTCCGCCGACGAGGTCCTGCTGAAGACCGCGGTCCCCAACATGGACCTGCTGCCCTCCAACATCGACCTGTCGGCCGCCGAGGTCCAGCTGGTCTCCGAGGTCGCGCGCGAGTCCACGCTCCAGCGGGCGCTCAAGCCGCTGCTGCCCGACTACGACTACATCGTGATCGACTGCCAGCCCTCGCTGGGCCTGCTCACGGTGAACGCGCTGACCGCCGCGCACAAGGTGATCGTCCCGCTGGAGTGCGAATTCTTCGCGCTGCGCGGTGTCGCCCTGCTGACCGAGACCATCGAGAAGGTCCAGGAACGGCTCAACCCCGAGCTGGAGCTGGACGGCATCCTCGCCACCATGTACGACTCGCGCACGGTGCACAGCCGCGAGGTGCTGGCCCGCGTGGTGGAGGCGTTCGACGACCACGTGTACCACACGGTCATCGGGCGTACGGTCCGCTTCCCGGAGACCACGGTCGCCGGCGAGCCGATCACCACGTACGCCTCCAACTCCGTCGGTGCCGCCGCCTACCGCCAGCTCGCCAGGGAGGTGCTCGCCCGGTGTCACGCCGAGTGAGTCTGCCGGGGGCCGACGAACTCTTCCGTACGACAGGGGGGATGGCGCTCCAGCCGTCGAGCCCCCGGCGCGCCGCGGGCGCCGAGGCGCGGGTGCCGGCACCCGCGCAGGACAGCGACGACGTGGCCGCCGCCGAGGACGCGCCGCAGGCCGTCCCCGTGCAGAGCGGGGACGGCGAGGGCGCGGAGCACGTGGCGGCGGAGGCGGAGCCGGCCGACGCCGAGTCCCGCACCCGGCGCCGGGGGCCCGCGCCGGAGGAGTCCGCCGCCCAGCCGCGCAAGCGGGGCCGGGCGGCGAACCGGCGGCCCAGCGGGCGCGAGCGGCACGACGAGAAGATCACCGTGTACGTCTCCGCCGAGGAGCTGATGGACCTGGAGCACGCGCGTCTGGTGCTCCGCGGCGAGCACGGGCTCGCGGTGGACCGCGGGCGGATCGTGCGGGAGGCGGTGGCCGTCGTGCTGGCGGACCTGGAGTCCCGCGGGGACGCGAGCATCCTCGTACGCCGGCTGCGGGGGCGTTAGGGGTAGCCTGCGGGGCGATGACCTCGAACGACGCGCTCCGTCCCGGCACCGGTGCCGGCCGTCGGCGTGCGCTCGGGCGGGGGCCGGGGGCACCGGTCCTCGAAGAGACGCCCGAGGCCGTCGTCCCGGAAGAGGCGCCCGCACCCGAGGCCGTCGTCCCGGAAGAGGCGCCCGCACCCGAGGCCGGGGAGGCCGCCCCCGGATCCGACGAGAACCCCGGCGGTGTCTTCAAGGTCCGGCTCGCCAATTTCGAGGGGCCCTTCGATCTGCTGCTCCAGCTGATCTCCAAGCACAAGCTGGACGTGACCGAGGTCGCGCTCTCCAAGGTCACCGACGAGTTCATGGCGCACATCCGCGCGATGGGACCGGACTGGGACCTGGACCAGACCACCGAGTTCCTCGTCGTGGCCGCCACCCTGCTCGACCTGAAGGCGGCCCGGCTGCTGCCCGCCGCCGACGTGGAGGACGAGGGCGACCTGGCGCTCCTCGAAGCGCGGGACCTGCTGTTCGCACGGCTGCTCCAGTACCGGGCCTACAAGCGGATCGCCGACATCTTCAACGCCCGTGTCGACGAGGAAGCCCGCCGCTACCCCCGTACCGTCGGCCTCGAACCCGAGCACGCCGAGCTGCTGCCCGAGGTCGTGATCAGCATCGGGCCCGAGGGCTTCGCGAAGCTCGCCGTGAAGGCCATGCAGCCCAGACCCAGGCCGCAGGTGTACGTCGACCACATCCACGCCCCGCTGGTCAGCGTGCAGGAGCAGGCGGGGATCGTGGTCACGCGGCTGCGGGAGCTGGGCGAGGCCAGCTTCCGGGCGCTCGTGGCGGACACCGACGACACGCTCACCGTCGTGGCCCGCTTCCTGGCCCTCCTGGAGCTGTACCGGGAGAAGGCGGTCGCCCTGGAGCAGGAGGCCGCCCTCGGGGAACTGCTGGTGCGCTGGACCGGCGGGGACGGGCCGGCGGCCCCGGTGGTCACCGACGAGTTCGACCGGCCGCCCGAGCCCGAGGAGGAGAGGAAGCCGTGAGCGAGACCACCGAGGCCCCGGCGGAACCGGGCGACGTCGCGGAGCTGGAGCTGCGGCCCGCCCTGGAGGCCGTCCTCATGGTCGTGGACGAGCCCGCGACCGAGGAGCACCTCGCCAGAATCCTGGAACGGCCCCGCAGGCAGATCGCGGAGGCGCTGCGCGCGCTGGCCGACGAATACACCGTGCAGGGCCGCGGCTTCGAGCTGCGCCAGGTCGCGGGCGGCTGGCGCTTCTACACCCGTGCCGCCTACGCGCCCGCCGTGGAGCGGCTCGTCCTGGACGGCCAGACCGCCCGGCTCACCCAGGCCGCGCTGGAGACCCTCGCCGTGGTCGCCTACCGCCAGCCGGTCAGCCGCAGCCGGGTCTCCGCCGTTCGCGGAGTGAACTGCGACGGTGTGATGCGCACCCTGCTCCAGCGCGGTCTGGTCGAGGAGGCGGGCGCGGAACCCGAAACAGGTGCGATCCTGTACAGGACGACGAACTACTTCCTGGAGCGGATGGGCCTGCGCGGCCTGGACGAGCTTCCGGAACTCGCGCCCTTCCTCCCGGAGGTGGAGGCGATCGAGGCCGAGACCCAGGAGGGAGTCCCGTCGTTCGACCCGGACGCGCCCGACGCGCCGGGTGCAGAGGACGCAGACGACTAAGACGGAACTTTGATGCGAAGCAGCGGCAGCGGCAAGAGTGGCGGGCGCGGTAACTACCGCGGCGCCGGCAACAACCGGGACGAGCGGCAGGGGCAGGGGCGTCCCAGCAAGCCCCGCCCCGAGGAGCGCCGCTACGACGTGGGCCCCGGCGCCACCCAGGACGGCCCCAAGTCCGGGCGCGGCGGCGCGGCGCGCGGCGGCGCCAAGGGCAGCCCGCGGCGGCCCCAGCAGGGCGGCCGTACGCAGCCCGCGCGCTCGCGTGAGTACGAGACGCGGGTCGAGGAGCGCAACCGGGACCGGTACGCGGGCAAGAAGGACATCAAGCTGCCCAAGACCTTTCCGGGCGCCGAGCAGGAGGGCGAGCGCCTGCAGAAGGTGCTCGCGCGCGCGGGCTACGGCTCCCGGCGCGCCTGCGAGGAACTGATCGAGCAGTGCCGTGTCGAGGTCAACGGCGAGATCGTCACCGAGCAGGGCAAGCGGGTCGACCCGGAGAAGGACGAGGTCAAGGTCGACGGCCTGACCGTGGCGACCCAGTCGTACCAGTTCTTCTCGCTGAACAAGCCCGCCGGTGTGGTCTCCACCATGGAGGACCCGGAGGGGCGCCAGTGCCTCGGCGACTACGTCACCAACCGGGAGACGCGGCTGTTCCACGTCGGCCGGCTGGACACCGAGACCGAGGGCGTCATCCTGCTCACCAACCACGGTGAGCTGGCGCACCGCCTCACCCACCCCAAGTACGGCGTGCAGAAGACGTACCTCGCGCACATCGTCGGCCCGATCCCGCGCGACCTCGGCAAGCGCCTGAAGGACGGCATCCAGCTGGAGGACGGGTACGCGCGCGCGGACCACTTCCGGGTAGTGGAGCAGACCGGCAAGAACTACCTGGTCGAGGTGACCCTGCACGAGGGCCGCAAGCACATCGTGCGGCGCATGCTCGCGGAGGCCGGCTTCCCGGTCGACAAGCTGGTGCGCACCGCGTTCGGCCCGATCACCCTCGGCGACCAGAAGTCCGGCTGGCTGCGCCGGCTGTCGAACACCGAGGTCGGCATGCTGATGAAGGAAGTCGACCTGTAGGAACCGGGCCCCGGCGGCCCTCCGGACGCGTCTTGCGCCGATCACCGTCCCCCTTTATAGTCATCGTGACGATAAAGGGGGATGATCTTCCATGTCCAAGCGGCCCGCCACCGGTTCGCTCCTCGGCCTCGCCCTGGGGGACGCGCTCGGTTACCCGACCGAGTTCAAGACCGTCGAGCTGATCGAGTCGATGTTCGGACCCTGGCGGGAGATGCCGCTGCCGCGGCGCGCCCGTGTCTCCGACGACACCCAGATGACCCTCGCCCTCGGCCGGGGTCTGCGCACCGCCATGGAGTGCGGTCCCCTCGCGCCCGAGCGGCTGGAGCGGCCGGTGCGCGAGGAGTTCGTGGAGTGGTACCGCTCGCCGGACAACAACCGGGCGCCCGGCCAGACCTGCCTGGCCGCCTGCGGGCTGCTGGAGGCCGGCCGGGGCTGGCAGGACGCCGGCCGGATCGGCTCCAAGGGCTGCGGGGCCAACATGCGCGTCGCGCCGATCGGACTCGCGCCCGGCCTGAGCGACGAACAGCGCTCCGGTGCGGCCCAGTTGCAGTCCGGGCTCACCCACGGCCACCCCACCGCGCTGGCCGCCTCCGATCTCACCGCCCGCGCGGCCCACTTGCTCGCGCGGGGCACCGAGCCGGGCGCGCTTGTCGGCGAGTTGCGCGGCTACGCCCTCGCGCACCGCACCCGGTACGACGAGACCTGGCTCGGCGATCTGTGGACCCGCGCCCAGGACCCCACGCCCGAGCACTTCGCCGCACGCGGCTGGGACGAGTGCCTGGCGATCCTGGACCGGCTCCAGGAGGCCGTCCGCACCCACTCCCCGCAGGACGATCCGTGCCTGGCCACCGGCGAGGGCTGGGTCGCCGAGGAGGCGCTCGCCACCGGGCTGCTGTGCTTCCTGCTCTTTCCCGACGAGCCGCTGACCGCCCTGCGCCGGGCCGCCTGCACCGCCGGGGACTCCGACTCCATCGCATGCCTGACCGGCGCCTTCGCGGGCGCGTGGCTCGGCGCGGACGCCTGGCCCGCGGACTGGGCGGAGCGCATCGAGTACCGGGACGAGCTACTGGCGCTCGGCACGCTCTGGGACGCGTAAGCCCAGCTGTACGGCTTCCCTCGGGGGACTCGGCCGGGGACCCCGGAGGCCGCGGCCTCAGTCTGGCCGCACCGGCCCCGGAGCGGAGTCCCGGCGGGCGCGGAACAGGAAGTCGGCCACGCGGGCACGGTCCGGTTCCGGGGGCAACGGGGTCCGGCACAGGGCGGCTTCCGCCTCGGTGGCCAGGCGGGTCATCCGGGACTCGACGTCCGGCCAGGACACCTCGCCCCGCTTCACCGCCAGCAGCGGCTCCCGCTGGACGCCCACGTCGAGATGGAGCTCGCCGGTACGCAGCAGGTCGCGGCAGCTCATCAGCAGCCGCAGCAGGTGCATGGCGTGCTTCCAGCGCGGGGCGCCCGTCGTGCGCACGTCGGCGTCCAGTTTCCTGCGCTGGCCGAGGGCGTAGCGGGTGAAGGTGTCGTACGCCCGCACGGACAGGAACGCCCCGCGCAGGGACAGCAGTTCGCGGCCGGTGTCGTCCAACCGCTCGACCAGCGGGGAGTGCAGGCACTCCAGGATGTTCGGGTTGCCGCGCAGCGCCAGCTCGCAGAACCGCTCCAGCTCCCAGGAGAACTGCTCCTCGCCCGGCCCCTCGACATGCGTCGGCGGCTTCTCGAACCGCCAGAACAGGGCGGTGGGCGCGAGGTACACGCCCCGCCGGTCGGTGTCGCTCGCGTCCGTGGCCAGGCCGAAGGCCCGCGACCCCATGACACAGGCGTAGATCGTGTGGTCGCGTACCAGGTCCTCGGGCTGCATGCCCGGAGCCTACGCGGCCCCTCAGCCGAGCTGGATCGAGTCTCCGTCGACCTTGATCGACCGCTCCGCCAGCGGCTTGGTCGCGGGGCCGTCGGCCACCGAACCGTCCTCGATCTTGAACCGGCTGCCGTGGCACGGGCAGTCGATGGTGCCGCCCTGCACCCGGCTCACCGTGCAGCCCATGTGCGTGCAGACCGCCGAGAAGGCCTTGAACTGCCCCTTCGCCGGCTGCGTGACCACGACCTTCTGCGCGTCGAAGACCTTGCCCCCGCCCTCGGGGATCTCGCTCGTGCTCGCCAGCTTCTTCCCGCCGGCCGCCGGGGACTTGTCCGCGCCGGTCGGGGACGCCGTGGCCGCGGGCCTCGTCGGGCCCGTCGGCGAGGGACTGTCCGTGCTGTCGGCCGCGGCACTCGTGTCGCCACCGCTGTTGCCGCCGCAGCCGGTCGCGAGCGCCGCCGCGCCCGTCGCGATCACCATGCGCCGCGTCGCGCCCTGGGTCATGTCACCACTCCGTACACATGTCGCCTGATTGCCGATGACTGGAAGAAAAGTGGAGATCCGTGAGGAACCGGACCGTTCGTATCGTCTCAGTGATCGGGCGGGCGCGCCGTGCCCACGCGGGCTGACTACGCTGGACGGGCGAGCACGACAACACCTGTCGGCATCTGTCAGCACCTGTGAGCGAGGAGCAGCGCCGTGGCGGTACGAGCGGTCCGGGGGGCCGTCCAACTGGAGCGGGACGAGGCCGGACACATGGACGAACAGGTCGGAGCCCTGCTCACCGCCGTCCTGGAGCGGAACGGACTGACCGCGGACGACCTGATCAGCATCTGGTTCACCGCTACCCCGGATCTGCACAGCGACTTCCCGGCGGCCGCCGCCCGCAAGCTCGGCATCGTGGACGTGCCCCTGATCTGCGCCCAGGAACTGGACATCGCCGGCGCCATGCCCCGCGTCGTCCGGATCCTCGCCCACGTCGAGTCGGACCGCCCGCGCGCCGACATCGCCCATGTCTACCTCGGCGCCGCGGCCGCCCTGCGCAAGGACATCGCCCAGTGAGGACCGCACTCGTCATCGGCACCGGCCTGATCGGCACCTCCGCCGCCCTGGCCCTGACCCAGCGCGGCGTCACCGTGCACCTCGCCGACCACGACCCGGAACAGGCCCGTACCGCCGCCGCGCTCGGCGCCGGCACCGACGCGGCCCCCGAGGGCCCGGTGGACGTGGCGATCGTCGCCGCCCCGCCCGCCCACGTGGCCCGGGTCCTCGCCGACGCCATGCGCCGGAACCTGGCCCGCGGCTACCTGGACGTGGCCAGCGTCAAGGGCGGCCCGCGCCGGGAGCTGGAGGCGCTCGGCCTGGACCTCACCGCCTACCTCGGCACCCATCCGATGTCCGGCCGGGAGAAGTCGGGCCCGCTGGCCGCCACCGGCGACCTCTTCGAGGGCCGGCCCTGGGTGCTCACCCCCACCCGCGACACCGACACCGAGGTCCTCAACCTCGCCCTGGAACTGGTCTCGCACTGCCGTGCCGTGCCCGTCGTGATGGACGCCGACGCCCACGACCGCGCCGTCGCCCTCGTCTCCCACATGCCCCACCTCGTCTCCAGCATGGTCGCCGCCCGCCTGGAACACGCCGACGAGGCCGCCGTACGACTGTGCGGACAGGGCGTCCGGGACGTGACCCGGATCGCCGCCTCCGACCCGCGCATGTGGATCGACATCCTCTCCGCCAATCCGGGCCCGGTCGCCGACCTGCTCGCCGACGTCGCCGCCGACCTGGACGAGACCGTGGGCGCCCTGCGCGCCCTCCAGTCCTCCGACGAGGACAAGCGCCGCGCCGGCAGCACCGGCATCGAGGCCATGCTGCGCCGCGGCAACGCGGGCCAGGTGCGGGTGCCCGGCAAGCACGGCAGCGCGCCGCGGGCCTACGAGACCGTCGTCGTGCTCATCGACGACCAGCCCGGCCAGCTCGCGCGCATCTTCGCCGACGCGGGCCGCGCCGGGGTCAACATCGAGGACGTGCGCATCGAGCACGCCACCGGACAGCAGGCCGGTCTGGTGCAGCTCATGGTCGAACCGGGGGCCGTGCCGGCGCTCACCAGCGCGCTGCGCGAGCGGGGCTGGGCGCTGCGGCAGTAGCCCGGCGCGGGCGGGGCGGGGGCCGGGCGGTGATATGCGTCCGGACGAGTGACCCACACCCAGTAACCTTGTGCGGGGCGCTCTCGCTCCCCGCCCCCGCCCGCACACCGCACCAGGAAGGTGTCCCCCCGTGGAAAACGGCGCCGCCCCGACCGCCAAGCCCGTGATCGTCGCGATCGACGGTCCCTCCGGCACGGGCAAGTCGAGCACGTCGAAGGCCGTGGCCGCGCAGCTCGGTCTGAGCTACCTGGACACCGGCGCCCAGTACCGGGCGATCACCTGGTGGATGGTGCACCACGGCATCGACCTGACGGACCCGACCGCCATCGCCGCCGTCGCGGGCAAGCCCGAGATCGTCTCCGGCACCGACCCGGCGGCCCCCACCATCACGGTCGACGGCGTGGACGTGTCCGCCCCGATCCGCACCCCGGAGGTCACCTCCAAGGTCAGCGCGGTCAGCGCGGTGCCCGAGGTGCGCACCCGGATCACCGAACTGCAGCGCTCGCTGGCCGCCGGTGCCGCGCGGGGCATCGTCGTCGAGGGCCGGGACATCGGTACGACGGTGCTGCCGGACGCCGACCTCAAGGTCTTCCTCACCGCCTCCCCGGAGGCCCGCGCCGCCCGCCGCAGCGGCGAGCTGAAGGGCGCCGACCTGCACGCCACCCGCGAGGCGCTGATCAAGCGGGACGCCGCCGACTCCAGCCGCAAGACCTCCCCGCTCGCCAAGGCCGGCGACGCGGTCGAGGTGGACACCACCGAGCTCACCCTCGCCCAGGTCATCGAGTGCGTCGTCACCCTGGTCGAGGAGAAGCGGGCGGCCAAGTGAGCCTGCCCTCCGCGAGACGGGACGCGGACCTGCCCTCCGAGCGGGGCGCCGAGGTCGGCCGGCGCATCGGCGTCGGCCTGATGTACGGGCTGTGGAAGCCGCGCGTGCTCGGCGCCTGGAAGGTGCCCGCGAGCGGCCCGGTGATCCTCGCCGTCAACCACTCCCACAACATCGACGGACCCATGGTCATGGGCGTGTCCCCCCGCCCGGCACACTTCCTGATCAAGAAGGAGGCGTTCGTCGGCCCGCTGGGCGCCTTCCTGACCGGCATCGGCCAGCTGCCGGTGGACCGCACCGCCGCCGACCGCACCGCCATCACCCGCGCCCTCGACCTCCTTACGGCCGGGGGAGTGCTCGGCATCTTCCCGGAGGGCACCCGCGGCGACGGCGACTTCGCCTCGCTGCGCGCGGGCCTCGCCTACTTCGCGGTCCGCAGCGGGGCGCCCATCGTGCCGGTCGCCGTCATGGGAAGCTCGGACCGGCCGGGACGGTTGATAAAGGCGCTGCCCCCGGTGCGCTCGCGCGTGGACGTCGTCTTCGGCGACCCGTTCGACGCGGGCGACGCCAGCGGGCGGCGTACGCGCAGAGCGCTGGACGAGGCGACCGAGCGCATCCAGAAGCAGCTCACCGCCCACCTGGAAAACGCCAGGCGCCTGACCGGGCGCTAGGCGACACTTGAGTAGTGGATCAGCCCACCGAGGGATGAGCCCGCCAGGGCCTGTTCCACCGATCACCACGATGAACAACGAGGTACGGACTTCATGAACGACGACATCCAGCCCGACGGCTCGGCCGAGCACGAGTACGAGCACGGGGCTCTCGGCGACGCCGAGTACGCGCAGTTCATGGAGCTCGCCGCGGAAGAGGGCTTCGACGTCGAGGACGTCGAGGGCGCCATCGAGGCGGCGGGCCACGGTCCGCTGCCCGTGCTCGCCGTCGTCGGCCGCCCCAATGTCGGCAAGTCGACCCTGGTCAACCGGATCATCGGCCGCCGCGAGGCGGTCGTCGAGGACAAGCCCGGCGTCACCCGCGACCGTGTCACCTACGAGGCCGAGTGGGCGGGCCGCCGCTTCAAGGTGGTCGACACCGGCGGCTGGGAGCAGGACGTCCTCGGCATCGACGCCTCCGTGGCCGCCCAGGCCGAGTACGCGATCGAGGCCGCCGACGCGGTGGTCTTCGTGGTCGACGCCAAGGTCGGCGCCACCGACACCGACGAGGCGGTCGTACGACTGCTGCGCAAGGCCGGCAAGCCGGTGGTGCTGTGCGCCAACAAGGTCGACGGCCCGAGTGGCGAGGCCGACGCCTCGTACCTGTGGAGCCTGGGCCTCGGCGAGCCGCACCCCGTCTCCGCGCTGCACGGCCGCGGCACCGGCGACATGCTGGACGCCGTCCTGGAGGCGCTGCCCGAGGCGCCCGCGCAGTCCTTCGGCACCGCCATCGGCGGCCCCCGCCGCATCGCTCTCATCGGCCGCCCGAACGTCGGCAAGTCCTCCCTGCTGAACAAGGTCGCCGGCGAGGAGCGCGTCGTCGTCAACGAGATGGCGGGCACCACCCGCGACCCGGTCGACGAGCTGATCGAACTCGGCGGCGTGACCTGGAAGTTCGTGGACACCGCGGGCATCCGCAAGCGCGTCCACCTCCAGCAGGGCGCCGACTACTACGCCTCGCTGCGCACCGCCGCCGCGGTGGAGAAGGCCGAGGTCGCGGTCGTCCTGATCGACGCCTCGGAGAACATCTCGGTGCAGGACCAGCGGATCGTCACCATGGCCGTGGAGGCGGGCCGTGCGCTGGTCATCGCCTACAACAAGTGGGACACGCTGGACGAGGAGCGCCGCTACTACCTGGAGCGGGAGATCGAGACCGAGCTGGCCCAGGTCGCCTGGGCGCCGCGGGTGAACGTGTCGGCGCGCACCGGCCGCCACATGGAGAAGCTGGTCCCGGCCATCGAGACCGCCCTCGCCGGCTGGGAGACCCGTGTCCCCACCGGCCGGCTCAACGCCTTCCTCGGCGAGCTGGTCGCGGCCCACCCGCACCCGGTCCGGGGCGGCAAGCAGCCCCGCATCCTCTTCGGCACCCAGGCCGGCACCAAGCCGCCGCGCTTCGTCCTCTTCGCCTCCGGCTTCATCGAGGCGGGCTACCGGCGCTTCATCGAGCGCCGGCTGCGCGAGGAGTTCGGCTTCGAGGGCACTCCGATCCACATCTCGGTGCGGGTGCGCGAGAAGCGCGGCACGAAGAAGAAGTAGCCGCGCCGCGACGCGCCTCGGCGTCGGTACGACGCGAAGGGCGGCCCCTGTCCGGCAGGGGCCGCCCTTTCTGCGCGGGTGTCACGCCCCGCGGCGCGGTCCGGGGGGCAGCGCGGCGGGCACGTGGTGCATCCCGGTGTCCTGCTGCGGTCGCCCGAGGGTGCCGACGCGCTGCCACTGCGACTGCTGGCGGGCGCTGTAGGCCCCGGCGCTGTAGGCGCTGTACGAGCTGCTGAACGAGCCCGCCCGGTGACCGCCGTACGACCACCCGGTGCGGTCCGGCAGGCCGAAGGGGACGAACCTCATCCCCTCCTCGCCGCTGCGGTCGCCCGGCAGGGTGCGAAAGGCCTTGACCCACTCCGCGGCGAGCATGTCGAAGATCGGCGTGGCCGAGGCACCACCCGCCCCTTCGTGCCCCGTCCGGGCGGACGGAACGGAGGAGAACGAGGACCGTCGGGGCGAAGTGTCGTATGCGTGCACGTATGTCCAAACGACAGCGCGCGGGAAGAGATGCGGTTTCGCAACCTTCCTTTAGCCGCTGCCCCCCGGACGCCGGGCTCAGGTACCGGCGAGGGGAAGCGCCGCCGCCACCAGCCGGCCGCCCGCCGCGGCCTTGTCGAGAGAGTCCCGCAGCAGGTCCTCGCGCGGCTGGCGGCCGATGGAACCCACCGGCGCGGCGAACATCAGCACCTGCTGGTGCTTGTTGGCCGCGGCCCGCCAGCCGTCGGTCACCTGGAGCGGCTGGTGGGCCTGCCACCAGGCGACGGGGTGGCCGCCGGACGGGCCCGGCTGGAGGACGGCGTGCAACTGGCCCACCGCCAGCAGCACCGACCAGCCGTGCAGCACCGGCGGGACCGCGGCCAGTTCGGTCACCGGCATGAAGCCCTGTTCGACGAGGAGGGGCAGGAAGTCGTCGCCGGGCCCGATGGTGCCGGGACGCACGATGGGCGAGGTGGGCTCGACCACCAGCGCGGGGTGCAACTCGCCCTCGATCAGGACGAGTCCGCTGGTCACGCCGAGCACCGCCTGCTCGGGCACGGGCCGCGGCGGCTCGCCGTCCTGCGCCTGTGCGCCGATGGAGCGGACGGCCCCCTGCAACTGCTCCTCGGTGACCTGGACGACCTGCGAGGGCAGGCAGCTCGCGTGGGCGAAGGCGAGGACCGCGGTCTCCTCGCCCACGAAGAGGACGGTGCTGGTGCGCTCCTGCTCGGAGTCGCCCGGTGTGCGGCAGGACGTGCAGTCGTAACTGCCCGGGGCGTTCTCTCCGGCGAGCAGCCGGTCGGCTTCTTCGTCGCCGATCTCGGCGCGTACGGCGTCGCTGACGTCGAGCATGCGCGGCACGGGTGGCTCCCTTGGGATGCGTGCTGGACCGGTCGGGTGGCTCCCGGCCGATGAGCCCCAGGGTTCCGGGCTCATGAAGAAGACAACGGGCGTCCTGTGGTGGGAGTCACGCATGGCGGAGCACCGGTTCGAATCAACCGTCCCGAGCGATCACACTGGGTACGGAATAATGCACGCACAGTCAACTCCGTGCGGTGGCAAGCTACTTGAACGAGTGAAGTGGGTCACAGCATGCCGTCCAGCATGGTCGAAAAATCAGTAAATCGACGCATGTAGTGGGTGGCCGAAAATTGCCGATACCGGTGGTAACCGTCAACTGGCCTGGCACGACGATCAGATGGTTGATGTCCGGCACACAGGTTCCCTACATTCCTCCGCCGTGTGCAACGAGCACCGCTCGGGTTCGTCCGTCACCCGGCACCGGCAGTCGTCATCGCCGGCACCGGGGGCACGGACGGGGCGGGCGCGAGGAACCGCGTTCGTGCGCGGCGAGGCGCGCTCCGCCCTGGGGGAATCCGGGTTGTTGGAGAGGGAGTCATATGTCCGAGTGTGCCGATACCAGCCGTACCACCACCCGTGACGACAGCGCGCGCAGGGGACGCCCGGCGGCCCTGCTCGCCGGCGCCGCGCTGCTGGCCCCGCTGGGGCTGCTGGCCGCGACCGGCCAGGCCGACGCCGCGGACAACGGGGTGTGGGACCGCATCGCCCAGTGCGAGAGCGGCGGCAACTGGCACATCAACACCGGCAACGGCTACTACGGAGGACTCCAGTTCTCCGCCCACACCTGGCGCGCGTACGGCGGCGGCGCCTACGCCTCGACGGCCGACCGGGCCTCCAGGGGCGCGCAGATCGCCGTCGCGACGCGGGTCCAGCAGGCCCAGGGCTGGGGCGCCTGGCCGGTCTGCTCCGGCCGCGCGGGCGCGATGGGCTCCGCCCCCTCGCAGGTGAGCCTCGACAAGGGCAGCACGACGAAGAAGTCGGCCCCGTCCAGGACCTGGAAGACCCCGGTCACCCCGAAGACCGCCAAGACACCGGGCCGCTCCGCGCGGAACAGCGGCGGCTACACCGTCCGCACGGGCGACACCCTGTCCATGATCGCCGCACGGCACGGCATCGGCTGGCACCACCTGTACGAGGCGAACAGGGCCGTCATCGGCGACGACCCGGATCTCATCGTCCCCGGAATGCACCTGGCCTTCTGACCGGCGGTCAGTCCCGCGCCTGATGGCCCCTCGGCTCCGGCTGGGGGGCCTGTGCCGCGTAGGCGGGATGGTGCAGATCGAACGCCGGCGACTCGGAGCGGATCCTCGGCAGGGTCACGAAGTTGTGCCGCGGCGGGGGGCAGGACGTCGCCCACTCCAGGGAGCGGCCGTAGCCCCAGGGGTCGTCGGTGTCGACCTTCTCGCCGTAGCGCGCCGTCTTCCAGACGTTGTAGAGGAACGGCAGCGTCGACAGGCCGAGGAGGAACGCGCCGATGGAGGACACGGTGTTGAGCGCCGTGAACCCGTCGGCCGCCAGGTAGTCGGCGTAGCGGCGCGGCATCCCCTCCGCGCCCAGCCAGTGCTGCACCAGGAACGTCGTGTGGAAGCCGGTGAACAGCGTCCAGAACTGGATCTTCCCCAGCCGCTCGTCCAGCATCTTCCCGGTGAACTTCGGCCACCAGAAGGCGAACCCGCCGAACACGGCGAAGACCACGGTGCCGAAGACGACGTAGTGGAAGTGCGCCACCACGAAGTACGAGTCCGTGACGTGGAAGTCCAGTGGCGGCGACGCGAGGATCACCCCGGTCAGCCCGCCGAACAGGAACGTCACGAGGAAGCCCAGCGCCCACAGCATCGGCGTCTCGAAGGACAGCGAGCCGTGGATCATCGTGCCGGTCCAGTTGAAGAACTTCACCCCGGTGGGCACCGCGATCAGGAACGACATGAAGGAGAAGAACGGCAGCAGCACCGCGCCTGTCGCGAACATGTGGTGCGCCCACACCACGATCGACAGCCCGGTGATCGCCATCGTCGCGCCGACCAGCGTCAGATACCCGAAGATCGGCTTGCGGCTGAAGACCGGGATGATCTCCGTGACGATCCCGAAGAACGGCAGCGCGATGATGTAGACCTCGGGATGCCCGAAGAACCAGAACAGGTGCTGCCACAGCAGCGCCCCGCCGTTCGCCGCCTCGAACACCTGTGCCCCGAATCGCCGGTCCGCCTCGAGCACCAGCAGCGCCGCCGCCAGCACCGGGAACGCCAGCAGGATCAGGATCGAGGTGAACAGGGTGTTCCAGGTGAAGATCGGCATCCGGAACATCGTCATGCCCGGCGCCCGCATCCCGAGGATCGTGGTGATGAAGTTGACCGCGCCGAGGATCGTCCCGAACCCGGAGAGCGCGAGCCCCATGATCCACAGGTCGGGGCCGACACCGGGGGAGTGCGCCGCGTCGTTGAGCGGCGCGTAGGCGAACCAGCCGTAGTCGGCGGCCCCGTCCGACGCGAGCAGGGACCCCAGCACGATCAGCCCGCCGAACAGGAAGAACCAGTACGACAACATGTTCAGCCGGGGGAAGGCCACGTCCGGGGCGCCGATCTGGAGCGGCATCAGCTCATTGGCGAACCCGGCGAAGCTCGGCGTCGCGAACAGCAGCAGCATGATGGTGCCGTGCAGGGTGAACAGCTGGTTGTACGTCTCCTCGCTCATCAGCTGCAGCCCCGGCCGGGCGAGTTCGGCCCGCATCAGCAGCGCCATCGCTCCCGCGGCCAGGAAGAAGCCGAAGCCGGTGATCAGATACAGATGGCCGATCTTCTTGTGGTCCGTGGTGGTGAGCCAGTCCACCGCCACCCGGCCCGCCCGCGGTAGGCCGCGCACCGGTCGCGTCGTCGCGCCCGCGGTCTCGGTCCCCATCGCTCGCCCCTTCGCGTCGTCCCGCCCCCCAGGGAGGCCCGCACCGGCGGCCCGCGCACCGGCATGTGCGGAATCCGTGAAAATTTCCTATGCGGTGTCAGCTCCGGTGGCTCGGCGCCGGATTACCTCGGGGAATCATGGTTCCGGGACCCGTCCCGATCCTCACCACGGCACTTTCCGCCGGGTAATTCGGGAGGGCGCCGTGACACGCGGGAATTCCGTTCGAATCCCCCGGTGGGCGGCACGGAAACCCTCGTTCGTGTGAGGAAGTTCGACCGAAACGAGACCCCGGAAGCTGTGACAGAAGTGTGACGGGAGTCTGATCCTGCTCTTACCCTGCCGTGCCCGGCTTCCGTCACCGCGGGTGCCGCCCTAGCGTGGCCGTATGGCACCGATTCCCACTCCGCCAGCGGAGCCCCAGGACAACCCGGACGGGTACGTCGGCCTCGACGCCGAGGAGGCCGAGCGGCGCGCCCGTGAGCGCGGCTGGTCGACCGTGCGCGCGCTGCCGCCCGGCGCGATCATCACCATGGAGTACCGGGCGGGGCGGCTCAACTTCGAGGTGCGCGACGGCCGGGTGGCCCGCGCCTGGAAGGGCTGACCGGGGGAAGTGCGAAGGCCCCGCTCCCTCTGCGGGAGCGGGGCCTTCGGCGTGGCGCGGGCCGGTGTGGTGCGTACCGGGGCCCGGCGCCGGGGCCTCAGCCGCCCGTCAGGGGGCGGGCCGGGGTGGTGCCGCGCGGTGCCCGGTCGGCGCCAGGCGGGCGGCGGGGGCCCGCCGGGGTGAGCGGGCTGCGTTCCGAACGCGCCGTGTGCGGGCCGGGTGCCAGGTGCACCAGGCCGCGGGAGGCGCGGGTCGCGGAGACCGGCTCGCGGGCCGGCGCGGGCTGCTCGGCCGCGGAGCCGCGCGGCCCGGCGAGCACCACCGGGGCGACGGGGACGGCCGGTTCGGACGCGGGCCGGCTGCGCCGGGCGCGCCAGCGGTCGCGCAGATCGAACAGCCACACCTCGGTCCGGGCGATCAGCGGCTCGAACCACGGCAGGGCGAGCAGGATCAGCAGGCCGGCGGCCCAGCCGAGGAGCACGTCGCTGAGCCAGTGCGTACCGAGGTAGACGGTGGTGAGACCGACGCCGAGCGAGGTGATCGCGGAGATCGCCGAGAGCCAGCGGCGGGCACGCGGAGTGGAGGCCAGATAGGCCAGGATGCCCCAGGTGACCACCGCGTTGGCGGTGTGACCGCTGGGAAATATATCGCCGCCCCTGACCATCTCGTTCGAGCCGATCACGGTCGCGTAGTGCGGGCCGAGCCGTCCCATGCCGTACTTGGCGGCGCCGACCGTGACGTTCAGCAGCAGGAGCGAGGTGGCGAGCGTGAGCAGCGGGCGGAGGGTGTGCTGCCGCCAGGAGCGCCAGCCCAGCCAGGCCGCGACCATCACCGCGGTGGGGCCGCGCTGGCCGAGCACCACGTAGTAGTCGAGGAAGGCGTGGATCTGCGGCCACTGCTGGTAAGGCCGGAAGAACATGACCTGCCAGTCGAGCCGGACGAGCCAGGAGGTGGTCACCACGGCCCATACGATCGCCAGATAGAAGGCGAGGGTCGCGGAGAACAGCACGACCCGGTGCCGGCTCATCACCGGCACATCGATATGGGCCGGCCGTTCCGGCTCGCGGTCCAGCCTGGCGAACACCCGGTCCAGACGCCGGGTGAGGTTCCGTTCGGTACGCACCCAATCGACGTTACAGCGAGTGAGCTGTGGTCCCGGTCGAAACAGCGTCTTTGTGATGACGATGTGATGTGGGAAACCTCTCAAGGGCGGTTGAATTTCACAGGATTCCGCAATCCGGTGAGGCCGCCCTCTGTAATTTCTTTGATCATGCCGGGTGTTGTTTATATGGCACTTATAAATGCGTTAACCCGGCCCTGGGCCGCAATTCTCCGGGGCGTCATCGGGCCCCCCGGAGTGGATCATGGCGGCCCCGAGCCGTTCAGCCAGAAGGCCCCGTAGACCGCGGAGACGATCGCCAACCCCGCCGTGACCAGGACGGATCGGGAGGTCCGCAGCCGGGCGAGCGCGGCGGCGAGCGGGAAGAGGACCGGGAAGGCGGGCAGCAGCAGCCGGGGCTTGGAGCCGAAGTAGCTGGAGGCGCACAGGGCGAGCGCGAGCACCACGCCGGTGTAGACGAGCAGTTCGAGCGGCTGGCCCCGGCGGACACCGGCGACGTACAGCCACAGCAGCAGCGCGACGCCCGCGATCAGGCCGGCGCCCGCGAGCGCGGCGGGGAACGAGGTGAACTTCTCGGCCACGAAGCGCGCGAAGGCGTACCCGCCGTCGAAGCCGTTGCGCCAGCCGGCCTGGACGTCCAGGTAGCCGAGCGGGCCCTTGCCGGTGCGGTGGCCGACCCAGAGGACGTAACCGGCCGCGCCGAGCGGGGCGAGGAGCACACCGAGGAGACGGCGGACGGCGGTGCCCGAGGGGGCGGCGGTGCAGGAGCGGTCGGCGGTGTCCGAGGGGGCGGCGGTGTGCGCGGGGGCGTGTGCGGGCTGCTGTGCGCCGTTCGCGTGCGCCGCGCTTCGGTCCCGCACGAACGAGGCCGCGGCCGCGACCCACACCGCCGCCACCACCGCCCCGCCCACCGGCCGGGTCAGCCCCGCGAGCGCCGCGAGCAGCCCCGCTCCCACCCACCGCCCGGTCAGCAGCGCGTACAGCGCCCAGGCCGCCAGCGCCGTGAACAGCGACTCGCTGTACGCCATCGACTGCACGGCCGCGACCGGCAGCACCGCCCACAGCAGTACGGCGCAGATCCCGGCCCGGCGGCCGGACACATGCTCGGCCACCGCGAAGATCCCCGCCGCCGCGGCCAGCGAGGCCACCAGGCTCACCACGAGGCCCGCCTGCCCGTACGGCAGCCCGGTGAGCGCGTGCAGCAGCCGCTCCAGCCAGGGCAGCAGCGGGAAGAACGCCAGGTTCGAGTGGACGTCGCCGTCCGGCAGCCGCACCTGGTAGCCGTAGCCCAGTGCGGCGACCCGCGTGTACCAGAGGGAGTCCCAGCGCGCGGTCAGCAGCGTCAGCGCGCTCGTGCCGCGCGCGGCGCTCCACACCGCCAGGACCACGAGGCCCAGGGCCCGGACCGCCGCGTACGCCAGCACGGCCGGGGCCGCCCGGCGCAGCAGCGGGGCACGGGGCGGGGCATGGGGCGGGGCGGGGGGCGCGGCCACGCCGGTCCTGAGATCGGTCACGGGCCCGATTATCGACCGGACGGGGGAACCGGCCGCCCGCCGGGCCGGTGCGACGTGGCGCACCCCACAGGGAAGCCGCCCCGCGGTGAGAGGTCCGCCACGCGGGGGCGCCGCGGACTCGCGTAGGCTGACGAGCCATTCCCGCGGGTTCAGCGGGGTCCGGGAACACCGCTCCTCCCGGCCGCACGACAAAGGAGAGCCTGTCGCTCCGCACCGCACGGGGGAACATCTGGGAGGTACGCACATGTCCGGGACGACCACGGCCGCGCTCCGGCCGCGCCACCGGACGGCCGGGCCCGGTGCCAACCGCTGGGTCGTCCTCGTCGTCCTGTGCGCCAGCCTGCTGCTCGTCGCCCTCGACGCGACCGTGCTGCACGTGGCCGTCCCCGCGGTCAGCGAGGACCTGCGGCCCGGCGCCATCCAGCTGCTCTGGATCGTCGACGTCTACCCGCTGGTCTGCGCCTCCCTCCTGATCCTCTTCGGCACCCTCGGCGACCGCGTCGGACGCAGGCGCGTGCTCCTGCTCGGTTACGGGCTGTTCGGCGTGGCCTCCGCGGTGGCCGCCTGCGCGCACACCGCCGAAGTGCTGATCCTCGCCCGCGCCCTGCTCGGCGTCGGCGGCGCCATGATCATGCCCGCCACCCTGTCGATCCTGCGCCAGGTCTTCCCCGACCGGCGTGAGCGCGCCCTCGCCATCGGCGTGTGGAGCGCGGTCGCCGCGGTCGGCGCGGCGGTCGGACCGCTGCTCGGCGGCTTCCTGCTGGAGCACTTCTGGTGGGGCTCGGTCTTCCTCGTCAACATCCCGCTGATGCTGATCAGCCTCCCGGTCGGCCGGCTCCTGCTGCCCGAGTCCCGCGGCACGGCCGACGGACCCTGGGACGTGGCCGGCGCGCTGATGGCGGCCGCCGGTCTGTTCGGCCTCGTCCTCGGGGTGAAGCGGCTCGGCGGCGACGAGGCCCCCGCGAGCCCGCTCACCCTGGTGCCGCTGCTGGCCGGCGCGGCCCTCCTGGTCCTCTTCGTACGACGCCAGCGGCGGCTGCCGCATCCGCTGGTGGATCTGCGCATGTTCCGCAGGCCCGCCTTCAGCACCTCGGTGGGCTGCATCGTGCTGGCCATGCTCGCGCTGGTCGGCCTGGAGCTGATCGCCGCGCAGTACCTGCAACTGGTGCTCGGCCTGTCGCCGCTCGCCACCGGGCTGCGGCTGCTGCCGCTGACCGTGGCCGCGATGGCGGCCGGCCTGCTGGGCGCGCGGGTGCTGCGCCGGTTCGGGCCGCGCCGGATGGTGTGCACCGGCTTCTGCCTGACGGCCGTCGCGGTGCTGACCCTGACCGCGATGGGCGACAGCGACGACGCGCCGCTGCTGCTGTCCGGCTTCGTGCTGCTCGGCTTCGGCCTGGAGACCACCCTGTTCGGCGCCTACGAGTCGATGCTCAGCGAGGCACCGGCGGACCGGGCCGGCGGGGCGGCGGCGGTCGGCGAGACCTCGTACCAGCTGGGCGCCGGCATCGGCATCGCGCTGCTCGGCAGTGTGATGAACGCCGCTTATACCCCCCGGCTGCGCACGGTCCCCGGCGTCTCCGCCCCCGACGCGACCGCCGCCGGACACTCGCTCGGCGAGGCCTACGACGTCGCCGACCGGCTCGGCGGCCCCACCGGGGCGGTGCTGCGCCGGGTGGCGCGGGACTCCTTCGTGCACGGGCTGCACCTGACCCTGCTGGTCAGCGCGGGCCTGTTGCTGCTGGGCGCGGTGCTGGCGCTGCGGCTGCCGCGGCTCATGCAGTGCGGCGCGGCGGCGGACGCGGCACCGCCGGCCTCCGAGCCCGCTGCCTCCGAGCCCGCTGCCTCCGAGCCGCCCGCCTCCGGGCCGGTCGCCCCCGAGCCCGCCTCCGGGGTGCCCTCCCCGCGCGTCTCCGGCAAGCCGCGCACCGCCGGGAAGCCGCAGGTCCCCGGCAAGCCGCGGGTCTCCGCCTGACCCCTCTGGACGTGCGGGACACTGCCCCGTAACGTCGGCTGCGAAGCCGTAACTAGCGCTGCTAGTTTTCAGTATCCGGAGGGTGTCCCATGTCCGCGAAGCTGCCCCCGTTCGACGCCGCCGACCCGCTCGGGATCGACGATCTGCTGGAGCCGGAGGACCTGGCGGTCCGGGACACCGTCCGCGGCTGGGCGGCCGACCGTGTGCTGCCGTACATCGCCGACTGGTACGAGAAGGGCGAACTGCCCCGGATCCGGGAACTCGCGCGCGAGCTGGGCGGCATCGGCGCCCTCGGGATGTCCCTGACCGGGTACGGCTGCGCGGGCGCCTCGGCCGTGCAGTACGGGCTGGCCTGCCTGGAGCTGGAGGCGGCCGACTCCGGCATCCGCTCGCTGGTCTCGGTGCAGGGCTCCCTCGCCATGTACGCCATCCACCGCTTCGGCAGCGAGGAGCAGAAGCGGGAGTGGCTGCCGCGGATGGCCGCAGGCGAGGTGATCGGCTGCTTCGGCCTGACCGAGCCGGACCACGGCTCCGACCCGGCGTCGATGCGTACCCATGCCAAGCGCGACGGCGAGGACTGGGTGCTCAACGGGCGCAAGATGTGGATCACCAACGGGTCGGTCGCCGGGGTCGCCGTCGTCTGGGCGCAGACCGAGGAGGGCATCCGCGGCTTCGTCGTACCGACCGACACGCCCGGTTTCTCGGCGCCCGAGATCAAGCACAAGTGGTCCCTGCGCGCCTCCGTCACCAGTGAACTCGTCCTGGACGACGTGCGGTTGCCCGCGTCCGCCGTGCTGCCGGAGGTGGTCGGGCTGCGCGGCCCGTTGAGCTGTCTCTCGCACGCCCGCTACGGCATCGTGTGGGGCGCGATGGGCGCCGCGCGCAGCAGCTTCGAGTCGGCCGTTCAGTACGCGAAGACGCGCGAGCAGTTCGGGCGGCCCATCGGCGGCTTCCAGCTCACCCAGGCCAAGCTCGCCGACATGGCGGTCGAACTGCACAAGGGGATCCTGCTCGCCCACCATCTGGGGCGGCGGATGGATGCCGGGCGGCTGCGCCCGGAGCAGGTCAGCTTCGGCAAGCTGAACAACGTCCGCGAGGCCATCGAGATCTGCCGTACGGCGCGGACGATCCTCGGTGCCAACGGGATCTCGCTCGAATACCCCGTGATGCGGCACGCGACCAACCTCGAATCGGTGCTCACCTACGAGGGCACCGTCGAGATGCACCAGCTCGTGCTGGGCAAGGCGCTCACCGGGCTCGACGCGTTCCGGTGAGCCACCGGATGGGGCGGGGCCGGTGAGCGGCCCCGCCTCAGCTCTGGTTGAAGAAGCCGTCCGTGCGGTGCGCGGACGCGTCACCGCTGATGATCTCCGTGTCGGCCGGGGTCAGCAGGAACACCCGCGTGGAGACCCGGTCGATGGAGCCGCGCAGACCGAAGATCAGCCCCGCCGCGAAGTCCACGACCCGCTTGGCGTCGCCGGGCTCCATGCCGGTGAGGTTCACGATGACCGGGACCCCGTCCCGGAACAGCTCGCCGATGGCACGGGCGTCCCGGAAGCTGTCCGGGGTGACCGTGGCGATCCGCCGGCTTTTCTCCTCGGCCTTGTCCGCGGCCACCTGCACCCGAGGGTCGGTCACCCAGGCGTCCCCGGACGTGGTGCCCTCGGAGTAGTCGTCGTCGTAGTAGCGCTCGTCATCGTTGTCGTCGACGAGGCCGAGCCACGCACTCGCCTTGCGTACCGATCCCATGGACGCCTCCTTCCTCAGCGGTCTCTCGTGCTTCCGCACCTTCCCCTATGGTCATCCATGATGCTGACAACGCGCCAAGTGGATAGTCGCCGCACGGGGGGTTTGTGACGGTACTGGTGCACAGCCGATCCGTCGAGACTCCTTGTCCCCCAAGGGTTGTGACACGTACGGCTGCTGACTGTGAGTGAAATATGATGGTCGGCGGCGGATGGGTGACGCCCGGTGCGTACGGGTGAAGCCGCTGCCACCACAACACACGGGGGAAACGCGGTGTTCGGAATAGTCAGACCCTGCTCACACCGGCTCGGTGAGCGCTTCAGGACCGAGTGGATGGCGCATCTGTGCGGGCTCTGCCTCGCGTTGCGCCGCGACCATGGCCAGCTGGCACGTGTCGTCACCAACTATGACGGTTTGCTGATCTCCGTGTTGACGGAGGCTCAGGTCGGCCGCGGCGAGGGCGGACGGCGTACGGCGGGGCCGTGCGCGCTGCGCGGGATGCGGACGGCGTCCGTCGCACAGGGTGAGGGCGCGCGGCTGGCGGCGGCCGTCTCCCTGGTGCTCGCCGCGGCGAAGGTCCGCGACCATGTCGCCGACCGGGACGGGCTGCTGGCCCGCAGGCCGGTGGCCGCCGCCGCCCGCAAGGTCGCGGCGAGCTGGGGCCGGGCCGGGGAGGCCGGCGGGGCGGCGGTCGGGTTCGACACCGGGATCCTGGTGGACGCCGTCGACCGGCAGCTCGGCATCGAGACGCTGGCCGGTACCGGCACCCCGCTCCTCACGGTCACCGAGCCCACCGAGACGGCCACCGCCGCCGCGTTCGCGCACACGGCACGGCTGGCCGGCCGGCCCGGCAACGCGGTGCCGCTCGCCGAGGCCGGGCGGCTGTTCGGGCGGCTCGCGCATCTGCTGGACGCGGTGGAGGACCAGGCGGCCGACGCGGCCTGCGGCGCCTGGAACCCGCTCACCGCGACCGGTACGTCCCGCACCGAGGCGCGCAGGCTCGCCGACGACGCCGTGCACGGCATCCGACTCGCCCTGAAGGACGCGGAGTTCAGCGACGGTGCGCTGGTCCATCTGCTGCTCGTGCACGAGCTGCGGCGCTCGGTGGACCGGGCCTTCGGCGCGACGGGCTGCGCGCACACCGGCACGGACGCGGAGGGCGCGCGGGGCGCGTTCGGACCGCCGACGGGGCCGTACGCGCCGGGGAACCCCGGTCCGCAGGGGCCGTACGCGCCGGGGGGCCCGTACGGCAGTCCCTACGGCAACCCCTACGGAGGTCCGCCGCAGGGTCCGGACAAGAGGGGCTTCTGGGCCGGCTGCGCCGCCGCGCTCGCCGTGTGCTGCACCTGCAAGGTGTGCTGCGAGTTCGAGGGGCCGTGGTCGCGGAAGAAGCGCGAGGGCTGCTGCGCCAACTGCGACTGCGGGGACACCGGTTGCGGCGATGTCTGCGAGTGCTGCGGCGGTTGCTGCGACTGCTGCGGCAACTGCGACTGCGACTGCGGCTGCGACTGCTGATCCCGCTCAGCCCTTGATCTCGGGCGGGGAGATCCGCGACGTGGTGATCGCCGAGCCCGTCGTGCCCCACTTCTTCAGGATCCTGCCGTAGGTGCCGTCGGCGATCAGCCGGTTCACCGCGGCCCGGAAGGCGGGTGCCAGCCTGGTGCCCTTCTTGAAGGCGAAGCCGACGTCGAGCCGGTGGAACTCGTTGAGGAACTTCAGGCCCGGCTGCCGCGCGACCGCGTAGCGCAGCCCGTTGATCGTGGACATCACGACATCGCTGCGGCCCTGCTGCACCGAGGACCAGATCGCGCTCGGCTCGGCGTACGTCTGCACCTGGTACGGCTTCTTGCCCGCGTCCGTGCACAGGTGCTTGCTCTCCTCCAGCGTGGCCTCGAACGTGGTGCCGGCGCCGGTCGCCACGTTCAGCCCGCAGAGCTGCCTGAGATCGGTGATCCTGCCGAGCTTGCTGTCCTTGCGGGTGGCGAAGCCCTGGCCGTCGTTGATGTAGGTGACGAAGTCGATCGTCTTGCGCCGCTCGTCGGTGACCCCGAAGTTGCTCGCGCCGACGTCGTACTTGCCGCTGTCCAGGGCGGGCAGGATCGCCTCGAAGCTCGCCTGGTCCACGGTCAGCCTGAGCCCGAGCACCTTGGCGACCGCCTTGGTGAAGTCGACGTCCTGCCCGGTCAGCGTCCTGCCGTCGGCGAGGTAGGTGGTGCCGGGCGGGGTGCCGCCGACGCTGATCGCGACGGTCAGGTGGGTGGTGCCGGCGGGCAGCAGCCTCGCCGCCGCCGGGTCCGTCTTCTCCGCCGACACCACGTCCGTGGTCGGCACCGCGTCGGACCCGGCCGCCACCCCGGAGGCGTCGGTCCCGCCCGTGCCCGAGCCGGAGCCGCAGGCGGTGAGCAGCAGGGCGGCCGAGGTCAAGGCGGTCAAGGGCATGACGAATCGATACATCGGCGTACGCATCGGCGGCGTTCTCCTGAACGGGAAACCTGAGCGGGAAAGGGGGTGGGGGAGCGCGAGGGGAGGGGCGCGTGTGAAGGCGCGGTGGAGCAGTGGAAACGCGGAAACGCGGAAACGCGGAAACGCGGGGATGCAGAGATCAAAGACGCGGAGAGCGCGAAGCAGGCCCGCCGGAGGCAGGCCCCGCAGGGGGTCAGCTCAACAGGAGGAGGACCACACGCGACCGAAGTCGATGTGGGAGCGGGTGACCAGCCACTGCTGTGGATGCATGGGGCAAGTGGAACAGGCATCCGGTTCCGCGTCAACCGACTTGAGACGTACCGCTCACACTATGGACACCCTTGACAGTGCGGACGACCGCTTGCGTACTCTCGGTGTACGGCCCTGCTGAGGGGCTCGGCCGTGACCGCGCCGCCCGTACGGCGCACCCCGTGTGAAGGCACAACCCGTTCCGACGTTCGACCGATCGCGTCACGGAGCCTTCACATGCCATCCGACACCCTCGCCCAAGCCTCCACCGCCCCGGAGATATCCGGGCCCGCGGCCGTCCCCCGGATCGTGCCCCAGCGCCGTTACGGACAGTGGACCGCCGCCGCCGTGGTCCTCGTGCTGCTCGGCCTCGCCCTCACCTCCGTCGTGCGCAACCAGGCGTTCCAGTGGGACGTCGTCGCCGAGTACTTCACCACCGGCTCGGTGCTGCGCGGGCTGTGGCTCACGCTCTGGCTGACCGCCGTGGTGATGATCCTCGGCTTCGCCCTCGGCACCCTGCTCGCCGCGTTCCGGCTCTCCGCCAACCCCGTGCTGCGCGCGGTCAGTTCGGGATACGTCTGGCTGTTCCGGTCCATCCCGATCCTGGTGCAGCTGCTGCTGTGGTTCAACATCGGGGCGCTGTACCCGACGGTGCTCGGGGTGAGGACGGTCGACCTGCTCGGCCCGGTCGCCGTCGCCATCGTCGGTCTCACCCTGCACGAGGCGGCCTACGCCGCCGAGGTCGTGCGCGGCGGCATCCTCTCCGTCGACCGCGGCCAGATCGAGGCCGCCCAGGCGCTGGGCCTGAGCCGGTGGCGCCGCTGGCGGCGGATCGTGCTGCCGCAGGCGATGCGCTCCATCGTGCCGCCCGCCGGCAACATGCTGATCGGCACCCTCAAGGGCACCTCCATCGTCAGCGTCATCGCCGTCAACGACCTTCTGTTCTCGGCCCAGTTGATCTACCACCGCACCTACCAGGTGATCCCGCTGCTGATGGTCGCCACCCTCTGGTACGCGGTCGTCACCACCGTGCTCGGCATCGGCCAGCACTACGTGGAGAAGCGCTACGCCCGCGGCACGGGTACGGCCCGATGAGGCCCCAGCTGGTGATCGTGGGCGCCGGTCCGCGGGGGACCGGCCTCCTCGAACGCATCGCCGCCAACGCCCCCGAGCTGTACGCCGGTTCGGGCCTCGACATCCATCTGGTGGACCCGCACCCACCGGGCGGCGGACGCATCTGGCGCCAGGAGCAGTCGCCGCTGCTGTGGATGAACTCGCACGCCGAGGACGTCACCATGTTCACCGACGACACGGTGCGCATGGACGGGCCGGTGCGCGAGGGGCCCACGCTGCACGAGTGGGCCGCGCTGGACGGCCGCACCTTCGCCGACCGGCAGCTCCAGGGCAGATACCTGCGCTTCGTGTACGAGCGGGCGCTGGCCGAACTGCCCCCGGACGTCACCGTGCACCACCACCCCACCCGCGCCCTGCGCGTCGGCGGCCCCCGCGAGGGGCGCCAGCAGGTGTGGCTGGAGGGCCGGACGCGCCCCCTCCTCGCCGACCTGGTGATCCTCGCCCTCGGCCACCTGGACGCCGAACTCGACCCGGAGCAGGCCGAGCTGGCCGCGTACGCCCGCGGGCACGGCCTGGTCCACCTGCCGCCCGACTTCACCGCCGACAGCGACCTGTCCGTGCTCAAGCCCGGCGAACCGGTGCTCGTGCGGGGCTTCGGGCTGGCCTTCGTCGACCTGATGGTGCTGCTCACCGAGGGCCGCGGCGGCCGGTACGAGGGCGACACCTACCTCCCCTCGGGACAGGAGCCGGTGCTGTACGTCGGCTCACGGCGCGGGGTGCCGTACCACTCGAAGATCGGCTACGACTGGACCGGGGACCGGCCGCCGCTGCCGCGCTTCCTCGGACCCGCCGAGATCGAGGAACTGCGCTCCCGGCCGGACGGCTTCGACTTCCGGCGCGATGTCTGGCCGCTGGTGGAGAAGGAGCTGGGGTTCGCCCACTACCACCGGCTGTTCACCGCCCACCCGGAGCGCACCGCGAGCGCCTGGGCCGACTTCGAGGAGAAGTACGCGACCGCCGACGGCCCCGCCGAACGGGACGCGCTCGTCGCCGCCGCCGTACCGGACCCGGCCGACCGGCTCGACCTCGCCGCGCTCGACCATCCGCTGGCCGGCGTGCGCCACGCCTCGCACGAGGACCTCCAGGACGGGCTGCGCGCCTACATCGAGGCCGATCTGTCCCGCCGCCACGACCCTGCCCACAGCCCCGATCTGGGCGTCTTCCTCGGACTGCTCTCCGTCTACGGGCAGTTGGCGCAACTCGGGGACATCGGGCCCTGGTGGCACGGGTTCTTCAGCTACCTGGCGTCCGGGCCGCCCGGACCCCGGCTGCGGCAGATGCTCGCGCTGTCCCGCGCGGGACTGCTGCGCTTCCTCGGCGCCGGCATGGCGGTCACCGCCGAGGACGGGGTGTTCCGGGCGGCCGGCCCCACCGTGCCCGGCTACTCCGTCACGGCACGGGCACTGGTCGAGGCCCGGCTGCCCGCGCCCACCGTCGCCCGTGCCCGCGACCCCCTGCTGCGCGAACTGCACGCCGACGGCGCCGCCGAGACCCCCGAAGGGCTGCTGCGGGTCGATCCCCGCGACGGCCGCCTCCTCGACGCCGCCGGACGCCCGCACCCCCGCCGCTTCGCGCTCGGCCCCTACACCGACGCCCGCACGCCCGGCGCCTTCACCCGGCCGCGCACCGGCGGACCCGCCTTCCGGCAGAACGACGCCACCGCGCGGGCGGCACTCGCCTTCCTGCGCGCGGGGACCGGACGCGCCGCCGCGTGAACGCCCCTTCCAAACAAAGGAATTGACCCCATGACCGTCATGGTCGACATCCGGTCGGTGCACAAGAGCTTCGGCTCGCTCGACGTCCTCAAGGGCATCGACCTCCAGGTCCGCACCGGCGAGGTCACCGTCGTGCTCGGCCCCTCCGGTTCCGGCAAGTCCACGCTGCTGCGCACCATCAACCACCTGGAGAAGGCGGACCGGGGCGAGATCACGGTGGACGGCGCGCCGATCGGCTACCGGCGGGCCGGAGACCGGCTGTACGAGCTGCCCGAACGCGAGGTGCTGCGCCGCCGCACCAAGATCGGCTTCGTCTTCCAGAACTTCAACCTCTTCCCGCACCTCACCGTCCTGGAGAACGTGATCGAGGCACCGGTGTCCGCGCTGAAGCGGTCCCGCAAGGAGGCGGCGCAGGACGCGCACCGGCTTCTCGCGCGGGTGGGACTCGCGGACAAGTCCGGCGCGTATCCACGGCGGTTGTCCGGCGGTCAGCAGCAACGCGTCGCCATCGCACGGGCGCTGGCGCTCAGGCCCCGGCTGCTGCTCTTTGACGAGCCGACCTCGGCGCTCGACCCCGAGCTGCTCGGCGAGGTCCTCGACGTCATCCGCGATCTCGCCGCGCAGGGCACCACGATGATCGTGGTCACCCACGAGATCGCGTTCGCGCGGGAGGTCGCCGACACGGTGGTCTTCATGGCCGACGGCCGGATCGTGGAACAGGGGCCGCCGGGCGCGGTGCTGGGGGCGCCGCGGGAGGAGCGGACGCGGGCGTTCCTGGCGAAGGTGCTGTGAGGATGGGCGTGGGCGCGGGGTGCCCGGAGTCCGGAGGGCGGAGGGGGCAGGCGGCTCGGGGCGCGCGGTGGCCGGAGGCGGGCGGATGAGCGGGCGCCACCGGCGCGGGATGCTGTGTCTCGCCGCCGCCGTCGATCTGCCGGACCACCTCGGTGCCGGTCCCCGCGCCGAACTGGTACGGCTCGCCGAGCAGGGCCGGCTGGACTTCGTGACCCTGGACGACTCCACGGGCCGGCCGGGACCCGAGGCGCTGGACCTGGTCTCGGCGGTGGCGTCGGCGACCCGGCGGATCGGGGTGGTGCCGAGGGTGACCGGCCCGTCGGGATCCCTGGACCGGGTCGCCCGTGGCCGGGTGGGCCGGTGGATCGAGGTGCACGGGGGCGGCTTCGACGTGGAGCTGGGGGAGGCCGACTGCACGGCCGGGGGTGCGGGGTCGGACGGAGCCGTCGTGCGGGGAGGCGAGCCGGGGGACCGGGTCACGGATGCCGCCGGTGTTCGGGGAGAGGGGACCGGCTTCGGCATCGACTCCGGCTTCGGTTTCGGTGTCGGCACCGGCCCCCGTCTCGGTATCCGCCCCGGTCTCGGTCTCGGCTCCGGCCTCGGCCCCGGCCCCGAGACCACCCCCGCCCCCGCCCCCGACCCGTCGTACCACCTCGCCCCCCTCGGCCTCATCGACGCGAGCACCCGGCGTGCCCGAGCCCTCGCCGCCCGGTACGCCGATGTCGCCCTGGTCCGCGCGGTGAGTCCGGCGCAGGTGGCCGCCGTGTGCGAGGAGCTGCGGGAGCGGGTGGCGAGGGCGGGGCGGGAGCCCGGTGCCCTGCGGGTGCTGGTGAGCCTGCGGGTGGACCTCGGCGGCGGGGAGTGCGCGGCCGAGCCCGGCCACGGCGGGGGCGGCCCCCGGCCCACCGCGCGGGGCCCGCTGTACCGGGGCGGGCCGGTCGATCTCGCGGACCTGCTCGCCGCCTGGCACGCGGAGGGCGCCGCCGACGGCTTCCACCTGGTTCCCGTCGAACCCCGCCGCGACCTGGAGCGGCTGGTCAACGGCACGGTGGCGTTACTCCAGCACCGCGGCCTGTTCCGGACCTTCTATCCGGGCGGCACCCTCCGCGAGCACCTGGGCCTGGCCCGCCCCGCCCACCACGCACCGCGACCGGGGAAGACAAAGCACACAAAGGAATGGAACGGCATGGCAATCGACGCGTTCGACGCATGGAAGCAGTGGCGGGAGAAGCGGGAGGAGTCGGTCACCGCGCCCTACGGACCGCTCGCGCTGACCGGCACCCACTGGATCGAGGACCAGCCGGAGGGGCGACTTCCGGACATTCCAGGGATTTGGGTGGCGGATGGTGAAAGCATTGTGCTGACGGCCACCGAGGCCGACGGGCTCCGGGTGGACCGCCGCCCCTTCGCCGGCGAGATCCGGCTGACCGCCGACATCGGCCCGGAGGCCGCCGCCCGCGTCTCGCTCGGCGAGAAACGGCTGGTCGTCCTGGTGCGTGAGGGTGTCTGGGGGGTGCGGGTCTACGACCCCGGTGCCGCGGCCCGACGGGAGTTCCGGGGCATCGAGGCCACCGAGTACGACCCCGAGTGGTCGGTGCCGGGCCGCTTCACGCCGTACGACGCGCAGCGCGTCCTGCGGCTCGGCAACGCGGACGGCCGTACCCGCGGCTTCGCCCTCGCCGGTGAACTCGCCTTCACCCTGGCCGGGCGGGAGCGGACGCTGGCCGTGGCGCGGCAGGGCGAGGGCCCGCTGTGGGCGGTGTTCGCCGACGCCACCAGCGGCGACACCAGTTTCCGGTTCCGCTTCCTCTACCCGGACGCGCCGGACGCGGAGGGCCGTACGACCGTCGACTTCAACCGCGCGCAGCTCCCGCCCTGCGCCTTCGCCGACCACTTCCTCTGCCCCCTCCCGCCGCCCGGGAACACGCTGGACACGGCGGTCGAGGCGGGGGAGCGGACCCTGAGCTGACGTCAACGGGAGTCAAAGCCACGGCCGCCTGGCAAAGGAGGACTAAAGTCCGACGGCCGAAAGGCACCCTTGTGCGTACCGGGCGGTCGGCCGAATACTCCCCCTCAGCGCTTGTCAGGGACATGAAGTAGCCGGAACCCGGTGACGGCCCTGACTGCGCCTCACGGGCCCCGACCCCACGCGGGCCCCCGACTCCCCTTGGAGGGAACGAAAAGTGAGGAACAAGCGCACCACTGTCCCGAGCGGTCCGGCGAGACGTACCCGGCTGATCGCCGTGGCCGCGGGCTTCCTGGCCGCAGCGGCGTTCGCCGCCCCCACGGCGAACGCCAGCGACGCCCACCCCTTCAGCGCCGCGCAGCTCACTCAGGCGAGCAACTCGGTGATGAAGGCGGACGTACCCGGCACCGCCTGGGCCGTCGACGCCAAGAACAACCACGTCGTGGTCACCGTCGACAGCAGGGTCTCCCAGGCCGGGATCGCCAAGATCAAGAAGCAGGCCGGCGCCGAGGCGGGCGCGCTCACCATCAAGCGCACGGCCGGCACCTTCAAGCCGCTGATCAGCGGCGGCGACGCCATCTACGGCGGCCAGTACCGCTGCTCGCTCGGCTTCAACGTGCACAGCGGCAGCACGTACTACTTCCTGACCGCCGGGCACTGCGGCCAGGTCGCCTCCACCTGGTACAGCAACTCCGGGCACACCACCACGCTGGGCACCAACGTGGGTTACAGCTTCCCGGGCAACGACTTCGCGCTCGTCAAGTACACCAACTCCTCGATCGCGCACCCGAGTGCGGTCGGCAGCCAGACCATCTCCAGCGCGGCCACTCCGAGCGTGGGCCAGACCGTCTACCGGCGCGGCTCCACCACCGGTACGCACAGCGGCAAGGTCACCGCGCTCAACGCCACGGTCAACTACGGCAGTGACGGCATCGTCTCCGGCCTGATCCAGACCACGGTCTGCGCCGAGGGCGGCGACAGCGGCGGTCCGCTGTACAACGGGTCCGTCGCCTACGGTCTGACCTCCGGCGGCAGCGGCGACTGCACCTCCGGCGGTACGACCTTCTTCCAGCCGGTGACCGAGGCGCTGAGCTACTACGGCGTCACGCTCCCCTAACCGGATCCGGCTTCGGCCCGGTCGCTGTGAGCCCCCGCACAGATGCGCCTGTGCGGGGGCTTCTCCGTGCCCGGCTGGTGAAGGAAGGGCGACGACGGCGAACGAAACGAGCCATGTCCCGTCGTCACGTTCCGATGAGGGCCACTCGCCCGTTGTGTTTGCGCCCCGAAATTTCCTCGGTGGTGCCGGTGGGTCAGCTGTGAACGGGTGTGCGGGGCCCTCTCCTTGGCGCGTCCGGAACTCGGCCTTGTGTGCGCCCTGTGGGTTTCGGAAGAGTGGGCGCCCGTCAACCAGCCTTCCGGTCGTCGGGTCCCCACAACCCGGACGGCCAACCCCCCACAGGAGGACGTGAGTTGAAGCACCGACGCATACCCGGGCGCCGGCTCGTCATGGCCGGCGCGGGTGTCACCGCGCTGGCCGCAGCGGGTCTCACCTTGCAGAATGCGAACGCCAGTGAACCCGTGAAGCCCGCTGCCCAGATCCGGCCGCTGTCCGCTCCGGCGGCCGTGACGCTGGCCGCCGACCTGACCAGGCACCTCGGTGCGGACACGGCGGGCAGCTACTACGACGCCAAGGCCAGGAGCCTCGTCGTGAACGTGCTCGACGAGGCCGCCGCGAAGGCCGTGGAGGCCAGGGGCGCCAAGGCCAGAATCGTCACCCACACGCTCGCCCAGCTCGACGGCGCCCGTACGACGCTGAAGAAGGAGGCGACCATTCCGGGCACGTCCTGGTCCATCGACCCGGTGTCGGACAAGGTCGTCGTCACGGCCGACAAGTCCGTCACCGGCGCCCGCTGGGACAGGCTGGACAAGGTGGTCCACGGGCTCGGCGGCACGGCCGAACTCAAGCGGTTCCAGGGCGAGTACAAACCCTTCATCGCCGGCGGCGACGCCATCAACGGCTCCGGCGGCCGCTGCTCGCTCGGCTTCAACGTGGTCAAGGACGGGCAGCCGTACTTCCTGACCGCCGGGCACTGCACCGCGGACATCTCCACCTGGTCGGACGCCGACGGCAACGAGATCGGGCAGAACGCCGAGTCCCACTTCCCAGGCACCGACTTCGGCCTGGTCAAGTACACCTCGGACGCCCCCCATCCGAGCGAGGTCGACCTCTACGACGGCTCGACCCAGGCGATCACCGGCGCCGCCGAGGCCACGGTGGGCATGAAGGTCACCCGCAGCGGGTCCACCAGCCATGTGCACGACGGCACGGTCACCGGTCTGAACGCCACCGTGAACTACCAGGAGGGCACGGTCAGCGGGCTGATCCAGACCGACGTCTGCGCCGAGCCCGGCGACAGCGGCGGCTCGCTGTTCTCCGGCGACAAGGCGATCGGTCTGACCTCCGGCGGCAGCGGCGACTGCACCTCCGGCGGCCAGACCTTCTTCCAGCCGGTCACCGCGGCCCTCTCCGCCACGGGCACCACCATCGGCTGACGGACACACCGAGCCCGCGTCCCGCCCCGAACCTTCGGGGTGGGACGTCGTGGTTTCGGCCAGCGAACACGCCCGCTCACACTCGGTAAGAAATCACCCACCTGTTCGAATAAGCTCGCCGACCAGCGTCGATGGAGCTACAGTAATCGAACGAGCGTACGATGAACGTATCGGGCGTATGGCTGAAAAGGGGGTGGAGTGAGGGAGGAGCGGCATGGCGGGCTTCGCTCAGTTGCATGTCGCGTCCGGTTACTCCGCCCGCTACGGCGCCGCCCATCCGGAACAACTGGCGCGGCGCGCGGCCGAGCGGGGGATGGCGGTGCTCGCGCTGACCGACCGGGACACGGTCACCGGCGCTGTTCGATTCGCGCGGGCCTGTGCGGAGGAGGGGGTGCGGCCGGTCTTCGGTGTCGATCTCGCGGTGGAGGCCCTCGCCCCGCCGCCGCCCGGCCGGCGCCGCCGCACCCCGGCGCGCGGCGGCGCCCATGTGGTCGAGCCGCCGCTGCGCGTCGTGCTGCTCGCCCGGAACCGGGAGGGCTGGGCGCGGCTGTGCCGGATCACCTCGGCCGCCCACGCGGACGCCCTCGGCGGCCGGGCGCCCGTGGTGCCCTGGGCGGCGCTGCGGGAGCACGGCGGTCCCGGACTGCTGGTCCTGCTCGGCCCCCTCTCGGAGCCGGTGCGGGCCCTGTCGGTGGGCCGGGAGGATGTCGCGGTGCGGCTGCTCGCGCCGTGGCGGGAGGTCTTCGGGCGGGAGGTCCGGCTGGAAGCCGTCGCGCAGAAACGTTTTGGCACGGGTCCGGGCTCCCTCCGCCTCGCCGCCCGCACCCTGGCACTGGCCGACCGCACCGGCACCACCGCCGTCCTCACCAACGCCGTCCGCTACGCCGACCCGGAACAGCACCGCCTCGCCGACGTCCTGGACGCCGCCCGGCTGCTGCGCCCGATCGACCGGCGCCGCCTGGACAGCGGGCAGCGCTGGCTCAAGGACGAGCGGGCGATGGCGGTCCTCGCGCGCATGGTCGCCGAGTGCGCCGGAGCCGACGAGCGGCGGGCCCGCCGACTGCTCGCCGACACCGCGGCCACGGCCGCCGAATGCGTCCTCGACCCCCGCGCCGACCTCGGACTCGGTACCCCGCACTTCCCCGAGCCGGCCCTCTTCGGCGCCGGTCCCGGCACGGACGGCGCCGCCCGGCTGCTGCGCCGGCGCTGCGCGGAGGGCCTGGCCCGCCGGGGCCTCGACCGCGACCCGGTGGCGCTCGCCCGGCTCGACGAGGAACTCGCCGTGATCTCCCGGCTGCGCTACGACTCGTACTTCCTCGCCGTCGGCCAGATCGTCGCCGACATCCGGGCCAAGGGCATCCGGGTCGCGGCCCGCGGCTCCGGCGCCGGCTCGCTGGTCTGCCACGCGCTGGGCATCGCCACCGCCAACCCGCTGGAGCACCGCCTGCTGTTCGAACGGTTCCTCAGCGACCGCCGGGTCTCGCTGCCCGACATCGACATCGACGTGGAGTCCGCGCGCCGCCTGGAGTGCTACGACACGATCTTCGAGCGGTTCGGCAAGGAGCGGGTCGCGGTCACCGCGATGCCCGAGACCTACCGGGCGCGCCGGGCCCTGCGCGACACCGGCCTCGCCCTCGGCATCGCGCCCGCGGAGGTCGACCGGATCGCCAAGAGCTTCCCGCACCTGCGCGCCTCGGACATCACCGGGGCCCTCGCGGAACTGCCCGAGCTGCGCCGGCTGGCCGCCGAAGCAGGCCGGTTCGGGCCCCTGTGGGAGCTGGCCGAGGGGCTCGACTCGCTGGTCCACGGCATGGCCATGCACCCCTGCGGCGTGGTCATCAGCGATGCGACCCTGCTGGACCGGCTGCCGGTGCAGCCCACCCCGCAGGGCGACTACCCGATGGCCATGGCCGCGAAGGAGGAGATCGAGGCGCTCGGCAACATCAAACTCGACGTGCTGGGCGTGCGGATGCAGTCCGCGATGGCCCACGCCGTCGCGGAGATCGAACGGACCACCGGCGACCGCATCGACCTGGACGACCCCGAACAGGTGCCGCTGGACGACGTGTTCGCGTTCAAGCTCATCCAGGAGAGCCAGACCCTCGGCCTGTTCCAGCTGGAGTCGCCCGGCCAGCAGGACCTGCTGTCCCGGCTCCAGCCGCGCAACCAGCAGGACGTCATCGCCGACATCAGCCTCTTCCGCCCCGGACCGGTCGCGGGCGGCATGCCCGAGCGGTACATCGCCGCCCGGCACGGCGGTGCGCCGTCCTACGCCCATCCGGACCTGGAGCCGGTGCTCGCCGACACCTACGGCGTGACCATCTGGCACGAGCAGATCATCGAGACGCTGGTGGTGCTGACCGGCTGCGACCCGGCCTTCGCGGAGATCACCCGGCGGGCGCTCGGCGACAAGGAGCGGCTGCCCGAGATCAGGGAGTGGTTCCACCGGCTCTCCCGCGCGCGCGGCTACGACACGGCGGTGCGGGAGGAGGTCTGGCGGACGATCGAGGCCTTCGGGGCGTACGGCTTCTGCCGGGCGCACGCGGTCGCCTTCGCCGTACCGGCCCTCCAGAGCGCCTGGCTCAAGGCGCACCACCCGGCCTTCCTGCTGGCCGGGCTGCTCGAACACGATCCGGGGATGTGGCCCAAGCGGGTCCTGGTCGCCGACGCGCGCCGGCGCGGGGTGCCGGTGCTGCCCGTCGACGTCAACCGGTCCGCGGCGCGGCACACCGTGGAGAAGACCGACGGGGACCGCTGGGGCGTGCGCCTCGCGCTGTCCGCCGTGCACGGCATCGGCGAGCAGGAGTGCGCGCGGATCGAGGCGGGGCAGCCGTACGGATCGCTGTCCGACTTCTGGCAGCGGGCCCGGCCCAGCCGCCCGGTCGCCGAACGCCTCGCGGAGATCGGCGCGTTGGACTCCCTGCACGACGGCCGGCTCACCCGGCGCGATCTGCTGCTCCAGCTCGCCGAACTGCACCGGGCCGGCCGCAACCGGTCCGCAGGCGCCGGCCAGCTGCCCCTGATCGCCGGGGCCGTGGGCGGATCCGAGCCGAGCGGGCTGCCGGAGATGACCGGACGCGAGGCGCTCGGCGCGGAGTTGAACACCCTCGGCATCGATGTCTCCAAGCACCTGATGGAGCACCACCACCGGCTGCTGCGGGAGATCGGCGCGACCGACGCGGCGCACCTGGCCGGGCTGCGGGCCGGGCAGCAGGTGCTGGTGGCGGGCGCCCGCGCCTCGACCCAGACCCCGCCGATCGCCAGCGGCAAGCGGATCATCTTCGTCACCCTGGAGGACGGCTCCGGCCTGGTCGACCTGGCGTTCTTCGAGGACTCCCACCCGGCCTGCGCCTACACCGTCTTCCACAGCGGGCTGCTGCTGGTGCGCGGCACGGTGCAGGTGCGCGGCACCCGCCGTACCGTCGTCGGCACCATGGCCTGGGACCTCGACCGGATCGCCGCCGCCCGCCGCGACCACGGTCCCGAGGCCGCGCTCGCCCTGCTCGGCGAGCGCCACCCGCACCCGACCCCCGCCCAGCCGCGGCGCACCCTGGTCGACGGCACCACCGGTGCCCGCCTGCACCCGTACGCCGATCTGCTGCCCGCCGGCAGCCGTTCGGCCGATCTGAAGAAGTTCGGTTACACCAGTCCGGGGAGCGCGGGATGAGCAACCGTCGGCGGCACATCGCCCATCTGTACCTGCACGGTTCGCTGAACGAGGAGCAGTACGGCCATGTAATCGAACTGGTGTCCGGTGTCACGCCTCATGTGCAGGAAATGCCGCCCGACGCCGTGCAACTGGACCTGACCTCGGCGCTGCGGTACTTCGACCTGTCCCCTTATGACGTGGTCCAGATGACGATGATGCGGCTGAAGGCCCATTACGGCATCGACGGCAGCGCCGGGCTCGCGGGCAACCGGATGCTCGCGGCGATGGCCGCCGACGCGTCCGCGCCGGGGGAGACCACCTGGGTGCCCGCCGAGCGGGCCGCCGCCTGGCTGCGTCCCCGGCCGGTCACCGCGCTGCCGGGGGTCGGCCGCACCACGGCGGCGACGCTCGGCCGGTACGGCCTGCACAGCATCGGCCAGCTCGCCGACCTCTCCCCGGCGACCCTGCAACGCCTGCTCGGCGCGAGCACCGCCCGGCTGCTGGCCGAACGCGCCCGCGGCCACGACCCGCGGCCGGTCACACCCAGTGAGCCGGCGGACCGGCTGACCACCGACCTCGTGCTGGAACGGGACTGCCTCGACTCGGCGGAACAGCACCGGTCCGTCCTCGGGCTCGCCGACCGGCTCGGCCAACTCCTGCGCCGCGAGCGGCGGGTGGCGGGCCGGGTCACTCTCACCGTGCGCTACGCCGACCGCAGCTCCAGCACCCGCGCGCGCACCCTGCCGGAGGCCACCGGCCACTCGCCCGCCCTTGCCGCGGCGGCCCTGGGCCTCCTCGCCTCCCTCGGCCTGCAACGGGCACGGGTGCGCGCCTTCACGCTCCGCGCCGATCGCCTGCGCCCGGCCGCCGACGCCTGCCACCAGCTCTCCCTGGACCCCGCCGACACCCGCGCCCGCGCCGCCGAGGCCGCCGCCGACCGGGCCCGTCGGCGCTTCGGACCGGACGCGGTGCGCCCGGCGGCGACGGCACGCCTGCCTCGTCATTCCTCCGGCGAGTGGATCAGTTGGCCCCAGGCGGGGTGAGCCGGCGGCCGAGGTGGCCGGCGGATGGGGCGAGTTGTTGAGCGCTGCGGAAGTGCGGGCGCTGCGGGGGGCCTTGGCGAGGATCGCGCCCTGCGGGCCGGTGTGGCCCGTGTAATGACGGCACGTCGGCCGGGCGGCCGGGGCTGGAAGTTTTACTTGCCCGTAACTTCCCCCGGACGCTACCCGCCCGTAACTTGACGAATGAACAGCATCCTCGTGATCCGGATCACAGGGCCAGGCCGCCACACCCCCTTGAGCCGCAAGGAGATCACCCGATGCTGCCCTGGAAGCGAGTGCTCAGACCCCTCACCGCGCTGCTCCTGTCCGCCGCCGCCGTCACCCTGCCCGCCACGGCCGCGCACGCCGACACCGCGCCGCACACCGGCTGGAACGACTACTCCTGCAAGCCCTCCGCCGCCCACCCCCGCCCCGTCGTCCTGGTCCACGGGACCCTCGGCAACTCGGTCGACAACTGGCTGGGCCTCGCCCCCTACCTGGAGGCCCGCGGGTACTGCGTCTTCTCCCTGGACTACGGCCAACTCCCCGGCGTCCCCGTCTTCTTCGGGCTCGGCCCCATCGACCAGTCGGCCGCGCAGCTCGCCGCCTTCGTGGACCGGGTGCGCTCCGCCACCGGCGCCGCCAAGGTCGACCTGGTCGGGCACTCCCAGGGCGGCATGATGCCCCGCTACTACCTGAAGTTCCTCGGCGGCGCGGCCAAGGTCGACGCGCTCGTCGGCATCGCCCCCGACAACCACGGCGCCACCATCAGCGGCCTGACCAACCTGCTGCCGTACTTCCCCGGCGCCACGGACCTGGTCAAGGCCGGCACCCCCGGCCTCGCCGACCAGATACCCGGCTCCGCCTTCCTCAGCAAGCTCAACGCGGGCGGCGACACCGTGCCCGGAGTGCACTACACGGTCATCGCGACCCAGTACGACGAGGTGGCCACCCCCTGGCGCAGCCAGTACCTCAGCGGCTCCGACGTGCACAACGTCCTGCTCCAGGACCTGTGCCCGGTCGACCTCTCCGAGCACGTGGCGATCGGCCTGGGCGACCGCATCGCCTTCCACGAGGCCGCCAACGCCCTCGACCCGGCGCACGCCACCCCCACCACCTGCGCCTCCGCGCTCAGCTGAGGGCCGGGCCCGGCCTGCGCCGGCCGGGGGTCAGCCGTCGGGCCACCAGGTGCGCGCGATGTCCTTGCGCACCTCGGGGCGCCCCGCCGGGCGCTCCTCCGCCTCTTCCCGGATCCGGCGGCCGTCCGTCCTCTTCAGCGGCTTCTGCACGGATGTACGGCGCATGGCTGCCTCCTTCGGCGCCTACCGGGATTCCGCACACCGGCGGAGGTAGGCGCGTGGGGCGAGAGTTCCTCATCCGTCCGGGTCTGTCAGTGGCGTGTGTCACTCTCTGGTCATGAGCGATGAGCGTGAGCACAGGGATACGACTGCCCAGTCGCCGGACTGGGATGCGCAGGCCGCCGGTTTCGACGACGAACCGGACCACGGCCTGCGCGATCCCGCGGTGCGGGCCGCCTGGGCGGCGCGGCTTGGCTCCTGGCTGCCCGCGCCGCCCGCCGATGTGCTCGACCTCGGCTGCGGCACCGGCAGCCTGTCGCTCCTCGCGGCCGAGCAGGGACACCGGGTGACGGCCGTCGATCTCTCCCCGGCGATGACCGGGCTCGCCCGCGCCAAGCTCGCCGGGCATCCGGCCGAGGTGCTGTGCGGACCGGCCGAGACCCCGCCGGTGGGGGAGCGGCGCTTCGACGTGATCCTCGTCCGCCATGTGCTGTGGACGCTGCCCGACCAGGCCCGCGTGCTGCGGCACTGGCGGGGCCTGCTGCGCCCCGGCGGCCGGTTCGTGCTGGTCGAGGGCGTCTGGGGCGAGCTGCATCCGGTCGGCATACCCGCGTCCCGGCTCACCGCGCTGCTGGAGCCGCTGACGGCCGGCGCGCGCGTGGAGCGGCTGTCCGGGGAGGCGGTGCTGTGGGGGAAGGAGGTGACGGACGAGCGGTACGCGGTGGTGGCGGGCGTCTGAGCTCGTGAGGGCGCTGCCCGGGGGCCTCGGGGCTCCGGGCGCCTGTGGCGGCTCAGGCCGGCGGTTCGCCGAAACCGCCCGCGCGGGCGAGCCGCTCCAGCGCGTCGAGGGCGGCCAGGGCGTGCGCGGCGGCGGCCGGATCGGTCCTGGCCAGCCCGCTCGCGGCGAACTCGTCCTCGTCCAGCCGACGTACGTCCCTGCCGTCGGCCGAGCGCCACAGGTCCAGGTCGAGGTCCTCCACCACCAGTTCCGGGCCGGTGCGGACCGCGGGCCGGGTGATGTCGCAGTACCAGCCCTTGACCCGGCCGTCCGCGGCGCGGACCTCCTTCACCGCGTACCACCGGTCGCGCCAGTAGTACTCGGTGAACACATCGCCCGGCTCGAAGCGCACGAACCCGAAGTCGCGGATCCCGGAGCCCGCCCAGGGCGCCCGCACCGCGATCCGGACGCCGTCGTCGCCGAGCAGCTCCGCGGGATAACGGATCTTCGTACGGCCGCCCTTGACCAGCCTGACGGTCAACCAGGCCGATTCTTCAGCCGAGTTCGCGGACATGGCGGACCTCCGTCGCACAGATCTCGTAGCCGAGCCACTTGTTGATCGCGATCATCGGATCGTTGCCGGCGTCGTTGCCCGTGAACGCGTCGGTGACACCGGTGGCGCGGGCCCGGTGCAGGGAGTGCAGCTTGGCGAGCTTGGCCAGACCGCGGCCGCGGTGGGCGCGGGCGGTGCCGGTCATCGCGGTGGAGTACCGGCCGTCGCCGTCGGTGTAGGCCAGGGTGAAGGCGACCGGACGGCCGTCGACGCACGCGGCCATGGTCAGCTCGCGGTTCAGCAGCGGGTGGTTCCAGCTGCTCCTCAGCCAGTCCTCGTAGGCGCGCGGTGCGAAGTCGAGGTCGCCCGGCTCGTCCTGGAGGGTCTCCGCGTCCAGTTCGAACAGCGGGCGCGGATCGTTAGCGAACTCCGTGGCCGCGCGCAGCTCGACGCCCGGCGGGGTGGCCGGCAGCGGCGGGAGCGCGCCGCCGGCCAGGTCCAGGCGGAGGAAGTGCGCGGTCCTGCCGGCCCGGTAGCCGTGCCGCTCGGCGAAGGCGCGGTGGGCCGGTTCGTCCAGGACCCAGCTGAAGACCCTCGTCGCGCCCAGCGAGACGAGGTACTCCTCACCCGTGCGCAGCAGCAGCGTGCCCGCGCCGCGGCCCGCGCGGTCGGGCCGGACGTAGATGTTCAGCATGCCCTGGTCCGGCTCGCTGCTGTCGTACGCCAGCAGCACCTGGGCGGTGCCGATGATCTCGCCGTCCTCGTCCTGTGCGAGCAGCGGGCGGTAGCGGGCGTCGGGATGCGTGTGCCGCACGTTGTGCCGGACCGAGTCCGAGGTGAACAGGACGTACGGCAGGGCGAGTCGGCGCACTCGGGCGAAGCCCTCGGTGTCGGCCGGTACGCCGGGGCGTACGTCGCGGACGATCGATGTCATGGGGAGGGACCGTACGGGGGGTTGCCCGGCGGCTGCCTCTCATTTTTCCGCGCGTACGACAGAATCGGGCTGTGAGCCTGAAGATCCGCATCGATGACAGCGCGCCCCCCTACGAGCAGGTGCGGGCGCAGATTTCCGAGCAGGCGCGGTCCGGGGTGCTGCCCGTGGGGTACCGGCTGCCGACCGTGCGGGGGCTGGCCGAGTCCCTGGGGCTCGCGGTGAACACGGTGGCCAAGGCGTACCGGGCGCTGGAGGGGGACGGGGTGATCGAGACGCGGGGGCGCCTCGGCACGTATGTGGCCGCCGCCGGCTCGGCCGCGGAGCGTGAGGCGTCGGCGGCGGCGCAGGCTTATGCCGAGCGGGTGCGGAGGCTGGGCCTGGGGGAGGAGGAGGCGCTGTCCGCGGTCCGGGACGCCCTGCGGGCGGCCTACGGAGGGTAGGGAGCAGGGGGCGGGTGTACGGCTGGGTGCGGCCGTCAGCGGTGAAGTCCGGGCGGTGGCCGATCTCCGTCAACGCTGGTGGGCCACCTCCGGGAAGCGTGTCACCGGCAGGCCCGCCCGTGTCGCGGCCTGTGCGAAGGCCGCCGCGTCCGTCACCGCCGCGCCGCCCGGATCGTTGTTGAAGTAGGCGTGGACGGTCTCGCCGGCGGGGAAGGCCGTGGCGATGCGGTCCACCCAGGTTTCCAGGGCGCGGCGGCCGTAGCGCGGCCAGGGCCGGGCGCGGCCCTGGTGGAAGCGGACGTATCCCCAGTCGGCGGTGCGCCACAGCGGGGTGACCGGGCGGGACAGCACGTCGGCCCAGCACAGGGCCGCGCCGCGGGAGACGAGGACCTCGCGCACCTCGGGCGTCCACCAGGAGTCGTGCCGGGGCTCCACCGCGACCCGCGTACCGCGCGGGAAGCAGGCGAGGCACGCGTCCAGCAGGGACGGGTCGGCGCGCAGCGTGGGCGGGAGCTGGAGCAGGACCGGGCCGAGCCGGTCGCCGAGGCCCGCCGCGTGGGTCAGCAGCCGGTGCACCGGTTCGGCGGGGTCCTTCAACCGCTTGATGTGCGTGAGGAAGCGGCTGGCCTTGACCGCGACCACGAAATCCGGCGGCACCCGCGACCGCCAGGCGGCGAAGTTGTCGTACGACGGCAGCCGGTAGAACGCGTTGTTGATCTCCACTGTGGCGAACAGCCGGGTGTACTCCTCCAGCCACAGCCGAGCCGGGACCCCGGCCGGATAGACGAGGTCCCGCCAGTCCTTGTACTGCCACCCGGAGGTGCCGACCAGCAAGGTCACGTCTTCATGAAAGCACTACAGGTACAGCCCCGCGTCCGCGCCGTTGCGCGCCCCCGGTACCGAGGTCGGCGTGGTGCCCCGGCGCAGCGCGTACAGCTCGGCCAGGGTGGCGCCCTCGCGGCCGACGCCCTCCTCGGTGCCGAGCCAGTGCACCGCCTCGTCGCGGGTGAGCGGGCCCACCTCGATACGGGCCAGGCAGCGGCCGGGACGGACCACGGCGGGGTGCAGCCGCTCCAGGTCCTCGTTCGTGGTGACGCCCACCAGCACGTTGCGGCCCTGGCCGAGCAGGCCGTCGGTCAGGTTCAGCAGCCGGGACAGCGCCTGGCCCGCGGTGTGCCGGGCCTCGCCGCGGATCAGCTCGTCGCAGTCCTCCAGGAGCAGCAGCCGCCAGCGGCCCTTGCCCGCGCCGTCCTCCTCGCCGATCGCGATGTCCATCAGATAGCCGACGTCGGAAAAGAGCCGCTCCGGGTCGAGGACGCAGTCCACCTGGCACCAGTCGCGCCAGGAGCGGGCGAGGGTGCGCAGCGCCGAGGTCTTGCCGGTGCCCGGCGGGCCGTGCAGCAGGAGCAGCCTGCCCGCGATGTCCTCCGGCGTGGTCCTCATCAGCCGGTCCATCGCCTCGGCGACCGGCGCGGTGTAGTTGGCCCGGACCTCCGACCAGGTGCCGGCCGAGATCTGCCGGGTGGTGCGGTGCGGACCGCGGCGCGGGGAGACGTACCAGAACCCCATCGCCACGTTCTCCGGCTGGGGTTCGGGCTCGTCGGCCGCGCCGTCCGTGGCCCTGCCGAGGATCTCCTGGGCCAGTTCGGCGCTGGTCGCGGTCACCGTGACGTCCGCGCCCCGGCTCCAGCGGGAGACCAGCAGGGTCCAGCCGTCGCCCTCGGCGAGGGTGGCGCTGCGGTCGTCGTCCCGCGCCACCCGGAGCACCTTCGCGCCCTCGGGGAGCAGGGTCGCGCCGGAGCGCACGCGGTCGATGTTCACCGCGTGCGAATACGGCTGCTCGCCCGTCGCGAAACGGCCGAGGAACAGCGCGTCGACGACGTCGGACGGCGAGTCGGAATCGTCGACGTGGAGTCGGATCGGCAGAGCGTCGTGCGGGTTCGCAGGCATGCCGCCATGATCCGTCACCGATGCCCTCCGCGCACGGCATTTCCACCTCTTGTCCCTGGTGTCCCGAGGTCTGCCCAAGCCCCGGACCGCGCCGTTACCGTAGTCCCCGATGGCACGTCATGGGTGGGAACGGGATGGCCGGCGATGGCGGCTCGGCGCCCTGCTCGGGGGGATCGCGGCGGCGCTCGCCCTGCTGGTGAGCCTGCTCGGCGGCCTGCCGGGCACCTCGGCCGCACCCCGCGGCACCGGGAAGCCGGACGTCGGCTGGGGCTTCACCCACACCCGGTACAGCGCCGACGAGGGAGCGCCCGCCGCCACCGCGCGGGTACGGCGGCTCCTCACGGCGGACGGCGGCCTCGCACAGGACCAGGCGATCATGGGCTGGGGCGCCGACAACCCCGAACCGGCGCCGGGACACTACGACTTCGGGGCGCTGGACCGCCGGATCGCCTTCGTCCGCGCCTCCGGCGGCACCCCGGTGATCACCCTGTGCTGCGCCCCCGACTGGATGAAGGGCGGCAAGTCCGGTGCCGCGCACACGGATTGGAGCCGGTCCGCGCTGGAGAGGGCGCCGGCTCCCGCCCACTACCAGGACTTCGCCGACCTCGCCGCGACCGTGGCCCGGCGCTATCCGGACGTGCGGCACTTCGTCGTCTGGAACGAGTTCAAGGGCTTCTGGGACGAGTCCGCCAACCGCTGGGACTACGAGGGGTACACCCGCCTGTACAACCTCGTGTACCGAGCGCTGAAGAAGACCGGCGACGATGTCATGGTCGGCGGCCCCTATCTGCCGATGGACAGCGTCACTCCGGCCGATCCGAACGCCTCCCCGCGGCTGCGGGGCGACTGGGGGGCGATGGACCAGCGGGTGCTCGACGCCTTCTCCTACTGGAACGCGCACAAGGCCGGCGCCGACTTCACCGTGATCGACGGCGCCAGCTACCCCGGCGGCGGCACCCCGCGGCCCGACGAGTTCACCGCGACGGACAAGCTGACCGCCGTCGGCACCTGGGTACGACGGCAGACCCACGACCTGCCCCTGTGGTGGGCCGAGTACTACGTGGAGCCCGGCGACGGCGCCGCCGGCTGGTCCGAGCCGCACCGGGTCGCCGTCCAGGCCACCGGCATGATCGCCCTGGTCCGGGGCGGCGCCGGCTCGGGCTTCTACTGGAACCCGGAGCGGCGGTCCGGACCCGGCTGCCCCGGCTGCCTGTGGACCCCGACCGACCGCGTCGACGGGGGCCGGGCGCTGCCCATGTACGACCTGCTGTCCCGGTTCGCCGCCGCCTTCCCGCCGGGCACCCGCTACCGCACGGTCCCCGTCGACCCGGCCGCCGCGCCCGGACTGCGGGTCCTGGCGAGCGACCGCACCGTCCTCGTGGTCAACACCCGTGACCGGACCACCGGCGCGCGGGTGGACGGCAGGGACCTCACGCTGCGGCCGTACGAGGTGAAGTGGCTGCGCCGCTGACCTCACTTCAGCGTCAGGAACCGCTGCACCAGCACCGCGACCACCACGGCGAGCAGGGGCACGGCGAACCGGAAACCCCCCTGCACCAGCCGCAGTCGACGCGCCCCCGGCCGCATCGCCACCCGGACCACCTCGCGCGCGGCCAGCACCAGCATCAGCACGACGGCGGCCGACGCGCCGACCACCGACCAGGGCGTCCACGTCACCAGCGGCCCGGCCGGTCCGGGGCGCGGCCGGGGAACGGGACCCGCGGGCCGCGCGCGCAGGGCGTACACCGTGGCGTCGCCGTCGACCAGGACCCTCGTCAGCTCCGGCCGGGCCGCCAGGCTCCGGGCGAGCCGGGACCCCCAGGCCGGGGGATAGCCCGCGTTCAGGCGCAGATACGTCACCTGGCTCTCGCCGACCATCAGATACGACCGCGGACCGGCGTCCTCGAGCGCCTGGACCAGCCCGGACACCCGAGCCGGGTCGGTCGGCGCGAGCGTCGGGACGTAGTCGACCCGCTCCATGTCCTTCGCGCCCCACGGCAGTGACGGGGTCACGTCGTTCACCGGGTCGTCGCTCAGCCACAGCAGCCGTACGGTCGGCCGGTCGTGGGCGTACACCCAGTCCATCGCCGCGACCTCGCCGGGGCGGGTGCGTTCGAAGGGCTCGTTGCCCCACCGGGCCACCAGGAAGCCGCCCATCAGCAGCAGCCCGGCGAGCAGCGCGGCCGGCGGGGCGAGTCCCGGCCGGTCCGCGGCGCGCGGGAAGAACGCGAGGGCGCCGAGCAGGGCCGCGCCCGGCACCGCGAACATGAAGACGCGCAGCGCCATCTCACCGCCGTACGACTGCATGCCGAAGCCGAGGAACGGGACGAGGGTGAGCACCGCGAGCGACCGTTCGCGGTACCGGCCCAGGCGCCGGCGCCACCAGCCCCAGCAGGCGAGGGCCAGCACGGCACCGGCCAGCAGCACCCGTGTGTACAGGACCAGCTTGTGGACCGGGTCGCCGCCCTGGATGCGGCCGGAGACGGAGGTCGAGACATTGCCGCCGATGCCGCCGATGCCGCCGAAGAGGTCGTCGAAGTGCCCGGACCAGTACGGCTCCGCCATGAAGCCCAGCCAGACGGCGACGAGCACCGCGCACAGCAGGGGCAGTCCGCGCAGTGCGCAGCGGCGCAGCAGGACGAGGACCGCGAGGACGCCCAGCATCATGAACGGGGTCAGCTGGTGCGCGGGCACGGTCGCGGCGTACAGGCCCAGCAACAGCAGCAGCAACGCGGTGCGTTGGCGCCGGTCGGTGGGCGGCGGCTCCGCCTCGCCCGGCCGCAGCCGCCCCGCCGGCGCGCGGGGCGGGCGGAACCACACCAGCAGGATCGCCGTGAACAGCAGGTACAGCAGGAAGGTGAAGCCCTGCGGGGAGAAGTAGTCCTGGCCGACCCAGCCGCACAGCACGAACAGCCAGACGCCGGTCCACTTCGCCCGCCAGTCCGCCCGCATCGCGCGGGTGAGCAGCAGCATCGGTGCCAGGTAGGCGAGTTGGATCACGGTCGGCCACCAGCGGATGACCCCGGTGAGGTCGGTGACCCCGCAGGCGCGAGCGGCGAACGCGGCCACCGCGAAGAAGCCCGGCCAGCTCCAGCGGGCGTCCAGGTCCGGGGCGGCGGAGCCGGTGCGGTCGATGTAGTCGAGGAAGCCCAGGTGCTGCCAGGCCGTCGCGAACCGCGGCTCGCTCTCGATCACGGCCGGCAGCGCGTGCAGCGACACGACCGTGGCGAGCAGCGTCACCAGCAACAGGGCCCGGTGCTCGCGGCGTTGCCACAGCAGGGCGGCGAACACCACGACCAGCAGCGCCGCGCCGGCGAACGTGGGCAACGGCAGCACCGAGACCAGCCCCAGCCCGCCCATCCGGTCCAGATCGGCCTCGTCGACCTGGAGGGCGGGGAGCCAGTAGAGCAGAAGGGCGGCGGCCAGGAGGGAGGCGAGGACGAGGGGGGAGCGCAGGCGGGGGGTGCGGGGAGAGGGCTGGGCCGAGGGCTCGGGCTCCGCGGGGGGCGCCGGACGCGTCAGGGGTACGGCCTGTGCGGCGGCCCGCCCCCGCGCCGGCCGCCGGCGCCGTACCGGCTCCGCCATCCCCAGGTCCGCCAGGTCGCCGTCCGGTGCCACCGCGTCCGGCACGCCCCCGGTGCCCGTCGCGGGCTCCGCCCGTACCGTCCGCCACAGGCGCGGCGCGGCGATCGTGACGATCACGGTCAGGCTGGAGACCTCGGCGACCCCCTCTCCCGCGAGCCCCGCGCGCGGCAGGAGCAGCAGGGTCAGCCCGAGGACCAGGACGCACAACAGTCCCTGGAGCCAGGCGAGTTGCGCGGTGCGGCTCTGGGCGCGCAGTACCGCGAAGTAGGTCTCCATGACGACGCGGAGCAGCGTGCCGACCGCGAACAGGCGTAGCAGTCCGGTCGCCGCGTCCGCGTAGCCCGCGCCGAAGACACCGAGGATCCAGGGCGCGCCGAGGAACAGCACGGCGCTGATCGGCAGCATGATCCGGGCCATGCGCCGAAGCGCCGCGCGGGCGTTGGCGGCCAGCCGCGCCGGGTCGTGCGAGCCCTCGACGGTCAGGGACGCGCCCATGTTGACGGCGAGCAGATTGCAGGTGCCGCCGATGGTGGTGGCGATGTAGAAGTACGCGTTCTCCGCGGAGCTGACCCGCGCGGCGATGATCACCGGCACCAGGTAGACCACGGCGAGCGAGAACAGGGAGCCGGTGTAGTCCCCGGCCAGGAACCGCCCGACCTCGCGAACGGTCGGCGGCCCCGCCCGCCCGGCGGTGGCCTCGACGTGCCGGGGCACCAGGCGGCGGAACACCAGCCAGCCCAGCGGCACCACGGAGGTGGCGATCGCGGCCACCCAGGACACGAAGACCCCGGTGGCCGGCAAGGCGACGGCGAACGCGGCGAGCAGCACCAGCTTCACCGCGGAGAACACCGTGTTGCCCACCGGCACCCAGGGCGCGCTGCGCAGCCCGGTCAGCACACCGTCCTGGAGGGTGAGCAGGTTCCAGGCGACCACGGCCGCGACGAAACCGAGGCCGGGGAGCGCTCCGCCAAGGAAGCGGTACGACGGCCCCCAGACGTCCAGGGTGCCCAGGAACACCCCGGCGGCCAGCGCCACGAGCAGGGAACTGCCCGTGTACGTACGGAGGATGAACCGGCCGGTGCGCCTGCCGGACACCGGGATGAACCGGGCCAGCGCCCCGGTCAGGGTCACCGCGGTGAGCCCGGCGAGCAGCTTCATCGCGGCGATGGCGGCCGAGCCCCGGCCGACCGCGGCATCGGAGTAGTAGTGCGCCGCGGCCAGCCAGAAGCCGAGGCCCAGGACGGCGGAGATCCCGGTGTTGAGCATCAGCGCGTACGCGTTGCGCAGCAGCGGACCCCCGCCCGCGGCGCGGGCGGGGCCGGGTGCCTTCGCCGCCTCGGGGCCGGGCGCGGTGGCCGTGTCAGTCACGGGGCCGGCCGGCCTTCCGGACCGCCGGGCCGATCCGCCGCACCCCGCGCACGAGCGCGTACCCGCGGGTGAGGGCCCGGTCCCGAGCGAACGTCCGGCCGATGTCCCGCCCCCGCAGCAGCCGGGTGAACTCCCCGGCGTCCGTGCCGCGGCGCACCGTGACCCGGCGCAGCGCGTACGGCCCCTGGGCACGGCGGGCGAGCCCGTTGCCGACGGCGAGCGCCTGCCCGTACCCGGCCGCGCGCACCGCCCGGCGCACCCGGCGGGTGGAGTAGCCGTACGGATACGCGAACGACTCCGGCCACGCCCCGAGTTCGGCGGCGAGGATCTCCGTGCACCGGCTCAGCTCCCCGGCCAGCGCCGTGTCGTCCAGCTGGTCGAGCTGCGGGTGCGTGTGGCTGTGCCCGCCGATCTCCACACCGGATGCGGCGAGCCGGCGTACCTGGTCCCAGTCGAGCATGGTGTCGAGGCCGCCCCCGGTGTCGTACGCCCCCCGGAGCCAGCCGGTGGAGACGAACAGGGTGGCCCGGAAGCCGTGCCGGGCGAGCACGGGCAGAGCGTGCCGGTGCACGCCCTCGTAGCCGTCGTCGAAGGTGATCAGCACCGGACGCGCGGGCAGTGGCCGGCCGGCGCGCCAGTGCGCGGCCAACTCGGCGGTGGTGACGGGGGTGCGGCCCGCTTCCGCGACGAGTTCCATCTGCTCGGCGAAGGTCTCGGGGGCGACCGACAGGGTCCGGGTGGCGGGGCTGGGCGCGGTGGCGACGGAGTGGTACATGAGGATGGGCACGGCGAGATCAGTCATGCGGGCCCCCTCCCGGATCGCCACCCATCGGGCTCCGTCCCGTATCGCCACCCGTCGGGCTCCGTCCCGGATCGCCACCCGTCGGGCTCCGTCCCGGATCGCCGCCCGCGGTGCGGCCGAGTGGCCCCCGCCGCGCCCGGACGCTCCCCGCCGCGAATCCCGCCGCGGCCGTGAGCACCCCGGCGACGATGGCGCCCGCGCGGCCCGCGCCGCCCGGCCGGCCGAGCAGTGCGTCGCGCAGGCCCCGGACGACACCTGCGGGCAACACCCGTGCGGCGTACCGGCGTTCGGACTCCAGCCCCTTCGCCGCGCCGACGCTGTGTGCCACCAGGGCCTTGGACAGGCCCTCGGCGTAGGCGCGGGTGCGGAAGTAGGCGAAGCTCTCCCGGCCTCGGGGCACCCGGTGGTGGATCACCGCGCGGTCGTCGACGAGCAGCACCCCCTCGGGGCGGGCGCGGGCCAGGCGGATGCACAGCTCCGTCTCCTCGCAGCCGAGCGGGCGGTGGCCGCCGTCGCGCCCGATGCCGGTGGCGAAGCCGCCCGCCGCCTCGAAGGCCGCCCGCCGGAACGAGGCGTTGCCGCCCAGGACATTGCGCACCCGCACCCGGCCCGGCGGCAGCCCCCGGTAGGTGCAGCCCACCACCCAGTCGAACTCCTCCGGGAACCAGGCGGGCCGCCGCCCGGACGCCCACACCGGCTCGGTGCGCCCGCCGACCGCCAGCACCCGCGGATCGGCGTACGCCTCGGCGAAGCGGCGCAGCCAGTCCCGTTCGGCCACGGCGTCGTCGTCCAGGAAGGCGATCACCTCGCCGCGCGAGGCGGCGATGCCGGTGTTGCGGCCCGAGGACAGGCCGCGCGGGCCGGAGTTGGGCAGCACCCGCACGTCACCGGCCGCCCGGTACGCGCGCTCCAGCCGTTCGCCCAGGGCCGGATGGTGGTCCACGACGAGGAGGGTCTCCAGGGCGGGGTACGACTGCGCGCGCACCGAGGAGACCGCCGCGCCGATGTCCGCCCAGCGGTCCTCGGTGTACACGCAGATCACGACGGAGATGCCGGGATCGCTCAAGTGGCCGCTCCCCGCCGTGGCTTGAGCAGCGGGGAGCGGCGCGGCCGGTGGCGCAGGGCCCGCCGGTTGGAGCGCTCGCGCAGGATCACCCGCAGCACCCGCAGCCCGTCGCGCACCGCCCGCAGATTGCTGGTCCCGTGGATGCGCAGGTACTCGTGGCTCGGTATCTCCTGCACTCTCAGGCCCGCCTTGACCACTCTGATGTTCATCAGCGTCTCGACCTCGAAGCCGGTGCAGTCGAGTTCGATCTTGTCGAGGCAGTGCCGCCAGAACGCGTTGTAGCCGTAGCACAGATCGGTGTAGCGGGCGCCGAACTTGCGGTTGACGACGGTGCACAGCGCCCAGTTGCCGAGCCTGCGCACGAAGGTCATGTCGTCGGTTCCGCCGCCGTTGGCGAAGCGGGAGCCCTTGGCGAAGTCGGCGCCGGACACCAGCGCGGAGACGTAGCTGACCATCTCGCCGCCGTCGGCCGAGCCGTCCGCGTCGACCATCACGATGATGTCGCCGGTGCACGCCTCGAACCCGGTGATCAGGGCGTCCCCCTTGCCCCGCCCGCGCTGCGGGACGACCTTGAGGCGCGGCCACAGGGACCGCGCCACCTCGGCGGTGCCGTCGGTGGAGTTGCCGTCCACCAGCACGACCTCGTGGATCCAGTCGGGAAGGCTCCCGAAGACGTAGGGCAGGTTCCTCGCCTCGTTCATGGCGGGGATCACCACGCTCACCGGCGGGGTGATCGCCAGGTGCGAGGAGATGGGCCGGTAGTGGGTGACGAGCAGCGGTTCGCCGCCCGGACTCGGCGGGCGCAGCGCTGGACTCATGGTTGGTTCCCTCTCGTCCGGTGGACCGCCCGCCGCCGGGCGGCCCGGCTCGGGATCCGGTTCGAAAGGGGGGCTCTCCTCCGTGGTGCGGCGAGCGGAACTCCGTACCCGCGGACGAGCTGGGCAAAGCTGTCCGGGCCGCCGGGCGAGCATGGCGGCCGGTCGCGCGGCCCGGCCCGGTCGCCGCTCGCGGTCACCGAGCACGGCACCCCCCTGCCGCGCTGCGCAGCGAAGGCACCGCGGCACCCGGCCCTCCCCAAGGACCCGGCACCGGCGAACCGCTGCGGTTGAGCTGTATGACGGTATTGACGGTTGAGCCCGAAAGGCAAGACCCGGACGGTGTCTCACCTTTCCCATGATTGGTCCGTTGCGTAACAGTGGCCCATCTCGTCACTCTTGTGTGCTTTTGCCGGGAATCCGATCCCTCGGAAGCGCGAGGAGCGGCAGGAGCAGACTGAGTACGGCGACGACGGCCACCCCGCCGCGGACCGACCACAGGTGCGCCGCGAGCATCACCTGGGCCACCAGCATGTCGACGACCACCGCGCCCGCGAGTGCGCACAGGGTCCGGCCGAAGGGGTCGAGGCCGCGCAGGGCCGTGGCGAGTCCGGCGGCCGGCGCGACCAGCAGGTAGACCAGCGCGCACGGGCCGCGCAGCGCGGAGCCGGAGCCGGTGAGGGCGAGCCACGCGCCGGCCACCGGGACGGCGGCCGCGGCTCCCGCGAGCAGCGGCGGCAGGTCCCTGTTGATCCATAAGGTGCGCATTGGCGACTTCGCCCCCCGGAGCACCGGATGCCGGGCTTCAATGTGGCGCAGTCCGCAGGGGGCGTCAAGGGTGGGCGTTCCCCATGAGGCCGGTGCAAGCAGGCATCTGAGGGGCAGTCAACAGAGTTGACATGTACGCGCAATACATAAGCGGTAAATGTTTGAAGGCGGTCTTATTGAGAGTCAAAAATTCTTGGCATGGACACTTCCGGTCAACGCGCGTAGTTGCTACTCAGGTTGCCGCAGCCTTCCTGCTCACCTGGGAGAAACTCCATGAGACGTTCCCGACTTGCCGGAATCGTCGCTCCACTCCTCCTCGCCCTCGGCCTCGGCTTCACGCAGGCCGCCTCGGCGCAGGCGGCGTCCAACAGCGGTGGCTACGTGGCGCTCGGCGACTCCTACGCCTCCGGCGTCGGCGCCGACGACTACATCAGCTCCAGCGGCGACTGCGACCGCAGCACCAATGCCGCCGCGTACCTGTGGAACGCCGCGCACAAGCCGGCCTCGTTCGCGTTCAACGCCTGCTCCGGCGCCACGACGGACGATGTGCTGGCCAATCAGCTCGGCTCGCTCAACTCCTCGACCTCGCTGGTGTCCATCAGCATCGGCGGCAACGACGCCGGGTTCTCCAGCGTGATGGAGACGTGCGTGCTGAACTCCGACAGCACCTGTCTGTCCGCCATCGCCAACGCGAAGGCGTACGCCACCAACACGCTGCCCGGAAAGCTCGACGCCGTCTACAACGCGATCCACTCCAAGGCGCCCAACGCCCGCGTGGCCGTGATCGGCTACCCGCGCTTCTACCTGCTCGGCCAGGCCTGCCTCGGCCTGTCCGACACCAAGCGGTCGGCCATCAACGGTGCCGCCGACACCCTCGACAGCACCATCCAGTCCCGTGCCGCCGCCCACGGCTTCGTCTTCGGTGACGTCCGCAACGCCTTCTCCAGCCACGAGATCTGCTCCGGCGACTCCTGGCTCCACAGCCTCAACGTGCTCGACCTGACCGAGTCGTACCACCCCACCGCGGACGGCCAGTCCGGCGGCTACCTGCCGGTGCTCACCAGCGCCGCCGGCTGACCCGAACGGGTGAGCACCCCGCGGCGCACCGCCGGTCCCGCCCGTCAGGGTGAACTCGCCCACCGGATCGAGGCGTCGCCGTGCCACCCGGTACTTCCCGAGGCGACCCCGCCGTGCGCATCCGGCGGGGCCGCCCGGCGCGGCGGCCGGGCGCGTGAGATGGACCACGTTCCCGGCCGCCCCTTCCCGGCGCCGGCCGCCCTCGCCGGAGCCGGTGCGGGCGGACGCGGGGGCGGCGGCGGGGCCATCGCAGCCGGGCCGAGACCCGGACCGCGCCCCGGACCCGTCGTCACCCAGGGGCTCCGCGGGGGCGACACGCCCTTGATCACCAGGGGTGGGGCGCCCGTCGGCCGTCACACCCCGTGACAGCGGCCCCCGGAGCGCCGTCCGGACGCGGGCCGTCGGCCAGCCCGTTGTCCAACTCGCCCTGAAACCGGTCGGATTCGGAGAGTAGTCAGTGCGGCATGGTCAACGTCCTTACGGGAAAGGTGAATCCTGCAGGCGCGATACACGAGTGCCCCGGTGGGGAGATAGGGTTACTCTGCCCGCGGCCGGGTGGACTCGTACGGGTGGGGAGTGACATGGAACAGATAACAGTGCGCAGCAGGGCCAGGGTCCCTGCGATCACCTGCGGGAGCAGCGCGACCAGCTCGCGCCTCGACCGGCACCTGGCGGTGCTGGGCGGTCCCGCCATACCGCAGCAGAAGACCGTCGAGGCGACCTCGCTGATGCGGGAGCTGACGGCGCGGGACCACCGGCGCACGCACAGCGACCGGGGCGCTCGCGTCCGCCGGGTCTCCCTCTTCGCGCCCCTGCGCCGACTGCGTCGCTCGCTGTTCGGCAGCCACTAGCCGGTCACCGGCCGGCCGTCGGCCCGGCCCTGATCCGGCCGGCGACCCCGGCCCCGACCCGGCCACTGCCCGGCCCTTGAGCGCCCGCCCGGCGCTCACCGGGTGCACCGGCGGTCCCGGACTCCGGTCCAGGGCCCGCGCTCAGGCCGCCACGCCGTCCCGGCGCAGCGCTGCGATCTCCTCGTCCGTCATCCCCACGGCACGCAGCAGCGCCCCGGTGTGCTGTCCGAGCGCGGGCACGTCGCCCATCCTCGCCTCGCCCCCGCCCGGCAGCGTGAGGGGCGGCAGCAGCGCCCGCAACGGCCCCACCGGCGAACCCACCTGACGCCACCGGTCGCGGGCCGCCAGCTGCGGATGATCCGCCAGGCCGCGCGGGTCCCGCAGCCGGGCACAGGCGATGCCCGCCCCCTCCAGCCGCGCCACCGCCGCGTCGGTGTCCAGCGCGCCGAGCGCCCCCGCCACCGCCGCGTCCGTCTCGGCCCGGCGGGCGACCCGCGCCGCGTTCGTCGCGAACAGCGGATCGGTTCCCAACTCCGGCAGCCCCAGGACCTGTTCGGCGAGCCGCCGCCACTCCCGGTCGTTCTGCACCGACAGCAGCACCAGGCCGCCGTCCGCCGTCGCGTAGGCGTCGTAGGGCGCGATGACGGGGTGCGCGAGCCCGGTGCGCGCCGGGGGTTCGCCGCCGTGCATCGTGTGGTGCAGCGGATGCCCCATCCACTCCGCCAGCGAGTCCAGCAGGGACACCTCCACCGGCCCGCCGCGCCCGGTGACGCCCCGGCGCACCAGCGCCGCCAGCACCCCCGAGAAGGCGTACATGGCCGCCGCGATGTCCGCCGCCGGGATGCCCGCCTTCACCGGCCGCTGCGGCGTCCCGGTGACCGACACCAGTCCCGTCTCGCACTGCACCAGCATGTCGTAGGCGCGCTTGCCCGCGTACGGGCCCGAGGAGCCGTACCCCGAGATGTCCACGGCGATCAGCCGCGGGTGCGCCGCGCACAGGGTGGCCGCGTCCAGCCCGAGCCGGGCCGCAGCCCCGTGCGCCAGGTTCTGCACGAACACGTCCGCGTCCGCGATCAGCCGCCGTACGACCTCCCGGCCGCGCGGGTCCTTCAGGTCCAGGGCGAGGGATTCCTTGCCGCGGTTGCACCACACGAAGTGCGAGGCGAGCCCGCCCGCCGCCCTGTCGTAGCCCCGCGCGAAGTCGCCCCCGTCCACCCGCTCCACCTTGATGACGCGGGCCCCCAGATCGGCGAGCTGCCGCGTTGCGAAGGGCGCGGCCACGGCCTGCTCGACGGCCACGACGGTGATGCCCTCCAGGGGCAGCGGCCCCGGTTCCGTCGGCTGTTCCCCGGTGTGCTCCACGGCCTGTTCCGCGAGGTGCTCCATGGGGTGGATGATCTCCCGCTCGGGCGGGTCTGTCAGTACGGCGTATGTCACTCGCCGCGCCCCGGCGGCCCCGCCCCCCGGCGTGCTCCCGGCGCCGCTACCACAGGGCGAACTGGCCCTCCGGCCCCTCCTCGGGACGGTCCAGGACCGACGCGGGCAGACGCGTGGCGCGCGGGGGCGGGAGAACGCCCGAGTGGCGCAGGTCTGTCGCGGTGATCGACGAGGGGATGCGCAACGCCGCCCGCTCGACGCGGACTTCGGCCAGCAGGGTCAGGACCGTGATCAGCTCCAGGAGCTCCGAGGTCCACGGCTGGGGCCAGGTCGCCGGGCGGATCGCCTCCAGGGTGCCGGGGGCCGCCGCGGCCGTGCGCGCGGCGAACCAGGACTCCAGGACCCGGACCCCGTCCAGCTCGTAGTCCCAGGCCGCGGCGGGGACGGGGGAGACGCGGCCGCCGTCCAGGTGGAGGGTCTCCTCCTCGGGGTCGTAGCGGAGCGTCTCGGGGCGGGGCGGCAGCGGCGCGCGGACGTAGGGGCGGCGGCCGCCGGGGAGCCGGGGGCGTTCGCCGTCGCGGCGCAGCAGCCACAGCAGGCGGTGGCCCAACCGCACGCCGATGGACCAGAGTTCCGCGTCGTCGGTCAGCGGGACCGTGTGGTCGGGGCGGACCGCGGCCAGGAACCAGGCGGCCACGTCGAGGGGGGTGACCCGCACTCCCAGGCGGGCCGAGAGATGGTCCAGGAGACCGGGCGCCAGGTTGGGGTCCGCGGCGGCCGGGCGGCGGTAGAGGGGGCGGACACGCCCGGCCCGCAGCATGGGCAGGAGGGCGGTGGCCAGCAGGGGGTGGTGCGCGTCGGGCGTCTCCACCAGGAAGATCTGGTGCTCGTCCGCCACCCGCCACAGCTCCGGGCGGGCCGCGTCGAGCAGCCGGTGGTCCGGGATCAGCCACTGCTCGTCGAAGGGCGCCGCCAGCACCCGTACCGGCTCCGCGCACGGGCCCGTGGCGCGCGCCAGACGCTCCGTCCCGGCGGACCGGCCCGGCAGCTGGCCCACGGCCGAGTGCAGGGTGCGGGCCCGGCTCGGCTCGAACAGGGCCTCGCGGTCCGGCGGATCGGCCTTCAGCAGGGCGTGCCAGCGGGCCCGCAGACAGGCCGGTTCGGGGGCCGTCGGCCAGGTGCGGCCCGGCCGCGGCGGTGCGACGGACCACGGCATGAGGTCCGCCGGCAGCGGAGCGTCGTCGTACGGCACGCTGGGCATCGTACGGGCCGGCGCTTCCCGGCGGGTCAGGTGGCGTCCAGGGTCACCGTGAAGGAGAAGCGGTCCCCCCGGTAGTGGATCACCGCCACGTCCAGCACCCGGCCCTCGGTGTCGTAGGTGATGCCGGTGTAGTGGAGGATCGGGCTGAGCAGCGGGACCTCCAGGAGGCGGGCGGTCTCCGGGTCGGCGAGCCGGGCCTCCACCGTGTCCGTGATCCGGCTGATGTCCGCCCCGACGACGTCCCGCAGCACCTTCGTCATCGGCCAGCGCACCAGGTCGTCCAGGTCGATCCGCTCGGCCAGTTCCGGACGCACGTGGTTGAGGGCGTGGTTGGTCGGCTCCCCGCTCTGCTCGTCGAAGCGCAGCCGGTGGTACGTCGCCACCTCGTCGAGCCCCGGAAAACACTCCGTGAGCCCGCCCGGCACCGGCGCGGGCCCGTGGGTCAGCAACCGGGTGCGCATCCCGGACTGCTGGGCAACGATCGCGTCCACCGAGCCCAGCAGCCGCACCGGGGCGCCGCGCCGGGCATCGGGCTCGATGAACGTGCCGCGCCGCCGGTGCCGGCTGATCAGCCCCTCGTCCTCCAGCTCCTTCAGCGCCTGCCGCATGGTCAGCACGCTCACCCCGTAGTGCTCCGCCAGGCGCTCCTCGGTGGGCAGGCGCAGCGGGTCCGCGGGCGAGCGGCCCAGTATCGAGGCGCGCAGCGACTGCGAGACCTGATACCAGAGCGGCAGCTTGCGGTTCAGGACGATCGAGTCAGGGGCGAAGGAGGTCACGCGGATATCCGTACCGGGTCGGGAACAACGGGCGCAACACAGGCGTCAGATGTGGAAGTTGCGCGTCAGGCCCTGCCACACGCCGTCGTACGCCTGCTGGAGGTGGTCGGCGCGGGCCGCGTGCGGGGTGAGCGTCACCGGCCAGCGGGTCTCGAACATGAAGGCGAGGCCGTCCTCGATCTTCTGCGGCGTCAGCTCGGCCGTGCTCGCCCTGTCGAACGTCTCCCGGTCCGGTCCGTGCGCCGACATCATGTTGTGCAGCGAGCCGCCGCCCGGCACGAAGCCCTCCGCCTTGGCGTCGTAGGCCCCCTCGATCAGGCCCATGTACTCGCTCATCACGTTCCGGTGGAAGTACGGCGGCCGGAAGGTGTCCTCGCCCACCAGCCAGCGCGGCGCGAAGACGACGAAGTCGACGCCGGCCAGACCCGGCGTGTCCGAGGGGGAGGTCAGGACGGTGAAGATGGACGGGTCGGGGTGGTCGTAGGAGATCGAGCCGATCACATTGAAGCGGCGCAGGTCGTAGACGTACGGCACATGGTTGCCGTGCCAGGCGACCACGTCGAGCGGCGAGTGGTCGTACGTGGCCGTCCAGAGGTTGCCGCAGAACTTGTTCACCACCTCCACCGGGCCCTCGGTGTCCTCGTACGCGGCGACCGGCGCGCGGAAGTCCCGTGCGTTGGCGAGTCCGTTGGCGCCGATCGGGCCGAGGTCCGGGAGGCGGAACGGCGCCCCGTAGTTCTCGCACACGTAGCCGCGGGCCGTCCCGTCCAGCAGCTCCACCCGGAAGCGGACCCCGCGCGGGATCAGCGCCACCTGCGCCGGCTCCACGTGCAGCCGCCCGAACTCGGTGTGCAGCAGCAGCCCGCCGCGCTCCGGGACGATCAGCAGCTCGCCGTCGGCGTCGGAGAAGACGCGCTCCATCGAGGTGTCGGCGTGGTACAAGTGCACGGCCATGCCCGCGCGTTGGGTCGCGTCGCCGTTGCCGCCGAGGGTCCACAGGCCCGCGAGGAAGTCGGTGCCCGCGGCCGGCTCGGGCAGCGGGTTCCAGCGCAGCCGGTTGGGGTCGGGCACGGTCTCGGTGAAGGGCGCCGTACGGATCGAGCCGTTCGCGGTGCGGGTGAACCGGGGGTGCGCCGCCGACGGGCGGATCCGGTACAGCCACGAGCGCCGGTTGTGCGCCCGCGGCTCGGTGAACGCCGCGCCGCTGAGCTGCTCCGCGTACAGCCCGAGCGGTGCGCGCTGCGGCGCGTTGCGGCCCTCGGGCAGGGCGCCCGGTACGGCCTCCGAGGCGTGCTCATTGCCGAACCCGGTCAGATAGGAGAGCCCCTCGGCCGTCTTGCGCGCGTCCCCGCTCATGGTCGCCCCCACGCTCCTTTGCGCTCGTTGACTGCGTTCGCCTATTCCTATGGAACACCGTAGGAATAGGCGGGGCCCGGCGCAAGAGGGCGGGACCTCCTCCCTGCGGGGGAGGTCCGGAACCCGACTCCGGGCGGATTCCCCCGACCCGTCCCGTGTCCTACGCTCCCCGGCATGTCGTGGACGAAGGGAATGCGCGGACGCCTGGCCGCGCTCGCGGTGTGCCTCCTGCTGCCCCTCGGCGTCGCGGGCTGCGGCACGGCGCACGGAGGCACGGGCACGGGCGGGGGTGCCGGCGGAGGCGGGGGCGGGGTCGGCGCGGACTCGCCCTCGCCCGTCGGCAAGGTCCTGGACCACACCGACGGCAGCGGCCGGCATCTGCGCGGGACCGGCGGCAAGGAGGCCCCCGAGGTCGGCGTCGAGGTCACCCCGGACCCGGCCGACGGCTGGGACGTGCGGCTGACCTTCCATCACTTCCGGGTCTCCGCGCCCGGTGCGCGCCCGACCGCGGTGACCGGGCGCGGGCTCGCCTGCCTCTTCGTGGACGGCCGCCGGGTCGCCCGGCTGCACACCCCCCGCTACCGGCTGCCCGGCCGGCTCGTCCCGCACGGCACCCACCATGTCACCGCCCGCCTGTACGCCGACGACGGCACGGTGTGGGCCGTGCACGGCAAGCCGGTCCAGAGCACCGCCGACATAACGGTGTCGGACACCCGGCCGCCGACTGCCCCGCCCGCGGATTCCGACCGCCTGCCGGACGGCTGAGGCTTCGCCCGTGCCGCTCCGTACCCTGGGACCAGGTTCACCGGACCCCGGCGGAAAGGCATCATGAAGCCCGTGCCCCACGCGACCCAGCTCCGCCGCGCCCCCGTCCAGCGGCGCAGCGCCGAACGGCTGACCAGGATCCTCGACGCCTGCGCCGAACTCCTCGACGAGGTGGGCTACGACGCACTGAGCACCCGTGCCGTCGCGGTGCGCGCCGGCGTGCCCATCGGCTCGGTCTACCGCTTCTTCGGCAACAAACGGCAGATGGCCGACGCCCTCGCGCAGCGCAATCTGGAGCGGTACACCGAGCGGGTCACCGGGCGCCTGGAGCGGGCGGCGGCGGGGGACTGGCGGGCCGCGATGGACGCCGTCCTGGACGAGTACCTGGCGATGAAGCGCACCGCGCCCGGCTTCTCCCTGGTCGACTTCGGCAACCAGATCCCGGTCGGCGCCCGCCAGGCGGAGCCCAACAGCCGGGTCGCCGACCGGCTTTCCGCGCTGCTCGCCGGCTATATCGGCCGGGCCCCCGACGACGAACTGCGGCGGGCCTTCCTGGTCGCCGTGGAGAGCGCGGACACCCTGGTCCAACTGGCCTTCCGGCTCGATCCGGAGGGCGACGAGGCGATCATCCACGAGACGCGCGAACTGCTGCGGGCCTACCTGGGACGGCTGCTGGACTGACCGGCGAGGTCCTCGTCCGCCCCAGGGCTCCCCCGCCCCGAGGGCGCGGGGGAGAGGCGGGGAACATCGCGCTAGTTAGTCATATTGTCGGATTGCGCCGCCAGGGGGATATCTGACGGCGCGCCGGGCGTCGATGCCGTCCGCCGTCGTGCGCATTGGGCAGAGTCCACACGAGATCGATTTGTATGAAAATCGTCTGACTCGGAGGAAACGCGCATGCCCACCCGGACATTCCCACGCCCCGCCGGTGCCCGCGCCGGCGCCACCGTCGTCCTCACCGCACTCGCCGCGGCGGGCGCGTCGTGGGTGGCGGCACCGACCGCCATGGCCCAAGGGGAGAACGGCGACATCAGAATCCACCGGGTCGGCACGCCCTACGGCGTCTCGAAGGACGACCCCACGGTCTGCCGGTTCTACCTCGATGCCGTCAACTTCGACATCCTGCCCGTCATCGCCTACACCATCACCCCGCAGCCCCCGCTGCCCACCTCCGCCACCGTCACCGGCACCATCCAGCTCGCAGGAGGCGCCGGGCACACCGACCCGCTGGGGCTCGCGGACGGCCAGTACCGGATCACCTGGACCGCGGCCGGCGCCCTCAAGGAGAAGGTCTTCCGCGTCAACTGCCGGGAGAACGGCGCCCAGGGCGCGCCCGGCCAGATCGACGACCACCAGCAGCAGCAGGAGCACAACGACACGAACTGGGGCCAGAACGGCGACCACGGCGGCCCGCAGGGCGGGGTGCACGCCGGCGGCGGCGGGCTCGTGGACACCGCGGCCGCGTACTCCCCGGTGGGCGCCGCCGCGGCGGTGGGCCTGATCGCGGTCGGCGGGGTCGTGTACCTCCGGCGCAACCGCCGTCGTCCCCATGGCGCCGCGTAGGCGCCGACGCAGGCCCTGGTACCGGACCCGCGCCTATCGCCTCGCCAGGACGGCCGTCCTCGCGGCCGTCCTGGTCACCCTCGTCAGGCGGTGCGGGGACGACGGCCCGCCGGACCGCGCACAGGCCGTCGCCGCCGGGGCGGACTCGGGCCCGGCCGTCCGCTACGCCCGCCCGCTGCCCCGGTCCCGGCCCACCTCCCTGCGCATCCCCTCCCTCGGCGTCGACGCCCGGATCATCGGCGTGGGTCTCGACGGAAACCGGCAACTGGAGACACCGCCGTTCGACCACCCCAAGGCGGCCGGCTGGTACGAGGGCGGCGCCACCCCCGGCGAGGCGGGCACCGCGATCGCCGTGGGCCACCGCGACACCCCCTCCGGACCCGCCGTGTTCTCCGCGCTCCCGCTGGTCAAGCCCGGCAGGACGATCGAGGCGCGGCGCGCGGACGGCCGTACCGCCGTCTACACCGTCGACCGGGTGAAGGTCTTCGACAAGTCCGGCTTCCCCGACAAGGAGGTCTACGGCCGCTCCCGCCTCCCCGAGCTGCGCCTGCTGACCTGCGGGGGGCTGTACAGCAGGCGCACCGGGTACAGCAGCAACGTGGTGGTCTTCGCCCATCTCACCGCGACCAGGTGAGTCCGCGCGGCGGGAACGTCTGGCGCCGGAAAACTAACGCCGCTAGTTTAAGGGGCGGATGAGCGTTCCCGCCGGGAGGAAGCACCATGAAGGCACACGACGGTCTGTACATCGACGGCGACTGGCGCCCCGCCGCGCGCCCGGACGAGGTGATCGAGGTCCTGAACCCGGCCGACGAGCAGGTCATCGGCCGGGTCCCGGCCGCCGGGGCCGAGGACGTGGACGCCGCCGTCCGCGCGGCCCGCGCCGCCCTCCCCGGCTGGGCCGCCACCCCGCCCGCCGAGCGCGCGGCCCGCCTGGCCGCGCTCCGGGACGCGCTGGCGGCCCGCGCGGACGAGATCGCCGAGACGGTCACCGCCGAACTCGGCTCGCCGCCCGCGTTCGCGCGGTCCGTGCACGCGGGCCTGCCCATCGCGGTCGCCGGCAGCTACGCCGACCTCGCCGCGAGCCGCCCCTTCGAGGAGCAGGTCGGCAACTCCACCGTCCTGCACGAGCCGGTCGGCGTGGTCGGTGCGATCACCCCCTGGAACTATCCGCTGCACCAGATCGTCGCCAAGGTCGCCCCGGCGCTCGCCGCCGGCTGCACGGTCGTCCTCAAGCCCGCCGAGGACACCCCGCTCACCGCCCAGCTGTTCGCCGAGGCGGTGCACGAGGCGGGCCTCCCGGCCGGGGCGTTCAACCTCGTCACCGGCCTCGGGCCGGTCGCGGGCCAGGCCCTGGCCGGGCATCCGGAGGTGGACCTCGTCTCCTTCACCGGCTCCACCGCCGTCGGCCGCCGCATCGGCGCGCTGGCCGGCGGCGCCGTGAAGCGGGTCGCCCTGGAACTGGGCGGCAAGTCCGCCAACGTCATCCTGCCGAGCGCCGACCTCGCCAAGGCGGTCCACGTCGGCGTCGCCAACGTGATGGCCAACTCCGGTCAGACGTGCAGTGCCTGGACGAGGATGCTGGTCCACCGCGACCGGTACGAGGAGGCCGTCGAGCTGGCCGCGGCCGCCGCCGCCACGTACGCCGACCGCATCGGGCCGCTGGTCAGCGCCAAGCAGCAGGCACGGGTGCGCGGTTACATCGAGAAGGGCCTCGCGGAGGGCGCCCGCCTGGTCGCGGGCGGGCCCGAAGCGCCGCGCGAGAAGGGCTACTTCGTCAGCCCGACCGTCTTCGCCGACGTCACGCCCGAGATGACCATCGCCCAGGAAGAGATCTTCGGCCCGGTACTCTCGGTCCTCGCCTACGACGACGAGGACGACGCCCTGCGTATCGCCAACGGCACGGTGTACGGCCTGGCCGGCGCCGTCTGGGCCGGTGACGAGGACGAGGCGGTGGCCTTCGCCCGGCGCATGGACACCGGGCAGGTCGACATCAACGGCGGCCGCTTCAACCCGCTCGCGCCGTTCGGCGGTTACAAGCAGTCCGGAGTCGGCCGGGAACTCGGCAGGCACGGCCTCGACGAGTACCTTCAGACCAAGTCCTTCCAGTTCTAAGGGGAGTTCGCCGTCATGGCCGTACGAGCCGCTGTCCTGCCCGCCGTGGGCGCGCCCCTGGAGATAACCGGCATCGAGCTGCCCGAACCCGGTCCCGGACAGGTCCGGGTCCGGCTCGCGGCGGCCGGGGTGTGCCACTCCGACCTCTCCCTGTCCGACGGCACGATGAGCGTGCCGGTGCCCGCGGTGCTCGGCCATGAGGGCGCGGGGACGGTCGTCGCCGTCGGGCCGGGCGTCACCCATGTCCCGCCCGGCACGCCCGTCGTCCTCAACTGGGCGCCCGCCTGCGGGACGTGCCACGCCTGTTCGCTCGGCGAGGTCTGGCTGTGCGCCAACGCGCTGAACGGCGCGGCCTCCGTCTACGCCCACACCGCCGACGGCACCCCGCTGCACCCCGGTCTGAACGTCGCCGCGTTCGCCGAGGAGACCGTCGTGCCCGCGTCCTGCGTGCTGCCGCTGCCGGGCGGTGTCCCGCTGGCCGACGCGGCGCTCCTCGGCTGCGCCGTGCTCACCGGGTACGGCGCGATCCACCACGCGGCGGGGGTGCGGCCCGGTGAGAGCGTCGCCGTGTTCGGCGCGGGCGGGGTCGGTCTCGCCGCGATCCAGTCGGCCCGGATCGCGGGTGCGTCGCGGATCGTCGCCGTCGATGTCTCGCCTGCGAAGGAATCCCTGGCGCGGGCCGCCGGAGCCACGGACTTCCTGCTCGCCGGTGCGACCACGCCCCGCGAGGTCCGCGCCCTCACCGGCAAGCAGGGCGTGGACGTCGCCGTCGAGTGCGCGGGCCGCGCGGTCAGCATCCGCGCGGCCTGGGAGTCCACCCGGCGGGGCGGCCGCACGACGGTCGTCGGCATCGGCGGCAAGGACCAGCAGGTCACCTTCAACGCCCTCGAACTCTTCCACTGGGGCCGCACCCTCTCCGGCTGCGTCTACGGCAACAGCGACCCCTCCCGCGACGTCCCCCTGCTCGCGGACCACGTGCGCACCGGCCGCCTGGACCTGTCCGCCCTGGTCACGGAACGGATCGCCCTGGAGGACATCCCGCAAGCCTTCGAGAACATGCGGAAGGGGAAGGGGGGACGGGCGCTGGTGGTGTTCTGAAAGGACCTGCGCCCTGGCCGGGAACCGCCGTCACCCGGCCTCGCCCTCCCGCCGTAGCCGCTGGTACTGCTGCGCGAGGCCGTCCAGGAGCGCGGTCAGTCCCGTTTCGAAGGCCCGCTCGTCGATCTTCTCCTGCTGCTCGGCGAGGAGATGGGCCTGCCCGAGGTGCGGGTAGTCGGCCGGGTCGTAGGCGCTCGCGTCGTCCACGAAGCCGCCGGCGAAGGAGCCGAGCGCCGAGCCCATGATGAAGTAGCGCATCAGCGCCCCGACGGAGGTGGCCTGCGCCGGCGGCCACCCCGCGTCGACCATCGCGCCGTACGCCGCGTCCGCCACCCGCAGCGCGGCCGGCCGGCGTCCGGGGCCGCGCGCGAGCACGGGGACGATGTTGGGGTGCGCGCGCAGCGCGGCCCGGTAGGAGACGGCCCAGTCGTGCAGCGCGGTCCGCCACGGCCGGCCGTCCTCGAACATCGACAGGTCGACCAGCGCGCTCACCGAGTCCGCGACCGCCTCCAGGATCTCGTCCTTCGTGCGGAAGTGGTTGTACAGCGAGGGCCCGCTCACTCCCAGCTCCGCGGCGAGCCGTCGGGTGGAGACGGCCGCCAGCCCCTCCCGGTCCACGAGTTCGCGGGCCGCCCCGACGATCCGGTCGGTGCTGAGCAGGGGCTTGCGTGGTCGGGCCATGGCGCACATAGTAGGGCTGCGCCTGTAAACTAGCAGTGCTAATTTAAGTGGGAGAGGTGATCTCGTGGTGAACCTGGGGCTCAGCGAGGAGCAGGAGGCCGTACGGCGACTCGCGCGGGACTTCGTGGCCCGCGAGATCGCCCCGCACGTGATCGCCTGGGACCGGGCCGAGGAGGTCGACCGGGGCATCGTGAAGAAGCTCGGGGAAGTCGGCTTCCTCGGGCTGACGATCCCGGAGGAGTACGGCGGCTCCGGCGGCGACCACCTGTCGTACTGCCTGGTCACCGAGGAGCTGGGCCGCGGGGACTCCTCGGTGCGCGGCATCGTGTCCGTCTCCCTCGGCCTCGTGGCCAAGTCCGTCGCGGCCTGGGGCGACGAGGAGCAGAAACGGCGCTGGCTGCCGGGGCTGACCGCGGGCGAGTACGTCGGCTGCTTCGGTCTCACCGAGCCGGGCACCGGCTCCGACGCGGGCAACCTCGCCACCCGCGCGGTGCGCGACGGCGACCAGTACGTCGTCAACGGCACCAAGATGTTCATCACCAACGGCACCTGGGCGGACGTCGTCCTGCTGTTCGCCCGCTCCACCGACGCCCCCGGCCACAAGGGCGTGAGCGCCTTCCTGGTGCCGACCGACACGCCCGGCCTGAGCCGGCGTCCGATCCACGGCAAGCTCGGCCTGCGCGGCCAGGCCACCGCCGAACTCGTCCTTCAGGACGTGCGGCTGCCCGCCTCCGCGCTGCTGGGCCAGGAGGGCAAGGGCTTCTCGGTCGCCATGTCCGCGCTCGCCAAGGGCCGGATGTCCGTGGCGGCCGGCTGCGTCGGGATAGCGCAGGCCGCCCTGGACGCGGCCGTCGGGTACGCCGGGGAGCGCGAGCAGTTCGGCAAGCCGATCGCCCGCCACCAGCTGGTGCAGGAGCTGATCAGCGACATCGCCGTCGACGTGGACGCGGCCCGGCTGCTGACCTGGCGGGTCGCCGATCTGATCGACCGGGGTCAGCCGTTCGCGGTCGAGTCCTCCAAGGCCAAGCTGTTCGCGTCCGAGGCCGCCGTCCGCGCCGCCAACAGTGCGCTCCAGGTCTTCGGCGGCTACGGCTACATCGACGAGTACCCGGTCGGCAAACTCCTGCGCGACGCACGGGTGATGACCCTGTACGAGGGCACCAGCCAGATCCAGAAGCTCCTCATCGGCCGTTCCCTGACCGGGGTTTCGGCGTTCTGAGGGCGCCGGGCACGGGGTCGCGCGGCGGTCTGAGTACGGTCTGAGTAGCCGAGCGGATGCGGCGCGGCCCGCGCGCCCCGATGCTCTTGCCCATGAGTGACACATCGGTCAAGCAGCAGAGCACGGCCGCCTTCTACGGCCAGGCCGTCGCGTCCTTCGCCATCGCGATGGCGGCCACCTCCATCGGCATCTTCCGGCTGGACACCGACGCATGGGTGCGCGCGTTCCTCGCGATCGCCGTCCTGTACCTCGTCACCTCCGCCTTCACCCTCGCCAAGGTGATCCGGGACCGCCAGGAGGCCGGGCAGATCGTCAGCCGGGTCGACCAGGCCCGGCTGGACAAGCTCCTCGCCGAGCACGACCCCTGCGCCGACAAGCTCTGACCCTCCGCACCAGCTGCGGCCTGCTGCGCTAAGCGCTCGCTCATCGTCGGCGGTATGGTGGTGCCCCTGTCACCGAGAGGGGCGTAAGAGGGATGAGTACGGCGGCGGAGACGACCGGCGGCGAGGCGGAGCCGTGGGAAGAGGTGACCCCTGACGCGGCCCGGCGACTGCTGGTCGCCGCCGTGGAGGCCTTCGCCGAGCGCGGCTACCACGCGACGACGACACGGGACATCGCGGGCCGCGCCGGGATGAGCCCGGCCGCGCTCTACATCCACTACAAGACCAAGGAAGAACTGCTCCACCGGATCAGCCGCATCGGGCACGACAAGGCCCTGGACATCCTGCGCACGGCGGCCCGCCGCGAGGGCTCCGCGAGGGAGCGGCTCGCCGACGCGGTCAGCTCCTTCGTCCGCTGGCACGCCGGGCGGCGCACCACCGCGCGGGTCGTGCAGTACGAGCTCGACGCCCTCGGCCCCGAGGCCCGCGCCGAGATCCTCGGGCTGCGCCGGCAAGTCGACGCCGAGGTGCGCGGGATCATCGAGGACGGCGTCGCCGCGGGCGAGTTCGACGTGCCGGACGTCCAGGGCGCCACGCTCGCCGTGCTGTCGCTGTGCATCGACGTGGCCCGCTGGTTCAACATCGAGGGGCCGCGTACGCCGGAGGCGGTCGGCGAGCTGTACGCCGAGCTGGTGCTGCGGATGGTCGGGGCGGTCGGGGCGGGGTAGCCCCGGCCGCGACCGGTGCCTACAGGTAGTAGCGGGAGACCGACTCCGCCACGCACACCGGCTTGTCGCCGCCCTCGCGCTCCACGGTGAAGGCGACGGCGACCTGGATGCCGCCGGTGACGTCCGTCACGCCAGTGATCGCCGCGGTGGCGCGCAGCCGGGAGCCGACGGGGACGGGCGCGGGGAAACGGACCTTGTTCGTGCCGTAGTTGACGCCCATCTTCACGCCCTCCACCCGCATCAGCTGCGGGCCGAACAGCGGCAGCAGGGAGAGCGTGAGGTAGCCGTGCGCGATGGTCGTGCCGAACGGCCCCGCGGCGGCCTTCTCGGGGTCCACGTGGATCCACTGGTGGTCCCCGGTGGCCTCGGCGAACAGATCGATCCGCTTCTGGTCGACCTCCAGCCACTCGGTGGGGCCCAGCTGCTCGCCCACGGCCGCCTTCAGCTCGGCGGGGGAGGTGAAGATCCTCGGTGCTGCCATGTTCCCGGCCTCTCGATCGCGTTCCTAAGCAACTGCTTAGCATGGTCGGGTGCGCGATCGATGTCAACGGATTGACTAGGCTCTCAGGAGTGCCGCAGATTCCCGAGAAGATCCATGAGCTCACCGTCGGACAGGTGTCCGCGCGCAGCGGTGCCGCCGTGTCCGCGCTGCACTTCTACGAGGCCAAGGGCCTGATCTCCAGCCGCCGCACCAGTGGCAACCAGCGCCGCTTCAGCCGGGACACGCTGCGCCGGGTGGCCTTCATCCGCGCGGCGCAACGGGTCGGCATCCCGCTCGCGACGATCCGCTCCGCGCTGGCCGAACTGCCGCAGGAGCGGACGCCGACGCGGGCGGACTGGGCGCGGCTGTCGCAGGCGTGGCGCTCGGAGCTGGACGAGCGGATCACGCAGCTCAACCGGCTGCGCGATCACCTCACCGACTGCATCGGGTGCGGGTGCCTGTCGCTGGAGACCTGTGTGCTGTCCAACCCGGACGATGCGTTCGGGGAGCGGCAGACGGGGTCGCGCCTGATGACGCAGGGGTGCTGACTCCGGGCGGCGGCGCGCGGCCCCTTTCCGGTCACTCGTACTCCGCTGGAGCGGAGCCGGGGCGCGAAAGCCGGCGGCGCGGACGCCGGCGGCGTGAACCGGTGCATCGGAGTCGGGGCGCGAAATCCTGCGGAGCGGACTCGGCGGAGCATGGGGGCGCGGCATCCCCTACGCGGCCCCCGGAACTTAACCCGGCGATGACCCCCGGTGGGCACCGGAACTTTCCCGGCGGTGACCCTCGGCGGGCACCGGAATCCTCCCGGCGGTGACCCTCAGCGGGCGCACAGAAAGCTTCCCTGCTGGCGAACCTCGGCGGCTCCCGGCGCCTCCCCCGGTGGCGCCCCAGCGAGACCCCTGGAACCACTCCCGGCAGTGACCCAGCACGGCCCTGGAACCGTCCCGGTAGTAACCCGGCGCGGTCCTGAGACTTCTCCCCGGCGGCAACCCTCGGTGGCCTTCGGGGCATTCCTCCGTCGGCGACCCGCGGTGACCCTCGCGCGGGCTCGGTGGTCCGGTCTCAGGCTGTCATCAGCAGCCGTTCCCGCTGGGCGCCCGCCAGTGCTCGCGGGGAGAGCACCGGGCGCGGGACGAGTATCCCGCAGTCGCCGCACACCGGTCCGGAGGACGGCTCGTGGTCGAGGCCGTACCGCCAGACGAGCCGGTCGGCGCCGCAGACCGGGCAGCTCGCCCCCGGCTCCCGCTCCAGCGCGTCGATCAGCCTGCGCAGCACCTGGGCCAGCGGATCGGACGGATGCACCCGCGGGTCGTCGCACCAGGCGACCCCGAAGCCGCCCCAGGTAAGCCGGTGCCAGTCGTCCACGCTGCCCGGCCGGCGCAGCCCGTCGTGCTTCTCCCGGCGGCGGCGCTCGGTGAACTCGCTCTCGTAGGCCAGCCAGACCGAGCGGGCCTCCTCCAGCTCCTCCAGCGCGGCCACGAGCCGCGCCGGATCGGGGGAGCGGTCCTCGGGATCGAACCCGGCCCGCGCGCACAGGTGGTCCCATGTCGCCCGATGCCCGTAAGGGGCGAACTTCTCAAGGCACTTGCGCAGCGAGTAGCGCCGCAGCGCCAGATCGCAGCCCGGATCACGTACCTGTCTCGCCAGACTCCGGAAACCGGCCATCGCCCTGCACCTCCGTCACACCTGCACCTGATCCGCGGCCACTTCGGCGGCGTCGTACGGACGTCGCCTGATAGACGTTTCGACCGGTGCTTCGGCTCCATCTCTTCTCGCGCTTGTTCTGCCCGGCCTTCCCGCAAACTCCAAAAGTTGACGCATGTTCATCTTCAACTCCGGGGATACCGGCGGTAACGTTCGCGCACCCCAGTCGCTAGGAGCTGCCATGCCACGGCGCACCCCACGGACCGCCTCTGACAGAGTGAGAACGTTCCGCCGACTCTCCGGGTTCCTGAAGTCCGCATCGGTATGCGTTCTGATAGCCGGACTTGTCTCCCCCATTACCCAGGGCGCCGCGAGCGCGGCCACCCCCACCGCTCCCAAGGCCGCCGCGAACGACTACTGCGGCGGCCGGTGTTCGGACATCCTGCCGCCCGGCGAGAACGGCAACGCCACCCTCGCGCAGATCCTCCTCAACCAGGGCTTCGGCACCCAGCCCGCGCACGCCGAGGACCAGCTCGGCCCGTACGCCGGGCTGGCCACCGGCTACAAGGGCCTGAGCGACACGACGATCGACAACTTCTTCAACGACGCCTCCTTCGGCGTCCCCGCCGACCAGGTCGCCTCGACCGAGAAGCCGGCCGGGCGCGGCGATGTGACGATCGTGCGCGACAAGAAGACCGGGGTGCCGCACATCACCGGCACCACCCGCTACGGCACCGAGTTCGGCGCCGGGTACGCCGCGGCCGAGGACCGGCTCTGGCTGATGGACGTCTTCCGGCACGTGGGCCGCGGCCAGCTGACCTCCTTCGCCGGCGGCGCCGCCGCCAACCAGGGGCTGGAGCAGGAGTTCTACCGCAACGCGCCCTACACCGAGGCCGACCTCCAGGCGCAGATCGACCGCGCCGTGGCGGACAACGGCGCCCGCGGCCAGCAGGCCCTCGCCGACGCCGACGCCTACCTGGACGGCATCAACTCCTACATCGACGCCTCCGACAGCGGCCGCTACTTCCCCGGTGAGTACGACCTGACCGGCCACAAGGACGCGGTCACCAACGCGGGCACCATCGACCACTTCAAGATCACCGACCTGGTGGCGCTGGCCTCCGTCATCGGCTCCCTGTTCGGCTCCGGCGGCGGGGGAGAGGTGAACAACGCCCTGTCCCTGATGGCCGCGCAGGACAAGTACGGCGTCGAACAGGGCACCAGGGTCTGGGAGTCCTTCCGCGAACGCAACGACCCCGAGGCCGTCCTCACCGTCCACGACGGCCGGAGCTTCCCGTACGGCGCCAAGCCCGCCACCGCCAAGGGGCAGGCGCTGCCCGACGCCGGCTCGGCGACCCCGGAACCGCTGGTCTACGACCGCACCGGCAGCGCGGCCACCGCCGCCGCCGAGAACGCCTCCACCACGGCCGCGAAGACGGACCTCAGCTCCGCCCACCGCGGAATGTCCAACGCGCTGGTCGTGAGCGGCAAATACACCGCGAGCGGCCATCCGATCGCCGTCTTCGGACCGCAGACCGGCTACTTCGCGCCGCAGCTGCTCATGCTCCAGGAGATCCAGGGCCCCGGCATCAGCGCCCGCGGCGCATCCTTCGCGGGCCTGAGCATGTACGTCGAACTCGGCCGCGGCCAGGACTACTCGTGGAGCGCGACCACCTCGGGCCAGGACATCATCGACACCTACGCCGTCGAGCTGTGCCAGGACGACTACCACTACCTGTACCACGGCACCTGCACCGCCATGGACAAGGTGGAGCAGAAGAACTCCTGGTCGCCCACGCTGGCCGACGGCACCGCCGCCGGCTCGTACACCATGCGGGTGTGGCGCACCAAGTACGGTCCGGTGGAGTACCGGGCGACCGTCGGCGGCAAGAAGGTCGCCTACACCAGTCTGCGCTCCTCCTATCTGCACGAGGTCGACTCGATCGTCGGCTTCCAGATGCTGAACGACCCCGGCTACATCAAGGGGCCCCAGGACTTCCAGAGCGCGGCGCAGCACATCAACTACACCTTCAACTGGTTCTACGCCGACTCCCAGCACACCGCCTACTACAACAGCGGTGACAACCCGGTCCGCGCGGACGGCGTCGACGCGGAGTTCCCGGTGTGGGCGCAGCCCGCGTACGAGTGGAAGAACTGGAACCCGGACACCAACACGGCCGACTACACCCCGCCCTCCGCCCACCCCAACTCCATCGACCAGGACTACTACATCTCCTGGAACAACAAGCAGGCCAAGGACTACACCACCGCCTCCTGGGGCGACGGCTCCGTGCACCGCGGCAACCTGCTGGACGACCGGGTGAAGAAGCTGGTCGCGGCCGGCGGGGTGACCCGCGCCAAGCTGGTGCAGGCGATGGCGTCCGCGGGCGTCACCGACCTGCGTGCCGAGGACGTGCTGCCCGAGCTGCTCCAGGTGATCGGCTCCTCGCCGGTGACCGACCCCGCGGCGGCCGACGCGGTGAACAAGCTCCAGGCGTGGGTGAGCGCGGGCGCCCAGCGCACCGAGACCTCCGCCGGCTCCAAGACCTACGCGAACGCCGACGCGATCCGCATCCTGGACGCCTGGTGGCCGCTGCTGGTCAAGGCGGAGTTCCAGCCGGGTCTCGGCGACGATCTGTACAACGCGCTGACCGGCAACCTGACCGTGGACGAGGCGCCGTCCGCCGGACACGGCCCGACCGGCTCGCACGCCGGAAGCTCCTTCCAGTACGGCTGGTGGAGCTATGTCGACAAGGACATCCGCTCGGTGCTCGGGCAGAACGTGCAGGGCCCCCTCGCCGAGAAGTACTGCGGCGGCGGGAACCTCGGCTCCTGCCGGGACGCCCTGATCAGCACCCTGAAGCAGGCCGCCGGGATGACCGCCGCCCAGGTCTATCCGGGCGACAGCCTCTGCTCCGCCGGCGACCAGTGGTGTGCCGACTCGATCGTCCAGCGCACGCTGGGCGGCATCAAGCACGGCAACATCAGCTGGCAGAACCGGCCGACCTTCCAGCAGGTCGTGGAGTACACCTCGCACCGGTGACGTACGCGCCGGGCGAGCGGTGACTGGCGGCGGGTCAGCCGATCCGGCCCGCCGCCAGCACCACCCGCGCCAGCTCGGCGTGCAGGATGTCGCCGTGCGCCCCGGCCGGCGGGCCGCCCCGGCGGACCACCGCCGCCGCGTCCACGTTCACGCACCCGGACGCGGGCAGCCGGCCCGCCAGGGCACCGGCCAGATCCAGCTGAACGGTGCCCGGCACCGCCTGCACCCCGTCATGGCCCAGGGCACCCCACCGGGGGCCGAGCACCGCCGCGATCTCGGTGCCCAGGCAGGACCGGTCGTCCCCGGAGAGCCGGGAGGCCAGCGGGTAGAAGGTGCCGAGTGCCGCGTCGAAGTGGGAGTGGCAGCACACCAGCGGGCCGTCGATCCGCCGCTGCTGATCCTTCAGCGCTCCCGACTTGTGCGGGTCGTCGGGCAGCCGCCCGGCGAACGCGTAGTGCGAGAAGGCCCCTTCGAGGAGCGTCACGGACTTCACCGGACGCGCCGCGCCGGGCAGTCCCCGCAGCGCGAACGACACCAGGCGCCCGCCGAAGCTGTGCCCCACCAGATGCACCCGCACCCCCGGCGCCCTGACCGCCAACTGCCCCAGCAGCGGCCCGAGTCCGTGCTCGCCGATGGTTCCGGCCCGTCCCTTCATCCGGTAGTACGCCGCCTGCCGCAGCAGCTCCTTCGCACCCTCCCAGGGGTTCGGCAGGCTGAACCCCTCGCCGCCGCCCGGCGCCGCGACCGCGGCCAGCGCGTCGGCGAACTCGGCGCACGCGGTGGCGGGTTCCTCGGTGAACACGGCCGGCTCGCCGTCCTCGTCGGTGTCCGCCGCCGGATCCGCCCCCTCCAGCAGCAGCCGCACCAGCCGCCCGAACTCCGTCAGCCCCGCCCGGCCTTCCGGGCGCTGGTCGAGCAGCCGCGCGAGCTGGTCGATGGTGCTCGCCCGGTCCGGGAAGGCCCCGAGCAGCGCGCGCCGGGTGTCCTTGTCCAGCGCCGGTCCCGGCGCCGCCTCCGCCTCCGCCGCCACCACCGACTTCGGGAAGTCGGGGATCGGCTCGTCACTGAACCGCATCGAGGGCCAGATCACCCCCGCGTACCCGAGGCGCGCCTTGGGGGCGAGCGACGGGAAGGGGGCGAAGAAGCGGCGGTACAGGCGGGTCGCGGCCGAGCGGTCGTCGTTCCAGCCGTGTGCGAAGACGACCAGGTCGCGCACGCCGTGCTCGGTGACCTGCGCCAACAGGCGATCGCGTTCGGGCGGGTCGACGTCCCCGCTCGTGTCGAAGGTCAGCTCCCAGTAGGGAGACACGCTCATCCCGGAATCCGCCATGTCAGGCTCCCTCGCCCCGCGGAGAACGACCCGTTACCTAACGTAATTGTCCCGCGACGCAGTGGAGTTGAAACCGGTCCCCGCTCCTCACGTGTACAGCAGGTATTCCTTCCGGATCCGCCGGAACGCGGCCAGCTCCTGCCGCCACGCGCCCACCACCTCGTCGGTGTCCGCGCCCGCGTCGATCATCGTGCGCACCCGGTCCGAGCCGGTGAGCTTGTCGATCCAGTCGTCCGGCCGCCAGGCGAAGCCGTCCCACACCTTGCGCGCGGTCACCAGCAGGGCGATCCCGGTGCGCACGGGGTCGTAGGCCGCCCGGTCCGTCACATGGATCTGCACCCCGCCCACCGTCGTGCCCTCGAACTTGGAGAAGGTGGGCGCGAAGTACGCCTCGCGGAACCGCACGCCGGGCAGCCCCAGCCCGTTCGCGGCCGCCGCCCAGCGGCCGTCGACGCCCTCGGCGCCGAGGAGTTCGAACGGGCGGGTGGTGCCACGGCCCTCGGAGAGGTTCGTGCCCTCGAACAGGCACGTGCCGGAGTACACCAGCGCCGTGTCCGGGGTGGGCATGTTGGGGCTCGGCGGCACCCAGGGCAGGCCCGAGGCGTCGTAGAAGTCGGTGCGCCGCCAGCCCGTCATCAGGACGGTCTCCAGGGGGACCGACGCGCCGAGGAACTCCTTGTCGAACAGCCGGGCGAGTTCCGCGACGGTCATCCCGTGCGCCTGCGCGATCGGCTGCCGCCCGACGAACGTGGCGAACTCCTTGTGCAGCACCGGCCCTCGGGCCTCCCGCCCGGTGACCGGGTTCGGGCGGTCGAGCACCACGAAGCGCTTGCCGGCGAGCCGGGCGGCCTCCATGCAGTCGTACAGCGTCCAGATGTACGTGTAGAAGCGCGCGCCGACGTCCTGGATGTCGAAGACGATCGTGTCGACGCCGGACGCGGTGAAGACGTCGGCCAGTTGCTGCCCGCTCTTGAGGTACGTGTCGTAGACCGGCAGGCCCGTCTCCGGGTCGTCGTAGCGGCCTTCGGAACCGCCGGCCTGCGCGGTGCCGCGGAAGCCGTGCTCCGGGCCGAAGACCGCCGTCAGCTCGACGCGGCCGTCCTCGTGCATGACGTCCACGATGTGCCGGGCGTCGCGGGTGATGCCGGTGGGGTTGGTGACGATGCCGGTGCGCCGGCCGTGGAGCAGCCGGTAGCCGTCGGCCGCGAGCCGCTCGAAGCCGGTGCGGAAGGAATCGCGGTGGCGGGGGGAGGGGGCCGGCGCGGAGGCCGCGTCCGGTTCGGGGGACGCGGCGGGTACGGCGGCCAGGGTGGCCGTGGCCAGGAGGTTTCTTCGGGACAGGGGCATGGGACCTCCGTTGGTCCGGAAGGTGCGGGCCTCTAGAGGTTGGTGCGATGACCCTTCCTTCACACATACCGACCGGTTAGTCTGGCGTCGCTGTGCCGAGTCGCGTCGTGTCGGAGGAGACCGATGGTGGAAGCCATGCAGGGTGCGGGAGTCGTCGTCACCGGGGCCGGTGGGGGGATCGGGGCCGCGCTGGCCCGGAGGTTCGCCGGGGCCGGGGCACGGGTCGTGGTGAACGACCTGGACGGCCCGAAGGCCGAGGCGGTGGCCGAGGAGATCGGCGGGATCGCCGTGCCCGGCGACGCCTCCGGGATCGTCGGGGACGCACGGGAAGCGCTCGGCGGGGCCATCGACGTCTACTGCGCGAACGCCGGGGTCGGGTTCTCCGACGGGGACATCGGCGGCCCGCTGGACGAGCGCTCCTGGGCGCTGGCCTGGGACGTCAACGTGATGGCGCACGTCCGCGCGGCCCACGCCCTGCTGCCGCACTGGCTGGAGCGGGGCAGCGGCCGGTTCGTCGCCACCGTCTCCGCCGCCGGGCTGCTCACCATGGTCGACGCCCCCTCCTACAGCGTCACCAAGCACGGCGCCTACGCGTTCGCCGAATGGCTGTCCCTGACGTACCGGCACCGGGGCCTGAAGGTGCACGCCATCTGCCCGGAGGGCGTGCGCACCGACATGCTCGCGGCCACCGGCACCGCGGGCGAGGTGGTGCTGGTGCCGACCGCGATCGAGCCGCAGGACGTGGCAGACGCGCTGTTCAAGGGCATCGAGGAGGACCGCTTCCTGATCCTCCCGCACCCGGAGACCGGCGACCGCTACCGGGCGCGCGCGGCGGACCCCGAGCGCTGGCTGGCCGGCATGAACCACATCCAGCGGAAGGTCGAGGAGGCATCGTGAGCGACTCCGGCTACGCGTCCAGGCCCTGGCTCGCCCTGCTCGACGACGCCCAGCGCGCCCCCGTCGACCCCGTCGACTCGCTGGTGCACGCCCTGCGCGCCGCCGTCGCCGCGGCACCCGAGCGCACCTTCCTCGCCTACTTCGACGCCCGGCTGAGCTACCGCGAGGTGGACGGGCTCAGCGACTCCATCGCCGCGCATCTCACCGCGCGCGGACTGGAGCGCGGCGACCGGGTGGCCGTACTCCTCCAGAACTCCCCGCACTTCGTGCTGGCCGTGCTCGGCGCCTGGAAGGCGGGCGCGATCGTGGTGCCGGTGAACCCGATGTACAAGTCGGCCGAGGTCGGCCATGTGCTGCGGGACGCCGAGGTGGCCGCGCTGATCTGCTCCGACCGGGCGTGGGAGTCGTACCTGCGCGAGACGGCGGCCGGAACGCCGGTGCGGATCGTGCTCACCGCGTGCGAGCGGGACTTCCAGACGCGCGACGACGCGCGGGTGCTCGCCTTCGAGCGGCTCCCGCAGGCCCCCGACGCGGAGGACCTGGTGGCCGTGGCCCGGCAGGGCGGGCAGGCGCCCGAGGGGCGGGCGGCGGCGCCCGGCGACATCGCGCTGATCAGCTACACCTCCGGGACCAGCGGCACCCCCAAGGGCGCCACCAACACCCACGGCAACATCATGTACACCGCGGAACGGCAGCGCACCGGGCTCCCGCTGCCCGAGGGGCCGGTCTACTTCGGGCTCGCGCCGCTGTTCCACATCACCGGCATGGTCTGCCAGTTCGCCGCCTGCCTGAACAGCGCCGGCACCCTGGTGCTCGCCTACCGGTTCGAGCCGGGCGTCGTCCTGGAGGCGTTCGCGGAGCACCGCCCGGTGTTCACGGTCGGGCCCGCCACCGCCTTCATGGCGCTCGCCGCCCACCCCGGAGCGGGACCCGAGCACTTCTCCTCCTTCGTGCACCTCTCCTCCGGCGGCGCCCCGCTGCCGCCCGCGCTGGTGGAGGGCTTCCGGGAGCGGTTCGGGGTGTACATCCGCAACGGGTACGGGCTCACCGAGTGCACCGCCCCCTGCGCCTCCGTGCCCTCCGCGCTGGAGGCGCCGGTCGACCCGGTCTCCGGGACGCTCGCGGTCGGGCTGCCGGGACCGGACACGCTCGTGCGGATCGTGGACGAGCACGGCGCGGACGTGCCGTTCGGCGAGCAGGGCGAGATCGTGGTGCGCGGCCCCCAGGTGATCCCCGGCTACTGGCGCCGCCCCGACGCCACCGCCGAGACCTTCCCCGGCGGCGAACTGCGCACCGGCGACATCGGCTTCATGGACCCGCGGGGCTGGCTCTACGTCGTGGACCGCAAGAAGGACATGATCAACGCGTCCGGCTTCAAGGTGTGGCCGCGCGAGGTCGAAGACGTCCTGTACACCCACCCGGCGGTGCGCGAGGCGGCCGTCGTCGGCGTCCCGGACGGTTATCGCGGGGAGACCGTCAAGGCGTACATCAGCCTGCGTCCGGGTGCCGGGGCGGACCCGGATGAACTCGCGGTGTACTGCAAGGAGAGACTGGCCGCCTACAAATATCCGCGCCAGGTGGAGATCCTGCCCGAGCTGCCCAAGACCTCGAGTGGGAAGATCCTCCGTCGGGAGCTGCGCTCCCGAGGCGACGGCGAACGTCGGAACTAGCCACATCGCCACGACTGGCGACAACACGGAGAGGCAGGTGGCGGCAGTGCCCAGGACGACGGACGGCGACGGAGCACCTGTTCCGCAGCGGCTGCTGGCCGCCGCCACCCGGCTCTTTGCCGAGCAGGGCTACGACCGGACCTCCGTCCAGGAGATCGTGGAGGCGGCCGGCGTCACCAAGGGGGCGCTGTACCACTACTTCGGCTCCAAGGACGATCTGCTGCACGAGGTGTACGCGCGCATGCTCCGCGTCCAGCAGGAGCGGCTCGACCACTTCGCCGACATGGACGCGCCCGTGGAGACCCGGCTGCGGGGAGCGGCGGCGGACGTCGTGGTGTCGACCATCGAGAACCTGGACGACGCCGCGATCTTCTTCCGCTCCATGCACCAGCTCAGCCCGGAGAAGCACAAGCAGGTACGGGCCGAACGGCGCCGCTACCACGAAAGATTCCGCGCGCTCATCGAGGAGGGGCAGCGATCCGGCGTCTTCTCCACCGCGACCCCGGCCGACCTGGTCGTGGACTACCACTTCGGCTCCGTCCACCACCTGTCCACCTGGTACCGCCCGGACGGCCCGCTGAGCCCCCAGCAGGTGGCCGACCACCTCGCGGACCTGCTGCTGCGCGCGCTGCGTCCCTGACCGGCGGGCAAGGGGCGGCCCCGCCCAAGGCCGCCCCTTGCCCGTGTCCGCCCAGCGGTACTACAGGTATTTCTTCAGCTCCCGCCGCGCCAGCGACCGCTGGTGCACCTCGTCCGGGCCGTCGGCCAGCATCAGGGTGCGGGCGCCGGCGTAGAGATCGGCCAGCGGGAAGTCCTGGCTCACCCCGCCCGCGCCGTGCAGCTGGATCGCCCGGTCCAGGATGCCGACCACCGCGCGCGGCGTGGCGATCTTGATGGCCTGGATCTCGGTGTGCGCGCCCCGGTTGCCGACGGTGTCCATCAGCCAGGCCGTCTTCAGCACCAGCAGCCGCAGCTGCTCGACCGTCACCCGCGCGTCGGCGATCCAGTTCTGCACCACGCCCTGCTGGGCCAGCGGCTTGCCGAAGGCCGTACGGGAGACCGCGCGCCGGCACATCAGCTCGATCGCCCGCTCGGCCATGCCGATCAGCCGCATGCAGTGGTGGATCCGGCCGGGGCCGAGCCGGGCCTGCGCGATGGCGAAGCCGCCGCCCTCCTCGCCGATCAGATGGGTGACCGGCACCCGCACCCGGTCGAAGACCACCTCGGCGTGGCCGCCGTGCGAGTGATCCTCGTAACCGAAGACCCGCATGGCCCGCTTGACGGTCACACCGGGCGTGTCGCGCGGGACCAGGACCATGGACTGCTGGCGGCGGATGTCCGCGCCCTCCGGGTCCGTCTTGCCCATCACGATGAAGATCCTGCAGTCCGGGTTCATCGCCCCGGAGATGTACCACTTGCGGCCGGTGATGACGTACTCGTCGCCGTCCCGCTCGATGAGGGTGGTGATGTTGGTGGCGTCCGAGGAGGCCACCTCGGGCTCGGTCATCGCGAACGCGGACCGGATCTCACCGGCGAGCAGCGGCTCCAGCCACTGCTTCTTCTGCGCCTCGTCGCCGAACTGCGCCAGCACCTCCATGTTCCCGGTGTCGGGCGCCGCGCAGTTGGTCGCGGTGGGCGCCAGGTGCGGGGACCGGCCGGTGATCTCGGCGAGCGGCGCGTACTGGAGGTTCGTCAGGCCCGCGCCGTACTCCGCGTCGGGCAGGAACAGGTTCCACAGCCCCTGCCTGCGGGCCTCGGTCTTCAGCTCCTCCATCACCGCCGGGGTGTCCCACGGCGAGGCGAGCGCGGCCCGCTGCTCCTCGGCGACCGGCTCGGCCGGGTAGACGTACTCGTCCATGAAGGCGAGCAGCCTGGCCCGCATCTCCTCGGTGCGCGCGTCGAACGCGAAGTCCATGGCGGATCAGCCTTCCTGAAGAGTGGTCAGTCCGTGGTCGATGAAGACGGGCACCAGCTCGCCGATCCGGTCGAAACCGCGCCCGACCGTCTGGCCCAGCGTGAAGCGGTAGTGGATGCCCTCCAGGATCACGGCGAGCTTGAAGAACGCGAACGCCTCGTACCAGGAGACGGCCGTCACGTCCCGCCCGGAGCGTGCCGCGTACCGCTCGATCAGCTCCTCGGGCGCGGGGTGCCCCGGCGCCTCGGCGGTCGTGGACACGGGCGAGTCCGGGACGTCCAGGGTGCGGCTGTACATCACCAGCAGGCCGAGGTCGGTCAGCGGGTCGCCGAGGGTGGACATCTCCCAGTCCAGGACCGCGGTGATCGTGTCGTCGGCCCCGATCAGCACGTTGTCCAGCCGGTAGTCGCCGTGTACGACGGTGGCGGCGGGCGAGGCGGGGAGCCGGCGGCCCAGTTCGGCGTGGAGTTCGTCGATGCCGGGCAGTTCGCGGCTGCGGGAGGCGTCCAGCTGCTTGCCCCAGCGGCGCAGTTGCCGGTCCAGATAGCCCTCCGGGCGGCCGAAGTCGCCGAGGCCCACCCCGGCGGGGTCCACCGCGTGCAGCTCGACCAGCGTGTCCACCAGCGACAGCACCGCGCTGCGCACCCGCTCCTCGCCGAGCGGGGCGAACTGCGCGCGGGTGCGGTACGGCGTGCCCGCCACGAACTCCATCATGTAGAACGGCGCACCGAGCACCTCCTCGTCCTCGCACAGCAGCACCGGCGCGGGGACCGGCACGGAGGTGGGGTGCAGGGCGCTGATCACCCGGTGCTCGCGCTTCATGTCGTGCGCGGTGGCGAGGACATGGCCGAGCGGCGGGCGGCGGACCACCCACTTCGAGGTGCCGTCGGTCACCGTGTAGGTGAGGTTCGACCGGCCGCCCTCGATCAGCCGTCCGGAGAGCGGCCCCCGCACCAGTCCGGGGCGCTCGCGTTCCACCAGGGCGCGCAGCCGGTCCAGGTCGAGTCCGGGCGGGTGGTCGGCGCTCATGGGTCACTCCTCGAACGGGTCGTGGGCCGTGGGTGTGTACGGACCCGACTCATGATGCCGACCGGTCGGTATGCCGTCCAGTGCGTACGGCGAACCGGGCCGGAAACGTGACGGGCGCCACGGGGGAGGGGGCCGGGTGCGGGCTTCAGATCCCGGCGCGGAACTCCGCGAGTCTCCGGTACGCGGCCAGGCCGTCCGGCACCCATTCCCACTCGCCGAGGCGCGCCTCGACCTCCGCGTCGGTGAGGAAGGCGTGCCACTGGACCTCCTCCGCCTGCGGGCGCACGGGCGGTTCGCAGCGCACCTCGTACACCGCCGACCACCAGGACTTCCCGGCGCCGTCGTCGTAGAGGAACGTGAACAGGTGCGTCGGCCGGGGCAGCCCGGACACGCCCAGCTCCTCCTCGGCCTCCCGCAGCGCCGCCTCGTCGTAGGACTCGCCCGCGCCCACGACCCCGCCGACGAACGGGTCGTACAGCGAGGGGAAGACCAGCTTGGTCGCGGTACGCCGGTGCACGAAGATCCGCCCGGCCGCGTCCCTGGCCTGGACGAAGACACAGCGGTGCCGCAGCCCGCGCCCGTACACCTCACCACGCGGCAACTGCCCGACGACGCGGTCGTGTTCGTCGACGATGTCGAGAATCTCGTCAGCAGGATTCATGCCCCAATCCAAGCACGGGGGCGGCTGGGGAGCGGGGCTTGAAGGGCCGCGCGGTGCGACGGGGCGCGCTGCCTGGCAGGGAGGCACCATCGGCAGGGTGACCGCCCCCGCCGGGCGAACGCCCCTGGCGCGGAGGCAGCCGCTGGCGCGGTGAAGGCCCCGCGCGGCGGGGGCCCGGCCCGGCGGGCGCTGCCACTACGGTGAGGGCCGTCGGCTCGGGGAAGCCCCGCTCGGGGAGGTCCCCCGGTGCGGCGGAGCCCCCCGGAGCGGGGGCCGCCCCGGCTCGGCGGATGTTCCCGGTACCGCCGGAGGAAGGCCCGGCGCGGCGGACGTTGCCGCTACGGTGAGGGCCGTCGGCTCGGGTGCGGGACCCCCGGTTCAGCGGAGAGCTCCGGTGTGGAGGCTGCCCCTGGCGTGGTGGAGGCCCCGGCGTGGTGGAGGCCCCCGTGCGGCGGGCGCTGCCGCTACGGTGAAGGCCGTCAGCGTGGGGGAGGCCCCCGGCTCGGGAGCCCCGGTGTGGTGGAGACCTCCGGAGCGGAGGCCGCCGTGGCTAGGTGGAAGCCTCGAGAACGGTAGAGGCCCCGGTGCGGCGGACGTTGCCGCTGCGGTGAGGGTGGCCGGCTCGGGGGAGGCCCCCGACTCATGGGCCCCCGGTGTGGCGGAGACCCCAAGAGCGGAGGCCGTCCCGGCTCCGCGGAAGCCTCCGGTACCGCCGGATACTGACGCTATGGCGGAGGCCCCCGGTTCGGCGAAGGCCCCCCGGCATCGCGTGAGCCCCTGGCGCCGCGCAAGCCCCCGGCTCGGGGTAAGCCCCCCGGTTCGGCGAAGTCCCCCCCGGAGCGGAGGCCGTCCCGGTCCGGCGGATGCCCCCCCGGTACCGCCGGATGCTGACGCTATGGCGGAGGCACCCCGTTCGCCGAAGACCCCCGGCACCGAGCAAGCCCCCGGCTCGGCGCAAGCCCCCGGCTCGCCGGTGCTTCAGTGCCGCTGGAGCCCCCGGTACCGAACCCCCCGATACCGCCGGAGGCCTCAGTGGCGCTGGAGTTCGTGGGCCGGGGGTTCGGATTCTGTGGTGCCGCAGGGCATGGCGGGGTGCATGCCGAGCAGCACGATGCCCGCGACCACGGCCGCGAGCCCGGCTGCCTCCCAGGTCAGGGCCCCGGTGTCGGTGCGCAGCCGGTCGCCGAGGAAGCCCACCCCGCACAGGATCCCGGCGAGCGGCTCGGCCGCGGTGAGCGCGGGCAGCGACATCCGCAGCGGCGCCGTCTCGAAGGCGCTCTGCACCAGCACCAGCCCGGTGACCCCGCACGCGAACACGCCGTACGGCTGCCAGCTGGTGAACAGTCCGGCGAAGCCGCCGTCGGAGAAGAGGGTGCCGCTCACCCGCGTCAGCGCGTCCTGCACCCCGTACAGCAGCCCCGCGGCCAGGGCCAGCAGCGCCGCGGACCAGCTCAGCCGGGAGCGTTTGGCGTACGTCGTCAGCGCCAGGGCCACGCCCACCACCGCGCCGATGATCAGCCAGTGCCGCAGCGGATCGGCGATGGCGTGGCCGGCCCGCGGTTCACCCGCCGTGATGAACGCGCTCACCCCGCCCGCGAGCAGCAGCAGCCCCGCCCAACCCTGGCGCCCCAGCGGCTGTCTGGTCTGGTACCGGGAGAGCGCGAGCGCGAACAGCAGATTGGTCGCCAGCAGCGGCTCCACCAGCGAGATCTCACCCTTGCCGAGGGCCACCGCGCCCAGCACCATGCCGGCCACCATCAGCCCGAGACCGCCCAGCCAGCGCGGCACCCGCATCAGGTCCAGCAGCAGCCGGAACGACAGGAAGTCGCTCAGCGGTGCCTGTTGGGCGGCGTTCTGCTGGAGCACGAAGCCGAGGCCCAGACAGCAGGCCGCGCTCACGGCGAGGAGGAGAACCAGAACCGACACGCTGCGTACCTCGATCATCCGGCCGGACCACGGACGCGTAGTGGCCGACTGTAGCGCCCCCGGCGCGGCATTGCCCCGGAAGAACCCGGAAAGGGGCGGTTGCCCCGCCATGGTCGGCGCCGGGAGCGCGGGGCGCCATGGTGTACGCCACACGCCCCGGCGTGACGGCATGGCGTACGCCACAGCGGCGTGCCCCGCGCCGGTTCCGGGTGGCGGCTCCAGACGGTCACGTATACGCGCCTATACCCCAATTCCAGTGCGGAGAAAGGTAGTTGAACCCATTAACATCAGCGTTCCGCTTGACGCAAACCGTGGCCTGCGGGTTTGCTGTGTGTGATCGGCCGATGGCAGCCCGAGAAACAGGAAGTCCCGCGGTGTCACCACTCCCGCCCCCGCTCGTCGTGCGCCGGACCCGCACGCACCCCTCCGGCGCCACCGCCCCGGACCTCCCCGGCGGCTACGACGACGCCCTCGGTGACACCGAACTGCGCACCGCCCGCGCCGCGTTGGTCCAGGGCCGCCGCCAGGCCGCCCGCTCCCTGCTGCTGCACACCGGCGAGGACTGGGACCGCAGGGGCCACCGGCTGACCGTGCTCGCCCGCGAGCCGTACGCCGCCGCCTGGGCCTTCGACTGGCTCCAGGCCGAACCCGGCTCCCCGGACGCCGCCGCGCTGCTCGCCCTCGCCCGCGTCCGGCGCGCCCTGCGCGGCCGGGAGGACCCCGAACGGGCCCGCGCGGCATGCGGGCGCGCCGCCACGCTCGCCCCCGCCGATCCCACCCCCTGGCTCGGCCTGCTCCGCCTCGCCCGCACCCTCGGGCCCGAGCGCGAGGTCTTCGACGTGTTCGCCGAGGTGCGCCGCCGCCACCCCGAGCACCACCACGCCCACCATCTCCTCGTCGCCCGCCTCGCCGAACGGCCCTCGGGCGGGCGGTACGACTCCCACGAGGTGTACGACCTCGCCGAGCTGGCCGCCGCCGAGGCCCCCGCCGACTCCCCGCTGGCCGTCCTGCCGGTCGTCGCCCTCGCCGAGCGCTACCGGGTGCTCGCCGCCACCGGGCTCGCCCCGGCCGACCCCGCCGCCTCGGCGCACTGGTCCGGGCCGCGCGCCCACCGGATGCTGCGGGCCGGCTTCGACTGGTGGCTGGAGTGGGAGCACGACGAACACCCGCGCCGGCACGTCGACCTCAACCACCTCGCGTTCGCGCTCTCCTGCGCGGACCGCCCCGCCGAGGCCGCCGTCCTCTTCCGGCGCATCGGCGCCCACGCCACCCGAGCACCCTGGTACTACCCGCACCGCGACCCCTGGACCGCCTTCCGCGCGGCGCGCGCCCACGCCCTCGCCGACGCCCTGGCCCCGCCCTCCTGACGGCCTCCGCGCGGCTCCTTCGGGGCCGCCCCCGCAGTCCTTACGAATCCCTGACCGACGCCCCGCCTCCCTGGTCACCCCGCGTTCCGGGTGTTCGAATGAGGAGGTGAACCCCGAACCCCCCGAGGAGCGGGACGGCACCCCCGTCGGCCGCCGTGTCTTCCTCGGCACCCTCGGCCTGGGCGCCCTGGGCGTGCTCGCCGCGCCCACCCTGCAACGCGCCCTGGAGAGCCTCGCCGGCAACGACCCGACGGGCCTGACCGGTCTGCTGCCCAACGGCGGCGGCTTCCGCTACTACTCGGTCGCCGCCTCCGTCCCGCACAAGAACGCCACGGACTACCGCCTGACCGTCGGCGGCCTGGTCGACCGCCCGCGCGCCTACAACCTGGCCGACCTGCGCGCCCTCCCGCAGACCAGACTGGTCAGGGACGTCCAGTGCGTCACCGGCTGGCGGGTGCCCGGCACCCCCTTCGAGGGCGTACGCCTCGCCGACCTGCTCGACGCCGCCGGGGTCCGCCCCACCGCCAGGGCGATCCGCTTCACCTGCTTCGACGGCACCTACACCGAGAGCCTCACCCTGGACCAGGCCCGCCGCCCGGACGTCCTGGTCGCCCTGCGCATGCAGAACAAGGACATCGGCCACGACCACGGCGGTCCCGTCCGCCTCTACGTCGCGCCCATGTACTTCTACAAGTCCGCCAAGTGGCTCTCCGGCATCACCGTCACCGACCGCGTCGAGCCGGGCTACTGGGAGAACCTGGGCTACGACGTCGACGCCTGGGTCGGCCGTTCGAACGGACGCACCGATGAGCCTACGAGCTGACACCCCGGCCCGCCCCGCCGCCCGGATCCGCCGCTTCTCCCGTGCCGAACGCTGGGTGCACCGGGCCACGGGCGCGCTGATGGGCGTCTGCGTGCTGACCGCGGCCGTCCTCTACATCCCCCAGCTCGCCGTCCTGGTCGGCCGCCGCGAACTGGTCGTCCGCGTCCACGAGTGCGCCGGGCTCGCCCTGCCCGTCCCCGTCCTGCTGGGCCTGGCCTCCCGCGCCTTCCGCGCCGACCTGCGCTTCCTGAACCGGTTCGGCCCGCACGACAAGGTCTGGCTGTGGGCCGCGCTGAGCCGCGACCGGCGCCACGAGGCGCGCCCGGCGGGCAAGTTCAACGCCGGGCAGAAGATCTACGCCGCCTGGATCGCCGGGGCGACCCTGGTCATGCTCGGCACCGGCCTGCTCATGTGGTTCACCCACCTCGCCCCGCTGGTCTGGCGCACCTCCGCCACCTTCGTGCACGACTGGCTCGCCCTCACCATCGCGGTCGTCCTCGCCGGCCACATCGGCATGGCACTGGGCGACCCGGAGGCACGCAAGGGGCTGCGCACCGGGACGGTCAGCCGGGAGTGGGCGAAACGGCAGCACTCTCTGTGGCGCCCGCACGATTGAACACCCCGGCCCACGGAAAGACCCACGGAAAGGCCCGCCCCCACGGAAGGGGGCGGGCCGTCGTCCTCGTACCGGTGTCGCTACACCACCAGCGACAGCAGCAGCACCAGCGCGCCGCCGACCACCGACAGGATCGTCTCCATGATCGACCACGTCTTGACGGTCTGGCCGACGGTGAGTCCGAAGTACTCCTTCACCAGCCAGAAGCCGGCGTCGTTGACGAAGCTGAAGAACAGCGAGCCGGCGCCGATCGCCAGGACCAGCAGCGCGGTGTGCGCGGTCGACATGTCGGCCGCGAGCGGGGCGACCAGACCGGCCGCCGAGACCGTCGCCACCGTCGCCGAGCCGGTCGCGAGCCGGATCACCACGGCGATCAGCCAGGCCAGCAGCACCGCCGGGATCGACCAGCTCTTGGACACGTCCAGGATCATCTGGCCGACACCGCAGTCGATCAGCGTCTGCTTGAAGCCGCCGCCCGCGCCCACGATCAGCAGGATGCCCGCGATGGGCATCAGACCCTTCTCCACCGTCGCCTGGAGTCGCTCCTTGCTGAACCCGGCGGGCCGGCCCAGCGTGAAGAAGCCGACGATCACGGCGGCGAGCAGGGCGATCAGCGGGGCGCCGATGACGTCGAAGGCGCGCTGCGTGGTGTTCGCGGGGTCGTCGACGACGATGTCCACCAGGGCCTTGAGCAGCATCAGCGCCACCGGCAGCAGGATGGTGACCAGCGTCGCGGCGAAGCTCGGCCGGCGCGTCAGCTCCTGCGAGGGCCGCTGCGGCAGCATCCGCTCCGGCGCCGGGACGTCCACCCAGCGGGCCGCGACCTTCGAGAACAGCGGACCGCCGACGATCACCGTCGGGATCGCCACCAGGATGCCGAACGCCAGCGTCACGCCCAGGTTGGCGTGCAGCGCGGAGATCGCGACCAGCGGGCCGGGGTGCGGCGGGATCAGGCCGTGCATCACGGACAGACCGGCGAGCGCCGGGATGCCGATGCGCATCAGGGAGTAGTTGCCGCGCTTGGCGACCATCAGCACCACCGGGATGAGCAGCACGATGCCGACCTCGAAGAAGATCGGCAGCCCGATCACGGAGGCGATCAGCACCATCGCCCACGGCATCGCCCGGCCCCCGGCCCTGGCCAGGATCGTGTCCACGATCTGGTCCGCGCCCCCGGAGTCGGCGAGCAGTTTGCCGAGCGTGGCGCCCAGCGCGATCAGCACACCGACGCTCGCGACCGTGGCGCCGAGCCCGGTGGTGAAGCTCGTGAGCACCTTGTCCAGGGGCGCGCCGGCGGCCGCGCCGAGCGCCAGCGACCCGATGGTCAGCGCCAGGAAGGCATGCAGCTTGAACTTGGTGATGAGCAGGACGATCACCGCTATGCCCACCAGGACGGCGATGCCCAGCTGGGCGTGTCCTGCGGTGGAGATCGGCGGAGGAGTGTCCGCTGCCAGCATCTCGACGCTGAGTCTGGTCACGGGGGTTCCCTTGCGGTTACGGGGAGTTGGGGAGGGACGCTACTGCTGCGCGGATGCGGTGGACAGCCGGTCCAGCGCCTGTACGGCGCGTTCGGCGATCTCCTCGGGTTCGCCGCCGACATCCACGGCGACGCCGGCCTCGTCCGGCCCGAGGGGCTCCAGCGTGGCGAACTGCGAGTCCAGCAGCGCGGTCGGCATGAAGTGGCCCTGCCGCCGTGCCATCCGGTCCTCGATCAGCTTCCGGTCGCCCGTCAGGTGCACGAAGACCACTCCGGGCGCCACCGCCCGCAGCCGGTCCCGGTACGCCCGCTTCAGCGCCGAACTGCTGACCACCCCGCCGAGCCCCGCCCGCCCGTGCGCCCAGTGGCCGATGGCGTCCAGCCAGGGCCCGCGGTCACCGTCGTCCAGCGGGATACCGGCCGTCATCTTGTCGATGTTGGCCTTGGGGTGGAAGTCGTCGCCCTCGGCGTACGGGACGCCCAGCCGCGCGGCGAGCAGGGGACCGATCGTGGTCTTGCCCGTCCCCGCGACGCCCATCACGACGACGACCTGGGGGGTTCGCATGTACTGCCTCGCTGTCTTCCTCGACATCCGACGCCACGACGGCGTCGCCACACTGAAACCCATTAGGTACGACGAATTCAAGAGACTGTGACATATAAGTCTGACTTTTTGTTTCCGTGACCCACGCCGTACGCTGAGTGCATGAGCACACCGGGCCGGGGGCTGCACGGCCGCGTACTGGACTCCCTCGGCCCCGCGATCACCGCGGGCGAGTACCCGCCGGGCAGCATCCTGCGCACCGACGAACTCGCCCAGCACTTCGAGGTCTCACGCTCCGTGATGCGCGAGGCGGTGCGGGTCCTGGAATCCATGCACCTGGTGGAGTCCCGCCGCCGGGTGGGCGTCACCGTCCGCCCCAGGTGCGAGTGGAACGTCTACGATCCGCAGGTCATCCGCTGGCGGCTGGCCGGCGCCGACCGCCCCCACCAGCTCCGCTCGCTCACCGTGCTGCGCTCCGCGATCGAACCGGCCGCCGCCGCGCTCGCGGCCCGGCACGCCACCGCCGAGCAGTGCGCCGAACTCACCGAGTGCGCGCTCGGCATGGTCGCCCACTCCCGCGGCCACCGGCTGGGGGAGTACCTGTTCCACGACGTCGCCTTCCACCGGATCATCCTCACCGCCTCCGGCAACGAGATGTTCGCCCGCCTCGGCGACGTCGTGGCCGAGGTGCTGACCGGCCGCACCCAGCACGAGGTCATGTTCGAGGACCCCGACCCGGCGGCCGTCACCCTGCACGTCCGAGTCGCCGAGGCGGTACGCGCCCGCGACGCGGCCCGTGCCGAGGAACTCACCCGGCAGATCACCGTGGGCGCCCTCCAGGAACTGGACATCCTGGCGCCCTGACCGGGCCGGCGCGGGGACCTACTCCAGGAAGTCCCCGTCCACGTACACCCACGCCCCGGCCACCCGCTCGAAGCGGCTGCGTTCGTGCAGGGAACCGCCCCGGTAGGAGGCGCGGAAGGTCACCGTCCCGGTGGGGTGGAAGGCGGAACCGTCGGTGCCGTCGAGGATCTCCAGGCCGGTCCAGCGCATCCGGGGATCGAGGTCGAGCCGCTCGGGCCGGGTCCGCGGATGCCAGGTGCGCAGCAGGTACCCCGTGTCGCCCTTGACGAAGGCGCAGTACCGCGAGCGCATCAGCAGCTCGGCGGTCGGCGCGTTCGCCGCGCCCGAGTGGAAACGGCCGCAGCAGGCATCGTAGGACTGCGGCAGTCCGCAGGGGCAGGTGGGGCGCGTGGTCATGCGCCCCATTGTGCCGGGTCCGGGGCAGGGGAGGCGTCCGCCGCCGGGCGGGTGCACAGTGGAGAGCGGGCGGACCGCGCAGCGCGGACGGGCGGACCCACGGCGGACGTCCGGCCCGGCGCGCCCGAGGGCCCGTGCCGCGAGGAGGAGGGACGGACGATGACCCGACCCGTGAGCAGCCACCATCCGCCGGCCGTCAAGGAGTGGCGGCTGAACCTGTACCTGTCCGAGCACGACCCGGACACCACGGCCCGGATCGTCCTGGACACCGGGGACAACGTCCTGGAGAGCCACGCCGAGGCCCGCCGCAGTCCCTACGACCGCGACATCCCCGAGATCGGCGACGAACTCGCCGCCGGACGCGCCCTGATCGCCATGGGCCGGCTGCTGGTGCGCGCCGCCAACGGCGACATGCGGGCGCTGGGCGCGGCCGACGACGAGAATCCCGCACCGCTCTGGCTGCCGGGGGAGTGAGGTCGCGCCGTGCGGTTCCCCGACCGGCTGGAGGCGGGGCGCAGGCTCGGCGCCCGCCTGGAGCACCTGCGCGGCCGGGACGTGGTGGTGCTGGGACTGCCGCGTGGGGGAGTACCGGTGGCCGCCGAGGTCGCCGCGGCCCTGGACGCCCCGCTGGACGTGTGTCTCGTGCGCAAGCTCGGGGTGCCGTACCAGCCCGAGCTGGCGATGGGCGCGATCGGCGAGGACGGCGTACGGGTGCTCAACGCGGACGTGCTGCGCGGCACCGGCGTGGGCGACGAGGAACTCGCGCGGGTCGAGGCGCGTGAGCGCCGGGTGCTCGCCGAGCGCGCCGAACGCTACCGGGGCGCATGCCCCGCCGTCCCGCTCGCGGGCCGCACCGCCGTGGTCGTGGACGACGGAGTGGCCACCGGTTCCACCGCCCGCGCCGCCTGCCGGGTCGCCCGCGCCCGCGGCGCCGCCCGCGTCGTGCTCGCGGTCCCGGTCGCCCCCCGCGACTTCGCTGACCGCCTCGGCGGCGACGCCGACGACCTGGTCAGCCTGCACACCCCCTTCGACTTCGCCGCCGTCGGACAGTTCTACGACGACTTCGCGCAGACCGAGGACGCGGAGGTCACGGCATGTCTGCGCCGGGCAGGGCGGCGCCGTACGAACCCCGGACCGGAGGCGCCCGAACCCGCCGGTGCCACACGCGAGGTGACCGTGCCGGCCGGTGCCGTACGGCTGGACGGCGACCTGACCGTGCCCGAGGGCGCCACCGGTGTCGTCGCCTTCGCGCACGGCAGCGGCAGCAGCCGGCACAGCCCCCGCAACCGGCACGTCGCCGAGGGCCTGCACCGCGCCGGGCTCGGCACCCTGCTGTTCGACCTGCTCACCGAGGCGGAAGCACGGGACAGGGACAACGTGTTCGACATCCCGCTGCTGGCCGGCCGGCTGCTCGCCGCCACCCGCTGGCTGCGCGCGGAGCCCGCGACCTCCGGCCTCCCCGTCGGCTACTTCGGCGCCAGCACCGGCGCGGCCGCCGCCCTGTGGGCCGCGGCCGAGGAGCGCCCCGCCGCCGTCGTCTCCCGCGGCGGCCGCCCCGATCTGGCCGGACCCCGGCTGCCCGAGGTCTCCGCGCCCACCCTGCTGATCGTGGGTGGCGCCGACCCGCTGGTCCTCGACCTCAACCGGGCGGCGCAGGCCCGGCTGCGCTGCGAGAACCGGCTGGAGACCGTCCCCGGCGCCACCCACCTCTTCGAGGAACCGGGCACGCTGGAACGGGTGACCGACCTGGCCCGCGACTGGTTCACGGACCACCTGGCACCCGCGCACGGCTAAGACCTTCGAACCGCTCCCCGAGACTCAGCGGCCGCCCTTGCGCAGAAACCGCCGCAGCCGGGTCAGCGGCCAGGTGTTGATCACCTCGTCCGGGGTCAGCCAGCCGCGCTGGGCGGTGCCGATGCCGTACCGCAGCTGCGCCAGCTGCGGCACCGAGTGCGCGTCCGTGTTCACCGCGAACCGCACCCCGTGCGCCCGCGCCCGCAGGATGTCCTCGTCCCCGAGGTCCAGCCGGTCCGGCTGGGCGTTCACCTCCAGCGCCGTCCCCGTGCGCGCGCAGGCCGCGAACACCTCGTCCCAGTCCGCGTCCACCCCCGCCCGGCGGCCGATCAGCCGGGTGGTGGGATGCCCGAGGACGTTCACGTACGGGTTCTCCACCGCCCGCACCAGCCGCCGGGTCATCGCCTTCCGCCCCAGGTCGAAGTGCGAGTGCAGCGAGGCCACGCACAGATCGAAGCCGGCCAGGAACGCGTCCGGCCAGTCAAGGCCGCCGTCCGGCCCGATGTTCAGCTCCGTACCGTGCAGCAGCCGCATCCGGCGGTGCGCCCCGTCCTGCTCCCGCAGCCGCTCCCGCTGGGCGAGGACCTTCTCGTCCGTCATCCTCTGCATGGACAGGTCCGGCGCGTGATCGGTCACCGCGTAGTACGCGTACCCGCGCCCCGCCGCCGCCTCCACCATGGCGTCCAGGGACGCGAGACCGTCCGTGAGATCCGTATGGGTGTGCAGGTCGCCCCGGATGTCCCGCTCGGTCACCACCCGCGGCAGCTCCCCGCGCAGCGCCGCCTCGATCTCCCCGCGGTCCTCCCGCAGCGTCGGCGGGATCCAGGGCAGCCCGAGCCGCGCGTACACCTCCTCCTCGGTGCGCGAGGCCACCGACTCCCCGCTCTCCGTGTCGAACACGCCGTACTCCGACAGCTTCAGCCCCCGGTGCACGGCGATCGTGCGGGTACGGATGTTGTGCGCCCTGGAACCCGTGAAGTACTGGAGCCCGGCCCCCCACGACCGCGGCGGCAGCACCCGCAGATCCACCTGGAGTCCCTTGCCGGTCCGCACGGACGTCTTCTTCGTGCCCCGCGCGATCACCTCGGCCGTGCCCGGCAGCTCGCACAGCGCGGCCATGAACGGCGCCGACTTCTCCGCCGCCACCAGGATGTCCAGATCCCCGACGGTCTCCCGCATCCGCCGCAGCGACCCCGCGTACCCGCACCGCCGGCACCCGGCCACCTCCCCCAGCGCGGCCACGATCTCCTCGGCGGTGTCCAGCGCGAGCGGCAGCGGTACCCGCGCCCCCGCCTGCCGCAACAGCTCGATCCCGTGCCGGATGTTGGCCTGCGTCTTCTCCCCGAACCCCTTGAGATCGGCCAGCCGGTCCGCCTCGATCGCCGCGGCCAACTCGCTCACCGAGGAGATGTGCAGGTCCTCGTACAGCCGCAGCGCCTTCTTCGGGCCGAGCGTCGGGATGGTGATCAGCTCCCGCACCCCGGCGGGGATCCGGGCCCGCCGCTCCTCGACGGCCGCCATCTTCCCGGTACGCAGGTACTCGATCACCTTCTCGGCGATCGACCGCCCCACGTTCGGGATCTCCCGCAGTCCCTCCTCGTCCAGCTTCGAGACATCGGCCGGATACCCCCCGAGAGCACGCGCCGCCTTCTCGTAGGCACGCGCCCTGAACGCGTCGCCTCCGGTGATCGCGATGAGATCGGCGTACTCCCTGAGCACCGCCTCGATCTCGTCATTGGCCCGAGCCACCCTCCAAGTCTAGGGACGAACCGCCCTTCGGGGAGATCCAGGACTCTTCGCCGACGGGTCGCGTGAAGGCCACCCGGATGCTGCGCCGACCGGTACGCACCACCATCCCGTTGACGAGTTCCGCGCCGCTCCTGCCCTGCGTCAGCCACAGATTGACGGCCGCGCCCAGCAGCAGGGGGTCCAGTCCCGGTTGCGGCGCACCCCAGGCACGGACCGTGCGGGCCTCGAACAGGATGCCCCGCAGCCACACGACGGCGGACGTCTCGTCGATACGCGCGACCAGCACCGCGGCGCCGGGCCGTTCCGGCGCCTCGCGCAGGCACCACTCGGCCGGTGCCGGCTCCGCGACGGCGACGGTGCGCGCGACCACGTCGGCGCTCTGCGACCACAGCGGGTGGGGCGACTCCGCGGCCACGGCGTAGAACCCGCGCTCCCGCCCCTGGCGGCCCGCGACCAAGGGCCAGCGCCGCACCTCGACCGAGCCGTCGGGCCGCACGGCCCCGGTCGCCTCGTACGCGGTGGGCGGGCGGTGCCGCTCCGGCTCCGGGTCCGGGACCGGTCGCGGCTCGGGCGGCTGCCGGGGCAGCCGGACACCACGGTGCGCCAGGAACTCGTACATCCGGCGCCGGGTCAGCTCCCCGGACTTGTCGATGTCCGCGAGCTGGCTGTCGACGACGGGCCGCAGCACGTCCGGGTCGTACTCCCGTTCGGCCCTCAGCAGCTGTGCGTGCAGATCGCCCTCGGGATCGAGCCTGGGCGCGGTCCGCCCGAACGCCGCGGCCGGCGAGGCGGGGTCCAGTTCCTCGATCCCGTCGGCGGCGAGGAGCGTGACGCGCTCGGCGGCGGCGGAGTAGAAGGTGGTGCTGCCGTGATCGCCGATGACCCAGTCGCTGGCCACGACCGCCGCCCGCCACCCCTCCTGGGGAGGCACCACCATCAGTCCCGCCTCCATGGGCTTGCGCAGCCGCTCCAGCACCGACGACCAGGAGTGCCTGGCCCACACATTGGGGTGGAAGACGGCCGCCACCGCGAACTCGTCGGCGGGCAGGGCGGTGACCAGGTCGAGCGGCAGCCGCGGGTGCCGCCCCAGCAGCGAGTGCTCGCTCCAGGTGGAGTGGATCACCACCAGACGGCGCCCGTCGGCCACCCCCAGCCGCGCGCGGTACCAGTCGCGCTGTCCCTCGCTGTCCTTGATCCGCTGGAAGCACCAGTCGCCGATCACCTCCGCCCGCGGCACGGCCTCCGGGCAGGTCCTGAACAACCTGGCGAGCTGGTCGTGGTGCGACAGACCGATCGCGGCGGGCACCACCCTGCCGCGGTGCACCAGCTCCCTGCGGGACAGGCCCGCGGGCGATGTGGCGTCCCCGGTCGACTCGCTGACCAGGCGGTTGTAGCCGGCGCCGTGCGGCATCACCATCAGGGGAGCGTCCAGTCGGCGCATCGACGGATGCACGGCACAGGCGACCGCCAGATGGAAGGAGCGACGCGTGGCCTCCTCCCAGGTCAGCACGTTCTGACCGACCACGGACGCCAGATACTCGTGCAGACCGTCCGCGAAGGCGGAACCGGGATTGACCGTGTAGTACTTGGCGATGCCGTCCTCGACGCGCAGCAGGTCCATGACGTCGAGCACACGGGTCGCCGAGGTCAGGGTGCGGGCCACCCCCAGCACCTCCGCCTTGGGCGGCGGCCAGGTGTTCCAACGCGAGTGGCCGCGTGGCTTGCGCGAGCGACGCATCAGGGGCAACGGTCCCTCCGGGGCTCGGATGACAGGGGTCGGAAGCGGTACGCGGGGGCGGTCGGTCTCATGGGCCGGTACGAACGGCCCGCCCGGTCGGCCGCCCGGTCGCGTCGATCGGCTCAGTCGTCTTCGGACGGCACTCCCACACCCCTGTGCAGTTCACGCAGCTTCGCCTCACAGGCGGCGCGGAGCGTCATGTCGCTGGTGTCGGCGGCCAGTGCGGACAGCACCGCCAGCGCCTGGTCGAGCTTGGCGTACTGCTTGCGCTCGCTCGCCCGCTCCGCCGCGCACATCGCCGCCTCGGCCGCCGCCATCAGCCTGTCCAGCCCCCGCAGGGCCCTGGCCCGGACGATGTCGATGCGGGGCAGCATCGAGACGTCCTGGCTGTCGACGGCCACCGCCCTGGCCTCGTCCAGCACCGCCAGCGCGTCCTGCGCCCGCCCGGCGGCGACGAGCGCCTGTCCGACGTTGTACGACTGCACCACGATTCCGTGCGTGTCGGCACGGGACGCGTTGGCCTCCAGCGCCCGGCCGAACAGGGCAGAGGCGACCTCGGGCTGTCCGGCCGCCAGGGCGACGAGCCCCTGCGTCTCATGGATCATGCCGCTCAGCCGGGCGTCCTCGACCCGGCCGAGCAGCGCCGCCGCACGGTCCAGTTCGCGACCGGCCTCGTCGTGCGCCCCCAACTCGTAGTGAGCACGCGCCAGTTGATTGCGCATGCGGACTTCGGCATCCACCCGCCCGCAGCGCCGGGCCGCCTCGATCCCCGCCGCATGCGCCTCGATGGAGTCCAGATGGTGCTTGCGGCTGTGGTACAGCGCCCACAGGGACTCGCACAACTGCCACACCGGCTCGTCCCACTCCTCGTCCGCCGCGGCGCGCAGCAGGGCCAGCAGGTTGCCCCGCTCGGCATCCAGCCACTCCAGCGCTTCCGCGCTGTCGGTGAACAGCCGCTCTCCCGGCGAGAGTTCCGCCAGCGAGCGGGCCGGCGGCGGCTGGAGCCGGAAGCGCCCGGCACCGAGCACCAGCATGTCGGCATGGGCCGCGGCCGCCACGTAGAACTCGGCCGCGGACCGCAGCACGGCGCGGCGCTCCGGCGCGGGAAGGCCGCTCGCCTTCTGCCGGGCGTGCGCCCGCACCACCTCGTGCGGGCGGAAGCGGCGCGGCCGGTCACCGGAGCGGACGACGACCAGCAGATGGTCCGTGAGCAGCTCACCGACCGCGTCCTCGACGTCCGGCACGCCCGCCGCGGCCGCGAGACCGGCCGTGACGGACGTACACGGCAGACAGCCCAGAAGCAGGTACAACCGCCGGGCGTGGCCGGAAAGGCCCGCGTAGGCCATGTCCAGGACCGTGGTCACCGATGCCGTCCCGTCCTGTGGAGCCGGTAATCCGGTGGAGTCCAGGGCCCGTACCGCATCGGCCAGCCCCAACTGCGGGCGCCGCGCCAGCCATTCACCGACCGCGCGAAGCGCCAGCGGCAGACCGCTGCACCGCCGGACCAGGGTGCGCGCCGCGTCGTCCGCGTCCGGGACGCGCCAGCTGTGCACGAGCTCGACCCCGGCCCGTTCGTCGAGCGGTTCCACGCCGATGGCCACCGCGCCGTCCATGGTCAGCGCGGGCAGACCGGTCCGGCTGATGGCCACGAGCAGACCGGAGGCCGGGACCAGCGGGCGGACCTCCGCCGCCTGCCGGGCGTTGTCGACGACCACGAGGGTGTGCCGTCCGGAGGTGACACTGCGGAACAGGGCGGTGCGCTCGCCCAGGCTCGCCGGGATGAACTCGGGGTGCACCCCGAGAGAGCGCAGGAAACCGGCCAGCACGCCACTCACGTCGACGGCGCCGTCCCGTCTGCCCTCTTCCAGATCGACGTAGAGGTGGCCGCCGGGGTACGACGGTTCGAGTGCCCGTGCCACCCACTGCGCCACCAGCTGCGTCTTGCCCACCCCGGAGAGCCCGGACAGGACGACGATCCCCGGCACCGGCGAGTCCCGCAGGGCGTCCGCGACTGATCGCAGGCGGTCGATCTCCTTCGTCCGGTTGACGAAGGACGAGGAGGCCGGGGGGATCTGTCGCGGCGCCACGCTCGGCGGAGCGGGCGCCATGACCAGTGATTCCACCCGGCCCGCCATCACGAGCGGCCCGGTGATCACCGCATTCCCCGAGACGGAGTTGTGCGTGGCCGCCGCCCCCGCCTCGCGCTCGTCGTCCACCCCGATGCCCTCCGCCGTCTCGTCTGCCGGAAGTGTCAACGTACTACCCCTGACCGGCTGTTCCGAGGCCGCTCGCCCGTGGCAGCCGCGGTTCCGCGAGGCATATCGTGGACGCCCCTGGGCGAACCGGCCACAGGACGCGTACGAGGGGGCTCCATGGAAGCGGAACTGGTGACACTGGTCGGAACCGGCGCGACGACGGTCGTCGGCCTCATGGCGACCGAGGCGTGGGAGCAGGCGAAGCGGCGCCTGGTCCGGATCTTCGCGCGCGGCGGCGAGGCCGACGCGGTGGCCGGGGAACTGGAGGAGTCCCGCGCCGCCCTGGTCACGGCCGCGGGAACCGCCGACGAACAGGACCTCACCTCCGACCTGACGGCGTCGGTACGGCTCCGGCTGCGCCGCCTGCTGGAGCAGAACCCCGACGCGGCGGCTGAACTCCGCCTCCTGGTGGAGGAGTTCGCCCCGCTCGTCCGGACCGGACTGCCGGGCGCGGTGCACAACAGCATCACCGGCGGCACACAGCACGGCCCGGTGATCCAGGGGCACACCTTCACGAACCTCACGTTCCATTCCTCCGGCCCGTCGGCCGGCCCCGCGTAGAGGCCGTGCATGCGGGAGGGCGCAGTGCATGACGGAGGGGCGCCGTGCACGGTGACGGTCGGTGAGCGGTGCTGCCGTACCGGTCGCGGCCGGGCGCGTCCGCCGCCTGTGCGAGCCGCAAGGAGTGCCGGGCGATGATCCCGCGAGCCCTCCCTCTGACCGCTCACCTCCGGACGCCGGCCGTCCCGACCCCGAGAAAACAGAAAAACCCCAGGTAACCTGGGGTTTTCGCTGGTGTCCGAGGGGGGACTTGAACCCCCACGCCCGATAAAGGGCACTAGCACCTCAAGCTAGCGCGTCTGCCATTCCGCCACCCGGACAAGGTGTCTGTCGTGCGCGGTTCTCCCTCGGCGGGGTTTCCCTCGCGGCGACAGGGAAAACATTACCAGGCTTTCCGGGGTGGCTGATCACCCCCCGGTCCGCGGCGGGCGGGCGTGAACGGCGTGTGACGGGCCGGGACCGGTCTTGGGCCCGGCCCCGGCCCGGAGAGAGGATGAGGGGGACCCACCAGCAGGTAAGCGGGAGGAAGCAGCGTGAGCGAGAAGGACACGGCCCAGGGCGTCACCGGTGAGGACGAGGTCGTGGACCTCTGCCGCGACCTGATCCGGTTCGACACCAGCAACTACGGCGACCACTCCGGGCCCGGCGAGCGCCAGGCCGCCGAGTGGGTCGCCGAGAAGCTGGCGGAGGTCGGCCTGGAGCCGAAGATCTACGAGTCCCACCCCGGCCGCGCCTCCACCGTGGCCCGCATCGAGGGGGAGGACCCCTCCCGGCCCGCCCTGCTCATCCACGGCCACCTGGACGTCGTACCGGCCAACGCCGGCGACTGGACCCACCACCCCTTCTCCGGCGAGATCGCCGACGGATGCGTATGGGGACGCGGGGCGGTCGACATGAAGGACATGGACGCCATGACCCTCGCGGTGGTGCGCGACCGGCTGCGCAGCGGACGGCGGCCCCCGCGCGACATCGTCGTCGCGTTCCTCGCCGACGAGGAGGCGGGCGGCACCTTCGGCGCCCGCCACCTGGTCGACCACCACCCCGAGCTGTTCGAGGGCGTCACCGAGGCGATCAGCGAGGTCGGCGGCTTCTCCTTCACCGTGAACGAGCAGCGGCGGCTCTATCTGATCCAGACGGCCGAGAAGGGCATGCACTGGATGAAGCTCACCGTGGCCGGCACCGCCGGGCACGGCTCCATGATCCACCGGGACAACGCCATCACCGAGCTGTCCGAGGCGGTCGCCCGCGTCGGCCGGCACAAGTTCCCGGTGCGCGTCACCAAGACCACCCGTGCGTTCCTCGACGAGCTGGGCGACGCGCTCGGCACCGAGCTGGACCCCGAGGACATGGAGGCCACCATCGCCAAGCTCGGCGGCATCGCCAAGCTGATCGGCGCGACCCTGAGCAACACCGCCAACCCGACCCAGCTGAACGCCGGTTACAAGGTCAACGTCATCCCCGGCGAGGCCACCGCGCACATCGACGGCCGCTTCCTGCCCGGATACGAGGAGGAGTTCCTCGGCGACCTCGACCGGCTGCTCGGACCGCATGTGCGCCGCGAGGACGTGCACGCCGACAAGGCGGTCGAGACCAGCTTCGACGGGGCGCTGGTCGAGGCCATGCAGTCCGCGCTGCTCGCCGAGGACCCCATCGCGAAGGCGATCCCGTACATGCTCTCCGGCGGCACCGACGCCAAGTCCTTCGACGACCTGGGCATCCGCGGCTTCGGCTTCGCCCCGCTGAAGCTGCCGCCGGAGCTGGACTTCGCCGGCATGTTCCACGGTGTGGACGAGCGGGTGCCGGTGGACGGCCTCCAGTTCGGCGTGCGGGTGCTCGACCGGTTCATCGACGCCTCCTGAGCGGCCGCCGGGCGTTCGAGCCGGGCCCTCATGGTTTCGGCCGCCCGTTCGAGATCGACTGAGAAGGGTGAATGCGACCATAAGCTCGTAGCTCCATTACTCCCTCCTCGTTACAGGTGATGCGACCCCGCACCTTGGGGCCGCATTGCCAACGAGGAGGAATAATGATCAAGAAGGTCGTCGCTGCCGCGGCTGCCACCGGTGGGCTGGTTCTCGCGGGCGCGGGCCTGGCCGTCGCCGACTCCGGTGCTCAGGGTGCCGCCCTGCACTCTCCGGGTGTCGTCTCCGGCAACGTCATCCAGGTGCCCGTGCACGTTCCGGTGAACGTGTGCGGCGACACGATCAACGTGATCGGGCTCCTGAACCCCGCCTTCGGCAACACCTGCGTCAACAGCTGACGCCGGTTCCCCGTGGGGTCTTTCCACCCCGAGGGGCGTCTTCTACCAGCCGTCGGCCTCGGAGCGCGCGCCACGCGCTCCGAGGCCGACCGGCCTTTTCCAGACAGTGAAGGCAAGCGAAGGCAGGGGGGTACGCAGCAATGCGACAAGGAACCCGTAAGGGTCTGATGACCATGGCGGCGGCGACCGGGGTATTCGCCGCCGCGACCGGTATGGCACACGCGGACGCGGGCGCGTCCGGCGCCGCCACCGGTTCACCCGGCGTCCTGTCGGGCAATACCGTGCAGGCGCCGGTGCACGTGCCGGTGAACGTGTGCGGCAACACCGTCAATGTCGTCGGGCTCCTCAACCCGGCGGCGGGCAACGCCTGCGTCAACTCCGGCGGCGGCCACGGCGGTCAGGGCCACGGCGGCTCCGGAGGCTCGGGCGCCGGCGGCCACACCTCCGGCTCGCCGGGCGTGGGCTCGGGCAACACCGTCCAGGTGCCGATCGACGTCCCGGTGAACGTGTGCGGCAACAGCGTCGACGTCGTCGGCGTGGGCAACCCCGCCACGGGCAACGACTGCGCCAACAGCGGCGGGACGCACGGGCGTCCACCGGGCGGCGGCAACCCCAGCCCGCCGAGCCACCCCGGTCACCCCGGTCACCCTGGCCACCCGAGTCACCCTGGCCATCCCGGTCACCCGAGTCACCCCGGTCAGCCGGGCAAGCCGTCCCAGCCGGGTACGCCGAACCAGCCGGGCAAGCCGTCCCAGCCGGGTACGCCGGGCCGGCCGGGCACCCCGCCCGCCCACCAGGTGCACGTTCCGCAGGGCCCCTCGGCGTCCCTGACCACGGGACAGCTCGCGCACACCGGCAGTGACCTGCCGCTGGGCCTGGCACTGCCGGCCGGCGCGGGCGCGCTGATCGCGGGCGCCATGCTCTACCGCAAGGCACGCGCCAGGGCCTAGGGTCTTCCGTTCGGATCAGGCCGGATCAGGGCGCCGTGCCAGGGCCCGCGAGCCCGGCAAGATCCAGACGAGAGGCCCTGGCCGCGGGCGATCACCGCGCGACGGACGGTGAACGGGAGCGGGCCCGGCCAGACCGGCGGGCCCGCTCCGCGTCTTTCGCGCCCCGTCGCCTTCAGCGATCCCGTCTCACCAGGTGGCCCGCACCTGGCGGATGATCCGCCGCCGCAACCGCACCTTGCGGCTGCCGTCGCGCAGCAGGCTCAGGCGGTCCAACTCCCAGTGTCCGTACTCGGCATGGTCCGTCAGCAGACGTGTGGTCTCCTTGCGGGACACCCCGCGAGGCACGTACACGTCGACAAATTCGTATTCCGGCATCGCATCTATTGTGCGGGCTGGTGCCCGGTACGGATAGCGTCTGCACTATGTCTGATGCTGCGCAGCCCACCGCTGCCGAGGTACGCGCCGCCGCCGAGGCGATCAAGACCGCGCTCGACCGTCACCTGGCGGCGGTCGAACGCAGGTCAGGAGACGACGACCCGGCCGTATTCGAGGCGTTCAACCAGCTGGCCGCGGCCGCCGAGGTGTACGACGAACTGCTCTACGACCGCTACGACGAGGTCACTCCCTTCGAGATCCCCGGCGCCGAGGAGACGCTGCCCCCGTACGCGGGACCCGAGGAACCCCACGCGATCAGCGTGCTGATCCGCCGCGACTACACCGTGGCGGAGCCCCAGCGGCTGCTGGCCCAGGCCGAGCGGGTCGAGGCCGCGGACGACTTCGAGGACCCCGCCGGCCTGGACGAGGACGCCGCGGGCACCGTGCCCGGCGCGCTCAGCCTGCTGTTCGGCGAGTTCGAACCCGACGAGATCGCCTCCCGGCACAAGGAGTTCGGCCTGGAGGAGGGCGACTCCACGCTCTGGGTCACCGCGGCCGAGGAGCCCCCGGAGGCCGGGGAATGGCTGGAGGCCCCCTTCGAGCACATCGATCCGCAGGCGGTGGTGTGCAGGTTCGACGTCAGCGCGGTCTTCGACGACGAGGACGACGACCACGACGACACCGACCCGGACGCCGAGGACGACGACATCGAGTTCGTGGACGACGAGGACCTGGACGAGACCGGGGACGATCACGACGACGAGCACGACGGCGGGGAGACCGGCGCCGTGGGCGTCCGGGGCCCCGGCAGGTGACCCCCGGCGGGGGGGGGGGGGGGGGGGGGGGGGGGGGGGGGGGGGGGGAGGCGGGGGGGGGGGGGGGGGGGGGGGGGGGGGGGGGGGGGGGGGGGGGGGGGGGGGGGGGGGGGGGGGGGGGGGGGGGGGGGGGCGGGGGGGGGGGGGGAGGGGGGGGGGGGGGGGGGGGGGGGGGGGGAGGGGGGGGGGGGGGGGGGGGGTTTTCCT
>NZ_JBVJUC010000016.1:0-13556 GCF_055605065.1 Streptomyces sp. NPDC037203
GCAGGCGGTCGGGGAGGCGGATCGACTCCCTTGTTTTTTTTGTGGTTGGTTTGGTTTTGGTGTGGGGGGGAAGGGGGGAGAGGAGGGGGGGAGAAGGGGGGGGTGGGGGGGGGGTTTTTCCCCCCCCCCCCCACCAAAAGGGGTGAACGCGCGTGACTTTCTCGTGCGAACCGCGTTTTGTCGCGCTAGGCGTTCACGCGGGTACGAAACGTCACGCCGGGCGCGCTCTCACACCGCCGCCGGTGCGCGGCGCGCCGCGCGGCGCCGGGCCGCCACCTCCGGGTCGAGGGCGGGTACGGCGGCCAGCAGTTGCCGGGTGTACTCCTCGCGCGGGCTGTCGTAGACCTCGTCGGCGGGACCGTACTCGACCAGCCGGCCCCGGCGCATCACCGCGAGCCGGTCGCTGACCTGGCGGACGACGGCGAGGTCGTGCGCGATGAAGACCAGCGCGAGGCCGAGTTCCCGCTGCAACTCGCCAAGCAGGTCGACCACTTGGGCCTGCGTGGTGACGTCGAGCGCGGAGACGGGTTCGTCGCAGACGATGACGCGCGGGTCGGCGGCCAGCGCGCGGGCGATGCCGATGCGCTGGCGCTGGCCCCCGCTGAACTCGTGCGGGTAGCGGTCGTAGTGCGCCCCTTCGAGCCCCACGCGCTCCAGCAGTTCCGTCACGCGCCCCCTGATCCGCTCCTCGGCCCCCTCGCCCTTCTCGCCGCGGGCTCGCAGCGGGTCGGCGATGGACTCGCCCACGCTGCGGCGGGGGTTGAGGGAGGAGACGGGGTCCTGGAAGACCATCTGGACGGCCGGGTTCACCCCGGTGTGCGGCCTGCCGTCGTAACGGATCCCGCCCGCGGTGGGGTCCAGGAGGCCGACCAGCATCCGGCCGAGGGTGGTCTTGCCGCTGCCGCTCTCGCCGACGACGCCCAGGGTCTCGCCCCTGCGCACGGTCAGCGAGACGTCGTCCACGGCCGCGAACGTCCGCTTGCCGCGCCCGAATTCGCGCCGCAGGCCGGTGGCCTCCAGGACCACCTCGCCGGTGGCCGGGGAGCCGGTGCGGCGGGTGTCCACGCGCGGGACGGCGTCGAGGAGTTCGCGGGTGTACGACTGCTCGGGCGCCGCGAGGACCGTCCCGACCGGACCGTGCTCGACGGCCCGGCCGTGCCGCATGACCAGCACCTCCTCCACGCTCTCCGCGGCCACGCCCACGTCGTGCGTGACCAGCAGCAGGCCCATGCCGGTCTCGGTGCGCAGGGTGTGCAGCAGGTCGAGGATCTGGGCCTGCACGGTGACGTCGAGCGCGGTGGTGGGCTCGTCGGCGATCAGCAGACGGGGTTCGCAGGCCAGCGCCATGGCGATGAGCGCGCGCTGGCGCATGCCGCCGCTGAACTCGTGCGGGCGCGAGCGGGCGCGCCGGGCGGCGTCCGGGATGCCCACGCGGTCCAGGACCTCGACGGCACGCGGGCGGGCGGTGCGGCGCGAGGCGCGGGTGTGCACCCGGTACACCTCGGCGATCTGGTCGCCGATGGCGTAATAGGGGTCGAGCGAGGACAGCGGGTCCTGGAAGACCATGGCGGCCTCGGCACCGCGCAGCCGCCGCAGTTCCTGCTCGGTGGCCTGCCCCACATCGGTGCCGGCGACGCGCACGGTGCCGCCGACGCGGGCGCCGGTACCGCGGTGCAGGCCCAGCAGGGCGCCCGCGACCGTGGACTTGCCGGAGCCGGACTCGCCGACCAGGGCCAGCGCGCCGCCCTCGGCCAGACTGAAGGAGAGCTGGTCGACGGCTCGCAGCGCGCCGAACTCGACGCTCAGGCCGGTCACTTCCACCAGGCTCATGCGAGCACCACCCGTCGGTCGGCCACCGCGTACAGCACGTCCGCGACGGCGTTGGCGAGCACCACGAAGAACGCGATGACGAGGACCATGCCGACGACCACCGGCAGGTCGACGACCTTCACCGCGTGCACCAGCTCCTGGCCGATACCGGGCAGCCCGAACAGGGTCTCGGTGAGGACGGCGCCGCCGACTGCGGAGCCGACGTTGTTGGCGTTGAGCGCGATGACCGGGGCGAACGCGCCGCGCAGCGCGTGCCGTCCGACGATGGCCCGCTCGCCGACGCCGTAGGCCCGGAAGGTCCGTACGTGGTCCTCGGCGAGGGTCTCCAGCATCGCGGCGCGGGTCAGCCGGGCGAAGGTCGCGGCCTCGATCAGGGCCAGCGACAGCCAGGGCAGCACCAGGTTCCAGGCCCACTGCTCGGGGTCGTCGGTGAAGGCGACGTACTCCGGGAAGGGCAGCAGCTGGAGCTGGCCGCAGACGACGATCATCAGCACCAGGCCGATGACGAACACCGGCGTGGCGGTGCCCGCGAGGGTGATCGCGGTGAGCACCCGCTCCGAGACGCGGCCGCGCCGCCAGGCGGAGAGGACGCCGGTGCCGACGCCGAGGGCGAGCCACAGCACCATGCCGCCGAGGACCAGGGAGAGGCTGACCGGCAGCTTGCCCAGGATGATGTCCAGGACCTGCTGTCCGGTCTGGTACGACTGCCCGAGGCAGGGCGCCGCGCAGTGCTCCACGGAGGTGCCGGTGGAGAAGTCCTGGCCGGCGAACAGGCCCTGGAGGAAGTGCCAGTAGCGCACGTAGAGGGGGTCGCCGAGGTGCAGCTGTTCGGCGACCTGGTGCACCTGGGCCGGGGAGCAGCGCGGGCCGCAGGTGATCTGGGCGACGTTGCCGGGGGTGACGTAGAAGACGACGTAGACGATGACCGAGATGGCGAGCAGGGTGACGACCGTGCCCACGGCCCGGCGCAGCAGGAATCCGCCGAAGCCGCTCATGCGGTCACCTCCTTCCCGGCCGGTTCCTCGGCCGTGTTCGCCGCCGTGCCCCGGGCCGTGTCCTCGTCCTTGCGGCCGGTGCCGATCCGCAGCCGGGAGGCGGCGCGCGGGTCGAGGGCGGTGCGCACGCCGTCGCCGAGGACGGTGAGCGCGAGGACGGTGACGAACAGGGCGCCGGCCGGCAGCAGCAGGTACTGCGGGGCGGCCTGGTACCAGACGTCGGCGGCGGTGAGCATCTGTCCCCAGGAGGGCGTGGGCGGCTTGACGCCCACGCCGAGGAAGGACAGGGCCGACTCCGCGGAGATGTTCGCGGGCACGAGGAGCGCGGCGTAGGTGATGACGGGCGCGGCGAGTCCGGGCAGCAGCTCCCGGCGGGCGATCCGCCAGGTCTTCCAGCCGCTGAGCCGGGCCGCCGAGACGTAGTCGAGCCCCTTCATGGACAGGGCCTGCGCGCGCAGGATCTTCGCGATGCTGCCCCAGCCGATCAGGCCGAGGACGAGGGTGACCAGGACGGGGCGCGGGAAGCTCGCCGGGACGACCGCCAGCAGCGCCAACGACATGATCATCAACGGCATCGCGACGATGATGTCCGTGATCCGGCTCAACACTTGATCAACCCATTGATTGCCGAGCGCGGCCGCCACGCCGACGGCCACGCCGACGGCGACCTGGATGACGGTGGCGGCCAGGGCGACGCCGAGCGAGACGCGGGCGCCGTAGACCAGGCGGGCGAACAGGTCGCGGCCGGTCTGGGGTTCGACGCCCAGCCAGTGCTCCGCGCCGATGCCGCCGAGCGGGCCGACCGGCACGCCGCCGCGCGCGGAGTCGATCAGGGACGGGTGGTAGGTGAAGGGGTCCTGGCCCTCCAGGGCGGTGAACAGCGGTGCGCCGAGCGCGAGCAGGACGAGCAGCGCGACGACGACCGCGGCGACCAGGGCGGCGCGCTGCGCCCGCAGCCGCCGCCAGAACCGGCGGGCCCCCGAGCCCGCCGGGACGGGGGTGTCCGTCCCGGCGGCCAGGGTGGCGAGGGGTGACTCGGTCACGGCGTCACTTCACCGCGACCTGGGAGATGTCCAGCACGCCGGTCCAGTCGCTGATGACGACATTGCGGATGTCCTTGCCGACGAGGCGCTTGTAGACGGGGTGGAACAGCGGCACCACGAGCGCCTTCTCACCAATCTTCTTGTCCAGGGCGCCCCAGCGCTTGGCGGCCGCGCCGAGGTCGGTCAGCTTGTTGATCGAGTCAATCTCGTCATTGACCGACGTGTCGTCGAGCTGGCTCGCGTTGAAGTTCGCGCCGTCCTTGACGATCTGCCGGCCGTCGAAGATCGGGGCGAGGAAGGGGCCGCCGGAGGGCCAGTCGGCGCCCCAGCCGGCGAGGAAGAAGCCGGGCTCGGTCTTCACGCTGTGCACGGTGTCCCGGTAGTCGTTGTCCTCCAGGCCCTGGAGCCTGACCGTGATGCCGGCCTTCTTGAGCGCGTCCTGGAGCGCGGTGGCGATCTCCGGGCTGGTCGCGAAGTCCTTGGCGTTGGAGTGCGTCAGGGTGACGGTGAGCCCGTTCTTGTAACCGGCCTGCGCCAGCAGCTGCCTGGCCTTCGCCGGGTTGCCGGACACGCCCGCCGGGAAGGGGTCGTACGGCGTGTACCCGAAGGACTTCTGGTCCGGGAGGAAGGTCGTGGCGGGCTCGGCGAGCGCGCTGCCGCCGGCCGCGTTGACCACCGAGGAGCGGTCCACGGCGTAGGCGATGGCCTCGCGCACCTTGGGGTTGTCGAAGGGCTTCACCTTCGGGTTGAACGCGATGTAGTTCGTGTAGCCGAAGTGACCGGTGCCCACGCGCGCGGCCAGCTCCTTGTCGCCGGTCACCTTGGCCAGCTCGGCCGGGCCGAGGTTGGTGTCCGTGGTGACGGCGGCGGCGTCCGCGCCCTGGGACGCGGACAGCCGCTGGTCGATCACCGAGGAGTCGAGCCCGGAGCGCACGTCGATGGTGTCCGGGTAGGCCTTGCGCTGGTCGTCGGTGGCAGCGGACCAGTTGGGGTTGCGCTTGAGCAGCACGTGCTCGCCGTCGTTCTCGTTCTTCACGACCTCGTAGGGGCCGGACGAGACGGGGTGCTCCTCGTACTTGGTGCCGGTGTCCCTGGCCTTGGGCACCGGGGCGAACTGCGTCTGCGTGGCCAGGAACGGGAACTCGCCCTCGGGCTTGTTCAGATGGAAGACGATGGTCCGCGCGTCCGGCGTCTCGATCGCCGAGAGGCCCTTCTTGTCCTTGTACGGCCCCTGGTAGTCCGCCGCGCCCGCCAGCCAGTCGCGCAGGTAGGGAGCGCCGCCGGAGAGCTCGGGGGCGAACGAGCGCTCGATGCCGTACTTGATGTCGGCCGAGGTGATCGGGGTGCCGTCCTCGTACGTGAGGCCCTTCTTCAGGGTGTACGTCCACACGGTCGCGTCCTTGCTGGGACGCCCGGTGTCGGTCGCGAGGTCCGGCACGACCTTGGCGCCGGCCGCGCCGTTCGCCCGGTTGCGCGTGGTGAGCGTGCGGAAGACCAGCGAGGGCACGTTCCCACCGCCGGAGGTGTACAGCCGCGCGGGGTCGAAGTCGGTCTGCGGTTCGGAGTTGAGGACCGTGAGCGTGCCGCCCTTGTGGGGCGTGGAGTCGCCACCGGAGCCCTTCGCACCGCTGTCCTTCGGACCGCAGGCGGCGGCGCCCGCGGCCACGACCAGGCTGACGGATGCCGCTGCCACGCGGCGCGCTATGACGGACGGTTGACGCATCGGATTGACGACCTCTCGGGGGGTGATTCGAGGATTTCTCGAAGAGTGAGACAAAGGGACGAGGAGTGAGACGTCCCTGGGCAGACGTAGGCCCCGGCGTCGAGTCGTCGAAAAATCCGCGACCGGGGTCACGGAGGGGAGAAAGGAGAAAGGTCGCGACGCGAACGCCAGGGGGGCGGCGTCAGCGACAGTGGATGTCGGCCACGCAGAGCGCGGTCACACCGATCAGCGCCAGCTCGATGGCGGCGCTGAAGGAGACGGCATGACGAGACCACATGCGCAGAAATATGAACGAACTTGCGACTCATGTCAAAGTGACATAAGAGCAAGCGGTCAACTCCTGGGGTAGGGCCAGGCGTTGGGCAGGCAGTGGATCCCGTCGTGGTCGAGGAACTTGGTCTGCTGCTGCATGACCGGCGCGAGTTCGCCGTCCTTCTCGCAGGTGACGTGGTTGTGGCCGAGACGGTGGCCGACCTCATGGTTGATCAGCATTTGCCGGTACATATGGATCTTGTCACCATATGTCTTGCTTCCTTGCGCCCATCGGTACGCGTTGATCATCACGCGCTGGGTGGCGGCCGAGTCGCAGGAGACGTTGTCCTCGGTGGTGTCCAGGCCGGACTTGGCGCACCAGGTGGCGGTGGTGCCGGGGCTGGCCAGGGTGATCACGAAGTCGGGTTTGCCGGAGGAGATCCGCTCGAAGGTACGGGTGCCGCCGTGCCCCCAGCTCCGGTCGTCGTTCAGCGTCTTCTGCACGGCCTCGGCGAACAGCGCGCCGTCCAGGCCGAGTCCCTGCTCGATGTCGACGCGGTAGCGGTACTTCCGGCCGGTGCCGGGCGCCTTGTCGAAGCCGGGGACGGTGTCGAACTTCCCGGACGCCTTGAGGGTCGCGCTCAGCGGATACGTGCGGTCCATCTGCTGCTCGTACGTCAAGGGCGCCGCGCTCGGCTTCACGGAGGACCCGGCCTGCGCGCCGGCGCCCTGGTCCGGCGCGGTATGCCCGGCCGCCGCGCCCCCGTCGCGCCCCTCGGTCACCTGCCCGGCGACGACCACCGCGAGCACGGTGGTGACGGCGGCCGCGGCGATCCCGGTGAAGGCCCGCCCCTTGCTCCCGCGCTGCGGGGGCGGAGCCGCCTTGTCTCCTCCGGCCCCGGCATCGGGTGTCCCGGCCACCGGCTCCGGTTCGCCGGCCGGCCGCTCCGTCGTACGGACGCCTCCCGGCCGGCCACCGCCGCCGTCGAAGGCGTCAAGGTAGTCCTGCCGCGGCCCGCGCCCACGGGGGCCGACGGGACCGGCAGGACCGGGAGGACCAGCGGGGCCGGCGGGCGCCTTCCGCTGCCGGGGCAGTACGGCCCCGTGCCCGCCGGTCGCGGACCCGGTCCGCGCCGGGAACTCCCCCCAGCCGCCGCCGGGTTCCCGCTGCTCGGGATGCCCACCGCGCGCGGCACCCGCGCCGGGGCCGCGCGGCACACCGTGCGCGGAAGCGCCGTCGGGGAGCCCCGGAACACCACGGGCGGGCGTGCCTTCGGGCAGGCGCGGCACGCCACGGGCGGGGGGCGCGGCCGGCGTCCCCCCGGACGCGCGCGGCGCGGCGCGACCCGCCGCCCGCTCCGGAGACCCCGGCGCACCGCGGCCCGGCATCGCCTCCGGCACTCCCAGCGCTTTCGGCGTGCCGCGGCCCGGCGCGCCCCGTTCGCTCCTCGCCGCTGTCTGCGGACCCGTGTCCTGCGCGGCCGGCTCGACCGGCCCCCGGCGGCTGTGGCGTCCCACGGTGTCCTTCAGCTCCCCGCTTCCGTACCCTCGGCGGCCCTCCGGCCGCCCGTGTCCGTGCTCTCGTCGTCCGTACCGCCGCCGTCCCCCTCGGCGTGCGCCAGCAGCTCCCGGAAGGCCCGCGCCACCACGCCCGGATACTCCATCATCGCCACGTGCCCGGCGTCCGGCAGGGTCAGCAGCCGGGAGTCACGGAAGGAACGGGCGGCCTTGCGCGCCATGCGGTAGCCGACGAGCTGGTCCCGGCCGCCGTAGACGAGCAGGGTCGGCGCCAGCACGCGCTCGGCCTGCCGCCACAGTCCGTGCTGGCCGCCGAGCGTGTACGCGTTGACGATGCCGCGCGCCGAGCGGGCCATCGCGTCCCAGAAGTACGGCAGCTGCAAGCGCCGCTCCAGCTCCTCGACGGCCTGCCGGAACGCCTCCGGCGTCACCCGGCCGGGGTCGCCGTAACACAGGCCCATGACCCCGCGCACCCGCTGCTCGGCCGTCCAGTCCCTGCTCATCCGGGTGAAGAGGGCGGCGATGCCGGGCACGCCGAGCAGTCCGGTCGGCACCGCGGTGCGCTGGATCCGCAGCTCCGGCAGCGCGGGCGAGATCAGCGTGAGCGTGCGCACCAGGTCGGGTCGTACGGCGGCCACCCGCGTGGTGACCGCGCCGCCGAGCGAGTTGCCGAAGAGGTGGACGGGGCCGTGTCCGGCGGCGTCCAGGTAGCGGATGACGGCCCGCGCGTGCCCGGTGACGGAGTAGTCGCCGTCGTCCGGGGGCGGGGAGTCGCCGAAGCCCGGCAGATCGATCGCCTCGCCGGCCACGACGCCGTCCAGCTCGGCCATCAGGTCCGACCAGTTCTGCGAGGAGCCGCCGAGCCCGTGGACGTACAGCGCGCGCGGCAGACCCGCGCGCGCGGCCGGCCGGTAGCGCACCGTCAGGGTGACCCCCGGCAGGCCCGCCGTCCGCAGCCGCTCCCCCTCGCCGACCCGGACGGGCGCCACCCGCGGGAGCACACTGGCGGCCGGCGCGGAGGGCGACTCGGTGGAAGACATGCGGGCAATGTTACGAGGTGATCACACCGGCATTCGTGTGTTCGCCGTCACAGAATGAGCCGTTCCGTCGCGGACAACCGGTGCGCGGACGGGAGCGCACGGCATGGCGTCCGGAACGGCCGTCTCCTAGGCTCGTACACGGGTACCCGTGTGTGGGTCCTGCCGTGCCCGAGGGGACGTTCGTAGGAGGGAGCCGTCATGGCCCACGACCCGACCGAGCCCGACACCATCGAGGAGCTGGACGAGGACACGGCCTCGGAGCTGGGTATCGAGGAGCCGGAAGTGGACGCCGTCGAGCAGCAGGCCGACATCCGGCCCGAGCGCGACGAGCCGCTGCCGGCGGAGAAGAAGGACCGGGCGGACGAGGCCGACCTGGCCGAACAGGCCCGCGTGGTCGCGCTCGACGAGGACGACTACCGCTGATCGCCCGCGCGACCCGGCTTTCGCCGCCGTCCGGTACGTGAAATTCTGCGTTCGCACCGCGCACACCACGGTTACCGAAAAGTACGATGGCCGCGCGGTCGACATCGCATGTGGACGACATTGGGAGGCGGCGTGACAGCCATCGAGCAGACAGAGGCAGCACGCCCGCGCGGCACCCGGCTGCCGCGCCGAGCCCGACGGAACCAGTTGCTGGGCGCGGCCCAGGAGGTCTTCGTCGCACAGGGCTACCACGCCGCGGCGATGGACGACATCGCCGAGCGGGCCGGCGTGAGCAAGCCGGTGCTCTACCAGCACTTTCCGGGCAAGCTCGACCTCTACCTCGCGCTGCTGGACCAGCACTGCGAGGCGCTGATCCAGTCGGTGCGCGGCGCGCTGGCGTCGACGACCGACAACAAGCAGCGGGTGCGGGCGACCATGGACGCCTACTTCGCCTATGTGGAGGACGACGGCGGTGCCTTCCGGCTGGTTTTCGAGTCGGACCTGACCAACGAGCCGGCCGTGCGCGAGCGCGTCGACAAGGTGACCACCGAGTGCGCCGAGGCGATCTGCGATGTCATCGCGGAGGACACCGGCCTGTCCCGCGCGGAGTCCATGCTGCTCGCCTCGGGTCTCGGCGGGCTCGCCCAGGTGGTGGCCCGTTCCTGGCTGCACAGCGACCGCAGTGTGCCCCGCGACCACGCGGTGCAGCTGCTCGCCTCGCTCGCCTGGCGCGGCATCGCGGGCTTCCCGCTGCACGGCAACGAGCACCACTGAGCCGGGTCACGGCGTTCATTCCCGGACCGTGTTCGCTGTTGGCGTTCCCGGCCGGCAGCGTGCACGTCCCCTCACCGGGCTAATGTGTGCTGGTACGGCGCGGAAGATCGCGCACATCACTGACCGTCGGAGGGACAAAGCCGTGGAGGTCAAGATCGGCGTGCAGCACGCGCCCCGCGAGATCGTTCTGGAGAGCGGTCAGAGCGTCGAGGAGGTCGAGCGCCTGGTGTCCGACGCCCTGGCCGGGAAGACGCAGCTGCTGACCCTCGAGGACGAGAAGGGCCGCAAGGTCATGGTGCCGACGGACCGGCTGGCGTACGTGGAGCTCGGCGCGCCGACCGTGCGCAAGGTGGGCTTCGGCGCGCTGTAGCCCGGTCGTGTCAAGGGCCCGGCGGCACTCGGCCGCCGGGCCTTTGTGCTGAGCGGATTCGCACACAGAAACGGCACAACTCCGCCATAGCGGAGGATTGCAGTCCGCAGGTCAGGGGTAAGACGGGCTACGACCGTTCAAGGCAGACCGGCCGTGGGAGGGACCCCCGTCATGATCCTGGAAGCACTCGGCACCGCCGTGCTCGGTCTCCTGCTCGCCTGGGCGGCGACCGCCCGCCTCGCCCACCGCCTCCCGAACCGCCCCCTGGTCTACTCGACCGGCGCCGCGGGCGCCCTCCTGGGCGACTTCGTCACCCACAGCGCCCTGGGCTCGGGCTTCACCCTGATCCCCTTCCTGGGCGCCGCCGCCATCTCGGCGGCCTCCCTGTCCCTCCTGCTGCGCCCGTCACGGACCCGCCGCTCCCTGACGGCGTGAGCGGAGGCGTCCCGAAGAGGCTCGGGGCCCTGCTCGACACGCGGCTCCGCCGCGGGGGCGCGGCCGGCCGGAACGCACCGGCAGCCGCGCAACGGCCCGTGGCCGCCCCCACGGAGCGCAGCGCTTCTCAGGCCGCGAGGCCCAGCGCGGCCATCCGCTTCGTGTGCGCCTCCGTGATCCGCGTGAACATCCGCCCCACCTCGGCCAGATCGAACCCGTCGGCCACCCCGCCCACGAGCATCGTGGACAGCGCGTCCCGGTCCGCCACCACCCGCTGCGACTGCGACAGCGCCTCGCCCATCAGCCGCCGCGCCCACAGCGCGAGCCGCCCGCCGACCCGCGGATCGGCGTCGATCGCGGCCCGCACCTTCTCCACCGCGAACTCCGCGTGCCCGGTGTCGTCGAGCACCGCGAGCACCAGCTCCCGCGTGTCGGTGTCGAGCCGCGCAGCCACCTCCCGGTAGAAGTCGCTCGCGATCGAGTCGCCGACGTACGCCTTGACCAGGCCCTCCAGCCAGTCCGAGGGCGCCGTCTGCCGGTGGAAGCCGTCCAGCGCGGCGACGAACGGGTCCATCGCCGCCGTCGGGTCCTCGCCGATCTCCGTCAGCCGGTCCCGCAGCCGCTCGAAGTGGTGGAACTCCGCCGAGGCCATCTTCGCCAGCTCGGCCTTGTCACCGAGAGTCGGCGCCAGCTTCGCGTCCTCCGCGAGCCGCTCGAACGCCGCGAGCTCCCCATAGGCGAGCGCCCCGAGCAGATCCACGACGGCGGCGCGGTAGTGCGGCTCGGCGGCGGCCTGCGCCCAGTCCTGCGCGGCGACACCGGTCGGTACGGGGGCGGCGGACGCGTTCTCAGGCTTGTCAGAGCTAGTCATGAGGCGCACAATAGCCCGCTCGGCGCCCCCCTCAAGCCCCCCGCCGATCACTGTGACGACGACTACGTGACCAAATCGGCCATCGCGTGTGCGCGAATCCGGGGTATGGTGGTAATGCGCCTGGGAGTGCGTCGACGGTGTTCGACGTGTTCCGACAGGGCGCACGCATGAGGATGCCCGGTCGGTGGCCCGATCGGCTCCGACCCGACAGACCTCCGTGGCCGTACGGATTCGTACGACGACCGGAGGGACACCCTCAGCGGTACGAGCGCTAGAGCGTCGGCAGAGGTCCCGTGTCTTACGGCTTGCCTTGACAGGTTCGCCCGTACGGCAGCCGACGTCCCCGGCACGGTCAGCCATGACCCCCGCGCTCGCCTCGCACCGCGCCACACAGAAGAGGCAGCACCCTGACTACGACGTTTCGAGACCTTGGGATTCTCCCCGAGACCGCCGAGGCCCTGGAGGCCGTCGGCATCGTCAGTCCCTTCCCCATCCAGGAGATGACGCTTCCCGTCGCCCTTTCCGGCACGGACGTCATCGGCCAGGCCAAGACCGGCACCGGCAAGACGCTGGGCTTCGGCCTCCCCCTGCTGGAGCGCGTGACCGTCCCCGCCGACGTCGAGGCCGGACGCGCCACCCCCGACGACCTCACCGACGCCCCGCAGGCGCTGGTCGTGGTGCCCACCCGCGAGCTGTGCACGCAGGTCACCAACGACCTCCAGACGGCCGGCAAGGTCCGTAACGTGCGGGTGCTGGCGATCTACGGCGGCCGGGCCTACGAGCCCCAGGTCGAGGCCCTGAAGAAGGGCGTCGACGTCGTCGTCGGCACTCCGGGCCGGCTGCTCGACCTCGCGGGCCAGAAGAAGCTCGACCTGAAGCACGTCAAGAGCCTGGTCCTCGACGAGGCCGACGAGATGCTCGACCTGGGCTTCCTGCCCGACGTCGAGAAGATCATCTCCATGCTCCCGGTCAAGCGCCAGACCATGCTGTTCTCGGCGACGATGCCGGGCGCGGTCATCGGTCTCGCCCGCCGCTACATGTCCCGGCCCACGCACATCCGCGCCACCGCGCCGGACGACGAGGGCGCGACGGTCGCGAACATCAAGCAGTTCGTCTACCGCGGCCACTCCATGGACAAGCCGGAGATGATCGCGCGCATCCTGCAGGCCGAGGGCCGCGGGCTCGCGATGATCTTCTGCCGCACCAAGCGGACCGCCGCCGACATCGCCGAGCAGCTCCAGCGCCGCGGGTTCGCCTCCGGCGCGGTCCACGGCGACCTCGGCCAGGGCGCCCGCGAGCAGGCGCTGCGCGCGTTCCGCAACGGCAAGGTCGACGTCCTGGTCTGCACCGACGTGGCCGCGCGCGGTATCGACGTCGAGGGCGTCACCCACGTCATCAACTACCAGTCCCCCGAGGACGAGAAGACGTACCTGCACCGCGTCGGCCGCACCGGCCGCGCGGGCGCCAAGGGTACGGCGATCACGTTCGTGGACTGGGACGACATCCCGCGCTGGCAGCTGATCAACAAGGCGCTGGACCTGGGCTTCAACGACCCGGTGGAGACGTACTCCACGTCCCCGCACCTGTTCTCCGACCTCGGCATCCCCGAGGGCACCAAGGGCATCCTGCCGCGCTCGGAGCGGACCCGTGCCGGTCTGGACGCGGAGGAGGTCGAGGACCTGGGCGAGACCGGCGGACGCGGTGCCCGCGTCCGTGACCGTGACCGTGACCGTGGTCGCGGTGGCCGGGGCGACCGGCAGGACCGTACCGAGGCACCCGCCGCCGAGCGCGAGCGTCCGGCGCGCACCCCGCGCCGTCGCCGTCGTACCCGTGGCGGCGCCCCGCTGGACGCGGCCGCGCAGGCACCGGCGACGCAGGCACCGGCCGCCGGGTCCCCGTCCGTGTCCGCCGAGGAGCCGGCGACGCGCACCCCGCGCCGCCGTCGCCGCACCCGTGCCGGCGCGGGAGCTCCGGCCGAGGTGACACCGGCCGTCGAGGTGGCCGCCGAGACGCCGCAGGAGGCGCCCGTGGCCGCCCCGGCCCCCGCCCCGGCGGAGGTCGTGGAGGCCGTCGAGAAGCCGCGTCGCCGCCGTACCCGCAAGACCGCGGAGCCCGTGGCGGCGGAGACGGTGGAGACCGCCGTCGTGGAGTCCGCCGTCGTGGAGGCCCCGGCCGTCGTCGCGGAGCCCGAGGCGGAGGCCAAGCCGCGCCGTCGCACCCGCAAGGCGGCCGAGCCGGTCGCCGAGGCCGCGGTGGAGACGGCCGAAGCCGTGGAGGCCAAG
>NZ_JBVJUC010000016.1:13654-116133 GCF_055605065.1 Streptomyces sp. NPDC037203
AGCCGCGCCGCACGCGGAAGACCACCGCAGCCGCCGAGCCGACCGAGGACACCGAGGCCGCCGCTCCGAAGGCGCGGCGGACCCGCAAGGCCGCCGAACCGGTCGCCGAGACGGCCACCGCGGAGACCGCCGAGGCCGAGGCCAAGCCGCGCCGCACCCGCAAGACCGCCGCCGCCAAGCCGGAGGCCGACGCCCCCGAGGCCGAGGCCAAACCCCGCCGCACCCGCAAGACCGCGGCGAAGGCCGAGGCCACGACGGACACCGCCGAGGCCGCGGAAGCCAAGCCGCGCCGCACGCGGAAGACCACCGCAGCCGCCGAGCCGACCGAGGACACCGAGGCCGCCGCTCCGAAGGCGCGGCGGACCCGCAAGGCCGCCGTCAAGACGGCCACCGCGGAGATCCCGGCGCAGGCCACCGGTGAGCCGGAGGCCACGCCGCGCCGCCGTACCCGCAAGGCGACGGCCGCCGCGGAGGCCCCGGAGGCCTGATCCGGCGCCGCCCGCGCGGCGGCACCGCAGCCCTGACGGCCCGGTTCACCTCGGTGGACCGGGCCGTCGGCGTTCTCCCGCCACCCTCCGGTTAACCTCTCCCCCATGAGCAGGCCCGATACCTTCGTCCCGCCCCCCGGCGCCCGCGCGTACCCGCTGCGCACCGCGCGCGGGGAGTTCGCCGTCGTCGACGCCCCGGTGGCCGAGGGGGTCGAGGCGAAGGGGGTCGCCCTGCTGCTGCCCGGATTCACCGGCAGCAAGGAGGACTTCAACCCGCTGCACGTGCCGCTGGCCGCACGCGGGTACCGGACCGTGGCCGTGGACGGACGCGGGCAGTTCGAGTCGGACGGTCCCGAGGGAGACGAATCAGCCTACGCGCAGGGCGAGTTGGCGGCGGACGTACTGGCACAGGCCGCGGCGATCGGCGAGCCGGTGCATCTGCTGGGCCACTCCTTCGGCGGGCAGGTCGCCCGCGCCGCCGTCCTGCTGGACCCGGCGCCCTTCCGGTCGCTGACCCTGATGGCATCGGGACCGGCGCGGATCTCGGAGTCCCAGCAGGAGCGGGTACGGCTGCTGCGGGACGCGCTCGCCGTGATGACCATGGCGCAGGTGTGGGACGCGATGCGGCAGATGGAGGCGCCCGAGCAGACCGGGACGCCCGAGCCGGGCGACACCCCGGACATCCAGGAGGACATGCGCCGCCGCTGGATGGGCACCAAGCCCGCACAACTCCTCGCCGCCGGGCGCCAGTTGTGCGCGGAACCGGACCGGGTGGCGGAACTGGCCGCCGTCGCCCTGCCGTTCCACGTCGTCTCCGGTGCCCACGACGACACCTGGCCGGTGCCCCTGCTGGACGGCATGGCGAAACGACTCGGCGCGCACCGCACGATCATCGAGGGCACCGAGCACTCCCCCAACACCGAACGCCCGCTGGAGACCGCCCGCGCCCTCGCCGACTTCTGGGACGGGACGGGGCCCGCGGGCGAAGCCGGTTAGTACTGGGCCTGCAAGTGGTCCCAGAACCCGTCCCTGAGGGACCGGCGCAGGTCGGCCTGGCCGCGCAGGGAGTACTGGAGCAGGCCCTCCGCCTCGACCAGCAGGTCCTGGTCGACGGAGCCGGGCAGATAGGGGTGGCCGGGCAGCAGTTCGACCAGGGCCTCGCGGCCTCGGGAGGCCAGCCACTTCGCCGCGATCTGGGCGCCGACGAAGCGGACGTCCTCGCGGGTGGGCCGGGCCCCGGTGCCGGCCTCGTAGGCGGCGGCCGTGCGCCGGGAGACGTACGGCTTGAAGAACTCCAGGTCCAGGGTGCGCTGGCTGTCGACCTCCCACAGCAGCGGCTCGGCCTGGTTGCGGCCCTCGGGTGCCTCGATGCCCCACAGGTGCACGCGGGCGCCGTAGCCCTGGGCGGCCTCGACCGCGGAGACCAGGTCCTCGTCGCCGCCGAGCAGGGCGGCGTCGCTGATGGCGCGGTGCCGGGCCAGCGACTCCAGATCCGTGCGGATCAGTGAATCGACGCCCTTCTGCTGGTTGTTGGCGTTGAGATTGCCGAGGCGGACCTTGACGTCGGGGAGTTCGGCGATGGTCTGCTGCTCGGCGGTGTGGATGCGGCGCCGGGCGCCGTCGTACCAGTAGACCCGCAGCAGCCGGCTGTCCGCGAAGACGGTGCGGGCGCGGTCGATCAGCGCGTCGATCAGGCCCTCGGCGTCCACGTCGAAGGCCCGGCGGTCCTCCGTCCCGGCGATCAGGCGGCCGGCGGCCGCGTACAGGTACCCGGCGTCCACGAAGATCGCGTGGGTCGAGGGTGTCTTCGCCACCTCGGCGAGCATGCGTTCCAGCAGCTCGTTCGTACGGTCGATACGGGTGGCGAGATGCGCCAGGTCGTCGTTCATCGCCCCCCATTCTCCTCGTCGTCACAGTGTGAACACAACCGGTCCCGCGCAGTCCCAGGCGTTCTCACACAGTCACCGACCACTACTTACCGGTCGGTAGTTAGGCGTTCGAAAAATTTCTTTAGCGTAGGGAATGTTTGTAACACGGGAGGGGTTCACTCAGTACGACGCCGGATACGCATCCGGCGCGCCAAGCAGTTCTCCGCAGGAGGATGACCAGACGAAGGGAGAAGCCTGTGCGCTTCGAAATCATGCGACTCGACGAGGTCGACGGGACCACCGTGGACAGCACCGTCGTGGACGCCGCCTCCGTCAACCGGATCGTTCAGCAGGCAGCGGCAGTGGGGCAGCGCCTGTGGATCCGCCCGGCCGAGACCCCGGCCTCGTAACGGGGTTCCCGCTCAAGCCTTCCGGGGGAACCGAGCCGTGTACGACGGCCCGGTCCCCCCGGATCACCTGAGCGTCAGCTTCCGTGGATCACCTGGGTGATCCCGTTGATGATCTGCTGCACCGCGATGGCGGAGAGCATCATCCCCGCGAGCCGCGTCACCAGGACCACGCCGCCGTCCTTGATGATCCGGATGATCAGCAGCGAGTAGCGCATCACCAGCCACAGCACCACATGGATCGCGAGGATCGCGACCCACACCGATATCTGGGTGCTCACGCTGCCGGCCTTCTGCACGGCCAGGATGACGGAGACGATCGCGCCGGGCCCCGCGAGCAGCGGCATGCCGAGCGGCACGAGGGCCACGTTGACGTCCTTGGTGGCCTTCGGCTCGTCGTTCTTGCCGGTGAGCAGGTCGAGCGCGATCAGCAGGAGCAGCAGACCACCCGCGATCATCAGAGCCGGCACGGACACGTGCAGGTAGTCGAGGATCTGGTGCCCGAGGACGCCGAAGACGGCGATGACCCCGAACGCGACGCAGACGGCCTGGAACGCCATCCGCTTCTGCACCTTCGCGGGCCGGCCCGCGGTCAGGGCAAGGAAGATCGGGGTGATCCCAGGGGGATCCATGATGACAAAAAGGGTCAGGAACAGAGAGCCGAAGACGGCGATGTCGAACATGCGGAAGTACTGGCCTTGCTGAAAGAAGAAGAACTGAGGGTGTGAGCGCGCGTCGGCCGCGAGGAGGCGGCCTCAGGCTCCGCCGGCTCCGGGAACCGGGAACGCGCCGGTGGCCCGGCGGGTGATCTCCCCGTACACCTCGGGGTCGGTGGTGTAGTCGCCGAGCGCGACGGTCTTGCGGCTGCCGTGGTAGTCCGAGGAGCCGGTGACCAGCAGACCGAGGTCCTTGGCCAGGCCGCGCAGCCGGGCCCTGGCCGCGTCGTCGTGGTCCATGTGGTCGACCTCGATGCCGTCCAGGCCGGCCGCGGCCATCTCGGCGATCGCGGCCTCGGGGACCGTGCGGCCCCGCTTGGCGGCGGCCGGGTGCGCGAACACGCAGACCCCGCCGGCGGCCTTGACCAGCCGGATCGCCTCGAAGGGGTCGGTCTCGTGCTTCGGCATGTAGGCGCGGCCGCCGTCGGCGAGCCACTCCTCGGTGAACGCGTCGCTCACCGTCTCCACCACGCCCAGCTCGACCAGCGCGGAGGCGACATGCGGACGCCCCACCGAGCCGCCGGCGGCGATCCGCTCGACCTGCTCCCAGGAGACCGGTACGCCCAGCGCGTTCAGCTTGGCGACCATGCCCTTGGCCCGCGGTATCCGGTCGTCCCGGACCAGCTCGCGCTCGGCCAGCAGGGCGGGCTCCTCGGGGTCGAAGAGGTAGGCCAGCAGGTGCATCGAGATGCCGTCGATACGGCAGGACAGCTCGGCGCCGGGGACCAGGGTGAGTCCGGCGGGCAGCGCGGCGATGGCCTCGGCGTAGCCGCGGGTGGTGTCGTGGTCGGTCAGCGCGACGACGTCCAGACCGGCCGCGGCGGCGCCCCGCACCAGCTCGGCGGGGGTGTCCGTGCCGTCGGATGCCGAGGAGTGACAGTGCAGATCGATGCGCACGGTGACTCCAGACGGGCCGCGGGGACGGAAGAGGACACCTCAGGATAACCGCCCCGGACACCCGTTCTGTCACGACCGCGGCGGGGGTGCGCCCCCTACAACGATGCGCGCCCGCCCACGTGGGCGGGCGCGTCCCGGCAAGACGCCTCCTACGGCCCCTGGGGGCGCAGCAGCCGCGGCGACAGCGCCCCGCAGGGCACCAGGTCCAGCTCGGCGCCCGCGTCGCGCAGATCGGTCAGCACCAGCTCGTCGTACAGGAGCAGGCCCGCCTGTTCGGGCCACACCACCGCCCACAGCCACATGCCGAGCGCCTCACCGGCGAAGACGGCGCGGTCGTCGGGGGTGCGGTAGACGTGCCAGAGCGGGGTGGGGCGGCCGGCGGCGAGGACCTTGGCCTGGGGCGGCTTCTCGACGTTCATGTACGGCCCCGGATCCGGTCCGTCGATGCCCGCGTACCGCGCGCCGAGGCCGACGCCCATCTCCTCGGCCACCAGGATCAGCTCGCCGGGGCCGCCGAGCGGGCCGGGTCCGGAGCAGGCGACGGCGCTCGCGCGGCCGCCGCTGCGGTCGTCGCCCGCGTACGCCACCCCGGTGAAAAGCCAGCCCACCGGCAGCGGCCACGGCATCCACAGCGGGACATGCGTGCGCCGCGCCACCGCAGCGAGGGCCTCGACGCTGGGCGGGATCACGGGCTGCAGCGGAAACACCGCCCCGTGCACATCGCACTGCCACGTGTCGCTGAAGAGGCCGGGAGCCCTGACCCGGCCACCACACCGCGGGCAACTGGGTTCGCCCCTCATAGGGCTCCACGGTCCTACCCCGGCCGGTCCACGTCAAGGACGATCACCCGTCCGGGCGCCCTGACCAGGGCAAAGTAGATGCCTCTTGCATTAATTAGCACGGCTAACTTAGTATGTGTATAAGCCAACTATCTACGCGCTATCCAGCAGAACGGGAGAAGCACATGGATCCCCTGGACGCGGGAGCCGGCAGCATCCTGCGGCAGCCCAAGGCGGTCTGGGCCACGGCCGGCGCCTCCGTCGTCGCCTTCATGGGCATCGGCCTGGTCGACCCGATCCTGCCGTCGATCGCGCAGGGCCTCGACGCCACACCCAGTCAGGTGTCCCTGCTTTTCACCTCGTACTTCCTGATCACCGCGGTCGCGATGCTGCTGACCGGCTTCGTCTCCAGCCGGATCGGCGGCAAGAAGACGCTGCTGCTCGGCCTCGCCTTCGTGGTCGTCTTCGCCGGTCTCGCCGGCACCTCGGACACGGTCGGCCAGCTGGTCGGCTTCCGGGCGGGCTGGGGCCTCGGCAACGCGCTGTTCGTCTCCACCGCGCTCGCGGTCATCGTCGGCGCCGCGGCCGGCGGCAGCGCGGCGGCGATCCTGCTCTACGAGTCCGCGCTCGGCCTCGGCATGGCCTGCGGCCCGCTGCTCGGCGCGGTCCTCGGCAACATCAGCTGGCGCTACCCCTTCTTCGGCACCGCCACGCTGATGGCGATCGGCTTCCTGTGCATCACGGTGTTCCTGAAGGAGCAGCCGAAGCCGGCCCGCAAGACCTCGATCCTGGACCCGCTCAAGGCGCTCGGCCACGGCGGTCTGGCCTCGGCGGCGGTCTCGGCGTTCTTCTACAACTACACCTTCTTCACCGTGCTGGCCTTCACGCCGTTCGTGCTGGACATGACCCCGTACCGCTCCGGCGGGGTGTTCTTCGCCTGGGGCGTGCTGCTCGCGGTCTTCTCGGTGCTCGTCGCCCCGCGCCTGCAGGAGCGGTTCGGCTCGCTGAAGGTGCTCGGCGGCTCGCTGGTGCTGCTCGCGGCCGACGTCCTGGTGCTCGGCTACGGCGACCACACCGCCGCGATCGTCTGCACCATCCTGTCCGGCGCCTTCATCGGCGTGAACAACACCGTCTACACCGAGCTGGCGCTCGGCGTCTCCGACGCCCCGCGCCCGGTGGCGAGCGCGGGCTACAACTTCGTCCGCTGGTTCGCCGCGGCGGCCGCGCCCTACTTCGCGCCGAAGATCGAGGAGTGGACCGACATCCACGTCCCGTTCGCGGTGGCCGCGGTCACCGCGCTGCTGGGCGCCGTGGTGGTCGTCGTACGGCGCCGCGCCCTCACCCGCGAGGCGGCGGAGCTGGCACCCCGGCACGCCACCGAGGACGGCGTCACGGTCTTCGCCAACTGACGTGTGGCGCGGTGAGCTTGCTCACTGCAGCGGTACGGACCTGCGGACAGGATCCCGCAGGTCCGTGCCGTGTGCCAGCCACCGCTCCTGGAGGGCCTGGGCACCCTGCACGCGCTTGAAGGCGGCCTCGTTCGGGGTCATCGGCAGCAGCGGCAGGAACCGTACGGGCTCCAGCGGCTCGTCCAGCTCCAGATCCTCGACCAGGCCGCCGCCCTCGCCCACCAGGACCGAGGTGAAGGGGGCGCCGGGCCACAGCGGATCGCCCACGTCCAGGGCGGCGCCGGGCGCCACGATCAGCCCCTCGACCTGCGGGGAGGCGGCGAGTACGGCGAGCGGGCGGAGCACCTTGTCGGTGTCGGCGACGCCCGCGCGCACGGACAGGACCAGTTCGGCGCGGGGTCCCCTGAGCGGATCGGTGACCAGCGCGGTGGGATCGCTCATGGGGTGCGCGGACATGCCGAGGGTCGCGTAGCGGACGACGTCCCCCTCGGTGAAGCGGAGCACCTCGATGCGGTCCGTGCCGAGGAAGGTGACGGCCGCGCGTGCGTCCGGGGCGCCCAGCGCGGTGGTCAACCGTGCCTCGACCAGAGGAAGAACATCAACCATGCGGTGAGCATAGAACTCGTCACCGACGGGCAAAGCGGCACCTTGACAGCGAGGGCGGCTGGTACTCTGAGCCGGTGGTTAGGGGCGGCGCGCTGATGGTGCCCCGGAACCCTGGGAACTCCCTTACGAGGGACCGGCCGGAGGAGGTGGGGCTGTCATGGATCGAAGTCGACCTGGTAGTACCACTCGCTCTTTCGGCCGCTGAATGTAGTCACTGGCTGTCGTAGCCACTGACCGGTTTCCCTTCTGGCCGGCTACCGCCTTCCCGTGCGCGTCACTGTTCGGAAGAGCACTTCGTCTCGCTTTGCCTGATCTGCATCAGTTCTGCATCAGCAGCGAAATCGCCACCGCGACGGTGCGGTGCTCCCCGCTTTGTGGACGAGCCAAACGTCCTTCCCCCGCCCCGGCCGGGGAAATCTCCGGAGGACGTCCTCATTCCGGGTAGTTCCACCCGTTTTCGGCGGTCTTTCGCTGCCTGTCGCGAAGGAGCCTGCCCATGTCGATGATCCGCGACCTGCGCGCCGTGGTCCGTCCGTCCCGCGTCTCGCTGCGCAAGGCCACGAGCACGCCGTCCGCGCCGTACGACACCACGCGCGACCCCGCCACCCGGTCCGCCGTGGTCGACTGCGCCGTCTACCGCGACGGTCGGCGCCTCACGAGCGAGAAGCCGCTGACCCCGCAGGAGGCGATGCGTCTGGTGCGGCGCGACGGCGGCTTCGTGTGGATCGGGCTGCACGAACCGACGGAGGCCGAATTCGCCGGAATCGCGGGCGAGTTCGGGCTGCATCCGCTGGCCGTCGAGGACGCGGTGCAGGCGCACCAGCGGCCGAAGCTGGAGCGCTACGACGACTCGCTGTTCACCGTCTTCAAGACCATCCACTACGTCGAGCACGACCAACTGACCGCGAACAGCGAGGTGGTGGAGACCGGCGAGGTGATGTGCTTCACCGGCCGGGACTTCTTCATCACCGTGCGGCACGGCGGCCAGGGCTCGCTGCGGGCGCTGCGGCACCGGCTCCAGGACGATCCGGAGCTGCTCGCCAAGGGCCCCTCGGCGGTGCTGCACGCGATCGCGGACCACGTGGTGGACGGGTACATCGCGGTGACGGACGCGGTGCAGGACGACATCGACGAGGTGGAGACCGAGGTCTTCTCCCCCGGCCGGGGCGGGGTCTCGCGCGGTGTGGACTCCGCGCGGATCTACCAACTCAAGCGCGAGGTCATGGAGTTCAAGCGGGCGGTGGCGCCGCTGCTGCGGCCCATGCAGCTGCTCAGCGAGCGGCCGATGCGGCTGATCGACCCGGACATCCAGAAGTACTTCCGGGACGTCGCCGACCATGTCGCCCGCGTGCACGAGCAGGTCGTCGGCTTCGACGAGCTGCTCAACTCCATCCTCCAGGCCAACCTCGCGCAGGCGTCCGTGGCGCAGAACGAGGACATGCGGAAGATCACCGCGTGGGCCGCGATCATCGCGGTACCGACGATGGTGACCGGTGTGTACGGGATGAACTTCGAGCACATGCCGGAACTGCACTGGAAGTACGGCTACCCCATGGTGCTGACCTTCACGGTCGCCGTGTGTGTCGGCATCCACCGGGTGCTGAAGCGCAACGGGTGGCTGTGAGCGGCGTGGATAGGGTGGACGCATGACTGGCGAGCTGCTCGAAAGGGCTCTCATCGAGGAGGCCGCGAAGAAGTCCGGCCTGCTGTGGGTGCGGGGCGCGGACGCGTCCGCCCCGCGCGCCGTGTGGCATGTGTGGCACGAGGGCGCGGTGTGCCTGGTCGGCGACGGGCCCGGCGAGCAGCCGCTCGCGGGGCTGGCCGACGGGGGCGCCGCCGAGGTGACCGTGCGCAGCAAGGACAAGGGGGGCCGGCTGGTCTCCTTCACGGCCGCGGTGAGCGAGCTGGCGGCCGGTACGCCGGAGTGGGAGGCGGCGGTCGCCGAGCTGAAGGGCAAGCGGCTGAACGCCCCCGACGCCGAGCGGATGACGGAGCGCTGGGCGGGCGAGTGCCGGGTGCTGCGGCTGGCGCCCACGGGTGCGGTGGCCGCGTTGCCCGACGGGGATCTGGCGCAGAGACCGGTGCCGACCCCGGCGACCACCCGCCGCCCGGTCCCGGCCGCCCTCCCGAAGCTCCTCGCCAAACGCCGCAAGGGCCGCTGACGCGGGCACCGAGCAGATCCGGCAGCCGGTCCGCTCCGTCGTGGCTACGACGCCGGCAGCTGCTGTCCGTAGTCCACCGTCTCGGAGTCCGCGGGCTCGGTGACGGTGAAGTTCCTGCCCCACTCGGAGAAGCGGAGCGTGCCCGCGTTGCCCGCGCGGGTGAGGGCCAGGGGGTAGGGGCTGCCCTTGAGGGAGACGTCGAGGGTGCCGCCCGCACCGTGGTCGCCGGTGATCCGGACCGTCGGGGTACCCGCCTCGCTGTGCCGGCCGTCGGTCGCCAGTGAGCCGTGCAGTGTCAGCAGACCCGAGAGGAGGACGTCCTTGTCCGTGAAGCCGCTGAACTTCCGGTACGCGGGGTCCTGCTGCGGGACCTTCACGTACTTGCCGTCGAGCTTGGCCGCGGCCCCTCCGCCGCCCCCGCTCCCGTCGCCCTTGCCGTCCGCCTGCGCCCAGAAAGCCGCGTCGGCCTTCAGGTACAGCTGCGTGCCGACCCGCAGCAGCCTGAACGTATCGGCGCCGGAGGTCACCGAGCCGGTGCCGCCGTCGTCCTTGAGCCGCATGTCGAGCCGGTACGTGACGCCGCTGGTCACCACGGTCCCGGAGAGCCGGACCGCCGAAGCCGTCTGTGCCGCCGACCGGGTCCGCGCCTGGATCCTGTCGGCGGACAGCTTGCCGACCCCGTTCGTGCCCGCGTCCGGATCGCCGCCGCATCCGGTCAGCACCACCGCGCCCGTCACGGCCAGCGCGCACAGCGCGGTCACCGGGCGGGTACGGCCGGGGGGAATCGCAGTCACGGGTGAGGTCGCCTTTCCGACGGTTCCTGCAGCGGCGTACCGCAGCGTACCGGGGCCCCGGCCACCCGGCGGAGCCCGTCCGTCCGGACCCCCCACCAGGGCGTATCCGACCGGTACGGGCTAGCCTGAAGCGCAACCGTGCGGGCAAATCCGAGCAATTCACCGACAAAAGCAATCCCTGTCGTACACGACTTCGCCCAGTCCGATGTAAACCCTCGTCGCACACCTCGTCCGCACGTTCCCTGACAAGGAAGCAGAACCATGGCAGCCGGAGCCCCCCGGATCTTCGTCTCGCACCTCGCCGGGGTCCCCGTCTTCGATCCCAACGGCGACCAGGTGGGCCGCGTACGCGATCTCGTCGTGATGCTGCGCGTGGGCAGGAGACCCCCGCGCGTGCTCGGCCTCGTCGTCGAACTGTCCACCCGGCGCCGCATCTTCCTGCCCATGACCCGGATCAGCGGCATCGAGTCCGGGCAGGTCATCAGCACCGGCGTCATGAACGTCCGCCGCTTCGAACAGCGGCCCACCGAGCGCCTGGTCTTCGGCGAGCTGCTGGACCGGCGGGTCACCCTGGTGGAGACCGGCGAGGAGGCCACCGTCCTCGACATGTCCGTGCAGCAGCTGCCCGCGCGCCGGGACTGGGAGATCGACCGCGTCTTCGTGCGCAAGGGCAGGAAGGGCAGCGCCTTCCGCCGGGTCAAGGGCGAGACGCTGACCGTGGACTGGTCCGCCGTCTCCGGGTTCTCCCTGGAGGAGCACGGGCAGGGCGCCGAGAACCTGCTCGCCACCTTCGAGCAGCTGCGCCCCGCCGACCTCGCCAACGTGCTGCACCACCTCTCCCCCAAGCGGCGCGCCGAGGTCGCCGCCGCCCTGGACGACGACCGGCTCGCCGACGTCCTGGAGGAGCTGCCGGAGGACGACCAGATCGAGATCCTCGGCAAGCTCCAGGAGGAGCGCGCGGCCGACGTCCTGGAGGCCATGGACCCGGACGACGCGGCCGACCTGCTCTCCGAGCTGCCGGAGGAGGACAAGGAGCGGCTGCTGAGCCTCATGCAGCCCGGCGACGCGGCCGACATGCGGCGCCTGATGTCGTACGAGGAGCACACCGCCGGCGGTCTGATGACCACCGAACCGATCGTGCTGCGCCCGGACGCCACCGTCGCCGACGCGCTCGCCCGCGTCCGCAACCCCGACCTCTCCCCCGCGCTCGCCGCCCAGGTCTACGTCTGCCGGCCGCCGGACGAGACGCCGACCGGCAAGTACCTGGGCACCGCCCACTTCCAGCGGCTGCTGCGCGATCCCCCGTACACCCTGGTCAGTTCGCTCCTGGACGACGATCTCCAGCCGCTGTCCCCGGACGCCTCGCTGCCGGTGATCGCCGGGTTCTTCGCCACCTACGACATGGTGGCGGCGCCCGTGGTGGACGAGGCCGGGTCGCTGCTGGGCGCGGTGACCGTCGACGACGTACTGGACCACATGCTGCCCGAAGACTGGCGCGAGACCGAGTTCCACCTGGCGGAGAGCCCCGCGGACGACAAGGGGGCCGGCGATGCCCGCTGAGCGCGACAGCACCCGCGAGCGCACGCCCACCGGTGCCACGGCCGCCGGCCGCCCGCGCACGCCCCGGCTCGACCAGCCGAGGCCGCCCCGGCGCCGGTTCCTGCCCGAGTGGGACCCGGAGGCCTTCGGCCGGCTGTCGGAGCGCATCGCCCGCTTCCTCGGCACGGGACGCTTCATCGTCTGGATGACGATCGTCATCATCGCCTGGGTGGTGTGGAACGTGAGCGTGCCCGGCCATCTGCGGTTCGACGAGTACCCGTTCATCTTCCTGACCCTGGCCCTGTCCCTCCAGGCGTCCTACGCCGCCCCGCTGATCCTGCTCGCGCAGAACCGGCAGGACGACCGCGACCGGGTCAACCTGGAGCAGGACCGCAAGCAGAACGAGCGGTCCATCGCGGACACCGAGTACCTCACGCGGGAGATCGCCGCGCTGCGCATCGGCCTCGGCGAGGTCGCCACCCGCGACTGGATCCGGGCCGAGCTGCAGGACATGCTCAAGGAGATGGAGGAACGGGCCGGCCACGGCGGCCCGGTCGTATTCCCGGCGGAACGGACGGAACGCCCGCCGGGACGTGACGCAGACGACCGCTGAGGGGCTACCCGCAGGGCCCTCGGCGCGCCGTACCATCGTCCTTATGGCTACGGAAGACGCGGTGCGCGAGGCACTGGCGACGGTGAACGACCCCGAGATCAACCGCCCCATCACCGAGCTGGGGATGGTCAAATCGGTGGAGATCGGGGAGGACGGCGCGGTCGCGGTCACCGTGTACCTGACGGTCTCCGGCTGTCCCATGCGCGACACCATCACCCAGCGGGTCACCGAGGCGGTCTCGCGTGTCGAGGGCGTCACCCGTGTGGACGTCACGCTCGACGTGATGAGCGACGAGCAGCGCAGGGAACTGGCGGCGGCCCTGCGGGACGGCCAGGCCGAGCGAGAGGTCCCCTTCGCCAAGCCGGGCAACCTCACGCGTGTCTACGCGGTCGCCTCCGGCAAGGGCGGCGTCGGCAAGTCCTCGGTCACGGTGAACCTCGCGGCGGCGATGGCGGCCGACGGTCTCAAGGTGGGCGTGGTGGACGCCGACATCTACGGCCACTCGGTGCCGCGCATGCTGGGCGCGCAGGGCCGTCCCACCCAGGTCGAGAACATGATCATGCCGCCGTCGGCGAACGGCGTGAAGGTCATCTCGATCGGCATGTTCACGCCGGGCAACGCGCCGGTCGTCTGGCGCGGCCCGATGCTGCACCGCGCGCTCCAGCAGTTCCTGGCCGACGTGTACTGGGGCGACCTGGACGTCCTGCTGCTCGACCTGCCGCCCGGCACCGGCGACATCGCGATCTCCGTGGCCCAGCTGGTCCCGAACGCCGAGATCCTGGTCGTCACGACCCCGCAGCAGGCGGCCGCCGAGGTGGCCGAGCGCGCGGGTTCCATCGCGGTGCAGACCCACCAGAAGATCGTCGGCGTGGTCGAGAACATGTCCGGGCTGCCCTGCCCGCACTGCGGCGAGATGGTCGACGTCTTCGGCACGGGCGGCGGCCAGTTGGTCGCCGACGGCCTCACCCGTACGACGGGCACGAGCGTCCCGGTCCTCGGCTCCATCCCCATCGACGTCCGGCTGCGCGAGGGCGGCGACGAGGGCAAGCCGGTCGTGCTGACCGACCCCGACTCCCCTGCGGGCGCCGCCCTGCGCTCCATCGCGGGCAAGCTGGGCGGCCGCCAGCGCGGCCTGTCGGGCATGTCGCTGGGGCTGACCCCGAAGAACAAGTTCTGAGCCGCACGGCACGGAGAGGGGCGCCGATAACCACCGGCGCCCCTTTGTCATACGGACGCGCCCGTCATACGTACGCGGAGATGTCCTGCACCACGGCGAATCCCAGCCCGTACGCGCTCATCCCCCGCCCGTACGCCCCGAGATGCACCCCCGCGTCCGTGGTCCCGGCGAGCACCCAGCCGAACTCCGACTCCCGGTAATGGAAGGACGCGGCCACCCCGTCCACCGGCAGCGAGAGCCTGGACCACTCCGGCCCGTCGAGATCGTCGGCCAGTTCCCAGGCCGCCTCGGTCTGCTGCGCCAGCCAGTCGTCCCGCAGCGCGTGGTCCATCTGGCCCGGCCAGGTGAAGGACAGCAGCCCGACGCCCGCGAGCCACGCCGCCGACGACACGGACGTCGCCTCCAGCATCCCCGAGCCGTCGGCCACCCGCCGGGACGGATGCGCCGCGACCGTCACCACGGCCGTGAACTTCTCCCTGGGCTCGGCGGAAACGCCGTCGTGCAGCACGGACGGCGTGTCGCCGTGCCCGATCGACCCGTGCTCCACGGCCCCGTCGGAGGCCATGCCGACCTGCATCAGCCAGCGCGGCCCCGTGAACGCCTCGTCGAGCCCGTACCAGGGGAAGGGCGCCCGCAGGTAACCGTCGACCGTGCCGCGGTCGGCGGCGAGACCCTGTCCGCCCTCCGTGGCCGGCGCCGTCGCGCCCACCCGACTCGTCGTCTCCATCTGCCCGGACGCCTCCTCGCGCTCGTCGGACCGAAGCGACGGCCCGCCCCCCTTCGGGCGTACTCGTCCGGTCCGCACAACAACTCGGCAGCATATCCACACCGCTGAGAGCCGCCGGGCAGGCACTGGATCACCGGGTCCCTCGAACGGCCTGTTCACGCCGTTCGAGGCGGGCGCGCGCTATGACGCGTGTCACGCAGGCGTGTCGGGGCGTCGGGCGGGGCGGATGCGGCTCAGGTGGCGTCGAAGTCGAACGGCGGCCGGTCGTCCTTGCCGGACTCCTCCGGCTTCTTGGTCATGTCGATCTTCCCGCCGGTGGCCGGCGCGGACGGCGAGGAGTCCGAGGAGGCGGCCGGGGAACCGGTGTCACGGCCGTTCACCGCGTCGGTGAGTTCGGCCATCTCCTTCTTCAGGTCGAAGCCGTTGCGGATCTCCTGGAGGCCCAGATCCTCGTTGCCGAGCTGCTTGCGCAGGAACGTCTTGGGGTTCAGGTCCTCGAAGTCGAAGTCCTTGAACTCGGGCCCCAGCTCGCTGCGGATGTCCTGCTTCGCGCTCTCCGAGAACTCGCGGATCTTCCGGATCGTCCGGGTGACATCCTGGATGACCTTGGGGAGCTTGTCCGGGCCGAACACGAGCACCGCGATGACGATGATCGTCAGTAGCTCCATTGGCCCTATGTCATTGAACACCTGACGCTCCTTGCGATGTCCTCGGTCGCTCAACGGTACCCGGCGTTCTGGTCCGACCGGTACCGTCCCGAGGTGAGACTTGTGTCAGTTCTGCTCCGCGGTGCCCAGGACGAGTGAGACGTCCCGCGGGGCCCCGCCGCGTTCGACCGTCAGGCTCAGCCGGTCGCCGGGCCGGTGGGCGCGGATCCTGACGATCAGCTCCGCCGCGGTGTGCACCCGCTCGCCGTCCACCCCGATGATCACGTCGCCCGGCCTGAGCCCGGCCCGCTCGGCCGGACCGCCCCGGACCACGGCGGGGCCGCCGTCCGGGGCCCGGCTGTCGACGCGGGCGCCGTCGCCGGTGTAGCCCATGTCGAGGTCGACGCCGATGACGGGGTGGGTGGCATGGCCGTCGGCGATCAGTTCCCCGGCGACGCGCTTGGCCTGGTTGACCGGTATGGCGAAGCCCAGGCCGATGGAGCCGGCCTGACCGCTCCCGGTCGCGGAGCCGTTGTCGGCGGAGCGGATGGCGGAGTTGATGCCGATGACACGGGCTCGGGAGTCGAGCAGCGGACCGCCGGAGTTGCCGGGATTGATCGGCGCGTCGGTCTGCAGGGCGTCCACGTACGACACATCGCTGCCGTCGCTCTCCTCGCCGCCCGCGGTGATGGGCCGCTCCTTGGCGCTGATGATGCCCGCGGTGACGGTGTCGGCCAGGTCGAAGGGGGCGCCGATGGCGACGACGGGGTCGCCGACCCGGACGTCGTCGGAGTTGCCGAGGGCCAGCGGGGTGAGCCCGTGCACGCCGCTGACCTGCACCACGGCGAGGTCGTAACCGCTGTCCCGGCCGACGACGGTGGCCTTGGCGGAGGTCCCGTCGCTGAAGGTCGCGGATATCCGGCCGCCGGAGGCGGCGGGCGCGACGACATGGTTGTTGGTGAGGATGTGCCCGCGGTCGTCCAGCACGAAGCCGGTGCCGGTGTCCTCCTCGTCGGTGCCGGCGACATGCAGGGTGACGACGCCGGGCAGGGCGCGGGCGGCGATCCCGGCCGCGCTGTCCGGCGCCCGCCCGGCCGGCACGCTTCCGGCCTGCGCCGTCCGCGCGTCGCCGCCGAGTGCCTCGCGCTCGACACAGCCCCCGACGAGCCCGCCGACCGCGGCCGCGACCAGGACGACGACGAGCGTCCATCCGCCCATGCGGCGCCGCCGGCCGGGCCCTCCCGAACGCTCCAGAGGCACGGCACCGGGCCCCTGGAGCGGCACCGCGGCCCGGGGGTGGTAGCGCCGCCAGGGGTCGGCCTGGGACCGGTGCGCGGGTGCGGGCACCGAGGGCGCGAGCGCGGGGGGTGCGACGGGTCCGGGAGCGGACGGGGCCGCGACGGGCGCGGGTGTCGGCGCGGCTGCGGGTACGGAGGGCGCGGGTATCGGCGGGTGGGCTGTAGGCGGCGTGGGGGCGGGTATCGGCGCCGGGGCCGGTGGTGCGGGGGCGGCGGTCCCCGGTGCCGGTGCCGCCGCCGGGTGCTGGACCGGTGGGGCGGGGGCCCAGGGGCCCGGTTCGCCGTACGGCGGGGTGCTGTAGGGGTCCGGTTCGTGCAACGGCGTGGGGCGCTCCGGCCTGGCCAGTTCGAAGTCGCCGTCCGGCATCGGCCCGGCCCCCGCCGCTCCGTCCGGCTCCGCCCCCGGCGGAACGCGGTTCCCCTCGTTCATGCTCTCCCCAAGCTGACCGGGGCCCCGCGCACGGGCGGCGGCCCCGGAACATCGACTACCTGGCCGGATTCAACCAGGTCGCGGGCCGTGGCGCGGAGCGGCCCGTAATGCCCGGCTCAGGGCGTCGGGCCGGGCGTGACCGGAGCCGCCAGCGGTGACGCCAGCGGGGCCGAGGACGCGGCGGAACGCAGGGGGGCGCGCGGGGCCGGCTGCGGGCCGGTGCCGGTCAGCATGCCGGGGATCATGGGCGCCGTGGACCACTTGCTCAGCGGCAGGTCCATGGCCTTGTCCAGCGGGCGTATCAGTGGGGTGACGGCGTTGATGCCCGCCATCAGCGGGCCCACCACGCGGCCTCCGGTGCCCTGGGACTGCCCGGCCGGGGTGTCCGGCGCGCCCGGCACCAGCGGCGCGGCCACGGCGGCCGGCGGCGGTGACGTACGCCCGAGCAGCGCCCCGCCGCCCTGGGCCGCCTGCGGGCCCTGCCGGCGGCGCTGGGCGTCGGCGGACGTCGTCGCGCCCGCGCCGCCGGTGCCCGTGGTGCGGGCCGGGATCACATTGCTGCCGGTGCCGCGGGCGTCGGCGGCCGGGTAGCCGGGGATGGCGGTGGTGACGCCGCCGAGGGCGACCGCGGCCAGTGACACCGCTCCGGCGGCGGCGAAGGCGAAGCGCAGTCCGCGGGAGGCGGAGCGGCCGTCGTCCGGGCGGCCGACGGGATGGATGCGGAAGCCGCCCTCGCCGAGGGGGCCGCCCGGTCCGCCGAAACCGTTCTCCCCGCGGAAACGGGGCTCCCGGTGGACGTCGCTCCGCTCGGGGCCGGGGCCCTGTGCGCGCGCCGGGACATAGCCGAAGGAGAAGCCCCGGCGCATGCCGAAGGTGTCCGGGTCGCCTGGGGTCCGGGTCTCGGGGCCGGGCCCGACCAGCCCGCCGGGCTCGCCGTCGCCGCCGCCGGGCAGGCCCTGGAGGCGGGCCAGCAGGCTCGCGGAGGGCGGGGGCGGGGCCGCCGTCGCGAACACGCTTTTCAGCGCGCGCTGGGCGTCCGCCTCCGCCTTGCAGCGGGCGCAGGTGGCCAGGTGGGCGAGGACGCGTTCGCGCGTGTCATGGCCGAGCTCTCCGTCCACCAGGGCGGAGAGCCGGTCTCCCAGATGCTGCTCGGCGAGGTGTGCCTCGGCCGGATTCTGCCGTGATCCGCTCACGCCGTCGCGCCCCCTCCCCCCAGTGCGGGGACCCGTGCCATGAACGAGCGCCGCTCGGCCGCGCGGGCCTCCGGGGAGCGGTGCGCGAGGGCCTTGCGGAGCTGGGAGCGGCCGCGGTGGATACGGGAGCGGACGGTGCCGAGCTTCACGCCGAGGGTCGCGGCGATCTCCTCGTACGACAGCCCCTCGATGTCGCACAGGACGACGGCCGCGCGGAACTCGGGCGCGAGGGTGTCCAGGGCCTGCTGGACGTCGGCGTCGAAGTGCGCGTCGTTGAACAGCTGTTGGGGGGTGGGTTCGCGGCTGGCCAGGCGCTCGGCCGCGTCCTCGCCGAGGGCGTCGAAACGGATGCGCTGCTTGCGCCGGACCATGTCCAGGAAGAGGTTCGTGGTGATGCGGTGCAGCCAGCCCTCGAAGGTGCCCGGCGAGTACGTCGACAGGGAGCGGAAGACGCGGACGAACACTTCCTGGGTGAGGTCCTCGGCGTCGTGCTGATTGCCGGTGAGGCGGTAGGCCAGGCGGTAGACGCGGGCGCTGTGGGTGCTGACGATCTCGTCCCAGGTGGGCGGGGTCCACGCCTGCCCGTCCGCGTCACTGGTGAAGGTCGCGGTCTGGGTGTCGCGCACGGCGGAGCCGGTGGCGTGGCTGTCAGCAGCGGTGTCGGTCACGGATTTCGGCCTGCCCGCCGATCCGAGGAAGCGCCGTAGCACTCCGCCCCGGTCCTCGGGCGTGGCCGCACCTCCCCTGTCGGCTCTGGTGGTGTCCAGTGGAGCCCCTACCATAGCCACCTCGCCCGTTAGCTCCGGATAAGCGTTTTTACGAGAATTTGGTACTCGCTGGTGCGGCTCGCGCCGCTGCGTCAGCACTTGTGCGGTGCTCTGCTCCACCTCTCGCCCCCCGAAGCGTCCCCAGCCCTGTCTCTTCCTTCTAAACGCCCGGTCCCATCTGCGGGTTCCCGACGCCAACGGATACAGTCACGCCGAGGCATCCATGGGGACGACAGGAGAGGGTCATTACCGGCAACCGGCAGACGAGCTCGGCTTTCGCCGACGCCTTTGCCGCCGAGGACGAAGCACTGCTGTGGGCCCGCGACCGCGCCCTCGACGCAGGACTGCGCTCGGTGTCGCCCGGCACGGGTTCCGCGCTGCGCCTGCTCGCCGCCTCCGTGGACGCGAAGGCGGTCGCGGAGATCGGCACGGGCTGCGGGGTGTCCGGAATCCATCTGCTGCACGGCATGCGCCCGGACGGGGTGCTGACCACGGTCGATCCGGAGCCGGAGCACCAGCAGTTCGCCCGGCAGGCGTTCCGCGCCTGCGGCTTCGCCAGCAACCGGGCCCGCTTCATCCCCGGCCGCGCCCTGGAGGTGCTGCCCCGGCTCGCGGACGCGGGCTACGACCTCGTGTTCTGCGACGGGGACCGGCACGAGTACCCGGAGTACCTCGCCGAGTCGCTGCGGCTGCTGCGCGCCGGCGGCCTGGTGGTCTTCGAGGGGGTCTTCGCGAGCGGCCGTACGGTCGGCTCGGGGCCGCAGCCCTCGGAGGTGCTGCGGCTGCGCGAGCTGCTGCGCACGGTGCGCGAGAGCCAGGAGCTGGTCTCCTCGCTGCTGCCGGTCGGCGACGGGCTGCTGTGCGCCGTCAAGCGGTGACGGCGCGGCGGGGACCGCGGTGCGGCGGGCGCACCGGTCCCGGCGGGCGGGTCGGGCCCGGCGAGCGTGCCGGGCCGGGGAACGCGGCTGCCCCGGCACCGCGTACGATGCCGGGGCAGCCGTGAGGACTGACTCGTGCGCGCGTCAGACGACGACCTTCTTGAGCGCGTCGCCGAGCGCCTCGGCCTCGTCAGGGGTCAGCTCGACGACGAGTCGACCGCCGCCTTCGAGCGGAACGCGCATGACGATGCCCCGCCCCTCCTTGGTCACCTCGAGCGGACCATCGCCCGTCCGCGGCTTCATGGCCGCCATGCTCGTTCCCCTTCCTGAAACCAGCTCATCGTCTGCCGAAATGGCACCCGGCGGGCACCCGCGGGACCGAACCGGACACGCGACACCGGCATCGAACACATTGCTTCCAAGCCATTATCCCGCATCTCAGGACCCGATGACCAACATCGGTAGGCATCGCTTGGGCAACGCGCGCGAGCAAAACCACTCAATTCGGGGATGTGGCTGCGATACTGCGCCACCGCACGGACGCCCTCCGGTCATCCGGGGTCCGGTTTTCTTTGACGCAGCTCACACCCGCCGGCAGGCCCTCGGCCGGTGATCTCCGCCATGCTGTGATCGGACAGGGGCGTACCGAGCGGTACGCCGCCACCGCGAACCGGAGGGGATGCGCCATGGCCGACACCGTGCTCTACGAGGTGAGCGACGGGCTCGCGACGATCACGCTGAACCGCCCCGAGGCGATGAACGCGCTGAACGTGGCCGCCAAGGTCGCGCTGCGGGACGCGGCCGAGGAGGCGGCCGGGGACACGGCCGTACGGGCGATCCTGCTGACCGCCGCCGGGGAGCGGGCGTTCTGCGTGGGCCAGGACCTCAAGGAGCACATCGGGCTGCTGGCGCAGGACCGGGAGACCGGGTCCGGGCAGACGATGAGCACGGTCGGCGAGCACTACAACCCGATCGTGCGGGCACTGGCGGGGGCGGCGAAGCCGGTCGTCGCCGCGGTGAACGGCGTCGCGGCGGGGGCCGGGTTCGGGTTCGCGCTCGCGGCGGACTACCGGGTCGTCGCCGACACCGCGTCCTTCAACACGTCGTTCGTGGGCGTCGCCCTGACCGGGGACTCCGGGATCTCCTGGACGCTGCCGCGGGTGGTCGGGCCGAGCCGCGCGCAGGATCTGCTGCTGTTCCCGCGCAGCATCGGCGCGCAGGACGCGCTGGAGCTGGGGATCGCCAACCGGGTGGTGCCCGCGGCCGAGCTGCGGGCCGAGGCGGAGAAGGTGGCGCGGAAGCTGGCGTCGGGGCCGACGGTCGCCTACGCGGCGGTCAAGGAGGCGGTGGCGTTCGGGCTGACGCACACGCTGGAGGAGACGCTGGAGAAGGAGGACGAACTCCAGACGCGGGCCGGGCAGTCCGAGGACCACGCGATCGCGGTGCAGGCGTTCGTCGACAAGGAGAAGCCGAAGTACTCGGGGCGGTGACGCGCCGTGGGGCACCGCCCCGCGCCCCGTCGGCGCGTCAGCGGGCCACGCACGTCTCCAGGTGGTCGTTGACCAGACCGCACGCCTGCATCAGCGCGTACGCCGTCGTCGGGCCGACGAACTTCAGGCCCCGCTTCTTCAACTCCTTGGACAGGGCCGTGGATTGCGGGGTGACCGCCGGGACGTCGGCCAGGGTCTTCGGGGCGGGGCGGCCGGCCGGGTCGGGGGCGTGGGACCAGATCAGGTCGTCCAGCTCGCCGGAGGCCCAGCCGGCGAGGACGCGGGCGTTGGCGAGGGTGGCGTCGATCTTGGCGCGGTTGCGGATGATGCCCGGATCGGCCAGCAGGCGCTCGCGGTCCTCGTCGGTGAAGGCGGCGACCTTCTCGATGGAGAAGCCTGCGAAGGCTGCGCGGAAGCCCGGCCGGCGGCGCAGGATGGTGATCCAGGACAGGCCCGACTGGAACGCCTCCAGGCTGAGCCGCTCGAAGAGGGCGTCGTCGCCGTGGACCGGGCGGCCCCACTCCTCGTCGTGGTACGACACGTAGTCGTCGGTGGACAGGGCCCAGGGGCAGCGCGGCGCGCCGTCCGGGCCCGCGATGGCGGCGGTCACTGCTGATCCTCCGGGTGCCGGTCGGTGTCCGGGGCGGGGCGGTCGGCGGCGGCGCGCGCTCCGGCCAGCGCGGACTCCAGGCCCGCGATCCGGGCGTCGCGCTCGGCGAGTTCGGCGCCGAGGCGGCCGAGGGCGTCGTCCACGTCGGACATGCGGTAGCCGCGCACGGCGAGCGGGAAGCGCAGGCTCTCGACGTCCTCGCGGCCCACCGGCCGGTCGTCGGGCAGCGGGTCCTGGAGCCGCTCGGGCGCGGCGTCGGGCAGCGGGCCGCTCTCGCCGCCGCCCACCACGGCGAGGGTCACCGCGGCGACCACGACGGCCAGTGCGACGACCAGGAAGAGGAACATCACCATCGTCTCGGGGCCCCCTGCTCGGGTGCCGGCGCTGTCGCCGGACGCGGAATCTGTCAGCTCCGATCGTGCCATGCGCCTGCGACGGTTAGGGTCACTGGCGGTCGCAGTGCCGGACACGCGAGGAAGAGGTCACAGCGGATGCTCAGGCTGGGCAGGCGGGAATTCGGACCGCACGATCGGGTGATCATGGCGATCGTGAACCGGACCCCCGACTCCTTCTACGACCGGGGGGCGACGTTCCGCGACGAGCCGGCCCTGGCGCGGGTCGAGCAGGCGGTGGCCGAGGGCGCCGCGATCATCGACATCGGCGGGGTGAAGGCGGGCCCCGGCGAGGAGGTCTCCGCACAGGAGGAGGCGCGGCGCACGGTCGGCTTCGTGGCGGAGGTGCGGCGCCGGTTCCCGGACGTGGTGATCAGCGTGGACACCTGGCGGGCGGAGGTCGGCGAGGCGGTGTGCGCGGCGGGCGCCGATCTGCTGAACGACGCGTGGGGCGGCGCGGACCCCGCTCTCGCCGAGGTCGCGGCGCGCCACCGGGTGGGCCTGGTGTGCACGCACGCGGGCGGCGCCGAGCCGCGCACCCGCCCGCACCGGGTGGAGTACGACGACGTCATGGCGGACGTCCTGGAGGTGACCGTGGGCCTCGCCCAGCGCGCGGTGGCGCTCGGGGTGCCGCGGGAGTCGGTGCTGATCGATCCCGGTCACGACTTCGGCAAGAACACCCGGCACAGCCTGGAGGCGACGCGGCGGCTGGACGAGATGGTGGCCGCGGGCTGGCCGGTGCTGGTGTCGCTGTCCAACAAGGACTTCGTCGGGGAGACGCTGGACCGGCCGGTCAAGGAGCGGCTGATCGGCACGCTGGCGACGACGGCGGTGTCCTCCTGGCTCGGGGCGATGGTCTACCGCGTCCACGAAGTCGCCGAGACCCGCCAGGTCCTCGACATGGTCTCCTCCATCGCGGGCCACCGCCCCCCTGCGGTGGCCCGGCGCGGCCTGGCCTGACGGACGGGCGGACCCCTAGGGTCTTTCGTTTGGATCAGGCCGGATCAGGGAGCGGGGTCTGGTGCCGTGCGTCGCAAGGCGGAGGAGGGCGACATGGCGGAGCCATGGCAACCGACGACAACGCCGCGAGGCGCGGTGCCAGGGCCCGCGAGCCCGGCATGATCCAAACGAGAGGCCCTAGCGCGCGGCCTCCTTGGAGACCAGGGCGACCGCCTCTTCCACGTCGTCGGTGACGTGGAAGAGGAGGAGGTCCTTCTCCAGGGCCTTGCCGCTGGCCACCAGGGTGTTCTTGAGCCAGTCGACCAGGCCGCCCCAGTAGGCGCTGCCGAAGAGGACGATCGGGAAGCGGGTGACCTTCTGGGTCTGCACCAGGGTCAGCGCCTCGAACAGCTCGTCCAGGGTGCCGAGGCCGCCGGGCAGCACCACGAAGCCCTGGGCGTACTTCACGAACATCATCTTGCGGACGAAGAAGTAGCGGAAGTTCAGCCCGATGTCGACGTAGGGGTTCAGCCCCTGCTCGAAGGGCAGCTCGATGCCGAGCCCGACCGAGACGCCGCCCGCCTCGCACGCGCCCTTGTTCGCGGCCTCCATCGCGCCGGGGCCGCCGCCGGTGATCACCGCCCAGCCGGCCTCGACCAGACCGCGGCCGAGCCGCACCCCCGCGTCGTACTCGGGCGAGTCCACGGGCGTGCGGGCCGAACCGAACACGCTGATCGCGGGCGGGAGTTCGGCCAGTGTGCCGAAGCCCTCGATGAACTCCGACTGGATGCGCAGCACCCGCCAGGGATCGGTGTGGACCCAGTCGGAGGGGCCGCCCGCGTCCAGCAGCCGCTGGTCGGTCGTGCTCGGCGTCACCTGGCCCCGCCGCCGCAGGACCGGCCCGAGCCGCTGCTCGTCCGGCGGCTGCTTCTTCCCCTCGGGGTTCCCGGTAGGCATGTGCGCTCCCTCCGCTTGCCGGTGGTTCGTTCTCAGCCTAGATCCACACGGGTTACGCAGGGGGGACATACGCATGTCGGCCAGGCGTGCGCCGCGCGCGGCGGGCTCAGGCGGTCAGCCAGCCGCGCAGCCGCTCCTCCGCCTTGAGGATCTTGGCCGTCTCCACCCGCTCGTCCCGCTTGTGCGCCAGGTGCGGGTTGCCGGGGCCGTAGTTGACCGCGGGGATGCCGAGCGCGGCGAAGCGGGAGACGTCCGTCCAGCCGTACTTGGGGCGCGGGGTGCCGCCGACCGCCTCCATGAAGGCGGCCGCGGCCGGGTGGGAGAGACCGGGCAGCGCGCCGCCGCTGTGGTCCTCGACCACGAACTCGGCGACCCCGCAGTCCGCGAACACCTCGCGGACGTGCGCGATCGCCTCCTCCTCGGTGCGGTCGGGGGCGTAGCGGAAGTTGACGGCGACCACGCACGCGTCGGGGATGACGTTGCCCGCGACCCCGCCCTCGATGCGCACGGCGTTCAGGCCCTCGCGGTACTCCAGGCCGTCGATCACCGGGTAGCGGGGCTCGTAGGCCGCGAGGCGGGCCAGGATCGGCGCGGCCGCGTGGATGGCGTTGGCGCCCATCCAGGAACGCGCCGAGTGCGCCCGCTCGCCCTCGGTGCGCAGCAGCATCCGCAGGGTGCCCTGGCAGCCGCCTTCGACCTCGCCGTCGGAGGGCTCCAGGAGCACCGCGAAGTCGCCCGCCAGCCACTCCGGGTGGGCCTCGGCGACATGGCGCAGGCCGTTGAGGTGGGCGGCGACCTCCTCGTTGTCGTAGAACACAAAGGTCAGATCGCGGTTGGGGGCGGGCACGGTGGCGGCGATGCGCAGCTGGACCGCCACGCCCGACTTCATGTCGCAGGTGCCGCAGCCCCACAGCACGCCGTCCTCGTCCAGGCGCGAGGGCACGTTGTCCGCGATCGGCACGGTGTCGATGTGCCCGGCCAGCACGACCCGCTCGGCGCGGCCCAGGTTCGTGCGGGCGATCACGTTGTTGCCGTAGCGGTCCACCGCCAGGTGCGGCAGGGCGCGCAGCGCCGTCTCGATCGCGTCGGCGAGCGGCTTCTCGGTGCCGCTCTCGGAGGCGAAGTCCACGAGCCGCGCGGTGAGCGTGGCGGCGTCCAGCGTGAGGTCAAGCGAGGTGTCGGCCATGGCCTCGACCCTAGCGCGCCCGCCCCGGCACCCCCCGCCCCGCGCGCGGCGGCGGACCGCTGGTGAACGGTGGTGATCCCTCCGCTACCTTGTACGCGTGTCACAGCCGTCCCCCACCCGTCGCAAGCGCCGCGGCCGGCTTCTCCGGTTCGCCGCGGCCCTGTTGGTCCTGTGCGGTGTCGCCGCCTACCTCGTGGTGCAGTACGTCACCGGAGGCGGCGGGGCACGCGGCTGCAAGGTGGTCTCGGCCACCGGCGCCAGAGCGTCGTACGAGTTCACGCCCGAGCAGGCGGCGAACGCGGCGACGATCGCCGCCGTCGGCACCGGCCGGAACATGCCCGAGCGGGCCGTGACCATCGCGCTGGCCACCGCGCTCCAGGAGTCCGGGCTGCGCAACATCGAGCACGGCGACCGGGATTCACTCGGCCTGTTCCAGCAGCGGCCCTCGCAGGGCTGGGGCAGCGAGCGGCAGATCATGGACCCGACGTACGCCGCCGGGATCTTCTACGCCCATCTCGCCAAGGTGCCCGACTACACCGATCTGCCGCTCACCGTGGCCGCGCAGAAGGTGCAGCGCAGCGGCTTCCCGGAGGCGTACGCCAAGCACGAGCCGGACGCCGAGCTGCTGTCGGCGGCGCTGACCGGGCAGGCGGCGGCCACGCTGACCTGTGACGGGCGGTTCGACACGACGGCCGCCGCGGTCGGTCCGGACGCGGTACGGGCCGCGCTGGTACGGGACTTCGGGCGGGACGCGCTCCAGGAGACCGGCGCGGAGGTGGGCGGGGCGCCGGTGCCCTCGCCGTCCCCCTCGCCGAGCGTGACGGCGACGGCGAGCGGGCGGACGGTGACCGTGCCGGTGCCGCTCGGCACGCGGACGGACGCGAGCGGGCGCGACGAGCGGGAGCGGGGGTGGCAGCTCGCGCACTGGGCGGTCGCCAACTCCTCGGCGCTGCACATCCAGCGGGTGACGTACGCGGGGCGGGTGTGGATCGCCGGCAGCGACGGCGGGGCGTGGCAGCAGGTGCGCTCGCAGGGAGCCGCGGGGGCGGAGGGGTCCGTGAGCGTTGTCCGGATCGTGACCGGACAGTAGTACGGGTCGTCACGCCGGCGGGTGGCGTCGGCGTTTCACACGCGGCCAAACGGGCGAGCTTGGGAATTCGGCCTAGACCCCTTGGGACGCAAGGGGCGGAAGGATTCTGCTGGGCGTTCCCGCAGACGCCCTTTGCCCGTTTTTATCCCCACCTGATAATGCGATGCGTTATCGGTTCTTTACCTGGGGCGTCCGCAACCTTCGGGGGCTTCGAGCGGTAGTCATGGCGTCCGAGCCCGGTGCCGGGTCCGGATGACACAGATCGTTCTTCTCCCGTCGAATGGAGCATCATGTCCCTCCCCCTGACCCGCCGGATCGCCCGTGCCGCGCTGCTCGTCGCAGCGGGAGCGGCCGCCGGGGTCGGTGCGGCCGGCTCCGCCGGTGCGGCCACGAACCTGCCGGCCGCGAACCTGAGCGGCCTGACCGCGCTGGACGCGGCGCACGTCGGCGACACCGTCGACGGTGCCGCGGAGCACGTCACCTCGCTGGCGGGCAACGCGGGCGGCAACGCCGTGAAGTCGGCCGTGCCGGCCGCGGGCAAGACGGCCGGCGGCGCCGTGAAGAAGGCCGCCCCGGCGGCCCAGCAGGCCGCGGGCGGCGTCGCCGGTGCCGCGGGCAACGCCCTGGGCGACGCGGCCGCCGGCGCCACGAAGGGCGGTCTGCCGACCGCCAACCTCCCGATGCAGGGCCTGCCCCTCACCTGAGCCGGCACCGCCCGGTGAACGGGGTCCAGGGGATGTCCCCTGGACCCCGTTCGGCGTTTCGCTCCGGCGAGGGCCGGACCACCGGCACGGCGGTGGCGGCAGTGCGGGGCTTACCGCAGGCGGGCGACCGCCGCCGCGACGCGTTCGTCCGTCGCCGTCAGGGCCACGCGGACGAAGCTCTCGCCGGCGGAGCCGTAGAAGTCGCCGGGGGCGACCAGGATGCCCAGGTCGGCGAGGTGGGCGACGGTGGTCCAGCAGGGTTCGTCGCGGGTGGCCCACAGGTAGAGGCTGGCCTCGCTGTGCTCGATGCGGAAGCCGTGGGACAGCAGGGCCGGGCGGAGCGCCTCGCGGCGGGCGGCGTAGCGGGCGCGCTGCTCCCGTACGTGCGCGTCGTCGCCCAGCGCGGCCACCACGGCGGCCTGGGTCGGCGCCGAGGTCATCATGCCGCCGTGCTTGCGGATCTCCAGGAGCGGGCCGAGGACGGCCGGGTCGCCCGCGACGAAGGCGGCGCGGTAGCCGGCCAGGTTGGAGCGCTTGGAGAGGGAGTGGACGGCCACGATGCCCTCGTACGAGCCGCCGTTGACGTCCGGGTGCAGCACCGAGACCGGGTCGGCCTCCCAGCCCAGCTCCAGGTAGCACTCGTCGGAGGCGACCAGGACGCCGTGGGCGCGGGCCCAGGCGACGATCTCCGTCAGCTCCCGCTTGGCCAGCACCTTGCCCGTCGGGTTGGACGGGGAGTTCAGCCAGAGCAGCTTCAGGCCCGCCGGGTCGAGCTCGCGCGGGTCGTCGTACGTCTCGTACTCCGCGCGGGCGAGCCGCGCGCCGACCTCGTACGTCGGGTAGGCGAGGCGCGGGTAGGCCACCTTGTCGCCGGGGCCGAGGCCCAGCTGGGTCGGCAGCCAGGCCACCAGTTCCTTGGAGCCGACGACCGGCAGCACGTGCCGGTGGGTCACCTCGCGCGCGCCCAGGCGCCGCTCCAGCCACCCGCTGATCGCGTCCCGCAGCTCGGGCGTGCCCCAGACGGTCGGATAGCCCGGCGAGTCGGCCGCGTCGATCAGGGCCTTCTGGACCAGCTCGGGGACCGGGTCGACCGGAGTGCCGACGGAGAGGTCGACGATGCCGTCCGGATGGGCCGCGGCCGTCTTCTTGTACGGCTCCAGCTTGTCCCAGGGGAACGTGGGAAGCCGGTCGGAGACTGCGGACACGATCAGTGGCTCACTTTCGTCTGGTGCGGCAAACGCCTCGGTCCCGTGCGGCGGTGATCTGGGCGATCGGGGCCGTACGGGACCGAGGCGGCGCGGTGCGGGCCGCTTGGGAGCTAAACGGTCACTCGCCCTGCGGGGGCAGCGCGGCGATGAAGGGGTGGTCGCGCTCGATCAGCCCCAGCTTGCTGGCACCGCCGGGCGAGCCCAGCTCGTCGAAGAACTCGACGTTCGCCTTGTAGTAGTCCTTCCACTCCTCGGGAGTGTCGTCCTCGTAGAAGATCGCCTCGACCGGGCAGACCGGCTCACAGGCACCACAGTCGACGCATTCGTCCGGGTGGATGTACAAGGACCGCTGGCCCTCGTAGATGCAGTCGACCGGGCACTCCTCGATGCACGCCTTGTCCTTGACGTCGACACAAGGCTGCGCGATGACGTAGGTCACGCTGTCGTTCCTCCTCGATAGGGCGCTGGCGGGCCTCCGCAGGCTCCGCCGCCTGGCGCGCGGGAGCGCGGCGTCGTCGATGCCCGCCCCTAGTATCTCCGTTCCGGAGCATGATCCGAACAGGAGGGGTGAACTGACCGGTGGAAATCTCGGCACAAGGGCGCCTGGAAGTCCGAATCACCCCCGCTGACGTGGGTAAACGCGTCTCCGTGCGGCGCTTGAGCGAGGCCGGAGCGGCGCGGGAGAAGTTCACCGACACGGTGGGTGTTCTCACATCGTGGGATCATGGCGTGCTCATGATCACACAGCGGAGCGGTACAAGTGTGCGGTTTCCGGAAACCTCGCTCGTGGCGGGCAAGGTCGTCCCGGCCGCCCCGGCGCGCCGCAGGGGCCCGGCGGCCGGCTACGCGGAGCTGGCGCGGGCCGTCTCGCGCGGCTGGCGCCCGGTGGAGAGCGAACGGCTGGGCGACTGGGAGCTGCGGGCCGCGGTCGGGAGGGAGCCGCGCGAAACGCGGCCGGCCGGGGTGGCGGCCGGGCGGCGGGAGGGCTTCACCCGGCGCGCCAACAGCGTGCTGCCGCTGGGTGATCCCGGACTTCCGCTCGACGCGGCCCTGGACGCCGTACGACGCTGGTACGGCGAGCGCGGGCTGCCGGCCCGCGTGCAGGCCGCGACGGGCGCCGAGGGCACGCAGGAGCTGCTCTGCGCGGAGCTGGAGCGGCGCGGCTGGGTGCGGGAGGTGAGCGCGGAGGTGTGGATCGGCGCGCTGGCCCCGCCGGCGGACCGGCCCGAGGGCGCCGAGGTGGTCCTCGGCCGGGAGGCGGACGAGGCGTGGCTCGCGCGGTATGGGCGCAAGGGGGTGAGCGAGGTGGCGCTGCGGGTGCTCACCGGAGGCCCCTCGGTGTGGTTCGCCTCCGTACCGGGCGGGCCGGACGGGGTCCCGGCGGCGATCGGGCGGTGTGTCGTGGACGGGCGCTGGGCCGGGTTCGCCGCCGTCGAGGTGGACCCCGCCAGGCGGCGGCAGGGCCTGGCCACCGAGGTGATGGCCGCGCTCGCGCGCCGGGCGCTGGCCGAGGGCGCCTCGGCCGGCTGGCTCCAGGTGGAGACCGGCAACGAGCCCGCGAAGGCCCTGTACGCCGCGCTGGGCTTCTCCCGGCACCACGCCTACCACCACTACCGGGAGCCGCGGGAACAGCCCGCCCACGGCCCGTCGTAGACCCTCCGTCGGAAGGGCGGGAACCGCCATGCCTCACCCGTATCTGCCGCCCCCGTACCCGCCGCCGCCCGAGCGCTCCGCCGAGGTGCGGGCGCGCTTCGCCGAACAGGCGCGCTCCGAGCGGCCGGATCTGGCGGCGCTGTGCCTGCTGATCGCCGCGGAGGCGGACGGTTCGCTGGACGAGGCCGGGATCGACACCGCGCAGGCGGAGCTGGACCGGCTCTCAGGCGAGCTGCCGTACCGGCCCGGCGGCCCGCGCGCCTGGGCCGAGGCGGTACGGCGGCTGCTCGGCGGGCGCTACGAGTTCCACGGCACGCCCGGCGACTACCAGCGCCTGGAGTCCTCGCTGCTGCACGAGGTGCTGCGGCGCCGGCGCGGGCTGCCGATCCTGCTGTCGGTGGTCTGGCTGGAGGTGGCCCGGCGGGCCGGGGCCCCGGTGTACGGGGTCGCGCTGCCGGGGCACTTCGTGGTCGGGTTCGGGGCGGCCGGGGAGCGGGTGCTGGCCGACCCGTTCGAGGGCGGCCGGGTGCTCACCGGCCCGGACGCCGAACTGCTCGTGGTCGGGGCGACCGGCGCGCCGCCGGACCCCGCGATGATGGAGCCCGCGCCCCCGCTGGAGGTCGTCCAGCGCATCCTGAACAACATCCGCGCGTGGGCCGCGGCCCGCCCCGAGCACTCGGACGTGGCGCTGCGCGCGGTGGAGCTGTCGCTGCTGATCCCCGCCCACCCGGCCCGGCTGCGCTACGAGCGCGGGCAACTGCTGGTGCAGCGGGGGCAGTTCACGGCCGGGGCGGACGAACTGGACGCCTATGCCGAGCTGATCGAGGTGGTCGACGAACCGGCCGCCGAGCGGGTACGGCGACAGGCCCGCACCGCCCGCGCCAAGCTCAACTGACCGGCCGTACCCGCGGCTTCTACAGCCAGCCCTTCTCCCGCGCGGTGCGCACCGCCTCCGCGCGGTTGCGGACGGCGAGCTTCTGGATGGCCGTGGAGAGGTAGTTGCGGACCGTGCCCTGGGACAGGTGCAGGGCCTTGGCCAGCTCGGCGTTGGTGGAGCCGTCGGCCGCGGCGCGCAGCACCTCGCGCTCGCGTTCGGTGAGCGGGTTCGCGCCCTCGGCGAGCGCGGCGGCGGCCAGCGAGGGGTCGATGACCCGCTCCCCGGCGAGCACCTTGCGGACGGCGGCGGCGAGTTGGGCCGCGGGCGCGTCCTTGACGAGGAAGGCGTCGGCGCCGGCCTCCATGGCGCTGCGCAGATAGCCGGGCCGCCCGAAGGTGGTGAGCACGACCAGTCCGACGGCCGGGAAGTCCCGGTGGACCCGCGCCGCTGCCTCGATGCCGGTACAGCCCGGCATCTCGATGTCCAGCAGCGCCACGTCCACGTCGTGCGCCCGGACCGCGTCGAGCACCTCGTCCCCGCGCGCCACCTGCGCGACGACCTCGATGTCGTCCTCCAGCCCGAGCAGCGCGGCCAGCGCCTCGCGGACCATGGACTGGTCCTCGGCCAGCAGGACCCTGATGGGGCTCGTCATGCCCCGGATCCTACGTCCCCCGCGGGGGCCACGGGCACGCGGGCGACCAGCCGGAACCCCTGCCTGACCCGGCCCGCCTCCAGCGTCCCGCCGGCCTTCTGCAGGCGTTCGGTCAGCCCGGTCAGACCGTTGCCGAAGCCGCCGGTCCCGACGCCCGACCCGTTGTCCTCGACGGCGAGTTCGAGCATCGGCCCGGCCAGCGTCTGGTGGTGCGTGAGGCGTACGGCGCACCGGTCGGCGCCGCTGTGCCGCACCACGTTGGTGACCGCCTCGCGCAGCGCCCAGGCGAGCGCCGACTCGGCCTCCTCGGGCACCTGGGCGAGGTCGGGTTCGGACGGCAGCTCGGCGGTGACGCCCGCGGCCGTGAGCGCCACCTGGGTGCCGGCCAGCTCGACGGCGAGCCGCGGGCGCCGGTAGCCGGTGACGGCCTCCCGCACGTCCACCAGCGCCTGGCGGCTGACCTGTTCGATGTCGCCGATCTGCTGGGCCGCCTTGTCGGGGTGGTCGGGCAGCATCCGCCCGGCCAGCTCGCTCTTGAGCGTGATCAGGGAGAGCGAGTGGCCCAGCAGGTCGTGCAGGTCGCGGGCGAGCCGCAGCCGCTCCTCGTTGGCGGCGAGCTGGGCGACGGTGGCCCGCGCCTTGCGCAGATCGATGGTGGTGCGGACCAGTTGGCCCACGCCGACCATGGCGAACCCGATGAACACGACCATCAGCATGTCGTCGTCGACCGTGTAGACGCCCCAGTGCAGCCCGACCAGGTACATCACCACGGCGGAGCCCGGAATCGCCCAGTTCGCCAGGCGCAGCGGCAGGGTCGCTCCGCAGGCCACCGAGAGGTAGACGAACAGCGTGCTCCACTGGGTGCCGAGGCCGTAGGTCAGGGCGGGCGCGAGGACGAAGAGGGTGCCGAGCAGCAGGGCCACGGTCCGCGGCGCGAAGGGCGCCCCGAGCTGCCGGAAGACCAGGACGAGGTAGACGCCCACGAAGACGGTGAGGCCGACCGCCCCCGCCACGGTGCCGGCCGTGGTGTGCCGGCCACCGATCAGGTCCTGCGTCGGGGAGCTGAGGAAGACCAGCCACACGGCGATCCACATCGCCTTCACGACGAGCTCGCGCCGGCCCTGCACGCCCTGTCCGATCCGGACTCGTGTCTCCGGCTGCGCCCCGGCCGCCTTCGGGTCTTCCGCCATGGTGCTCACGCCTTCAGCGTGTCCTTCCGGTACAGCCAGGCCGCGCCGCCCGCGAAGAGGACGAAGTACGCGACGAGGACGGCGATGTCCGCGGTGTGCGGGGCCTGGCTCTGCTCGATGGCCCGGCCCAGCGCGGCGTAGGCGTGGGTGGGCAGCCACTTGGCGATGTCCTGGAGGAACTGCGGGAAGGTGGTCGAGGGCATCCACAGGCCGCCGAGGATCGACAGGCCGAAGTACACGATCATCGTGATGGGGCGGACCGCGTCCCCGGTGGCGAGGTAGCCGAGGGCCACGCCGAGCGCGGCGAAGACCAGGCTGCCGGCCCAGATGACCCCGGTGAGCGCGAGCCACTGCCAGGCGTCGAGCCGTACGTCCTTGATCACGGCGGCGGCCAGGAAGACCACCACGATGGACGGCAGGCTCACCACGGCGGCGCTGGCGGTCTTGGCGAGGACGTAGCCGCGGCCGGGCAGCGGGGTCAGCCGCAGCTGCCGCACCCAGCCGCTCTCGCGTTCCTTGGCGATGCGCTCGCTGTTGCCCATCAGCACGGCGGTCAGGGCGCCGAAGGAGGCCATGGAGACCATCATGTAGGTGGCCAGGGTCAGCCCGGTGCCGTCGATCCTGGTGTTGTCGGCGTTGCCCGCGATGATCAGGAAGAGGACCGCCGGGTAGAGCACCGAGAAGAACAGGAACTTCTTGTTGCGCAGGGCGCGGGTCAGTTCCAGCTTGATGAGACTGTTCATGACTGCTTGGCCTCCTCGGCCTCCGTGATGGCGACGAACGCCTGCTCCAGGCCGAGGCCGGCGACCTCCAGGTTGCGGGGGTAGACGCCGAGGCCGTACAGGGCGTGCACGGTGGCGTCGGCGTCGGCGGACTGGATGCGCACGGTCTGGCCGGACACGTCGACGGCGGTCAGGAACGGCAGGGCGCGCAGGGCGGCCTCGTCGATGGCGCCCGCCAGGTCGAAGGAGATCCGCCGGGCGCCCGCGCGGGCCTTGATCTCGGCGGCGGTGCCGTCGGCGAGCAGGCGGCCGCGGTGCAGCACCAGGACCCGGTCGGCTATGGCGTCGGCCTCTTCGAGGTAGTGCGTGGCGAACAGGACCGTCCGGCCCTGGTCGGCCTGCTCGCGCATGGTCGCCCAGAAGGCGTGGCGGGCGGAGACGTCCATGCCGGTGGTCGGCTCGTCCAGGATGATCAGATCGCTGTCGCCCGCGGTGGCGAGCGCGAAGCGGACCCGCTGGGCCTGGCCGCCGGAGAGCTTGTTGACCTTGCGGTCGGCGATCTGCGCGATGCCGGCGCGGGCCATCACCTCGGCGGGCTGGTACGGCCGCGGGTGCAGGGAGCAGGACAGCTTGACCAGTTCGGCGACGGTGACGTCGTCCATCAGCCCGCCGCTCTGGAGCATGGCCCCGACCCGCCCGGCCACGATCGCCTCGCGGGGGCTGGTGCCGAACAGGGACACCGTGCCGGCGTCGGGCTGCTTGAGGCCGAGGAGCAGGTCGAGGGTGGTGGACTTGCCCGCGCCGTTCGGGCCGAGCAGGGCGACGGTCTCTCCGGGGTGCAGCCGCAGCGTGAGCCCGTCGACGGCCCGTACCGTCCCGTACGTCTTGGTCACCTGGTCGAACCCGACCACCTCGGTGGAGGTGGAGGTGGCCGGTACCGCTGTCGTTGTCATGCCGTCCATGGTGCCGTGGCGGGACGGGCACCGGCAGTGTCAGGGGTCCCGGATGCCGGATGACAGATGTCATGTCGTGGAGGGTGACGACCCGTGAGGGGCGCCCGGCGGCACACCGGGCGCCCCTCACGGGTGGGCCTCGCGTCTAGTCGGGGTTGGTGCTGATCACCGCGACCCGGTTGGTCTTGCTCATCAGTGCCTGGCGCAGGGCGCCGTAGACGTCCTGCGGGGTGACCGGCGTCTTCTGGCCGTTGCCGCGGGTGATGAGGACGCCGTCGAAGGCCTTGCCGTACAGCTGCTGGAGGGCGGCCAGATCGGGCTTGTCGACCAGTTTGCCGTTGACGGCGGTCACCCGGAGGAACTTCCACAGCGAGTTCTGCGGGCTCATCGGGACCGCGTGCGCGGCGTCCGTCATGACCGTCACCTTGGCCGACATCGCCGGCTCCGCGAACTCCTTCATCTCGCGGTCGACCTCGGCGTTGGAGACCGCGGGCTGCCGGTTGGTGGTGGGCACGGTGACCGTCGCGGGATCACCCGTCTCCACCGCGGTGCGGTACGCCTGTTCGATCGCCTGCGTCGAGCGGGCCGCGTCGATGGCGGTGCCCGCCTTGCCATAGACGGCGACGGCCTTGCCGGCCTCGAACTTGATGCCGCCCTCGACCACCGCGCCCGCGCCGGAGCCGCCGCCCGCCTGCCGGAGCGCGGCCTGGAGCTTCTCCTCGTCCACCGGCATGACCGGCTCGACCACGCGCTGCTGCCCGAACAGCGTGCCGACCACGGAGACCGGGTTGTAGTCGCTCTGGGCGGCCGCGCTCGCGGTGGCCTGGAAGTCGAACTGGAGACCGGCGTTGGCCGGGGTGAGCATGACCGTGCGGCCGCCCACGGAGAGCTTCAGCGGCTTGGCGACGCGGGCGCCGAACACGTCGTCCAGCTTCCTGACGGCGTCGTCGCGGGTGCCGCCGCCGACGTCGACGCCGAGCACGGTGGTGCCCTTGGGCACGTCGGTGTGGTTCATCAGCAGCCCGGCGCCGTAGACACCGCCCGCGATCACGACCACGGCGGCGGCGAGCAGCACCAGTTTGCTGCGGCCCTTCTTCTTCGGCTTGGCCGCCGCCTTGGGCGCCGCCGCGGCCGGCTCGGGCTTGGGCGCCGCCGGGGCGGCCGGGCCGCCGGGACCGCCGGCGCCGAACGGGGCGCCGTTCGCGCCCGGAACGACCGGGATGCCGCTGGTGACGGTGTGTCCGGAGACGTTGTCCGGGGCCCGGTAGCCGGGCGTGCCCGGTTCCGGGGCCGGCTTCTGCGGGGTGAGGATCGCGGTGTCGTCGCTGAGCCCGCCGCCGGGGCCGAGCCCGCCGCCCGGCCCCCCGGCCGGTCCGTCGGGATCGGCGAGGTCCGTGCGGGCGCCGCCCCCGGCACCCTGCTGCCCGTAGGGGCCCTCGGCCCGCTGCCCGTAGGAGCCCTCGGCGCCCGGCCGCAGCGGGCTGTCCCCGGTGACCGGACCGCCGGTCGGCCCGGCGGGCCCCTGCGGGCCGCCCCGGCCGCCCTGCCCGCCCATGCCGTTCGCGCCGCCCGCGCCCGCGGCGCTGCCGAAGGGGTCCTGGCCGCCGCCCGCGCCGCCGTTCTCCGAGAAGTACGGCAGATCGTCGCGGCGCGGCTCGCCGCCACCCGCGTCCGCGGAGCGGGAGCCGCCGGCCAGCGGGCCCGCGGCCAGCGCCTCGGTGACGTCGAAGGAGCCGGTGCCGCCGCCGTGTCCGGGGGCCACCGGGCCACCGGTGGCGCCGGGCAGGCCCGAGCCGTTCGTCTTGCCGGAGCCGCGGCCGGGCACGCTCATGGAACCGACCACACCACCGGGGCGGGCGCCGGTGCCACCGGCCGGGCCCCCGGTTCCCCGCGCCCCCGGCGCGCCGGCGGAACCACCTGGGTTCTTGGCCCCGTTGGCACCCGCGCCGCCCTTGGCGGGGGTGCCCGGCTTGCGGGGCGCGAACCAGTCGCTGGTCTTCTCCTCGGCCGGGGCCGACGGCTCGGCCGGAGCCTCGGCGGCGGGCGCCGGCGCGGCCGGGGCGCTCGCCTCGGCCGCGGGCCCGTCGTCCCGCGCGGAGTCGGCGGACTCGCCGTCGCCGACGGGCTTGCGCACGACGACCGGCGGGATGGGCCGGGATCCGGGGATGTTGATCCGGATCCGGGTCGTCAGCGTGGTCTCGGTCTTGCGTTCCTCGGACTGCGCGCCCGAACGGCCCGCGTCCGCACCGTCGTCGGAAGCCATGGGGGTCCCGTACGGCGGGGTGCCGGACGGGTATGCGGCTCCGCCGCGCCCGTTGGGCCCGGAGGACGGAGTGTCAGTTTCACGACTCAAGGCAGGTTCTCCCAGTTGGCTCCGCCGCCCGACACTGACCTCACTGCTTCGGCGGTCCCCCCGGCTCGAACGGGGTCGAGAGCACGGGGAAGGCTCGGCGGCGCGCACCACCATACTGGCCGCCTCTGGCGCGTATCCCCCGACCGCTGAGGAAACCCACACCCGACTCGCACGCGGGCCGCACGCGGGCCGCACCGGAAAGCGGTACGTCACTTCCCAAGTCGGGCGGAGCCGGGGCGCGGTTGCCTCGTGGCACCGAGGGTGGCGCAGATCACAGCGAGGGCCATACCGCCGAACAGGAAGAGATAGGAGCCGCCGCCCGCGCCGAAGAGGAAGTCGCCCTCGGGGCGGGAGGAGGTGAGCAGGATGACGGTGACGATCCAGCCCGCCGCCGGGGCCATCGCACCGCCCCGGCTCCGGGTGGCGTACGCACCGCCCAGGAAGACCCCGAGGGCGCCCGCGAGGGCGAGCAGCAGCCCGCCGGGGAACCAGGCCGCCTGCACCAGGGTGCCGGCGACCGCGACGACCGCGCCGAGCAGGAAGAGGCCGAGACAGGCGAGGGCCCGGCCCGGCGACGGCGGGCGCAGCGGCTGGGCGAGCATCGGGCCCGGAGTGCCGGTGCCGCGCCCGGTGCCGCTCACGGCGCCTCCCCGGCGGTGATCCCGGCGAACAGGTCGCTCTCGCCCAAAGCGGCGGTGCCGCGCACCAACTCGTAGTATTCGGTGGTGAACAGCGGCTGGGCCAGCTCGTTCGAGAGCGCGAAACAGGACCCGGCCACCTCGATCTGGGTGGCGTGGGCGCGCATCGCGGCGGCCTTGGCGGCGGCGTGGGCGGTGCCGTCCACCGCGGTGGTGACGCGCGCGTCGTCCACCACGCCGGGCACGTCCTCCAGGGCCGCGATCTTCTCGAAGGGCAGGGCCGGCAGCTCGTCCTGGAGGCGGGCGAAGGCGGCCTCGGCGACGGAGCGCGGGGTGCGGTTCCAGTAGACCTTGTCGATCGTGTGCCCGCGTCCGGCGGCGAGGTCGGCGGCGCGCATGGCGACGCGGTGGGCCTGGATGTGGTCCGGGTGGCCGTACCCGCCGTTGTCGTCGTAGGTGACGAGGACCTGGGGGCGGACCTCCAGGATCACCTGGACCAGGTGTTCCGCGGCCTCGTCCACCTCGGCCTGCCAGAAGCAGCCGGGGTCCTCGTTGTCGGCGGTGCCCATCATCCCGGAGTCGCCGTAGCGGCCCGCGCCGCCGAGCAGCCGGGCGTCGGTGACCCCCAGCTCGCGCAGGGCGGCGGCCAGCTCGTCGCGCCGGTGTGCGCCGAGCGCGGCGCCGGTCAGATGGCGCAGGCCGGGCGGGATGCACTCCCCGCGCTCCCCCAGGGTGCAGGTGACCAGCGTCACATGGACGCCCTCGGCCGCGTACCTGGCCATGGTGGCGCCGTTGTTGATCGACTCGTCGTCCGGATGCGCGTGCACCAGCAACAGCCGCCGGGCGGCGCGCGGACCGGAGGGGGGCAGTTCCGTCATGCCCCCACCCTACGCAGGCCCGCCGCCGCCCGCCCGGCCGTCAGAACTTGATGCTGCCGATCATGCTCGCCACGTTGGTGGTCAGCTGGCTGATCGTGGGCGCGATGGTCGAGGAGGCGAGGTAGAAGCCGAGCAGCATGCAGACGACCGCGTGGCCGCCCTTCAGTCCCGACTTCTTCATCAGCAGGAAGACGATGATCGCCAGCAGCACCACCGCCGAAATCGAGAGTGCCACGGCGGCTCACCTCCAAAGATCCCAGGGACACGGCTGTTCGGAAAGATCGGTAGAGCAAGTCCATGCGGACACCGGCAGGTTCATACCCACGCAGCGGTAGTGATCATAACTATCCGTACTCGCGCATCTCTCGGCGCACGGCCGCACAAGGGGGCGCATGGCCAATATGGTCGGGGTATGACGACCGAGTCCGACTCCTTCCCCCGCAGACACGCGCGGACCCAGCGGTTCACCCTCGGCGCGCCGCGCGGGTTCGCCGTGGCACCCGACGGCACGCGTGTCGCGTTCCTGCGTTCCGGCTCCGGCACCGACCGGGCCAACTCCCTCTGGGTGCTGGACCTCCCGGACGGCACCGAACGCCGCGCCGCCGATCCGGGCGCCCTGCTGGACGGCGCCCTGGAGCAGCTCTCGCCCGAGGAACGGGCCCGCCGGGAGCGCAGCAGGGAGGGCGGGGCCGGCATCGTCGGCTACGCCACCGACGCCGCCGTCCAGCTGGCGTCTTTCGCCTTGTCAGGGCGGCTTTTCACGACGGACCTGAAGACCGGCGAGAGTCGTGAACTCCCCGTGCGGGGACCGGTGATCGACCCGCGTCCGGCGCCCGACGGCCGGCACATCGCCTACGTCGCGCGGGGCGCCCTGCGCGTGGTGGGCGCCGGCGGCGAGGGCGACCGCGCGCTCGCCGAGCCGGAGACGGAGCAGGTGACCTACGGGCTCGCGGAGTTCATCGCGGCCGAGGAGATGGGCCGCAACCGGGGCTTCTGGTGGGCGCCGGACGGCGACCGGCTGCTGGTGGCCCGCGCGGACGACACGCCGGTGGCCAGGTGGTGGATCTCCGATCCGGCCCACCCCGAGCGCAAGCCCAACGAAATCGCGTACCCCGCGGCGGGCACCCCTAACGCGGACGTACGGCTGTTCGTGCTGGGCCTCGGCGGGGAGCGCACGGAGGTGCTCTGGGACCGCGCCCGCTACCCCTACCTCGCCCGAGTGCACTGGTCACAGGCGGGTGCGCCGCTGGTCCTGGTGCAGTCGCGGGACCAGCGGAGCCTGCTGTACCTGGCGGTGGACCCGGACACCGGCACGACCCGGATGGTGCACGCCGACGAGGACCCAATTTGGCTGGAACTTTTCGCCGGGGTGCCGTCCTGGAGCCCCTCCGGACAGCTGGTCCGGATCGCCGACGAGGGCGGCGCCCGCGTGCTCGCCGTGGGTGAACGCCCGCTGACCAGCAGCCTGTTGCACATCCGTGCGGTTCTGGACGTGGGTGCGGACGACACGCTCGTCACCGCCTCCGCCGGAGCCGATGCGGAGGATCCCGAGATCGGCGAGATCCATGTGTACCGGGTGAACGAGCTGGGCGTGGAGCGCGTGTCGCAGGAACCCGGCGTGCACTCCGCCGTGCGCGCCGGGGGCGTGACCGTACTGGTGTCCGCGACGCTTGACAGGCCGGGCACGCGTGTCCAGGTGCTGGCTGACGGAAAGCCGACGGCGACTGTCCGCTCGTACGCCGAAGACCCCGGTTTGTCCCCCAGGGTCACCCTCACCGAGGGGGGCGCACGCCGAATTCCGTGCGCCGTGCTTATGCCACGGGACTACCACGGTGACACTCCCCTGCCGGTGCTGCTCGACCCCTACGGTGGCCCCCACGGCCAGCGGGTGGTCGCCGCGCACAACGCCCACCTCACCTCCCAGTGGTTCGCCGACCAGGGCTTCGCCGTGGTGGTCGCCGACGGCCGGGGCGCTCCGGGGCGCTCGCCCGCCTGGGAGAAGGAGATCAAGGACGACATCGCCGGGATCGTGCTCCAGGACCAGGTGGACGCGCTGCACTCGCTCGCCGGGCGATTCCCCCTGGACCTGGGCCGGGTGGCCATCCGGGGCTGGTCCTTCGGCGGTTACCTGTCCGCGCTGGCGGTGCTGCGCCGCCCGGACGTCTTCCACGCGGCGGTGGTCGGCGCGCCCGTGACCGATCTGCGGCTCTACGACACCCACTACCAGGAGCGCTACCTGGGCGACCCGGCCGAGCAGCCCGAGGTCTACCGCCGCAACTCGCTGATCGACGACGCCGGTCTGGTGGACGCGGCGGGGCAGCACCGCCCGATGATGGTCATCCACGGCCTGGCGGACGACAACGTGGTGGTCGCGCACTCGCTGCGGCTGTCCTCCGCGCTGCTGGCGGCGGGCCGCCCGCACGAGGTGCTGCCGCTGTCCGGGGTGACCCACATGACCCCGCAGGAGACGGTCGCGGAGAACCTGCTCAACCTCCAGCTGGACTTCCTGCGGCGGTCCCTGGGCTGAGGCGGACGGCATCCGTCGACGGCGTTAACACGCGGGCAACTCGGCGGAAGCGGCCGCGATATACGGACAGGCCAGGCTGTACGGAGTACGGCCGTGCGGGTGCCGTGAACGGGCCGGGGTGCGCCATGTCATCCCGGCCCGTTGCCGTTCGCCTCCGTGGCCTTCGGCGGCACCACCCGCTTCTCCTCCGCGAAGTGGCAGGCCGAGTCGTGGGCGGCCGGTCCCTCACGGAAGACGGCCGGCACCGCGAGCGCCGGCACCTCCAGGGCGCACCGCTCCCGCGCCTTCCAGCACCGGGTGCGGAAGCGGCAACCGGAGGGGATGTCCGCGGGCGAGGGCACGTCCCCGCCGAGGATGATGCGCTCGCGGTGTTCCCGCGCCTCGGGGTCCGGGACCGGCACCGCGGACAGCAGCGCCTGGGTGTAGGGGTGCGTCGGATGCTCGTAGATCTCCGCGTCCCGCCCGATCTCCACGATCCGGCCGAGGTACATGACCCCGACCCGGTCCGAGATGTGCCGCACGATCGACAGGTCGTGCGCGATGAACACATAGGACAGCTCGAACTCCGCCTGGAGCCGGTCCAGCAGATTGATCACCTGTGCCTGCACCGACACGTCGAGCGCGGACACCGGCTCGTCGGCCACGATGACCTCCGGGCGCAGCGCGAGCCCCCGCGCGATCCCGATGCGCTGGCGCTGCCCCCCGGAGAACTGGTGCGGGTAGCGGTTGACGAAGTCCGGGTCGAGCCCCACCACGTCCAGCAGTTCCCGGACCCGGCGGCGCCGGTCCCCCTTGGGGGCCGCCTCGGGGTGGATCTCGTACGGCTCCCCCACGATGTCCCCCACGGTCATCCGGGGGTTGAGGGAGGTGTAGGGGTCCTGGAAGACCATCTGGATGTTGCGGCGCACCGCCTTCAGGGCGCGCCCGGACAGCCGCGTGATGTCCTCGCCCTTGAACCGGATGGACCCGGCGGTGGGCCGCTCCAGGTTGCACAGCAGCTTGGCGACCGTCGACTTGCCGCAGCCCGACTCACCGACGATGCCCAGGGTCTCGCCCCGGCCGAGGGCGAAGTCGACGCCGTCGACCGCCCGGACCGCGCCGATCTGCTTCTTGAACAGGACGCCGCGGGTCAGCGGGTAGTGCTTGACGAGCCCGCTGACCTCCAGGACCGGTTCACCGCTCGTCGCCATCCAGGCACTCCCTCCAGAAGTGGCAGGCGCTGCCGCGGACTTCGGACACCTCGTACAGCGGGGGCACCTCGCTGCGGCAGACCTCCCGTGCCATCGGGCAGCGCGGGTGGAAGGAGCAGCCCGCGGGCATGTGCGCCAGGTTCGGCGGCTGGCCCTTGATGGCGTACAGCTCCCGCCCCTTGAGGTCCAGGCGCGGGATGGAGTCGAGCAGGCCGCGGGTGTAGGGGTGGGCGGGCGCCTTGTAGATGTCGTGCACCGGCGCCGACTCCACGATCCGCCCGGCGTACATCACGGCGATCCGGTCGGCCACGTCCGCCACCACCCCGAGGTCGTGGGTGATGAGGACGAGCCCCATGCGGTACTCGCGCTGCAACTCGGCGAGCAGGTCCATGACCTGCGCCTGCACGGTGACGTCCAGGGCGGTGGTCGGCTCGTCGGCGATCACCAGGGCCGGTTCCAGGGCCAGCGCCATGGCGATCATGATCCGCTGGCGCATCCCGCCGGAGAACTGGTGCGGATAGTCCCGCACCCGCTGGGCGGCGGCCGGGATGCGCACCCGGTCCATCAGCTCGACGGCCTTCGCCCGCGCGGCCTTCCGCGACAGCCCCCGGTGCACCGTGAACAGCTCGGCGAGCTGATCGCCCACGGAGAGCACCGGGTTGAGGGCCGACAGCGCGTCCTGGAAGATCATCGCCATTTGGGCGCCGCGCAGCTCCCGCCGTTCCTCCTCCTTCATCCGCAGCAGGTCCCGGCCCCGGAAGAGGATCTCGCCGCCGGTGATCCGCCCCGGCGGCATGTCGAGGATGCCCATCACGGCCTGCGCGGTCACCGACTTGCCCGATCCGGACTCGCCGAGCACGGCCAGCGTCTCGCCCTCGTCCACGGCGTACGACACCCCGTTGACGGCGTGGGCGACCCCGTCCCGTGTCCTGAACTCCACGTGCAGATCGCGGACTTCGAGCAGCATGGCGTCGTCACCTCAGCTTGGGGTCGAGGGCGTCGCGCACCGCGTCGCCGAGCATGATGAAGGCCAGGACGGTCACCGCGAGGGCACCGGAGGGCCACAGCAGGGCGTGCGGTGCGTTGCGGATGTAGGGGGAGGCGGCGGAGATGTCGATGCCCCAGGAGACGCTGGGCGGCTTGAGGCCCACCCCCAGGTAGGACAGGGTCGCCTCCAGGGAGATGTAGGTGCCGAGCGCGATGGTCGCCACCACGATCACCGGTGCGACGGCGTTCGGCGCGATGTGCCGCAGCAGGATGCGGGAGTCGGAGGCGCCGAGGGCGCGGGCCGCCTGCACGTAGTCGTGCTGGCGGGCGGTGATGACCGAGCCGCGCGCGATGCGGGAGATCTGCGGCCAGCCGAGCAGCACCATGAAGCCGATTACCGGCCAGACCGTGTTGCTGGTGACCACGGACAGCAGCACGAGGCCGCCGAGGACGACGGGGATGGCGAAGAAGATGTCGGTGGTGCGGGACAGCAGCGCGTCCCACCATCCGCCGAAATACCCCGCCAGACCGCCCAGGACGGACCCGAGGACCGCGACCCCCAGGGTGGCCAGGACGCCGACCGTGACGGACGTACGAGCCCCGTAGACGGTGCGTGTGTAGACGTTGCAGCCCTGCCCGTCGTACCCGAAGGGCGCGCCGGGCCCCGGACCGTCCTGGGACTTGGCCAGGTCGCAGCTGAGCGGGCTGCCGGAGGCGATCGCCGAGGGCCACAGGGAGACGAACACCAGGAAGAGGATGACCAGGGCGGAGAGCAGGAAGACGGGGTTGCGGCGCAGGTCCCGCCAGGCGTCCGACCACAGCGAGCGCGGCCGCCCCGCGGGACCGCCGCCGGCCGGCGCGCCGGGGCCCGGCTCCAGGGTGGCGGCCTCGCTCGCGCCGAGGTCCATGGCGCCGCCCATGCCGGTCCCGGCGATGGCCCCTTCGGGCTCGTACGGCTGTTCAGGCATAGCGGATCCTCGGGTCGAGTACGGCGTACAGGAGGTCGACGAGGAGGTTGGCGAGCAGGAAGACCAGCACGAGGACGGTCACGAAGCCGACGACCGTCTGGGTGTTCTGGCGCAGGATGCCCTGGTAGAGCTGGTAGCCGACGCCGTGGATGTTGAAGATCCGCTCGGTGACGATGGCGCCGCCCATCAACGCCCCGATGTCGGTGCCGATGAAGGTGACCACGGGGATCAGCGAGTTGCGCAGCAGGTGCCGGGTGACGACGCGGCGCCGGGGCAGGCCCTTGGCGGTCGCGGTGCGCACGTAGTCGGCGCGCTTGTTCTCGGCGATGGTGGTGCGGGTGAGCCGGGTGACGTAGGCGAGGGAGACGGAGGCGAGGACGAGTCCCGGCACGATCAGCTCGCCGAACGCGGCGGCCGGCGAGACGGACGGTTTGATCCAGCCCCAGGCGACGCCGAGCAGCAGTTGCAGCAGCAGGCCGGTGACGAAGGTGGGGACGGAGATGACGACCAGAGTGGCCAGCAGGACGCCGGTGTCGACGGGGTGGCCGCGCCGCAGCCCGGTGACGACGCCGAGCGCGATGCCGATGACGATCTCGAAGGCGATGGCCACGATCGTGAGCCGGATGGTGACCGGGAACGCCGCCGCCATCAGCTCGGTGACGGGCTGTCCGTTGAAGGCGGTACCGAAGTTTCCGGTGAAGACGTTCCCCATATAGGTGACGTACTGGCGCCACAGCGGCTGGTCGAGGCCGAACTCCCGCTTCAGCTGGGCGGCGGTCGCCGGGTCGCAGGCGCGCTCGCCGCACAGGCCGGCGATCGGGTCGCCCATCACGTTCACCATGAGGAAGATCAGCAGGGTGGCCCCGATGAAGACGGGGATCATCTGGAGCAGTCGCCTCGCGACATAGCGGCCCATGCGGCTCAGCCGACCTTGATCTCGTTGTAGACCGGGACGCTGAACGGATTGAGCGTCACATGGGAGAGCCGGGCGGTGTAGCCGGCGCTGCCGTTCTGGTACCAGAGCGGGATGGCCGCCATGTTGTCGCGGACGACCTTCTCGGCCTGCTGGAACAGCCGCACGGAGGCCGCCCGGTCGGTCTCGGCGTTGGCCCGGTCCACGAGCCGGTCGAACTGCTTGTCCGACCACTTGCCGTCGTTGGAGGAGGCGTCCGTGTAGTACAGCGGCTGGAGGAAGTTCTGGATCAAGGGGTAGTCCATCTGCCAGCCGGCCCGGAAGGGGCCGCTCATCCGGTGCTGCGCGATCTGGTTGCGGAAGTCGGCGAAGGTGCCGACCGGGTTGCCGACGCAGGCCGTGTCGTCGCCGAGGGCGTTGTTGATGGAGTTGCACACGGCGTCCACCCACTGCTTGTGCGAGCCGGTGTCCGCGTTGTAGGTGATCTTCAGCCGGCCGCCGGGGATGCCGCCGCCCTCCCGGACCAGCCTGCGGGCGCCCGCCGGGTCGTAGTCGCAGGCGTGTCCGCACAGTCCGGCCTGGAAGCCGCCCGCCGTGCCGAGCACCGGGGAGGTCCAGTCGGTGGCCGGGGTGCGGGTGCGCCGGAAGATGGTCTCGGTGATCTGCTTGCGGTTGATCGCCATGGACAGCCCGGTGCGGACCTTGCGCGCCCCCTCGGTGTTCCACTTCGGATCGTAATAGGGGAAGGCCAGGGTCTGCAGGATGCCGGCCGGGGTGTTGATGTAGCGGCCGGCCAGGTCGGTGCGGACGTTCTTGAGCTGGGTGGCGGGCACGTCGTCGACGAGATCGAGGTTCCCGGCCAGCACGTCGGTGTACGCGGTGTTGCTGTCGGTGTAGACGAGCAGGGTCACACCCTCGTTGCGCGCCGGGTCGGGGCCCGGATAGCCGTTCCACTTCTTCAGGGTCATCGCGGAGCCCTTGGTGTACGAGGCGATCCGGTAGGGCCCGTTGCCGACCGGCTTGCGCAGCCAGCCGGCGTGGTCGGTGAAGAAGGCGCGCGGCAGGGGCGCGTAGGCGGCGTACCCGAGGGTGTCGGGGAAGCCGGCGAACTTCTGGTTCAGGCGGACGGTGAAGGTCCGCGGTCCGGTGACCCGGAGCCCCGACAGGGTGTCGGCGCGCTGCCGGCCGCTGTCGGGGTGGACCTTGTCGTAGCCCTCGATGTAGCCGAAGAAGTAGGCGTTCTTCTGGTTGTTCCGCAGGCTCGCGCCGTAGTTCCAGGCATCCACGAAGGACCGGGCGGTGACCGGCTCCCCGTTGCTGAAGCGCCAGCCGTCCTTGACGGTGACGGTGAAGGTGCGCGAGTCCGGGGTGCTGATGCGTTCGGCGAGCATGTTCACGGCCCGGCCGGTGCGGGGGTCGTACTTCTTCAGGCCCCGGAAGACCATGTCCAGCACCTTGCCGCCCTGGACCTCGTTGGTGTTGGCCGGCTCCAGCGGGTTCTGCGGGTCGCCCCAGGACGAGGTGAGCACCCCGGCTCCGCCGAAGCCGCCGCCACCACATCCAGCCATCGTCAGCGCGGCGGCAATAGCACACGCGGCCCGTCCGACACGCATCGGTCCCCGCATGGGCGCCTCCTCGTGGCGATCATCGGATTCACTACCCGGTCAATATCAGCTCATACGACACATACCGCATACGCATTACCGGATTGAGGGACCTTTAGAGGGACACGTCGGCCGAATGCAGGCACCCCGCCCCGGACACCTGTTGATCTTGTGCGGCGCACGCAACGGATCTCCGCGTAACGTTGCCGAAACGTTGGATTCGAACCGGCCGATGTACGTATTTCGACACTCGACCGTCCGCATAACGAACATCTTGCCGGATTAGTCCAATTGGTCCGATGTGAAGCACGGATTGATTACAGCGCGCTACCCGCGTAGCTACAGTTCAACCAAGTAGGAGTAAAGAAGGTAAAGACAAGCCCAAGTCGGTCGAGAATTTATTGACCTTGAATGAATTGCGTTGAAAAAGTCCGGCGTAGCCCGTAGGGGAGCGCCCTGCGGAGTCATCAGACCCTCCCTTGGGCCAGGAGCACCATGACCCCCCCTACTCCATCCGCGGCCGCCCCGCTTGAGGTGACCGACGAGACTGCGGCGAAGTCGTCCGACTCTTCCGGTTCGAAGGGCTCCGAAAGCAGGACGCCGGGACAGCTTGCGTGGCGTCGCTTCAAGCGCGACCGCACCGGCGTGATCTCGGCGATCATCGTGATCGCCTTCTTCGTGATCGGCCTCGCCGCGCCGCTCATAGCGAAGCTGTACGGCAAGAACCCGTACACGACGTACGGCATGAACACCCCCGGCCTGCTGGGCGACAACAGCCTGCCGGCGAAGCCCAACGGCGGTATCGACAGCAACTTCTGGTTCGGCATCGACCCGCAGCTCGGCCGTGACGTCTTCACGTTCCTGCTGTACGGCATCCGCAACTCGCTGCTGATCGCCACCGCGATCACGCTTCTCGTCATGATCGTCGGTGTCGTGATCGGTGTGACGGCCGGCTACCTCGGCGGCAAGACGGACTGGTTCCTCGGCCGGGTCATCGACCTGCTGCTCGCCTTCCCGCAGCAGCTGTTCTTCGTGGCCTTCACGCCCGTGGTCATCGCGCTGTTCGTGAAGCCCACCGACAACACGCCGACCTGGCTCACCGTGACCAGCCTGATCATCCTGCTCACCCTCTTCGGCTGGGCCTCCATCGCCCGACTGCTGCGCGGCCAGGTACTGGCCCTGCGCGAGCGGGAGTTCGTCGAGGCGGCCAAGGTCACGGGCGCGTCTCCGGCCCGCATCATCTTCAAGGAGCTGCTGCCGAACCTCTGGACGCCGATCCTCATCCAGGGGACGCTGCTGCTGCCCACGATGGTCACCACGGAAGCGGGCCTGGCCTTCCTCGGCGTCGGCGTACAGGACCCGACCCCCGACTGGGGCGTCATGATCGGGTACGCGGCCCAGTTCTTCCAGGACGACATCACCTTCCTGTGCTTCCCCGGCGTCACCATGGTGATCTTCGTGCTGGCGTTCAACCTCCTCGGCGACTCGGTGCGCGACGCACTCGACCCGAAAAGCAAGCGCTGATTCCGGCCCTCTTCAGGACCTCGGCGACGACGCCGGCGTGCCGGACTTCTCTCATCAACCCACATTCAAGGCAGGATGCGATGTCCTTCTCCCGCAGAAACTTCCTGATAGCCACTGGCGTTGCCGCCGCCTCCAGCACCCTGCTGTCCGCGTGCAGCAGCGGCAACTCGAGCAGCGGCAGCGGCACGGGCCAGCAGAAGGCGGCCGGGGCCCACGAGAGCACGGTCAAGATCGGCACTGCGGAGGACTCGAAGGGCCCGGCTCCGGCGGTCTCCGGCGCCACCAAGGGCGGCAAGGTCTACCTGCTGAACGACGACGACTTCTCGCACCTCGACCCGCAGCGCGTCTACTACGCCTGGAACTCGCTGGCCGCGATCGTCCTCTCCCGCACCCTGACCGGTTACAAGGTCGGCGAGGGCGACAACATGACCCTGGTCGGCGACCTCGCCACCGACACGGGCACCATGAAGGACGGCGGCAAGACCTGGACCTTCACGCTGAAGGACGGGATCAAGTGGGAGGACGGCTCGCCCGTCACCGTCGACGACGTCCGCCACGGCATCGAGCGTGCCTACGCCAGCTTCATCACCGAGGGCGCCACGTACATCCCGACCTGGCTGTCGGGCACCGACAGCTACCGTAAGACCTACCCCGGTCCCTACGGTGGCAAGCACCTGAAGTCGATCGAGACCAACGGCAAGTCCATCACCTTCCACCTCGCGGAAGCGCGCCCGGACTTCAACTACGTTCTCGCGATGCAGTCGTACGCGCCGACCCCGGTCAAGCACGACACCAAGCAGAACTACGACAAGAAGCCGTTCTCCAACGGTCCTTACCGGATCAAGTCGCACGTCACCGACAAGTCCATGGTGCTGGTGCGCAACGAGCACTGGGACCCGAACACGGACCCGATCCGCAACGCCTACCCGGACGAGTTCGACTTCTCCTTCGGCATCCAGGCGGACACCGCCACCGACCGCATCATCGCCGACAACGGCAACGACCAGTACGCGGTCTCCTGGCGCACGGTCCCGCAGGAGCGGGTCCAGCAGGCCACCGCGAACGCCAAGGACCGCCTCTTCGAGGGTCTGAGCAGCGGCACCAGCGTCTACTGGATCAACACGACCACCCAGCCGGACATCACGGTCCGCGAGGCCATCATCCGCGCCTGGCCGACCGCCGGCATCCGCTCGCTCCAGGGCGGCGTGCACCGCGGTGACTACGCGACCGGCATCATGAGCCCGCTCGTCGCCGGCTACAAGTCGCAGGACGTCTGGGGCAAGCTGAAGAACCCGGCGGGCGACCCGAAGGCCGCCAAGGAGATCCTGAAGAAGGCCGGCAAGCTCGGCACCAAGGTCGTCTACGCCTACCAGGACGACCCGACCAACGCCAAGATCAAGGTCATCGTCAGCAACGCGCTGACCGCGGCCGGCTTCAAGGTCGTCACCAAGGCCATCGACTCGACCACCTGGTACGACCAGACCGGCAAGCTCGACAGCGGCTTCGACATCTTCTGGGGCGGCTGGAGCGCCGACTGGCCGACCGGTTACTCGGTCTTCCAGCCGCTGTTCGAGGGCGACCAGGTCCGCGACGAGGGCACCAACTACTGCCACCTGAAGAACGCCGACGTCGACGCGGCCATCAAGGCCGCCACGGCGGAGGTCGACCAGAACAAGGCCAACGAGATGTGGGCCGCCCTGGACAAGCAGGTGACCGAGCTGGCCACCTTCATCCCGGACGTCTACATGAAGCGCCTGTACATCCACGGCTCCAAGCTCGGCAACGTGCGGATGGACCCGAACTTCGACGGCTGCATGCTCTACCAGATGTACGTCAAGTCCTGATCCATCCCTGAGAGGTGGGGCGGCCGCCGGCCGCCCCACCCTCGGCTCGTCCACCGGGCCTCCGGTCACCCCGGCCCGGCCCGCTCCGTACGACGGCCCTCCCAGGAAAGCCAACCCCCATGCTTCGCTTCCTCGTCCGCCGAGTCCTCGGCGCCCTGGTCACCTTGCTGATCATCAGCGCGATCACGTTCATGCTCTTCTACGCGGTGCCGCGCGACCCGGCCCGGATCGCCTGCGGCAAGGTCTGCACGCCGGAGACGCTCGCCGTCATCCGGCACAACATGGGGATCGACCAGCCGCTGCCGCTGCAGTACTGGCACTGGCTGACCGGCATCTTCGCGGGCCGCAACTACCCCGGTTTCGGCAACTGCGACGCCCCGTGCCTGGGCTACTCGTTCATCAACCGCGAGCCCGTCTGGTCCACGATCTGGGACCGCTTCCCGACCACGGCCTCCCTGGCCCTCGGCTCCGCGGTCGTCTTCCTCATCTTCGGTATCGGCATGGGCATGCTGGCCGCGGTGAAGCAGGGCAAGTCCGTGGACAAGATCGCCAGCTCCTCCTCGCTGGTCGCCTCGTCGATGCAGATCTACTTCGTCGGCCCGCTGGCCCTGTACCTCCTCGTCTACCAGACGCACCTGCTCGACCAGCCCGCGTACACTCCCTTCACCAGCGACCCGGCCTCCTGGTTCACCGGACTGCTCGTGCCGTGGCTGGTACTGGCGCTCATCTGGACCGCCAACTACACCCGTATGACCCGCTCGCAGCTGGTCGAGACGCTGAGCGAGGACTACGTGCGCACCGCCCGCGCCAAGGGCCTGTCCGCACGCAACGTCTTCTTCCGCTTCGCCTGGCGCGGGGCCATGGGACCGATCGTCACCATCTTCGGCATCGACCTGGGCGTTCTGCTCGGTGGCGCGATGATCACCGAGAAGACCTTCAGCCTCCAGGGCCTGGGCATGCTGGCGGTGAAGTCGGTGACCACCAACGACCTGCCCATGCTGCTCGGCGTCATGATCATCACCGCCGCGTTCGTGATCTTCGCGAACATCATCGTGGACGCCGTCTACGCCTTGATCGACCCGCGGATCCGGCTCGCCTGACCCCGCCTCGCCCCCACCTGCTACCCCGCATCACCCCTCCTGGAGCGTCCCCGTGACGAGCACCGATTCGCAGCCCTTTCTGTCCATCAAGGACTTGAAGGTGCACTTCTCGACCGAGGACGGCATCGTCAAGGCCGTCGATGGTCTCTCCTTCGACCTCGAACGCGGCAAGACGCTGGGCATCGTCGGTGAGTCCGGGTCGGGCAAGTCGGTCACCAACCTGACCATCCTGGGCCTGCACAACCCCGACAGCACCACGGTCGAGGGCTCCATCGAGCTCGACGGCGAGGAATTGAACGGGGCTTCCGAGAAGACCCTGGAACGCCTCCGCGGCAACAAGATGGCGATGATCTTCCAGGACGCCCTGGCCTCGCTGTCGCCGTACCACACCATCGGCACGCAGATCGGCGAGGTGTACCGCAAGCACACCGGCGCCTCCAAGCAGGAGGCCCGCGCGCGGGCGATCGAGATGCTGAAGCGCGTCGGCATCCCGCAGCCGGACCAGCGGGTGGACAACTACCCGCACGAGTTCTCCGGCGGTATGCGCCAGCGCGCGATGATCGCCATGGCCCTGGTGTGCGACCCGAAGCTGCTGATCGCCGACGAGCCGACCACCGCGCTCGACGTGACCGTGCAGGCCCAGATCATGGACCTGCTCAAGGACCTCCAGCAGGAGTTCGGCACCTCGATCATCTTCATCACCCACGATCTGGGCGTGATCGCGGACATCGCCGACGACGTGCTGGTGATGTACGGCGGCCGGTGCGTGGAGCGCGGCACGAAGCGCGAGGTGCTGACGTCTCCCCAGCACCCGTACACCTTCGGCCTGCTGGGCTCCATGCCGAGCCTGGACGGCCCCGTGGACGTGCCGCTGAACCCGATTCCGGGTTCGCCGCCCTCGCTGCTGAACCCGCCCACCGGCTGCCGTTTCCACCCGCGCTGCGTCTTCGCCGACAAGGTGGAGGGCGGCAGGTGCGCCAAGGAGAGCCCGGTGCTGGAGATCGTGGACGGCCGCGGCAACGCCTGCCATCTGACGGACGAGCAGCGGCTCGAGTACCTCGCCGACCCGGCCAAGGCCCACTGACGTAAAGAGACGGGACTTCACCCCCATGAGCAACACGAACCCCCTTCTGGACGTCTCCGGGCTCACGAAGCACTTCCCCATCAAGGGCGGCTTCCCGATCCGGCGGACCGTCGGCGCGGTACAGGCCGTCGACGGGCTGGACTTCCAGGTCTCCGAGGGCGAGAGCCTCGGTCTGGTCGGCGAGTCCGGCTGCGGAAAGTCGACCACCGGCCGGCTGATCACCCGCCTGCTGGAGCCGACCGCCGGCAAGATCTCCTACCGCGGGCAGGACATCACGCACGCGGGCCGCAGGGAACTGGCGCCGATCCGCTCCGAGATCCAGATGATCTTCCAGGACCCGTACGCCTCGCTGAACCCGCGGCACACGGTCGGCAAGATCATCTCCGGGCCGATGGAGATCAACGACATCAACCCGGCGGGCGGCCGCGAGAAGCGGGTGCGCGAACTCCTGGAGATCGTCGGGCTCAACCCCGAGCACTACAACCGCTTCCCGCACGAGTTCTCCGGCGGCCAGCGCCAGCGCATCGGCGTGGCCCGCGCGCTGGCCCTGGACCCGAAGCTGATCGTGGCCGACGAGCCGGTCTCCGCGCTGGACGTCTCCATCCAGGCCCAGGTCGTCAACCTGCTCCAGAAGGTCCAGCGGGAACTGGGCATCGCGTTCGTCTTCATCGCCCACGACCTCGCGATCGTCCGGCACTTCTCGCAGCGGGTCGCGGTGATGTACCTCGGCAAGATCGTGGAGATCGCCGACCGCGACGACCTGTACGGCAACCCGCGTCACCCCTACACCCGCGCGCTGCTGTCCGCGGTGCCCGAGGCGACGGTGGACGAGGTGCCGCGCGAGCGCATCCGCCTGGTCGGCGACGTGCCCTCGCCGATCAACCCGCCGTCCGGCTGCCGCTTCCGCACCCGCTGCTGGAAGGCGACGGAGAAGTGCGCCTCGGAGGCCCCGCCGCTGGTCCAGGTCGAGGGCAACAAGCCGGGCCACCTGACGGCGTGCCACTACCCCGAGACGGCGGAGACGGTCCCGGCCCCCCGTCTCTCCAAGGACCCCGAGGCAGCGGTCTGACACACCCCTTTCGTCGACCGTCCCGCCGTGGAACGGACTGTGCGGCCCATTGACCCGAGCCCATGACCGTCCGCTCCCAGGGGAGCGAAGGCCCGTGCGCATCCGCACGGGCCTTCTGCGTGTCCAGGGCCGGGCGGCCGGCGCGCCCTCGGGTGTTACGGCTGGTTCTCCCCCTCGGCCGGTCCCGTGTCCTCCAGCGCCGCCAGGGCCGGGTCCAGCACGATGTCCTCGTCGCGGCCCTCGATCGTCGGCTCCTCCGGGAAGTGGCAGGCCGTCAGGTGGCCCTCGTGGTTGCCGGGGATCCGGACCAGGGGCGGCTCCTGCGCGGCGCACTTGTCCTGGGCCTTCCAGCAGCGGGTGCGGAAGCGGCAGCCGGACGGCGGGTTGATCGGCGAGGGCACGTCGCCGGCCAGCCGGATGCGCTCGCGGCCGCCCGTGCCCTCGTCCGTGAGGTCGACCTCCGGGACCGCGGACAGCAGGGCGTGCGTGTAGGGGTGCCGGGGGCGGGTGTAGATGGAGTCCCGGTCGCCCACCTCGATGATCTTGCCGAGGTACATCACCGCGACCCGCTGCGAGAAGTGCCGTACCACCGCGAGGTCGTGGGCGATGAAGAGGAACGCGATGCCCAGGTCGTTCTGCACCTGCTGGAGCAGGTTGACCACCTGGGCCTGGATGGAGACGTCCAGCGCGGAGACCGGCTCGTCGGCCACGATCAGCTTGGGCTCCAGGGCCAGCGCCCGTGCCACGCCGATGCGCTGGCGCTGGCCGCCGGAGAACTCGTGCGGGAAGCGGTTGTAGTGCTCGGGGTTGAGCCCGACGATCTCCAGGAGTTCGCGCACCCGCTTCTCCAGGCCGCCCGCCGGCTTGAGGCCGTTGATCTCCATCGGCCCGGAGATGATGGTGCCGACCGTCTGCCGCGGGTTCAGCGACGAGTACGGGTCCTGGAAGATCATCTGGATCTCGGAGCGGATCGGCGCCAGTTGCTTGCGCGAGGCGTGGCTGATGTCCCGGCCGCGGTAGGTGACGGTGCCGGCGGTCGGCTCCATGAGCCGGGTGATCAGCCGGCCCGTGGTGGATTTGCCGCAGCCCGACTCGCCGACGAGACCGAAGCTCTCGCCGGTGTGCACGCTCAGGTCGATGCCGTCCACGGCCTGCACCTGCCCGACGGTGCGGCGGATCGGGAAGCCGCCCTTGACCGGGAAGTACTTGGTCAGGCCCGTGACTTCGAGCAGCGGTTCGCCGTCCGGGCCGGGGCCCTGCGGGCGCTGGGCCGGGAGGACCAGGTCCTCTGTCATGACAGTGTCCTCCTAGCCCAGGCGGGGCTTGATCTCCTCGATGAAGATGGTGCGCTTCTGGTCCGCGGTCAGATGGCAGGCGGACGCCCGGTCGGTGGCGAGCGGCGGGCGTTCGGTCGTACAGCGGTCCGCTCCCGCCACCCGGTCCCGGAAGGCGCAGCGCGGATGGAAACGGCAGCCGGACGGCGGGTGCAGCAGGGAGGGCGGGGCGCCCGGAATCGGGGACAGCCGCGCGCCGGTGTCGGAGTCCAGGCGCGGCATGGAGTTCAGCAGTCCCCAGGTGTACGGGTGCTGGGGCGAGCGCAGCACCTGTCCGGTGGTGCCCCGCTCGACCGCGCTGCCCGCGTACATCACCATGATGTCGTCGGCCATGTCGGCGATCACCCCCAAGTCGTGGGTGATGAAGATGATGCCCGATCCGAACTCCTGTTGCAGGTCCTTCAACAGGTCGAGAATCTGCGCCTGCACGGTCACGTCGAGCGCGGTGGTCGGTTCGTCCGCGATGAGCAGGTCGGGATCGCAGACCAGGGCCATGGCGATCACGGCGCGCTGGCGCATGCCGCCGGAGAACTGGTGCGGGTAGTCCTTGGCCCGCTGCCGGGGGTGGGGGATGCCGACCTTGCCGAGCATCTCGACGGCGCGTTCCCATGCCTGCTTCCTGGAGGCGCCGTTGTGCTTCATGTACGGCTCGGCGATCTGCCGGCCGACGGTGTAGTACGGGGAGAGCGCGGTGAGCGGGTCCTGGAAGATCATGGCCACCTTGTTGCCGCGCAGCTTCTCCAGCTCCGGCTCGCGGGCGGTGGTCAGCTCCTGCCCGTCCAGCAGGATCTCGCCCTCGACGGTGGTGAACATCGGGTTGTGCAGGCCGAGGACGGTCAGGTTCGTCACCGACTTGCCCGAGCCGGACTCGCCCACGATGCCGAGCGTGCGGCCCCGTTCCAGGTCGAAGGAGAGCCGGTCCACGGCCCGTACGACGCCGTCCTCGGTCTTGAAGCTGACGTGCAGGTCCCGCACGGACAGGAGAGGGGTGCTCATGGGTGTCTCTCCTCTAGGCCAGCCGCACGCGCGGGTCGATGAAGGCGTAGGCGGCGTCGACGACGATGTTGAAGACCAGGATCATGGTGGCGGCGAACAGCATCACCCCGAGCAGCAGCGGCAGATCGCTGAAGAACACGGACTGCACGGCGAGTTGGCCGAGCCCCGGCAGTCCGAAGGTGTATTCGGTGATGATGGCGCCGCCGAGCAGGGAGCCGAGGTCGATGCCGAAGATGGTGACGATCGGGATCAGCGAGCCGCGCCAGGCGTAGCGGAAGAAGACGTATCTGCGGGACATGCCCTTGGCGCGGGCGGTGCGCACGTGTTCCTCCTGGAGCTGCTCGATCATCGCGGAGCGCGCCATACGGGTGTACTGCGCGGCGAAGATCGTGGACAGCACCACCCAGGGGATGATCAGCCCGGTGAACCAGCTCACCGGGTCGCCGGTGAAGTCGTTGTAGGCGGGTTTGTCGAACCAGTGGGTCTGGTAGACGAGGATCGCGAGGGCGAGCGGGCCGAGGAAGTAGATCTGGAGCGCGCTGATGACCATGGCGCCCGCGGTGGCCGTCTTGTCGATCAGGGTGCCGCGCCGCCAGGCGGCGAGCAGGCCGGTGCCGAGGCCGACGACCAGGAAGCAGACGGCCGCGCCCAGGGTGAGCGAGACGGTGGTGGGCAGCCGGTCCATCAGGGTGGACCAGACCGGGTCGTTGGTGTGGTACGAGTATCCGAAGCACGGTGCCGGGCAGGGCCCTTGGACGAACTGGTCGCTGCCCATGACGAGGTTGTGCAGGAAGATCCAGTACTGCTCGGTGAGGGGCTTGTCGAGGCCGAGCACATGGTGGATGTTCGCGATGCTGTCCGGGTTGCAGGTCTTGCCGCACATCAGCAGCGCCGGGTCTCGGGGCACCCCGAAGAACAGCACGAACGTGACGATGCTCAGCAGGAACAGGATGACGACGGCACCGATGATCCGGCGGACGAGGAAGCGCAGCATGACAGGGCAGCTCTCAGACGTCGGCGGTCCGGGCGCCGCCCGGCGCGCCTGGCGGTGAGGCGCGCCGGGTGGCGGCGGGAGACGGTTACTTGATGAAGAGGCGACGCGGGTCGACGCCGCCGATCACGTCGTCGTAGACGAGGCCGCCGACATCGGAGCCGGCGATCTGGGTCTGCTTGTAGTACGCGGTCGGGACCTCGTTGACCACCTTGGTCAGCAGGTACTTGTCGAGCTTCTCCCACTCGGCCGCGGACTTGACCGGGTCGGTGATGGTGTTGATGCGGTCGATCTCGCTGTTCACGTGCGGGTCGTCGACCTGCGAGTAGTTCGCGGCGCCGTCGGCGATCTGGCGGCCGTCGTACAGCGGCGGGATGACCGTGGACGCGGAGGGCCAGTCGGCGCCCCAGGCCGTGTGGAAGATGTCGTAGGGGTTGTTCAGCTTGGAGACCTGGTCGTAGAAGGTCTCGGCCGGGATCTCCTGCCGCTGGACGTCGAAGCCGGCCTTCTTCAGGCCGGCCGCCATGGCGGTGGAGTACTGCTGGCCCTCGGGGGTGTTGATGTAGCCGAAGGTCAGCTTCATGCCGAGCTTGCCGGCCGCCTTGAGCAGGGCGCGGGCCTTGTCGGGGTCGCCCGCCGGCTTCTTCTTCTTGCCGTAGGGGTCGAAGGAGGGGTCGTAGCCGCTGACGGTCGGGCTGATGAGGCCGCCCGCGATCTCCATGGCGTCGGTGCCGCCGTACGCGCGGGCGAACGGGGTGACCGGCAGTGCGTAGGCGATCGCCTGGCGGACCCGGATGTCCTTCATCTCGGGCTTGCTCATGTTGATGTTCATCTGGCCCACGTACGGCTGGTAGCCGGAGACGACGCGCGACGTGAGCTTCGGGTCCCGCAGCACCTCGGACAGGTTGCCCGCGTCGACCTGGTTGTTCCAGCTGATGCCCGTCCGGTCGGGGCCGCTGTCGGCGAGCAGCGCCTTGGTGGACGCCTCGAACTGCTGGTTGAAGGTGATGTTGAACCGGTCCACGTACTGGTGGCGGATCGGGTCCGTCTTCGGGTCCCAGTCCGGGTTCTTGACGAGCACCATCGACTTGCCCGACTGGAACGACTGGATCTTGTACGGACCGCTGGTGACCGGCTTCTTGTCGTACTTCTCCTTGGTGTCGCCCTTGGCGGAGACGACGGAGTAGCCGGCCATGGCCAGCGCGTACGGCAGGTCCGGGTGCGGCTTCTGGAAGTGGAAGACGATGGTTTTGGCGTCGGGTGTGGACAGCACGCTGTCCGGCAGGTGCTTGCCCTTGTAGGGGCCGTCGGGCAGCAGCTTGCGGTAGGCGCTGCCGCTGGTGTCCGCGAGCCACTGCTGGATGTAGGTCGGGCCCTGGTTGATGAACGGCGCGAAGAGTCGCTCGAAGGTCTGGCGGACGTCCTTGGAGGTGATCGGGGTGCCGTCGGCGAACTTGATGCCGTCCTTGAGCGTGTACTTCCAGGTCCTGCCGCCGTCGGTGGTGGTGCCGGAGTCGGTGGCGAGGTCGCCGACCACCTCGTGCTTCTTGCCGTCGTTGCTGGTGGCCTTGTAACCGGTGAGGCCCCGGTGGATCAGCTGCGCGACCGTCATCTCGTCGTTGACGTAGATCTGCGCGGGGTCCAGGTGCGCGTAGCTGTCGCGCTGGAGGACCTCCATGCTGCCGCCGTTCTTGGCGCCGGGCACCGGGGCGGCGGGCCCGGTGGAGTCGGCCGTGTCGCCGAACTTGATGGACGCCTGCTGGCGCTGGGCGTTCTGCTGGTCCTGCTTCTTGTTGTCGCCCGCGTCGCTGCCGCCCTTGCTGCAACCGGTGAGCACGAGAGCTCCGGCCGCGAGCACGGAGAGCGCGCCGTATGCGTGGCGTCCGCCCCTACTCGTCACGAGGATTCCCACCCATCTGTATGACACCGGTGCGTTTCATCCGTCACCGGCATGAAAAGGACTGTGGTGTGGTGCGAGGAGTGCTGAAGTGCCGTGCTGTGCGAAGGAGTCGCCGGACGGGCCCGTCTCCCGCCGGCCGCCGCGGTGCGGGTCAGCGCGCGGTCTTCGGGTCGAACGCGTCGCGGACCGAGTCGCCGAGCAGATTGAACGCGACCACGAAGATGATCATCGAGATGCCTGGAAAGAACATGTAGGTGATGTCGTTCTGCATCACCAGTTCCGTGGACGCCTTGGCGAACATCTGCCCCCAGTCCGGCGTGGGTTCGACGATGCCCACGCCCAGGTAGGACAGACCCGCCTCGGCGGTCACGAAGTTGGGCAGCAGATACGTCGACTGCACCAGCAGCGGGGTGACGATGTTCGGCAGGATCTCCTTGCGGACGATCCGCCACGGCGAGGCCCCGCTGACCTTGGCCGCCTCGATGAACTCCCGCTCGCGCAGGGCGAGTGCGGTGCCGCGCAGGATGCGGCCGAGACCCATCCAGCCCAGGAACCACTGGACGATGATCAGCGCGACCACCCGGACATAGGTCGGCGTCTCGTCGCGGGGGCTGACGAACAGGGAGACCACGACCGGCATGCTCGCGATGAAGAACAGCTGCGCGGGGAAGGCGAGCAGGAAGTCGATGACCCGGCCGAGGAAGTAGTCGGTCTTGCCGCCGACGTAGCCGGCCACCACCCCGAGCAGGATGCCGGTGACGACGACCGCGAGGGTGACGGCGACCGAGATCATCAGCGAGGTGCGGATGCCGTAGATGAGCTTGGTGAAGACGTCGTAGCCGTTGCCGGGTTCGAGCCCGAACCAGAACTGGCCGCTGATGCCGCCGTTGGGATGCAGCGGCACACCGGCGCTGTCGAAGAGATCCGGGCGGTCGTCCGCGTAGACCGTGTACGGGTTCTTGCCGTACACCTTGGATATCAGCGGGGCGAGCAGGCCGATCAGGAAGAAGAAGCCCACCACGTAGGCCGAGATCACGCCGGTGCGGTCACGCTTGAAGCGCGTCCACATCAGCCGGCCGGGAGACCGGCCCGTCGGCGCGGCGGGCTCGCCCGTCGTCTTCGGCCCTGGATCGCCGGAGGCGACCGCGGTTCCGCCGCCGCCCATGTCGATAGGACTTGTCACGGTTCGTCCGTTTCACGGGTATGAGTGTGAATGGTGTCCGGGTACTCCAGGGACGCGCGAACCGGCAGGCGGACGCGCGTAGTTCCAGGACCTGGTCACACGACGGGAAGTGAAGAACCGATCCGCCTGTTGCTTATGACACCGCGCATGGGTGTTCCTCCTCACGACTGCACGCGTACACCTACAGGAGAGGGTTCCGGCCTTGCCCCCGACACCCCTGACGGAGGCTCAGGCACCCCTTGGTGCTCGTGAGTCGACGCGACTGTCCCCACAGCGCGTGACCCATTGACCCGAGCGCTACGCGGCTAACTATCTGCCATGGGCGGAACCACCGACCACTGCCCGTAGATCTCGATTCAGTCACAGCTGTCGCCCAGACCTTTCAATATCTGGACAAAGTGTCTGGCCGAAGAAGGCGCGAAACGGACGTGTTACATGGGTATCGGGCAGCGATCTCCGCATGTCGGACATACACGACTGGAAAACGGGTTGCAAAAAACCCGGATCCCCCCTCCGAGGGGGGATCCGGGTTCAAGCTGCCCTGGATCAGCCGTGCTTGGCGCGGCTCGCGGCGCGGGCGCGCTCACGCTGGTCGAGGTTCACCTTGCGGATGCGAACGGCCTCCGGGGTCACCTCGACGCACTCGTCGTCACGGCAGAACTCCAGCGACTGCTCCAGCGACAGCTTGCGCGGCGGCACGATGGACTCCGCCACGTCGGCCGTCGAGGACCGCATGTTGGTGAGCTTCTTCTCCTTGGTGATGTTGACGTCCATGTCGTCGGCGCGCGAGTTCTCGCCGACGATCATGCCCTCGTACACCTCGGTGCCCGGCTCCACGAACAGCACGCCGCGCTCCTGCAGGTTCGTCATCGCGAACGCGGTGACGGCGCCGGCGCGGTCGGCGACCAGCGAGCCGTTGTTACGGGTCGTCAGGGTGCCGAACCAGGGCTCGTGGCCCTCGTGGATGGAGTGGCCGATGCCGGTGCCGCGGGTCTGGGTCAGGAACTCGGTGCGGAAGCCGATCAGACCGCGCGAGGGCACCACGAACTCCATGCGCACCCAGCCGGAGCCGTGGTTCGACATGTTGTCCATGCGGCCCTTGCGGACACCCATGAGCTGGGTGACGGCGCCCATGTGCTCCTCGGGCACGTCGATGGTCATGCGCTCGACCGGCTCGTAGACCTTGCCGTCGACCTCCTTGGTGACGACCTGGGGCTTGCCGACGGTCAGCTCGTAGCCCTCGCGGCGCATCTGCTCGACCAGGATGGCGAGCGCCAGCTCACCGCGGCCCTGCACCTCCCAGGCGTCGGGGCGCTCGGTGTCCAGGACGCGCAGCGAGACGTTGCCGATCAGCTCGCGGTCCAGGCGGTCCTTGACCTGGCGGGCGGTGACCTTGCGGTCCTTGACGGCCGCCTTCGCGTCGGCGCCCTTGCCGGTGCCGCCGCGGCCGACCAGCGGGGAGGTGTTGGTGCCGATGACCATGGAGATGGCCGGCTCGTCCACCGTGATCAGCGGCAGCGCGATCGGGTTCTCCGGGTCGGCCAGGGTCTCGCCGATCATGATGTCCGGGATGCCGGCGACGGCGCAGATGTCACCGGGGCCGGCCACCTCGGCGGGCTTGCGGGTGAGCGCCTCGGTCATCATCAGCTCGGAGATGCGCACATTGCTGATGGAGCCGTCGCGCTTGATCCAGGCCACGGTCTGGCCCTTGCGCAGCTCGCCCTGCTCGACGCGGAGCAGCGCGATACGGCCGAGGAAGTTGTCGGCGTCGAGGTTGGTGACGTGGGCCTGGAGCGGCGCGTCCTCCTCGTACGTCGGGGCCGGGATGTGCTCCAGGATCGTGGAGAAGAACGGCTCCAGGCTGTCGCTGTCGGCCGGGACGGTGCCGTCCTCGGGCTTGGTCAGCGAGGCGACGCCGTCACGGCCGCAGGCGTAGACGATCGGGAACTCGATCTGCTCCTCGTCCGCGTCCAGGTCGAGGAAGAGGTCGTACGTCTCGTTGACGACCTCGTCGATGCGGGCGTCCGGGCGGTCCGTCTTGTTGATGCACAGGATGACGGGCAGCCGCTGCTGGAGCGCCTTGCGCAGCACGAAGCGGGTCTGCGGGAGGGGGCCCTCGGAGGCGTCCACCAGCAGCACCACGCCGTCCACCATCGACAGACCGCGCTCGACCTCGCCGCCGAAGTCGGCGTGGCCGGGGGTGTCGATGATGTTGATGGTGATGACCTCCCCGCCGTCCTTGGGGTGGTACTTCACCGCCGTGTTCTTGGCGAGGATCGTGATGCCCTTCTCACGCTCCAGGTCGTTCGAGTCCATGACCCGGTCGTCGACCTGGTCGAGCTGGTGGGCGGCGAACGCGCCGGCCTGCTTCAGCATGCCGTCGACGATGGTGGTCTTGCCGTGGTCGACGTGGGCGACGATGGCGACGTTGCGGATGTCGTGGCGCGTGGCCATAGTGCGGCGTACTCCCGAAGTGGTGAGAAGGCCCTGCTGCGTACGTCCGTGACGCGGGCCTGCCGGGCTTGACACGCCACGGCCTCACCCCATGGTACGTGGCCCCGGCCGGGTCGGCCTCCGCAGGGCCTCCGCGGGGCCTCCGGGACCGCTCAGCCGCGCGACGGGCTCGGCGAGATCCGGGCCCCCTTCTTCAGGAATCCCATGTCCTCGTACACCGGTGTCTGGAAGCCGAAGGCCCCCGCGTTGACCAGGTCCTTGCGCGCCCCCACCAGCTGCGGGCGCTGGTAGAGCGGGATGGAGCCGGCGGCGGCCCAGATGTGGCTGTCGGCCTGTCTGATCAGGGACTTCGCCTCGTCCTCGTCCAGCGTCGTGGCCGCCTGTTCGAAAAGCTGGTCGACCTGGTCGGTGCCGACGCGGGTGTAGTTCTGCTCGACGTTCACCGAGCCGTCCGCGCCGGGCAGCGGCTTGGCGTAGATCGGCCGGGCGTCCGTCGCGGGGAACGCGGAGGAGGGCCAGGAATACAGCGCGAGATCGAAGTCGCCCGCGGCGATGTGGTCCTTGAAGTAGCTCTCGTCGGACACCTTGGTGACCGTGGTGACGATGCCCAGCCGGTCCAGCATCGCGGAGATCCGGTTGGCCACGGTGTTCAGCGTGTCCGAGCCGGGCCCCGAGGGCAGCACGAAGCGCAGCGTGAGCGCCTTGCCGTCCTTGGCCAGCGGCCCGGTCCGCGCCCCGGCGGCCGGCGCCGCCGTGCCCTTGGGGGCGTACGCGCCCGCCGCTCCCCCGTGCCGGCCCTCCTTTGCGAGGTGCTTGCCGCCGGCGTCGCCCTTGTCGTCCTCGCCGACGACGTACTCGCCGTCGTGGCCGCCGTCCGACTTCTCCTCCTGGCCGCTCTCGGGCCCGGCCGCCTTCTGCCCCTTCTTCTCCTCCCTGACCGGCCCGCCGGCCACCCAGCCGGCGTCCGCGAGCAGCGCCTGCGCCGCTTTGGTGTCCTGCGCGCCGAGCGCCCCGCTGTCGTCGGCGTAGGCGGGCTGCCCGGACAGCGCCAGATGGCTGCCGACGGGTACGGCGGGCAGCCCCAGCGGGGTCAGCACCAGGCGGGCGATCTCCTTGCGGTCCAGGGCGCGCGCGACGGCCCGGCGGACCCGCTCGTCGGTGAGCGGCCCGGAGGCGCCGTTGAGGGCGAGCTGGGTGTAGGCGGGCTCCAGGGACTTGCGCACGCCGTAGGCCTTGCCCCTGCCGCTCGCGGCGAGCCCGATCCGCTGGGCGTCGGCCGGGTCGAGGTCGGCGAGGTCCGCGGTGCCGTCGGCGAGCGCGCCGACCCGCTTGTCGCGGGGCACGGTGTGCAGCACGATCTGGTTCAGCTTGGCGGGCCGGCCCCACCAGTGCGGGTTGCGGGTCAGCACGATGTCCTGGGCGATGGTGTCGACCTTGTCCACCTTGAAGGGGCCCGCGCTGACGGCCAGCTTGCGGCGGGCGCCGTCGTTGAAGGCATCCGGGGTGCCCATGACGTCCTTCGGGTACAGCGGGGAGAACAGCGACTTCCAGTCGGCGTAAGGACGGGAGAAGGTGACCCGGACCTGGAGGTCGCTGGCGCCGCGCTCGATCTTCTCGATCCGGTCGTACCCGGCGTTGCGCGCGGTCCAGTAGGCGCTGTCCTTCCCGGACAGGGCGCGCCACTGGGCGACGAAGTCGGCGGCGCCGATCTCCCGGCCGTCGCTCCACACGGCCTGCTGGTTCAGCTTGTACAGCACCACCTGGCGCGGCTCGGTCTCGATGACCTTGGCGGACTCCAGGTAGGCGGGGTTGACGACCGGCCGGCCGGTGGCGTCCATCCGGAACATGGAGGGCAGCGTGGCCTGGGCGACGCGGGTGGTGCCGGTGTCGGCGTCGGCCTGGTAGGTGTTCAGCGTCTCCGGGAGGTCGTCCACGGCCCAGCGCAGGGTGCCGCCGTCGGCCACCTGCCCGCGGGCCACCAGATCGATGTCCTGCGCGGCGAGCGGCTTGGCCACGTCCTCGTCCGAGCCGCAGGCCGCGAGCAGCGGAACCGCGAGCGCGCCCGCGGTGAGGAAGGCGGCCGAGCGCAGGGCCGCGCGCAGGCCGACGCCGTGGTGGGACATCTCTGCTACCTCCGGGAAGCCGCGAGCGATATGATCACGTTTGGCGGTATATGGAGCTGATCAGATCGATGCGGCTACTGAAGAGGAAAGGCTCCGCCGACACGAGCGACACGGCGGCGGCGGACGGCAAGCCCACCCGTGCGGCGCAAATACACCGGGCCGAGCGCCCGGCGCCTGTGTGATCCGTGCAGACGCCTTCCCAGCACCAGATCCGGCGCGCGACACTCTCAGGCGCGTGCGCAAGGCCGCGGACGGACTCGGACGACGCGGTGTGGCCGGGCTCGGAGATCAGGAGGTGGACGTCGGCGCCGGGGGAGCGGCGGCCTGCCCCACCCAGTCCCGCCGGTAGGCGCGCCAGTCGGCCTCCGTGGCGGCGAAGTCGACGTACAGGGCGACGCCGAAGCGGGCGCGGTGGGCGTCGGTACGGGACAGTCCGAGGCGTACGCCCCGTACCGCGGCCGGGACGGTCTCGGCGCGGGCCCAGTGCCCGAACCGGTTCTCGTGGTAGAAGGGCAGGCCCATGAGGAGGTGGGTGGAGCCGGGGGTGGCCTCCAGGGCGAGGCTGGTCTGCCGGGCCACGTAGCCGCCGTACAGGCTCGGCAGCGGTTGCAGGGTGTCGTACGACATCACGGCGATCTGGTCCACCCGGCGGGCGACCTGCCCGAAGTACGCCTGCGACCACCATTTGGGATGGCCGGTGGTCGCGCCCCAGAAGGAGTGGAAGCGCGGGAGGGGGTCGATCTGGTGGGCGGCGACGGAGAGCAGCGCGTGCCGTGCGCGCGTGAGGGCGCGCAGGTCGTCGAGGAGGGTCAGGTAGTGGGGGTCGCCGGAGTGCAGGGGTTCCAGGTCGAAGTGGGCGCCCTGGAAGCCGGCGGCGAGGATCCGCCGGGTGGAGGCGAGGATCGCGGTCCGGGTCGCCGGGCGGTCCAGGCGCATGCCGTCGGGCCCCTCGGTCGCGAGCACGTCCCCGAGCCAGGCCTGCACCCGGACGCCGGGCAGCTCCCGGTGCAGGGTGCGGATCAGCCAGGGTGCGCGGGGGTAGTCGGCGCCGGGCAGCGTTCCGTCGTCCTCCAGGGGGCCGGAGTGCACGTACAGGTCCTCGACCCCGGTTCCCCGCAGCCGTCGCGCCAGTTCCTCGACGTCCTTCCCCGTCTTCCGCCCGTCCACCCAGGCGTGCCCGAGCCAGAGCGCGTCCTGGCCACGACCGCCGGTGCCGGGTGCGGGATTCCCGCAGTAGCCGACGCGGAGGGCGCCTTCGGCGGTGAGGAGGGCGAGGAGCGGGAGGAGAAGGAGCAGGGAGAGGGCGGTGCGCAGGCAGCGCAGGCGGCGACTCCCGCGAGGGCGGGGGCCGGTGCCGGGGGCGGGCTCGGGGTTCCGGCTCCGCGTCCGGCTCTGCTCGGGCCCCATCTCCGGCCCCGCCGGCCCGGTCTCCGCGTCCATCCCGTCCCCCTGTCCACCTGGTCCCCCACCCGTATCCGCCCCGCTCGCGGTGCGGTCTGCTCCCCCATACGCTCCGAAATGTGACGTCCTCTCCGTTCCGGGGCCGCCCCCGGTGTGCCAAGGCGCACATACGGGTGCGGGTGACGCATGCCGCGCTGGGTGCCCTGGTGGGCGTCGGGTGGCTGATGTCGCCGTTGACGACGGCCGTGACGAGCCCTCCGGTTCCCGCCACCTCCCACGGAGCGCTCGCCGACGCGGCGGCGCAGGGGCGCGGCGGCACGTCCACGGCGGACTACGTGCTCCCCCTCGTCGCCGTGGCCGCGGCGGCGGTACTGGCGGCCTACGGCCATCTGCGCCGTGTCCGCCGCGCCCGGACCCGTACGACGCCGGGGACACTGACGGGCCGTCCGGCACCGCCCACCCTGGCCGACGCCGAGCGCCAGGCCCGGATCGCGCTGGTGCTGGCCGACGACTGTGTACGGACCAGCCGGGAGGAACTCGGCTTCGTCCAGGAGCGGTTCGCGGCGGGGAAGGGCGGGGCGGGGGTGAGGGGGGAGGCGGGGGTGCACGCCGTGGCGGACGGGCGGGCGCGGTTCGGGGCTGAGGCGGAGGCGGTGAGCGGGCGTTTCCGGCGGGTCCGGACGCAGGAGGCCGGCCCTCTCGGGCGGGGAATCGCCGGGGGCGGGGCGGAGAGCGGAACCGCGCCCTTCGTGCGTGCCCTGCGTGCGGCGGAAGCCGAACTGGTGGCGGCGTTCGCGATGTGGCGGAGGTACGAGCAGGGGCTGCCCGCGGCGGCGGGGGCACGGCGGCAGGCGTTGGCCGGGGTGATCGGGCGGTGCGCGGAGGCCGGGCGGCGGCTGGACGCCGAGGCCGCGGCCCTCGACCAGGCGCGGGGGCTGGAGGGTCCGGGCGCCGGCGCCGCGCTGGACGTGGCGGAGAGCAGGCTCCGGGAGCTGGCGGTGCGCGCGGTGGCCGCCCGGACGACCCTCGCGGCGCTGCGGGAGCGGTACGCGCCCTCGGCCACCGGCCCCGTCGCCGGATCGGTCGAACAGGCCGAGGACCGCCTGCTGTTCGCCACCGGCCGCCTCGACGAGACCCGCCGGTGCGTCGAGGCCGCCGACGGCGACCACGCGGCCCGGAACCTGCGCGCCGCGGAGGGTGCCGTGGCCCAGGCCGAGACCCTGGTGAGCGGTGTGGAGCGGCTCGCCGCCCGGCTGCGGGAGGCCGCGGCGCTGGTACCGGCGGCCCTGACCGGCGCGGAGGCGGAGCTGGCGGCGGCCCGGCGGGGACGTTCCCGCGCCGCCCCGGCGGCCGGCGCGCTGAACGCCCGGCTGGCCCACGCGGACGGTGTACTGGCCGCCGTACGGGAGGAGTTGACCGGTGCCCTCCCGTACGACCCGCTGGACGCGCTGCGCCGGATCACCCGTGCCGCCGACCGGCTCGACGCGGGCCGCTCCGGTGTCCTGGACACGGCGGCGCTCCTCGCCGCGCACGCCTCGCTGGACGAGGCCGACGACTTCGTCACGGTGCACCGCGGCGCCGTGGGCGCTCCGGCCCGCGCCCTCCTGTCGGAGGCGGCCCGCACCCTGGCCCTGGGCACCAGCACCGCCTTCGAGGCCGACACCGCCGCCCGCGAGGCCCGCGACCTCGCCGAACGCGATGTCCGCGCCCACGGCACCCCTTACGCCGACTCCGTCACGAGCGGCCTGCCCGGCGCCGTCCTCGGCGGCATCCTGCTCGCCGAGGACCCCGACGGGGGCCCGCCGGCCGCGTTCGGGGGCCCGGCGACACGGGGGCGGCGCCATGGCGGGACGCGGACGTAGCGCGCCGCGCCGGGAGTTGCCCGGTACCGGGGGCGAAGACGCGGCGCCCGGCCGGGCGACACGGGCGGAAGGGGCCGTCAGAACAGGCTCAGCAGTGCCTCCGCCGGGTCCGTGAGGGGGGCGTCCGCTCCCGGCAGCGGCAGTTCGAACCACACCGTCTTCCCGCGGGGCGTGCGCCGGGAGCCCCAGGCCGCGCTGAGCAACTGCACCAGTTGCAGCCCCCGGCCGCCCTCGTCGGTGTCGCGGGCCCGCCGGCGCCGGGGCTGGACCAGCCCGCCGTCCCACACCTCGCACACCAGCGTCCGGTCCAGCAGCAGCCGTAGCCTGATCTCCCCCTCGCCGTACCGCAGCGCGTTGGTGACCAGCTCGCTGACCAGCAGCTCCGTCGTGTCGACCAGCGTCTCCAGGCCCCAGCCGAGCAGTTGTGCGCGGGCGTGCTCCCGCGCCCGCCCGACGCTGCGCGGCTCCCGCGGCAGCGTCCAGTCGCCGACGGACCCGGCCGGCAGCCCCTGCACGCGGGCCATCAGCAGCGCGATGTCGTCCTCGCCGTGGTGCGTGTCGAGGGTGTTGAGGACGTGGTCGCACACGTCCTCCAGCGGCTGCGCGGGATCGGTGAGCGCGCCGACGAACGCGTGCAGCCCCTCGTCCAGCGGATGGTCGCGGGACTCCACCAGACCGTCCGTGTACAGCGCGAGCAGCGCGCCCTCGGGGAGTTCGACCTCCACCTCCTCGAAGGGCTCGCCGCCTACCCCGAGCGGCATTCCGGGCGGCACGTCCAGCATCAGCGCGGGCTCGCCCGGCTCGACCAGCACCGGCGGCAGATGGCCCGCGTTGGCGAACGTACATCGCCGGGTCACCGAGTCGTACACGGCGTACACGCAGGTCGCGAGGTACACCTCCGACAGATCGGCGTCCCTGGACTGCCGCGCCGTACGCGTCGCCTGCTGCACGCCCCCCGGTGTGCCCAGTCCCCGTGCGATCTCGTCCAACGCGGAGAGCACCTCGGCCGGTTCGAGATCGAGCAGCGCCAGCGTCCGTACGGCCGTGCGCAGTTCGCCCATCGCGACCGCGGCCCGCAGCCCGCGCCCCATCACGTCGCCCACCACCAGCGCCGTGCGGTGGCCGGGCAGTTCGATGACGTCGAACCAGTCGCCGCCGACCTCGGTCGCCGCGTTGCCGGGCAGATAGCGGCAGGCGATGTCCAGCCCGGACGCCTCGGGATCGCCGGGCGGCAGCAGGGAGCGCTGGAGGATCAGCGCCCGCTCGTGCTCCCGGCGGTACAGCCGCGCGTTGTCGATGCAGACGGCGGCGCGCGCCGCCAGTTCCACCGCGAGGTCCCGGTCCCGTTCGCCGAACGGCTCGCTGCCCTTGGTCCGCGAGAACCGCACGAGCCCCACCACCGTGTCGTGCGCGACCATCGGCACGGCGAGCGTGGACTGCACGAGGCTCCCCTCCTGTGCCGGCACCGCCCGCGGCCGCGCGGTGCGCAGGGCGTCGGCGCAGGGCGAGTTGAAGGGGAAGTGGTGTACGGCACCGACCTTGACGGTCTCGCTGGCGCGTCCGGCGGGCGCGTCCGCGACCGCGCTGGCGATGGCGACCCGGCGCAGCTCCGCGCTGCCGTCGGCCATGCCGGGCGGGGTCTCGTCGCCGGTCAGCAGCCCCTGGTAGAGGTCGACGGTGGCCAGGTCGCAGAAGCCGGGGACGACGACGTCGAGGAGTTCGCGCGCCGTGGTCTCCAGGTCCAGGGAGTTGCCGATCCGCGCCCCCGCCTCGTTGAGCAGCGCCAGGTTGCGCCGGGCCGCGGCGGCCTCGCGGGCGGCGGCACGGCGGGAGGTGACGTCGGTGGCGAGCCAGGCGACACCGATGGGCCGGCCGCTGCCGCTGTGCACGCGATAGAGGTTGACGGACCAGTGCCGGCGCTCCTCGGAGCCCGGTACATGCCCGGTGACGTGCATGTCGGTGACCGGGTCGCCGCTCTCCAGGACCCGCCGCAGCGTCGCCGAGACCCGCTCGGCCTCGGCGCGCGGCAGATAGTCGAACACGCCCTTGCCCCGGTGGTCGTCCGGGGCGCCGCCGAAGACGTTGGCGAACCGCTGGTTGACGCGGCGCACCCGCAGGTCGAAGTCGAGCAGCAGGAAACCGAAGGGGGATTGTCCGAATATCGCCTGGGAAGCGGCGAGATCGGTCTCGATCCTGCGCAAGGTACGGACGTCGACGACGATGCAGACGGCCGCCTTCTCGCCCTCCGCGGTGCGGGTGGGCATCACATAGACCTCGGCCAGACCGTCCGCGCCGCGCCCGCCCTGCGGCGGCTCCGGCATCCGGAAGGGCACGACACCGGTCCACTCGCGCCCGTCGAGGATCTCCGCCATCTTGCGCTGGCCCTGCTCCCGCAGGTCGGGGTCGATGAACGCCTCGATGGGGTCCATGCCGACGGCGCGCGCGGCCGGGATGCCGAACAGCTGCTCGGCCCGCAGGCTCCACTGCTCCACCAGGCCGTCGGGGCCGATGGAGAAGGAGGCCACCTTTATGTAGTCGTACATGGAGCCGGGCGGACTGCTCTGCCACAGGGCGCCACCGGTCGCCGCCGCACCCGCGGCGGTCTGCTCCCTCGCGCCGTCCGACGGGTCCTCGGACTCCGTGGCCTTCGCTGGTATCTCGCTCACGCGAACCGTCCCCTCCAGCTCACCGCACCCGGCACCGGTCACCGGGGGCGGCTGCCCGCAGTATCCAGCACTACGGCGCCGCGCGACACGGTGTTCACGATCACAGCTCGGTCCAGACGTTTTTCGGACCGCTCCGCGATCGCACTTCCACTCTTCTAACCAGGGAACACGGCCTCGAACCCCCCGCTCCGGGGCCGTCCGCGAGCCGGGGTCACGCGGTGGACCGTACGGCGGCCGCTGTACACCCCCCTCCGCCCCCTCGGGCGCCCCTGCCTCACCCCGGACACCCCCGCGCCACCCCGGTGCGCCCCCGGCGGTGTCATTCCGGCACGGCGAGTTCGAACCAGACGGTCTTTCCGCTCGTGCCGGGCCGGGTGCCCCAGCGGCGCGAGGACCCGGCGAGCAGCTGGAGTCCGCGTCCGCTCTCGTCCTCGGGCCGGGCGACGCGCTCGCGCGGCGGGTCGGGAAGCGGGTCGGAGACCTCGACCAGCAGGGAGCCGTCGGCGCCGGCCGGCCGGACGAGCCGTACCCCGATCGGTCCGGTGGCGTGGCGCAGCGAGTTGGTGACCAGCTCGCTCACCAGCAGCGCGGCGAGGTCGGCGACGCAGTCGAGGTCCCAGCCGTGCAACTGGCCGCGGACCGCGGTCCGGGCGCTGCGCACGGCGCCCGGTTCCGCGGGAAAGGTCCACTCGGCGCAGTCGCCATCGGTGTCGATCACGCCGATCACTTCCCAGGCCGCGAGCTGTCCGATTTCGTGGGGTTAATGGGCACATACCCGGTAAGCGATGGCCAGTACCGCCCGGACCGCCGAAGTGTGGTCGAACGGCGTACCCGGCCCGACGGCGCCGGAAGGCGCGGGGGCGGGAGTCCGGCTCAGTGCGTCTGCGCCGCCATCCGCGCCTCGACCTCCCGCACCGCCGGTACGTCCTGTTCCAGCCACGGCACGTCCCACAGCCGGGCCGGGGCCAGCCAGCGCAGCTCGTCGTGGTCCTGGAGGGGCCGGGGCGCGGGTGAGCCGGGGCGCAGCCGGGCGGTCCACACCCACAGGACGTACGGCTCGCGCAGGGGCCACTCGCCGGGCACGCGCGCCACCGTCTCGGCGTCCACACCGAGTTCCTCGCGCAGTTCGCGCACCAGGGCGTGCTCGGGCCGCTCCCCCGGCTCGACCTTGCCGCCGGGCAGCTCCCAGCGTCCGGCCAGGTCGGCGGGCGCGCTGCGGCGCGCGGCGAGCAGACGACCGCCGTCGAGCAGGGCGGCACCGACCACCACGGTCCGTTCCGTCATGGGCGTCATGGAGCGGAGCCTACGCGAGGCTCCGCGGAGTGCGGCGGCGCCGGTCAGTCGCGGCCGCCGTCCCCGCCCTACCCGTTCTGCCCGTTCTGCCCGAGCCGCTCGACCATGTAGAGCTGCTCGTGCCCGTGGTCCCGGAAGCTGTCGGCGATCTTCTGCGCCTCGGCACGGGTCGCGTACCGGCCGACGCGGTAGCGATTGCCGTTGTCGTCCTGCCGTATGACGATCCAGGGCAGGGAAGCCGTGCCCTCACTCATGGTCCGCTCCGCCCCCATCGCGCCCTTCACCCTTTCCGGCACCACGGGACCCCCATCCCGTCCCGGACCCTTGCCGGGCCCCGCCTAAGGAAACCGCACTACGCATATGCCCGAGCGTACGCCCAACCTTTACGCAGCGAATACGGATTTTCACAAAGAGGTACGCAAGCCGTCAGACCGGCGGGGGCGCGCGAGCGCGAACGCGCCCTCGGGCAGGGTGGCGGCCACCCCCTCCGGGAAACGGCGCCCACCTGCGCAGACGACCGGGCCAGGGCAGCCGCCGCGGGGCAGGTGAGCCGCCGTCACCGGCGCGAACGCCCGCCGGGCGGGAGGGGGGTGTGCGCTACCTCACTCCGCGGCGCGCGAGGCGGCGTACGACACGCGTACGGCACGCGGTGCGGCCGTCAGCGCACCGGCAGGTGGTACGCGACCCGGTACCGGTCCGCCGGGATCACCACGTCCGCGGTCTCCACCGGGCGCCCGGAGGCGTAGTACGTGCGCTGGACGACCAGGACGACATGGCCGGGGACGCCGCCGAGGAGATGCAGTTCCTCGGCGAGACCGGGGCGCGCGCCGACCTCCTCGGTGACGTTGTCCACGATCACGTCGATGGCCCGCATGCGCTCGACCACGCCCATCCCGCCGAGCGGCCCCTCCTCGGGCAGCATCACCGGGGTGCGGCCGGTGACCGCGAGGGGTTCCCAGGAGGTGGAGAGCATCATCGGCTCACCGGCCTCGCGGAACAGGTACTTGGTGCGCATGACCCGCTCGCCGGCCTCGATCCCGAGCCGCTCGGCGATCGCGGCGCCGGCCTCGGTCTGCCGGCTGCTGGACTCCCAGGTGCCGCGCACCGCGGCGTCGGCCTGCTCCTGCCGGAAGGGGGTGGCGCCGCCGGCCGGGCGGTACCCGGAGCGGGAGACCCGGCGCGGCACGGGCCGCTCGCGCACGTACGTCCCGGAGCCGGAGCGGCCCTCGACCAGCCCCTCGGCCATCAAAACCTTGCGGGCCTCCAGGGCGACGGTGTCCGAGACGCCGTACTCCTCGCGGATGCGGGCCTGGGAGGGGAGCCGGGTGTGGGGCGGCAGTGAACCGTCGACGATCTTCTTGCGGAGATCACCCGCGACGCGCAGGTAGGCCGGCTGCTCACCGAATGTCACTGGCCGCTCCCATCAGGTTGTACAGACAGCAACAGCGTGGCAACCGTCGGTTGAGCCATGCAAGCAAAGGCCAGAGAATCACCCGAAGTGATGAAAGCGGGCGGGCAGCCCGCCACCCAGCACCTTCTGCCCCGCTCGCGCCCCCTTTCACACCTGCCGAGCGCCCCGGACAACTCCGGCCACCCGAACGGCAGTCCGGGAACACCGGTACCGTGCCTCGTACGACTTGTCGCAGGTAAGCGGGACACAGGGGGCGGAATTGAGGCTGGGGAACGGGGTCGACGGCACCGTCGTACGCACGGTGAACGGACTCACCGCGCGGTGGGGCTCCCTCGCGCGGGGCGGCACGGCGTTCTCCGCCGCCGGGGTCTGGCCCCTGCTGGCCCTCCTCGCGGACGGCGCCGCGGGCCCCGCCCGGCAGGAGCTGGCCGGCGCGCTCGGCGTGCCCGCGGAGCAAGCGGGCGCCCTCGCGCGGGAGTTGCTCGCGGCCCTGGGCTCGGTGTCCGGCCTGGACGCGGCGCTCGGCCTGTGGACGCAGGCGGACCTGCCGTTGCGCGAGGAGTGGTCGGCCGCGCTGCCGCCGGGCGCGCACGGCGTGTTCGGGGAGGACCTCGTCACCGCCCAGGAGCGCCTGGACCGCTGGGCGGCGGAGCGCACCGGCGGCCTGGTCGAGCGGATGCCGGTGACGCTGAACCGGCAGACGCGGATGGTGCTGGCGGGCGCGCTCGCCCTGCACACCACCTGGCGCCAGCCCTTCACCGAGCAGCCGCTCACCCCGGCGGCGGGCCCCTGGCAGGGCCGTACCCTGCGCGGGCTGCACCGGCGCAGTGTGCGCCCGGACCGGGTCGGCGTGGCCGGCACCCGGCACGGCTTCGTCACGGCGCTGACGGTCCCCGGCGACAACGGCATCGACGTCCATCTGGTACTCGGCGAGGAGCGCATGACGCCGGGCCAGGTCATCGCCGCGGGTGTGGCCGTGGTGGAGCGCGCCCTCGCGCTCACGCCGGGCGGTGCCCTGCCGTACGGCGAGGTCGGGCCCGGACTGCGGGTGGAGAAGGAGCAGGCCCTCGCTCCGGAGCCGACGTCGCTGGACGTGCGGACGGTGGCGTACGAGGTGCGCGCGGACCACGATCTGCTGGCCCTGCCGGAGCTGTTCGGGCTGCGCTCCGCCACCGACGCGCGCCTCGGCCACTTCCCCGGCGTGAGCGCCCACCCGCTGACCGTCTCGGAGGCCCGGCAGTCGGCCGTGACCCGCTTCGGCGCGCTCGGCTTCCGCGCGGCGGCGGTGACGGCCGTGGCCATGGCTCCCGGCGGCGCGCCGCCGCAGTACCGCTACGAGACCACCGTCGTACGCGTCGCCTTCGACCGCCCCTTCGCCTTCCTCGCCGTCGACCGCGACTCCCGCCTGGTCCTGCTGTCCGGCTGGGTCGCCGACCCCGCCCCGTACCCGGCGCCGGGATACGCGGGCGCCCCCGGCGTGCGCCACCCGTGAGGCGGGACGGCGCCCGGCCGCCGGGTGCCGTCGTCCCCGCGGTGTCTCCCCGAAGCTGCCGCCCCGGCCGCCGGTCGGGCGGCGGCGGTGGTTCTAGCGTCAAGTACGTCAGCCAGTGGGCGACTTGGGAAGGGACACACATGAACAAGGGACTTCGTACGGCGGCCGTGGCCGCGGCGCTGGTCGGCGGGCTCGCGGCGGCGGGCAGCGTGCCCGCGGCGGCGGCCACCCGGCCCGAGCGGATCACCTCGCACGAGCAGTTGTCGGCGAGCATCGCCAAGGCCGTCGCGGCCGAGAAGGAGCACGGCGTCGTCAGCGACGGGGTCGTCGGCGGCATGGTGATGCTCGGCACCAAGTCCGTCGCCGGCGCCGACATCGTGCGCCCGGACTGCTAGGCCGGCGGGGGTGAGCACCGTGGACGGTTCCGGGGCGCAGCGGCCCCTCGACTGGTGTCCCTCCGGCGACGCGAGCCGCCCGGAGAGCGTGGTCCTCGGCGTCCGCTCCGGAGACGGCGGCGAGGTCGTGTACCTCGCCGATCCGGTCCCGGCGGCGGAGGTCCTGGGCAGCATCCCGGAGGGCATCGCGCCCAACCGGGTGCTGCGGTTCGCCTCGCACTGCACATCGGAGTGCGCGAACCGGGTGGGCACGGCGTGCGGGCTCATCGAGCGCATGCGGGCCGTACCGGCGAAGGCCGAGGCCGAACCGCGGGCCGTACCACGGTGTCACCTGCGTCCGCACTGCAAGTGGTGGAACCAGGTCGGCGTCGAGGGCTGCCACCGCTGCCCCGCCGTCGTCACCCTCAACCCGCACGACGACCAGCTGAACGTGCTCGTCGCCGATCCCGAGACGACCCTGGAGCAGTTGGAGAGCTGGATGGCCGCGGCGGAATGAGCCGCGGACAGGACGAGACAGGGCCCCGAGCCGGGACGACCGGCGCGGGGCCCGGCCCGTTGCTGCCGAGAACAGAGAGGGACTTCGATGGACGACTGGATACGGCGTTTCCACCCCGCCCCCGATGCCGCCGCCCGCCTGCTGTGCTTCCCGCACGCGGGTGGTGCGGCCGCCGCCTACCATCCCCTGTCGGCCGCGGTCGCCGGCCCGCTGGAGCCGTTGGTGGTGCAGTATCCGGGCCGCCACGACCGCTTCACGGAGCCGTTCGCCGAGCGGATCGAGGACGTCGTGGCCGCCGTGCTGGAGGCGCTGCCCGCGGATCCGGCGGGGCGGCCGCTCGTGCTGTTCGGGCACAGCATGGGCGCGCTGGTGGCGTTCGAGACGGCCCGTGCGCTGCAGGCGCGGGGCCGGACGCCCGCGGCCCTGTTCGTGTCGGGACGCGGCGGTCCCTCGCTGCCGTTCGTCCCGCGCTGGCAGGGGTCGCCGTCGGACGCGGAACTGCTGGCGGAGCTGCGGCTGCTGGCCGGCACGGACGACGGTCTGCTGGCCGACCCGATGCTGCTGGAGCTGGTGCTGCCCGCCCTGCGCGCCGACTACGCGATGCTGGCCGCCTACTCCTACCGGCCCGGCCCCCGGCTGCGCTGCCCGGTCATCGCGCTGACGGGGGACGCCGATCCGCGGGTGCCGGTGGCGGAGGTGGCGGCCTGGGAGCGGGAGACGCAGGGGCCGTTCAGCACGCATGTGCTGCCCGGCGGGCACTTCTTCCTGGACGACCATCTGGCCTATGTGGCCGGGGTGCTGGGCTCGGCCCGCGTCTCCGCGTGAGGGCATGGGAAAGGGGCCGGTGATCGCCACCGGCCCCTTTCCCATGCCCCGTTACGGCCTTACGGCCTCACTCCCCTGCGACCCCTCACGCGCTCTCGAACTCGCCGAGCAGCGCGTCCAGCGCGTCGTCGGGCTCCCCTGCCGCCACGATCCGCCGGGCCAGCTCGTCCAGCGCCAGTTCCTCCAGGAACAGCGTGAGCGGCACGTCGATGCCGAAGTCGTCGCGCAGGCAGCCCACGAGGTGGACGGCGGCGAGGGAGTCACCGCCCGCGGCGAAGTACGTCATGCCCGGATCGGCGGTGTCGTCGAGCCCGAGGGTCTCCAGGAGGAGGGCGCGGACGGTCTCTTCGCGGGACACCGGTTCCGGTGCGGCCGGCTCCGCGGCCTCCGGCTCGGCGGACGCCGGTTCCCGCGTGGTGCGGGCCGTGCCCAGGCCGAGCGCCCCGTAGTGCTCCCCGCCGAACGGGTACGTCGGCAGCGAGACCCGGCGGCCCCGGCCGGGCCAGGGCAGCTCCTGCTCCCGCAGCCACGCCTCGCCGATGGCGCGCAGCCGGTCCGCGCCGCCCGCGCCGTCCGGGCCGTCCAGGACAGGCGCCGTGCCGCCCGCCGCCAGTGCGTCGAGGCGGTCCGCCGCCTGGTCGCGGTCGGCGGCCAGGACGTAAGCGCGGACGGCGAGCGGGGTGCGGCCGAAGCGCAGGGTGTGGGCGGTGTCGGCGAGGCTGGGGGCGTCCGGGGCGCGCAGCGCGCCGGCGAGCCGGCCGGCCAGGGCCCGCAGGGCGTCCTCGGTGTGGGCCGACAGCAGCAGCACCTCGGGCCCCGGCGCCGCCGTGCCCCGCTCGGCGGGCGGTGCCTCCTCCAGCACGACGTGCACGTTGGTGCCGCCGATGCCGACCGAGCTGACGCCGGCCCGGCGGGGGCCGTAGTCGGGCTCGGGCCAGGGCTCGGCCTCGGTGACGAGGTGGAACGGCGAGCCTTCCAGGCCGAGTTCGGGGTGCGGCCGGCCCGCCCCGGCGGTCGGCGCGATGACGGCGTGCTCCAGCATCAGGACGGTCTTGATGAGCCCGGCCACGCCCGCCGCCGCGTCCAGGTGGCCGATGTTCGCCTTCACCGAGCCCAGGCCGATGGCGCCGGTACCGAGGGCGCCCTTGAACGCGGCGGTCGCGGCGGTCGCCTCGATCCGGTCGCCGAGCGTGGTGGCCGTGCCGTGTGCCTCCAGGTACTGGGCGTCGGCCGGGTCCAGGCCCGCCGTCGTCCACGCCTCCACGATGGCGGCGGTCTGCTGGTCGACGCCGGGGGCGGTGAAGCCGACGCGGCCGGCGCCGTCGTTGGTGACGGCGCTGCCCCGGATGACGGCGCGCACCGGGTCGCCGTCGGCGAGGGCGTCGGCGAGGCGGCGCAGGACGACCACGCCGACGCCGTTTCCGGGCACGGTGCCGCCGGACGCCTCGTCGAAGGGGCGGCAGCGGCCGTCGGGCGAGAAGATCCCGCCCTGGTAGTGGACGTAGCCGCGGGCGCGGACGGTGTCGACGGCGACGCCGCCCGCCAGCGCGGTGTCGCAGTCGCCGAGCAGCAGCGCCTGGCAGGCCAGGTGGACCGCGGTCAGGGAGGTGGAGCAGGCGGTCTGCACGGTGAGGCTCGGCCCGTCCAGACCGAGACGGTAGGAGATCCAGGGCGCGAGGAACTCCCGGTCGGTGAGGATGCGCACCTGGAGCGCGCCGATCCGCGCGGCGAGGGCGGGATCGGTCTGGGCGGCCAGCATGTGCTCGGTGACGCCGCCGCCCACGTAGACACCGGTGCGGGACGGGGCGGCGAGCGGGTCGTGGCCGGCGTCCTCCAGGGCGGCCCAGGCGGTCTGCAGCAGCAGCCGGTGCTGCGGGTCGAGGGCGGCGGCCTCGGTGCGGTGGAAGCCGAACAGGCCGGCCTCGAAGCGGTCGGCGTCGGCGAGGACGCCCTTGGCGGGCACGTAGTCGGGGCCCCGGACCTCGTCCGGGTCGGCGCCGTCGGCGAGGAGCTGCGCCTCGGTGAAGTCGGTGATGGAGGTGGTCCCGGCGAGGAGGTTGCGCCAGTACGCGCCGAGGTCGGGGGCGCCGGGGAAGCGGCCGCTCATGCCGATGACGGCGATGGCGGAGTCGAGGGTCTCGGAGGCTGCGGTGTCGGTCATCGGAGGGTGCCTTTCCGGGTGCGGAGGTCTCGGGCGGCGGTGCGCCGCTGGTGTCGGTCACGGCCGCGGGCGGCGGCGTCGGCGGGGTCGGCGTGCTCCGCCGCGCCGGCCTCGTCGAGGCGGGCGGCGAGGGCGGCGACGGTGGGGTGGCGGAACAGGTCGACCAGGGTGAGCCCGCCGTCCGCGCCGGCGTCGCGCAGGGCGGACAGGACGCGCAGCAGGCGGACCGAATTGCCGCCCAGCTCGAAGAAGTTGTCGTGGACGCCGACCCGGTCCATGGTCAGGACGCGGGCCCAGACGTCCGCGACCAGGCGTTCGGTCGCGGTCCCCGCGGCCGTCGTCCGCGCCGCCGGGCCCCGGCGGGTGACCGCCGGTTCGGGCAGCCGGGCGCGGTCGACCTTGCCGTTGCCGTTCAGCGGCAGTTCCGCGAGGCGGACGAACACCTCGGGGACCATGAAGGCCGGCAGCCGCTCGGCGAGATGGGCGCGCAGGGCGTCGTCGGCGGGCGGGGCGGCCGCGTCGCGGCACACCAGGTAGGCGGCGAGCCGCTGGTCCTCGCCGGTGCCGCGCACGGTGGCCGCCGCGACGCGCACGTCCGGGTGTGCGGCCAGCAGCGACTCGATCTCGCCCAGTTCGATGCGTACCCCGCGCAGCTTGACCTGGAGGTCGCCGCGGCCCAGATAGGTCAGCACGCCGTCCGCGTCGAGGCGGCCGAGGTCGCCGCTGCGGTACATGCGGGCGCCGGGGGCGCCGTACGGGTCGGCGACGAACCGCTCGGCGGTCAGTCCGGGCTGCCCGATGTAACCGCGGGCGAGTCCGGCGCCGGTGATGTAGATCTCGCCGGTGACGCCGACCGGGACGGGGCGCAGCCGCTCGTCCAGGACGTAGGCGCGGCTGCCCGCGACCGAGCGGCCGAGTACGACGGGTTCGCCGGGGGTCAGCTCGGCGGTGTGCGAGTAGACGGAGACCTCGCTGGGGCCGTAGGCGTTGACGATCCGCCGGCCCTCCTCGTGCAGCCGGGTCACGAGTTCGGCGGGGCAGGCCTCGCCGCCGACCGCGATGGTGCGCAGGTCGGGGAGCCGGCCCTCGATGGCGGGCAGCAGCATGGCGGCGGACGGGGGCAGGAACACGTAGGTGATACGGGAGTCGCGCAGCCGGTGCAGCAGGGCCTCGCCGAGCCGTTCGTCCTCGGCGGGGACGTGCAGTTCGGCGCCCGCGACCCAGGGGAAGAAGAGGTCGGACACGGCGACGTCGAAGCCGAACGCCACGAACTGGAGCACCCGGTCGGCGGCCGTCACCGGGAAGGAGTGGCGCACGGCCGCGGTCAGGTTGACCAGGGAGCGGTGTTCGACGGCCACGCCCTTGGGGCGGCCGGTGGAGCCGGAGGTGAACAGGACGTAGGCGAGGTCGCGGGGGCCGGGTGCCGGGCCGTCGGCGACGGGCGGCGGTTCGGCCGGGTCGGCGCGGTCGACGCGCAGGGTGGGCACGCCGAACGCCGCGGCCCGCTCGGCGGTGGCCTCGGCGGTCAGCAGCAGCGCGGTGCCGGAGCAGTCGAGCATGTAGCGCAGCCGGTCGTCCGGGTGGGCCCCGTCGAGCGGCACGTAGGCGCCGCCCGCGCGCAGCACCGCGAGGGCGGCGATGCCCTGGTCGGCCGAGCGGGGCAGGAGCAGTCCGACCCGGCGGCCGGGGCGGACCCCGGCGGCGCGCAGCCGGGCCGCCAACGCGTCGGTCTCGCGGATGAGTCGGCGGTAGGTGAGCCGCCGCGTGCCGTGCACGAGCGCGGTGGCGTCCGGGCGGGCGGCGGCGGCATCGGCGATCAGGTCGGGGACCAGGCGGTCGGCGGGGGCGGCCTCGGCCAGGCGGTCGTTCTGCGCGACGAGCAGGCGCCGTTCCTCCTCCCCGACCGCGGCGAGGCCGGACAGCGGGGCGTCGGGGTCGGCGAGCAGGCCGTCCAGGAGGCCGGTGAAGGTGCCGGCCCAGCGGCGTACCGTCGCCGCCTCGAACAGGTCGCTGCGGTGGATGAACTGGGCGGCCAGCTCCTCCCCCCAGCGTTCCACGTGCAGATGGAAGTCGAACTTGGCGGTGTCCAGGACGAGTTCGAGCCGCCGGGTCTCGGCGCCTGCCAGGTCGAGGGTGAGGGCGGTGTCGTCGTCGTAGGAGAAGACGACCTGCACGACCGGGTCGTGGCCGCTCTCGCGGACCGGAGCGAGGGCGTCCACCACCGCCTCGAACGGGGCGTCCTGGTGCGCGGCGGCGGCGCGCAGGGCGGTGCGGATCCGTGTGGTCAGCTCCCGGAAGGAAGGGTCGCCGCTCGCGTCGACGCGCAGGGCGAGGGTGTTGGCGAGCATGCCGACGGTGTGCTGGAGGTCGGGGTGCTCGCGGCCGGACACCGGGTAGCCGATGACGAGGTCGGTGCGACCGCTCAGCCGGGCGAGGAAGGCGGCGTAGGCGGCGAACAGCGCCATGAAGGGCGTCGCCCCGCAGGCCGCCGCGGCCTCGGCGAGCCGGGTCCGGGTGGCGGCCGGCAGCAGGAAGCGCGCGGCGGCGCCGTCCGTGCCGCGCACCGCGGGCCGCGGCCGGTCGGCGGGCAGCTCCAGGGTGGCCGGGGCACCCCGCAGGGTCTGGACCCAGTGCCGTACGGCGCTCTCGTGCTCCCCCGCCGCCTGGCGTCCGCGCTGCCAGACGGCGTAGTCCGGGAACTGGAGCGGTGGGCCCGGTGGGCTGTGCACTCCGCCGGCCGCTTCGTCCCGGTAGGCGGCGCCCAGTTCGTCCAGCACGATGCCGAGCGACCAGCCGTCGCAGACCAGGTGGTGGGCGACGAGCAGGATCCGGTGGGTGCCGTCGTCGAGGGCGTGCACCGTGCAGCGCAGCAGGGGTCCGGTGGCCGGGTCGAAGGGGCGGGCGGCCTCCTGCCGCAGCAGGGTGTCCGACCGGTCGGCCGGCACCCCGTGCACGACGGTGAGCGCGGCGGTCCCGGCGGCCCGTACCAGCTGGGTCTGGGTGCCGTCCGGGGCGGTGCGGAAGACGGTGCGCAGCGCCTCGTGCCGGGCGACCAGCAGATCGAGGGCGCGGCCGAACGCGGCGAGGTCGAAGGGGCCGGTGACGGCGAAGGCCGCGGGCACGTTGTACTGCGCGGTGCCCGGATGCAGCTGGTCGAGGACGAGCAGCCGGCTCTGCGCGTCGGAGACGGGGAACTCGTACGCCTCGTCGGAGGCCGGCGGGACGAGGGCAGGGGTGTCGTGGGTCATCGTTCGCTCCCCCGGAGGGTGGATTCGAGGACCGCGGCGACGCGTGCCGCCGGGTCGGGCTGGAGTACCTGGCTGTGGGCGCAGGCGAGTTCGTGGACGTCGAGGGCGGCGGCCACGGGCCGCCAGGCCGCGGCCTTCTCCGCGGTGCCGACGTGGGCCCGGTGGGTCGCGGAGAACAGCGTGAGGGTGCCGTCGTAGCGGGACGGGCGCCAGGCGCGGGAGAGGTGGATGTGCTGGTTGCCCGCGTCGGTCATCGCGTGCAGCACCCGGTCGTCGAGGGCGGCGAGCGGACTGTCCCCGTCGCGGACCACCGCGAACGCCTCGGCGCGACCGAAGGGCGCGGGGGGCAGCGGGCGCCCCGGAGCGTGGGCGTTGAGCAGCACCCGCAGCGTCTCCCGCTCGGTGACGTCCGCCGGCAGCCGGGGCGTGCCGGGCGCCTGGGGCATCGTGTCCAGCACGCCCAGCAGCCGCACCTCCTGTCCGGCCGCGCGCAGCCGTACGGCGATCTCCTGGGCGACGAGGCCGCCGAAGGAGCGGCCCAGCAGGGCGTACGGCCCCTCGGGCACCAGGGCGCGGATCCGCTCGGTGTACATCCCGGCCAGCTCGGTGAGGGTGGACGGGAGTGCGTGCCCGGCGAGCGCGGGGCTCTGCAAGGCGTGCACCGGGCGGTCCGGGTGCAGGTGCGGGAGGAGGGCGGCGAAGGACCAGCCGAGGCCGAGGGCGGGGTGGACGCAGAAGAGAGGGGTGCCCGTGCCCGGCCGGAGGGTGAGCAGCGGGGCCAGGTCGGCGCCGGGTGCGGGGACGGGGGCGGTGCGGGCGGCGAGCCGGGCCGGGGTCGGGGCGGCGAACAGGGCGGCGAGCGGCACCCCGGCCCTGGCGGCCAGGCGCAGCGCGGTCAGGGAGTGGCCGCCGGCCGCGAAGAAGTCGGTGTCCGGGTGGACGGCGGGGTCGCCGAGGATGTCCGCGAACAGGGCGCACAGGTGCCGTTCGCGCTCGTCGCGCGGGGCGCGGGTGGCAGGGCCGCCGGCCGCGGCGCCGGCCGGTTCGGGCAGTGCGGCGCGGTCCGTCTTGCCGTGCCGGGTGAGCGGTACGGCATCGATCCGGGCCCATACGGAGGGGATGTGGTGGGAGGGGAGCCGGAGGGCGGCGAACTCACGCACCGAGGCGAGGAGTTCGGGCCATCCCGCGCCGGTGTCCGGCTCCGGCACCAGCCAGGCGGCCAGCCGTTTGCCGCCGGTGGCGTCCGGGCGGGCGGCGACGACCGCCCGCCGTACCCCCGGACAGCCGGCGAGGACGGATTCCACCTCGGCCGGTTCGATGCGCACACCGCGCACCTTGAGCTGGTCGTCGGCGCGGCCCCGGAAGCCGAGGGCGCCGTCGCCGCGCCATGCCGCCAGGTCGCCGGTGCGGTACATGCGGCTGCCCGGCGGCCCGTAGGGGTCGGCGACGAAGCGCCCCGCGGTCTCGGCCGGGCGGCCCAGATAGCCGTGGGCGAGACCGGTCCCGGCCAGGTACAGCTCGCCGGTGCCGCCCTCGGGCACCGGGCGCAGCAGGCCGTCCAGGACGTAGGCGCGGGTGTTGTCCAGCGGGCGGCCGACGGGGATCGCGCCGGGGCCGCCGCCGGTGGTGTGGGCGGTGGCGAAGACGGTCGTCTCGGTGGGGCCGTATCCGTTGACGACGGTGACGCCCGGACAGTGCGCCCGCAGACGGGCCACGGCGGCGGGGTCCAGCACATCGCCGCCCGCCCAGATCTCGCTGAGCCCGGCCGGTGCGTCCGGCGCGATCTCGGCGACCGTGCGCAGGAGTTCGGGGGTGAGGAACAGCGCGGTGATCCCCCGCCCGGCGATCACGCGGCGCAGCACGCCGGGGGTGACGGGGCCGGGCGGCGCGACGACGACCGTGCCGCCGTTCAGGAGCGGCACCCACACCTCGTACGTCGCCGAGTCGAAGGTGTAGGGGGCGTGCGCCAGCACCCGGCGGTGGGCACCGCCCCGGTAGCGGGCGTCGGCGGCGAGCTCGGCGACGGCGCGGTGCGGGACGACGACGCCCTTGGGTTCGCCGGTGGAGCCGGAGGTGTACAGGACGCAGGCGGGGGCGCCGGGATGGGTCCGCGGCAGGGGCGGGACGGCGAGCGGCCCGGCCTCCCGGACGTCCAGCACCCGTGTCTCGTAGGGCGGTTGGTACGGCGCTCCGTCCCTTGCCGCTCCGTCCGGTGGCGCGGTCAGTGTCAGCCGGACGTGTGCCGCCCGCGCCAGCCGGGCCAGCCGGTCGGCGGGCTGGGCCGGGTCCAGCGGGAGCCAGCAGGCGCCCGCCTTGAGGACGGCCAGTTGGGCCACGACCACGGCCGGGGAGCGGGGTATGAGGAGGGCGACGGTGTCGCCGGGGGCCGTGCCCGCCGCGATCAGGCGGGCGGCGAGGGCGTCGGAGGCCGCGTCCAGGGCCGCGTAGGTGAGCGTCCCCTCCTCGGACTCGACGGCCGGGGCGTCGGGGGTGCGGGCGGCCTGCGCGGCGAACCGGCCGGTGACGGTGGCCGGCCGGGCCTCGTGCCGCACGGGGCCGGTGGCCAGGTCGAGCAGCCGGCGCCGCTCGTGCGGCGGCAGGACGTCCAGGCGGTCCACCGGCCGGTGCGGATCGCCGGCCAGTTGCTCCAGGGCGCGGACCATGCGGCCGGCCAGCGCGGACGCCGGCAGGCCCCGACGGCAGCCGAGCGACAGCAACAGCCGTTCCCCGCCGGCGACGGTCAGCGTCACCGGGTAGTGGGTGGCGTCCGCGACCTGGTGCAGGACCACCTCGTCGGGGCCCGGCTCGTCCTCGCGGCGCTGCGGGAAGTTCTCGAAGGCGAGCACGGAGTCGAACAACTCGCCCGCGCCCGCGAGGCGTTGCACGTCGGCCAGCCGGGCGTGCTGGTACTCGACCAGCCGGGACTGCTCCTCCTGGAGGCGGACCAGCAGCTCGGCCGCGCTCTCGCCGGTGCGCAGCCGGACCCGTACCGGGAGCGTGTTGACGAACAGGCCCACCATGCGCTCGACGCCGGGCAGGTCGTGCGGGCGCCCGGAGACGACCGCGCCGAAGACCAGGTCACGGGCGCCGGTGGTCCGGGCGAGGACGAGCGCCCAGGCCGCCTGGACGACGACGTTGAGCGTGACGCCGGTCTCCGCGGCGCGCCGGACGAGGGCGGCGGTCACGTCGGCGGGCAGGTGGACGCGGGCGCGGTCGACGGAGGCGGAGGTGTCGGGGGACGCGTCGGCGGTGTGGTCGGCGGTGGCGGCGGTTTCCGGGGGTGCGAGCGGCGCGGGGGGTTCGAAGCCCGCGAGGGCCTCGGCCCAGGCCGCCTCCGCCTTGTGCCGGTCCTGCCGCGCCAGCCAGGCCAGGTGGTCGCGGTAGGAGGCGGCGGGCGGCAGCGGGCGGCCCGCGACCAGGGCGGCCAGCTCGGCCTCCAGGATCGGCATGGACCAGCCGTCGAGCAGGATGTGGTGGAAGGTCAGCAGCAGTTCGGCGCCACTGTCGTGGCGGGCGAGGGTGGCCCGCAGCAGGGGCGGCCGGGCGGGATCGAAGCGCCGGGCCGCGTCCGCCGCCAGCAGCCGTCGCAGCTGCCCGGCCGTCTCCTCGGGGCCGAGACCGGTGAGGTCGACCCCCCGCCAGGGCAGCCGTACCGCGTGCGGAATGATCTGCACGGGCCTCTCGAGGCGTTCGTGGCGGAAGCAGGCCCGCAGGTTGGGGTGGCGCCGCAGCAGCTCCGTCACCGCCGCGCGGACGCGTTCCGGCTCGATGCCCGCGCCGATCCGGAACCGGGCCTGCACCAGATAGGGATCGGGTCCCGTCGGCTCCCGCAGCGTGTGGAAGAGGAGTCCTTCCTGGGCCGGGGACAGCGGCAGGACGTCCTGTATTCGGGCGTTCACCGTCCCGCCTCCCCGTCCCGGAGGCCGTCGAAGCCGCCGAAGCCGTCGTGGCCACCGAAGCCGTCGTGGCTGTCGAAGCCGTCGAAGCCGTCGGATTCGTCGCCGAGACCGAAGTCGTCCCCGAAGTCCAACTCCTGCTCCATTCGCGTGAGTTGATCGATCCCCAGGTCGACCAGCGGGAAGTCGGACGGCGTGTGGCCGGCGTCCGCGCCGTCGCCGGTGTCCGTCACGAGCGCGGCGAGTTCCGCGGCCCACAGCCGGACCAGCTCGCGCACCTCGTCCTCGGTGAGCACGCCCCGCGCGTAGGAGAAGGTGGCCTCCAGGCGCGGTGCGTCCTCCGCGCCCCTGGCCAGGACGTCGATCTCCAGGGCGTGGCCGACCGGCACCGCGTCCGGTCCGGAATCGAGGAGCCGGCCGCCGGCCGCGTCGTCCCCGGCGAACCGGCCCAGATAGGCGAAGCGGACGTCGGGCACGGGCAGCGCGGCCAGCGCGGGGCCCGCCTCGGGGTGCAGGTGGCGCAGCAGGCCCCAGCCGAGTCCCGCGGACGGCACCGCCCGCAGCTGCTCCTTGACCTGCTTGAGCGCCGCCGCCCCGGTGTCCGTGCCGAGGTCGAGGCGGACGGGGTACTGGGTGATGAACCAGCCGACGGTGCGCGAGACGTCGACGGGTGCCGACAGCGCCTCGCGGCCGTGCCCCTCCAGGTGGAGCAGGAGGGCGCTGCCGATGCCGCGGCGGCGGACGGCGGCGCGGACCAGGGCGGTGAGCAGGACGGCGTCGGCGCCGCAGTGGAAGGCCTCGGGGAGGGTGACCAGGACGGACCGGGTCAGCCCGGCGTCCAGCTCGACGGTGACGGCATCACGGTCCGGCGTGACGAGCGGACCGGTGGCCGCCGACGGCTCCGGTGCGGGCAGCAGCCGGTCCTCGCCGGCGTCGGCCAGCCGGCCGGTCCACCAGTCCAGTTCGGCCATCGCCCGGTCCGCCTCGGCGGGCAGCAGACTCGCCCACCGGGCGAACGAGGCACCCGGCTCCACCTGCGGCTCGGCGCCCGCGAGCGCCTGCGCCAGTTCGTGCCCCAGCACCCGCCAGGAGATCCCGTCGACGGCCAGATGGTGCACGAGGAGCAGCAGCAGGCCGTCCCTGCCGGGACCGGCGTCGAACCAGAGCGCCCGCACCATCTCGCCCCGCTCCGGGTCGAGCACGGCCGTACGTGCCGACTCCCCCGCGAGGTCCGCCGGTTCGGCGCCGGCCGGGACGGCGATCCGCCGCACGGTGACGGCGGCGGGCCCGGTCTCCAGTTCCCAGTCGGTCCACTCCTCGTGCCGTATCAGCCGCATGCGCAGGGCGGCGTGCCGGTCGGCCAGCGCGGTGACGGCCGTACGGACGCGGTCCTCGTCGATGCCGTGCGGGGCGGGAAAGGCCATGGACTGGATGAACCGGCCCGGCGGCGCGTGCCGTTCGCGCCACCAGTGCATGACCGGGGTGAGCGGGAAACGGCCCACCGCCGGGCCGGGTTCCGCGGGCTGTTCGGGCGCCGCCGCGCGGGCCGTCAGGGCCAGCCGGGCCGGGGTGCGGGCGGTGAAGACGTCCCTGGGGGCGAGCAGCAGGCCGGCGGTCGCGGCACGGGCGGCGAGCTGGATGGCCATGATGCTGTCGCCGCCGAGCCGGAAGAAGTCCGCGTCCGCGTCCGCCGGGGGCGGTTCGGTGCCGAGGACCTCGCGGTACAGGGTGCGCAGGGTCTGTTCGGCGGTGGAGGCGGCCCGCGGTGCTGCCGGGGACGCGGCCGTGCCGCGGGGGGCGGGCGCGGGCAGCGCGGCCTTGTCGATCTTTCCGCCGGGGGTCAGCGGGAACGTGTCGAGGACGACCACGTCGGCCGGGACCAGGGCGGCGGGCAGCCGCTCGGCCGCGTGCGCGAGCAGGGTGTCCGGGTCCGGGGTGCGGCCGGGGGCCGGCACGACGTAGCCGATCAGCTGCGGGCGGCCCGCCGGGCCCGTGCGGACGAGGGCCAGCGAGCGGCCGACGGCGGGGTGTTCGCCGAGGGCGGCCGCGATCTCGGCGGGCTCCACCCGCAGGCCGCGCAGTTTCACCTGGTCGTCGGTGCGGCCCAGGTAGTGCAGGGTGCCGTCGTCGTCCTGCCGGGCGAGGTCGCCGGTGCGGTACATGCGGGCGCCGGGCGGGCCGTAGGGGTCGGCGACGAAGCGTTCCGCGGTCCCCGCGGGGCGGTGCAGATAGCCGTGGGCCAGCGGTCCGGCGAGGTACAGCTCGCCACAGGTGCCCGGCGGGACCGGGCGCAGCCGGGAGTCGAGCAGCCGTACGACGGTGCCGGCCAGCGGGCGGCCCAGGGGCGGGCCCGCCGTGCCGGGGCCGGGGACGAGCGGCTCGGACAGGGTGACGGCCACCGTCGCCTCGGTGGGGCCGTACGCGTTGTGCAGGCGGCGGCCCGTGGCCGTCCAGCGCCGCAGCAGCTCCGGCGGGCAGACCTCCGCGCCGACCGCGAGCACCCTCAGGTCCGGGTAGGCACCGGCCGGGACGGTGGCCAGCACGGAGGGGGTCGTCATGACCGCGGTCACTCCCCGCCCGGTCAGCACCCGGCCCAGGTCCTCGCCCACCAGCGGTCCGGCCGGCGGCAGGACGAGGGTCGCGCCGGAGCCGAAGGCCATGCACAGGTCGGCGACCGAGATGTCGAAGACCGGTGGCCCGAGCTGGAGCACCCGGTCGCCGGCGCCCAGCCCGAGCCGGTCCGCGAGCGAGCGCGCGAAGGCGGCCAGGCCCGAGTGCGGGACGACGACGCCCTTGGGGGTGCCGGTGGAGCCCGAGGTGTGGATGACGTAGGCGGGGGCGGCGGGGTCGGGGGCGGGCGCGGTCATCGGCTCGGCGTCGTACGCCTGAGGGCCGAGGACCAGCACCGGTGTGCCGGTGGCCGCGGCCGGTGCGCCGGCCGTGACGACCAGTGCGGGGCGCGTGTCGGCCAGTGTCCGGCGCAGGCGTTCGGCGGGCTGCTCGGGGTCGAGGGGTAGGTAGGCGGCACCGGTGCGCTGGACGGCCAGCGCGGCAACCGGCCAGTCCGTGCCCCGGCCGAGGAGGAGCGCCACGAGGCGTCCGGGGCCGGCCCCGTTGCGGGCCAGGGTGGTGGCCAGCCGGTCGATCCGGTCGGTGAGCTCGCGGTACGACAGGACGCACTCGCCGGTGTCCAGCGCGGGCGCGTCCGGGGTCAGCCGGGCCTGGCGGGCCACCAGCTCGGGCAGCGAGGCGGGCGGTTCCGCGGCGGGTCCCGCGCACTGGGCGAGCAGGCGCTCGCGCAGCCGGGCGGGCACGATGTCGAGGTCGCCGACCTCGCGCGCGGGGTCGGCGGTGACCTGTTCGAGCAGCTCGACGTAGCACTCGGCCCAGCGCGCCACCGCCTCGGGCGAGAAGGTGTCCGTGCGCACCTCGAAGCTGCCGATCATCGCGTCGCCGCTGTCCTTCACCACCCCGACGAGGTCGTGCTCGCCGCCGGTGTGGATGCGTTCCGGCTCGGCGAACTCGCGTACCGCGGAGACGCTCGGCTGCTGGGTGAGGTGCATGAAGACCCACTGGAACAGCGGGGAGCGGCCGAGGCTGCGCTCGGGCGCGGCAGCGGCGACGATCCGGCCGACCGGGAGGTCGGCGTTGGCGACGAGACCGGGGAAGTCGGCCGCGAAGGCGGCGAGCAGACCGCTGAAGGAGCTGTCGGAGCGGACCCGCCAGCGGGTGGGCACGGCGTTCATGACGTAGCCGATGACGCGGTCCAGGCCCTTGGCGGCCCGGTTGGCGACGGGGGTGCCCAGGACCATGTCCTCGGCGCCGGTGACCCGGTGGGCGAGGACGGCGAACGCGGCCATCAGGACGCCGTAGACGGTGGTGCCCGAGCGGCGGGCCAGGGCGCGGACGGCGGCGGCGAGGCGGGCGTCGAGGTCGAAGCCGATGTGCACGATCCCGTCGGGGTCGTCGCGGCCGGAGCCTGCGGTGGTGCCCTGTCCTGCGGTGGTGCCCTGTCCGGGGGCGGTGAGCGGGCCGGGCGGGTCGGCCAGGTAGCGGCGCCAGAAGGCGAGGCGCTCGCCGAACACGCCGGACTCCTCCAACTCGCCTTGCCAGGCGGAGAAGTCGGCGTACTGGACAGCGGGGCGGGTGAGCGTGGGCTCGGTGCCGTCGCGGTAGGCCAGGTATGCCTCGGCGAACTCGTTCTGGAGGACGTCGAAGGACCACCAGTCGGCGATGGCGTGGTGCACGCCGAGCATCAGGGTCGTCCGGCGGTCGTCGACGCGGACGAAGCGGCCCCGGATCAGCCGGCCGCCCGACAGGTCGAAGGGGCGCCGGCGGAAGGCGTCGAAGGCCCGGTGCACCGAGACGCCGGTGCCGCGCAGGTCGTCGTGTTCCAGGACGAAGGGCCCGGTGTCGGGGAAGTCCACGGTGAGTTCGCCGTCGGGGGCGGCGGTGACGCGGGTGCGCAGGATGTCGTGGTGCCGCTGGACCAGGGTGAGCGCGGCCTCCAGATGCGCGGGGTCCACGGGGCCCTCGAAGTGGTAGGCGCAGCACAGGTTGAGGGCGGGGGTGCCGGGATACAGCGACTCGTACGCCCACAGGTCCTGCTGGGCGGGGCTGAGCCGGACCGGCCGGGCCGGGTCGCGCGGCGGGACGACGGCGGGCACGTCGCGCACCCGCCCGCTCTCCACCAGCCTGCGCAGCAGCCCGACGCGCTGTTCGGCGCCGAGCGCGCTGAACCGCTCGGCGAGGGAGGCGGCGGGCCGCGTTCCCGTTGCCGTTCCTGTTGCCGTTCCGGCGCGGACTGGGGCGGTCATGACAGGTTCTCCTTCAGTTCGGCCAGCCGGTGCAGGCTCGTGAGCACGTCGTCGGTACCGAGGCCGAAGTCGACGAAGCAGGCGACCTCGTCCACGCCCAGCTCCGCCAGATCGGCGAGCATCTTGGCGCAGTGGCCGGGCGAGCCCAGCAGGCTGCCCCAGCTCAGGTAGCGCTCGAACGCGAACTCCGCGAGCAGCGCGGTCTTCTCCTCGGTGAGCGCCGCGGTGCCGGCGTCGGCGGTGCGGTTGGCGGAGGTCTGGCGGAGGTAGGAGGCGAGGTATGCCTTCAGCGGGGCGGCGGCCAGGCGCCGTACCTCCGCGTCGTCGGCGCCGACGTAGGTGTGCGCCATGAGTGTCACCCGGCCGTGCGCGTCGGTTCCCCGCTGGTCGGGGGCGGCGGCACAGGCGGTGCGGTAGCGGGCGATGCGGTCGGCGAGGTCGTCCCGGCTCTGCCCGACGGTCGCGCCGAGCACCCCGCAGCGCAGCCGCCCGGCCGCCTCCCAGGTCTCGGGGTTGCCGGAGGTGGTGATCCACAGCGGCAGCGCGTCCTGCACGGGCCGCGGCTGGGGCAGCACGCTCACCGGCTTGCCCGTGCCGTCCGGGAATTCGGCGCTCTGCCCGGCCCACAGCGAGCGCAGCAGGGGCACGGTGTCCAGGGTGCGGGCGCGGCGGTCGGCGTAGTTGCCGGGCGCGAGCGCGAAGTCGGCGGAGTGCCAGCCGGTGGCGACCGACAGGCCCACCCGGCCGTGCGAGAGGTTGTCCACGACCGCCCAGTCCTCGGCGACCTTGAGCGGGTGGTGCAGCGGCAGTACGACGCTGCCCGCGCGGATCCCGATGCGCTCGGTGGCCATGGCGAGGGCCGCGCCGAGCACCGGCGGGCTGGGGAAGACCTGCCCGACCTGCTGGAAGTGGCGTTCGGGCGTCCACAGGGCGTGGAAGCCGAGCCGGTCGGCGGTACGGGCGACGGTGAGGATGTCCTCGTAGGTGCGTTCGTGCCGCACCTGCCCGCCGGCGGTGCTGTCCGCACCGAAGAACATCACGCTGAGGTCCACTGCCGCTCCTCCTGCTTCGCGCCGCCGCGGTGGGGGGCGGTCGTCCGGGCTGTCGGGGATGTCTGGGGGCTCCGGGCGTCCGGGGCGTCCGGGGTGTCCGGGGTGTCCGGGGTGTTCTGGCTGGTCCGGGAGCCGCGCGGGACGCGGGGTGCGCGGGGGATCGGCGCCATGGCGGGGCGCGGGCCGGCCGCGGGGGCCGCCAGTTCCGCCGCGAGGGCGGCGACGGTGGGCGCGGCGAACAACTGCGCCGCGGTCACCGGCCGTTCGGGGGTGCTGAGCCGGGCGGCGGCCCGCACGGCGCGCAGCGAGTTGCCGCCGAGCGCGAAGAAGTCGTCGTCACGGCCGATGACGCGCAGACCGAGGACGTCGCGCCAGACGGCGGCGACGCGCTCCTCGGCCGCGGGCCCGGCGCCGGCGGCGGGCGCGGTGGCGCGGGCCGGTGCCGGGAGGCGGTCGCTCGCGTCCGCCCGGCGGGGCGGTTCGGGCAGGGCGAGCGCGGACAGCCGGGTCGCGGGGGCGGCCGCGGCGGCCTCCAGGGCCGCCGGGAGCGCCTCGGCCAGCCAGTCGACGAAGGACGTCGGCAGCGCCTCGGACCGGTACTCGAAGGTGAGGGTGAGGCCGCCGGGTGTGCCGTCGGGGCCGGTCGTCTCGGACACGTCGACGAGCAGCTCGAACCGGGCCGAACCGGTGCGCACCAGCTCCACGCCGTCCCGCGCGCCGGGCAGGGCGACCTCGGCGCGGGCGTTGTTCTGGAGCGCCAGGACCACCTCGGTGAACGGCTGCCGACCGGGCCTGCGGGCCGGGTTGAGCGCGCCGACGACCTGCTCGAACGGCACGTCCTGGTGGGCGAAGGCGCCGAGGTCGGCGTCCCGGACGCGGGTCAGCAGTTCGGCCGCGGTGGGGTCGCCCGAGGCGTCGGCGCGCAGCACGAGCAGGTTCACGAAGAAGCCGACGACGTCCTCGACCTCGCCGTCCGCGGCGCGGGCCGCCACGGGTGCGGCGATCGCCGTGTCGGGGTGGGCGCCGGCCCGCAGCAGCGCGGTGAGGAGGGCGGCGTGCAGGGCCATGAAGAGGGTGGCGCCGTGGGCCTGCGCGGACCGGGCGAGCCGGGCGTGGGCCGCGGGGCCGAGCCGCCGTACGACGACTGCGGCGGCCGGTCCCGGCACGGCGGGCGCGCCGGGGCGGCGCGGCAGCAGCGGCCCGTCGGCGTCGAGTCCGGCCAGCTGCTCTCTCCAGTAGGCGAGTTGCCGCGCGGCCAGGGAGCCCGCGTCGGCCGGGGAGCCGAGCCGGGCGAGGCGGCGGCGGGCGTGCTCGGCGTACGGCACCGGCAGCGGTGCCAAGCCCGCCGGGCGGCCCTGCGCACGGGCGGCGTAGGCCGCCGAGAGATCGCGGAACAGCGGCCGCAGCGACCAGCCGTCCCCGGCGATGTGGTGCACCAGGACCAGCAGCGCATGCTCGGCGGGCCGCTCGCGGACGGTGAACAGGACCGCTCTGCACGGCAGTTCGGCGCCGAGGTCGAATCGGTGCCGGGCCGCCTGTGCGATGCGGGACGCCAGCTCGTCCGCCGCGACGTGCTCGTGGACGAAGGGCGGTACGGCCTGCGGCCCGCTCGCCACCCGCCGTACCGGGACGCCGTCGTCCTCGCCGAAGAGGGTGCGCAGCACCTCGTGCCGGGCGGCCACGTCGGACAGCGCTCCGGCGAGCGCGTCCGGGTCGACGGGGCCGTGCAGCCGTACCAGCATCGGCAGGTTGTAGGCGGCGGCCGCCCCGGTCCGGTCGAGGAACCACAGGCGCTGCTGGGCGTCGGAGACCGGCAGCGGACCCGAGGCCGCGGCGGGTGCGGGCGGCGGTACGGCGGCGGGGGCGCGGTCGGCCAGCGGGGCGAGCCGGGCCGGGGTGGGCGCCTCGAAGACCGTCCGGATGTCCACCTCGACGCCGAGCGCGGCGCGGATGCGGCCCGTCAGCCGGGCGGCGAGCAGGGAGTTGCCGCCGAGCGCGAAGAAGTCGTCGTCGGGCGCGACGGGAGTCGCGAGGACGCGGGCGAACAGCTCGCACAGGGTGCCCGTGGTGCCGTCCGCCCCGGCGCCGGGGCGTCCGGCCGCCCCGCCGGTCCGCTCGCGGGCGGGACCGGTCGCCGTCAGCGCCGCCCGGTCCAGCTTGCCGCTCGGGGTGAGGGGCAGCGCGTCCAGGAGCACGAAGGCGGCCGGTACCAGGTGGTCGGGCAGGACCGTGCGGGCGTGCCCGCGCAGTTCCTCGGGCGCGGGGGCGGGGGTGCCGCGCGGGACGACGTACGCGGTCAGCTGCCGGTCGCCGTCGGCCGGGTGGGCATGGGCGAGGACGGCGGCCCGCTCGACGCGGGGGTGCTCGGCCAGGACCGCCTCGATCTCGCCGGGCTCCACCCTGAAGCCCCGGATCTTGAGCTGGCTGTCGGCGCGGCCGAGGTGTTCGAGGACGCCGTCGGGGCGGCGGCGGACCAGGTCGCCGGTGCGGTAGAGGCGCTCGCCCGAGGGGGCGGCGACGAACCGTTCGGCGGTGAGGGCGGGGCGTGAGGTGTACGCACGGGCGAGGCCCGCACCGGCCGCGTACAGCTCGCCGGTGCCGCCGTCGGGGACGGGCCGCAGCCGCTCGTCGAGGACGTGCAGGCGCTTGCCGGCGAGCGGGCGGCCGATCGGCAGGGGCCCGCCGGTCGCGAGGTCCTCCGAGGTGACCCGGTGGGTGGTGAGGAAGACCATGCACTCGACGGGTCCGTAGCCGTTGCTCAGCCGCAGGCCGGGGCGGCGGGCGAGGGCGCGGGCGACGTGCGGCGGCGACAGCGCCTCGCCGCCGACGAGGAGTTCGCGCAGCCCGTCGAGGGCGTCCGGGTACTCGTCCACGACCACGTTGAACAGGGACGCCGACAGGTACATCGACGTGACACCGTGCTCGGCGATCAGCCGGGCCATCACCAGGGGCTCGGGGCGGCCGGGCGGATGCAGCACGCAGGTGCCGCCGTTCACGAGCGGGCCCCACAGTTCGAGGGCGAACGCGTCCCAGGACAGCGGCGCGCACTGGAGCCAGACCGAGCCGGGGCCGAAGGACGCGAAGTCCTGGCCGGTGAGGGTGGCCGTGATCGCCTCGTGGGGGGCGGCGGCGCCCTTGGGGCGGCCGGTGGAGCCGGAGGTGAACATCACGCAGGCGAGGTCGCCGGGGCGTACCGGGACCGTGCCGTCCGGCGGCGCGGGCACCGTCCGGGCGTCCTCGGGGTGGACCACGGGGGCCGCGACGCCGGGGAGGCGGCGGCCGGCGGGGGCGACCACGGCGGTGACGGCGGCGTCCGCGGCCATCGCGGCGAGCCGGGCCGGCGGGAACTGCGGGTCGAGGATCACATAGGCGGCACCGGCCTTGAGGACGCCGAGGACGGTCACGACCAGTTCGGCCGAGCGCTCCAGGTGCACGCCGACCGTGTCGCCGTGCCGCACGCCGTGCCGGGCGAGCAGGGCGGCCGACCGGGCGGCGCGCGCGTCGAGTCCGGCGTACGTCAGACGCTCGGCGCCGTCGATCAGCGCGGTGGCACCCGGCGCCGTACGCGCCCGCTCCGCGACCTGTTCATGCACGCACTTCATCGCGCACCCCCTGCCCGTCCGGGACGTCCGGCGCCTCGTCCGCGTCCGGCATCACCAGGTCGATCTCCCGGATGTTGCGGCTGGCCAGCCCCCACAGGGAGACCCCGACACCGGCCAGGCCGGCGAGGAAGAACATGGCGGCCATGCCGCTGCCCGGCCGGTGTCCGAACAGCGGCCCGAGCAGGGTGAACAGGCCCGTGCCGTGCGCGGCCTGCGGTTCGAAGACGTGGTCGGCGAGCGGGCCGGACAGTGCGGTGGCCAGCGGGACGGAGATGTAGCCGAGGAACATCACGGCGCCGAAGACCCGGCCCTGCCACTCCTGCGGGACCTTGGTCTGCACGATGGCGTTCATCTGGGCGTTGACGACCGTCATCAGCAGGGCGCCGATCAGCACGGCCACCGACCAGCCGACGACGCCGCCGGCGAAGGCCATGCCCACCAGCGCGGACAGGCACATCCCGATGACGCCGAGCATCATGCCCCGGCCCCGGTCGCGCGGTCCGCCCCACACGGCCATCAGCACACCGCCGGCGACCCCGCCGACGCCGATCGAGGTGTTGACCGCGGCCAGCGCCGCGCTGTCGGCCCGCAGCAGCACCATGGGCTGGATCAGGGCGAAGCCGAAGACCATCACCAGGTTGACGACACAGAAGTTGACGATCAGGTCCCGCAGGCCGCGGGTGCGCCACAGATAGCGCAGGCCCTCCCCGGCCTCCGCGGTGATCCGGCGGCGGGGGCCGGACGGCGGCGGCGCGGCCCGGTCCCCGGCCAGCCGCACCAGTTGCACACCGGCCAGCGCGAAGGCGTAACTGACCAGGTCCACCAGGAGGGTCGGGCCGATGCCGAAGAGGGTGAGCATGAGGCCGCCCAGGGCCGGGCCGCCGATGCTCGCCGCGCTCTTGGCCCCGCCGAGCAGCCCGTTGGCGCGGCCGAGCTGGTCCTTGCGCACGAGCAGCGGTACGGCCGAGGACAGCGCCGGGAACTGGAAGGCGGAGCAGGCGCCGAGCAGCGCGGTGGCCACGTAGATCTGCCAGGAGTGGAGCAGGCCGAGGTAGTGCAGCAGCGCCAGGCAGCCCACGACCAGGAGTCCGCCGGCATCCGCCAGCCGGAGCGCGGCCCGCTTGCGCATGCGGTCGACGATTGCGCCCGCAATGGGGCTGAGCAGTGCCTGCGGGAGCAGCGCGCACAGGGAGAGCGCGGTGACGGCGCTCGCCCTCTGTCCGGTGGACCAGACGTCGACGACGAAGGCGAACCTGACCGCCGCGCTCCCGACGAGCGAGACGGACTGGGTCGACCAGACCAGCATGAGGGGCCCGAGACCGGTGAAGCGGCCGGGGCCCGAATCGGTTGGTGTTGCTGTCACTGCACTGCCCCCAGGACGGTCGCGTGCGGTCGGCGCGGCGGGCCGTGAGGGCCCGGTCCGCTGTGGAATGGCCGACATGATGCGGGGGCTGATTCCTGCCGCGTTCCCATCGCGAACGTCTGGCCGGGGTCGTGACGGGAACGGAACAGGAGCGGTCCGGGTGACGGTCCCTCTGTCGTTTTCTGCACAACCCGCCGAAGGAGTACTGCCGTGGAAGAACCGCGGGACCGATCGCCCGACAGGACGGACCTGGCCCACGCGCTCCGGGACCTCTCCGGTGTGGAGCGCTGGGCGAAGCGGGTGGCCGCCCATGGCGAGACACCTCCGTATGTCGACCGGGGCCCCGTCGACGGCCCCCGGTTCAGCGTCGAGACGGAGACGGTCAACGGGATGCACAACGTGGCCCGGATCGCCCCGCCGCCCTCGGGCGAGGGTGAGCGTGCGGTCATGCGCTCGCTGGTGCGCTCCCTGCTCGATCTGGCCGGCCATGAGACCGGACCGGCCCGCACCCAGGTCGTACTGACCTCCGCGGGGCCTCGGGTGGTGGCGTGCAGTCTGAGTGAGTAACCGCTGGTCGAAGCCCGCCCCCCGGTATGGCCGGGGGGCTCGCTCGCGCGTTCCTGCGGCGCGGTAACGCGGCAGGAACCCAGCAGGAACGGCCCCCAGGAAAGTCAGTGGCGTCAGGAAGCGGAAAACACCGCGAACCGCACAGACACCACCAAGGGGCAGAAAATGGGACGCAAGATCGCCGGGTTCATCGCTCTGACCGCCGCCCTGCTGATCCTCGGTCTCGGGGCTCGCACCGTCGGGGCCGGCGCGTTCCAGGCGGACAACCAGAACCCGACCGGCGTCACCACGGTCCAGGCCGACAACCAGAACCCGACCGTCGGCCCGGCCAACGTCCAGAACCCCACCGGTGGCACGGTCGTCCTGGCCGACAACCAGAACCCCACCGTCGTCGCGGCCCACTGAGCCGACGCCCCAGGGCTGTGCGCCTCGCGACCGTGCCCCGTCCGGACCTCCGGACGGGGCACCGCGCTGTCCGGGGGGTCTCCGCTTCCGGGCTTTCCGCTTCCGGGGCTTTGCGCCCGCGCCGGGGAAGCTCAGCGGCGGCGCCGGTCCGGCGCGACCCCCATGCGCGCGAACAGCTCCTCCGCCGCGTCCCGGTGCCGGGCGGCGGCCCCGGCGTCGTCCTCGGCGTCCGCGAGCCCCGCCAGCGCGTACGCCTCCTCGATGCGGTAGCTCACCGCGGCGGCCAACTCCCGCGCTCCGGAATGCAGTTCGCGGGCGACCCGCCGCTCCCCCTGCCGCCCGCGCAGCCGGCCCACGATGTTCTCCACCTTGGCCCGGCGCAGCGGCGAGGCGCTGGACGCCACCAGTTCGAGGGCCTGCTCGGCCAGGTCGGGGGTGCGCACGGGCCGGCCCAGATGCTGGTCGACGTCGGCCGACAGGGCCAGGGTCAGCGCCACGTTCCCCGGATCCGCGCCGTCGGCGACGAGGGCGCGGGCCCGGTCCAGGCTGCGGGCGGCCTCCTCGTAGTCACCGAGGCCGGCCTGGGCGAAGGCCAGGTCGGTGAAGGCGCTGAACTGGTTCTCGAACCGGCCGAGTCCGGCCTGGAGTTCGATCGCGCGCAGGGCGGCGGCCTTGGCCTCCTCGTAGCGCCCCCACTGCTCGTACAGCGTGCTGAGCATCGTGAGGCTGTCGGCCTCGGCTCGGGGGCTGCCCAGTTCCCGCTCGTAGGCGGTGGCCCGCTCCAGGTGCGTGAGCGCCTCCGGGAAGTTGCCGAGCAGACTGTTGAACTGGCCGAGGGTGCCCTCGCTGTGCGCCTCGGTGTGCCGGTCGCCGAGCTGTGCGGCCACGTCCCGGCCCTCCCGCGCGGCCTCCAGCCCTTCCTCGAACCGGCCGAGCCGCCAGCACGCGACGCCCAGGTTGGACAGGCTCATGCCCAGCAGGGCGAGATCGCCGAGGCGTTTCGCGGCCTCGACGGAGGCCCGGCCCAGTTCCCCGAACTCCTCCATCTGTCCACGCGCGTTGAGCTGGAAGACGAGGTTGCGGCTCAGGCAGACGACGTACCGGTCCAGGCCCCGCCGTTCGGCCAGGGCGACCGCGGCGAGCAGGGTGTCCTGTTCCCGGTCGAACCAGGTCCTGGCCCGCTCGGCGTCACCGAGCGGGGGCATCTCGGCCGCGGACTTCCCGATGCCGGTGGGGCGGTGGCGGCGGCCGGGGTAGAGCACGTCGCAGGCCAGCTCGGTGGCGGTGAGGTAGTAGCAGAGCAGGCGTTCCACGGCGTCGGCCGCCTCGCCCCCGCCCTGGTCGGCGGCCTCGAAGAGGCTCTGGGCGAAGCTGCGCACCAGGTCGTGGAAGGAATACAGGCCGATCTCCGGCTGCTGCACCAGATGCACGTCCAGCAGCCGTTCCAGCAGGTCCTCGGCGTCCCGGATGTCGCGGTCGAGCAGCGCGGCCGCGGCGTGCACGTTGATGTCGCCGCCCGGATGCAGGGAGAGGATCCGGAAGGCGATGCGGCTCTCCTTGTCCAGGGCCTGGTACGACAGCCGCAGGGTGGCCGAGACGCTGCGGGCGCCGGAGCTCAGCTCGTCGAGCCTGCGGGTCTCGTCCTGCAGCCGCTCGACCAGGTAACGCAGGGTCCAGCGCGGCCGGTTGCGCAGCCGGGCGGTGGCGATGCGCAGGGCGAGCGGGAGGTGGCCGCACAGCCGGGCCAGGTCGAGGGCGGCATCGGGCTCGGCGGCGACGCGTTCGGCGCCGAGGGTCTCGGCGACCAGGGCGGCGCTCTCGCGCGGGGACATCACACCGAGGGAGATCCACTGCGCGCCGTCGAGGTCCACGAGGCGGCCTCGGCTGGTGACCAGCAGCAGGCAGCCGGGGGCGGTGGGCAGCAGCGGCTCGATGTCGGAGGCCTCGGCCGCGTTGTCCAGCAGGACCAGCACCCGCTTGCCGCCGAGCGTGGACCGCCACAGGGCGGTGCGGCCCGCGGTGTCGTCGGGTATGCGCTCGCCGGGCACGCCGAGCGCCCGCAGCAGGCTGTCGAGCGCGGCGCCGGCGGTCACCGGCTGGTCGCCGGGGGTGTAGCCGCGCAGGTCGATGTGGAGCTGGCCGTCGGGGTAGTCGGCGGCGAGCTGGTAGGCGGCGCGCACCGCGAGACAGGTCTTGCCGCTGCCGCCCATGCCGTCCAGGGCCACGATCCTCGGCCCCTGCTCGCTCCCCCGCTGGGCGCGGCGCAGCAGTTCGGCCAACTCGGTCTCGCGGCCGGTGAAGTCGGAGAGGTCGTACGGCAGGGTGCAGGGGGCCTCGGCGACGAGCGGTAAGGGGGCGGCCGGGGCGGCGGGCGCGGCGCCGGCCAGCTCGGGGCTCTCGCGCAGGATCCCCTCGTACAGCTTGGTCAGGTGGGGGCCGGGGTCCACGCCGAGTTCCTCGACGAGCAGTTCGCGGACCTTGCCGTACTCCTCCAGGGCCTCGGCCTGCCGTCCGGAGCGGTACAGGGCGAGCATCAGATGGCCGCGCAGGGTCTCGCGCAGCGGGTGCTCGGCGACCAGTTCCCGCAGATCCGCGACGAGTTCACCGGCCTCGCCGAGGGCGAGCCGCAGGGCGATCTGCTCCTCCCACACGGCCAGCCGGCGTTCCTCTATGGTGGTGGCGGCCGCCTCCACGACGGGTCCGCCCACCCCGGACAGCACCGGGCCCCGCCACAGTGCCAGGGCGCTGCGCAGTACCTGGACCGCCTCGGCGAGCCGCTCCTCGGCCACGGCCGACTTCGCGGTGCGCACCAGGGTGCCGAACTCGGACAGGTCGCACTGGGTCGCGTCGATCACGGCCCGGTAGCCGGGCCCCACCGTGAGCAGCGTCTCGGCGCCGCCCGGTATCCGTCTTCGCAGGTCGGCGACTGCCTTGCGGACCTGGTGGGACGCCGTCGCCGGCGGCTCCTCGTCCCAGGCGGCCTCGACCAGCCGGGACACCGGGAGCACCTTCCCCGGTTCCAGCAGCATGGTGGCCAGAACACGTTCCTGGATGACGCCGCCGAGTTTCAGCCGGACGCCGTCGGCCCATGCTTCCATCGGGCCGAGGATATTGAACCGAAGCCGTTCCCCTGACGCCGCCGTCACCGACAGCCCCCCTAAATCGCCGCTCCCCTAAAGCTGTCCGCTTCGCGCCGGAGAGCAGCGTAACCCATACGGAACGCAGTGGGACCGTGGCGGGAACCGTACGGGAAGCGGGTCGATCAGTCTCTTCCTCGTTGGCAGGCACCTCGTCGGCTCGGGTCGCCTACCTGGCATTCGGCCACGTTTTCCGAGGATGAAGGAGACACCGATGAATTCCGAGTCCGCGCCCGGTCTCGATGTGCTGCTGCAGAACGCACGGCGGCGTGCCGGGCTCACCCAGGACCAGTTGGCCGGTCTCGCCACGGTGAGCGTGCGCGCCATCCGGGACCTGGAGCAGGGGCGGGTACGCACCCCGCGCAGGGAGACCCTCAAGCTGCTCGCCGACGCGATGCGCATGAGCGACGCCCGGCGGGTGGAGCTGGAGCTGGCCGCCGACACCCATGCGGCGGGCCGGGTCCTGGAGTCCTTCTACAGTGCCGAACTGGCCGGTCCGCCCGCCCCGTTGCGCCCGCTGATCGGCCGGCGCGCCGAGCTGGAGGCGCTGACGGAGCGGCTGGACCACCGGCACGACCGGCTGCTGACCCTGGTGGGGCTGCCCGGAGTGGGCAAGTCCCGGCTGGCCCAGGAGGCCGCGCTGGTGCTGCACGCCCGTGACCGGATACCGGTGCTGTGGGTGCCCATGGACCGCGGCCCGGACGCGGGCCCGGCGCCGGGTTCGCGGACACCGCTGGTGGAGTGGGTCCGCTCGCTGATCCGCGAGGGTGCGCACTTCGAGGAGCTGACCTCGGTCATCGGGTCCAAGCCGACCCTGATCGTGCTCGACGGCCTCGACGACCCGGCGCCCGCGGTGCCGGTGCTGCTCAACCTGCTGCGGGCCTGCGAGCGGCTGAAGACCATCGTCACCTCGCGGCGGGTGACCCGGCCCCCGGCGGGCCGGCTGCTGCCGCTGGCCCCGCTGCCGGCCCCGGCCCCGGACGCGGACGCGTCCCCGCTGCCGGGCGACTCGCTGGTCGCGGGCCGGCCGGCGGTCGAGCTGATGCTCTCGCACGTCAGCCACATGCGTCCCGACCTGCTGCCCACCGACGCGGTGACGACCGCCGTGGCCCACATCTGCCACCACGTGGACGGCATCCCGCGGGCCCTGGAGGCGGCCGCCTCCTGGCTGCTGCTGTACTCGCCGGACCAGCTGCTGGAGATCGCCCGCTCGACCCCGCTGCTGCTGGTCGACGACGTCACACCGGCGGCGGAGCCCGGCGGCACGCTGAGCGAGCAGCTGGGCGCGGCGCTGGCCGGCCTGGACGACCGGGCGGCCGGCCTGCTCACCACGCTGGCGGCCCTGCCGGAGCCGTGGACGGTGGACGCCGCCGCCCGCGCCGACGGCAGACCGCTGGCCGAGACCGCCCGCGAGGTGCACGGGCTGCTGCTGCGGGGCCTGATCCGCCAGCACCCGGCCGAGCCGGGCGGCCCCATGGGCTTCACCGTGCTGAACCTGGTCCGCGAGCTGATGACGACGCGTCGTCCCGCCGCCGACCTGGTCGGCGCCACCGACTGACCCCACCGCCCGCGCGCCACCCGTCCCCTCCCCCGTCCGTCCGCTCCTCCCATTCTTCCGCGACCGATCACCCCTTCACGAGAGGCACTTCAGCCATGCGCAACCTCATCTCCCTCGCCGATCTGACCCCCGCCGAGCTGGACCGGATCGTGCGGCGTGCCGTGTCCTTCGGCCGCGAGGGCGTCGACCGCAGGTCGCTCGACGGCAAGCAGGTGGGCATCTACTTCCGCAAGTCCTCGACCCGTACCCGTACGTCGTTCTGGAGCGGCGCGACCCGGCTGGGCGCCGACGTCGTCACCTTCGGCCCCGACGAGCTCCAGCTGACCACGGGCGAGACCGTCGAGGACACCTCGCGGGTGCTCGGCCAGTACCTGGACGCGCTGGTGGTGCGCACCAACGGGGACGTCGAGGAGATCCGGCGGCTCGGCAGCAGCGCGGACCTGGCCGTCGTCAACGCGCTGAGCCTGGACGAGCACCCCACCCAGGCGATCGCGGACCTGACCACGCTCACCGAGCGGTTCGGCTCGCTGGACGGGCTGCACCTGCTCGCCGTCGGCGAGGGCAACAGCTCCGGCGCCGCGCTCGCGCTGGCCACCGCCCTGACCCCCGGACTGCGGCTGACCCTGCTGTGCCCGAGCGGCTACGAGGTGCCCAAGGACAAGCTGGACCTCGCCGACGAGCTGGCCGGCGGCAAGGCGGCGGTCACCCAGGTCACCGGCCTGGACGAGGTCGAGGGGACGGCCGACGCGGTGTACACCAGCCGCTGGCAGACGATGGGCGTCGCCAAGGCGAACCCCGACTGGCTGAAGGACTTCGAGGGCTTCCGGATCGACGACGCCTTCCTCGACCGGTTCGGCGGCCCGGACACCGTGTTCCTGCACGACCTGCCCGCCGTGCGCGGCCAGGAGGTCACCGACGAGGTGCTGGACGGGCCGCGCAGCATCGCCTGGCGGCAGGCGCACCACAAGATGACGGCCGCCATGGCGGTCCTGGAGTGGTGCGTGAACTCAGCCGGGAACTGAGCGGACACAATAAAGGGCCGGGGGGGGGGGGGGGGGGGGGGGGTAAACCCCCCCCCCTCCCCCCCCCCACCCCCCCCCGCAGCGAGAACCTGGGAAGAGCCCCTCCCCCACCAAACTGTCCCTTCTGAAGAC
>NZ_JBVJUC010000016.1:116138-124887 GCF_055605065.1 Streptomyces sp. NPDC037203
GTACGGGGGGGGGGGGGGGGGGGGGGGGGGGGGGGGGGGGGGGGGGGGGGGGGAGGGGGGAGGGGGGGGGGGGGAGGAGGGGGGGGGGGGGGGGGGGGGACCCCCCCCCCCCCCCCCCCCGGCCCTTTACCCGTGATCAGCCGGCCAGCGCGGCGACGACCGAGCGCGGGCGCATATCGGTCCAGTTGGTCTCGATGAATTCCATGCATTCCTGCTTTCCGCTCTCTTCCTTCACGAGTTCCCAGCCGGCGGGCTGCTCGATACGGGCCGGCCACAGGGAGTGCTGACCCTCGTCGTTGACCAGCACGACATAACGGCCGTCGGCGTCCTCGAACGGATTCGTTGCCATGGTGTCCACCTCTGCGAAGTCGGTTTGTGGGAAAGACGCTAGAGCCGGGCCGGCGCCTTGCCGGGCAGCGCGGCGGGCAGTTGGGCGGCAACCGGGCCCCGGCGGGCGCGGGTGACCGCGATGCCGGTGGCGACGGTCGCCGCGCGCACCGAGGCGAGCGCCTCGCGCAGCAGTTCCGCATGGTCCGACGGGGTTCCGGCGGGCCGCGGCCTACTCGCCCGCGCCAGGCTCAACGCCGCTTCCAGTACGGCGACTTGCGCCTCCCCCAGGGCCTCGCTGCGGTCGATGCCCGCGCGCGCCCGGTCCAGCACGTCCTCCAGTGTGTCCGCCATGTCCTCAACTCCTCGCTCGGGTGTGCGGTGCGGCCAGTGTCGGGCCCCGCGGTACCCGGCGGCGGCAGCCGGCCGCCAACTGCTGTGCGGCTGCCTGTCGGTTGCCGCCACGGGCGCCGGAAACGGCACCGGCGCGAAACTACGGTGATGTCCGAAAGGAAGCCCCGGCGCACCGGATCTCCTTTCTCCCCTGTCATCCCATGATGTGGACGAAGCGAACAATGAAGCCTGTGGAATGGGCGGATCGCCCTCGATCCGGGCCGCTGGACGTCGTCGTAACCGGACTGCCGTCCGATGCGCACACCTGGAATCTCGTATTCATCCAGCTGTTGCTCGAGGACCTCGGGCACAAGGTCGTCAATCTGGGGCCGTGTGTGCCCAGGGACGAAATCGTGGAATCCTGCTGCAAATTCGAGCCTGACCTGCTGGTCGTCAGCAGCGTCAACGGGCACGGCTTCAACGACGCCCGCCCGCTCATCGAGGCCGTCCGCTCCCGCTGGGAGCTGGCGGGCCTGCCGGCGGTCATCGGCGGCAAGCTCGGCGTCGACGGCGAGGAGCGGGCGCAGGCCGCGGACCTGACGCACGCCGGCTTCGACGCGGTCTTCCCCGAGGAGGCCGGTCTCGACGGCTTCACGTCCTTCGTCGCATCCCTGGCGGTGACCCGGTGAACGCCTCCTCGGGGCGTCCGCCGGCCTTCGGCCGCTTCGTCGCCGAGGCGCAGGCCCGCGGCGCGCTCGTGGTGCAGCCCCGGATGGGGTTCTCCGACCCGGCGCTGATGCGGGCGGGGCTGCTGGCCACCAAGGGCGCAGCGGACGCGGTCGTCGGCACCCTCACCATCGACAGCTACACACGGGTGGGCGACGAGGCCGCCGCGGTGCGGGCGCTGGCCGCCGGTGTGCCGCTCAACGGCTTCCCGATCACCTCCTACAGCCCGCACACCTCCGGCTGGGTGCTCGACGACGCGTTCGGCGCGGGCTTCCCGGTGCAGGTGCGGCACGGCTCGGCCCGCCCCCAGCGCATCGTGGCCGCGCTGGCCCGGACCGGTCTGGACGCCACCGAGGGCGGCCCGGTGTCGTACTGCCTGCCCTACGGGCGCACTCCGCTGCTCGACTCGGTGCGCAACTGGCAGGAGAGCTGCGAGACGCTGGCGGGCCTGCGGGCGACCGGGATCGAGCCGCACCTGGAGACCTTCGGCGGCTGCATGCTCGGCCAGCTGTGCCCGCCGGGGCTGCTGGTGGCGATCAGCGCGCTGGAGGCGCTGTTCTTCCACCGGGCGGGCCTGCGCAGCATCTCGCTGAGCTACGCCCAGCAGACCAGCCACGCCCAGGACCGGGAGGCGGTGCACGCGCTGCGGCGGCTGGCCGGCGAGCTGCTGCCCGACACCGAGTGGCACATCGTCCTGTACACCTACATGGGCCTGTATCCCCGCACTCGGGACGGCGCCCTGCGCCTGCTCGAACGCTCCGCCGAACTCGCCGTGGAGACGGGTGCGGCCCGGCTGATCGTGAAGACGACGGCCGAGGCGCACCGGATCCCGACGGTGGCGGAGAACGTGGAGGCGCTGCGCGTCGCGAGCCGCGCGGCCGCCCGGCACGACGCGGGGCCCGCGCCGCGCGCCGACCTCGCCGACAACCCCGTCTACGCGGAGGCCCGCGCCCTCGTGGACGCCGTACTCGAACTGGACGCGGACCCCGGCCGGGCGCTGCTGAAGGCGTTCGCCCGCGGTCTGCTCGACGTCCCCTACTGCCTGCACCCCGACAACGCGGGCCGCACCAGGAGCGCCATCGATGGCGACGGGCGGCTCGTGTGGTCGCGCACCGGCGCGATGCCCCTCGGCCACGCCGCCCGGCGCGGCCGCCGGCTGACGGCCGCGGGCCTGTACGACGCGCTGTCGTTCGTGCAGCGCCGCCATGACACCCCTCAGACCCAGGAGGTCGCAGCATGAGCAGCAATCCCGCCTTCCCGGCCTCGCCCGACGCGCACCTGGTGCGGGAGAGCACCCGCGCCACCCTGCGGGTCCAGTCCCGCATGCTGGCCGCGACCCGCGCGTTCCTGACCGGCCGCGGCTTCCAGGAGCTGCTGCCACCGGTCATCGGACCCGTCACCGATCCGGGCATCCGCGGTTCCAAGCAGGTCGACGTCGATTTCTACGGCCACAAGTACAAGCTGATGACCAGCGCGATCCTGTACAAGCAGGCGTCCCTGCTGGCCTTCGACAAGATCTTCTACATCGCGCCGAACGTCCGCCTGGAGCCGCTGGAGACGGCGGTGACGCACCGCCACCTCGCCGAGTTCCACCAGATCGACGTGGAGATACGGGACGCCCGGCGCGAGGACGCGATGGAGGTCGCCGAGCAACTGGTGGCGTACGTCGTCGGCGAGGTGGTCCGCGAGCTGCCGGGCGACCTGGAGCTGCTGGGCCGGGACACGGACGCGTTCCGCGAGGTGGTCGAGGGCGCCTTCGGCCGTACGGCCCACAAGGACGCGACCGCCGACCTGATCGCGCTGGGCCACCCGCAGGACCCCGGTGCGGAGATCGACTGGCAGGGCGAGGAGATCATCTCCGCCAAGAGCAGCCGGCCGTTCTTCGTGGTCGACTACCCGAAGGGCTCGCGCGGCTTCTACGACCGGGAGGACCCCCGGCAGCCGGGCGTGCTGCGCAACTTCGACCTGATCGCGCCCGAGGGCTACGGCGAGCTGGCCAGCGGCAGCGAGCGCGAGCACGACTACGCGGCCCTGGTGACCCGGATGCGGGAGACGGGCGAGAACCCGGCGAAGTACGGCTGGTACCTGGACCTGGCCCGGCGCGGCATCCCCGCGAGCTCCGGTTTCGGCATCGGACTGGAGCGCTTCACCCGCTACGTCACCGGCCGCACCGCGGTGTGGGAGGCCAGTGCCTACCCGAAGCTGCCGGGCGTGGTGTCGGCATGAGCACCGTACTCACCGCCACCGGTTTCCCCGAGGAGCAGGTGCGGCGCCGGGCCCGGCTGGGTGCGGCCGCCGCCTTCCCGGCCCTCGCGGACTACGGCAGCGGCCTGATCGGCGCCCAGCCGGCCGGGCCGGACGCGCGGGACCTGCTGGAGCGTTCCCGGATCGTGCCGCCGGTGTTCATGCCCGAGCGGCTGAAGAAGCTGATCGAGCTGGCCCGCGAGCCGCTCTACACGGACGTCGAACTGGACACCGCGGTCGGCGGGTTCGCGTCCAGGCTGCCGCTGTACGTGTCCGCGTTCGGCTCCACCCAGGTCGCCAGCCGGGACCTGGGCGAGGCGGCGGGCCGGCAGGCGGGGCGGCTCGGCATCCCGATGGTCGTCGGCGAGAACGTGGTCCCGGTCAACGGCTACCGCGCCGCCTGCGAGGCCGAGGTCTCGCCGCTGCTGGGCCGGATCGCCGCGTACGCCGGGGCCGCCGCGGACAGCGGCAACGAGGAGTTCGGCGGCGTGGTCGTGCAGCAGTCCACCGAGGACGCGGACGCCGAGGTGTGGAACCTCGTCTACAGCGACCCGGTGTGCGAGCCGCTGCTGGCCACCGGCCGGCTCGCCTTCGAGCTGAAGGTCGGCCAGGGCGCCAAGCCGGGCCTGGGCGGGCTGACCGTCCTCGGCCGGGCGGCCGCCGAGCGGGTCGCCGAGCAGTACGCCACCGAGGAGGTGTTCGGCGCCGGCGACGACCGTGTGCTGCGGATCAGCAGCCCCGGCACCTTCACCGAGGAGATCCTGCGCCAGCAGATCCGGCTGATGCGCAACAACTTCCCGCGCGCGAAGGTGTGGGTGAAGCTGCACCCCGGCCGCGATGTCGCCTTCGCCGCGGCCACCGCCTGGGCGGCCGGCGCCGATTCCGTCACGGTCGACGGTGCCGAGGCGGGCACGGCCTGGGCGCCGAGCGGGTTCCTCGGCCAGGTCGGGCTGCCGCTCGGCGAGTGCCTGACGAGGATCGGCCGCACCGGCAACTGCCTGCTGGCCAGCGGGCGGATGTGGGAGGGCACGCGGGCCGTCAAGGCGCTGGCCCTCGGCGCCCATGCCGTCGGGCTCGGCCGGGCCGCGCTGCTCGCGGTCGACGAGGACGCCGCGGACGGGCTCGTCCGGCTCGTCGAGAGCATCGCGCTGGAGCTGCGCCTGCTGATCAGCGCGGTCGGCAAGTACCGGGTGGACGCGCTCGACGCCGAGGACGTCCTGCTGCCGCCCGCCTGATCCCGGAGCCCGCCCGCCTCCACCCCCGCTCCGCCCCGTTCCGTTCACGTCGTGGCTCCGTCGGTCTCCCGGCCCGCCGCGAGACCAGCCAACCGAGCTTCCCGAGAAGGTGTCGAGATGTCCCAGCCGCAAGCCGAACCGGCTCTCTCCACGGGCGCCGACGGCGCGCCCGCGCACATCACCGCGTACAACGACACGGCGACGGAGCTGCCCGCCGGTGCCCTGCACGAGCTGTTCGCCGCGCAGGCCGCCCGCACCCCGGACGCGATCGCCCTCGTCGGCGGCGAGCGCGAGCTGACCTACCGGGAGCTCGACGGTGCCTCCGACGCCCTCGCGCACCGGCTGGTCGAGGCGGGCGTGCGCCCCGCGACCGCGGTCGGCCTCCTCTTCGACCGCTCCCTGGCCTATGTCGTCACCGTGCTGGCGATTCTCAAGGCCGGCGGCGTGTACGTGCCGCTGGACCCGCGGCAGCGGGACGAGCGGCAGAGCTGGATCCTCGACAACACGTCCGCCGTGCTGCTGGTGACCGACCGGCAGGACCCGGCGGAGACCTCCTTCGCGGGGCAGCTGCCCGTGCTGCGGGTGAGCGACGCGGGCCTGCTGGCCCACGATCCCGTGCCCGCGCCGCGGATCGAGGTCCACCCGGACCAGGCGCTGTACGTGATGTTCACCTCCGGCTCCACCGGCACCCCCAAGGGTGTTGTCAACACCCACCGCAACGTGGTGGAGCTGGCCCTGGACCCCGGTTTCGGCACCGCGGCCCACCAGCGGGTCCTCGCCTATTCGCCGCTGCCCTTCGACTCCTCGACGTACGAGCTGTGGGTGCCGCTGCTGCGCGGCGGTCTCGCCGTCGTCCTGTCCTCCCCGAAGATCGACATCGGCGAGCTGGGCGAGGCGATCGCCCGGCACCGGGTGACCGCCGCCTACTTCACCACCGCCCTCTTCGACGCGATGGCCGGCGAGTGCGTGGAGAGCCTGGCGCTGCTGCGGGAGATCTGGACCGGCGGCGACGTGCTGTCGGCGACCGCCCTGCGCAAGGTCCTCGACCGCTGCCCGGACACCACGGTCGTGCACGTCTACGGCCCGACCGAGGCCACCGTCTTCTGCAGTTACCAGTCCTTCACCCCCGAGGTGCGCACCCTGGACCGGCTGCACCTGGGCGTCCCCATGGCCAACACCGCGATGTACGTCCTGGACGCGGACCTGCGGCACACCGCCCCCGGCGAGACCGGGGAACTCTACGTCGCCGGCACGCACCTGGCGCAGGGCTACAGCCGCCGTCCGGACCTGACCGCGGAGCGCTTCACCGCCGACCCGTACGGCCCGGCCGGCAGCCGCATGTACCGCACCGGTGACCTCGCCGCCTGGAACGAGCACGGCGAGATCGTCTTCCAGGGCCGCGCCGACCAGCAGATCAAGCTGCGCGGCAACCGCATCGAGCCGGGCGAGATCGAGACGGTGCTGACCGGCCACCCGTCGGTGAACCAGGCCGCGGTGATCGTCCGCGAGGACCGGCCGGGCGACAAGCGCCTGGTGGCGTACGTGGTCCCGGCCGCCGGGGGCTCCGTCGACACCGCCGAGCTGCTGCGGCACGCCGGCCGGGAGCTGGTCGAGTACATGGTCCCCTCGGCGATCGTGCCGCTCGGCGTGCTGCCGCTGACGCCCAACGGCAAGCTGGACCGGCGGGCGCTGCCCGCGCCGGTCACGGCGGTGAAGGCGGACGGCCGGGCCCCGCGCAACGGCGTCGAGGAGGTGCTGAGCGGGCTGTTCGCGCATGCGCTGGGCCGGCCCTCGATCGGCATCGACGACGACTTCTTCGGTGTCGGCGGCCACTCGCTGCTCGCCACCCGGCTGGTCAGCCGGGTCCGCGCCACGTTCGACGTCCAGCTCACCCTGCGGGAGTTCTTCAAGCATCCGACGGTGGCGCTGCTCGCCGAGTACATCGCGGCCGACGGCGGCGGGGCCGGGCGCCCCGAGCTGACGGCCGCCGCGGAGCGGCCCCGGCTGCTCCCGCTGTCGGCGGCCCAGCAGCGGCTGTGGTTCCTGGACCAGCTGGAGGGCCCCTCGGCGACGTACAACATCCCGCTGACCGTGCGGATCCGCGGCGAACTCGACGCGGCCGCGCTGGAGTCGGCGTTCACCGATGTGGTGGGCCGGCACGAGAGCCTGCGCACGGTCTTCGGCACCGAGGAGGGCCAGGCGTACCAGCGGGTGCTGCCCGCGGACTCGGTCCGCACCCGGCTGCCGGTCATCGGGGCCGACCCGGCGACGGCACCCGCGCTGCTGGCGGCCGAGGCGGCGCGGACCTTCGACCTGGCCGGTGAACTCCCGGTGCGGGCCGCGCTGTTCCGGCTCGGCGAGCAGGAGCACGTGCTGCTCGTGGTGATGCACCACATCGTGTCCGACGGCTGGTCCTACCAGCCGCTGATGCGGGACCTGAGCACGGCGTACACGACCCGTGCGCGCGGGCAGCGCCCCGCCTGGGAGCCGCTGCCCGCCCAGTACGCCGACTACACGCTGTGGCAGGAGAGGCTGCTGGCGGAGTGCGGGGAGGGACAACTCTCCTTCTGGCGGGAGGCGTTGGCCGAGCTGCCGGAGGAGGTCACCCTCCCGGCGGACCGGCCGCGGCCCGCCGTCGCCTCCTACCGGGGCGCCACCCACACCGTGCACTGCCCGCCGGGGGTGCACGCCGCGCTGGCGGCGCTGGCCGGCGAGTCCGGCGCCTCGGTGTTCATGGTGGCGCAGGCCGCGGTGTCCACGCTGCTGGCCCGCTCCGGTGGCGGCCGGGACATCCCGCTCGGCTCCCCGATCGCGGGCCGCACGGACGAGAAGCTGGACGACCTGGTCGGGTTCTTCGTCAACACCCTGGTGCTGCGCACCGATCTGAGCGGCGACCCGAGCTTCCGGGAGCTGCTGGGCCGGGTCCGGGAGACCGACCTGGCCGCCTGGGCCCACCAGGACCTGCCCTTCGACCGGCTGGTCGAAGCCCTCAACCCCGAGCGGTCCGCGGCCCGGCACCCGCTGTTCCAGGTGATGCTGACCCTGACCGACGCGGCCACGCCCACGCTGGTCGCGGACGGCCTCGACACCCGCGCCGAGTTCGGCTGGCTCCAGGCCGCCAAGTTCGACCTGACCTTCTCCTTCGCGGAGCACCGGGGCGCCGACGGGGCGCCGGGCGGCCTGGACATCACGGTCGAGTACGCGACGGACCTGTACGACGCGAGCACCGTGGAGACGGTCGCGGACCGGCTCGTACGCCTGCTCACGGCGGCCGCCGAGACGCCCGATCTCCCGGTCGCGGAGCTGGAGTTGCTCTCCCGCGGCGAGCGGGAGCTGCTGCTCGCGGGGCGGGCGGGCCTGCTCACCGGGAGCGCGGACGCCGCCCTCGGCGAGCTGTTCGCCGCGCAGGCGGCCCGCACTCCGGACGCGGTGGCCGTCGTGCACGGGGACGAGGAGTTGACGTACCGGGAGCTGGACGAGCGGGCGAACCGGCTGGCGCACCGGCTGATCGCGGAGGGGGTGGGCACGGGCGGCCGGGTCGCGCTGTTCCAGGAGCGGTCGGTGGCGGCGGTCGTCGCCACGCTCGCGGTGGTGAAGACGGGCGCCGCGTACGTGCCGCTCGACACCCGCTACCCCGTGGACCGCGTCCAGCTGATCGTCGCCCAGTCGGGCATCGGGTTCTTCCTCACCGACACCGACCTCGCGGGCCTCCGGCTGCCGTCCGGAGCCCGGCTCCTGCGCACGGCCGACCTGGACGGCACCGGCGCGGACGCGGGTCCCCCGGCGGTGCGGGTGCATCCGGACCAGCCGGTGTACGCCATGTTCACCTCCGGCTCCACCGGCGTCCCCAAGGGCGTCGCCGTCACCCACCGCAACGTCGCCGA
>NZ_JBVJUC010000017.1:0-32482 GCF_055605065.1 Streptomyces sp. NPDC037203
GACGCCGTCGCCAGCCGCCCCGCCAGCTCCGCCATGTCCGCCACACCGTCACGGCCCACGTAGTCCACACACAGATCCAGCATGTGCGCGCCCTCACGGATCTGCTCCCGCGCCATCTCCACACAGTCGTCCCAGCGGCCCTCCAGCATGGCCTCACGGAACTTCTTCGACCCGTTCGCGTTCGTCCGCTCCCCGATCGCCAGATACGAGGTGTCCTGCCGGAACGGCACCGCCTGATACAACGACGCCGCCCCCGCCTCCGGACGCGGATCACGCGCCGACGGGGCCAGACCCCGCACGCGGTCCACCACCTGACGCAGGTGTTCGGGGGTCGTACCGCAGCACCCGCCGACCAGTGACACCCCGTTCTCCCGCACGAACGTCCCCTGGGCGTCCGCCAGTTCACCGGGCGACAGCGGGTAGTGGGCACCGTCCTTGCCCAGGACCGGCAGACCGGCGTTCGGCATGCACGACAGCGGGACGCGCGCGTTGCGGGCGAGATAGCGCAGATGCTCGCTCATCTCGGCCGGCCCGGTGGCACAGTTCAGACCGATCATGTCGATGCCCAGCGGCTCCAGAGCCGTCAGCGCCGCACCGATCTCCGAACCGAGGAGCATCGTGCCGGTGGTCTCGACCGTCACCGAGACGATCACCGGCAAGTCCGCTCCAGCCGCTGCCAGGGCGCGTCGGGCGCCGAGCACCGCTGCCTTGGTCTGCAACAGGTCCTGGGTGGTCTCCACCAGCAGGGCGTCGGCGCCGCCCTCGACCAGGCCCTCCGCGTTCGCCTGGTAGGCGTCGCGCAGAATGCGGTACGGGGCATGGCCGAGGGTGGGCAGCTTGGTGCCGGGCCCCATCGAACCGAGCACCCAGCGAGCGCGGCCGTCACGGGCCGTGAACTCGTCGGCCACCTCGCGGGCCACACGGGCCCCGGCCGCGGAGAGCTCATGGACACGGTCGGAGATGTCGTACTCGCCGAGAGCCGCGTGGTTGGCACCGAAGGTATTGGTCTCCACACAGTCGACACCGACCGCGAAATACGCCTCGTGCACCGAGCGGACGATATCCGGCCGGGTGACGTTGAGGATCTCGTTGCAGCCCTCCAGCTGCTGGAAGTCGTCCAGGGACGGGTCCTGGGCCTGGAGCATGGTGCCCATCGCTCCGTCGGCGACCACCACACGGGTGGCGAGCGCCTCCCTCAGGGTCTCGCCGCCCGTCACGACGCCTCGCCCCCTTCGGACACGGTGGCCGGCAGGGCGGGCGCGATCTCCGCGGCGGCGTCGGCGCCGTACGCGGTGGTGAGGGCGGCGAGGAGCCGGCCGGGGGCGGCCTCGTACGCCTGGGAGCCGACGGTGCGGATCGCCTCGGACGCGACCGCGCAGCCGAGCCGGGCCGCGGCCGTCAGGCCCAGCCCGCGGGCGAGGGCGGCGAGGAACCCGGCCCGGAACGCGTCGCCGACGCCGGTCGGATCGGCGACCGGGACGCCGGGTACGGCGGGCACCGTGAGGGTGCTGCCGTCGGCGCGTTCGGCGCGGACGCCGCGTTCGCCGAGCGTGGTGATCCAGGTGCCGACCCGTTCGAGGACCTCCGCACGGGTCCAGCCGGTGCGTTCGAGCAGCAGGGCGGACTCGTACTCGTTGGCAAAGAGCCAGCGGGCACCGGTCACCAGGTCGCGTGCCTGAGCGCCGTCGAGGCGGGCGAGCTGCTGCGAGGGGTCGGCGGCGAACGGGATGCCGAGCTGTCGGCACTGGCGGGTGTGGCGGAGCATGGCTTCGGGGTCGTCGGGCCCGATCAGCACCAGGTCGGGCCCGGCGGCCGGGTCCTCCCCGATCAGGGCCGCCAGGTCGATGTCGCGTGCCTCGGCCATCGCGCCCGTACAGAACGAGGCGATCTGGTTGGCGTCCGCGTCGGTGGTGCACATGAACCGGGCGGTCTGCCGCTCGCCGGAGATGAGGACGCCGCCGGTGTCGACGCCGTGGTCCTTGAGCCACACCTCGTACGGCCCGAAGTCGGCACCGGCCGCGCCGATCAGGAGCGGTGCGAGGCCGAGGCCGCCGAGGCCGAAGGCGATGTTGGCGGCGGCACCGCCGTACCGCACTTCGAGATCGTCGACGAGGAACGACAGAGAGACATGGTCCAGCTGTCCGGGGATCAGCTGGTCCGTGAACCTGCCGGGAAACACCGTCAGATGGTCGATGGCGATCGAGCCGGAGACCGCGATACGCACGTGAGCACTCCCGTTGGGCGCGTGGGCCGGGGCAGAGGACGTTCGGTCGACCGGCCCGCACGGGCCGGTCGTCGGTCGGTGGGACGGGTCAGAGCCCGGCGGCGGTCTTGAGCCGTTCGGCGCGGTCGGTCTTCTCCCAGGTGAACTCGGGCAGTTCGCGGCCGAAGTGGCCGTAGGCGGCGGTCCGGGAGTAGACCGGGCGGAGCAGGTCGAGGTCGCGGATGATGGCGGCCGGGCGCAGGTCGAAGACCTCGGAGATGGCCCGCTCGATGGCCGCCTGCGGGACGGTCGCGGTGCCGAAGGTCTCGACGAACAGACCGACCGGTTCGGCCTTGCCGATGGCGTAGGCGACCTGGACCTCGCAGCGGGCGGCGAGGCCGGCCGCGACGACGTTCTTCGCGACCCAGCGCATGGCGTAGGCGGCGGAGCGGTCCACCTTGGACGGGTCCTTGCCGGAGAAGGCGCCGCCGCCGTGCCGGGCCATGCCGCCGTACGTGTCGATGATGATCTTGCGGCCGGTGAGGCCGGCGTCGCCCATGGGGCCGCCGATCTCGAAGCGGCCGGTCGGGTTGACCAGCAGGCGGTAGTCCTCGGTGTCGAGCTTGATCCCGTCGCGGGCGAGCCGGTCGAGGACGGGGCCCACGACATGCTCCCGGATGTCGGGCGTGAGCAGCGCTTCCAGGTCGATGTCGGCCGCGTGCTGCGAGGAGACCACGACCGTGTCGAGCCGGACCGGCCGGCTGCCCTCGTACTCGATGGTGACCTGGGTCTTGCCGTCGGGGCGCAGGTAGGGAAGCGTTCCGTCCTTGCGGACCTCGGCCAGGCGGTGCGAGAGACGGTGGGCCAGCTCGATCGGCAGCGGCATCAGGTTCGGGGTCTCGTCGCTGGCGTAGCCGAACATCAGGCCCTGGTCGCCCGCCCCCTGCCGGCTCAGCTCGTCGGCCGCGTCCGCCGCGGCGCCCTCGACCCGCTTCTCGTACGCGCTGTCGACGCCCTGCGCGATGTCCGGGGACTGGGCGCCGATGGAGACGGAGACGCCGCAGGAGGCGCCGTCGAAGCCCTTCTGCGAGGCGTCGTAGCCGATCTCCAGGATCTTCTCGCGCACCAGGGCCGGGATGTCCGCGTACGCCGTGGTCGTGACCTCGCCGGCCACGTGCACCTGGCCGGTGGTGATGAGCGTCTCGACGGCGACGCGGGCCGCCGGGTCCTCGCGCAGCAGCGCGTCGAGGATGGCGTCGCTGATCTGGTCGGCGATCTTGTCGGGATGGCCCTCGGTCACGGACTCCGAGGTGAACAGACGGCGGGACATGGCTCTCCAGTTCCTTGTAGGGGGTACAGGGCGGCGATCGGCGGGGAACGGTGTCAGGGGGCCGCGCACGGCGCGCCCGCCGGTCTCCGGCGCCGCTCACCGGGGAGTTCCGCCGTCCGGGCCTGCCGGGGCACGGCGGTGTCCGGACGCGCGCGAAGGGTGCCGCCGTCGCCGCCGGGCCGTGGCGGGCCCGGTCGCGGCGCACGCGGCTCGACGGCCACTCTCTTTGGGGCGGCTCGCCTTTCGCTCGTGTCCGGTCCGGGCGCCCGTCGAGCCGGGCACGCGGGCCGGTGGAGCCGGCGCGCTGTCACGCCGCCACCTCCGCGTTGGCGTGGTCCCCGACGAGCAGTTGGTGACCCGAGGCGGCGGAGCGGCCGATCCGGGCCCAGCGGCCGATGATCGAGTGGTCGAGGCCGGGGACACCGTCGACGGCGGCCCCCTCCAGGAGGATGGAGTCGGCGACGACGGTGTCCCGCAGGACGCAGTCGCGCCCGACGGAGACGTACGGGCCGACGGTGCAGTTCGTCACCGTGCTCCCGGCGGCGATCACCAGCGGCCCCTTCAGGTGGCTGCCGTGCACGCGGGCTCCCGGTTCGATGACGACCGGACCGCTCAGGGTGCTGGTGCCGTCGACCTCTCCGCGCACGGCGGGACCGGTCAGCCGGGCGAGCAGTTCCCGGTTGCAGTCGAGCAGGTCCTCGGCCCGGCCGGTGTCCTTCCAGTAGCCGTCGTAGCGTTCGGCGCGCACCGGCGCGCCGTCCTCGACGAGACGCTGGATGGCGTCGGTGATCTCCAGTTCGCCGCGGGCGCTCGGGCGCAGCCCGGCGACCGCCTCGTGGATGCGGGAGGTGAAGAAGTACACGCCGAGCGCGGCGAGGTCGCCCGCGGGTTCGGCCGGCTTCTCCACCAGCCGCCGCACGTGGCCGCCGGCACCGACCTCGACCACTCCGTACGCCCGCGGATCGGCCACCGGCTGCACGAGCAGCAGCGCGTCGGCGCGCTCGGCGGCGAAGGCGCGGGCGGCCTTCCCGATGCCGTCGGCGAGCACGTTGTCGGCGAGGTACATGACGAAGTCGTCGTCGCCGAGGAAGTCGCCCGCGAGCTGTACGCAGTGGGCGAGGCCGAGCGGGCGGTCCTGGTGCAGGTAGGTGAGGTCGAGTCCGAACGCCGAACCGTCACCGACCACCCCGGAGATCTCCGCGGCGTGCGCGCCGACGACGAGGGCCGCCTCGGTCACGCCCGCGTCGCGGATGTTCTCCAGGCAGTGCACGAGGACGGGCTTGTTGGCCACGGGCAGCAGTTGTTTGGCGGTCGAGTGGGTGAAGGGGCGGAGCCGGGACCCCGTCCCCCCTGACAGTATGAGCGCCTTCATGTTCGGTAAGTGTGCGGACGGTTCCTCAAGGAGGGCTTGACGCGGCCCGGAGCACGGGGGCCGTGGGGCGCCGGGCCCGGTGGAGTCGAGCGGCCGACCGTCCGTCGTCGACCGGGCCTCGAGCCGGGCCCCGGACGATGCCCGCATGGCCTCATCGTCGACCGCACCGACTCCGCCCGCGGCCGGAGACGTCCCCTTCGACCAGTGGCTGGACGAGCAGCGCCGCGGGCAGCACCACACCGTGCGGCGGGTACCGCTCCAGGCGCTGCCGGGCTGGCACTTCAGCCGGGACACCGGAGACCTGGTGCATTCCTCGGGCCGGTTCTTCTCCGTATCGGGGCTGCGCGTCACCACCGACTACGGCACCGGGGAGGGCCGGCCGCACAGCTGGACCCAGCCCGTCATCGTGCAGCGCGAGGTCGGGGTGCTCGGCGTTCTGCTCAGGGAGCACCGCGGCGAGGTGTACTGCCTGCTCCAGGCCAAGATGGAGCCGGGAAACCTCAACGGGGTGCAGATGTCACCGACCGTCCAGGCCACCCGCAGCAACTACACGGGTGTGCACCGGGGCCGCCGGGTGCCGTACACGGAGTACTTCACCGGGGACCGGCGGGGCGCACGGGTGCTCGCCGACTCGCTCCAGTCCGAGCAGGGCTGGTGGTTCCTGCACAAGCGGAACCGCAACGTCGTCGTCATGACGGACGAGGACGTGCCCGCGCTCGACGGGTTCCGCTGGCTGTCGCTGCGTCAGATCGGGGCGCTGCTGCGCCGCGACCACCTGATGAACATGGACAGCCGTACGGTCCTGTCGGCGCTGCCGCCCCAGGTGCTCCCCTGCCGCGGCACCGGGCCGGGCCCGGCGGGCGAGGACGACGCCCTGTGCTCTCTCACCGAGGTGCTCTCGGTCCTGGCCGACGCCCGGTTCCGGTACGAACTGTCCCAGGAACAGCTGCCGTTGCGGGAGGTCCTGGAGTCCTCGGCCGGTCCGTGGCGGCGGACCGGCGACGGCATCGGGCGGGACGACGGCCGGCACTTCACGGTGCTCGGCGTGACCGTGGAGGCGCAGGCGCGCGAGGTGGCCCGCTGGTCCCAGCCGCTGCTCGCCCCGGTGGCGGGGCTCGCCGGCCTGCTGGTGCGGCGCGTCGGCGGGGTGCCGCACGTGCTGCTCCGGGCCAGGGTCGAGGCGGGCACGCTGAACGTGGCCGAGTTCGGGCCCACGGTGCAGTGCTCGACGCGTCATCTCAGCGAACGGGGAGCGCACCGCCCCGAGTTCCTGGACACCCTGCTCGCGCCGCGCGCCGGGCGGGTGGTGTTCGACACCGAGCAGTCCGAGGAGGGCGGACGCTTCCACCATGCGCTGACCCGCAATCGGATCGTCGAGCTGGAGGAGACGGACGAGGCGGCGGTGCGTGCACTGCCACCGGACTTCTGCTGGGTCTCCGTCGCCCAGGTCCAGGCACTGCTGCGGCACGGCAACTACCTCAACGTGCAGGCCCGGTGCCTGATGACGGCCCTGACCCTGGCGACGGGCTAGGGTCTTTCGTCTGGATCAGGCCGGATCAGGGAGCGGGGTCTGGTGCCGTGCATCGCAAGGCGGAGGAGGGCGACATGGCGGAGCCATGGCAACCGACGACAACGCCGCGAGGCGCGGTGCCAGGGCCCGCGAGCCCGGCAAGATCCAGACGAGAGGCCCTAGGTGTGCTGTCCGGACAGGTTGGTGACGCGGCTGGCTGGTGGTTGGCGGTCCATGCCGGTGCGGGCGTCGGTGGTGGCCTGTCCAGGACGGCCAGGATGCGGCCCCGGTGCGGTGCGGCGGCGCCGGCGCGTGTCAGGGACGGCGGGCGAGCCAGGTGGTCCGGGTGGTGTGCACGCTCAGGTCGCCCCGGCGCGCGATGCTCTGCGGCTGCCTTTCATCCAGCAGGGTGTCCAGCGCCGCCAGATCGTCCGCTTCCAGGACGTCGGTGGCGTGGGAGCGCAGCTTGGCCAGGAAGAGGTGGGCGTAGGCGTTCAGCGCCGGACCTGCCTGGGAGTCGTCGAGACGGATCTCGAAGGGGCGGCGCTCCTCCACGATGAATCCGGCATCGGCCAGCGGGCCGGTCCATTCGTGCGGTGGCTGGGTGTTGGTGGCCTGGTGCAGGCGGGCTTCCAGGCCGGGCCGGCCCGCACCCGTGTCCTCGGGCAGGACGCGGGGGAAGAAGTCCATCTCGGTGACGGCGATGAGCCTGCCCGGCCGCAGGTGTTCGAAGGCGCGGGTGAAGGTGCGGACCGGGTCGCTCACATGGTGAATGAAGGATGCGGCCCAGATCAGGTCGAAGGGGGCCTTCTCGCCGATCTTCGTCCAGGGCTCGTCGACGTTCGCCTCCACCGTGCTGATGCGGTCGGCGACCCCGCGTGCGGCCGCCTGCTTCCGTAGCCGCTGCAGCAGCTGCGCGGAGATGTCCACCGCCGTCACCTGCGCGGCGGGGAACTGCCGGGCAAGGGCCAGACTGCCGGTACCCGGGCCGCTGCCCAGATCCAGAATCCGGGCCGGACCGGGGTCGATGTGCTGGGCGAGCAGCTCCGTCAGTTCGGCGAGGTAGGAAGCGAGAACCTCGGCATCCAGTTCCAGCAACCGGGCCATCGCCCTCTCTGCTTCCCCGGCCCGCTCGTGCCCTGTATGCCCATCGGTGTCATGGTGTGCGCTCATGCCCTCGACGGTAGGACGATCTCCACCCTGGTGGCATAGGCTCTTGCCGGTGGAGCAAGAATCGACATTGGACGCGACCGTCCGGATGCGCATCCGGTCCCTGCGCAAGGCGCGCGGCTGGTCACTGGACAACCTCGCCGAACGCGCGGGCATCAGCCCCTCCCAGCTCAGCCGCATCGAGACAGGCCACCGCCGCCTCAGCCTGGACCAGCTCACCGCCATCGCCACCGCCCTGAACAAAACCCTCGACGAGCTCGTGGAGTCACCCGACGACTCCGACGTCGTCATCCGCCCCGAGCGAGACGAACGCCGCGGCCTGACCACCTGGCTGCTCAGCAAAGACGACGGACCGCAGGGCCTGACCGTCGGCAAATTGCGCATCACCGAGCAGGCCGGCGACGTCGGCCCGGATGATCTCGGCGTTCACCCCGGCCGGGACTGGTTCACCGTCCTGTCCGGCACCGTCGTGCTGTATCTCGGTGAACGCGTCCTCCGCATCGAGGCGGGACAGGCCGCGTCCTTCAGCACCATGACCCCCCACGCCCTGCGCAGCGACCGGGGCCCCGCCGAGATCCTGATCATCCTCGACCACAACGGCGAGCGCTGCCACCTCGGTACCTGAGCCGGAGCCGGGGTCGCGGTCACAGCGCGTGGCCCGCCAGGTGGCGGGTCTGGGTCCTGTGGTGGTCCCGCGCGGGGTGACCGGCCGGCACATCGACGGGCCCGGTGGCCGCCGGCTCGGGGTGGGCGCTGAGGATCGACCGCTGCAAGCGGCCCAGCGCCGGGGAGGGTTCGAGGCCCAGTTCCCGCACCATCGCGGTGTGCAGGCGCCGGTAGACGCTGAGCGCCTCGCCCCGGCGGCCGGAGCGGTACAGCGCCACCATGAACTGGCCGTGCAGGCTCTCGTGCATCCGGTACCGGTTGACCAGGACCGTCAGTTCGGACAGCAGCTCGCGGTGCCGGCCGAGCCGCAGGTCGGCCTCGATGCGCTGGTCCAGGGCGCACAGGCGGGCCTCTTCCAGACGCCTGACCTCCATGGCGATCTGGCCGCCGGCCTGGACGTCGGCGAGCGCCGCGCCGTGCCACAGGGACAGGGCCTCGCGCAACCGCCTGGCGGCGTCCTCGTGGTCGCCGGCGTCCATGGCCCGGTAGCCCGCGCCCGCGCGCCGCTCGAACTCGCGGAAGTCGAGCAGGCCGTCACGGGTGTCGAGCCGGTAGCCCCCCGGCAGGGTCACGAGGACGTCCTTGGCGCTGACCGCTGACCCGTCGGCCCGCCGGGCGAGGGCCGCGCCGATCAGGTCGCGCAGCTGGAGCACGTACGTCTGGAGCGTGGTGCGCGCGCTGCGCGGCGGGTTCTCGCCCCACAGCTCCTCGGTGAGCGCGGCCACGGGGACCATGTGGCCGGCGTGGAGCGCGAGCAGCGCGAGCACCTGGCGCGGTTTGGGGGCGGTGGGTGTGATCGACATGCCGTTCACCTGTGCGGCGAGGGCGCCCAGTACCTGGATGTTCATCGTGATCCCCTCGTTGGCGCGGCCATCTCTTCCGCACCGGTCAAGACGAGCAGCGGGCTGAACTCCCCGAAGTAAAAAACAGCACGGTCGGTTTGTCAATTGCCGCCAGGCGGACGGACGCCCGGCCGGACGGGGCGACCGAGGCACCCCGTAAGGGAGTTCAGGGCAGGAGTTCGCCGACAGCGCCCATGAAGCCCTCGTCGAGCATGGTGTGCGCCGCCGTGTCGGGCGAGCTGTCCAGCCCCGCGTCATGGCGGGCCACGCTGAGCACGTAGCGGCCGAGGACGCGGTACGTGGCGAAGGTCCACGCGTCACGCCGCGCCGGCCGGCCGTCCGGGGCGGCCAAGCCGCTGCCGTCCGCGTCGAAGCCGAACTCGTCGAAGCCGAGCCGCAGTCCCTGCCCCAGCGCCTTGGTGTAGGCCTCCTTCAGGGTCCACAGGCGCAGCATGGCCGCGGCGCGTTCGGCGTCGGCGAGGGGTTCGAGGGCGGCGCGTTCGGCGGGGGTGAGCACGGTGCGGCCCAGCAGCTCGTACGACATGCGGCGGCCGGCCGGTTCGGCGTCGACGCCGATGCGGCCGACGCGGCTGATGCCGACGGCGATCAGGTCGTCGGTGTGGGTCAGGCTCACGTCGATCTGGTCGAGGCCGCGCAGATACGGCCGGCCGCCGGTCCGGTACGCCAGGTCGAGTTCCACCGGCTCGGTGTGCAGGGCGGCGGCGGCCGTGTACTTGGTGACGAGCCGGGAGGCGACGAAACGGTAGCGGACGGTGGGGTCGGCGGTGCGCCGGTAGCGCTGCCAGTCGCGGCCGAGCAGCGGACGCAGCGCGGGTTCGGCGACGACGGCGGCGAGCCATTCGCCCCAGGTGGTGTGGACGACGGCGGTGCCGTGCCGGTCCATCGCCGCGCGCACCCGGTGCCAGGGCGCGTCCGGACCGCTGACGTGGAAGGGGGCGCCGATACGCCCGGCGCCGGTGGGGACAGGGGTCGTCATGGGACCCTCCCTGGGGTGGCGGGGCGCGGGGTCACGGCGTGTGCGCGACCGCGTCGAGGTCGTAGCCCAGCCCCGCCCGTTGGCGGCGCAGCAGTTCGCCGAGCACCTCCTCCTGGACGCCCGCGGGCAGCGTGGGCACCGGAACCCCGATCCGGCCGGCGAGCCGGGACAGGGCGAGGACGGCCCAGGCCGGGCCGGCGAGGAAGGGGTCGGTGCCGTCCTGGCTCTCCCAGACCCCGAGCACCGCGGCGGCGGCGGCGACACCGGTGTAGCGGTCGGCGAGCACGAGCGCCGCGGGGCCGGCGAGCGCGGTGCCGGATGCCGGCAGCCGGCGGCACTGCTCCCGCAGGGCGCGCAGTTCGGTGACGAACGCCTCGGCGAGGCCGGCGAGTGCTCCGCGGGCCCCCGGCGCGCCGCGCGCGTCGGCGAGCCGGGCGGCGCTGCCCACCAGCGAGGCGGCCATGAAGTCGCCGCCGCCCGCGATGCCGAGCAACCGGTAGTCGAGGTCCGGCAGTTCGCCGTCGGCGCGGAACAGCTCGGGCGGCGGCTCGTCCTCGGCGAACCAGGACCGTTCGGCCAGACCCCGCAGCTGCGGCACGAGCACCGCCTGGCAGGACGCGCTGCCCGCGTGACCGAGGCCGGCCACCGGCAGGTCGCGCACGAGTTTGTCGAGCGCGCCGTGCTCGGGCCCGGCGTGGTCGAAGCCGCGAGCGCCGAGCACGGTGGCGAGTTCCTGCAAGCCCTCCCGCAGCAGGTCGGGCACCACGTACTTGACGGCGGCGGCGAAGAGGTGGGCCCGGTCGGGCAGCAGGCTCAGCGCCCGCAGCACGACCATGGACATGGCGTCGGCGGCCAGCAGGTCGGCGAAGACGCCCGCGAGCGGCGCCCGCCGGCGCCCCGTGACGGTCGCGCCGCGACCACCGGCCGCGGACCGTACGGCCGCGTCCAGCACCGTGCCGGCCGCCGCGGTGACGAGCCCGCAGATCACGCTGCGGTTGACCTGGAACACCCGCAGCGCCAGGCCCACCCCGTCCCCCGTGCCGCCGACGAGCGCCCCGGCCGGCACCGGCGCACCGGTGAACTCCAGGCCGGAGAAGAGGGCCCCGCGCATCCCGGGCAGTTCGACGCGCGGCAGGTGCCGGACGCTGCCCGGCGGAGCGCACCGGGGATCGAGGAGGAACACGGAGTGGCTGCGCGGGCCGCGGGCGGTGCCGGTGCGGGCGTAGACGACCTGGAGATCGGCGCGGGCCGCGTTGATGATCACGTCCTTGCGGCCGTCGAGCCGGTAGCCGCGCGCGGTGGCGCGGGCGCTGAACTCGTGGCGCAGGATCGCGTTGGCGTGCGCGAGTTCATGGTGCAGGATCGTCGCCCGCCCGCCGCGCAGCAGCAGGTCGGCGACGTCCTGGCGCTGCCGTGCGTCGCCCGCCGCCCAGACGGCGCCGGCGGCGAACAGGGAGGTGATCCCGTAGCCGAAGCCGAGCGCCACGTCGCGCCGGAAGACCGGGCGCAGGGCGCGCACCAGCAGATCGGCCCGCGTGAGCCGGCCGCCGTGGACAGCGGGGACGAACTCGGCGCCGAGTCCCGTCCCGGCGAGCAGCGACTCGGTCTCGGCGGGCGGCACGCGCCGGGCGTCGGCCGCGAACAGGGCCCGCAGACCGTGCGGATTGGCCGGGTCGTACGGGTCGCCGAGCAGCGCCTCCAGCCGGGCGGCCCGCGCGAAAGCGTCCGCCGCGGTCCGTCCGGACGGCGTGCCGGGCGGGTGGATGGTCTCGGCGGTCGTGGTCATGGCGGCGTTGGTCAGCTCCCTCGTCGCGTCCACGGGACGCCGCGTGCGCACCCGTACGCCGAGCCTGCCCGGTCCGCCTCGAGTCCGGGCGGAAGCACTCTCGACGCAGAGTGCGGTGACCCTGCGCCGCGGCCGCAGCGCGCCGGAAGCGCTCCTGCGGCATTCCCGGACCATTTCTCCACCGCTTCTCAAGCGGTCCTGCGGCCGGAAAAAAGGTGCCGCACCCCGGAAACAGGGTGCGGCAACTTTTTTTCCGGACGATCCGCGGTCAGCCGGCCTTGCGGCGGAAGTTCCGCTTCTGGCCCACGCGACCGCTCATGTTCTTGGTCTTGCTGCGCGCCTCTTCCTGCGCGTGCTTGGCCTGCGAGGCCTGGGACTTGCGCGCCAGCGCCTCCTTGAATTTGGCACGCACCTCGTCCTCGTGGTGGTCCTTGTTCGGGGTTTCAGTCATCCGGTCCTCCTTGTCATGGGGAACAGTTCTGGCAGAATTCCAGCACTACTTTCACGACCGGATCTGCATCCTCACTCAAGATCCGCTCAAGGGCAAAGTCCGCGCGGCGACTCTCGGACAGGACGCGCGCCGGAAGGCATGGCCCGGCAGGTCCACCGGGACGCCGGCGGCGAAGACCCGCTCCCAGCGGATGTCCTGCCCGGCGACGTGCAGCGCGCCCAACGCCCGTGCCAGCGAACGGACTTCGTCCACCCCGGCCGGACGGCACTCCAGCCGCCGGCCCGCGCCCGCACGCTCCAGCGCGCGCAGCGCGTCCGTGAACCGCGGCGCGGCGCACGCCTGGCGCACCCAGTACTCCGGGTCCGCCACGGTACCGGCCGCCGCGACACCGCCCGTCACCGTCGACGCCCAGGCGATCGACGGCTCACGGAACACGCACTCGGCCGCGACCTGCCGGAACTCCCGCACCGCCGCCGCCGTCGCCCCGGACCGCTCGCGGGCCCGCGTCAGCCGGCCCCGTGCCGCCACCAGCCGTGCCGCGTCCGCCAGGTCCAGCACCCCCGCCGCGTGGGCCGCCGCGATCTCGCCCACCGCGCGGCCGGCCACCGCGGCGGGCGCCACGCCCCACAGCCGCCACAGCCGGAACAAGGCGACGCCGACGGCGAACAGCCCCGGCTGCGCGAACCGCGGGTCGTGGGCCAGCTTCGCGTCCGGGCCGTCCCCGGCGGCGAACAGCACGGCCGCCAGCGGCAGCGGCAGATACGGGTCGAGCGCGGCGCACGCCTCGTCCAGCGCCCGCCGGAACTCCGGGAACGCGCCGTACAACTCCCGTCCCGCGCCGGGGCGTCGATCGCCCTCGCCGGTGAACAGCACGGCGAGTCCCGGCCCCGCGGCCGCCCGCCCGGTGATCAGGCCCCGGTGGGTCCGGCCGTCCGCGAGGGCGCGCAGGGCCCCGGCCGCCTCCGCGGACGACGCGGCGACGACGCTCGCCCGGTACTCCAGGTGGGAGCGGTGCCGGGCGGCGGTGTACGCGACGTCGGGCAGGTCGGCGTCGGGGGTGCCGTCGAGCCTGGCGGCGAGCCGCACCGCGTTCTCGGCGCGGGCCCGCGCGGTACGGCCCGAGACGGTGAGGGCGACCGGGAGGGGTGCGGCGCTGCGCCGGCGCCGGCCGGTGACGGCTCCCCAGCGCACGTCGGCTCCGTCGCACCACAGCGCGGCGGCCACGTCCTCCAGGCTCTGCCGGGCGCCCTGGCCGCGCCGGCCCGTGCTCAGGATGCGCGGCTGGTCGCCGCCGACCGCGTCGAGGCCGCGCCGCAGCGAGTGGCTCACCACGGGGTGCGGCGTGATCTCGACGACTCGCAGGCGGCGTCCGCCGGCGAGCGCGCGGGTGGCCTCGGCGAGCCGCATCGGGGTGCACATGCTGCGGGCCCAGTACGCGGCACCGAGGTCCGTGCCCTCGGCGTAGCCGCCGGTGGCGGTCGACCAGAACGGCACCGCGGTGGGGCGGGTGCGCAGCGCGCCCAGACGCCGCTCGAACTCGGGTGCCAGCCGGGCGAGCCGGGCGCTGTGCGCGGCGTGGTCGATGTTGACGCGAACGGCGCGTACGCCCAGGCCCTCCAGGTCGCGTTCCAGGGTGCCGACGGCCTCGCGGGGCCCGGACAGGCACACCTGTCCGGGGGCGAGGTGGCCGGCGAGCGAGAGCCGTCCCGCGCGTACCACGGGCAGCGACTCGGCTTCCTCGACGGAGAGTTCGCACACGGTCAGGGCGCCGTCGCCGGCGGCGCGTTCGGTGACGAGCCGGGACCAGACGGCGATCAGCCGGGCGCCCTCGTCCAGCGGGAGCGCGCCGGCGAAGACGGCGGCGGCCACTTCGCCGACGCTCTGCCCGAAGACGACGCCGGGCTCGGCGCCCCACTCGCCCAGGGTGCGGGCGAGGGCCGTCTGCAGGGCGAACAGGAGGGGCTGGGCGACGTCCGTGCGCCCCAGGCGCGGGCCGGCCCGGTCCGCGAGGAGTTCCTCGGTGACCGACCAGCCGGTGTACGGGCGCAGAGCCTGGTCGCACGCGTCGAAGGCGGCCCGGAAGACGGGTTCGCCGAGCAGGTCGCGGCCCATGCCGTGCCATTGCGAGCCGGGGCCGGAGAAGCAGAAGGCGAGCGCGTCCGGCCGGGTGGCGGGGGCCTGGAGGCGGGCCGCGAGGTGGGTGTCCAGCGCGCGGGAGAGGTCGCCGGGGTGGCCGGCGGTGGCGACGACGCGGTGGGCGCCGGCGGCGCGGCCGAGGTGTTCGGGCGCGTACCAGGCGCCGCCCGCGCGGGCCCGGCCGGTGAGCGCGTCGGCGGCCGCGCGCAGGCCGTCGGCGCTGTCGGCGGCGAGCGGGACGAACAGCCGCCGCCGGTACGGGGCTTCCTCCAGGGCCAGGTGAACGGGGGCGCCGTCCGAGCCGTCGTCGCCGACCCCCGCGTAGCGGCGGCCGTCGTCCGGCCACGGCGTGCGCTCGGCGGCGGCCGCGTCGTGGCCCTCCCCGGCTCCGGCGAGCGGTACGGCGGGCAGCTCGCCGTGGTACAGGGCGAGCGCGGTCTTCATCAGGCCCACGGTGCCCGCGGCGGCCCGCAGGTGGCCGCCTTGGGTGGAGCCGATGCGCGGCGCGCCCGCGCGCCCGTCGGCGAAGACGGCACGGAGGGCCCCGGCCCCGGTGGGGTCGCCCGGCGGGGTGCCGGAGCCGACCGCCTCGACGTAGGCGACGCGCCGGGGGCTGATGCCGGCGTCCTGCCAGGCGGCGCGCAGCACGTCCGCGCGGTCCCGGATGCCGGTGGCCGCCGCCTGCCCGCGGGCGCCGGCGCGGTGGACGGCGGTGCCGCGGATCACGGCGTAGACGCGGTCGCCGGTGGCGAGCGCGTCGGACAGGCGGCGCAGCACGAGGACGCCCCCGCCCGCGCCGCGCACCGGGTCGGGCCCGTCGCAGCGCCTGTCGGCGGCCGGGTCGGCCGGCGCGTGGACGCCGCCCGCGAGTGCCAGGTCCACTGTCCTCTCGCGCAGGGCGCGCACGGCGAGATGGACGGCACCGAGCCCGGAGGCGTTCGCCGCGGCGACGGCGAGCGCGGGGCCGTCGAGGCCGAGGGCTCGGGCGAAGCGGGCGGCGGTGGTCGTGTCGTCCCAGCCGGGCACGGGGCGCGGGGAGCCGCCGTCCGCGCCGGTGGCCGGGGAGCCCGGCTCGGTGACCCCGAGGAACAGACCGGTACGACGCGCGGCCAGCGTCTCGGGGACGAGGCGCGCGTCCTCCAGCGCGGCCCACGCGGTCTGGAGGGCGAGGCGCTGATGGGGGCCCATCAGCAGGGCCTCGGCGACCGGCAGGGGGAACAACTCCGCGTCGAACCCGCCGGGATCATCCGGCAGAACGCCCTGACGGACGGGGCAGCCGTCGGCGGAGCAGCCCTCGGTAGGGCAACCGGCAGCGGTGGGCCGGTGGTCGGCTGCCGTGGCGGGGCCGGTGAGCAGGTGTTGCCACAGCGCGTCGGCGCTGTCGATGCCGCCCGGCAGACGGCACCCGAGGCCGACGATCGCGATCGGTGTGTGCCCGGCCGCGCGGCGCCCGGCGGCGGCCCGCGCGGCGCGGTCGTCACCGGCGAGGTGCGCGGCGAGTGCGGCCGGCGTGGGGTACTGCCACACGGTCCAGGCGGGCACGGGACGCCGCAGCCACCGCGAGACCGCGCGCACGAGTTCCGTCATCTGGGCCGGTTCCAGGCCGAGTTCGGGCAGTGGGCGGTCGGCGTGCACCGCGTCGGACGGGACGGCGAGCAGGCCGGCGACCTCCTCGCGCAGCCGCGCGGCCAGCGCGTCGGCGGTCGGCCGCGCCGGGGCGGCATCGGTGTTCGTCCGGGCCATGCTCATCTGCGCCTCCTCGGTGCTCGTGGAACCGGACCGGCAGGGCCGGGGCCGCGCCATCGTCTCGGGTGCTGCGCGCGGGCCACGCCGGCGCGTGCCGCGGGGTCACAGCGTGCGGATCGCCGACTCCGCGTGCCGCTTGGCCAGTCCGAGGGTGGCGAGGGAGTTGTGGCCGAGCGCCCGGCGCACCTGGCGGCGGGCCGCGGCCAGGTCGGTGCCCGGTCCGAGGAGCCGCTCCACCGCGTCCTCGCGCAGCACCACGCTGTGCTGCGCGACGACGGTCACGCCCGTCTCGTCGGGCAGCACCGACCACTCGCCGGTGTGCGCCTCCAGCAGTCCGGGCGTGGCCGTCTGCTTGTAGACGATGCGCCCGGCGTGCGGGAAGCAGATCCGCACCGACTCGGTGGTGTGCGCGCTGCCGTCGGCCGTCACCGTGTCCATGGACATGACCTGCACACCGGGGCTGACCTCGGTCAGGTCCAGGCGGGACACGTGCGGGATCAGCTCGGGCCAGTCGGCCGCCCGGTACAGGAAGTCGTAGACCAGCTCGGCCGGGCCCTTGACCCGTACGGAGTCCTCGAAGGACAGCACGAGGTCGTCCAGGCGCGTCCAGCGTTCGGCGAGACGCTTGAGACTGTCCAGCTCGGAACGGGAGTTGGTGTCGCAGGCCCGCTCGACCCACGCCGCGTCCTCGGGGCGGTCACCGGCGACCGTGAACTCGTGCAGCAGCGTCAACCGGCTGGTGCCGCCCGGCCGTTCCTCCACGATCCAGGTCCCGCGCATGGTGCGCACCGGCTCCTGCGGGCGGGTCTGGTGGAACTCGATCCGCCGCGCGCGGGGGTCCTGCACCCGCTGCGAGATCCACGAGCGGATCTCGCCGTTGGCCGTGGCCCACATGCGCAGCCGCTCGTGCGTGCCGTCGAACTCCAGCCGCTCCACGTACACGTTCGGCGGAAAGTACAGCGGCCACCGCACCACGTCCGCGATCAGCCCGTAGACGACTCCGGCTCCCGCGTCCACCTCGACGGAGTGCACCGTACGGTGCACCCGCTCGTCTCTCACCAGGTACACGTCTTCCTCGCTTCCTCGACAGGGGTCAGTAATTGCCCAGGCCACCGCAGACGTTGAGGGCCTGCGCGGTGATCGAGGCGGCGGACTCGGAGGCCAGGTAGACGACCAGCGAGGCCACTTCCGCGGGCGTGGAGTAGCGGCCGAGCGGGATCTTCGCCTCGAAGCGCGACCGCACGTCCTCCTCGCTGGTGTCCCAGGCCGCCGCGTACCCCTGGCGCACCCGCTGGGCCATCGGGGTCTCCACATAGCCGGGGCAGACCGCGTTGACGGTGACGCCGCTCGGTGCGAGTTCCCGGCCGAGCGCCTTGGTGAAGCCGACGACCGCGTGCTTGGAGGCGCTGTAGGGGGCGCCGAGCAGGACGCCCTGCTTGCCTGCGGTGGAGGCGATGTTGATGATCCTGCCGGATGCGGCACCGGCCAGGCCGCCGTTCCTGAGCACCTCGCGCGTCACCAGGAACACGCTGTTGAGGTTGGTGTCGATGACGTCGTACCAGAGGTCGTCGGTGAGGTCCGCGGTGACGCCGCCGCCGCTGCGCCCCGCGTTGTTGACGAGCACGCCGACGGGTCCGAACGTCTCCACCGCGGCGGCCACCAGGGCGGCCACGGACTCGCGTGCCCGCACGTCGGCGGCCTGCCCGGCGACGTCGAGGCCCTCCGCGCGCAGGGCCTCGACGGTGTCCCGCACGTCCTTCGCGGTGCGGGCGCACAGGAAGACCCGGTGGCCGGCCCGGCCCAGTTGCCGGGCCGTCTCCAGGCCGATGCCGCTCGTGGCACCGGTCACCAGGGCGACGGGGTGGTGGTCGGGCATGTCAGCGGTCCTCCAGGTCGTGGGCGGCGGCGGGCATGGCGGGAACCGGCTCGCGCGGTGCCTCGCCGGCGAGCGGGACGGGGGTCCGCAGGGGGGCCAGTGCCCGGCGCAGGACGGGCCGGGTCAGCAGGGTTCCGCGGGCGGCGGCATAGCCGTCGGGGCGGACGAGGAGCCACCCGCCGGGTGCGAGGCCGAGCGCGTCGCGCAGGCGGCGGTCCGGGTCGGCGAGCGGGGCGGGGCCGTCGGGCCCGCTGCCGCCGACGGTCCTGACCGACAGCCACTCGCCGTACTGGGCGGCGGCGGTGACGGCCACGCCGGCGGGGCCGTCACCGGGCCCGCGGCCGCCCGCGGCGAGCAGCAGCGTCCAGCGCGGATCGCGCAGCTCGGCGCGGAAGGCCCGGCCGTCCCCGTGGTGCACCGGGGCGGCGGTGACGCGGGTGCCGGGTGCGGGGCCCCGGACCGGTTCGCGGGCGCTCATCAGGACCGCCCCCGCGTCGGCGAGCCGGGAACAGGGGGCGGCGGTGGTCAGCGACGAGGTGCGGTAGCCGATCCGCAGGCCCGACATGCCGCCCAGCACCTTGCGCTGCACGGCCCGGCGCAGCGGCCGTACCGCGTGCACCAGGCTCAGGGCGAGGGGCAGGACGACTCCCGCGAGCGCGTTCTTCAGCTGCACCAGGGCGGTGGCGGTGCGGGTGGAGCCCAGCAGGGCCGCGCCGAGCGGGACGCGTTCCTCGCTGTACGTGTCGAGCAGGGCCCGTCCCGCGTGGCCCTGCTCGACCATGGCGAGCTTCCAGGCGAGGTTGTACGCCTCCTGGATCCCGGTGTTCATGCCCTGTCCGGAGGCGGGGCTGTGCACGTGCGCGGCGTCGCCGGCCACGAGGACGCGGCCGTCCTGCATGCGCTCCACCATCCGCTGCTGGAAGGTGAAGACGGACGTCCAGGACGCCTCCCCGACCCGTACCCGGTGGCCCAGGCCCGCGCTGAGCTTGCGGGAGAACTGCTCCTCGGCGCGGCCGGGTTCCCCTGCGCGCGCGGCGGGTGCGGTGTCCAGCAGGCGCCAGTGCCCGTCGCGGGCGTAGGGCACCATCATCAGCGACTGCCGGCCGGTGTGGGCCCAGTAGATGCTGTCGGGCACCACCTCGGTGTCGACCGGGGCGTCCGCGAGCATCCACGTCTCGCTGCTCTCGCCGAGGAGTTCCAGCCCGAGGCGTTTGCGTACGGTGCTGTGGCCGCCGTCGCAGCCCACCAGCCAGGACGCCGTGCACCGCTCCTCGCGGCCGTCGGCGTGGCGCAGCCGGGCGTGCACCGCCCGCGCGTCCTGCGTGAAGTCCACCAGGCGTACGCCCCATTCGACGCGCACCCCGAGCCGGGCCAGCGCCGTCCGCAGCGCGTCCTCGGTCTCGGTCTGCCCGACGACCAGGGTGTACGGATAGCGGGTGGGCATCGTCGCGTAGTCGGCCTCCAGACGCACGCGGCGCCGGCCCCCGGCGTACATGGTGAACGCCTGGTTGCGCCGTCCGCGGGGCAGCACGTCGTCGACGATGCCCATCTGGTCGTACGTCTCCAGGGTGCGCGGGTGGGTGGCGACGGCGCGGCTGGTGCGGGCGGGGCCCGGTGCGGCGTCGACCACCCGCACGCGCAGGCCGCGGCGGGCGAGTTCGTGGGCGGCGGTCAGTCCGACGGGGCCCGCGCCGGCGACCAGCACCCGGGTCGCGGAGGCGGGCCCGGACGGCCCGCCGGGGGTGTTCAGCATGGTCTGCTCCAGGTTCTGCCGCGGGTCGCGGAGGCGGGCGGCCGGCCGGTCATACGGCGGCTCGGCGTCTCAACTCGTTGCGCACGAGCCGGCGCTGGGGTTTGCCGGTGGGCGTGCGCGGCACCGCGTCGATCGCCTCGGCGAACCGGATCCGCTCCCAGGGGGCGAGGTGTTCGTTGGCCCGTGCGGTGATCGAGTCGAGGAGGCCGGCGCCCGGCCGGGTGTCCGCCGCCGCGGGCTCGTGCCCGGCGCCGCCGGCCAGGACGACGCCCGCCCAGACCGCCGCTCCGTGCTCGGGGTCGGGCCAGTCGGCCACGACGCAGTCGGCGACGCGCGAATCCTGCCGGACGATGTCCTCGACGCGGCTCGGCGCGACGATCTCGTTGTCGTGCTTGAACACGTCGCACAGCCGGTCCACCAGGCGCAGGGCGCCGCCGGCGTCGAGCAGGCCGACGTCGCCGGTGGCGAACCAGCCGTCCGCGTCGATCCGCTCCTCGTGTCCGCCGTCGAGGTAGCCGGCCATCAACTGCGGCCCCCGCACCTGGACTTCCCCGATCACCCCGGTGCCGACGGGACGGCGGGTGGCCAGGTCGACGAGCCGGCACTCGGTGCCGGGCACCACGGGGCCGACCAGTCCGGGCCGGTAGCCGTCGGGCTGCTGGCAGTGCGTGAGCGGGGAGAGTTCGGCCATGCCGTAGCCCTGGATGACGGGCACGCCGAGCCGTTCGCGCAGGATGCCGGCCGCCCGCGGGGACAGTGCCGAGCCGCCGGACAGCACGGCGGTCAGCCGCGGTCCGGGACGCACCGCGCCGGTGAGCCGCTCGTCCTCGGCGAGGGCGTGCAGCCGGGCGGGCAGCCCGTAGTAGTGGGTGGCGCCGGCCGCGGCGGCGACCGCGAGGGAGGCGACGGGGTCGGAGTCCGGGCACAGCACCTGGCAGGCACCGGCGTAGACACCGGAGTTGAGGTGCATGACGTGGTAGAGCGGCAGATGGTTCACGGTGACCGAGTCGGCGCCGACGCGGTGCGCGAGCGCCACCTGCTTGGCGTTGGCGACCAGGTTGCGGTGGGTCAGGAGCACGCCCTTGGGGCGGCCGGTGGTCCCGGTGGTGAACTGCACACAGGCGACGGTGTCCGGATCGGCCGGGGCGGCGGCCGTGCGCGGGACCGGGGTGCGCTCCGGGGCGGCGTCCACCACCTGGTGCAGGGGCACGGTTCCGTCGGGGACCACGCCGTCGGGGGCGTCCGTGACGATGATCGCGCGCAGTGCGGGCAGGTCGGCGCGGAGCTTGGCCAGCAGGCCGGCGGTGGCCGCGGGCACGAGCGCGAGTTCCACCCGTGCCGTGGTGAAGACGTGCCGCAGAGCGTCCTCGCCGGCGAGCGGGTTGACGAGGACGGTGACGGCGCCGCTGCGGGCCGTGCCGTAGTAGGCGGCGGCGAAGACGGGGTCGAGGACGTTGGCCACGCCCACGCGGGCGCCCGCGGCTCCGTCGAGCGTGCGGTGCAGGAAGCCGGCGATCCGGTCGGCCCACGCGTCGAGTTCGGCGAAGCCGACGGACCGGGTGGCGGTGCGGACGGCGACCCGGTCCGGCGCGCGCCGCGCCGCTCGCCGCAGCAGTCCGTCGACGGGGAGATCGGGGTATGCGAAGTTCGGCAACGCTCGTTCTCCTCCTGGTCCGGTTCGGCGGGTGAGAGCCGCCGGCTGTCCTCACCGTCCGCCGGAGCGCTAGAGGAACCTTCGAAGAGTGGTCGATCAGCACCGCAGAACGTGTCGGCGTCCCGTGGAGGACCGGGGCCGCCGGCGGGGGGCCGCCCCTCCCTCCCCCTCCCCGGCCGACCCCGCCCAAGCGGTGCGGGGGCCGGGCGGGGCGGTCGTGGTCAGGCGTGGCAGGCCGGCAGGCCGCCGTGGTGGTCGCTCATCTCCCGGAACAGGGCGGGGATGTCGAGCGGGTCGCCGGGTGCGGCCCCGAGCGCCTCGGCGTAGGCGCGGTGCAGATTGGGCACGAGGCGCTCGGCGTCGAGCAGGTCCGCGTACGGGCCCGGCCCGGCCTCCCGCGCCGTCTGGAGCGGGGTGAGGCCGGCCGCGATGCCCTCGGCCGCGAGGCGCTGGAGCCTGCGCAGGTAGCCCTCGTTGGCGTCGAGCAGTTCCGGGCCGCCGACCGGGCCGTGCCCCGGTACGACGGTGACGGCGTCCAGGGCGCGCAGCCGCGCGAGGGCCGCCAGCGACCCGGACACCGACCCCATCGGGCAGAACGGCGTGACGCCCGACATCACCAGGTCCCCGGCGAACACCACCCGTGGTCCGGGCAGCCATACGGCGGTGTCGCCGGTGGTGTGCGCGGGCCCGGTGTGCAGCAGCCGCGCCTCGTACGCGCCCACGTGGAGGGTCATCCGGTCCCGGTAGGTGACGGCGGGCACGACGACCTCCAGATCGCCCCAGCACACGTCGGGCCACAGGCCCGTCAGGTGCGTCCCGGCCGCGGCGGCCTCCTCGCGGGCCCGCTCGTGGCCGACGACGAGGGCTTCGGGGAAGACGAAGTTGCCGAAGGTGTGGTCGCCGTGGAAGTGCGTGTTGACCAGGAGCCGCGGCGGCCGGCCGGCCCGGCGCAGGACGTGCTCCCTGAGCACGCGGGCCCGCGCCTCGGTGGCCACGGTGTCGATCAGGAGGCTCTCGCCGTCCGCCACGACGAGCCCGGCGTTGTTCAGGCACCAGCCGCCGTCGGGCTGCACATAGGCGTGGACGCCGTCGGCGACCTCGGTGAAGCGGCCGGCGGTGGGGGCGTGGTCCGGCGCGGCGGAATGCGCCGCCGGGCGCCGGGTGGCCGACGGGACGGTCACGGTCGTCTCCTTGGTGGATCGGGGCACCGCCGGGCGCCGGTCAGGCCGCGGCACGGGCGGCCAGCGCCCCGTTGACGAGGTCGAGGTACTGGCGCGGCGTCTGCGCCTCGGCCAGCGCCTCCTCGTCGAGCACCACGTCGTGGTCGCGCTCGATGACGCCGGTGACCTGCAAGAGCGCCAGGGAGTCGTAGCCCAGGTCCAGGAACAGGGTGTCCAGGGCGCCCTCGTCCAGCACGGCCCCCTCGTCGCCGCCCGCCGCCTCGCGCAGCAGGTCGGCGAGTTCGCTCCGGTCGAACCGTTCCATGGTGTTCCCCTCTTCCTCGGTTTCCTGGATTTCCTGGTGCCGTGCCGCACGTGCGTCAGCGCGCCGCGCGGACGACCGTCGCCGCGTTGAAGCCGCCGCGGCCCCTGGCCAGGACCAGGGCATGGCGCAGCCGGGCCGGGCGCGGGGCGCCGCGCACCAGGTCCACGGGGCAGTCGCCGGCCACCCGGACGGCGCCGGCCGTCGGCGGGATCACCTGGTCGCGCAGGGCGCACAGGGCGGCCGCCAGATCGAGCGCGGAACCTCCCGCGCCCAGCCGCCCGGTCAGCGACTTGGGCGCGGTGACCGCCACCCCGTACGGGCCGAACAGCTCGGCGAGCGCTCGGGCCTCGGCCCGGTCTGCGTCCCGCTCGCCGGCCGCGTCGGCGAAGACCACGTCCACGTCCGCGGGGCCGATCCGGGCGTCGGCCAGGGCGAGCCGGGCCGCGGCGAGCAGCCGCGGGGGGCCGGCGCCGGGCGCCGGGTCGAACGTGGCGGCGCAGCCCTCGACCGTGCCGAGCACGGCGGCGCCGCGGGCGCGGGCCGCGCCGGCCTCCTCCAGCACCAGCAGGGCGCCGCCCTCTCCGGCCACATGCCCGCACGCGTCGGCGTCGAAGGGCAGGTAGGCGCGTTCGGCGTCGTCGCGTGTGCTCATGCCGCCCGCCGCCAGCAGCGCGGTCCAGCCCCACGGGCACACGGCGGAGTCGAAGCCGCCGGTGAGCACCGCGCGCACACCGGCGCGCAGCCGGCGGCGGGCCTGCGCGACGGCGTCCAGGCCGCCCGCCTGCCCGCTGACGACGACGCCGCTCGGTCCGCGCAGCCCGTGCCGGATGGAGATCTGGCCCGAGTTGGCGGCGTAGAACCAGGCGAACGACTGATAGGCGCCGACGTGCCGGCGGCCCTTGCTCCACAGCGCCTGCAGTTCGCGCTGGCCGAACTCGAAGCCGCCCGTGGAGTTGGCGGTGACGACACCCATGGCGTAGTCGGGCAGGTCCCGCGGCTCCAGGCCCGCGTCGTCCAGTGCCTCGGCGGCGGCGGCCAGCGACAGCCGCGTCACCCGGTCGGTCTGCGGCAGCAGCTTCGCCGGTACGTGGTCCTCGTCGGCGAAGCCCGTGACCTCTCCGGCGAGCGTCGCCGGGTAGCCGGAGGCGTCGAAGCGGGTGACGGGGCCGAGGGCGGTTTCGCCGCGCAGCATCGCCTCCCACCAGGACCGCACGCCGATGCCGCCGGGGGCGACGACGCCGAGCCCGGTGACGGCCGCGCCGCGCCGCCGCGTCAGGCCGGTGCTCCCGTTCGCCGCGGCGGTCACGCGGCCGCCCCCGTGTGCCGGCTGGTGAGCACCATCGCGCTCTGGAAGCCGCCGAAGCCGCTGCCGACGCTGAGCACCGTGTCGGTGCGCTGCTCGCGTGCGGTCAGCGGCGTGTAGTCGAGGTCGCAGGCCGGGTCGGCCTCGTGCAGGTTGGCGGTGGGCGGCACCGTGTCATGGGCGATGGCCAGCGCGCTGGCGGCGATTTCGAGCGCGCCGATGGCGCCGAGCGAGTGCCCGATCATCGACTTGACGGAGCTGACCGGCACCCGGTGGGCGTGCTGCCCGAGGCTCGCCTTGAACGCGGCCGTCTCGTGCCGGTCGTTCTGCTTGGTCCCCGAACCGTGGGCGTTGACGTAGTGGACGTCCGCGGGGTTCAGGCGGGCCTCGTCCAGGGCGACCCGGATGGCCTCGGCCATCTCCCCGCCGTCCGGGCGCAGTCCGGTCATGTGGTAGGCGTTGGAGCGGGTGGCGAACCCGCTCACCTCCGCGTAGATGCGGGCACCGCGCCGTACCGCCCGGTCGTGCTCCTCCAGGACGAGCACCGCGCTGCCCTCGCCGAGCACGAACCCGTCGCGGGTGCGGTCGTAGGGGCGGGAGGCGGTCTCGGGCTCGTCGTTGCGCGCCGAGGTGGCGCGGATGGCGTCGAACGAGGCGAGGGTGATGGGGGTGATGGGGGCTTCCGCGCCGCCCGCCACCATGATGTCGGCGCTGCCCTCGCGGATCAGCTCGGTGGCGTGGCCGAGCGCGTCGAGTCCCGAGGTGCAGCCCGTGGACACGACGGCGACCGGGCCCAGCGCGCCGCTGTCGCGGGCGACCTCGGCGGCGACCGAGCTGGGCACGAGGTAGTCCCCGAGCCGGGCCTCGGCCCGTGCGGGATCCAGCAGCCAGCGGCTGCCCGACTCGCTGACGTGTGCGTAGGTCTCGTCGAGGCCGCTGCTGCATCCGACCGCGGTGCCCAGGCTCACCCCGGTGCGCTCCCCCTCGGCGGCGAGCACGAGCCCGCTGTCGGCGACCGCCTCCCGCGCCGCGACCAGGGCGAACTGCGCGACGCGGTCCAGGCGGCGCGCCTCGTCGGGGGCGAAACCGTGCCCGGCGGGGTCGAAGTCGGCCTCGGCGGCGATCCGGGAGCGGAACGAGGAGGCGTCGAAGAGGGTGATACGGCGGGTGGCGGTACGCCCCTCGGTCAGCAGCGCCCAGAAGTCCGCGGTGCCGACGCCGCCCGGCGCGACCACCCCGATCCCGGTGATGACGACCCGTCTCATCGGCTTCCCCCCATGTCACTCGGCTCCCTGTGCGGTGTCGTACCGGTCGGGCCGCGGCGGTCCGCGGCAGGCGCGAGGCGCCGTACGACCCGGCTCGCCCGCCCGATCAGACGCGGCAGTGCGCGGCCCCGTACGAAGAAGTGGTCGCCCGGCACCGTGCGCAGGGCGAAGGGGCCGGTGGTCCAGCGCCGCCACGGCGCCATCGACTCCGGCGGGGCCAGCGGGTCGCTGCGGCCGGCCACGGCCAGCACCGGCACGTCGAGCGGTCCGTGCGGTGACGGCCGGCGGGCGGCGGTGCGCAGCGCGTCGGCGAGCTGGAGATCGGCGCGGAGCACGGGCAGCACGAGCCGGTGCCACACCCCGCCGGGCTCCGCGCCCGCCGGGAGGGGCCCGGCGCCGCCGAGCAGCCGCAGCAGCTCCTCGTCCGGGGCCAGGCGGGCGTCCGGCAGGTCCGACGCCGCGTCCGGCGGCGGGCAGGCGCCCACCACCAGCAGCGCGGGGGCGGGCAGGCCCGCTTCGCGCAGGGCGCGGGCGAGCGTGTAGGCGATCAGCGCACCGAGGCTGTGCCCGTAGATCAGGTACGGGGCGGATCCGGCGCCGCCTTCCCCGGTGAAGTGGCCCATCGTCTCGGCGAGCAGGGCCTCGGGTGCGGTGAGGCGCGGCTCGCGGCGCCGGCCGTCGCGGCCGGGCAGCAGATGGGGCACGGGCTGCGCGCCGGGGCCGAGGTCGCGGCGCCAGCCGGCGAAGGCGGAGACGCCCGCCCCGGCATGCGCGAAGCAGTGGACCCGCAGCGGCCGTTCGTCGGGCATACGGCGTCCTCCTCGGGGCGTGCGCACCGCACCGGCGGGGGGCGGTGCGCGACCGTGGGCCCCCGGTCGCGGGCCTCGGACCGCGAGACTGCCAGGGGCCTCTCGACCGCCGCTCGGACTCAGGCCGCGTACAGGTTGAAGGTGGAGCCGCGACGCGGACCGCTGAGCACGTCGAGGGCCGGGTCCACCGCGAGCATCGCCTGGTGCAGGCGCTGGAGCTGGGGCGAGGGCTCGACGCCGAGTTCCTCGACGAGCCTGATCCGCAGCCTGCGGTAGACGTCGAGGGCGGTGGCCTGGCGCCCCGAGCGGTACAGGGCCACCATCGCCTGCGAGTGCAGCCCCTCGTGCTGCGGGTGACGGGCCATCAGATCCGTGAGTTCGGCGATCAGTTCGGTGTGCCGGCCGAGCCGCAGATCGGCGTCGATACGGCGCTCGACGGTGACGAGGCGGCTCTCCTCCAGCCGCAGCACCTCGATCTCCAGGATCGGCCCGGTGCTCACGTCCACCAGAGCGGCGCCCTCCCACAGCGCGAGCGCGTCGCGGAACTGCGCGGCGGCCCGCTCGTCGTCGCCCTTCTCGAACGACGCCTGCCCCGCGGCGGCCCGCTGCTCGTACAGGTGCACGTCGACGCATTCGGGCGGCACTTGCAGCAGATAGCCGCCGTGCCGGGTGGCGAGCACCTCCTTGGCGTTGCCGGGCGAGTCGGGGCCCATCGCGGTGCCGAGGCGGCGGCGTAGCTGCAATATGTAGGTTTGCAGCGTGGTCATCGCGCTGCGGGGCATGTTGCTGCCCCAGATCTCCTCCATGAGCGTGGTCACGGGTACGACCCGCCCCGGATAGAACGACAGCAGCGCGAGGATCTGCCTCGGCTTGCCGGCGGTCGGAACGATGGACACCCCGTTGACGTCGGCGCTCAACGGGCCCAGAACCTGGATCTTCACGGCTTCCTCCCATACCCGGACGAGTCCGCGGTGGCGCGAGACCACCGGCGCGTCTGCACCGTAGCCGCGTTCTCCCGTCCGGCTCCGGTATCTCCACCGCCGTTCGAGCCCCACTCCAAGCGGAAGCGGCGCTCCCCCGCCCGGTCCGGCGAACCACCGCCGGCACTCCGGGAAACGGCCTGCTCCAGCCGCCGGGGGAAACCCGTCGCCGCGACAACAGGCTCGTCCGCCACGACCACCGCTCGCCCGTTCCTCCACCAGCACCCGAGCGCGCCCGCGCCCGCCACGGCCCCGAGGAGCCCCCGCGCGCGTCCGCCCGCAAGGGTCCGCGCCGTCCGGAAGGCGCGCCCGCGTGCGGTGCGGCCGGGCGGGGTCAGCAGAGGGCTCCGACCGGCTGGGGCAGGATCAGCCGGCGCGGCGCCTGCCGGCTCCAGGGGAAGCCGCGGTGCACTTCCAGCACGGTCTCCTCGTCGGAGCCCGTCATGACGGCGACGGCGACGAGCACACCGGGTTCCGGCTCCAGCTCCGCGAAGCGCCACCGCTCCGGGGGTTCGCCGTCCGGCGGCCTGAAACCGCGCACGCCCCGGTCCGGGGCGAGCGTGAAGGCGAAGGAGTCGAACGGAAGCCCGAGTCCGAGGCCGCGTGCCTTGGCGTACGCCTCCTTCAGCGTCCACAGCCGCAGCGTCCTGCGGTCGCGGGCCCGGCCCGGCGCCGCCGCGGTCACCCAGGCGGTCTCCTCGGGCGCGAAGCTCTCCACGATGGCCTCGAAGCCCCGGTCGTCCCGGTCGAGCCGTTCCACGTCGACGCCGATGCGGTGACGGCGCACCACGCCGAGCAGGTTGTACCCGTCGGTGTGCGACAGGTTGAAGTCCAGCTCCCGGCCGCCGCGCGGCAGTCCTTCCACGGGCTTGCGCAGGAACGGCCTGCCGCGCGAGGAACGCCAGAGCACGGCCTCCGCCTCGGGTATGCCGCTCTCCAGCGCCAGGACCCGGCGGACGAGCGCGTGCGCCGCCAGGTACTGGCGCCGGTCACGGTCGAACAGGAAGCGCCCGGCGGTCTGCTGCTCCTGTTCGTCCAGCCAGTGGCGTGCGAGGTCCGCGGCGAGTCGCGGGTCCAGCGCGTCGTTGGGGCAGAACCACAGCTTGACGGGCGCCTCGGGGTGCGGCGCCGCATGCTGCGGACGGCCCGCCGCTGCGGGAGACGTCATCCGGCCGGCTCACTCCCGCGACCGAGGACACCGCCCTCGCGTCGGACGCGTATGCCGTTGCGGTGCATGTCCGTCCGCCGCCTCAGTCCCGCCGGGGCAGCAGGGCGAGGGCCTGCTCCACGCTGACCTGGCCGTCGCGCACCGCGTCGAGCAGCGCCTCCACCGGCATCGGCGTCGGCGCCGCGACCGGGCCGGGTCCGGCGGGCAGCTGCGCGCCGATGTGGGCGGCCAGCGCCGTGAGGTTCGGGTGGTCGTACAGGACGGCCGCGCGCTCGCGCAGCCCGTAGACGAGGTTGACCACGGAGATGAACTCGGCGCCCAGCGCGGTGTCCACGCCGAGGGCGGAGAAGGGCTCGGCGGTACCGATCTCCCACGGGTCGCAGCACAGGATGCGCGCGATCTCCTCGCGCAGGACGTCGAGGACGGGCGGCGCGGGCACGGGGCCGGGGAACTCCGCGGCGAGGTTCACGGACGGGGCCGCGGACGGCACCGGCGCCGCGGCCGCGCGGAGGGACACCTGCGGCATCTCGGCCGGCGCCGCCCCCGTCTCGCGCGCCACGTACCCGGCGAAGTCCGCCGGCGTCGGGTGGTCGACGAGCGCGGCGGGCTTGATCGCGGTGCCGTAGTGCGCGTTGACGGTGGCCACGTACTCCACGGCGAGCAGCGAGTCGACCCCGCACACGCGGAAGGTCTGCGCGGGGTCGATCTTCTCGGGCTTCAGACGCAGTACGTCGGCGAGCATGCGCACGACCTGGCCGAGCACGCCGGTGTCGTGGGCGGCGGGCGCCGTGGTGCGGGCGCTGGGTCGTCGAGCGGGCATGGCGGGGCTCCAATGGTCCTGGGTGGGATGGGGGCGGTGCCCTCGCCGGCCGGGCGCGGGCGGCTGCGGCCCGGCCGCGAGGACCGCGCGCATCACGCGGCGCCGGCCAACTCGCCGGGCGGGGCGGGAGCGTGGGTGCGGTACCGGGCGGCCTCGTCCTGCGGTACGAGCACGGTGAGCAGCAGGTCCCACAACGCGGTGAGCCGCCGGTCGAGTTCCCCGGCGGGCAGTGCCCCGGCCACGGCCGCGAGCCCGCACACCGTCGTCCACAGCAGCGCCGCCGCGCCCTCGCCCCGGCCTGCGGCCCGCAGGGCGCCCGTCTCACCGGCCCGGCGCAGCAGCCGCAGCACCTCGTGGTCCCATGCCCGGTACAGGCCGGTGGCCGGGGGGTCGCCGTCCATGCGGTCCTGGGCGATCCGCAGTCCCGCGCCGACCAGCGGATCCTCGCGCAGCGCGCGGATCAGCCAGTGCGTCATGTCGATGAGGATCTGCACGGGCGGGGCGCCGTGCTCCTCCCGTTCGCGCAGGAAGCCGGCGAGCCGCGCACCGCCTTCCCGCTGCACCGCTTCGGCGAGCACCTCCTTGGAGGCGAAGTGGAAGTACAGCGCCCCTTTCGTCAGGCCCGCGTCCGCCGCGATCCGATCCAGGGTGGCGCCGGCGTATCCGTGCCGGCCGAACTGGCGCGCGCCCGCCTGGATCAGGCTGCGCCGGGTCCGTTCCGATCTGGTCTGCATCGCCGTTCACCTCTCCCGAGTCCCGTAGTGCACAGGCCCCTTCGACGGGCCGCCGGTCACCTGACGGTCCGTCAGCCGACCCGGTGCAGCCGCTCACGCTCGGCGACCGGCTGCGCGGCGACGGGCTCCGGGTGGGCCATCAGCATCGACTGCTGGAGCCGGCGCACCCCCGCGGACGGTTCGAGTCCCGTCTCCCGTACGAGAGTCGACCGCAGCCGGTGGTAGACGTCGAGCGCCTCGCTGCGGCGCCCCGAGCGGTGCAGCGCGAGCATGAACTGGGCGTGCAGGTTCTCGTGCGTGCGGTAGCGGCTGACCAGGACGCTCAGTTCGCCGAGCAGCTCCCGGTGCCGGCCGAGCCGCAGATCGGCTTCGATGCGCTGGTCGAGTGCGCACAGCCGGGTCTCCTCCAGCCGCCTGGCCTGCATCTCCAGCTGGGGTCCCGCCTGTACGTCGCACAGCGCGGAGTCGGTCCACAGCGCGAGGGCCTCGCCCAGCTCTCGGGCCGCGCGCGGGAAGTCGGCGGCGTCCATGGCCCGGTAGCCGAGCCCGGCGAGCCGTTCGAACTCGCGGACGTCGCTGGTGCCGCCGAAGGTGTGCAGCACATATCCGCCGGGGGCGGTGGCGAGCACGTCCTTCGGCGTACGCGGCGGGGCGTCCTGCGGGTCCTGCTCCAGCGCCTTCGCGATCATCTCGCGCAGCTGGAGTATGTAGGTCTGGAGGGTGGTCCGCGCGCTGCGCGGCGGCCGGTCGCCCCAGAGTTCGTCGATGAGCGAGGCGATCGGCACGACCTGGTCGGCGTGGAGCGCCAGCAGGGCCAGCACCTGCCGTGGCTTCGGCGCCCGCGGCGTCACCGAGACGTCGTTCTCCCTGACGGCCAACGTGCCCAGTACGTCGATGTCCACGCCTTTTCCCCCTCTTGGTTCCGCATCCGGCTCGTCGAGTTAAAAGCAGGACGCTCGCCCTGTCAATATCAAACCGACCAAGCTGTTTTGTATGGACCGATGGATCTTGCTTTCCAAGGGAGGGAGCAGAGTGGGATAGAAGCGCCGAAAAGCCGCACAACTCGACGACGACAAGGGGAGGTCGACGCACTGTCAGCCTAAACCCCGCAGGAAAACCAACTACTCGGTCTGTGTTCGACTCGTTCAAGCGTCTTTCAAGACGCTCACGAGCGGCTCTGGTGCGGGCTTCCGCGATCACGCGCGCCGGGCCGCCGGGCCGCCTCCGCCAGCAGCCGCGCCAGATCGTCCACCGCCTGATCGCCACCGCCGCCGGTCAGGACGGCCGTCGCCGGGCGGCTCCCGTCCGCCGCGAGCAGACGGGCCGTCCGGCAGGCGGCGGCTCCCCCGCCCGAGAGGGCCACGAGGAGCAGCCGCTGTCCCGCGCCGGCCAGCGGGCGCAGCACCCCGCGCCAGGCTTGGGGCCCCTGCTGCTCCGGATGCAGCAGGATCACCGTCTCCGGCCCCCCGTACCGCGCGGCCAGCCGGGCGTACCAGGATCCGGGGACGCCCGGCGAGGGCAGCAGGCAGACGACGCCGCGCGTCCCCTGACGCAGGGTCACGAAGGCGGGCCGGGCGCCCGCCGTGACCGGCAGTTCCTCCAGCAGTACGGAGATGGGCGTGGTCCCGTCGGCCGCGCGGGGCAGTTCACGCAACAGTTCGGCGCAGTCGGCCAGCAGCCCGGCGCCGCCGTCCGCGAGGCGGGCCCGGTCGTGGACCAGGGACAGCACCAGGCCGCCGGCCGCGTCGCGGTGGGCGGCGAGGGTGACCGGGAAGGCGTTCGCGGCACCCGTCGTCTCGGGGAAGCCGAGACGGATGCCCTGGGCGGCGAACAGGGGCTCGAACCGGTGCAGCGGGTCCATCCCGCTCTCGAAGACGAGCAGGCTCCCGGCGGTGCGCTCGGCCCCGGCGGCCCCGTCCGGCGCCGCGCCGGCCCACCCGCGGATCTGACCGGCCGAGACCCACTCGTACGACGAGATGTCGATGGCCTGGTCGCGCAGCGCGGCCAGCAGCTCGGGCACGGTGGCCGCGGGGTCGACCTCGACCGAGACGGGCAGCGGATTGCGCAGGGCACCGGGCAGGCGCTCCACGCCCTCCAGCGGGATGCCCCGTCCGGAGACCGCGACGCTGAAGCGCACGGGCAGCGAGCCGTCCGTACCGGCGGCCCGGTACAGGAGCAGCGCCCAGGCGGCCTGGAGCGCTCCGCTCTCCGTGGCTCCCCACCGGGCGGCCCACGCGTCGAGGCGGGCGGCCTCGGCGGAGCCGAGCCGCACGCGCGCCCGCCCGGTCCCCGCCTCCCGGCCCGCGGGGGGGGGGGGGGGGGGGGGGGGGGGGGGGGGGGGGGGGGGGGGGGGGGGGGGGGGGGGGGGGGGAGAAAAGAAGACAAAGCGATAGGGGGGGGACGTTGCGTCGCCTCCCCCGAATGCC
>NZ_JBVJUC010000017.1:32492-110577 GCF_055605065.1 Streptomyces sp. NPDC037203
TGGCTCTTTCCCCCCAAGCCCCATCCCCCCCCCCCCCCCCCTCCCCCCCCCCCCCCCCCCCCCCCCTCTCCCACCCCCCCCCCCCCCCCCCCCCCCCCCCGCCGCCGTCGTGGGGCGGGGCGCGGACCGCAGCCAGAAGTCCCGCGCGGGAGCGAGGTCCCGTGCCTCGATCCAGCGGGCGTAGTCGCGTACGTCGGGACGCCGGTCGCCGCCCGGCAGCGCGCCGTCCGCGAGATAGGCGCGGCAGAACTCCGCCACGAGCAGGCGCACGCTCCAGGTGTCCAGCAGCGCCAGATGGTAGGTCAGCAGCACCCGTGTGGAGCGCGGGGCCGCACCGCCGTCCCCCGGACCGTCGAACAGCGTGATCCGCACCGGCCCCGGAGAGCGCGGATCGAGCCCGCGGAGCCGGTCGCGGGCGAGGTCGTCGGAGTGGTCCGCGCCCCGGTACGGCAGCCGCGCCACCTGCGGCACGACCCGGTCGTGGATGGTGATCGCGGGGTCGGGGCCGTGGTCGAAGGCGGCCCGCAGGACGGCTTCCCGGTCGAAGACGGACTGCCAGGCGGCCGTGAACCGGGTGACGTCCAGCGGCCCGTGCCAGACCCAGCCGAGCTGTTCGATCTGCCGTCCGCTGCCGGGGTGCGCGTCGGCGTCGGCCAGGATCTCGCGCTGCAGCGGGCTGGCGGCGACGGTGGTGGTCGTGGCGGGCACGGTGCCGGTGCTCCCGGCCAGCTCCCCGAGGACGCCGTGCAGGAGGTCCAGGAGCCGGGCGGCGGACTCCTCGGTGACGCCGTCGCGGGCGGCGGGCAGCCAGTCGAGCCCGACGCACAGCCGGCCGCCGCGAAGGCGCGCACCGGCGTCCAGCGCGTACCCGGCGGCGGTGCCCGGCGGCCGTCCGGCCGAGCGGACCCGCGTGTCCGGGGTGAAGCGCACCAGGACCGGTACGGGTTCGCGCAGGGCGAGCCGGAGCGCCGCGTCGGGGGCGTGCTCCCGGCACGCGCCGAACGCGCCGCGTCCCACGGCGCCGAGGCTCGCGGCGACCCTGCCGACGAACTGGTGCGCGCTCTCGCCGCGGCCGCCCGCCAGCAGCACCGGCTCGGTCTCGGCGAGCACCCCCACCGTCCGGGCGAGCGCCGGTCCGCCCTGGCGCCCGTCGACGCACACGTCGAAGGAGGCGCACTCGGTGCCCCGCCAGCGGATCAGGGCCAACCCCATGGCGCCGGTGAGCAGTTGGGCCGGGGTGAGGCCGAAACGGCGCGGCAGGGCGCCGGTCAGCCGCCGGGTGGCCGCACGGCCCAGGACGAAGCCGGGATGGCGGCGCGGTCCAGAGTCCGGCAGCGGGGCGCGGGGGCGCAGTGCGCGGGTGGCGGCGCGCCCCTCGGCGACGGTGCGCCAGTGCTCGGTCTCGCGGGCGTCGGAGGCCACCGCGGGCTGCGCTGCGGCCCAGTCCGGGTACCGCACCTCCTCGGCCGGGAGTTCCTCCTCGGGCCGGGCCAGCGCGGCCCGCAGATCGGCCATGAGGATGTCCAGCGATGCCTCGTCGGCGACGAGTTCGTGGGCGATCAGCACGAGCCTGCGCCGCTTGCGCAGCAGCAGGGCGCGCAGCGTGGCCCCGGTCGCCGGGTCCAGCAGCCGGGCCGCGTCGGCGACGGCCTCCCGCTCGCGGGCGCGCGGAATGTCGCGGCTGTCCGTGCGCCCGGCCGCGTATCCGAGCGGCACCGTGCGCATGCCGCCACCCGCCGTGACGTCGATCCGGGCGCCGAGCAGCGGGTGCGCCCGGACCACGGCCCGAAGGGCGGCGTCCACGGCGGCCGGGTCGAGCGGCTCGGCGGTGTTCAGCGCGCGGAAGCGGTGGTGGTCCGGGGCGTCCCCGGCCCGCCGGACCAGGTCGAGCTGGGCCGGCGCGAGCGGGACGGCCGGCCGGTCGCGGGCGGTGAGCAGGTCCGCGACCAGCCCGGCCGGGAAGGCGTCGGGGCACTCGTACGAGTCGCCGGCGGGCGGCTCGATGTGCAGCAGGTGATGGTCGGGCCCGAGCCGTCGCAGGCTGTGCCGCCAGGGCCGGCCGCCGGGCAGACGCGTCGCGACGTGGTCGAGCACGGCCGCCACCCGGCCGGCCGCCAGCGGGCCCCGGATCTCCAGCACGGGCGGGGCACCGGACGGCGTCCGCTCGGGACCGATGACCACGGTCATCGGCGCGTCGGGGCGGCGTTCGGCAATGGCACGGCCGTCGGACATCGGCATCCGGGGCGAGGCCCCTCCCCCTCCTCACGTGCACAACTCTGGCAGCGAAACAGATTCGCCCTGCTCAGCACGGTAGCGGCGGGTACGCGAGGCGCCGGATTCCTCCAGCGTTCCTGAAGCGCTCCGCATGCGACTCTCAGCCGGGCCGGCCTCGGCGGCACCGCACGGGGGGTCAGTAGGGGCCGGCGAATCCGGCCATGACGTTCCGTATCCGCGGCACGTCACCGCCGGCCACCCCCAGGACCTCCAGGCAGGCCCGGACCACGGTCTCCGCGCCGGGGTTGAACGCGTTCTCCAGGGGCCAGGACACGGGCGCGGGACAGTCCGGCGGTGTCACCCGGCGCACGGGCGCCTTCAGGGCGCCGGGCACGTTCTCCGCCACGACCGCGGCCACCTCGGCGGTGAAGCCGTAGCGCGCCCAGCTGGTGTCCGCCACGACGAGGTGCCCCGTCTTCGCGACGGAGGCGCAGATCAGGGCGTCGTCCAGCGGCCGGATGCTGCGGACGTCCACGACCTCGGCGCTGATGCCCCGAGCCGCGAGGACGCCGGCGGCTCGTTCGGCCTCGTGCACCATGAGGGACGCGGCGACGATCGTCACGTCGTCGCCCGCGCGGACGACCCGGCCCTTGCCGAACGGCACGGCGACGGGCTCGGACGGCACCTCGCCCCGGAGGTCGTACAGTCCGCGGTTCTCCAGCAGGACGACCGGTGTGTCGCCCTGGAGGGCCGTGACCAGCAGGCCCTTGGCGTCCGCCGGGCTGGCCGGGGTGGCGACGTGCAGGCCGGGGAAGTGCCCGAAGAGGGACTGCAGACTCTGCGAATGGGTGGCGCCCTGCCCCCAGCCGCGGCCGACGACGCCACGGGAGACGACGGGCACGCCCCGCTTGCCGCCGTACATGTAGCGCCACTTGGCGGCCAGGTTGATGAGGGCGTCCATGGCCAGGAACATGAAGTCGTCGCGCGTGTGGACGACCAGCGGGCGCAGGCCCATGGTGGCCGCGCCGATCGCGATGCCGGCGAAGGCGTTCTCCCCGTTGGGTATGTCGATCACTCTGGCGCTGCCGAAGCGGGCGAATGCCTCGCCGGTGGTGCCGTACACCCCTTTGTAGTCGTCGACGCTCTGGCCGGCCAGGACGACGGCCGGGTCGGCCTCCATGCACTGGACCGTGGCCTCGCTGATGGCCTGGCTGTAGGTGAGGGACCTCATTGCTGCGCTTCCTCCTTCGGACCGGCGCCCGTCAGTCGGCGTGTGTGCCGCGGTCGCCGTAGGTGCCGACGAGCAGGTCCTCGACACGGGGAAATGGGGCTGCCTCGGCCGCCGCGATCGCGGCGTGCGTCTCCGCGCGGAACTCCCGCTCCCAGGCGGTGATCCGCTCGTCCACGTCCGGGTCGGCACCCCGCAGGGCGTCGGCGGCCCGGCGGATGGGACAGCGTTTCGTCCAGGACAGCACCTCGTCCGGGCGGCGGCCGCCGCACTCGTGGTCCCAGCCGGGGCCGACGTGCTCGCGCCACCGGTAGGTGTCCAGTTCCAGGAAATAGGGGCCGGTGCCCGAGCGGCAGTGCTCGACGGCCGTCACCGCGGCGGCGTGCACCGCCGCGACGTCGTTGCCGTCGACGCGGGCCGCCGGGATGCCGTAGCCGCGGGCCCGCCCGCTGATGCTCGTGCCGGGGGGCTGGCGCGCGGCCAGTGGCGAGGAGAGCGAGTACTGGTTGTTCTCGCACACGTAGACCACCGGGAGCCGGTGCAGCGCGGCGAAGTTCAGCGATTCGTGGAAGACGCCCTCCTCGGAGGCGCCGTCGCCGAAGAAGGTGACGGCCACCCTGGGCGCCTCCTGCCGGGCGAACGCCCAGGCCGCTCCGGTGGCCACGGAGATCATCTCGCCGAGGATCGCGGAGGAGGCACCGAACCCGGCGGCCTCGTCGACGAGGTGCACCGAGCCGCCGCGGCCCGCGGCACAGCCGGTCTCCCGGCCGTACAGCTCGGCCACCATGGCGCCAAGACCGCCTCCCTTGGCGAGGTAGTGGGCGTGGCAGCGGTGGCCGCTGTAGACGACGTCCTCGGTGCGCAGTGCGGCGCACACCCCGACGGCCACGGCCTCCTGGCCGATGGACAGATGGACGGGGGTGCGCATCTGCTGTTCGTCGCGGTAGACGTCGGCGATCTCTTCCTCGATGCACCGGATGCGGACCATGCTGCGCAGCAACTTCCTTATTTCCACGGGGGGTTCCTCACTGTCGGGCTGGATCCTGCCGGGGCGCGGCCGCCGTCGGCCGCCTCGCGCCCGACCGGCCTCGGTGCGCCTGCTCGCGGGCTCGGGGCCGGACCCGGATCCGGCCGGGCTCGGCGGCGATCGAGGCGAGGAGCAGTTCCCAGAACGCGGCGATCCGCCGCTCCGCGAGCCACCGCGGATCGCCCACGGCGAGCACCCGGAGGCCCACGGTCACCGCCACGACCGCCTTCGCGGCGTCGCCCGGCGAGACACCGGAAGCCAACTGGCCCTCCGCCTTGGCCCGGTGCAGCGTCTGGTCGACCCACTCGTGCCAGATGTGCAGCATCCGGGCCTCGGGGCCGAGCGCGTGCTGCGAACCCAGCTCGAAACCGGCGCGTACGACGATGTCGTCCAGGAAGCTGCCCAGCAGTCCGTAGGTCGCGTCGACGACGGCCTGGAGCGCACCCGTCTCGGCGCCGTGCGCGGGCTGGACGAGCCTGCGGACCGCGTCGGCGGCCTGGTCCTCCACCGCTCGGGCGAGCGCCTTCTTGTTCTCGAAGTGGAAGTGCAGCGCGCCGTTGCTGACACCGGCCCGTTTGCTGATCGCCGCGAGGGACGACGGCACGTACCCCTCTTCCGCGAACACCGCGGCGGCGGCCCGGAGCAACGACGTTCTCGTGCGAACCGCACGTTCCTGCATGGCCATTCGAGTTCTCCTGCGGCCGGCGAGCGACGACGTGGCTCGGGCGCTGTGGTGGTGCGTGCGGTGGGTGTGGGTCATCGGGGCGGATCGCCGTGCGTGCGGGACGGCAGGTCCGCGGGCTGCTCCGCCGCCCCGGCGCTCCGGCGCCGGAAGACGACGCCGGCGGCGCCCGCGGCGCCCGTCACGGCGGTCTCGCGTACGGGAGGGGTGCGCGCGCCGGTGGCCTCGCGGTACGCGCGCCGCGGCGGCGGCCTGTCCGGCCGTCGTCCCCGCCGGTGACCGCTCCGTCCCGCGCGTCGGCGTCCGGGTTCCGCCCCCTGGGACCGGGCATCGGTGGACGTTCCGGACCACGCCCGCTCCACCATCGACACGCCAGTTCCTTCCGTCCGTCCGTACCCGTGCGCGGACACCGACCTCGCGAGGCTAGCAAACCGTCCATGCGGTTTAAAGTGAGCACGCGGCACGGCCGCCCCGGATGTACGGGCCGTGCGGGTTCAGCGCCAGCTGTGGGGCGCCCGGTACACCCGGCCCGTGTCCCAGCCGGACCTGGGGGCGGTCCCCGGGCGTTCGGACCGGCGCGCGGACCGGCGGCCGGCGAGGTCTGCCAGCCGGGACAGCAACGTCACGGTGACCGCGGCGAGTTCCTCACTGGTGGCCTGCCCCCGCTCCACCCGCAGCACCGCCCGCGGGTGCCCTGGACCATTGCCCATGGTGGCCTCCTCACCTTTGCGACCACGCTGGTGCCGGAAGATCGAGAATGGCTCGGGCACCGCTCGACAAGAAGCGGCGCAAGGACACCATCAGGGGGAACGACATGGGTACGCTGGCAGGCAAGACGGCCCTGGTCACAGGGGCGGGACGGGGCATAGGCCGGGGCATCGCCCGCCGCCTGGCGGCGGACGGCGCGCTGGTCGCCGTCCACTACCGGGCCGACGAGACCGCGGCACGCGAGACCGTCGCGATGATCACGGACAGCGGTGGTCGCGCCGTCATGGTGCACGCCCCGCTCGGCGTGCCCGACGACGCGCGGCACCTGTACGAGCGATTCGACGCGGCGCTGAGGGAGCAGGGCGCGGAACCGGCCCTCGACATCCTGGTCAACAACGCGGGGACCAACACACGGGGCTCGGTGTCCGATGTGACGCCGCCGGACTTCGACGAGCTGATGGCCCTGCACGCCAAGGCGCCGCTTTTCCTCGTCCAGCACGCGCTGGGCCGGCTGCGCGACGGCGGACGGATCGTCAACATCAGTTCCGCCGCGACCAGGGTGGCCCTTCCCGAGTCCATCGCCTACTGCATGGCGAAGGCGGCCGTCGAGGCCATGACGCGCGCGCTGGCCAAGGACCTGGGCCGGCGCGGCATCACGGTGAACGCCGTGGCGCCCGGATTCGTGAAGACGGACATGAACGCCGGGCGCTGGGCGACCCCCGAGGGCGAGGCCGCGCACGCGGCCCTCTCGGTCTTCCGGCGCATGGGAGAGACCGCGGACATCGCCGACATCGTCGCCTTCCTCGCCTCGGACGACTCCCGGTGGATCACCGGTCAGTGCCTGGACGCCTCGGGCGGCGGGGGCCTGTAGGACCTCCGCAAGGAGGTGGGCGAGGGCCTCGGCAAAGATCCTGGACAAGGACTGATCGGGGCCCTGATCCGCCGGGCGCGCCGCCGGTGAACCGGTTCCCCGGTTCCGGTTCCCCGGTCCGGGGAACCGGCGGCCGGCGGTTCAGCTCGACAGCGAGGCCAGCCCGTCCGGCTGCGCCGCCATCGCCTCCAGCTCGGCGACGACGCGGGCCCCCCGGTCCGGGGCGGTGTCCAGCCGCACCAGCACCGAGGGCACCGCCACGGCCGGGAGGACGTGCCGGAACAGCGCGGAGGCACGCTGCTCGATGTCCGCCCAGTTCGTCTGCAACTGGGAGAGGAGCTGGATGCCGTGGAAGGAGCCGAGGACGCATTCGGCGGTCTCGGCCGGCTCGATGTGGCCCAGGACCTCCCCGTTCCGCTTCGCCTGCTCAAGGAGCGAGGCCGAGAAGGCGATCCAGGTGGGGAAGGCGCTGCCGTGCTGCTCGCTCCCGGTGTGCTCCGCCGAGAGCCGGGCGCCCGCGCGCAGCACGGGGTCCCGCGGCAGCTGGTGCGCCAGCGTCATGCCCGCGTCCACCCATTCCTGGAGCTTGAGCTGCTGCGGAACGAGCTGCTGCGGCACCTGGGCCTCCAGGATGCCGCGGGCAAGCGCTTCCTTGGAGGGAAAGTGGAAGTACAGGGCGCCCTTGGTCAGGCCGGCCACCTTGAGAATGTCCGCCACGGTCGCGGCGGCGTACCCGTGCTCGGCGAATACCGTGGCTGCCGCTTCGAGAACCGCGCGGCGGGTCCGGATCGCCCGTTCCTGCTGTGCCACGGAACACCTCCTGCGTACCTGTTGGGTTCGGCCCACCCCGAGGGGAAGGAAAAAGAAACCGCCTGCGACGAATCTTACAGACCCGCGGACCGGCCCCCTTACCGGAAGTAGGGGGAAAGCCCGGACTTCGCCGGGCACCTGTCCCGCGGAAGGGGTCGGCAAACAGCGCGGACGGCGTGATTCCGGATACTCTCCGGCGACCGGACCCGCAGGCCGCGCCCGTCAGCCGCCGGTGACGGGGTGGTCGAACCCCGCTCCGGTTCCCCCGGCGCCGGGACCCGCGCGGTGCGCGGCGGCAGCCTCCGCGTCGAGGGCGTGCAGCAGCCGCTCGTCGATCGCGTCGAGGGAGCGCACCACGTGCCGTACCCCCGCCTGGCGCATCGCCTCCGCCTGGAAGCCGTGTGCGAAGGGGCTCGGGTGCCCGATGAAGGCCGCGCCGAGCGAGCGCGCGGTCTCGGCGACGCGGGCCACGTCGTCGATGAACAGCGCCTGGTCGAAACGGACCCCGACGATATCGCGGGTGATCTCCTTGACACCGGGCCGGAAGCCGTCGGTGCACACATAGCCGGGTGCGTCGAAGTACCCGGCGAGGCCGCCCAGGTGCCGGTCGAAGTGCGACCGGTCGAGCCCTCCATAGCAGACCACCGTCACGCCCAGGTCCCGGAGCCGGGCGAGCAGCCGCTGCGCGCCGTCGAGGACCCGGACCGGGTGGTCCCGGAGGTAGGCCTCCCGCTCCGCGAAATAGGCCGCCAGCAGTTCCTCGGGGCTCGCCTGCCAGCCACAGCCGGCCGCCGCGGCGGCTGCCGCGGTCCGCTGCGGCTGGGAGAACAGAGCGCGTTCCAGTTCGGCGGTGTAGCGGCCGCCCCGGCCGACCACGAAGCGGTGGATGACCGGGCTGAACGTGTCGTTCAGGAGCACCCCGTCGATGTTCACCGCAACCAGCCGCAGATGCCGTGCCGTCATGCCGCGGCTCCGGGCACCAGCACGACCGGCAGTGCGACATGCCCGCTGGAGATGAAGGACTCGCGCACCGCGAGTTCCGCCTCCGGCACCGCCGCCGCCATCCGGGGATAGCGCGCGAACAGCGACTCCAGGGCGATCGAGGCCTCCAGCCGGGCCAGCGGCCGGCCGACGCAGTGGTGGACGCCGTAACCGAAGGGGACGTGGTCCCGGCGGCTCGGCCGGGCCACGTCGAACTGGTCGGCGTCCGCGCCGTGCCGGTGCGGGCAGCGGGCTGCCGCGGCCAGGGAGAGCAGGATGGGATCGCCCTTCGGGATCGTGACCCCGCCGACCTCGATGTCCTCGACCGCGAAACGGAACGGGACATTGGCGACGACGGGTTGATGGCGCAGCGTTTCGTCGATGACGCTGTCCCAGGTGGCCTCGCCGCCGAGGACCAGCGCCAGTTGGGCGGGGTGGGTGATCAGCCCGTGCACGGCCTGGTCGATGAGATTGACGGTGGTCTCCGTACCCGCGCCGATGAGCAGCAGCAGGGTGTCGACGAGTTCCTTCTCGCTCAGCCCCTCTCCCCCGTCCTCGTCCCGCGCCGCTATCAGTTCGCTGGTGAGGTCGGTGCCGGGGGCGCTGCGCCGGGCGGCCACCAGTTCCGTCAGCAGTGCGTACAGCTCGTACTGGTTGGCACGGGCCTCCTCGGGCTCGGCTGTCGTCTTGAACAGCACGTCGACCATGCGCTGGAGGTCGGCGTGGAGGTCCTCCGGCAGCCCCAGCGTCTCGCCCATGACGAGCACCGACAGGGGGCGGGCGAACTCGTTGCGCACGTCGACGGCCGTACCGGGGGGCACCGCGGCCAGGCCGTCCAGCAGCCGCGCGGTGATCCGCTCCACCCGCGGCCGCAGGTCGGCGGTGCGGCGCGCGGTGAACGCGCCGGCCACCAGGCGGCGCAGCCGGGCGTGTTCCTCGCCGTACGCGGTCAGCATGTTGCGCACCGACACCCACATGGACATCTGCCAGGACTCGTCCACCTCCCCGCCGGCCCAGGCCGGCCAGTGCCGGTAGGCGTCCTTCGAGGCGCGCGAGTCGGTCAGCAGCTGCTTGATCAGGTCGAGGTCCGTCACCGCCCACGCCGAGACACCCCCCGGCAGCACCACCCGTACGACCGGGCCGCGCTCCCGCAGCCGTGCCGCCTCCCCCGGCAGGTCACGGCCGGCCGAATCGATGACGTAGGGCGCTTCCTGACGAAGCATCACTGCCTCCTGTGGGTCGTTCATAGGGCCGACGAGCGACTGCCAGCCCCAGGACACTAAACCGGGTAGCTGGTTTTTAACAACGGCCGATAAGGCCGGTTTTCAGATGTTCACCCATGAATTAACCGGAGCCGAAGCGCCGTTCAGCTGCCCGGAGGTGCCGGGAACGACGGTCGGTCGGGAGCCCTCCGCCACCAACCCATTGAAAATCAAACCGGATAGTATGTATCTTTGGCTGCACGCTTTCGTTCACCTCAGGCGGGGAGAGGTCCATGAATGTGCACGCATTTCGCAAGCAAGACGGCGACAGCATCCGGTCGGACTGCGACACGCGACTGTCGCCGGGCGACACGTCCTGGCTGACCCCACTCACCACGACAGTGCCGCGGGAGTACGTGCACCGGGCCTCACTGGCCGAGGTCTTCCTGACCAGGTGCACCAGGATCCACGAGACGCGGTTCCTCCTCACCGGTCAGTGGCCGCGCGCGCACACCTTCTTCCTCAGCCCCGACGGCCGGCGGCACGACCCGATGCAGATAGCGGAGACGATGCGCCAGGTCGGTCTGCACCTCGCGCACGCGGAGTTCGACGTGCCGCTGGGCCACCACTTCATCATGTGGGACATGTCCTTCGTCAGCCGCGTCGAGCACCTGGACGTCGGACGGACACCCACCGATCTCGACGTGGAGGCGACCTGCGTCGACGTCGTGCGCAGGCGGGGCAAGCTCGTCGAGTTCCGCCTGGTCATCACCATCGAGCGGGACGGTCACCTCGTCGCGAACGGCGGCGGACGCTTCACGTGCATCACCGAGGCGATGTACCGGCGGCTGCGCGGCTCCGCGCCCGCCACCGCCGCCCACCAGGCCGCATCGCACCAGCCCGCCCCCCTCCCGCCGTCCGACTTCGGCAGGACGGCGCCCAGGGACGTGGTGCTCGCGCCGGGCGGGGCGCCCAACCGCTGGCGGCTCAACGCGGACACGAGCCACCCCATCCTCTTCGACCACGAGGGCGACCACGTGCCCGGAATGGTCCTCCTCGAATCCGCCCGGCAGGCCGCCTGCGCCCTGCTCCCACCGGGCTCCACGCTGATCCCCGCCACGGTCTCCACCGAGTTCAAGCGGTACGTGGAGTTCACCAGCCCGTGCTGGATCGAGGCGTCCGGGCTGGCGGTCACGGGATCGGGAACGTTCCACGCCCTGATCACCGGGCGGCAGGACGACGACGAGGTCTTCACCGCCCGGATCTCGGGCCCCGTGGTCCAGGACTGAGTGCCGGCACGGGAACGGGCAACGGAGATGACGGTGGGCTTCGCGCCCTCGCCGGTACGCCGGCCCGCGCCCCTCAGGGTCAGCCGGGGCAGGGCCGGAGGCGACGGGGGGCGCCCCCGGCCCTGGTCTGTGGGCGGGCCGGTGTGCACGGTGCGTGAGCTGCCGGGCGGCCGGCAGCCGCGTACCCGGAAGGGCGCAACGAGCGCGACTACCGCGGCCGGAGCGGGCACCCGCGTATCGGAAGCCGGCCGGCGGCCGGTACGGGTGCGGTGTGCGCCCCGGTCACCGGCGAGCCGCGGTTTCGTGACGCGCGCCGGCGTCCCGGCGGGCCAGCCGGTCCTCGATCAGCGCGCTCACGCGAGCGTTCTCCTCGACGAGGTAGAAGTGGCCTCCCGGAAACACCTGAAGCTCCGTCAGGCCGGTGGTGTGGTCTTCCCACGCCGCCGCCTCCTCGATGGAGAGCCGCGGATCGCTGTCCCCGGTCAGCACCGTGACCGGGCAGTCCAGGACGCGCCCGGATTCCCAGCGGTACTTCTCCACGGCACGGTAGTCGCTGCGGAGCGCCGGCATGACCATGTCCATGATCTCCGGGTCGCCGAGCAGCGCCGCGTGCGGACCGCCCAGCCCGCGCACCTCCGCCAGGAGATCCGCGTCCGACGCCAGGTGGAGCCGTTCGTCGCGGTCGCGGGACGGGGCCCGGCGACCGGAGACGAAGATCCGTACCGGCGCGGGCAGGCCCGCGTCGCGCATCCGCAGCGCGACCTCGTAGGCGAGGACGGCGCCCATGCTGTGCCCGAACAGCGCCAGGGGCCGGTCGTCGAGGGGGCGTATCACCTCGGAGATCCGGTCGGCGAGTTCGGGCAGGCTGTCGATGTGCGGCTCCAGGCGCCGGTCCTGCCGGCCCGGATACTGCACCGCCAGCACCTCCACCGCGGGCGAGAGCGCCCTGGACAGCGGAAAGTAGAAGCTCGAAGACCCTCCGGCGTGCGGCAGACACACGAGTCGGACAGCGCTGTCCGGCGCCGGGTGGAATCGGCGCACCCATGTTCCGAATTGCTCCGGTGCTCGAGACACGGCCAGGAATTCCTTTCAGAAACGGTCTTTCCACAGGGCCGGAACGGAGTCGCCGTCCCGGTGTCCGCCGACCTGAGAGGTGACATCACGGTCGTGCCGCGGGCATTTCCCGCTGTTTCCCGGCTCAACGCTGGCTGCCCGGACTGGAGTCCCACTGGAGTCACACCGGACATGCCGCCCGCCGCGATGCCGGCGGCCCCCTCGCGCGTACGGTCCCGGACAGGGCGGAACCGGCGGCGTCCCTCGGCGCGCACCGGCCGTGACGGCCTCGGACAGGAAGCACGCCCGGCGCCCGTCCCCCGGCACCACCGTCCGGCCCGGCCGGAAAGCCGTCGCCGCCCGCGCTCACAGCGGCAGCGTGATGCCCCGCTTCCGCATCTCCGGCGACTGCGGGCCGCCTTCGGAGCGCTCGGTCTTACGGCCCTTGCCGCCCGGCCTGAGTGTGCGGGGATCGACCGCCTCGGCGGGGGCCCCGGTGCAGTACAGCCCCTCGGGGGCGGTGTCGCGGTCGTGCGGGAGCAGCCAGAACACGCGCCGGCGGAAGGTGCCCGACGAGCGGGAGGGCTTGGCCTCCGGGCCGAGCAGCGCATAGCCGACCATGCGTCCGTCGCGGTGGTAGGCGGGTTTGCCACGCCGCGTCGGCAGCCGGTCGAGACTCTGGCGCACATAGTCGAGTGCGTCCGTGTCCTCCAGCCAGACGAATGCGGCCTCGTGGACGAGCTCGGCTTCTGTGATGAGGGCGCTCATGCTGTCTCCTCGTCGGCGACCAGTCCGCTGCCCGCGTGGTACTCGCGCTGGTTGGACAGGACCATCTCCTCGGGCGATACAGTCCGACCCGTTCACGAACCGGGCCGCGGAGGACCGGGACGAGACAGCCGGGACCTCCTCATTCTGACACCAGGCCCGGCAGGCCGCGTCAAGCCGTGCGAGACGTCAGCGACCGTTCCCGGCCCACAGTGACCGCCCGACGTTCGGTCGCTCGGCCAACGGACCGGTAAAACATCAGGTCAGGCGCCCGCGAGCGGCCGAACAGCGACCGAAGCGACTCAAACTTCCGCAACATGCCGCCCGTACGCACCGGCATGCCGCGTGTTCGGCCCCCTGTGCCGGCCCCTGAGTAGCTTCAGTAGCTGCCGCTCCCCGGAATCCCGCCGTGGCCTGGCCCTTTCACGGAGCGACCGAGCCACGCCCGGTCGCTGCCCCGCCCTCCCCCACGCGGCGAGAGAACCGTTCAAGAGCGGCTTGAGGTTCCTGTTCCCTGCCGCAGCCGTCGGGTTCACTGACCCAATGGAGTCCACCTCGATGACCCGACGCGCCTTCCGGCCGCAGCGGTCCGACGGCCCCGAAGGCAGCACTCCCCGATCCGCCCGGCCCGCGCACCGCGACCGCTGCGCGTCGCCCCACTGGCACACCGGTCACCCCACCGTCCGGCCCGGCGACGCCCGCCCTGCCGAACGGCTGCTGCGCTCCACCACCGTGGCCCCGGCCGCGTACCCTGCCCTGCTCCACGCGGCCCGCGTCCTGCTGCACAACGGCGTCCCCGACGGGGCCGCCGCCTGGTGCGCACGGCTCCACCCGCAGGCCCAGACCCCCGCGTGGGCGGCCGCGTTCCGCACCCTGCGTGCCGAAGCCCTGCTCCAGCTCGGCGACCTCGCCGCCGCCGGGCACGAAGCCGCCGCGGCACGGGACGCCATGGGGAACCGCTGCGCCTCGCTGCACCTGTGGCCCACCGCCGTACACGCGGAGGTCCTCATCACCCTGGGCCGGTTCGGCGAAGCCGCCGCCCGTCTCGACCGGGCCGAGGCTGATTCCGGCCGGTCCTGCCTGCCGTTGCTGCGCGCGCGTGGCCGGCTCCAGCTCGCCACGCACCGCCGCCAGGAAGCCCTCGGCACGTTCCTGGCCGCCGCCCGCCTGGCCCGCCGGCGCGGCTGCGGCTGGCTGCCGTACGTGCCCTGGCGCATCGACATCGCCGAAACGCTGCTGTGCTGCGGCCGGCCGGGCCAGGCCCGCGCCCTGCTCACCGAGGAACTCGCCGTCCCCGCCGCCGGCCCCCGGCACCGGGCTGTCACCCTGCGCCTGCTCGCCGCCACCGACACCCCCGACCAGCGCGTGCGCACCCTCGCCGCTGCCGTCGGCGAGGCACGGCGCTGCAAGGACCGCGTCGAGCTGGCCCGTGGCCTGGCCGCGTCGGCCGACGCCCTCGACGCCCTCGGCGACACCACCGGCACCGCGTTCCTCAGGCGGGCCGCCGACCTGGCGGCCGACTGCGGTCTGCCGTCCGCCGCCTTCACGTCCGCGACGCCCGCCGAGCCCGCTCGGACGCGGCCGACGCGCGGGCGTGCCAAGCCGGTTGGGAGCGCCTACGCCGTCTCCTCGGCGGCGACCAGTCCGATGCCCGGATAGTACTTGCGCTGGTTGGACAGGATCATCTCCTTGGGCGATGCCAGGCCGACCAGCTCACGGACCCGCGCCGCGAAGGCGCGGGAGGAGACGGCCGGGGCCTCCTCGTTCTGGCACCAGGCCCGGTAGGCCGCGTACAGCTGGGTCTGTTCCGCTCTCAGACCCGGCTCGATCGTGCAGGACTCGCCGAGGAACCGGCCGGTGTGGTCCTCGGTCTCCGCGTAGGCGGTGGTGGCGATCCGGACCCGCTCCGGCCCCGTGAGGTCCTTCTCCCCGCTCAGGTAGCGCCGTGCGCCCACGATCAGCCAGTTGAGGATGCCGGGGCCTTCCTCGGTGACGAGGATGTCGGCGAGGTTGTCGACTTTCCGGTCGTCGGGAACGACGCGTTCGAACGGGATGAGGCGCAGCCGGCGCCAGAACGCGAAGCCGCCGGTGCCCACTTCGGGCCGGTGGTTGCCCAGCAGCCACAGCTTGTGGGTGGGCCGGAAACTGAAGAAGTCCTGCCGCATCCGCCGCGCCTTGATCCGGTCCCCGCCCGTCAGCAGCTTCACACGGGCCTCGTCGAACCGGTCCCCCGGCTTCACCTCGCTGCACACGACCACCCGACGGCCGTGCAACTCGGCCAGATCCGTGGGATGCCCCTCGTACGGCCGGGCCATCAGGAATCCCGGAGGCGCGGCATCGGCGTAGTCACCGAGGAGCTTCATCAGCACATCCAGCAGCACCGACTTGCCATTCTTGCCCGAACCGAAGAGGAACGGCATCACCTGCGCGCCCACGTCACCCGTGATCGAATACCCCAGCAGCAACTGGAGGAAGCCGATCATCTCCTGGCCCTCGGCGCCCTCTCCGAAGGTGTCGGTCAGGAACCGGACCCACCGAGGCGTCGGCACCGCCTCCGGAGCCACAGCCGTGGAACAGGAATGGAAATCCCGGTCCGGATGAGACGTACGGGTCTGCCCCGTGCGCAGGTCGACGATGCCCGCCGGGGTGCACAGCGCGTAGGGATCGGCGTCCAGTAACGCCGCGTTGAGCACCATGCCGGGCGCGGACTTCGCCTGCGTCAGCATCGCGTTCATCCCGCTCGTGCTCAGCGCGCGCCGCCGGTGCCGCTGCAACGCCGCCGCACTGTGGACGCCCCGCGGATCGGTGCTGGCGAGCAACTCGGCCAGATCCCCGGCAGCCCACAGGACGGTGTCGTCCTCGTCCACCTGCCACCGCGTGCCGTCCCACCGGAACCAGCCCAGACCGGGAACGTGCCGGTAGTCGTCCGCGTAGAGACTCACGAACAACTTGGCATTGCCCCGATCGCTCAACGTGTCCGGCAACAATCCGTCGGCGGTGGCCTCCCCCGCCTGAAGACCGTCCCCGCCCACCGAACGCACCGCGGTCACGGGCCGGGCCAGTGTCCGCGGCGCGGCCGCCCCCGCGTCGAAGACGGCGTTGCCGCGCTCACGGGTCATCGCCGGCCTCCGGGAGCCGGCGGGCGGGTACGCTCCGCGCCGAGACCGCCGCGGCCCCCCGAGCCGCCGAACCCGGCCGCTTCGGACCCGGACACGCGGACGGCCGCCCCGGTGCCCTCTGCCACGGTGCCCGGCGCGGCGATGTGGCCGCCCCGCACCCGTATGCCGATCCGCCGGGCCGGCGCCCGGCCGCCGCCCGAGCCGGAGAAGTACGTCCGGCGGTGCCCTCCCGAAGCCCGGTGCCCCGCCCGCCGGACGGCGGCAAGGCAGCGGCATGCCCGAGAAGTGGGCCGCAACTCACGGCAGTTCGCGCTGGTGCCTGCGGGCGTCTCGCGTCCCCGAGCCAGTGGATGGACCGGCCGGCCGCGACCGGCGCACCGCCGGTCGGCGGCGAGGGACCGCGAGGCGCCCGCCGCGGCGGGAACAGGCCGTGAGTCGCTGTGCGAAATCCTCAGCTCATCGGCCATGTCTTTCCCCCGTCAGCGACCGAAGCGACTCAACAACAGGAACACACTAGCGAAGCATCGACCACAGGTGGACCGGGTGCGGGAGCATTCCATTCCGCGTCCGGGGAGCGGCGGACCGGCCGGAGCTCCACACGGCGGCGGGGCCGCCTTTCCGCCACGGTTTCGGCCGCCGTACCACCGCCCCCGTACCCGAGGCGACTTGAGCGACTCTGGACCGGCGGTGGACCGGATTCCGAAAGACCGCTTCGCCACCGGCACGTCCCGCCGGGGCACCCGCCGTGCGGATGAGCGCGCCCTCGAACGGTTCTCTAGCCGCCACGCCCATAGTGACGAACGGCCCGGCAGCGTTCCTCTCGCCCTCGGCCCTCACGCACGACGTGCCGGTGGGCGCGCAGCCCACGAGACCTCTCGTCCGCCCGGCGCGACCACCTACGCCCAGTGCCCCAGGAGCGCCATGTCCAGCCCGGATACGATACTTTCCAGACCGAGCCGCACCACCGCCGCGGCAACCGGCTTCCGCCCCGACATCCAGGCCCTGCGCGCCCTGGCCGTCTCGCTCGTCGTCCTCACCCACGTATGGCCGACCCTGCTCTCCGGCGGCTTCGTCGGTGTCGACGTCTTCTTCGTCATCTCCGGCTACCTCATCAGCAGCCGGCTGGTCCGCGAGATCGAGACCACCGGCCGCATCCGGATCGCGCACTTCTACGCACGCCGGATACGCCGTCTGCTCCCCGCCGCCTGCCTGGTACTGCTCTGCGTCGTCGTCGCCGTGCGCGTCCTCGCCCCGCGCGAGAGCTGGGCCGACAACGCGCACCAGATCATGGCCAGCGCCCTGTACGCCCAGAACTGGCTGCTCGGCGCACACCCCATCGACGTCACCAAGGTCACCGCGGTGGCGAGTTACTGGTCCCTTTCGGTCGAGGAGCAGTTCTACCTGTGCTGGCCGCTGCTGCTCCTGCTGCTGTTCAAGCTGCGGGCGCCCTGGGCGCGTCTGGCGAGCGTCGCGGGCCTGGGGGTCGTCTCACTGCTCTACTGCGTCCACCTCACGGCCACCGACCCGGTCCCGGCGTACTTCATCACCCCGGTGCGCGTCTGGGAGTTCGTGCTCGGCGCGCTGATCGTGCTGGCCGAGTCGAGGCTCGCCCTGCGTACGACCGCGGCCAACGCGGCCTCGCTGCTCGGTTTCGCCGCGATCCTGGGCTCGGCGTTCCTCTTCACCGGCAGGACGCCCTTCCCCGGCTCCGCCGCCCTGGTCCCGGCCCTGGGCGCGGCCCTGGTCATCGCCGCGGGGCTCCGCTCACCGCGGCAGTGGCACACCGTGCTCACCTCGTCGAAGCCCGTCCAGGTGCTCGGCGGCATCAGCTACTCGCTGTACCTGTGGCACTGGCCGCTGCTCATGCTGGTGCCCCTCGCCATGCCGGGCAGCGCCCAGACCCTCCCCGTGCACCTGGGCATCGTGGCGGCGGCGCTGCTGCTGTCGTACGCGTCGAAGCGCCTGGTAGAGGACCCGCTCCGTACCTGGGCCCCGCTGGCGGACAGCCCCCGGCTGACCTTCGCCGCCATGGTGGTCGTCGTGGCCGCGGTCTGCCTGGCGGCCGGCACCCTGCTCTGGCCCTGACCGAAAATGTGCTGTACACCGTAGAAGGATCCTTCTACGGTGTACAGCATGTCTACTTCCCAAGGTCATCCCCAGCGCTGGGTGATCCTCGGCGTCATCTGTCTGGCCCAGCTCACCGTCCTGCTGGACAACACCGTTCTGAACGTGGCCATCCCCTCGCTGACCCGCGAGCTGCACGCGGCCACCTCGGACATCCAGTGGATGATCAACGCCTACTCCCTGGTGCAGTCCGGCCTGCTGCTCACCGCGGGCAGCGCCGCCGACCGCTACGGCCGCAAGAAAATGCTGATGATCGGTCTCGCCCTGTTCGGCATCGGCTCGCTCGTGGCCGGACTCGCGCATTCCACCACCCAGTTGATCGCCGCGCGGGCCGGCATGGGCGTGGGCGGGGCGCTGCTGCTGACCACCACGCTGGCCGTCGTGATGCAGATCTTCACGGCCGAGGAGCAGCCGAAGGCGATCGGCATCTGGAGCGCGATCAACGCACTCGGCTTCGGCGGCGGCCCGCTCATCGGCGGATTCATCCTGAACCACTTCTGGTGGGGAGCGATCTTCCTCATCAACATCCCGGTCGCGGTGCTGGCCCTGATCGCGGTGGTCGTGCTCGTACCGGAGTCCAAGAGCCCCGGCAGCGACCGCCCCGACCTGCTCGGCGCGCTGCTGTCGACCATCGGCATGGCCTCGCTGGTCTTCGCGATCATCTCCGGTCCTGGCCACGGCTGGACCTCGCCGCGCGTGCTCGGCGCGGCCGCGGTGGCGGTGCTGGTGCTCGGCACCTTCGCCTGGTGGGAGAACAAGGTCGCCGAGCCGATGCTCGACCTGCACTTCTTCCGGAACCGGCGGTTCACCGGCGCGGTCGCCGGAGCCCTGCTGCTGATGTTCGGCATGGGCGGGGCGATGTTCCTGCTGACCCAGCACCTCCAGTTCGTGCTCGGATACGGCCCGCTGGAAGCGGGACTGCGGACCGCTCCGCTCGCGGTGACGGTGATCCTGCTCAACTTCACCGGACTGTCCGCCAAGCTCTCCGGCAAGCTGGGCACACCGCTGTCCATCGTGCTCGGCATGGTGCTGATGGCCGCGGGGCTCGTCGCGATCGCCGAACTCGACTCCGGAGGGTACGTCGGAACCCTGCTGGGCCTGGTGCTGATCGGCATGGGAGCGGCGATCGCCAACCCGGCCATGGCACACGCCATCATGAGCTCCATCCCGCCGGAGAAGGCCGGTATCGGGGCCGGAGTCAACGGCACCCTCGCCGAGTTCGGCAACGGTCTCGGCGTGGCCGTACTGGGTGCCGTGCTCAGCGCCTCCGTCGCCTCGGGCAAGTCGCTGGCCTCCGGCCTGAACGCCGGCCAGCTGGTCGGAGCGGTTGCCGTGCTGGCCGGAGGATTCCTGGCGGCGGGGCTGTTGCGGCGGGCCGAACGGGTGACCGCATGACAGTCACACGCCTCTAAGGTGGGAGAACTCGGCCGTGGTCGCAAGAGGAGGAGCACCGGTGGTGGAGCAAGGTACGCGGTCGGTGCGGGCCAGTGTGTGGTTGCAGGGGGGCAAGTCCGGGCGCGGCGGACGCAGCGCCCAGCCCTCCGGCCTCGACCGGCAGCGGATCACCGATGTGACCGTGCAGATGCTGGACCACGACGGGCTGGAGAAGCTGTCCATGCGGCGGCTGGCAGCGGAGCTGAACGTCACCGCGATGTCCCTGTACTGGTACGTCGACACCAAGGACGACCTGCTCGAACTCGTCCTGGACGCCGCGTTCGGCGAGTTGCGGCTGCCCGACCCGGATGCCGCGGACGAGGACTGGCGCGACCAACTGCGCATGCTGGCCGCCGAGTACCGGGCGCTGCTCGTGCGCCACACCTGGCTGTCGCCCCTCGTGGGCCGCTTCCTCAACATCGGTCCGAACGCACTGGCTTTCTCCCGCGTGATCCTCCGGGTGGTCCGCCGGGCGGGGCTGCCCCCGCGCGGGGTGATGGGGGCCATCTCGGCGGTCTTCCAGTTCGTCTACGGCTACGGCATGACCGAGGCGCACATCTCCACCCGGATCGCGGACTCCGGGCTGAACGCCGACGAATACCACGAGCAGGCCCTGGCCATGGTGGCCGAGACTCCGGTGGCCGCCGAGGCCGTGGAGGAGTCCCGGCACCTCGTGGCGGCCCGCGGCGGGGACACGGTCAACGAGATGCTCGACCTCGACTTCGCCTACGCCCTGGACCTGCTGGTGGCGGGCATCGAGGCCATGGCCGAACGCGGCTGACCTCACTCGCGGAGCTCGCCCATGGTGAGGCACGGGGGAATGTCAGCCCCGTGTCAGGAGCCCGTGCCACTCTCTTTCACGTGAACGACCTCGGAAACCACGGAGGTCGGGAGCGAGGAGAGGTGCCCGGAGTGGCTGATCGGGGACCAGCGAGCACGCCTCAAGGTCGGATCCTCAGGGGTCCACGCAGGTTCGAATCCTGCCCTCTCCGCACCACACGGCACGCCGCTCACCGAGAACCACACGGAGAGCGGCGTGCCGACGCCGTCCAGTCGCCGAAGCGCGCCGCCCGCAGCCACGGGACTGACGGGACTGAGAAATCGGCATCCTCCGCGAGCGGCTCGGCCTGTAGTCCTCGGGCCGCCTACGACCTTCCCGACGGGCCGGTCCCGTCAGTCCCGTGGCGCGTGCGCGCCCATGTCCATGCCGTTCATCCCGAGGCCGCCGCTATCTCCGCGGTGCGGCCCTTCTGCGACCGCAGAGTCTTGGCTCCGACCTTGCCCGGCTCGATGGTGCGAGGGTCGACCGCCTCGCCCGGAGCTCCTACCGAGTACGGGCCCTGAGGCTCCTTGTCACGGTCGTGGGGCAGCAGGAAGAACGCACGGCGGGCGAAGAGACCGGAGTCGGGGTCGCTGGCGGCGCCCGGATGGAGGTTGGTGTAGCCGATGAGGCGGCCGTCACGCGAGTAGCGGGGCTTGCCCTTGCGGGTGGGGACCTTGTCCAGGGCCTGCCGGACGTAGTCGAGGTCTTCGGGGTCCTCCAGCCAGACCACTTCGCTCTCGTCGGTGAGCTGGCTGTCTTGCAGCATCGAGCTCATGGCCGCGGACCCTCCTGTCCCGTGGGCCGGCCTCTGGCCGGTTCGTGCGGCACGCTCACCGCTGGTCGTCTGGTCCGGGCCATTATCGCAAGAGTCCTGACCGGGTTGCCGCCGGACTCCACCCGTGCCGTCATGGGCCGGGCTCCGTCGCGGCGTCGGCCAGGAGGGCCAGGCCGGGATAGAGCTTGCGGTCGTTGTTTTTGATCATCTCTGCCGGGGAGGCCAGGCCGAGCTCCTGGCGGATCCGGCTGGCAAAGGCACGACTCGTGGCCGGGCGGATCCCCTCTTCCGAGCACCAGCGTCCGTACGACGCGTAGAGGAGCTTCTGCTCGACCCGCAACTCGGGATTGGGCTGGCCGCCCTCGCCCTTGGTGCAGCGCTCGGCGATGAACCGGCCGATGTGGTCCTCGGTCTTCTCGTAGGCCTCGGTGGCCAGCCGTACGCTGGCCGGTCCGTGCAGCGGGTCCCTGGTGGCCAGGTAGTGCTGGGCGCCCTGGATGAGCCAGTGCAGGATGCCGGGGCCTTCGTCACGGACGAGTTCCTGAGCGAGGTTGTCGATCTTGAGCTCATCGGGGACCTTCCGCTCGAACGGGATGATCCTCATGCGGCGCCAGAACGCGTAGCCGCCGGTGCCGACTTCGGGCCGGTGGTTGCCCAGGAGCCACAGCTTGTGGGTCGGCCGGAAGGTGAAGAAGTCCTGGCGCATGCGGCGGGCGGTGATGGTGTCGCCACCCGTCAGGAGCTTGACGCGGGCCTCGTTGAACTTGTCGTTGGGCTTGAGCTCGGAGCACACGACGATGCGCCGGCCGTGCAGCTCGGTCAGCTCGGTGCTGTGCTCGGTGAACTTTCCCTTCTCCATCAGGAAGCCGGGCGGCGCCGCGTTGGCGTAGTCCCCGAGGATCTGCATCATCACCTCGAGCAACACGGACTTGCCGTTGGCACCGGACCCGTAGAGGAACGGCAGGATCTGCGCGCCCACGTCCCCGGTGACGGAGTAGCCCAGCAGCAGGTGCAGGAACGCGATCGTCTCCCGCCCCTTGGCGTCGTCGCCGAAGGTGTCGCGCAGGAAGCTGTGCCATCGGGGCAGCGGCATGTCCTCCGGTCCGACCGTGGTGGCACGCGAGTGCATGTCCGCCAGCGGGTCGGGTTTGCGCAACTCACCGGTGCGCAGGTCGACGACTCCCCCCGGCGTGCACAAAGCGTAGATGTCGCCGTCCATGGAGTCCGGATCGAGACTGAGTCCCGGCGCGGCCTGTGCCTGCTGGAGGAGGGCCTTCACGCCCGCGGTGGACTGGGTGCGACGCCGGTGCGCGGCCAGCTCCCGATTGCTGAAGGTGCCGTGCGGGTCGGTGCGCGGCATCTGCTCGGCCATGTCACCGGCCGCCCACATCGCGCCCTTCTCGCCACCCGTGCGCTTCCACCGGTACTGATCCCACGAGTACCAGCCCAAGCCCTCCACATGGCGGAAGCGATCGCTGTACAGGCGCGCGAACAGCTTGGCGTTGCCCCGGTCGGTCAGCTCGTCCGGCAACAGGCCCGTCGGGGCTCCTCGTCGGCCTCCGTCGCTTCCCGCCTGTGCGGGCACCATCGCCTGGTCTCCAGGCAGACCGAGATCGAGACTCGTCTGCCTGGTCTGCTCGGCGGCCGCCGTGCCCAGGTGCGCCGGCTCGGCACCGCTCATGAGCGTCCCTCGTCCAGGCCCGGCCCAAAGAGCCCTGCGGATGACGGGAGATCAGCACGGCTGCGGTGCTCGTCACAACCTCCGACGCGGAGGACACCGCGGGGTTCTGACGGGCCTGCCGCACACTGGCCGGGCACTAGCGAGTCCTTGTCCTAGCTGTTCTTCTTCGTCTGGGGCAGCAACCCCACGGACACCCTGTCCATCGCGTCGCCATCCGTCTCTCGGGCGGGACCGACGGGGCTGACGGGACTGAAGCTTCCGTTTGCGATCAGAGGCTAGCGCACACCTCGTCCTGGCAGCACCCTCAGCATCCGCGTGTCGAACATTCAGTCCCGTCAGCCCCGCACAGCATGAACCTCGCGGTGGGCGAGAGAGCGCGGCGGACCCGGCATCCTTTCAGTCCCGTTTCAGTCCCGTCCACAAAACCGCAGCTCAGAAGGCTCAACGCTGCCCTGACGGGACTGACGGGACTCAACCTCCTATATATGAGCTACAAAACACGCGTAGTACTACTTACATACGTACGCGCGCATACGCGCGCGCCTGATCGGTATAACTAGCACTGTCAGTCCCGTCAGTCCCGTTTCGTGCCGAGACAAGCCTCTGACCAGGCATTTTGTCTGCGGGACTGAAACGGGACCGAAGCACAGCCTCAGTCCCGTCTGGTCCCGCACCACCGAAAGCCCGCCACGACGATGCCGCTCGACGCCGTCTCAGGCGCGCGTGTGCCACAGCAACCCCTCCCCGGTCTCAGCCACGCTTCCTGTCTTTCCCAGCCCCCGCTGCGGTCACTGGTGGCAACCACCGCAGCGACCCACGACCCTCTCCGAGCGACCGACCCCTTGCGTTTTGACGTTCGGTCGCTGCCTCGGTCGCTGATCAATCCGCAGGTCAGAGTCCGTGTACCTGAGGATCAGCGACTGAAGCGACTGAAGGCTTCTGCATATGGCGACGAACGCAGGCACTCATGAACTGAGTGATATCCCCGAAACTTCAGTCGCTTCAGTCGCTCATTGACTTCGAGAGTGCCTCTGGCCTGGGCTTTCTCCGAGCGACTGAGGTGAGTCTCACCAGCTGTCAACGCCTGGTTGAGTCGCTGGCCTTCAGTCGCTCACCGCAGAAGTCTTCTGCCGGGTCCTGTGGGGCCCCTCCGCGGGTCAGAACCCCGCCCTCGTGGACTGGTACTGCCCGTAGGGGAGGCCGAGGTCGTACGTGGGGACTGCACGTGGTGCGGGCGCGTGGTACCAGGGGCCTTCGCCGGCCCCTGGACCCCGCTCCCCCGCCGCTTCCTGGCGCGGAGCCGTTTCGTCGGGGCGCAGACCGTGCGCGCCAGGAAGCGGCGGGCCGGGGTGGGCGGTTGCTCGGTTCCGGCGTTCCGGAAGGGGGTGGCGCACGGCGCTGAGAGCTGGGGTGCGAGCGGAGTGGTTGTGAACCGGCTGGGCGTCGTAGGCGGGAGCGGTGATGCGTCGAGCGGGGGACGGGTAGTTCCTGACGTCGTGTCGAGTGGTCGCAGACGCAGGCCCTGAGTGGGTTGGCAGAGACCCCGACGGCGGTGCTGCTTGCCCAAGTAAGAGAGCGCGGCCGCCAAACGCGGTTTGACCTGCATAGACACCCTTGACGACCACGATCGTGAGAACTGGCAGGCAGTTCTCACGATCGTGGAGGGCGTTCCCAGGAACTGAGTGCCCAGATCCTGTGACCCGATACCCGGTTCCTAGGAACGTCCTAGATTGACGTGGAGTACATGAGGAGAGCCCGAAAGCCGGGGTTTCTGGCGTCGTACGACATGAGCGTGGAGGCAGACGACACGTCCCTCAGGCGGACTTGATTGACGTCGCGTTCATGTACGTTAGGTTCATCTGGTCGGCCTCGCAGCCACCCCTCGTGAACCGGTAGTCAACCTCTCGCTCGGAGGGCTCATTGGGAGCAGTACGCAGGCTGGTCGACGCCGATACAGGCGAGCCGGTCCCCTATGCGCCGTACGCCTTCTCCGGTCGTCATACACAGGTAGACAAGGCACGGGTAGAGGCGATCACCGAGTCCAAGGCGTTCACACCCAGTCAGAAGTTCCTCGTCCTGTGGTGGATCGGAGTCTCCCCCGAGGGGATGGAACCGCTGCGGGCCACCGGTGCGGACATCGCCAAGCGGGTAGGTATGTCCGCCGACGCCGTCGGCAAGATCAACAGGAAGCTGGTAAAGCATCGCATCCTGGTTGTCCGAGGTCGCGTCGGGAACTACAACTTCTACCGGATCAGCCCCTACATCGCGTTCCATGGAACGGGGCTCGAACAACGTGAAGCAGTGAAGACGTGCAACCCGCCGGACATTCCCGGATTCGATGACCAAATCCCTGCACGGTGGGAGGCCCAGTGAACAGCAGCGACGACAAGCAGCAGAACCTCGAGTTGCTCGAAAAGACCGCAGGCATGACAGCGAATCAGCGACTCGTCGTCATGCTCTACGCGCTCCACCCGACCGACCGCTCCGGAGCGGTCCTCGAGACCGCCGCCAACCTGGCGGAGCTGGTCGGGATGGCAGCCCCCGTCTTCTCCCGCACCCGCAAGCAGGTCATCGAAGCCGGCTGGCTTGAGGAGACCGGGAGGATCGGCCACATCAGGTACTACCGGCTCGACCCCAAGCGTCTCGGCGAGCACGTCGTCATCCCTCTCCGACGCGCGACATGACGTCCTGCGGACCGCACCTCATTGACGTGACGTACATGAGGTGCGGTCCGCAGGACGTGTTCCTTCACCATCCGGCAATCACCCCGGCGCCCAGCTCCGCGTCGGGGTGTCGCCGAGGGTGCCCGCGGGCCCGTAAGCATTCATCCAGCGTGGACCGCCTGGCTGTCCCTGTGCTTGATCAGCAGATCCAGCATCTTGTCGAACTCCTGCGGCGGCATCTTGTGGATCAGGAAGTACGCCGCGTCCGTGCCGTTCTCGTAGGGGAACCTCTTCGGCTGTGATCCCCCCGCACCAGCCGTCGTATCGGCGGCTGTGGCCTGGACCGGCACCGTCGTGGGAGGAGCCTCCTCGGCCCCGTCGGCAGCCCCAGCGTCTTCCCTGCCCGCCGGCTTGGGAACCACCGACCGATCGGTGACGCCCGGCTCCGCCGATGCCGATGCCGATGCCGATGCCGGAGCCTGTGCCGGAGCCTGTGCTGGGGCTGGAGCTGGAGCTGGGGCTGAGGCTGAGGCTGGAACGGAGTCCGCGCCCCGCACACTGTCGGACGTGCCCTCCGCCCGTGCCCTCTGCGGCGCCTCGGTGATTACGCCGTAATCACCACCGCGAGGCTCCGAGACGCCCTCTGCCACTCCCCCGGCGGGTTGCTCGCGCTGAGTCTTCGCCGCGCGAGACCTCTCCTCCTCCCGGCGGAGCCGGTCCGCCTTCAGCTCCCGCAAGGCCGCCTCCTGCTCGTCGGCCGGCTTGTTGCCGACCGCGCGCAGCAGGTCGATGGGCTCCTCCCCGACGAGGGCCTGGAGCTCGGGTGTCAGATTGAGCAGGGCGAGACGCTGTGACACCCAGCCCTGCGAGCGGTGCAGGCGCTTGGCCAGGGCTCGCTGACTCCCGTGGATGGCCAGCAGCCTCTGGAGAGCGCGCGCTTCGTCGATCTCCTCCAGGTCCTGACGGTGGATGTTGGCGACCAGAGCGGATTCGAGGAGTTCCTCGGAGGTGGCTCCCTGGTCGTCGCTGACCATCACCTTGATGGTGGCGAGTCCGGCTTCGCGGGCGGCGGCGAGGCGGCTGCTGCCGTCCACGACGACATGAGTGGTGTCCGGCTCAAGGGCGGCTTCTTGCCCGGGGTTGGCTTTGACGTAGGCATCACGGTTCATGACCGTGATCGCCTGCTTCTGCCCGTGGGTCTTCAGGCTGCCGACAAGATCGGTGAGATCCCCGAGAGCGGAGCGCGGGTTGTCGGGGTTGGGGCTGATGCGGTGGACGGGAAGCTCCGTGGGGGCTGCGACGCCTTCGGTGGGAACCCCGGTCGCGGCGGCCACGGCCTGGCGGCGGGCGCTGATGGGGCGCACTCCCCCGCCGAAACGGCCACTGCCCAGCTGGTCGGCCTTGCTCACAGGACCTCCTTCGCCAGGGCCCGCATCCCCACGGCCTGCTGCGATTTGGGCGCGTAGGACAGGAGGGGCTTCTTCACCCGGACGGCTTCCTTCTGCTCCTTCAGGTCACCGATGAGGCCGACGACGCGCGGATCCTTTATGTCCACCCACCCCTGGAGCGACGAGGTGGCGATGTAGCCGCGGCGGGAGTCGTAGAGGTTCACGACGATGCCGAGGTAGTCGATGTCGACCTTGAGGTCGCCGCGAAGGTCGTCGATCTGGGTGGTGAGCAGCTCGTAGGCATCCGCGGAACTGTCCTCGGCCTGGACGACGATCAACGCGCCGGACTGGCCGGGCTTCTCCCCGTCACGGCGTCGGCCGTAGTAGGCGGCGGCATCCATGCTCAGGCCGAGGCTGGGCGGGCAGTCGACGATGATTACGTCGTAATCAGCTTCCAGTGGCGCGAGAGCCCGTTCGAGCGCGGCCTCGCGGGCGCGTACGGCGGACAGGCGTACGTCGAGGAGGAAGGCGTCGTTGCAGGCGGGCAGAAGGTGAAGCCTGCCGCCGAAGTTGTCCTCGTCGATGGAGACGATGAGGTCGCGGAGGTCGCCCTTGGGGTCCCCCGCCATGTGGTTGGTGAGGCTGTCGCCGTTCATGGGCAGCGGCGTGGCGCCCAGTTGATTGGTGAGGTGACACTGCGGGTCGAAGTCGACGAGCAGCACCTTCAGGCCCGGACCGGGAAGGTTCTCGATGTCGAGCGGGTCGTCCAGCGGCGGCATGTCGCCTGACTGGGTCTCACTGTCCCGCAGGGCCTTGGTGAGCGCCTTGGCGACCCGTACGGGGTGCAAGGCTTCGGAGTCCTCGGCCAGCGCCTCTCCCAGCCCTGCGGTGATCGCGGTCTTGCCGACCCCGCCCTTCTGGTTGCAGACGATGATCCGGCGGGTGATCTCGGGCCGTTCGACTTCCGGCGCGGGATTGGCGTCGAGCCAGAGCTGGACGGACTGGGCAAGCCCCTGGATGAGCGAGACTCGTCGGTCCGTCGCGATCTGCCTGAACTCCTCCCACTGCCCGGAAGGCAGGAAGGTGGAGAAGGAGTCGGCGCCGGAGGTATCGATGGTTGCGGCGGTGGAGGCCAGTCGGCACCAGTCCGTGATGCCCTGCTCGACTGCGACCTGGATTTCGACGCCGTACTGAGCGGCTCTGACTTTGAGGCTCTGCCGGAGCCAGCCCGGCAGTTTGGAGACGACCTTCTCGCGATCGTTGGCTGGCGAACTCATGAAGACACCATACTAACGCGCGTGATCATCTACCTCACCGACACGTTAGTTAAGCCTCTTTGTTACCGCGTCAGCTCCGGCGCGAGGTGATTACGCCGTAATCACCGGTCCGCCCTCTCCGCCCATCCTTGGCTGCGGAGCGGAGTGATTACGGCGTAATCATCACGCACCACACCGGAGGAAGCGCCGCAACCGAGGCGCCCTCGGCATGGCGCGCCACCGGGTCCCCCGGCGCTCTCACCGGTCGGGTGATTACGCCGTAATCACCCGGCGCCGGCTCTCGGCGCCCGTCTTCACCGTCCTGCCTCTGCCGGAGACGTCTGGCGGCGCTCAGTGCGATGTGATGGCCGACTTCCAGGTCCCGCTGAACAGGTCGGCCACCAGGGCGCGGGCGTACGTCTCGTCGGTGTCGGGCACGGAGAAGACGGTGCGGAAGTAGAGCGGGGCGACGATCTGATCGAGCAGCCGCTCCAGTGGGGGAGGTGTCTCGCCCCGATCGCGGGAGGCTTCGAGGATCGTGTCGAGGCCGGCCGTGGCGCGCCGCAGACACTCCCGCAGGCCGCTGCGGCGCTCGTCGATGTCGGGGGAGACCTCTGCCCGGAAGAACGCGATCCCGCCGGGCCGGGTCAGATCGGCCAGTGTCCGGATCGCGTAGGCCTCCAGGTCTGTGCGGAGGTCGCCGCTGGAGGAAGGCGGGGCGGCGGATCCGCGCAGGGCGGCCACCTCGGCGAGCAGGGCCTGCAGCGTGCCCCAGCGCCGGTAGATGGTGGTGGCGTTGACCCCGGCGCGTTCGGCCACTGCGGGGATCGTCAGCTGGGTCACGGCGCGTTCACCGGCCAGGTCGATGACGGCTTGGTGGACGGCCGCCTGGACGCGGGCGCTGCGGCCGCCGGGACGCTTGGCGGGGGGTTCGGCATTCACGTATCCGAGACTAACGCAGATCAGATTGCTTTTAGCGGGCAAGGCGCACTAGTCTGCGTTAAAGCAAATCACTCTGCTTTAGCTGGCCGCGCTCAGCCGGGCTATCGCTCGCACTCCGAAGGGGACTGCCATGACCACCACCGCCCACGACCTCGGCCGGCGCTTCCACGCCGCACTCACCTCCGCCGACTGGTCGGCCATCCGGTCCCTGCTCCACGACGACGCCACGTGGACCCTGCCGGGCGACAACACCATCAGCGGCACCGCCGTCGGCGCGGACGCCGTGGTCGAGCGCGCTCAGAAGATCGCCTCGTACGGGCTGTCCTTCGAGCTGCTGCACATCCTGGTCAGCCGCGAGAACATGGCCCTGTCGCTGCACAACACCGCCCAGCGCCCGGATGCGATCCTCGACGAGTACCTGTCCACCGTCTGCCGCCTGCAGGACGGCAAGATCGCCGAAATCGAGACCTACCTGTCCGACGTTCCCGGCATGAACGCCTTCTTCGTCTGACGCCAACTCAGGATCCCGATGCCTGCCGGGGGAGTGCTCGGGTGATTACGCCGTAATCACCCGACACCGGCTCCCGCCCACCCGCTCTCCTCCGCCCTGAGTGATTACGCCGTAATCACTCGCCCCCACCCCCCGCACCTCCATGTGCGATCCACAGGCGACACCTCGTCCGATTCAATGAGCGCTTTGGATAGGGTGTCTCTCGGAGGTGAGCCCTGTGGCCACTGAGGACCAACTGTTCAGCGCGGTGGATGCGCTGCTTGAGCAAGTCGCCCAGGACGCGCTCCCGAGCCCCGCCGAGCGCAAGCGCCTGCGAGAGGCCGCCGGGCTCAGCCAGGCCCAGGTGGCGTCCGCACTGAAGACCCGCCGGGAAACGGTCGCGAGCTGGGAATCCGGCAGGAACGAACCCCGCCCGCCGCAACGCGCCGCCTACGCCCGCCTGCTGGAGAAGCTGGCCGAGCGCTTCCCGACCCCCGACGAGGCACCCGCCCCGGAGCCGGAGTCATTCCCCGCGCCGGTCTCCGTTCCCGCCCCGGCCGCGCCCGTCCCGGCCCCCGCTCCCGCCCCGGCGCCCGTGACGACGACCCCGACCTCGGCCGTACGACCGGCGTCCGCCGCGAGGCCGGCCACCTCCTCCCAGCGCCCCGGCGTGCAGAAGGCGGCGAAGGGGTCGGTGAAGGGGCCCGCCACCACGGCAGCCGCCGACGGCCGGTTCGAGAACGGCCCGCTGGCCGTGGTCGACGTCGACGACGACGGCCAGGTCGCCGCGTACTGCGTCGGCGGCCTGGTCCTGGACGTGCCCGCCAAGTCCCTGCCCGCGCTGGTCGACTGGACGCTGACCGAGGCCAAGCTCGGCCAGGCCCGGCTGCACCGGCACGGCAAGGACGCCGACCCGGTCCTCGTCCTCACCTCCGCCGCGCTGGAGCGCTACGGCCTGCCCGCCGAACTGTCGCCTGAGGACCGGCGCGCCGGACGGCTGCCGGCCGACCACAAGGTGATCAAGCAGATCGCCAGGGCAGGGCAGCAGCTCACCCGGCGCGGATTCGGCGCGTGGGCGCGTGTCTTCCGCGAGCCGGAGGGCTCCCGGCGCCGCTGCGTGCAGCTGTGCATCCCGGCCTGGGGCGCGCTGCCCATCGACGAGTGGGACAACAAGAACGACCCCCGGTTGCCCACCATGCACGCCGCGGAACTGGCCCGCTTCCTCGGCACGTACGCGGACCGGGTGATGACGCCGCGCGGCACCACGGCGGTCACCGGCCTGGAGCTGATGACGGCGCTGCGCCCCCCCACCCGCGCGGAGCGGGACGAGGCCACCGGAGAGTTCAAACCGGCGCCGAACGACGACGCGCTCACCCGGCTCTACGACGTGGTGGAGTGCGAAATCCCCGACGAGCACCCGAAGTTGAGGGGAAGGTACGCCCGGCACCACCAGCGCACCCCGGCCGAGATGCTGATGGAGGAGCCCTACAACTGGTGCCGGCAGCTGACCGATGACGAGTGCATGCGGCCGTACCTGGTCGCCATCGACGTCAACATGGCCTTCGCCGCCGCCGCGAACGGCCTCACCGTCGGCCTGAACGGCCCCACCCACCTGACCGGCAGCCCCCGGTTCGACCCGGCGCTGCCCGGCTCGTGGCTGGTCGACCTCTCCCACGTCGACCTCTCCCGCGTCCAGGTCAACGGCCGCTCTGTCGACGCCGACCGGCTCCCCTCGCCGTTCACACCGACCGGCGACCGCCCCGACGGTCCGGCCTGGTACGCCACCCCGACCGTCGCCTACGCACAGGAACTGGGCTTCGACGTCGCCCCGATCGAGGCGTACGTGCGCACCCGGACCGGGCGCTACCTTGACCCCTGGTACAAGCGGCTGCGCGACGCCTACGTCACGACGATGGCGGACCTCGGCGTCACCACCGACATGGGCGGAAGCGAGTTCCTGGACGCCATGGCCCGCTCCAGGGACGCCGACCCGGCCCTGCTCCTCGTCCTGAAGGCCATCAAGGCCACGGCGAAGGGCGGGATCGGCAAACTGCGGCAGCGCAACCGCGGCCAGGTGCCGTACTACGAGCCGTGGCCCGCCCTGGAACGCCCCACCTGGCGTCCCGACATCCGGGCGGCCGTCCTGGCCGGCGTCCGCATCAGCATGCACCGCAAGATGATGAAGACCGCGGCCGCGGCCGGCGTCTATCCCGTCGCGATCGGCACCGACGCCCTCGTCTACCCTTCACCCGGCCCCTCCCCGCTGGACTTCCTGCCGCACACGGCCGAAGGCAAGCCCGCGCCGGGCTCGTTCCGGCTCGGCGTCTCACCCGGCATGGTCAAGCACCAGGGCACCCGGACCGTGCTGTGGGCAGAGCAGCAATTCGAGGAGCACGGCGGCGTCTTCAACATCGCCAACCTCGTCAAGACCGACCCGACCGCCGGGGAAGGCGAGTAACCCATGGTGGACTCGATCGGAGACGGCCTGGACCGCGCGCTGGAGTCGGCATTCACCCGCCGCCCCCCGCAGAGCGCCCAGGCGCAGATGAAGTACCTCGTCAAGCAGCTCAAGGGCACCAGAGCCGTCGCCCGGCTTCTGGGGATCTCCCAGCGCACCGTGGAACGGTACGTGGCCGGCCAGCTCAAACGACCCCGCCGCGAGCTGCGCGACCGCATAGAGCGTGAGGTCCACAAGCGCTGGCAGCCCCAGGTACGCGCCAGGGCCCGCAGAAGGGCGGCCACCACCGACGGCCTGGTCGTCTCCACCCGCGCCCGGTTCGGATTCACCGCGGCGCCGGGCACCACCGACGACGCCCGTATCCGCGACATCATCCAGGCCCTGCCGCCCGAGTTCGCCGCCCGGCTGTTCACCGCCCGCGAGCAGGGCGCCACCGAACACCAGCTCCAGCAGATCGCGGCCGACGGCCTCGCCCAGATGTACTTCCGCGCCAACGACACCCGCGCCCACGGCCTGGGCGTGGAATTCACCGACATCGAACAGATCGAGATCCAGCTGTAGCGGCCCAGTTCTACGAGGGGGAGGGGAAACAGGCGCGCAGGCGGTCCACCGCGTCCAGGTGCGGCTCGCGGACGACGTAGCGGGTGATCCCCCAACGGCGTCGGTGCTCGTCCAGCGCGGCCGCGATCTCCCGTGCCGTGCCCACCCACGCATAGGGCGAGGCGAGCACATCGGCCGGGGAGCAGTTCAGCTGCCCGGCCAGGCGGTGGGCCGCGGCCTCGGCGTCGTCGGTGACCTCCACCATCTGGACCAGTGCTTCGCGCGCCGGGGCGGTGGACCGGCCGGCGGCGCCCTGCTCGATCAGGTCGATCTGGCGGTCGATGTCCGCGGCGTTCCAGCGCGGCTCGTGCATGTGGCCGTCGGGCAGGGTGCGGCCCAGCCCGCTCAGGGCCACGACGTCCGCGTGCGCCCCCGCCCAGCGCAGCAGCGTGGTGTTGCCGCCCCCGAAGGTGAAGGGCACATCGCCCCGGACCGGGCGCGGACCGGTGAGCCGGGCCTGGCGGGCGCGCACCTCGGGGCCGTCGAGGGTGACGGTCTCGCCCGCGAGGAGCGCGCGGCAGGCTTCGGCCACGACCTGGAAGCGCCGGACGCGCCCGGCCACGTCCGGCCGCCGGCCGCCCAGCATCTCCCACTCGGCCGGGGTGTGGCCCGCGCCCAGGGCCAGGCGCGCGCGTCCGCCCGAGACGAGGTCCAGGGTCGCGACGTCCGACGCCAGCAGCAGCGGCTCGCGCACCCCCGCGTGGGAGACGTAGGAGCCCAGGCCGAGGCATTCGGTGACCGCTGCCGCGGCGGCCAGCGCGACGAAGGGGGAGGCGGCGGTGCCCGGATGGTCGGCGGCGAGCAGCGCGTCGTACCCCCCTGCCTCGACGCGCCGGGCCAGCGCGGTCCAGGAGGCGGCGTCCCGCGGCTGGGCCTGTACGGAAATGGTCGGTGACCGCATGCCAGGAGACTAGGGTGACGTCCCGCCGGACGGGACGGTTTCGCCAGGCGCGCAAAGACCGTCCTCCGGCACTGTGTGCGAGGCGCCGTGCCGGGCGAGCATGGTCAGCACCGCTTGGTCGACCGCGTCGGCGACGGCGGTGTCGTCGGGCTCCCAGCGTGCGAGCAGCATCCGCGGCCAGAACACGTAGTTGGAGATCATCCCGAGGAATTGGGTCGCCGCCATCTCCGCATCGTCGATCCGGGCCGTACCCGCGGCGTTCTCCGCTTGCAGGTGGCGGCGGACCGATTCGAAGTAGGGCATCTTGCCGAGCTTGAACTGGGTCTCGCCGAGGTCGGGGAAGCGCGGCACCTCGGCGATGACGATGCGGAAGAGGGCGGCCATGCCGGGCTGGGTGAGAAGGGCCACGTACCGGCGTCCGATGGCCTCAAGCCCGGCGCGGAGGTTCCCCGGCCGGGGGAGGGGCGCCTCCTTGTCGTCGACCTTCCAGTATTCGGTGACGATCGCCTCGAAGAGGGCCGCCTTGGTGGTGAACTGCTTGAACAGCGTCGCCCTCGACACTCCGGCCGCCTCGGCGATGCGGGCCAGACCGTCGTCGTCACCGGCGGCAGCGGGGGGATGGGCAGCAGTCATGCGCGGGGCTACCACGCCGAGGGGGCGAACGTCGTCATCGCCGGCCGCGACGACGACGCCGGCCGCGATCTCGCCGCTCGGCTCGGCCGGCGGGCTCTGTCCATCCGCCTGGATGTCACCAGCGAGGACGACTGGGCGGCACTGGTGCGAGAAGTCGAAGGCCACTTCGGACCGGTCGCCATCCTGGTGAACAACGCGGGAGTCCAGAACCCGGCGGCCCCCATCGAGCACACCGAACTCCGCGTCTGGGAGCACACCTTCAGCGTCAACGTGACCGGCCAGTTCCTCGGCATCAGGGCCGTTGCTCCGTCGATGCGCAGGGGCGGTGGCGGAACCGTCGTCAACATCGCCTCGACCATGGCCCACGTCGGCACGGCCTTCTACGCCCCCTACACCGCCAGCAAGTGGGCCGTGCGCGGGCTGACCAAGACGGCCCCGCACTCCAACCCGCCCCCGACATCGCAGCGTGAGCCGGTGCCGCGGTACGGAGCGGGCAGTCGCGGGCGCCCATCTCGGTCAAGCCGAAGCGGACTTGACGGTGCCCGAGCCGTCGTCGTTCGCCACGATGCCGTGCAGAAGCAGGTCGATGAGTCTGGTGGCCAGGTCGCGCCGCTCCTCGCTGGCGGCCATGAGGCTGATCCCGCCGAGGGCCATCAGCACGTCCCGGGCATCGACACCCGGCCGCGCCCCTGACCGGCCCTCAAGGGCGGTGAGCAGGTGGGTGAGGGCGTCGGCGAGCAGGGACCGGGTGTGCAGCTTCTCGGTGTCGTCGGTCAACACCACGGCCAGCGCGTCGGCCATGCCCTGCTTGGCGGCCATGAAGTCGATGAAGCGCTCCATCCAGGTCCGCAGCGCGTCCACCGGTGGCTGTGCGGCCGTGAGGTGCGGTGCCGCCTCGCACAGCCGCTGCACTTCCTGTCGGTAGACCGCCTCGATCAGCAGTTCCTTGGACGGGAACCGGCGGTAGAGCGTGCCGACGCCGACGCCGGCCGCACGGGCGATGTCCTTGACCGAGGCGCCCGCGCCGTCCCGGACGAACGCGACCGCCGCTGCTTCCAGCAGCCGGTCCTCGTTGCGCTGCGCGTCGGCGCGCAGGGCCCTGCGGGGCCGTACTGCGTCCCCCTCGCGGCCGGTCATTCCCGGCTCCCTTCCTGGCAGGCTTGCAAGCGGAACCAGTTCCGCTTACTCTCGGAACCGAACCGGAACCAGTTCCGGATAGAGCCTACGACGCCCCCCTGCCTCCGCGCCATCGGCCGTGCACTCGATCCCCCATTCCACCGGCCTTCCGGGAGAGCCGCATGAACGACCACCTCGTCACGACCCCGTTCGGCGCGCAGACGACCGCCGCCGAGGTGCTCGCCGGTATCGACCTCAGGGGCCGGCGCGCCATCGTCACCGGAGCAGGCTCCGGCATCGGGCGCGAGACCGCGCGTGTCCTGGCCGCCGCCGGCGCCGAGGTGACCATCGGCGTCCGTGACCTGGCGGCGGGCGAACAGACCGCCGAGGAGATCGCCCCGGCGAGTGGTCCGGGAACGGTGCGCGCCGCGCTGCTCGACCTCGCCGACCAGTCCTCGGTGCGCGCCTTCGTGGCGGCATGGCGAGGGCCGCTGCACATCCTGGTCCTCAACGCCGGCGTGATGGCGTCGCCGCTCCAGCGGACGAAGGAGGGCTGGGAAATGCAGTTCGCCACCAACCACCTCGGCCACTTCGCTCTCGCGACCGGCCTGCACGGCGCCCTGTCAGCAGCCCGTGGCGCACGCGTGGTCGCCGTCAGCTCGGTCGGCCACGTCAACGGCGACGTCCTCTTCGACGACATCAACTTCGAGCAGCGCCCCTACGACCCGTGGGCGGCCTACAGCCAGTCCAAGACCGCCAACGTCCTGTTCGCGGTCGAGGCGGCCCGCCGCTGGGCGTCCGACCTGATCGCCGTCAACGCCCTCAATCCGGGCCGCATCACCAGCACCCGGCTCGGCCGCCACCTCGGGGACATCTCCAACGGCCCGGCTTCCTTCGACCCCACCAGCACCGACGTGTCCTGGAAGACCATCGAGCAGGGCGCGGCAACCTCGGTGCTCCTCGCGGCCTCCCCCCTGGTCGAGGGCGTGACCGGCCGGTACTTCGAGGACTGCAACGAGGCCGGCCCGCACTCGCCCGGTGTGCGCCGGGGCGTGGCCGCCCACGCCGTGGACCCTCGGAACGCGGCCCGCCTGTGGCAGGCCTCCCAGGACATGCTGGTGGCCGCCGCGACGACCGCCTGACGGCGCAACGACCGTCGGCGGCTTGCTACTTGGCCGAACCGTGCCCTCGTATGAGCAAGGCACCTGGCTTGTCACAGCCGCTCACTCAGCGGCTTTTCCGGTCACCGGTCTCGCGAGGAACGGCCAGCCGGGTGCGCAGCCGCTGGCGCTCGCCCTGCGGTCCGAACATGATCAGGTACTCGACCGGACCGCTGGGACCGGAGTTCACCACCCCGTGCGGGGTACGGGTGTCGAACTCGGCGACGTCCCCGGCGGTCAGGACGAGGTCGTGGTCGCCGAGTGCCAGCCACAGCCGTCCGTACAGGACACACAGCCACTCGTACCCGTCATGGGAGACCTGGCGTGGCCGCGTGGGCGTGCCGTCGAGGGCGGGCAGGACGTGCTTGTGGGCGTGCAGGCCGCCGACGTAACGGGTCAGGGGCAGCACCGCCTTGCCGTCGCCGAAGCTCAGCGGCGCCGCAGCGGGTGGTTGGGCCGCGGGGGCGGGGGCCGTGCCGGCCAGCTCGTCCAGCGAGACGCCGTACTCCTTCGACAGCCGCAGCAGCATCTCCAGGGTGGGCCTGCGCCGGCCGGTCTCGATCCGGGACAGCACGCTGGTCGAGATGCCGGTCGCGCGGCTGACACCGGCGAGGGTCGCCCCGTGGCGGTCGCGCACGGCCCGCAAGCGGGGCCCCATCGCGGCCAGGGCGCCCTCCACGTCGTCGATCGCCACCGCACGCTCCTTGTCCGCCGCGCCCCTCCACCTCTTCGTCCTGCAAGGTTGCCAGTATGGCAAGGCTGATCGCGCCGGACCGGTGCCGCGCCGCATGATCGATGGGCAGCCGCGCCACCGCGAACCGAGGAGAAGCCCCATGCGTCCCGAGCCGACCGCCGAAGCCCGCCATCGCACCGTCGACGCCCCGGCCGGACGCCTCCACCTGGTCGAACAGGGCAGCGGGCCGCTGGTGCTGCTCGTGCACGGTTTCCCGGAGTCCTGGCACTCCTGGCGCCATCAGCTGCCCGTCCTCGCCGCGGCCGGCTACCGGGCGGTGGCGATCGACGTGCGCGGCTACGGCCGTTCCTCCAAGCCCGCCGCCGCGGACGCCTACCGGCTGACCGAACTCGTCGCGGACAACGTCGCGGTGGTGCGCGCGCTCGGCGAGGAGTCCGCGGTGGTCGTCGGCCACGACTGGGGCTCCCAGATCGCCGCCACCTCCGCCCTGCTCCACCCCGAGGTCTTCCGCGCCGTCGGCCTGCTGAGCGTCCCCTACGCGCCGCCCGGCGGCCCCCGCCCCACCGACGTCTTCGGCCGGCTCGGCGGCCCCGAGCAGGAGTTCTACGTCTCCTACTTCCAGGAGCCCGGCCGAGCCGAGGCGGAGATCGAGCCCGACGTCAGGGGCTGGCTCGCGGGCTTCTACGCAGCCCTGTCCGCCGACACCATGCCCACCTGTGACGAGCCCGACCCGCACTTCGTCACCCGCGGCGGCGGCCGGCTGCGCGACCGCTTCCCCACGGCAGTCCTCCCGGCCTGGCTGAGCCAGGACGACCTCGACGTCTACGCCGGGGAGTTCGAGCGCACGGGGATCACCGGCGCCCTCAACCGCTACCGCACCATGGACCGCGACTGGGAAGACCTCGCCCCCTACCGCGGAGCCCCGATCAAGCAGCCGTCCCTGTTCGCCGGAGGCGCGCTGGACGCCTCCACCACCTGGATGTCCGACGCCATCGACGCCTACCCCACCACCCTCCCCGGCCTCTCGGCCTCCCACCTCCTGGACGGCTGCGGCCACTGGATCCAGCAGGAGCGCCCCGACGAGATCAACCGCCTGCTGACCGACTGGCTCGCCACCCTCCAGCACTGAACCAGGCAGCCCCCGGGAGCAGCGGTCCGCGCACGAGCTCGCCCGCTGCCACGAGAGGCCGCCCCTGACCGATCACCAGGGCACGGGTGTTCCGTCCCAGGAGAAGAAGCCGCCGGTGGGGCCGTCGTCCGGCAGCAGCGCCAGGCGGAGCGCACCCCGTGCGGCCTCGGCCGGGTCGCCGCCCGCCGCGGCGGCCCGGGCATTGAGATCGGTGGCCCGCAGGCCGGGGGCGAGCGCGTTGACCTTGAAGCCGTCCTCGGCCAGCGCCTGGGCGTAGAGGACGGTGAGCGCGTTGAGGGCGGCCTTGGACGACCGGTAGGCGGCGGCGCCGCTTCCCGGACTGAACTGGGGGTTGGGGGCGGTGCTCCAGGCCAGCGACGCCGTGCCACTGGAGACGTTGACGACGCGCGGGCGCGGCGACCGGCGCAGGACGGGCAGGAAGGCATTGGTCACCGCCACCACCCCGAACACATTGGTCTCGTAGGTGCGCCGGTACTCCTCGACGCCGGTGTCGGTCGGCGAGGCGAGTGACGGCGAGATGCCGGCGTTGTTGACCAGCACGTCCAAGCGGTCCACCTGAGCCGCGGCCTGTCCGATGCCGTCGGGATCCGTCACGTCGAGGACCAGCAGGCGGGCCCCGGCCCCGATCTCCTCGACGGCCCGCTGCCCGCGCTCGGGGTCGCGGGAGCCCACGTACACGGTGAAACCCTCGGCCGCGAGGAGCCGGGCGATATGCTTTCCGATGCCCTTGTTGGCACCGGTGACCAGAGCTGTGCGTTCGTTCATGGCAACCACGCTTCCCTGGTCGTGGGCGCCCTGCCAGGGACAGCCTGTACCAGGCAGGAGATCAGGCGGGGGAGGAGGCGACATGGCGCGGCAAGAGCTGGCCCACTACCTGCGGGATCGCCGGGCGGCCCTGCGTCCGCAGGAGATCGGCCTGGCGGCGACGGGCACCGACCGCCGCACACCGGGCCTGCGCCGCGAAGAGGTGGCGGAACTCGCCCACATGTCGGTCGACTACTACACGCGGCTGGAGCAGGCCAGGGGGCCGCGGCCATCCGCCCGGATCCTGGACGCGCTGGCCCGCGCGCTGCGGCTCACGCCGGCCGAGCGCAGCCATCTGTTCCGGCTGGCGGGTTCGACCGCGCCGCCCGGCATCAGCGCCGAGCGGCGGGTGCGCCCGCACGTGGCCCGGATGCTGGAGCGGCTGCCGGACACCGGTGCCATCGTCACGGACGCGGCCTACGACGTCGTCGCCTGGAACCCCCTGGCCCGCGCACTGCTCGGCACCGACCCCGGAGGCGGGACGACGAACCTGGCCCGCCGCCGCTTCCTGGGCCAGGGACGGACGTACGAGAGCTCCAGCGCCGAGGAATTCGGGCACATCGCGGTGGCGCGGCTGCGCCGGGCCGCGGACCGCTACCCGCATGACCCGCGGCTGGCCGCGCTGCTGGCCGAACTGCACGCCGGCAGCGAGGAGTTCCGGCAGATCTGGGAGACGCGTCCGGTCCACGCCCCCGGACACCGCACCAAGACCCTGGACCATCCGGAGGCCGGTGCGCTGCGGTTGAACTGCGACGTCCTGCTCGTGCCCGAGGACGACCAGGAGGTCGTCCTGATGACGGCCGACCCCGGATCACCTGCCGTACGGGCCCTGCGCGGGCTGGCCGCGCAGGCGACCTGAACGAAGGCTGCGCCTCGGGGTTCTCGTCCGTGGTCCCGGCCAGGGCTCAGCGGAGCAGCAGGTCGCGGATCACCTCCGTGATCTCGTCGGGCGCCTCCTCGGCCATGAAGTGCCCCGCAGTGGTCAGCCGGTGGTCCAGATCCGGCGCCCAGGCGTGCCAGACCGACGCGGCGTCGTAGCCCAGTCGGGCGCCCCAGTCCTGCTGGACGACCGTCACGGGCATCGCCAGCTGGGAGCCGGCGTCCTGGTCCGCCTGGTCGTGTGTGACGTCGATGCCCGCCGAGGCCCGGTAGTCCGCGACGATCGACGGCACGGCCGCGGCACTGGCCCGCACGTACGCGGACCGGACCGGTTCCGGCACGGCGGCCGGATCACCGGACCAGGCGTCGAGGAAGGAACCGAAGAACGCGTCCGCGCTGTTGGTGATCATCGTCTCCGGCAGGCCCGGCGGCTGCGCCATGAGGAACAGGTGGTAGCCGACCGCCGCCGGGACGCCGTGCAGGACGTTCCACATGTCCAGGGTCGGTACGACGTCGAGGATGCCCAGGTGCGTGAGCGTCTCGGGATGGTCCAGCCCCGCCCGGAACGCGACCAGGGCGCCCCGGTCGTGGCCGACCAGGGCGATGCGCTCATGGCCGAGCGCCGCCGCCAGGGCGACGACATCGGCGGCCATGGTGCGCTTGGAGTACACCTCGGGGCCGGTGGCCGCCGGTTTGTCACTGGCGCCGTAGCCGCGCAGGTCGGGGCAGATCACCGTGTGCTCGCCGGCGAGCCGCTCGGCGACGTGCCGCCACATCAGGTGGGTCTGGGGGAAGCCGTGCAGCAGCACGACCGGGCTGCCCTGGCCGCCGACGGCCGCCGCCAGCTCCACTCCGCCGGCGCCGGGCAGACGGACGTAGTCGAAACCGGGGATGGTGAGAGTCATGAAGGGTCCGTTCCTGGGGTCGGGGGACCGGCGAACGCCTTGGTCCGGGCAGTGACGGAGTCAGCGTGGGCGACGGCGATCAGCAGCCGATCAGTACGCTTCGACGCCGCGGGCCCGCGGCACGGAAGATGGAGGGCATGCGAATCGACGTCCTCGGTGCCGTCCGGGCTCTGCACGACGACGGCACCCCGGTCGACCTGGGCGGACCCCGCCACCGCGAGGTCCTCGCCCGGCTTGTCGCCGCCGGGGGACGGATGGTCGCCACCGACACCCTCGTGGCGGACCTGTGGGCCGAGCCCCCGGTGCGGGCCGTGGGCGCGTTGCGTACGTTCGTCGCCGCGCTGCGCCGCGCCGTCGAACCCGGCCGGCCGCCCCGCACCCCGCCGCGCGTCCTCGTCACGGAAGGACCCGGCTACGCGCTGCGCCTGCCGCGCGACAGCGTGGACGTCCACCGGTTCGAGGACGCCCTGGCCCGCGCCCGGCGCACCCCCGACGCGCTGACCGACCTCGACGCGGCCCTCGCGACCTGGCGCGGCCCGGCCTACGCCGACGTGACCGGCTCCGCGTGGGCCCAGCGCGAACGGGCCCGACTGGAGGAGCTGAGGCTGGAGGGGGTGGAACTGCGCGCCCGTCTGCTGCTCGACTCCGGTTCCGGAGCCGAGCTGGTCGCCGAACTCGGCGCCCACGTCACCGAACACCCCTGGCGTGAACCGGCCTGGGGGCTGCTGGCCCGCGCGCTGTACCGGGCCGGCCGCCAGGCGGACGCACTGGCCACCCTGCGCCGCGCCCGCACCATGCTCGTGGACCGGCTCGGGCTCGACCCCGGCGCCGACCTCCGGCGCCTGGAGACGGACATCCTCCGCGGAGCCGCGACCCTCCAGCCCACGGCCTCCGTGTGGACCGCAGGCGTACGACTCGGCCCGCGCACCACCGTCGAACTGGCCCGGACTCTCGCCCTGGCGGGTGGTGACGCCCTCATCCACTCGCGACGCGACCGCCTCGCCGCCGTCCAGGCGGCGGAGCGCACCGGAGACACCACCCTGACCGCCCGCGTCATCGGCGCCTACGACGTGCCCGCCCTGTGGAGCCGGGCCGACGACCCCGAGCAGTCCCGCGCCGTCGTCGCGGCGGCCGAACGCACACTCACCGCGCTCGGCACCGGCGGCCCTCCCGAACTGCGCGCCCGCCTGCTGGCCACCGTGGCGGTCGAAAGCCGCAGCGCCGATCTGTCCGCCATCGAGCAGAGGCGCGCCGGGCAGGCGGCACGCGAGGCCGAGGCGCTCGCTCGGGACCTGGGCGATCCGGCCCTGCTGGCGTTCGCCCTCAACGGCGTGTTCCTCCAGTCCTTCACCCGGCCCGGACGCGCGGCGGCACGGGACGCGATCGGCGCGGAGATCCTCGATCTGGCCACCCGCCACGACCTGCCGGATTTCGTCGTGCTCGGCCGCCTCATCCGCCTCCAGTCCGCCTCAGCCCTCGGCGACCTCGACACCGCGGCCGCACACGCCGAGGCCGCCGAGCAGCTCGCCGTCAGCACCGAAGCCTCCGACGTCCCCGTGCTCACCGACTGGTTCCGGGCCCGCGTCACGGCCGCGCGCAGCACCGAACCGGGCGGGCCGACCGCCGCCACGGCCGCGGCGCACTACCGCGCCGCCGAACACGCCCTCGCCGAGACCGCGGGCATGCCGGGTCTGCACCGCGGCCTGTTCGCCCTCGCCCTCCTGGGCCTGCGCCTCCTGCACGGACGTCCCGCGCCCACCGATCCCGCCCTCGACTGGGGCCCGTACCGCCCCTGGGCGCGCCCCTTGGTGCTGCTCGCCCAGCACCGTGACGAAGAGGCCCGTACGGCCCTGACCATGGCGCCCGAACCGCCACCCGACCACATGCAGGAAGCACTCTGGTGCCTGACCGCCCACGCCGCCGCCCGCCTCGGCGAGCGCCCCATCGCCGCCCGCGCGGCGACGGCCCTGCGCGACGCCCGCACCGAACAGGCAGGCGGGGCCAGCGGGATGCTGACCCTGGGGCCGGTGGCGCGGTACCTGGCGGAGGCGGAGGCGTGCGCCGGCGGACATTGACCAGGCCACCGCCCTCGACGCCGGCTCCCGTCGTCCGCCGGGCCGGTCGACAGCCGATCACCTGGGGGCCGAACTCGTCACCGATGCCTTCGAACCGCTCTCGCTGCCCGGTCAGGCGCCGGAGACCGGGTGGCCGGCCCGGGCGAACTGCTCGACGATGGCGGAGCAGAAGGCCGGCAGGTCCGCGGGGGAGCGGCTGGACGTGAACTGGCCGTCGATGACGACCTCCTCGTCGACGACCTCGGCTCCCGCGTGACGCAGATCCGTGCGGATGCTCGGCCACGAGGTGAGTCGGCGTCCGCGCACGACATCGGCCTCCACCAGGGTCCACGGGCCGTGGCAGATCGTGGCCACGGGCTTCCCCGAGTCCACGAAGGCCCTGACGAAGCCGACGGCGTCCTTGTCGACGCGGAGTTGGTCCGGGTTCATGGTGCCGCCGGGCAGCAGCAGGGCGTCGTAGTCGCCGGCGGAGGCGTCCGAGACGAGCCGGTCGACGGGGAAGGTCCCTGCGGGGTTCAGGTCCCACTGGCGGGCCTGGATTTCTCCGGGATGGATGGAGAGGACCTCTGTCTCCGCCCCGGCGCCGTGCAGGGCGCCACGCGGTTGTTCGAGCTCGACGCGCTCGACGCCGTCGGCCGCCAGGATCGCGACCTTCCGGCCGCGCAGTTCGTGTGTCATCGCGCTCATCCCTTCAGTGAGAGGCTGGCGAGGGCTGCCGCTCGGCCGCAGCGCACACGCGAGACGTGCCGCGCCACGGGCTTGGCGGGTCCGCCGTCGGCCGGGTCCGCCGTCCGCCCTGCCGGGCCTCGCGCCGTTTGCCGGCTGACCTGTCCCGGTGAAGCGGACGGACGGCGGACCAGGATCTCTTACCGCTTGTGGCCGTTGCCGTGTCCGTCGGGATGCAGGACGACCTTCGTCCAGCCCTCGTCACGCGCGTCGAAGTGCTCGTAGGCGGTGGGGGCTTCGTCCAGGCCGAGTTCATGGGAGACGACGAAGCTCGGCTTCGCCTTCCCGCCGGCGATCAGGTCCCGCAGCGCCCGGTTGTACCTCTTCACCGGCGCCTGCCCGGTTCCCATGTGCTGGCCCTTGAACCACATCATGCCGAAGTCGATCGGCACCTTGCCGTGAGCTTCCAGCTCGCCCTGGGCCTTCGCGCCGCCGGGGTCCTCGGGCAGGAAGACGCCCACCACACCGATGTCGCCGGTGAACCTGACCGTGTCGATCAGGCCGTTGAGGGTCAGGCTGGCGTCCTCGTGACCCTGGGGGTCGTGCGCCTGGTAACCGACGCATTCACAGCCGTTGTCGGCGCCCAGGCCGAGGGTGGCCTCCTTGACGACCTCCGCCGGGTCCTGCTCGGCGGTGTTGATCGGTATGGCCCCGATCTCCTCCGCCTTGCGCAGCCGGTCGGGCTGGTGGTCGGCCGTCCAGACGCGCCCTGCGCCCTTGAGGAGGGCGGAGTAGGTCGCCATCAGCCCGACGGGACCGGCCCCGAAGACGATGGTCTGGTCGCCCGGTTTGACGTGGGCCATCTCGGTGGCGTGGTAGCCGGTGGGGAAGATGTCCGCGAGCATCACGTAGTCGGACTGCCGCTCGGCGGCGTCCTCCCCCAGACGCAGCGCGTTGAAGTCGCCGTAGGGCACCCGCAGCAGTTCCGCCTGGCCACCCTGGTAGGGGCCCATGTCGGCGAATCCGTAGGCGGCTCCGGCGAGATCAGGTTGCGGTTGCATGGTCAGGCAGTAGTTGGTCAGACCCCGCTCGCACTGCTTGCAGAAGCCACAGGCGATGTTGAAGGGCAGGACCACGTACTCGCCCACCTGCACCTTGCGGACGGCCGAGCCGACCTCCACGACCTGGCCCAGGTTCTCGTGCCCCAGGGTGCGGCCGGACTCGAAGGAGGTGCGGCCCTCGTACATGTGCAGGTCCGAACCGCAGATGTTGGTGGTGGTTATCTTGACGATGATGTCGCAGGGGTGCTCGATCTTCGCGTCCGGTACGTCCTTCACCGTGACCGTGCGCGGTCCTTCGTATACAGCTGCTTTCATGATTACTTCCCTTGATGTCGCGTCATGACCGCAGCACGGCGATGACGAGAGGGCACAGAAGCCCGACTCCCGTACGCTGCAGGACGGGGTTGTGGCCTGGCACGCCTCTACGGGCCGCTCACCCGGATCGGGTGGAAACGGTGGTATCGCCGCCGGCCCGTCAGGCAGAGATGCGGCGCTCCGGCGACGTACCGTGCGGGTCCCCGTCGTCTGTCGGCGCGAAACAGCCACGCACCGATCGATCGGGCCGCTCAGGCGATGCCTCGTTCACCGGCACCGGCACCGGCACCGGCATCGACCCCGGTATCGGTTCACTTCGTGGGCTGGTCCCCGTTGTCGTCGTGGAGCATGTCCCGACGTTCCTGTTCGCGCTTGGAGAAGGCGGCTGCCCGGATCGCCTCCGCGCTCTCGAAGCCGGACCCCAGCGCCCCGCCCACGGTGGCGATCGAGGTGACGAGCCAGGCCAGTGTCCAGTACTCCCTGGCGTGCAGCGGGGTTCGCGTCATGGAAGCGAACACGCGGTCGTTGAGAATGAACAGCGCCGACACCAGATTGACGACGATCAAGCCTCCGTAGCAGACGACCACCCCGAGACCCACGGTCATGACCGTCGAGGCGTTGTAGAGGCTCGTCCTCTTCTTCTCCTCCGGCGAGGCGTCCGTCGGTCGATGCCACAGGTGCGCATCCACGATCAGCCAGCTGATCATCAGCGCGACGGATCCCACCATGGCGATCACGAGGCGCACAGTGCTCAGGGCCCCGGACAGGCTCCAGATGGTGGAGTTCACGGTGGCGATGGCTCCCGTGGCGAGTGCGGCCGCCAGGGCTTTCGACAGACCCGGCACCAACCGCCACGGCCGGTTGGCGCGGACCATACCGCCGAGCACCCTCAGGTAACCGCGCGGCCCGCTGACGACGTACCGGACATCAGCGGCCTCCTCCGCACCGATCGGGCCCGGATGAACAGGGGCGAGGCGACTGACGAAACGTCCCAGCGGCTGACGCCGCGGAGTTTCCCCGGCCCCGGTGGCTCGCGGACCCGCCAAGCTGAGCACGGTTTCCTCCACCGCCCGCATGGCTCTCGTCTGAAGACGCAGGCCCCCCAGCGGAGGGAGGGACAGCAACGCCAAGCCGTCTTCATGACTCAGGTCCAATACGAGCTTGTTCCCGTGTGTGTGCAGCGGAAGGTCGGTGAGGGCCACGACGATGTCCCAGTTCTCCGCACGCCCGCGGTCCCTGATCCGGCACATCAACGTGGACAGGTCCTCGGTCCCCGCGGTGAAGGGCTCACTGACCACCCGCACATCGAACCGCCGCCCCTGGCCCGCCTTCCTGGCGAGCCGAGCGGGAAGTGTCCGAGCCATGTGCCGCGCGATCTCCGTCGGCGCGTCCGGATCCGCCAGGAGAGCAACGACCGTAACGCTCTGCGACGACACCCGCATCACCGGACCCTTCTCATCGGCTGCCCCGGCGATCACCAGTGCCCACAGGATGCCTTCGAGACAACCCCGCCGCCCCATGACACGCTGGCCGTCGGCAGGGGTGTGGGTGAAGGTGGAAGGTGTGGTCGGCCACGGGTATGACTACCCGTCAGTGCCGGAACAGGGGGCCTGGACGACCGTCCTTCGAGGCTGCATCGAGGCGGGCAAGCGCGCGGTCAGCGGCCCATTCGGCGCTGACCGTCGAATCGAAGCAGCACCCGCACCAGACGAAGCACTCCGGCCACCGCGCCGAGCAGGGCACCGCCTACCACCACGCCCTTCGCCGCCGAACCGGAGAGACCGAGGACCAGGGCAAGAGTCCAGGCGACAGCAAAGATCATCCCGGCCAGCACGGCGGCGGTCATCAGGGCGAAGACGATCTCCACCGTCATCGCGTCCTTTTCCCGCCGCGACTCACGCCCCATGTCCATGCCGGAAGTCTTCCACCACGGTCACGTCACCGCGCGTGCAACCGACCCAAGGTGCCTGTGCGGGCGCACGTCGGCTCACGCGGCGGTCACCTCATCGCGTTCGACGAGGTGACCGCGCTCGAAGCGGGCGCCGGCGCGGACGAGGACGATGAGGTGAGGGGCGTTGACGGCTCGCCGCCGAGGCCGGAAGTCGGATGATTCGTGGTAGCCGCCCCTCACGGCGACCAGTTGGTGGCGGGGCTGCCCGTGACAAGCAGCGAGCTACACCGGCCGCCGGCACCTGGCCACGGTTCGCACCGCATTGGCTCGCTGCCGTGAGGTGGTCCGCGTCCTGCCCTCCGCCCACCGCGAGAGCTCACTAGCTGTCCTACGGCGACGCTGCACGGCGGACAAAGGCCGATCCTGGATCATCGACGGACACGACTTCCTCGCCCACTGGCTCGACGACCCCGGCACCGAACTGGTCGCGACACGGACGATCTACACCAGCGACGAGGCTCCGGCCCAGACCGCCACACGACTGCTCCGACTCGCCTGAGCGCCCTCAACGGCGCTGGCCTGTCGCGGCGTTCGGAAGGACCCTGCTGGGAGGGAGCCCGCCCCCTGCCGTACGCTTCGTATCCGTGTCGCTACTTACGGATGATGTGGATGGGGACGGCATCGACCTGAGCGCCGTGCCTCAGGCGGTGATCCTGGCCGGCGGCGTAGGGAGCAGGATGCAGCCGCTCACGCTGACCAGACCGAAAGCCATGGTCGAGGTGCACGGCACACCGATCCTGCGGCATCAGCTCGACTGGCTCGCCGAGTCGGGCGTGGAGCGGGTTGTCGTCTCCGCAGGCCACCAGGCACAGGCGATCAGCGACTACCTTCTCGCCTGCCGCCTGCCCGTTCGCACGGACGTGGTGGTCGAAAGGCGGCCCCTGGGCCGGGGCGGGGGGCTGAAGCTGGCCGCCGCTGCGCTGGCCTGGCCCGACCAGCCGTGGCTGGCGGTGTACGGGGACATCTGGACCCGGTTCCCGCTCACCGCGATGTTCGCCCACCACCATCGGCACGGCCTGCTGGCCACGGTCGCTCTTGCCCGCCCCTGGCTGCCCAGAGGCAGGGTCGACTGTGACGAACTGGGCCGGGTGACCGCCCTCGCCTCGCGGGCGCCCGCGCCGCTGCGCGTCAACGGCGGTGTCTTCGTCTTCGATCCCCGGGTGCGGCGGATGCTCCCGGACGAAGGCGACCATGAGACGTCGACCTTCCCCCGGCTGATCCGGACGCAGCAACTGATGGGTTACCCGGTGGACGATCCGTGGCGGCCCCTCAACACGCCACGCGATGTGTCCGACATCGAACACGAGATCGTCGCCCAGTCCCGTTCGCAGGAGCGGCGCGGGGAGAGGGTGTGATGACTCGCGCCGCAATCGCCGATACCTGCGACGGCGCCAGATCAAGCACACGATCCCCGAACCGCAGAACCAGCGGGGGCAACCGCCGGAGCCGTGGCAGCAGGGGCGGCCGGCCCACGGGCTCGTCTCGATTCGACTCTGGCCGCGCCCATGATCTGGGACGGACCTGCGTACTCGACGCCAGCACCAGTACCGGAGCAGCCCATCTCCCCTCGATGCTGCTCCGAGCATGCTTGGTCAACCGGTATGGGTCACCACGGCATCGACGAGCTCGGGCCAGAGTTCACGCGGGCGATCGTGGCCCATGTCGGGGACCAGCAGGAGTTCGGCGCCGGGCACCAGTTCCGCGGTACGTTTCCCGCCACTGGGGTCGATCAGCGTGTCGTCCAGGCCGTGAATCACCAGCGTCGGGACCCGCAGCTCACGCAGTGCATCCGCACGGGAACCGCTGAGGATCATCGCGCCCAGCTGCCGCCCGATTCCCTCCGGATAGTAGGCGCGGTCGTAGCTCGCGGCGGCCAGCTCACGCAGCACCGCGGCGTTGCCGTATCGCTTGGAGGCCCACACCAGTTCCCGCTCCGCCGCCGCGACGTATCCCTCGCGGTCCGCGGGCTTCGGACTGAACAGCACCGCCTCGGCCTCCGGGCTGGACTGGCCGTATTCGCTCTCGCCCGTCGAGGACATCATCGACGTCAAGGTCAGTACCCGCTCCGGGCAGGAGAGGGCCATCACCTGGGCGATCATCCCTCCCATCGAGGCACCGACCACGTGGGCGCGTTCGATACCGAGCGCGGTGAGCAGGCCGAGGCCGTCGCCCGCCATGTCGAGAAGCCGATAGGGAACCATGGCGAGGGCGGCGGGAATGTCTCCCGAGCTGACCGCGGTGATGAACTTGCCCATGTCCACAGGATGGTCGTCGAACTTGGTGGACCGCCCGCAGTCCCGGTTGTCGTACCGGATCACGTAACGGCCGCGGTCTGCCAGCGCTCGACAAAAGTCCTCGTGCCAGGCGAGCATCTGCGCGCCGAAACCCATCACCAGCAGGACTGGCGGGTCTCCAGGGTCGCCGAAACTCTCGTACGCGATGGACACCGCAGGGGACACGTCAACAATCGACATACACGGAGACTCCCATAGTCGCCCATTGGGTTCACCCGAAATATCGCCGGGTGACCTGCGCATACGGAGTCCTGGCAACGCGGCGGCTGATGCGGAGACGGCTGGCCCGCTCGCGTGGCTCGGCAGCACACAGGGCAAGCAGACGACGGACGATGCGCCGGGGCGGCCAGGACCTGGTCATCGGCGGCCCTCGATTTCAAGTGGCTTTGGGAGCAAACCGCCGAGAGAGCGCTGCACGGCGACCCGGCGGATCGTGCCGAAGCATGAGAGTTGCCCGTTGCCCCAACGGCTGTCTTTGAGGGCCCGGATGCGCGAGCCGCTCGCGGCGCAGTCGTTCATGTCCAGCGAGTCCGCGCGGCGCGAGCCGTCCAACAGAGCAGCACGGCGGTGGGCCCGCGTGGCGGACCGGTCAGATGGTCTTGACGGTGGTGCCCGCGCCTTCGAGTGCGGTGACCTCTTCGGCGGGTGCGGTGGTGTCGGTGACGAGGGTGTGCAGGAGGGTGGCGGGGCCGACGTGGGCGTAGGCGGTGCGGCCGAGTTTGGCGCCGTCGGTGGCGACGATGGTGCGGCGGGCCGAGGCGATGCCCGCCTTCTTCACCGCGGCGTCGTCGAGGTCGTAGGCGGTCAGGCCGTCGGCCGCGCTCAGTCCGCAGCAGCCGATGACGGCGGTGTCGAAGCGCAGGGCGGCCAGAGAGGCGAGGGTGAGGGGGCCGGTGAGGGCTCCCTCGGCGGCGCGGGGTTGCCCGCCGGGCACGACCAGCGTCGCCGGGCCGGGTGTCTCGCCGAGCAGGTGGATGGCCTGGAGGGACAGCGGCATCACGGTGACGGGCCGCTCGCGCAGGAGGCGGGCGACCTCCAGGCAGGTCGTGCCGCTGTCCAGCAGGACGCTCTCGCCGTCGGCGATGAGTGCGGACACCTCGGCCGCGATCCGGCGTTTGGCGTCGATGGCCTCGTGGGCGCGCAGCGCGAAGGGCGGTTCCTCGCCGCGGAGCAGCAGGGTGCGTGCCCCGCCGCGGACGCGTTCGAGAACACCCTGGGCGGCGAGGGTGTCGAGGTCACGGCGGATGGTCATCTCCGAGGCGCCGGTCAGCTCGGCGAGTTCCTGGACCGTGGCGCCGCCGGAGTCCCTGACGACCTTGGCGATCAATCCGTGCCGGTCTGCGTTGCTCATACGGCGATTGAACACCACCAGGAAGCAAACAAGCTGTTCGTTCATTACAGCGCCTTTCGAACACGACTGGTGTTCGTTACGGTGGGCGGCATGGAACGTTCGCTTCGAGCCGCCCGTGTGGCGACCTACGTCTACTTCGTCCTGTGCGGCACCTTGATGGGCACGTGGGTGGTGCACATCCCCGCCGTCGAGGACCGTGTGGGCATCAGCCACGCCACCCTCGGCGGCCTGCTGGTGCTGCTCGGGCTCGGAGCCTTCACCGGTATGCAGGTGGCCGGCCCCCTGACCGACCGCCTGGGTTCCCGCGTCGTGGTCCCCGCCAGCGGCATCCTGTGCGGCGCGGTCCTGGTCCTGCCCGGTCTCGCCCACGATCCGTGGACGCTGGCCGGTGCGCTGCTGGTCTTCGGGTTCTGCAACGGCTGCCTGGACGTGAGCATGAACGCCCACGCCGTGCACGTGGAGAAGGCGTACGGGCGGCCCGTCATGTCCGGCTTCCACGCCACGTTCTCCGTCGGCGGCGTCCTCGCCTCGCTCGTCGGTGCGGGCGCGGCCGGCGCGGGCCTGAACCCTGCCGCGGGCATGGCCGCCATGGGAGCCGTGGGCGTCGTGACCGCCCTGGCCTCGGCACGCGCCCTGCTGCCCGCCACCAAGAGCCCCGCCGCCGAGGGTCCCGCCGCCGACTCCGGCTCCGCTACCGGGCCCGACGCGGCACCGGCCGCCAGGCACCGCGGCACCAGGGGGCGGGTCTGGCTACTGGCCGCCCTGGCGCTGATGGTCATGCTGTGCGAGGGCGCCGCCAACGACTGGAGCGCCCTGCACCTCAAGGACATCCTCGGTGCATCCGCCGGCACGGCAGCCTTCGCGTACGGCACCTTCGCCGCGGCCATGACCCTCGGCCGGCTGCTCGCGGACCGCTTCGTCGCCCGGTTCGGCTCCATGGCGATCCTGTGCTACGGCGCGGCCACCGCCGCCGTCGGCATCACACTCGTCGCCCTGGGCCCCTGGATGTGGGCCGCGTTCACCGGCTGGGCACTGTTCGGGCTGGGCCTGTCGGGCTGCGTCCCGCAGCTGTTCAGTGCGGCCGGGCACGCCGACCCCGCGGCCGCCGGCGCGAACGTCTCCCGCGTCGCCGGACTCGGCTACGTCGGCATGCTCGCCGGCCCCGCCGTGATCGGCTGGCTGACCCACCTCGTCGCCCTCGACCACGCCTTCGTGCTGCTGACCCTGCTGTGCGTGACCACCACCGTGGGCGCCCGCGTCCTGCGCACCGGAGCCGACCACACCCGCCGGAGCAAGCTGGCAGCCGGCAGCCACTGACCGCTTGTGCGGCACGGACCTGACCCCGTGCCGCACAAGCCCCCGGCTCCCCTCGCCGTCGGCCAGTTTGCACCTGCGACGACACGACACGGCACGGCCGCCACTTCACCCGCACCCTCTGCGACCGCGACCACGACCGCGACCGCGACCGCGACCGCGACCACGACCGCGCCCACGCCGACCGCGCTCGTCAGGGAGCCGGTGCGCCTCCGCATTCCCCGCTCCGGGCCACCAGCATCAACGCCGGCGCTGTTCCGGTTCCTCGCCGGTCGCTGCCGGGGCGGTCTGGGCAAGGCCGGCGAGGAGCAGGTCGATCATGCGGCGGGCCTGGTAGTCGGGGAAGTTCTCCACTCCGATGCACAGGTTGCCGATGGCGAGCATGAAGTCGTAGGCCCGGACGTCGGAGCGCGTGTATCCAGCGGCGGCGGACGCCTTCAGCAGCTGGTCGAGCACGGGCATCAGGCGCTCGACGAACTCGTTGTGCAGGCTCTCGAATCCCGCTTGGTCCGAGTGCAGCGCCTCGGCGAGGCCGTGTTTGGTGACCAGGAAGTCGGCGAATCGGTGGACCCACTGCCGCAGGGCCTCGTACGGCGTGTCGGCGGTCGGCGCCGTGTCGATGGCGGCGGCGAGCGCGTCGACCTGATGCCGGAAGACGGCCACCACCAGCTCTGCCCGTGTGGGGAAGTGGCGGTAGATCGTGCCCATGCCGAGGCCCGACTCCGCGGCGATCTCCCGGACGGGAGCGTCGATCCCCAGGCGGACGAACACGGCCGCGGCCGCGTCCAGGAGCTTCTGCTCGTTGCGGCGTACGTCGGCTCGCTTACGTCCTGCGGATGCTGACGGCGTGTCGGCCGTGGACATCGTGCACACCTCCTGCTTGCAAAGCGGAGCGCCGCTCCGTATCGTAATCCGGAGCGGCGCTCCGGATTTTCATTTTGCCAGACGCCGCGCAGCAGGGGCCCACTGGGCCCGTCCGAGAAAGGCATTCGTCTCGTGAGCGACAACACCTCCGCCGACGTCGGCAACGGCTTCACCACCCCGGTCATATCGGTCAACCCGGTCTCGCTGGCCGCTCCCGACCGCGGTCAAGACCTGCAGGTACGGATCACGGCGCCGACAACCGGCGAAAACCTCCCCGTCGTCGTCTTCTCCCATGGCATGAGCCTGACCATGGACGACTACGTACCGCTGGTCGGCTACTGGGCCGCCCGCGGGTTCGTGGTCGTCCAGCCCACCCATCTCGACTCCCTCGGCCTCGCCCCCGAGGACCCGCGCTCCCCGCTCATCTGGCGCATCCGCACCGCCGACCTCACCGCCGTCCTCGACCAGCTCGACACGATCGAAGCCGCGGTGCCCGCGTTGGCCGGCCGCGTCGACCACGACCGCATCGCGGTTGCCGGACATTCCTGGGGCGCACAGACCGCCAGCACCCTCGCGGGGGCACGGGTCGTAGGCGCCGACGGCCTTCCCGGCGAGAGCATGGCCGACCCGCGGGTCAGTGCCGCCGTGCTGCTGTGCCTGCCCGGCACCGGCGGCGCCGACCTGAGCCCGCTCGCCACCCGGTATTTCCCGTTCATGAGCCCTGATTTCACCGAGCTGAAGACGCCCAGCCTCATGGTCGCCGGCGATCACGACCAGTCCCCGCTGACGGTACGGGGTCCGGACTGGTTCACCGACGGCTACCGGCTCAGTCCGGGTGCCACCGATCTGCTGACCCTGTTCGGGGCGGAACACGGACTCGGCGGCATCCAGGGAGCCAACGACACCCGCACCACCGACGAAAGCCCCGAGCGTATCGCGCTGGTACAGCAGGCCACTCTGGCTTATCTGCGTACGGCGCTGGGCCTCGACCAGGGCGCGTGGCCCGCCGCCCGTCGGGCACTGGCCGCGGCCGATGCCCCGCTGGGGAGCGTCGAATCGAAGTGACCAGCACCCCCGTGCCGACCGGCACGCCCAGTTTCGGAATCATGACGGCCCCGGCGCAGGTCGCCTACGACGACATCCTGCGGGTCTGGCGTGAAGCGGACGGCATCGAACAGATCGAGCACGCCTGGCTGTTCGACCACCTCATGCCGCTCGGTGGCGACCCGAACGGACCCACCTTCGAGGGCTGGACACTGCTGTCCGCACTCGCGGCCCAAACCGAGCGGTTGCGACTCGGAGTGATGGTCACCAGCAACAGGTTCCGGCCACCGGCCATGCTGGCCAAGATCGCCGCCACCGTCGATGCCGTCTCCGGCGGCCGGCTCGAATTCGGCATCGGCGCGGGCTCCCGCCCCGACGTGCCGCTGGCCCGGCGCGAGTACGCGGCTCACGGTCTGCCCTTCCACGATGCCGCCCACGCGGTCGGGAGCCTCGCCGAAGCGTGCACGATCATCCGCAGACTATGGACCGAGACCGCGCCGTTCGACTTCCAGGGCGACTACCACCAGTTGACGGGCGCGTTCTGCAGTCCCAAACCCCTCCAGCACCCCTACCCGCCGATCCTGATCGGCGGCCAGGCCACCCCGACGCTGCGCGTGGCCGCCAGGCACGCGGACCGGTGGAACATGCCCGGCGGCAGCATCGACAAGGCCGTCGAGCGCAACGCCACGCTGGACCGGCTGTGCGAGGAGATCGGCCGGAACCCGGCCGAGATCACTCGATCCATCGTCCTGCCCGTCTCGTACGACCGGCCCGACGGCACCCGCCGCACCATCCGCGCAGCCCTCAAAGGCGGGTTCAACCACATCGTGCTCGGTCTGGACGCGCCCTACCCGGCCGGCGTCGCCCGCTGGATCGCCGACACCGTCATCGACCCGCTGTCCGACACGACCACCACCCTCGAATCGGGGACTCACAGTTGACCAGGGCACACCGTCCTCGGGGCGGGCGGTAGGCCGTCGTTACGGATGTGGGCGGGTGTTGGCGGCGTTCGATGGGGCTGGCTGTCGTTCAGTTTTTCATCGACGAGGGGGGTACGGAGAAGGCGCGGGAGAAGGCGTACGAGAACGCGGCCGGGGAGGCGTAGCCGAGCAGCGCCGACACCTGCGTGACGGGCTTGTGGCGCAGTAGCGGGATGGCGGCGAGCAGTCTGGCTCTGGCCCGCCAGGCTGCGGGACTCAGGCCCGTCAGCTGCCGGAAGCGGCGTGTGAAGGCGCGTTCGCTCATCGAGGCGGCCCGTGCCCACACGGCGTTCGTCACCGCGATGTCCGGGCCGGCCAGATAGCTGCGGCACAGCTCGTCGAAGGGGGCCTCGTGCGGCAGGACGATGTGCAGGGGCACCTCGGTGAGCGTCGCCAGCTCGCAGAGGATCAGCGCGATGAGCGCGCTGTCGCGGTCGCGCGCCGTGTAACCGGCGTCGAGGTCGGCGGCGGCGAGGAGCAGTTCGCGCAGCAGCGGCGCCACCTCGACCACCCGGCAGGAGTGCGGCCACCACGGCACCGCCTCCGGCTCGATGTACAGGCTGGACGTGCGCACGTCCAGCATCCGCACCTGGTGGCGGGTTCCGGGCGGGATGAGCACGGCCCGCTCGCCCGGCACCGTCCAGGCCCCCTCGCCGGTCTCCACCAGCATCGTCCCGGTGGCTGCGTACAGGAACTGCGCACGCCGGTGCTCGTGCCAGGTCAGCAGGGTGCCGGGCGGGTAGTCGGTCGCGATCGGGAGCACCTCGGCGGGCAGGTGGTCCAGCTCGGCGAGCGAGACGTTGCGCATTCCATCAGCCTAGGGCCGAAACTCGAAAGTATCGGTTCTTCCTTCGATTGTCGGCACCTGGATCGCCCGCTGAACTTGACCGGGTGACTGTCGTACTCCTTCTCGCCATCGGCGTTCTGACCGGGCTGACCACCGTCCTCTTCGGGTTCGGCGGCGGCTTCGTCACCGTTCCGGTCGTCGTCTGGGCCGACGCCGCCGCAGGGCCGGCCGCCTCGACGGTCGCAGTGGCGACCTCCTCCCTCGTCATGGTCGTCAACGCGGCCGTCGCCACCGCCGCCACGCCGAGACCACTGCTGACCGGCCTGTGGCACCGCCTCCCGTTGCTGGCGCTGCTCGGCGCCGGAGGACTCGCCGGGGCCCTCGCGGCGGCGTTCGCACCGCCGAGGCTGATCACCTGGGGCTTCGTCCTCTACCTGGCCGCCACCCTCGTGGACGTACTCGTACGGCCGGGCTTCCTGCGCCCCGCGCACGACGGCCCGGCCGGGGACGGGACGATCGCCGTCCCCGCCGCGCTCGGCGTGCCGATCGGCTCGGTGGCCTCCTTCCTCGGCGTCGGCGGCAGCGTGCTGACGGTGCCGCTGCTGCGCCGCTCCGGGCTGCCGATGGCTGCCGCCACCGCGCTCGCCAATCCCCTGACCTTCTGCATCAGCGCCCCCGCCTGCGCAGTCTTCCTGACGACGGCTCCCGCGGGCACCGGTGCGCTGCTGCTCGCCGCCGGTTCGGTCGACCTCGGGGCCGTCGCGCTGCTCCTGCTGGGAGCCGTGCCCGTCGTCGTCCTGCTGCGCCGCAGGCCGCCCCGCATCGCAGACCGGGTCCACGCCCGGGGCTACATCACCTTGCTGGCCCTCGTTCTCACGGCCATGCTGTTCCGCCTCGCGTGATCTCCGCGACCCCGGTGGACAGCTGCCGCTTAGTTCGACTGGGTGGCCGATGTCCAGGTTCCTGCCTCTGCGCTCGGCCCACCAAGCGGTGAGGGTGGGCAATCGCAAGAAGCTCGGCTTCCGAGGCGGTCGGCCACCGGACTGCGACAAGGACGACTACAGGGCACGCCACACGGTGGAGTGCGGGGTCAACCGGCCGAAGCGGAACCGCGCTGTGGCCGCGAGATACGACAAACGCGCCGTCCGATAGACGAGGCGACCGTGCTGGTCGCAGCCCTCGACGAGTGGCTGTGACCAGCGTTTTCGGGACCGACTCTAGGTGTGGAACGTGGTGGTTGCTTCCAGGGCCGCCCGGCCGGTCGCGACCCGGTTTACCGGCGCGTTCTCGTCGGCGTAGCCGAAGGAGATACCCACGAGCAGCTTCCCCTCGTCCACTCCGAGTTGATCGCGGACGGTGTCGGCGTAGAAGCTGAGCAGGCCCTGCGGGCAACTGGCCACGCCGTGGGCGGTCATGGCCAGCAGCAGCGTCTGCAGGTAGGCGCCGGCGTCGGCGGCCAGTCGCGGCCCGCCGTCGCCGGTGACGAACAGGAACGCGGCATGGGGCGCCCCGTAGAAGCCCAGGCTTTCCGCGTCGTAGGCCGCGCGAGCCAGGTGGTCGTCGGGGCCGATGCCCAGCGCTCCGTACAGCTCGGCGCCGAACGCGGCCCGGCGTTCCCGTTGGACGGGGGCGTACATGTCCTCGGAGTACGGGTAGTCGGCCGTGACGCGTCGCTCGGCGTGCGCCGTTCGCAGGGCGTCGGCCAGACGGTCTCGCCGTGCGCCACCGACCACCTCGACCCGCCACGGCTGCGCGTTGGAATTGGACGGCGCGGTGCCGGCCAGCGAGAAGACCTCGCGCAGAGTGTCCCCGGGTACCGGGTCGGGACGGAATGCGCGGGTCGCGCGGCGCCCGCGGATCAACCGCTCGGCGTACTCCCACGTTCGCGTCCCGCCCGGCTGCGTCCCGCCGGTGGGCGCCTCGCTCGCGCGTGTGCGGGTGAAGACCGGTCCGCTCATCGAACTCTCCTCAGCATCACCAAAGTAAACGGAATCGTTTACCTGAAGTGGTGCTGACTATAGCCGGCAACCTCCTCCGAAGTAAACGAGAACGTATACTTACGTCATGACCACGATGACGACGGCGTCTCGACGGCCGGGGCGCGGAGGGCGGGAGCGCATCCTGGCCGCCGCGGCCGGACTGTTCGCGGCCCAGGGGATCAACGCGACCGGCATGGAGCAGATCGCGGAGCGGGCGCCGGTGTCCAAGCGCACCCTCTACGCGCACTTCCGGACCAAAGACGAGCTGGTCCTCGCCCACCTCGAGGACCTCTCGTCGACGGGGCGCACCCTGGAGGGCGTGCTGGCACGCGAGGACATCCCTGCCAAGGAGCGGATCCTCGCACTGTTCGACCCGCCCCCGACCGGCACGGATCCCGTGCGCGGATGCCCGTTCATCGACGCCGCCGTGGAGTTCCCCGACCCCCGGAACGCGGTCCACTCCTACGCCCGCGAACAGAAACTGCTGATGGTGCGGTTGGTGACCGACCTGGTAACGGAACTGGGCTGCCGCGAGCCCGCCGTCCTCGCCGAGCAACTCGTGACCCTCGCGGACGGCGCCGCCAGCCGCGCCATGGTGCTGGGCGAGTCGAACTACGGCCGGCACGCGCGGGCTGCCGCGGAAATCCTCCTGGAAAACGCGCTGCCGACCACGAACTGACAGGCCCCACCGGGTCGCTCGGTACGTCTGGCACCTGATGCAAAGATCCCGCCGCTCGACCGAGAGGAAGGCGGGACTTCCACAACAGGCCCTGGCCGGCGGGCCGCTGAGCATCCCCGCGGGCACGCCCCGCCGGGCCGCCGGCGCTCGCGGGGAGGGGCGGCGGATGTCGTCGGTGAACAAGGTGTCCTGCCGGGTGCCGGTGGCGGTTCCGCTCCGCCCGCCGCCTCACCCCTGGGCACCTCCCGATCGTCTTGACCGGACGCCACATCGGCCTTACTGTCCTTAGTTAGTAAGTCTACTAACTAACAAGGTTCGCGAAGCCGCATCCCGCAAGAGCCGTCAACCGGAGCAAACCCATGAAAGATGGGAGGGGAACAAACCGGATGAGGAGAGCTGTAGGAAAGACGGCACTCGTCACGGGCGACAACGGCGAAGGCCGAACTCGAGGCCCCGCTGATGGTGAAGTACCTCGGGGTCCACAAAGTAGAGGTCGGGGCGAGGCGGCTGGTCGACGGTGCCACCGACCCGAGCCTGTCCAGTGGCGTGTTCTATGCCAGCGCGGCCAACAGGGGCCACCGGTCCGTTGGCCGACCAAGCGCCCATCTTTTCCGATCTAGTCAACCCGTCATTTCAGGACGACGCCGGCGAGGCCATCCACCGCTTCATCAGGTGACGAGATCACCTGGAATCCTTGATTTCCAACACCTTGTTTGGGAGTGACATGACTAAGTCAGTACCTGCCACTTCCGGCGCCGAACCGGTGGACCGTCCCTCGAAGCGGCAACGGTTGATCGATGCCGCTGTTCAGCTGTTCCATCAGCAAGGAGTGGAGCGCACCACGCTTGCTGAGATCGCCGGTGCTGCCGACGTTCCGCCGGGCAACGTCTATTACTACTACAAGACCAGGGACGACATCATCAACGCTGTCGTCACTGCTCGGCTCGGGGCTCTCAACGACTTGTTCGCCGCCTTCGAGCAGGCCCATCACACCCCGGGCGCACGCCTGAAGGCGCTTTTCGAAGAACTGGCCGGTCAGGCGGAGCTGATATCCCTCTACGGCTGCCCGTTCGGAACGCTGTGCTCCGAGCTTGAGAAGCGGTCCAACGGAACTGATCATCACGCGGCCCAATTGATTCAGGCGCCGATCGACTGGGCTGAGCGGCAATTCCGGGAGCTGGGGTGCGCCAACCCTCGCGAGCTTGCCGTCCAGTTGATCGCCGCATATCAAGGGGCGGCCGTGCTCACACATTCCCTTGGCTCGCCCGACCTGATGAGACGTGAAGCTCGCCGTGTCGACCGCTGGGTTGATTCGCTCCGCAAGCAAGTAGTAGCCGATTCCGCAAATGAGTGCGTCGAGCCCTCGACTGTGAGTAAGGAGCCTTCCTATGACGACTGACCCGACGATCACCGACCGCGTAGCCGAAATGCACGCAGCTTCGGCCGCGCAACTGCCGAGCGAGGTGACCAGCGCCTTCGGCCGGGAACAAGCCGAGCTGGCCGCCGCCGGGCTACCGGCCGGGATCGCCGACGCCGGGACCGTGGTCGCCGACGCGGACGTTCTTGACCCGCACGGCGCCCCCAGCACCCTCTACGCCGTCACCGGCAACGCCACCGCGGTGCTGGTGTTCTACCGCGGAGTGTGGTGCCCGTACTGCAACATCGCCCTGTCCACCTACCAAGCCCAACTGCTGCCGCAACTGACCAAGCGCGGCGTCGCCCTGGTCGCGATCAGCCCACAGGCACCGGACGGGTCACTGAGCACGACCGAGAAGAACGACCTCGCCTACCCCGTCGTCTCCGACCCCGGCAACACCATCGCCAGCCAGCTCGGGATCCTCACCGCGCCCTCCGCCGAGGCCCGCGCGGCGCAGCTCCAGCTCGGCGTGGACATCACCGCGGTCAATGCGGATGCCACCACCACGCTGCCGATGCCGACCACGGCGATCCTCGACTCGGAGCACGTGCTGCGCTGGATCGACGTCCACCCCGACTACAGCACCCGCACCGAAACCCAGCAGATTCTCGATGCCCTCGACCAACTAGCTCTCTGAGCCCGGATCCGTTCGGATCATCGTGCGGGCGTACTCACACCTCGGTTTCGCCGTCCTCATCCAGCCCGGGCGTGTCCGGGTCGCGCAGTGGCCGTAGGGCGCCGGCGGCCGGGACGCTGGCGACGAAGCTGTAGCGGCCGAGCAGGTTCACATTGCGGTGCTTGAGCGGGGAAAGCCGGGCGATGTCCTCCTCGCGGACCTCGTGGCCCCCGGCCTGGAGCTGGACGACGGCGGCGTCGATGAAGCGGGTCGTCCAGCTGGTCGTGTGGGTGGGGAGCCAGGTGTCGTTCGATCATCTCCAGCGGCGAGCTGCTTCCGGTGGCCGGACTGCTGGCCGCCTCGCCCAGGAGATGGCGGCGTACTTCATCGCCTACGACACTCCTCCAGCTCGGCGGCCAGGAGCGACGCAGGTGCCCGGCGCCGAAGGGCCGGTGACCTGGGGGAGCGGCCAGCGGTCTCTGCCGGGGCCCGCGCGCTCTGCAAGGTGCGCCGACGGGATACCACCGAGGCGATCGCGGGCGCGATCACCGGCACCTCGCATTCCGCTCCCGCACGAGCTCGCCGTGCTCGCCGGAGCGGTGGTACGCGAGAGGCGGCGCGCCACCACCACCGTCACCGCTGTGCGGGGCAGGGCGTATGACGTCGTTGTGAACGTCGATCCAGTGAACGTGACGTCTATGCGGTGCCTAGGGTGGGCGAGAGACGGGCGTAGGGCTGGGTACGGGTGAGGGAGGGGTCGACATCGACCGGGTGGAAGTCAACGGTGCCGAAGCGGACAGCGAAGACCTGAAGGTGCTCGCGCGGGCCAACTACTCGCATTTCTCCTCGTTGCAGGCGCGGGGTCGAGCAGTCCGCGGACTGGATCTGCACCTGAAGAGGCTGGACGACAGTACGCGGGAACTGTTCGGAACGGGGCTGGACGACGACCGGGTGCGGTCCTGTGTGCGGCACGCGCTCCTTGCTGCCCCGGACGCGGTGACGGTTCGCGTGACCGTCTTCAGCCGCCACCAGGATGCCGTGCTGCGCGGCGAGGAGGTGGAGCCGGACGTGGCTGTCACGACGAGCGCGCCCATCGCGTCACGGACCTCCCCTGTGCGGCTGCGAACAGTGGAGTACGAGCGGGATCTGCCCCACGTCAAGCACGCCGGGACATTCGGACTCAGCCTTCGCCGGCGTCAGGCGGTGCTCGCCGGGTACGACGACGTCCTGTTCACCGATCGCAACAGCCGGATCAGCGAGGCCTCGATCTCGAACATCGGTTTCTTCGACGGCGAGAGAGTGATCTGGCCCCAGGCCGCCGTACTGCCGGGAATCACGATGCAGCTTCTGCAGCGAGGACTGGCGGCCAAGGGCATCCCGTCCGAGCGGCGTGAGATACACCTCCGAGACCTCGGAGCCTGGGCGTCCGGCTCTCCGACCCTCGCGGCCTTCCTCTCGAACTCCATCTCGCCTGCCGTCCCGGTCACGAGCATCGATGAAGCGGGGTTGTCCGTCGATCCCGACGTGACAGACCTGCTCGTGAACTGCTACGAGACCAACCCCTGGCAAACCGTGTAAGCGTTGCTGGACCGTGTTGGTCACAGCCACTCGTCGAGGACTGCGACCAGCACGGTCACTCCGTGGCGGACGGCGAGCTTGTCGCGCCTCGTGGGCACGGCCCGATGCCGCTTGAGGCGGCTGATCCCGCACTGGACGGCATGACGTTCGCGGTATTCGGCCTTGTCGAACTTCGGCGGCCGACCGCCTTGGGAGCCCGGCTTCTCCTCCCCGTGAACGTCCGGGACCGTGGTCGGCCGACGCAACAGCGAGACCACCGGGCAACTCCGTTTGCAGGTCCCCTTTTTCGACGCCCCGGCGGCATGCTGGTGGGCCCGGCACACGGTGCAATCTGCATGCACGTCCCAGGTGATCAGGCCCTTCGCGGCGGCCTCGGCCGGAAGCCGGGTGACAGACCTGGCCAGGTACCGTTCCGCTGCCGGCGCCGGAGCACGCCGTAGATCCGCAACCAGGGTTCGTAGCGTCCGGGCGCATCGCGCCAGGGGGAACCGGTCCCCCGCGACGACGAACCGCTGAGAAGCATCCCCACGGGCACGCCCCGCCGGGCCGGCGCTCGCGGGGAGGGGCGGCGGCCCGTGCGGTGAGCCGTCCAGCGGTTCAGTCCCCGGCTGCCAGGACGCCGCTCGCGTACGCCCACAGACGCTCCGCGGTCTCCGGATCGAGGGCGTGCGCGGCGACCCCGCGGTCGGCCGGGTCCGTGGCGACCGCGGCTTCCTGGTTGTCCTCGAAGTAGCGGCCGGTGACGCCGTCGAGCAGCGGGGAGGCGGCGAGCAGCACGCTGGTGGCGGCGCCTTGGGCGGGGCTCTTGTAGAAGGGCTGCTCGACGGGGTTGCCGGCCTCGTCCGCGGCCCCCAGCGCCTGGAGGGTGGCCAGGTCGAGGTGGCGCTGGAGGTTGGTGGTGATCCAGCCCGGCATGAGGGCGTTGGCGGTGATGCCGTCCCGCGCCCAGCGCTGTGCGATCCCGACGGCGAGCAGCACATCGGCGCTCTTGGAGCGGCCGTAGGTGACCCAGCGGTCGTAGGGGGTGTGCTCGAACCGGTTCCTGGAGTGAGGACCAGCGGCTGGACAGCCACCGCACCGCCGCGAACCCCGCCCTGGCCGAATTCCGGGGCAAGCTGGTGTGCATGCACCGGGGCGACACCGACAGCCGCCTGAGGCAGGCCGTCTACGACCCGGACAACAGATGGAGCGACGACCGGCAGCTGCCCCACCATGCCAACGCCTCCGGGCCGGCACTGGCCACGCTCAAGGACAGGCTGTACTGCGGCGACCGCGACAACGACCTGTGGGTGACCTCCACGGCGACGGCCTGCTGCGCCTGTCCGCACGGCTGTGATGGCTCTTGCCCGACGGAACGGAGGTCAAGTTCGGTTGCCTGGGAGCCATCACCGGCGGCCGGATGAGCACCGGCCGCCAGGCGCAGGGCATGGCGGGTCAGAACACCGTGTGGGCGAACCAGCGGTCCAGGAGCCCGGTGTCCCCCGACACCTCGAAGACCGGCTCCCGGTAGGACCGGCGGCCGTAAAGCAGCAGCAGGAGGTCCGAGGCCGGAGCCCGGACGGCCGCGGAGTCCGCCGCCCCGGCACCCGCCATCGGCCGGAAGCCGTCCGGCTCCAGCCGCACCCGCCACTCCTCGCCGGCCGCACCACCGGCGTCCGTGCACCCGAACGCGAGGACCTCGCCGTCGCCGCGCAGTTCGGTCACCCCCGGCGCGAAGATCCCCGCGTAAGGGAGGTTGACCAGGAACTCGTCGACGCCGTCCGCGGCCAACCTCGGGTCGACATCGGCGTCGCGGCCGACGGCACGCTCCGCGTCCACCCGGTGCACCAGCGTCTCGAACAGCATCCTCCGGGCCCAGAACCGCGCGTGCGGGTCGGCGCCCCAGGTCCACATCGCCGCGCCAGGATCGGTGTCCCGCAGCACAGTCGCCACCGCGGGCACGCCCGCCGTCAACCAGTCGGCGTAGTCCCGCACGTTCTCGGGAAGCCCCAGTTCGACGTCCCGGTCGCGGGGAATCTCCTGCACCCGCCGGGACAGCAGGACGCAGAACCAGCGCTGCAGCGCTCCCACGTGCCGGGTGAGGTCGGCTAGGGTCCAGCCGGGGCACGACGGTACGGCGCCGGCCGGGTCGGCGTCCCGCACCGCGTCGGCGAACCGTCGAGTCTCCCGCCCGATCGCCTCACGGTAGGTGTCGTACGGCAGGGGGTGCCCCGCCTGGTTCGTGGTCGTCATCTGCAGCCGCCGTTCTGTGCCGTGCGCTCGATCTCGCGATCAGTGTGGCGGCTGGAGCGCACTCGAAGGTGAATCGGCGCCCAGGGGCGTACACCCCCCGAACGACGAGTTGCGGGGGGGGGCGGGGTCCCTCGCCCACGGCATCGACGCCGCATCGAACCGGCGCGACCAGCGCGACCTCGGCTACCTGTTCAAGGGCGGCCAGTACGTGCGCTTGAGACGGTCGGGGCTGGCGAATGTGATGAGGTCGGGGCGATGGACGCGGCGCCGGGCGGGTGCCCGCCCCGCTCGCCCTGCTCCGACCGCGGGGGCGTGACGAGCGCCGGGTTTCACCGGTACACCCTCGGGGCGGGAGGCTTGCAGCGGCGCCGGCCCACACATGCACGCTGCGGAGGGCCGGACGCGACCCTGCGTCCCGGCTGAGGGCGCGGCCGGTGCTACCGGCGCACGCCTGCGGCGTCGATGAGTGCCGTGGCGGTGGCGAGTGAAAGCCCGTCAAGTTCTTCGATACCGGCGCCCGCGCGGGCCGCTGCGCCGTCGTAGACCAGGCTGAGCTGACGGGCGAGGAGTGTGGGATCGGTGGCCTTGCCGCGCTCGGCCTGGTCACGGAAGAAGGCGGTCATCTCGGTCTTGTGCTGCCGTGCGATCAGGCAGGCCGGGTGATCAGTGTCCTTCAGTTCCACCATCGCAGACAGGAACGGACAGCCATGGAAATCCGGGCTCGGCGCGATCTCCTCCAGTCGGCGGAAGACGTACAGCATCTGCTCGCGCGGCGAGGCTTCCGCGTCGTCCTCGGGCAGGAGGAGTGCGGTGATCGCCGGGGCTCGCTGGGCGAGTGACGTGGCGATGATCTCGTCCTTGCTGCTGAAGAACTGGTACATCGACCGCTTGGAGATCCCGGCCGCCCGGCACAGGGCGTCAGTGCTGACGTGGACACCTTCTCGGGAGAGGAGTTCGGCTGCCGCGTCGAGCAGCCGCTCGCGCGGCGATGCCTTGCGCGGCGCCTTTGCGGGAGCGTCCTGCTCGGGGCTGCCCACCGGCGGGACGTCGGTGCCGGCTGCCGCCTTCGCTCGTGTCATGCAAGAAGACTACCGCGCCGACTCGACAACTGAAACCGATCGGTTTACAGTCGGAAGCGAGCATGAAACCGATCGGTTTCCCGCCTGTGATCAGCGGACTTCCCGGTCCCACCCGGTCTTTGGCATCGCCGGTCCGGCTCATCACACATTCCCAGCAGCGCGCCCCGTGCGCACTGCTTCCCAGGGAGAAGGCAACCCCATGACCGTGTCCGTTAACGGCTCCGTCGCTCTGGTCACCGGCGGCAACCGCGGCCTTGGCGACCGCTTCGTCCGCGCGCTGCTCCAGGCAGGCGCGAGCAAGGTGTACGTGGCCGCCCGCGACCCCCGAACCATCACCACCGACGGCGTGATCCCGATCGCGCTCGACATCACCGACCCCGCAGCCGTGCAGGCCGCCGCCGAGCAGGCCGGCGACGTCGACCTGCTGATCAACAACGCGGGCAGCTTCTTCGGCGGTTCCGTACTCGACAGCGACCTCGACGCCTTCCGCCAGGACTTCGAGACGCACGTCATCGGAACCGTCGGCGTCAGCCGCGCTTTCGCCCCCGTCCTGGCACGCAACGGCGGCGGCGCCATCCTCAACGTGCTCTCCGCCCTGTCGTGGCTGTCCCTCCCGGACGCGGCCGGCTACTGCGCGGCCAAGTCGGCCGCCTGGTCGGTGACCAACGCGCTGCGTGTTCAGCTCGCCGAGCAGGGCACGCAGGTCAGCGCCCTGCACGTCGGCTACATGGACACCGATATGACCGCTTCGCTCGACGTGCCCAAATCCGACCCCGCGAAGATCGTCCGCATCGCCCTGGAAGGGATCGACAAGGGCCTGTACGAAATCCTCGCCGACGACGTCAGCAACCACGTCAAGGCCGGCCTGTCCGCGGGCGTCGAAGCCCTCTACCCGCAGCTCACCCGCTGACCCAGCCGGCCTGCCATTCCCCGAAGTCCCCTGAGACTCCAGGGACACGATCCGCCCGGCGGCTGCCAGCCGCCGTTGGCAGAGAAGAGGCGGGCCGACGGCACCGCGACCGCGAACGGTACGCCGCAGCCGCTCTGGTGCAGAGCCGTCTGCAGACGGATGGTGCTCGCGATCCCGCAAGCCCGGCAGATGAGGGAATCGGCTCGGTGCTTGAGGACGCGGTGACGTCCGTTGACCCGGACCTGGACCTCCGCTTCCCCCTGCACCTCATCGCCTCGTATGACGTCGCGGTCACCATGCCCGGCACGCCCGTTACCAGGAGATCGGCGCCCACCGGTGGCCCCCGGCGTTGCCGGGGCCACCGGCCACGCGGCCGGGAGAGCGGCGGGCGAGCCGGACGCGCGGCCCCGGCGCCTCCCCCGATCCGGTGCCGCGGCCGCGCAGTCAGTTGGCTCCGATGGTGTCGGATGGCCGGACTAGTAGGGGTTGTTCATCTCGGAGGATGTCACGCACTTCACGCCGTCGTTGCAGATCTCCACTTTCATGCCGAGCAGGGGGTCGGCACCGGTGAACGTGCTGTTGGTCGCGGGACCGGTGCCGCCGTGGCAGCCGCGGTGGTTGACGTGCCAGGGACCGTGCCAGGTGTACCGTGCCCCGCTGCTCAGGTGGTACTGGTCGGCAAGGATCCGCACCTTGGCGGGGTGGGCGTCGCAGCGGTTGTCCGCGACCGACATGCTCACCTTGGCGCTCGAGTGGCTCCGGAAGGTGACGGTGGCACTCCCGCACGCCCCGGAGAAGCAGACGTCCCGCCGCTGCGTCGCGGCTTTGACAGAGACGGACGACTGGTCCGCCTGGGCCGGCGTGGTGCCGGCCAGTCCGGCACCTAGCGCAACGGCCGCTGTCGCCAGGACGAGCCGCTTGTGCACGTTCATGATTGGTTCCCTTCTCCGTGTCGACAACCGGATGGACCAGACGCGGCCTTCCCGGTCTCACCTCGACCTTTCCGCCTGGGGGATTGAATGGGCAGCCGGTCCCGCCGGCCTGATCAATGACGACAGTGCAGGTCGGGCGCGACGCGGGGACGCTGACCGAAGAAAGCACCCCCGGCTTGCCCTCCGCGGAAGGCGGCCCTAATTTGGCCGACCACGGCACCGCGTCTGCGCGGAGGTGGGACGGGAGGGGGCTGTTCATGGCGGGGCGCCGCGAAAGCCCACTGGATCCGGACAAGGGGCCGGTGGCGAGGTTCGCGTTCGAGTTGCGCAAACTCCGGGCGGAGGCGGGCAGTCCGACATACCGGGCGATGGCACAGCGCACCGGGCAGGGCGCGAGCACGCTGTCGCAGGCCGCCGGCGGCGAGCGGCTGCCGACCTTGCCGGTGGTGCTGGCCTACGCCGACGCATGCGGCGCAGACCGTAAGGAGTGGGAGGCGCGGTGGCGGCGAGCGGCTGCGGAAGCGGCGGCAGAACCGCGGGCCGAGGGGGATGCCGAGCCTCCGTACCGGGGCCTGGCTCGCTTCGAACCCACCCACGCGGCTGTGTTCTTCGGCCGTGAGAAGCTCACCGAACGCCTGTTCCGCCAGACCGTCTCCCGCCGCTTCACCGCCGTCTTCGGTCCATCGGGCAGCGGTAAGTCGTCGCTGCTGCGCGCAGGTCTCGTCCCGCGCCTGCGCACCGCAGACATGTCTGGGCAGCGGCCGGTGGCCCTTCGGATCCTCACCCCCGGTGAACACCCGCTGCGCAACCACGCCCAGCGCCTGGAACCGGCCGACGGGGACGGCGACACCTGGTTCATCGTGGACCAGTTCGAAGAGCTGTACACCGTGTGCACCGACCCTGCCGAACGCGAGCAGTTCATCAACCGGCTTCTGACGTGCGTCGACCCAGCGAGCCGCGCGCGTGTGGTCATCGCCGTGCGCGCGGACTTCCTCGGCCGCTGTGCCGAACACCCAGCCCTGACGGCGGCGATGCAGGACGGCACCGTGCTGGTCGGCCCCATGTGCCGTGAGGACCTGCGCCAAGCCGTCGTGAAGCCCGCTCAGGCCGCCGGTTTCATCGTCGAACGCGCACTAACGGCTCACATTCTCGAACAAGTCGAGGACGAGCCGGGCGCCTTGCCACTGATGTCACATGCCTTGCTGGAAACCTGGCAGCGCCGTACCGGCCGCGCCCTCACACTGGAGGCCTACGAGGCAGCCGGCGGCCTGCATGGCGCCATCGCCCGTACCGCCGAGGACATCCACGCCCGCTTCACCCCCGCGCAGGCCGACCTCGCCCGCCGTATCCTCCTCCGCCTGATCACCCCCGGGGAAGGCACTCCGGACACCCGGCGGCCCGCTTCTCGAGCGGAACTCGATTTCGGAGACTCGGCGGATACGGCGCCAGTCCTGGAGCGTCTCGTCCGCGGCCGTCTCGTCACCCTGGACAGCGGAACGGTCGATCTCACCCACGAGGCGCTGATCGCCGCGTGGCCGCGGCTCAGGAAGTGGATCGACGACGCCCGGGAACGCATGCGTGTCCACCGGCAGCTCACGGAAGCCGCCCGGGCGTGGGACGAACTCGAGCGTGACCCCGGGGCGCTCTACCGGGGCACCCGCCTCGCCGTAGCCGAAGAAGCCTTCGCCGCCAGCCCGGTCGGGGACCTCACCTGCCTGGAACGCGACTTCCTCGAGGCCGGCCTGGCCGCTCGATCCGCCGAAGAGGCAGCCGTGCGGCACCGCGCCCGGATGCGGCAACGCGGGGTTGTCCTCCTCGGCATCCTGCTGTTGCTGGCAATGACGACTGCCGGCTACGCAGTACGGGCCCGGCATGAGGCGGATCGGCAGCGGGACGCGGCCACGTCTCGGGAACTCGCGGCCAAGTCCGACGCGCTGCTGCCGCAGATGCCGGAACAAGCGATGGTGCTGGCTCTCCAGGCTTCCCGGCTCGCCCCCACCCTCGAAGCGCGGAGCAGCTTGCTGAGCTCGTACGCGAGGTACACGGCGAACCTGATGACCGGGCACACAGCCGCCGTCAGGGCAATGGCGTTCAGCCCGGACGGCCGCACCTTGGCCACCGCCGGCGCCGACCACAGCGTCAAGCTCTGGGACACCCGCAGCCACGCGCTGACCGCCACGCTGGCCGGGCACACCGACGCGGTCAACGAAGTGGCGTTCAGCCCTGATGGCCGCATCTTGGCCACCGCCGGCGCCGACCACAGCGTCAAGCTCTGGGACACCCGCACACAGCGGGAGACCGCCACTCTCGCCGGGCACGGCAACACCGTCAACGCCGTGGCGTTCAGCCCGGACGGACACACCCTCGCGACCGGCAGCTCCGACGGGACCATCAGGCTGTGGAACACCGCCACGCGGCGGACGACGGACTTCCTCGACCAGCACGGCGCCGTTCTGGCGGTGTCCTTTTCACCCGACGGCGCCGAACTGGCGGCGGCCGGTGCCGACCGCGTCGTACGCCTGTGGTCCACCGTCACCCGGCACGTCACCGGCACCCTCACCGGATGCCAGGACGCGGTCCGCGCCTTGGCGTTCTCACCGGGCGCGCAGACCGTGGTGGCGGCTGGTGATGACGGTGCGGCCAGGGTCTGGAGTGTCACAGCACGCCGGGTTCTCGCGGTCCTCGACCAGCGCGGGGACTCGCTGACCGGCGTTGCGTTCTCGCCGGACGGCCGCACGCTGGCCACTGCCGGCCTCAGCGGTGTCAGACTCTGGGACACTCGCACGCACCGGACGGTCGGCGGTCTCGCCGTGTCCGGCGACGCGGTGGCGTTCAGTCCGGACGGACACAGCCTTGCCACGGGCGACCAGGAGGGCGGGGCGCAGTTGTGGGACGCGGCCACCCGTCGCCGGGCCGCGACGCTCGGTGACACCGCTGAGGCCGACCGGGCCGCCTTCAGCCCGGACGGCCGTACCCTCGCCACCACCTTCGCGGACGGCATGGTGTCGCTCTGGGACCTTGCCCGGCAACGCCGGACGGCCCTGTGGAGAGCGGGGGAGGGCGCGGTGTGGGGAGTGGCCTACAGCCCCGACGGACGCCAGCTCGCCACCGGCGCCTACGACCACACCGTGCGGCTGTGGAACGCCTCGACGCACCGACAAACCGCGGTCCTCACCGGACACACCACCACGGTCCTCGCGGTCGCCTTCAGTCCCGACGGCCGCACCCTCGCCACCGGAGCCTACGATGGGACGGTCCGCCTGTGGGATGTCGCCCGGCGCCGCTGCGTCGCCGTTCTCCGCGGCCACAGCGACGCCGTGACCGCTTTGGCCTTCAGTCCCGACGGCCGTGTCCTTGCCACTGCCGGCAACGACCGGACGACCCGGCTGTGGAGCGCAATCGGCCACCACGGCGTCGCCGTCCTCCACGGCCACAGCGACGCCGTGACCGCTTTGGCCTTCAGTCCCGACGGCCGTGTCCTTGCCACTGCCGGCAACGACCGGACCACCCGGCTGTGGAGCACAGTCGGCCACCACGGCCTCGCCGTCCTCCACGGCCACAGCGACACCGTCTCAGGAGTCGCCTTCTCCCCTGACGGACATACCCTGGTCACCAGCAGCTACGATCACACGGTACGGCTGTGGCAAGTGGATACGGCCCGGACTACCGCGGTACTCGATGGTGACACCGACAGCATCGTCGCCATGGCTCTGAGCCCTGACGGCCGCACCTTGGCAACCATCGGCGGCGCAGTCGGCGACCGGCGGGTATGGAGCCTGGACCCGGAATGGACGGCCGAGCGCATCTGTCAGACCCACCGGACGCACCACTGGGCCGCCCTGCTGGCCGATACCGCCGGAACACCCCCCGGCTGCTGACGGCCTGGACCGCCGCCATACAACGCGCGTTCATCCGCCCCATCCCCAAGTCCGCGGGTGCACTGATGCGTTACCTCGTCAAGCAGCTCGAGGGCACCCGCCCGGTAGCCGAGCTCCTCGGCGTCTCGCAGCGCACCCCGCACCATCGAGGAGATTGTGGCAGTGGACCCGCCGCGGTCAGTCCGTATCCACACGCGTCCCGACACAATCCGCCTCGCACCCGCGGCCCCCGGCTGAGCCGTCCCCGTCAGCCCGTCCTGCCTTCCTACTTCCCGTCGGTCTCCGCGAGCGTGTGGGCGACGAGAGCATTGGCGTGGCCGTGCCCCAAGCCGTGTTCGGCCTTGAGCCAGCTGACCAGCTCCATGTGCTTGGACAACGGTGACGTACGGATGAGGTTCTTCCACTCGGCTACGGGACGACCGTACTTCTTCTCGATCGACGGAAAGTAGCTGGCCGGGCCCTTCACAGGTTCAGTCATGACCGCAGCATGTCACCCACCACTGACAACACAGCCTGCCCGCCCGTCAGAACGTTACATAACAACAGATCTGACACAGCTTCTGGAGTGGCTGTCGGTCTCCGAGGGCTCCAACGATGCCCGGTGGGCGTTCAGGTACTCACGTTCCGCGCGCAGCAGGACGTGGCTGAGCCATTCCGCGCCCGGCCGCCTGGAGGTGAGCACCGGCGGGCGGGAGCAGGCGGGAGCGGGGTGTCGCCGTCCTTCCCAGCGATGCGGGCCGCAGGTGTCGACGGCCGCGAGGCGGCGATCAGCACCCGGAGCGCCTCCATGGCGGGACCGACCGGCGCCAGGGCTGCGGCCACGGGCGCGCCGAGGCGTCCCAGTGATTCCACCAGCAGGTCGATGGTGTCCAACGCGTCCTCTGCGGCCTGCGGACTCCATCCGGTCACCTCCACTGTCGCCACCAGGCCGGCAGCGTCGACCAGAAGCGGCGATTATCAGCCGGTTCCCCTTCGGATGGGGGGCTTGGCCCTCAAGACCATGGATGATCAACAGGTAGGGCTGCTGTCACGTCAGCCCCCGAGAACACAGGAGTGGATATGGCCGAGCGGCAGAGTGGCACCGTCAAGTGGTTCAACGACGAGAAGGGGTTCGGCTTCATCACGCCGGAAAGCGGCCCGGACCTCTTCGTGCACTTCAGGGCCGTCCAGGGTTCGGGGTTCAAGAGCCTCCGGGAGGGTCAGCGAGTGACCTTCGTCGCCGTGCAGGGACAGAAGGGCATGCAGGCAGACGAAGTCATCCCCGAGGACTAGATCCGGCCTGCTCAGGTCCAGGCGACCCTGCTTCGGCTCCTGTGCGTCCGAAAGGATGGGCCGGACATCCGTGTCCGGCCTCGCGCTGTCGGCCCCGTGTCTCCAGGGAGTGCACGCGCAGCCACCTGTCGGAGTGATGTGCCTCGCGGTACGTCCTGACGTACTGGGCTTTTTCCAGCTTCTGTCAGGGCTGGTGTGCAGAGTGAGGACGGCTTGGACGAGGCTGGTGATGCGTGGGGGCGGGGCGTTTCCCGCGTGGTGGTGTCCGTGGGTGCGGTGGGTCAGGACGTGAGGTGGCCCAGGGCGTTGATCACGGCAGCGATGGCGGGCTCGGTGGCGCGTTCGCGGTGGTGGGCTGCCATGAGGTGAACGTGCCATTCGGGCATGTCGCTCACGTCGAGTTCGACCAGGGTGCGGGCGGCGAGGTCGCGTTCGACGGTGGCGCGGGTGAGGACGGCGACGGCCTGCCCGGAGCGCGCGAGATCGGCTGCCGTCTCGGCGGAACTGATGCGGTAGAGCTGATGCGCGCGGGTGGGGGCGTCCAGGAGCAGTTCGTGAAAGAGTTGCGCACCGCTGCCCCAGAGGTTCACGGCGAGGGGGTGGCCGCTCAGCCCTGCAATGTCGCAGGGGCGCGCCGTGAGCGGGTGGTCAGGGTGACAGACCGCGATGACCGGCTCACTGCGGAACGTGTGCAGCCGTACCTCGTGAGCGTGCGGCATCGGCAGTGTGATGGCGATGTCGGTCGCGCCCGTGGCCACCCGCTGGAGTGCGTCCTGACTGTGCTGGTCGTCGACCACGACGGCGTATCTGAGCGGCTGCAGGGCACCGATGACGAAGGGGACGGCCAGCGGTGCGTAGCTGGCGTGGGTGGTCACGTGCAGGGTGCCCCGGGTGTCGTCCTCCCGTGCGATGTCCAGGGCCCGGGCCGCCAGATCCAGACACCGCTCCGCGTGGGGCAGCAGCCGTTCCCCCGCAGGCGTCAGCGACACTCCTCGGCTGGAGCGGTCGAGCAGTGGCTGACCGACGAGCCGTTCCAGTCGGCGCAGCCGCTCGCTGACGGACGGTTGCGCAACGCGCAGCTCACGTGCTGCGGCGGACAGCGAGCCGGCAGATGCGGCAGTGACGAAGACACGCAGGTCGGCGAGTTCCAGGGCCATAGGTGCAGCCTATGGCCAGCGCCTTCGGATCATGGGGTTCTGTGGGGCCGACGGCGCCCATAGCGTGCCGGTACGACATCCCCGTGAGGTGAGGAGCCCGTCTTGCACGAGATTTACGAGACCGCTGTTGAACTCGTCCCTGCGATGACGGATGACCTGCCCGGGATCGTCGCCATCCAGAATCACACGGCCGCGACCTCGCACGCCCGGTTCGCCACCAGACCGCATCGCATGGAGGAGCGGCTGGACTGGTTCGCTCAGTTCGCGGAGACGGGTCCGTACCGGATGCTCATCGCCCGGCGCGGCAACCAGGTTCTCGGTTATGCCTGCAGCCAGTGCTACCGCGATCAGGACGCTTTCCGGGAAACGGTCGAGGTGAGCATCGGACTCGGCGAGGACAGCAGAGGACGGGGGCTGGGAACCGCCCTCTACCGTGCGCTCTTCGGCCTCCTGGCCGACGAACCGGTGCATGTCGCCCTCGCCGGTATCGCCCTGCCGAACGACGTGTCGGTGGCCCTGCACCGCAAGTTCGGCTTCGCCGAAATCGGAACCTTCCACGAGTACGCCGTGAAGAACGGCCAGTACCTGAGCTCCCTGTGGATGCAACGCCTGCAGTCCACTCCGTTCCCGGGTCCGGACCAGAGCTGACTGGTTCCGTGATCGTGTGCCAAGGTCCAACGGGTATACGGGGCGGGGCCCGCAAGAGGCGTGCGACAGCCGCAGGCGGCCGGCATGTTCGTCGTCCCCGGGACGGCCCCGGTGCCACCAACGAGCGGCTGGGCAGGTGATCTCTCCCCAACCTGCCGTGCATGTAGGAAAGTTGGCGTGACACTCGCCGCACTACGCCCCGGCTCCGCCCGGCTCGCCGGCACCATCCCCCCCGACACCGTCGCCCTGGAGGAGCTGGACACCGACTGGACGACCAACTCCGGCCTCACCGCCCGCTACGCCACTTGCTGCCCCGGGGCGCCGACGCCGTTCTCGACTACACGCCCGACGGCCCCACCACCTGGCAAGCCACCGCCGCCCTCGCCACCGGCGCGACCATGGTCCACATGGGCAAAAACCCCACTCCCTCCCCGTTCCTCGCCCTCGCCTTGATGACCAACTGCTGGCGCCTCATCGGCACTCGCTCCTGCACCCGCTCCGACGCCCACGAAATCCTGCGCCTGATGGAGAGCGGCCTCCTCCCGGCGGAAGACCTGATCACCCACCGCTACCCGCTCGCCGACGTCCGCACCGCCCTGCACATGCTGCAGGCCCGCACCGAGCCCATGTGGATGGCTGTCGTCAACCCCGCCGGACCATCCCACCAGAGGCCATGACCTCCTCCAGCAGCCTGAAGCGCAACGCTCCGACACGGAGTGCGCCGTCGCATCATGTGCGAGACCGGCCTGCCTGCGGCTCCAGCGCGACGAGGTACACAAGGCCCTCGCCCGCGCCTCCTCGACCCCCACCGGGCGCGCACACCACAACGCCCCGTACCCCGGCAACACTGTCGGCCGAATACCTGATGGAGCCGAAGTCCGGCCTGGACGATCCTCTGCCGGTCGTCGTGCACGTCGGCGCCTGCACGATCCGGCAGGGGCGCCGAACCCGTCCGGGATCAGCGCGCAGCAAGCCCGCACGGTCCTCACCGACACGGTGATCGGAGCCGAGCCGTGCCCGATCTGCAGGCCGGAGAACAAGCTCGGGACCGCAAACAGTTCACTGCTTCGCCACCGGTGTCATCCCCTGTCTCAACAACCCTGCCCACAGACGGAACCGGCCGACCCGGTCGAGGGCTTCGTGGGCCGCCAGCAGACCGCCGGTAACGGCGCCGAGGAAACCGCCGGCCAGGCAGTCCTGGCCCGCGAGGTAAAGGCCCTCGATCCCGGTCCGTGGGCGCAACCAGTCCGCGCTGCCGGGGCGGTGGCCGTCGCCGAAAGCCGTCACATCCTTGGCCAGCCCGTACAGGCTGCCATCGGGCCAGCCGGTGAAATGCTGAGCGGTCAGCGGAGTGCCGAGCTCGTGATAGGCCACCCGGCCCCTGGTGCGCGGCAGCTGTTGATACAGCCCTTCGAGGAGGTCGGCCGTGATCTCGGCTTTGAGCGCCAGATATGCGGGGTCCCGGTCCCGCCACCGTGACGCGCGGAACGGTTCGAACAGTTCGGGCCGCACGTAAGCGAGGATCTCGCCGGTCGACCGTCCGGGATACCGGGTGGACCAGGTCGGATCCTTGGCACAGGAGAAGGAGAGGAACAGACCGCTGGTGCGTCCCTCCGCTGTGTCGAAGAAGGAGTCGCAGTCACCGTCGGTCAACATCAGGTTGTGACGCGGCAGCCCGAGTTCCGCCGGGTCGCCGTCGAAGCCGAGGAAAAGCAGCACGAACGGGAACCCGCGCCGCATGCCGGCCAACCGCCCGCCGTCGGCCGGACGACCGGGCAGCAGCGTGCCGAACGTGTTCTGGGCGCCCGTCGCGCTGACGACCACCGGCGCCCGCACGCACGTGCCGTTCGCCAGGACCACGCCCGACGCCCGCGGTCCGTCCACGTCGATCCGGGCCACCGGCGCCCGCACGAACACCTCACCGCCCGCCGCCCTGATCGGCTGGAGCATCGCGCGTGCGATGGCGGCGCTGCCGCCCACCGGATACCAGGCGCCCGTACGGAAGTGTTCGAACAGCACCGCCACCATGAAGAACGGCAGGCGTGCGGTGGAGTCGGCCAGCAGTAGCGCGCTCTGGGTGAGCACCACCTGCCGCAGCCGCTCATCGCCGATCAGCCCACCCACCACCTCCCTGGCCGGCCGCAACGCCTGCGGGGGCACGGCCGCCGCCCGCAGCACCCGGGCCAGAAGCCGGACCACCGGGCCGGACAGCCGCCCCAGCGCGAGCGCCGGCAGCACCCCGCGGCAGCGCTCGATCAACGTGAACAGCGCCTCGATCCCGTCCCGTTCGGCAGGGAAGCGTGTGATCAGCCCGGCCCGGTAGGCCGCCAGACCGACCGGCGCGCGAAACACCTCACCGGCCAGGCGGAACTCGTCATACGGGTCGCCCAACGACGCCCAGGCGAGTGTGCCGTCGGTCAGGTAGTCCGAGAGGACCCGCACGGGCTCACGTGCCGCCAACTGGCCGACGTAGTGGATCCCGACGTCCCACTCCCAGCCGCGCCGTCGGTAGGCATGGGTATAGCCGCCAGCCGTGTAGTGCTGCTCGAACACCGCGACGCGACGCCCCTGCCGCGCCAGGCACACCGCCGTGGTCAGGCCGCCGGCCCCGGAGCCGATCACCACCGCGTCGTACTCGGCCGCCACCTCGGCCCTGGCCAGCGGCCGGCCGACCAGAACGCTCCCCACCATGTCCACCACCGTCGCAGCCGCTCTCCTGTGCCCGGAGCAACGAGCCGGGAACAGCCTCGTCACGCACCGTTCGTGCTGCCGGTCGCGGCGCCCTCGGTGGTGGTCGGCCTCTCCACCCCGGTGGCGTTCTCCCGGCCGCCGCTGCTACTCAACGGCACCCGGTGGATCGTGATCCTCGCGCACACCGTGCTGGTCACCGCCTTCGCCCACCAGTCCGGGTGCGGCTGCCCCTGCTGCTTCCCCCCTTTGCATGGTCACCGGGGACTGATCGCGTCGATCGACGCGTCGTCGCCGATGACCCTGTGGAGCGCCTGGTTCCAGAGCCTATCTCAGGCTCTAGTTGAAGCAGGTGCTTGGTAAAGGCGACCGGTTGTGTAAGGCGTGCGGTACTTCGATCGTCTCCGTTCGGGGGCGGAGTGCGGTGGTGGCACTGTGGTGCTGTTCGGGCGTTCTCGGAGGGTGGAGGGGCTGGTTGAAGGCCGGGGTGGGGCAGTACGTCGTGGTTCGAGGGGAGAGTGCGCGCAATCTAAACAGGGTTGAGCGGTACCGCAGGAGTGGAGGGTCCTGGCTGTTGGTCTGTGTGGTTTGGGGTACACGGCTCGGCATGGCAGCGGAGATTGAGCGTGTTGAGTTCCTGCGGGCTGTGCGGCAGTTGCATCATGTCCGTTCCTTCTACGCCGTGGGTGTCCTGCTGTGGGCGGCGTCCGCAGCCTGGACGGGCTGGCAAGCGCCTGGGAGTCGGCAGATGTGGGTGTCCGTTCTCCTCCTCGTGGTTTTCGCAGGGCTTCTCGTCACTGCGGGCTTGTCTCTGAGGCGTCTTGCGTTGCCCCTGTCGGGCCGGCCTGTGCATCACGCGGCTTCGCGCAAGGTGGCAAATACCAGCCATGTCCATGCTTGATGGACTGTCATCTGTCTGTACGGGGGTCCGGCCTGGCCGGGTGGAGCGGGGCTTCGAAGGCATCGCCCACGTCTGAGGGGGCAGTGGCCGGGCATACGGGCTTCACGTTCTATCGAGAGGAGTCCGGTCATGCTCGGCATAGCCGCGGCAGTGCTGTTCTTCGTGGCGTTCCTCATCAACGCGGCGGAGATCAGTACCAATCACACGTTCTCGTCAGTGAACGTCATGCTTCTGGGGCTGACCGCATTGGCCCTGCACGTTGCGGGAATCGGCAGTACCTGGTCCCGTAGACGCTGACCAGGTGTCAAGCCCCAGGGTGTGTGCCGCGCCCCGCGCGGCACACACCCAACTCCCATGCAGGAAGCGCTTTTTGGTGGCTGGAGCGCAGCGGAGGCCACGGGCCGGCCGAAGGCCCGGCCCCGGCCCGCAACGCGGGCCGTTCACCCTGCGGTTGGTGATGCGCGCGCAGCGCGTACCAACCGGCGGTGAGCGCAGCGAACCGCATCCGCTCACGCGGAGCGGGAGCGGGCGGGGCGCGGAGCGCCCCGGCTCGTTGCTTCGGGCGAAGCCCGAAGGGACCCGCTCCGCGGGG
>NZ_JBVJUC010000018.1:0-89743 GCF_055605065.1 Streptomyces sp. NPDC037203
GGTGTTTCCGACTCTATCAGATCTTTTCTCGATCCGATTTCCTCGGTGCTTTCCAGGTTCCCGCTCTCGCGTTTCCCTTTCCGGCGGTTCCGACTTTATCAGAAGTTCTTGACCGGTCTGACCGGCCGCTCATTTCTGAGTAATCGGGAGGATGCTTCTTTTGAATGTCGATAGCGACTTCTTGGAAGCCAGTAGAGTCTAGCGATCGCCTACCGGACGTGTCCAGTTCTAGGCAACTGTTTGAATCTACCTCCCCGCGCGACCCGTGTCAACGGCTCCCGTGGGCGAAGAGGAGACTAGCAGCTCAGAAGTGCCGGACGCACATCAGGCGGCGGTGGGCACGGCGGAACTGCGGTCGGCCGCGTCGAGATCACCCGTCTCGCCCTCACGTGCCGCGCGGCCCCCGAGGACGTAGACGTACGTCAGGAAAGCCACCTCGGCCACGATGCCGATGCCGATGCGGGCCCACGTGGGCAGGCCGGACGGTGTCACGAAGCCTTCGATGGCGCCGGAGACGAACAGGACCAGGGCGAGACCGATCGCCATGCCCACGGCGGCCCGCCCCTCCCCCGCGAGCGCGGCGCGCCGGGTGCGGGGTCCGGGGTCGATGACGGTCCAGCCCAGACGCAGTCCCGTACCGGCCGCTACGAAGACCGCGGTCAGTTCCAGCAGGCCGTGCGGCAGGACCAGGCCGAGGAAGGTGTCGAGTCGGCCGGCGGAGGACATCAGGCCGAAGCCGACGCCGAGGTTGAGCATGTTCTCGAAGAGGATCCACAGGACCGGCAGGCCCAGGAAGACACCCAGGATCAGGCACATCCCGGCCGCCTCGGCGTTGTTCGTCCACACCTGGGCGGCGAAGGAGGCCGCCGGATGGCTGGAGTAGTAGGTCTCGTACTCACCGCCGGGGCGGGTCAGCTGGCGCAGCTGGCCAGGGGCCGCGATGGAGGACTGCACCTCCGGGTGCGCGCCAATCCACCAGCCCAGCAGGACGGCGACGGCCGTGGAGACGAGCGCCGTGGGGACCCACCAGCGGCGCGCGCGATAGACAGCGGCCGGGAAGCCTCGGGTCAGGAAGCGGGTCACATCGCGCCAGGACGCGGTGCGGGCGCCGGTGACGGCACTGCGCGCGCGGGCGACGAGTTGGCTGAGCCGTCCGGTGAGCTGCGGGTCGGGGGCGCTGGACTGGATGAGCGAGAGGTGCGTCGCGGTGCGCTGGTAGAGGGTGACGAGTTCGTCTGCCTCGGCGCCGTCGAGGCGTCGCCGACGGCGGAGCAAGGCGTCGAGGCGGTCCCATTCGGCTCGGTGTGCGGAGACGAAGACGTCCAGGTCCATCGGGTCTGCCTGCTCCTCGGCCGGTCGTCGACTGATCGTCGTCGATGATCGTGTTTGCTGTCAGCTTGTCGTACTGGCGCGCATGCGCCCATAGCTTGGCAGACTTGCCGCCCACGGGGCGGAGGACCAGGGGAAGGACGGGGCGGGCGTGAGCGAGCTGGTGACCGGCGAGGCGGTGGCGCTCGAACTGCTGCCGGCGAAATTTCCGAGCAGGACATTGGCCGTACTGCTCGACCTCGCGGCGGCGGTGGTCGCGTATGTCGCGGTCACCGTGCTCCTCGTGGTGACGACGTCCTCCCTGGACAGCGCCGCGCAGACGGCGCTGGGCATCGCGACGTTCCTGCTGGTGCCCATCGGCGTGCCGATCGCGGTGGAGACGCTGAGCCACGGCCGTTCGCTCGGGAAGATGGCGCTGGGGCTTCGGGTGGTGCGGGACGACGGCGGGCCGATCCGCTTCCGGCACGCGCTGGTGCGGGGTGCGATCGGGGTGATCGAGATCCTCATGACGTTCGGCACGATCGCGTCCATCGCGTCGCTGGTCTCGGCGCGGGGGCGGCGGCTCGGGGACGTGTTCGCGGGCACCCTCGTCGTGCGGGAACGGATTCCGGTGGGGCGGACCGGTCTCCTCCCGCCTCCGCCGCCGCATCTCGCGCAGCGGTTCACCGGCCTCGATCTGTCGGCCGTGCCGGACGGGCTGTGGCTGGCCGTGCGGCAGTACCTGACGCGGATGCAGCAGCTGGATCCCGGTGTGTCCTGGGACATGGCACGGCGGCTCGCCGGTGATCTCGCGGCGCGCACGGGAGCTCCGCTGCCCGCCGATCTTCCTCCTGCCGTCTTTCTGGCCGCCGTGGTGCACGAACGGCAGTCGCGGGAGTCCCGCCAGGTGCGGCGGCCGTTCGGCGCGGGCGGTTCCGTGGCGGGAGAGGTCCCGCGCGCGGTCGGGGCTGACGCGCCGGGTGCCGGTCCTGTCGCCAAGGCCGGTGGTTGGTCGGTGGATCGGGCTCCGGTGCCGGCCCGGCCGGAGGCGTCCGCCGTGCCGGTCGTGCCGTCGGCCGTGCCTTCGGGGCAGCAGCCGCCGGGCGAGCGGCCGGCCACCGGGTTCGCGCCGCCCGCTTAAGGGCGACCGCGCTCGCCGCGAAGCACGGCCCGCTCCTGCCCCGCCCGCGGACGCCCCGGGTGGACGATGGCTCCGGCGCGCCGGGCAGCGCCCTTCTCCTGCCCGCGCGAGACGCCCCCTACGCCCCGCCCGCCCCGCTGCTCAGCGGAACGTCGACGGCGGTGACTCCAGGTCCTCCAACTCGATTCCGGGCGCGGCCAGCACCACGTCGCCGGCGATGTGGACAGTGTGCCGTTCGCCCGTGTCCAGGGCGCTGACCTGGTATTCGTCCACGGTCAGGGGGCCGTTGTCAGTGGCGTGTGCTTCGCTGTTCACCAGTGCCCAGGACTGGTCCACGGTGCGGGGGGCGAGGACCGGGTCCGTGAGGGCGACAAGTCGTACGCGGGTCGCGGAGGAGGGGGTGAGGCGCAGGAGACGAGCGGTGGCGACGAGGAACGCGGGGGACGTGCCGGTGAAGGCGTGGGCGCGCACATTGCCTTCGGTGGCATGGGTTCCGGTGGGGTCCGTGCGGACCCAGGTGACGCCGTCGAGGGCGGCACCGCGCACCTGCCAGCCGCCCGCGTGGAGTTCGAGGCGGATGGGGCGGCCGAGGTCGTCCAGGGCGAGGTCGACCGAACCGCGCTGGTCGCCGGCGGGGGTCGTCAGCCGGGAGACGTAGCGCCAGCCGGACGGGCCGGGGGCGCACTGGAAGTGTTCTTCACCGAGGGGGGTGTGATCGTGCGGATCGTGGAGCGAATAGCGGCCGCGGGGCATGGGGGTCCTGGGTCGTGACGGGCTCGGGGCGTCGCCGCGGTACGTCGGTCCGTGGGCGTGCGCGCCGGACCGGTGTGTGAAGGCCGGACCGGACCGGCCAAAGGGGCAGGCCCCCGGCACGGGGGTGCGGGGGCCTGCCTCTGCGGACCTGGCCGAGACGCGGTGGCGCGGCTCGGGGCGGGTCAGTAGCGGTAGTGGTCCGGCTTGTACGGACCCTCGACCTCGACACCGATGTACGCCGCCTGCTCCGGGCGCAGCGTGGTCAGCTTGACGCCGAGGGCGTCGAGGTGGAGGCGGGCGACCTTCTCGTCCAGGTGCTTGGGCAGCGTGTACACGCCGGTCGGGTACTGGTCGGGCTTGGTGAACAGCTCGATCTGCGCCAGCGTCTGGTCCGCGAAGGAGTTCGACATCACGAACGACGGGTGCCCGGTCGCGTTGCCCAGGTTCAGCAGACGGCCCTCGGACAGCACGATGATCACCTTGCCGTCCGGGAACGTCCACGTGTGGACCTGCGGCTTGACCTCGTCCTTCACGATCCCCGGCACCCGCGCCAGACCGGCCATGTCGATCTCGTTGTCGAAGTGACCGATGTTCCCCACGATCGCCTGGTGCTTCATCCTGGCCATGTCCGAGGCCATGATGATGTCCTTGTTGCCCGTCGTGGTGACGAAGATGTCCGCCGTCTCGACGACCTCGTCCAGCGTCGTCACCTGATAACCGTCCATCGCCGCCTGCAACGCGCAGATCGGGTCGATCTCGGTGACGATCACCCGCGCGCCCTGCCCCCGCAGGGACTCCGCACACCCCTTGCCCACATCACCGTAACCGCACACCACAGCGGTCTTCCCGCCGATCAGCACGTCCGTCGCACGGTTGATACCGTCCACCAGCGAATGCCGGCACCCGTACTTGTTGTCGAACTTCGACTTCGTCACCGCGTCGTTCACATTGATCGCCGGGAACAGCAGCACACCGTCACGCTGCATCTCGTACAACCGGTGCACACCCGTCGTGGTCTCCTCCGTCACCCCGCGGATCTCCGAGGCGAGCTGGGTCCACTTCTGCGAACCGTCCGTGATGGTGCGGTGCAGCAGTTCGAGGATGACGCGGTGCTCGTCGGACTCGGCGGTCTCCAGGCCGGGGACCTTGCCGTCCTTCTCGTACTCGACGCCCTTGTGGACGAGGAGGGTGGCGTCGCCGCCGTCGTCCAGGATCATGTTCGGGCCGCCGGTGGGGCTGTCCGGCCAGGTCAGCGCCTGCTCGGTGCACCACCAGTACTCCTCCAGGGTCTCGCCCTTCCAGGCGAAGACCGGGACGCCCCGAGGGTTGTCCGGGGTGCCGTCCGGGCCGACGGCGATGGCGGCGGCGGCGTGGTCCTGGGTGGAGAAGATGTTGCAGGACGCCCAGCGGACGCGGGCGCCGAGGGCGACCAGGGTCTCGATCAGCACGGCGGTCTGCACGGTCATGTGCAGGGAGCCGGTGATCCGGGCACCGGCCAGCGGCCGGCTCTCGGCGTACTCCTTGCGGATCGCCATCAGGCCGGGCATCTCGTGCTCGGCGAGGGTGATCTCCTTGCGGCCGAACTCGGCCAGCGAGAGATCGGCGACCTTGAAGTCCTGTCGGTTGTCGACAGTCGTCATTACGAGCTGCTCCTCGGAATCGGGGCGAGGGTGGACACGGCTGATCTGCGCGGCGGCGGGCATACGGATGCCCGGAAAGAGGACATGGGCATGCCCACGTGCGCGCAGCGCAGTCCGTCGGAGGCCCTCTCTCCCTCGGACGGTCCGTGGTGCGACCGCCCGACCGCCATCAGCAGCGACGTCTGGCTCCGTCCCAAGCTACACCGGACCGCCTGCTCGCCCACAGTCCGCGTCCGGATGGTTCAAGCCGTATCCAAGGCCGCGGCGCGGTTCGGGGCGGGGTGGGCGGCGCCGGGTCAGTGGCCGCCGGCGTGCGGGTTCGGGCCGCCGGGGGTCGCCGCCGGGTCGGGTCCCTTGGCGGCCTCGGCCTCGCTGTAGATGTCGGGTTCGAGGTAGATCACACGGGCGATGGGGACGGCGGTGCGGATGCGGTCCTCGGCGGCGTCGATGGCGGCGGCGACCTCGGCGGCGGTGTCGTCGTGCCGTACCGCGATCTTGGCGGCGATCAGCAGTTCCTCGGGGCCGAGGTGGAGGGTGCGCATGTGGATGATGCGGGTGACCGAGGCGCCGTCGACGGTCGCGTCCTCGATCTTCTTGATCACGTCGAGGCCGGCCGCCTCGCCCAGCAGCAGCGACTTGGTCTCGGCGGCCAGGACCAGGGCGATGCAGACGAGGAGGACACCGATGCAGACGGTGCCGACGCCGTCCCAGACGCCGTCGCCGGTGAGCAGGGAGAGGCCGACGCCGCCGAGGGCGAGAACGAGGCCGATGAGCGCGCCGAAGTCCTCCAGCAGGACGACTGGCAGCTCGGGGGCCTTGGCGCGGCGGATGAACTGCGACCAGGACAGCGAGCCGCGCAGCTCCCTGGACTCCTTGATCGCGGTGCGGAAGGAGAAGCCCTCGGCGAGGATCGCGAAGACGAGGACGCCCACCGGCCAGTACCAGTTCTCCAGGGCGTGCGGGTGGGAGATCTTCTCGTAGCCCTCGTAGATGGCGAACATGCCGCCGACGGAGAAGAGGACGATCGAGACGAGGAAGGCGTAGATGTACCGCTCGCGGCCGTAGCCGAAGGGGTGCTGCGGGGTGGCCTCGCGCTGGGCCTTCTTGCCGCCGATGAGCAGCAGGAACTGGTTGCCGGAGTCGGCGAGCGAGTGGACGCCCTCGGCGAGCATCGAGGAGGAGCCGCTGAAGGCGAACGCCACGAACTTCGCTGCCGCGATCGCGAGGTTGGCGCCGAGTGCCGCCATGATCGCCCTGGTACCGCCTGACGCGCTCATGTGTCCGCGTTGTCCCTTCGGTCTCTGCCCGCTGTGCGCCTTTGCCCGACCTTTGCCGGTGGGTCATTGTTGCAGCCCGGCCGGGCCCCGGCGCGTCAGGTGTCCACAGCCCCGGTCGGACGATCCGTCAAACGCGCACGGTGGCGCGGAAGATCGTGCCCGCGCCCGAGATCTCGGCCTTCTCGCCGGCCGGGACGAACACCGAGTGACCAGGGGTCAGTTCGTGCTCGCCGGCGTGGACGGAGCCAGCCGTGCACAGCAGGATCTGGGGGGTGTCACGGGTGAGGTCGTGGGCGGTGCCGCCCTCGGCCAGGACGTACCGGGAGAGCCGGAACTCGTCGATCGGCGTCTCGTAGACCTCCTCGCCGTCCGGGGCGGCCTCGGGCCGCAGCACGCCGGGGTCGCCTGCCTCGAAGCGGACCACGCGCAGGAGTTCGGGCACGTCGACGTGTTTGGGCGTCAGACCGCAGCGAAGGACGTTGTCGGAGTTGGCCATGATCTCGACGCCCAGGCCGGCGAGATAGGCGTGCGGGACGCCGGCGCCCAGGAACAGCGCCTCGCCGGGCTGGAGGCGGACGTGGTTGAGCAGCATGGCCGCGATGACGCCGGGGTCGCCGGGGAAGTGGTGGGCGAGGCCGGCGTACGGGGCGTAGTCGCCACCCAGGCGGGCGCAGGCGGCGGTGACGTCGGCGACGGTGCGGGCCATGTCGTCGCGGTCCGCGCCGAGGATCGCGGTGAGGACCTCGCGCAGCGCCGCCTCCTCGGGGCGGGCGCCCAGGAGATCGACGTACGGCTTCAGGGAGTCGACGCCGAGACCGGCGAGCAGGTCGGCGGCGCGGGCCGGATCGCGGAAACCGCACAGGCCGTCGAACTCGGTGAGGGCGCAGATCAGTTCGGGCTTGTGGTTGGCGTCCTTGTAGTTGCGGTACGGCGCGTCGATCGGGACGCCTCTGCGCTCCTCGTCGTCGTAACCCTCCCTGGCCTGTTCCAGATCGGGGTGCACCTGGAGGGACAGGGGCGCGCCGGCGGCGAGGATCTTCAGCAGGAAGGGCAGGTGCGGGCCGAATCTGGCCACCGCCTCCTTGCCCAGTTCGTGCTCCGGGTCGGCGTCGATCACCTCGGCGAGCGTGCCGCGCGGGGTGCGCGACGGGGCGCCGGGGTGGGCGCCCATCCACATCTCCGCCTGGGGTTCACCGGTCGGCTCGACGCCGAGGAGGTGCGGGATGGCGGTGGGGGAACCCCAGGCGTAGGGGCGGACGGTGTTGTCGAGGCGGTCCATGTGTCTTCTCTGTCTTCCGTGCGTGCGCTGCTCGGCCGGCGGGCCTCGCGCGGGGCGGGGTGCCGGTGCGGGCCGCGGAAGGGCGGGCCCGTGGCCGGTGCGGACCGGCCTGTGGCCAGATCAGGCCCCGGAAGCGAGCGCCAGGTAAACGGCGGCGAAATCCGTGACGGCGATCAGTTCCGCGAGGGTCTCCAGTTCGCCGCCGTCCTCGGGTTCGAGTTCGCTGATCGGCGTGTCGTGGCTGAGGGCCAGGTCACGGGCGGCGGGGGCGGCGGTGAGGCCGCCGCTCGGGCGGTCGCGCAGCAGCACCACGCGCGCGTGCAGCGCGGGCGCCTCCTCCACGCGGTCGCGGAAGAAGTCGTCCGGGTCGGCGCTGGCGGCGAGGGGGCCGGCCAGCAGGGCGCCGTGCGCGGCGAGCGCCTCGGGCAGTTCGGCGACGACGGCGGGGCGTCCGGCGAGTTCGGCGAGGGCGGCGGCGAAGCGGCGGCCCGCGGGGCCCGCGGAGGTGCCCTCGGTCCACACCACGGGGAGCGCGTCGGCGAGTTCGGCGGCGAGGGTCTTGGCGGGGTTGCTGTAGGCGGCGATGGCGGGGCCGCAGCGTTCGGCGATCCGGTCGAGGCGGTCGGCGATCTTCTCCATGGCCTCGGGCGGGGCGGAGAGCAGCCCGATGCGGTCCAGGAGGGCGAGCAGCGGGGTCAGCAGGGCCCAGAAGACGCCGGGCGAGGACGCGGCGAGCGGTTCGTCCTGGTCGTACGGTGCCGTCGCCATCGGGACGAACAGTCCGTGGGCGCCGCCGACGGACTCGGCGAGGGGGGTGCCGGCCGGGGCGACGGCGGCGACGGTGACGCCGCGGCGGTACGCCTGGTCGGCGAGGAGGGCGAGGCTGGGTTCGGTGCCGTCCGGGGTGGTGATCAGGAGCAGGTCGACCGAGCCCGCCCAGCCGGGGAGCTCCCAGCGCAGGGCGCCCGCGGCGGGGGCGACGCCGCTGGGAGCGAGGCGGACCACGGGGCTGCCGGGGCCCGCGAGGGTGCCGAGGAGGTCGGCGGTGTGGGTGGCGGCGGCGCCGGGCCCGGCGATCAGTACGGCGCGGGGGCGGCCGTCGGGTTTGAGGTTGCCGACGCCGGCCTCGGCGGCGTGCCGGGCGGCGGTGCGCACGCGGGCGCCGGCCTCGGCGGCACCGCGCAGCAGGCCCCGGCGGTCGGCCTCGGCGAGGCCCTCCGGGCTGTCGAGCAGCGATTCGTCCAGCATGGGCGGCAGCCTCCGATGGCCGGGGGTGGCTACGACGTCTCAAGACCCTACGGGTGCGGGGCCTTGGACGGTACGGCGGTGTCCTCGACGGTACGACGGGTGGGCCCGCGTCACGCGGGGCGGCGGGCCTCGTCCACGAGGAGGACCGGGATGCCGTCGCGGACCGGGTAGGCGAGGCCGCAGTCCTGGCCGGTGCAGATCAGCTCGGCGTCCTGCTCCTTGAGGGGGGCGTGGCAGGCCGGGCAGGCGAGGATCTCTAGGAGGCCGGCTTCGAGCGGCATGGGGTGTGTCCCTTCGGGGCGGGGTTTCTCGGACCGCTGGTCAGCGTACCGCTGCGGGGCGGGTGGGGCGGGGCCTTGCCCACCCGCCCGCCCGCGCGAATCGCCTGGCCCAGGGGCGGGGCCGGGGATGTCACGCCCTGATGATGGCCAGCGCCTCGTCGCGGATCTTGGTCATCGTGGGCTCGTCCTTCGCCTCGGCGTTCAGGCGGAGGAGGGGCTCGGTGTTGGAGGGGCGGACGTTGAACCACCAGTCCGGGGCGGAGACGGTGAGGCCGTCGAGGTCGTCCAGGGTGACGTCGGCGCGGCCCTCGTATGCCGTACGGATCGCGGCGAGGCGGCCGGACTGGTCGGCGACGGTGGAGTTGATCTCGCCGGAGCCCGCGTAGCGGTCGTACTGGGCGACGAGCGCGGACAGCGGGCCCTCCTGGCCACCGAGGGCGGCGAGGACGTGCAGCGCGGCCAGCATGCCGGTGTCGGCGTTCCAGAAGTCCTTGAAGTAGTAGTGCGCGGAGTGCTCACCGCCGAAGATCGCGCCGGTGCGGGCCATCTCGGCCTTGATGAAGGAGTGGCCGACGCGCGTGCGGACCGGGGTGCCGCCGTTCTCGCGGACGACCTCGGGGACCGTGCGGGAGGTGATCAGGTTGTGGATGATCATGCCTTCGCCGCCGTGCCGCGCCAGCTCGCGCGCGGCGACCAGGGCGGTGATCGCGGACGGGGAGACCGGGTCGCCGTTCTCGTCCACGACGAAGCAGCGGTCGGCGTCGCCGTCGAAGGCGATGCCCAGGTCCGCGCCCTCGGCCGGGACGCGCTTCTGGAGGTCCACGAGGTTGGCCGGGTCGAGCGGGTTGGCCTCGTGGTTCGGGAAGGTGCCGTCCAGTTCGAAGTACATCGGCACGAGGGTCAGGGGCAGGCCGGCGAAGACGGTGGGCACCGTGTGGCCGCCCATGCCGTTGCCCGCGTCGACCACGACCTTCAGGGGGCGGATCGCGCGCAGGTCCACCAGCGAGCGCAGGTGCGCCGCGTAGTCCTCCAGCGTCTCGCGCGAGCCGAGGGCGCCCGGCTCGGCGGCCGGCTCCGGGGCGCCCGACTCCAGCCATTCCTCGACCAGTTCGCGGATCTGCGCGAGACCGGTGTCCTGGCCGACGGGAGCGGCGCCGGCGCGGCACATCTTGATGCCGTTGTACTGGGCCGGGTTGTGCGAGGCGGTGAACATCGCGCCGGGCAGGTCCAGTGCGCCGGAGGCGTAGTAGAGCTGGTCGGTGGAGCACAGACCGATCTCGGTCACGTCCACGCCGCGGTCCGCCGCGCCGCGCGCGAAGGCGCGGGACAGACCGGGGGACGAGGGCCGCATGTCGTGGCCGACGACGATCGCCGACGCGCCCGTCACCTGCGCGAAGGCGGCACCGAAGAGTCCGGCCAGTGTTTCGTCCCACTGGTCCGGGACCACGCCGCGTACGTCGTACGCCTTCACGATCTGCGACAGATCAGCAGTCACGGCCAACCCTCCTGAAAGTTCTCTGGCCCCCACAAACTACCCGTCCGCGGTAAGGGGGAGGTGTGCGGACACCTGGGACGCGTGTTCTCCGCCGGGAGGCACCGGGAGGAGCGGCCGGGGCGGGTGGCCCTCGGGGACGACCCCTACGGGTGACCGCCCGCCATCCCCCCGCGGAGGCCGGTCAGTTGTCGGGGGAGCGCAGGACCCGCAGATGGCCCCGGCGGGCCACCTCCATGGGGTCCGCGGTGCGGGCCCCTCCGCCGGCTCCGGCCGCGCGCTCCTGGGGGCGGGCGGCCTCGCGTACGGCGTTGGCGAGCGCCTCCAGGTCGTCGCCGCTGGGCCGGGCGGGGGCGGAGCCGTCGAGGAGACGGACGACCTCCCAGCCGCGCGGGGCGGTGAGGCGCTCGGAGTGCTCGGCGCACAGGTCGTAGCAGTGGGGTTCGGCGTAGGTGGCGAGCGGGCCGAGGACCGCGGTCGAGTCGGCGTAGACGTACGTCAGCGTCGCGACGGCGGGTCGGCCGCAGGCGGTGCGCGAACAGCGACGTACAGGGCTCACGACGTTGGACGGTACCGCACTCTTGAGCGGGCCGCGACGACTCTCCACCAGGTCACTCCCCCGTGTCGTGCTGTGAGACGCCCCACATACCCCTGAGAACAGGCCCTGTTGGGCCGCGCGGAGGGGGGCTTCGGGGTGCTCGGGCGGGACTGTTTCCGGTCATGAGCCAGTACAAATACGGTCAATTGCCTTGATTTCCGGGGACTTGAAGGGTTCGTGGACGGTTGCCGAAAGGAACCGGGCCTTGGCCGGAACGGTCGTCCCGCGGCAGGAACACGGCAGGAAATACGGCAGAACGCGACGGGAAGTCGCCGGTGGCCGGTTGGCGCGTGCGACCGGGCGGGCGAGGCGGCCGGGGACTACGCTTCACCAGTGATGGACAACCGTGTACCGCCCCGAGCCGCAGGCCCCGGACCCCGTCGCCGTGATCGTCACGGGCGGGGCATGCGGGGGCCGATCGCACCGCCGCAGGTGCCGTTGGCGGCGAGCCGGGCGGAGGTGTTCGCCGATCTCGTGCAGGACTCCGTGGAACGGCTGGAGCGGCGGTGGCCGCAGCTCGCCGAGGTGGAGTTCCTGGTGCTGGAGGTGCCTCGCCTCGAAGGGCAGGAGTCGGTCGCCCTGTGGGAGGACGAGGCGGTGCCCCTCGGGGGGATCGTGCCGGCACGGCAGGGGCGGCAGGCGCGGGTCGTGGTGTACCGGCGGCCGGTGGAGATCCGGTCGAAGGGCCGGGACGAGCGCGCGGCGCTCGTCCACGAGGTGGTCGTGGAGCAGGTCGCGGAGCTGCTGGGGCTGACGCCGGAGACGGTGGATCCGCGGTACGGGGAGGAGTAGGCCCCCGCCCCCCACCTGTCGGCCGACCGCGCTGTCCGGTCGGTCGGTGCCGTCGCGCGCCGGGGGCGGGTGGCGTTCACCCGCCCCCGTAGGGCGTGGCCCCTACTTCTGGAGGATCGACAGGTCCTCGTCCGTCTTCGGGACCGAGACCAGGCCCCTGTCGCTCGGCAGGGTCTGGATGGTGAAGCCGGAGGGGTCGGTCGAGGTGAGGGTGCGGGAGGCGTAGACGGGGGTGGTGGTGAGGGGCTCGACGGTCAGGGCGTAGGTGCCCTTGGCGCCGGCGGGGACCGGGGCGTCGATGTCCTGGGTGGTGCCGGACTTGATCGTGTAGGTCTTGCTGACCGCCGTACCGCCCTCGCTGCCCGCCGAGGCGGTGACCTTGACCCTGGCCGTGGCGGTGGGCGCGGTCAGGGCGAGGGTGGTGCTCTTGGCGCTGTTGTCGGCCGCGGTGGCGCGCGCGCCGACGGGGGCGGTGGCCGGAATGAACGCGGTCTCCTGGCTCGCGCCCTTGCCCCGGACCACCCGCAGCGCGGCGACGACCGGCACCGACTGGTCGGTGGGGGTCAGGACCAGGGAGCCGGCCTCGCCGCGGGTGAGCGGGCCGAGGTCGGCCGCGGTGGTCATGCCGGACTTGACGTGCAGTTCCTCGTTGCCCGCCGGGGTGATCAGGCCGTCGGGCGAGGCGAGGCGGATCTTGAGGTCGGCGTCGTCGCCACCGGGCGTGAAGGCGATCAGGCGCACGTCGGTGGCGTCCTTGGGAATGCCGGGCAGCACCAGGCTGCCGGCCGGGTCGGCGGCCGCGGCCAGCCAGTCGCCGCCCGACTTGTCGTCCAGTGCCTGCACCGTGGCACCGACCCGACCGCTGCGCACGCTGACGTGCACGGTCAGGTCCTCCTGCCGCTCGTCGGTCAGCGTGGACAGCAGGATCGGCTCGCTGGTGTGCGGCTTGACCGTGAGGTTCTCCCCCAGCGGCGACTTGATCGCGCCGTTCTTGCCGTACAGCTCGACGTCCACGACGGCGGTGGAGTCGTCCGGGTTGGTCAGATGGACGTAGTCGGTACGGCTGGCCGCGGTGCTGGCGCCCGGAAACCAGAACTCCGTGTCGGCGGGTGTGCAGGCGACGCCCTGGAGACCGCGGCCGGTGCCGGCGGCGATCCCGGTGGTCTCCTGGAGGGTCCAGCCGGGCGCGAACTTCCCGTCGGCGGTGCCGATCAGCGCGGGTGTGTCGGCGCCGGAGGTGTCGCCGGTGACCGGGGTGCCGGGCGCCTTCGGGGTGAGCGCCGGCTGGTCGGCGGTCGTCTTCTTGCCCCTCTTGCCCTTGCTCTTGCCCTGCGGCGTGCCGCCCGTGCCGTCGGCCGACTGCGCGGGGGCGGCCTGGAGTTGGGCCTTGCCGCTGCTCGGGGCGCCCCGGGTGACGGGCGTGAACGAGGTGTACGTCGTGTCCGCGATGTCCGAGACGCTGGGCGCCGGGCACAGCAGTCCGGTGCGCTGCACGGGCAGTTGGGCGGCGGCGCCGGACACGGCGGCGCCGGACGCGGACGGGGTGGTCAGCGCGGCGAACGCGGTGACGGCGGCCAGCGCGGTGGTGCCGGCGATCAAGGACAGGGTGGTGCGGTTCACTGCTGGCTCCCGTCGGGGCGCTCACTGCCGGTGCCGTGGGGCGGCTGGGCGGGGTCGTAGCCCTGCTGGGCGGGGTCGTACGCCGGGTCGTAGACCTGCTGCTGGTACGCCGCCGGGTCGTACGGCTGCTGTTCGGCGGTGCCGCCGTAGCCGTACGGGTCGTACGACGCCGTGCCGTAGGGGTCGGCCTGGTACGTCTGGTGGTCGTAGCCGCCCTGCTGGTAGGGGTCGGTGCCGTAGCCGGGGTACGGGGCGTCGGCGTAGGGAGTGGCGTACGACTCGTCGTAGGAGGGGTCGTACGGCTGCTGGTGCGGGATGTAGGGCTCGGCCGGGGCCGGGGGCATGTCCGGGGCGTCCCCTGCGGGCATCTCCCCCATGGGGGTTTCCCCTGCGGGGGCTTGCGCCGCGGGCGGTTCCGCGGCGGACTCCTCCTCGGCCTGGGCGCGCAGGCGGCGGGCGCGACGGCCCTCGCCCGTGGCGGTCTGCGCGGGCGGCGGCTCCTCCTCGGGGAGGTCGTCGTCCACGTCGCGGCGGCGGCCCGGCAGGGCGAGGACGACCAGGACGACGGCGAGCGCGCCCTGGGCCCACAGCCAGGCGGTGTGGGTGATCGGCTCGTCGTAGGTGACGTCCAACCGCCCGCCGCTGGAGGGGAGTCGGAAACCCTGGGCCCAGCCGTCGACGGTGGTGCGGGTGAGCGGCTTGCCGTCGAGGGTGGCGGTCCAGCCGGGGGCGGCGCTGTCCGCGAGGCGCAGCACGCGGCCGTCGGAACCGGCCGGGACGGTGGTGTGGATGTCCACCGGTCCCGACTCGACCGGCTGGGCGCCGCCGGAGCCGACGGAGTCGGAGGTGGCCGCGGGCAGGATGACCGCGCGGGAGACCTCCTGGTCGACACGCCACAGGGCGTTGCCGTTCTGCTGGCTGAGCCGGGCCAGGCCGGGGGTGGCGTCGAGGACGCGGGTGATGTCGCGGGGCGCGCCCTTGTGGACGAGGACGTAGCGGACGGCGAAGCCGCCGAGTTCGTCGGCCTGGTCGGCGCCGGAGCCTGCGACCAGGTTGGCGACGACCTTGTCCAGGCGTGCGTTGTGGCCGTCGGCGGCGGCGAGTTCGGCGTCTCCCATGCGGGCGCCGGCGCCGCGCACCAGGGTGTAGCCGACGCGTGCGGTGGAGTCGCTGTCCAGGACGAGGGTGCGGGCCCGGTCGCCGGTGGTGGAGTCCTCGGCGACGAACGCGGGCACCTGGGCCGGGTCGCGGCGCTGCACGGGGCCGTCGGCGCCGCGGACCATCCAGGCGGCGGCGAGCGCCAGGGGGCCCACGGCCGCGGTGAGGGCGATCAGGGCGGCCAGCGGCTGGCGCCAGCCGAAGCTCTGCTCGGCCACGCGCGCGCGGGCGCCGTCGGCGCCGAGGGCGGCGGCGGCCAGCAGGGCGATGCCGTAGACGAGGGTGGCGGGACCGGCCCAGGCGGACCGGTTGGCGAGGACCGCGAAGACGAGGCCGGTCAGGGCGACGGCCCAGGCGGTGCGGATGCCCAGCTGCCGCTGCGAGCGCAGCAGCGCGGCGAGGGCGGCGAGCACGATGCCGAGCAGCAGCAGGCCGCTCATGGTGCCGGGGCCGCCGGGGCTGGCGCCGAGCAGGTCGAGCGCGGAGGCGGAGGAGGCGCCGTAGTCCAGGCCCGCTTCCTTGAAGAAGCCGGTCGGCAGCAGGGTCAGCGACCAGGGGGCCAGGAGCAGCAGCGGGGTGCCGAGCTGGACGAGCAGGCGCAGACCGTGGGCGACCAGGTCGGCGCGGCGCAGCACCAGCACGCCGAGGCCGAGGATCAGCGCGATGGGCCAGACTATCGGGGTGAAGGCCGTGGTGATGGTCAGCAGCAGGGTGTAGGCCCAGGTGGCGCGCCAGCTGCCGCGGGCGCCGGTGCGGCTGGTGAGGCCGCCCGCGGCGATGCCCGCGCGGGCGATCAGCGGCAGCAGCACGGCGAGTACGGCGGTGCCGATGCGGCCGCCGGCCAGGGCGCCGGTGGTGGCGGGCAGGAAGGCGTAGGCGATGGCCGCCCAGGCGCGCAGCAGCCGGGAGGTGACCAGGGGCCGGGAGGCGAAGTAGGCGGTGAATCCGGCGAGCGGCACCGAGCAGACCAGCAGCCCGGTGACCACGACTCCGGCGGAGCCGAACAGCAGGGTGGCCAGGGTGGCGACGATGGCGAGGTAGGGCGGTGCGGCGGGGGTGCCGCCGGCGCCGACCGGGTGCCAGGCGTCCGCGAAGCGGGACCACAGGTCCCCGGCGCCCGCCGGGGCGGGCAGCAGGGCGCCGCCGCCGAGCGCGCCGCCGGCGAGCAGGGCGCGGCAGGCGACCAGGGAGATGACCAGCAGGGCGAGGAAGAGGACCGGTCCGGGCCTGCGGGCGATCCGCTTGAGGCGGACGAACTGCTCGACCTCCAGGAAGTCGGCGTCGTCGCCGCCGGGCCCGGACTCCACGGCGCCGCCGTGCCGGCCGGCCGTGGTGTCGGTGTCGGAGCCGCCGGTGAAGTTGCCCGCGAACTGTTCCACGGTGGCGCGGATGGTGGCGCCGGGGGGCGGGAAGAGGGCGCGCAGTTCGTCCTTGCCGATCTTCGGGGTGCCGCGGCGGCGCCGGGCGGCGATGATCCGCTCGGGCCGCAGCAGGGTGCCCAGCAGGCCGCGGATCTCGTCGACGGCCTGGCCCGGTACCTTGCCGACGAGGTAGGCGACGGTCCGCAGGAGGGTGCCGAGGACGAGCCGGATCAGCACCCAGGGCAGCGCGGCCGTACGGGTGTTGGCGAGCAGGGTGTGGACGGCGCCGGCCTTGTCGACCTTGTGCGGGGAGGCGGCGGTGCGGCCCACGCAGTCCACGGCGCGGCGCTCGCGCGAGGCGGCCTCGGCGTGTCGTACGACCGCCTCGGGGGCGATCAGGACGCGGTGGCCGGCGAGGTGGGCGCGCCAGCACAGGTCCACGTCGTCGCGCATCAGGGGCAGCCGGCGGTCGAAGCCGCCGAGCTGTTCGAAGACGTCGCGGCGGATCAGCATGCCGGCGGTGGAGACGGACAGCACGGTGCGGACGTGGTCGTGCTGGCCCTGGTCCTGTTCGCGGCGGTCCAGACCGGTCCAGCGGCGGCCGGAGTTGGCGATGGAGACGCCGACTTCCAGCAGTTGCCTGCGGTCGTACCAGCCGCGGAGTTTGGGGCCGACGATCGCCACGTCGTCGCGGCCGAGTTCGAGTTCGTTCTCGACGACCCTCAGGAGCTGGGCGAGGGCGTCGGGTTCGGGGGCGCAGTCGTCGTGCAGCAGCCAGAGCCACTGGATCGGTTCGCCGTACGGCAGTTCGGGGAGGTCGTAGGCGTCGTCGCGCCAGGTGCGGGTGGCCGGGTCCCAGCCGCTGGGGCGCTTGAGGTACGGCAGCTCGTCCGGGGTGAGGAGGGGGGCGGTGCGGCTCGCCTCCTCGACGGCCTGGCCGAAGCCGGTGCGGCGGGCGAGGTGCAGCACGCCCGCGTCGCCTAGGGCCTCGCCCAGCAGCTGGGCGGAGTCGTCCGCGCTGCCGGTGTCGGCGGCCACCGCGTGCTGGACGGGGCGCTCCTGGCCGAGCAGCCCGGCGATCGCGTCGGGCAGCCAGCGCGCGCCGTCGTGGGAGACGAGGACGGCGGTGACGACGTGACGCGGAAACTCGGGCGGACGGGCCGGATCGAACGCCGCCTGGCGGGCTGGGTCGAACGCTGCTGCGGCGGCCGGGTCTTGGGCGGCCGTATGGCTGTGCACGGACATCGAGGTACGGGCCCCGGTTCGCTGGACTGCGGTGGACACCCGCGCCCCCAGGGCCTCGATGGGCTCGCGGGGACAGCGGGGCGTCTCGGACGAGCGACCACACTATCGGCTGCCCACGACGACGGCCCGCCGCCTGTGGATAACCCACGGGCAGCGGGCCGTTCGTGATGTTTTCTCGGGTATGGCGCGGGTATGTACCGGGTGCCCGCGCCGCCGGCGCGCGGTCAGACGGCGGCCTTCTTCAGCCGGCGGCGCTCCCGCTCGGACAGGCCGCCCCAGATACCGAAGCGCTCGTCGTTGGCGAGTGCGTATTCGAGGCATTCGGACCGGACCTCGCAGGCGAGGCAGACCTTCTTGGCCTCTCTGGTGGAGCCGCCCTTCTCGGGGAAGAAGGACTCGGGGTCGGTCTGGGCGCACAGCGCGCGCTCCTGCCAGCCGAGTTCCTCGTCCGCGTCGTCGACCAGCAGTTGCTGCACCAGCTCGGTCATGTGCGCCCCTCGTCTGTCTTTCACGTCCCCGTGCGTAGCCGTTACCGATTTCGGCTGAACGACACGAGTGAAATTACAAGTGTGCTGCTCCGGGCGAGTCAAGCCGAGATCTGCTATTGAGCCCGTTATTCACTCTGCGGAACCAAGGCCATGCGGAAAGTGTTCAAATCGGCATAAACCCCGACACACGGCCGACCGCGCGGTCGACATCCGTCGGACGCCGCACTCCGCCCGGCACCCGCGCGGCCCTGTTCCGGCACCCGCACGGCTCCTGTACGGAGAAAGACGTCCCGACGTTCGATCGCGTTGCACCGCTCGTCGAGCGCTCGGATGTGCCCCATGTGTCCCGGCTTCCCGAGCAGCAAACCTCACCGCGGGCAGATGACCCGGATGAGGTGAAATGTGTCCCACATGGCGGGCATCCGGTTGACAGTGCAGGTGTGAACCGTTGTCCTAGGGGGCATGCTCGCGAACTCGGTATCCACCTCGACCCGCCCCGCCGGGTCCCACGGTGCTGTCCGGGCCCGCTGTAGCTGTTGTCGCTGTTCCAGCTGTTGAGCCGACCCCTCCCGCTTGTCCGGGTCTCCGCTCCGGCCGCCGCCGACGCCCCGCCCCCCGCGCGGGCTCGGCCGTTCTTCCTTCGCAGCCCCTCCCGCCGGGCTTCCACTCTTCTCCGCCGAGGAACCAGCACACCCCATGAACAGCGACAACGACCTCCAGATCGCCGGTGACCTGCTCGAGGTGCCGCACCTGCTGCAGCCACCGCGCGAGCACCCGGCCACCGTCGCGGAGTTCGCGGGCCTGGCCCGCGCCATCGCCGCCGACCGCGCCCAGTGGGCGGACCTCGTGCGCTACGACGCCACGACCCGCTGGTACCACCGGCTGCGCACCGGCCCCGGATACGAGGTCTGGCTGCTGTCCTGGGTGCCGGGGCAGGGCACCGGGCGGCACGACCACGGCCGCTCCTCCGGCGTCCTCACCGTCCTGGAGGGCACGCTCACCGAGCACACCCGGCACGGCTCCAGGACGCTCACGCCCGGCGCCCAGCACGTGTTCGCGCCGGGGTACGCGCACGAGGTCGTCAACGACGCGCTGGAACCGGCCGTCAGCCTGCACATCTACTATCCGGGGCTCACCGAGATGCCCATGCACCCCGCTTCGCACGCCGGTGCGGGTGCCTCCCCCTTCTGCGAGGCGCGTCCGGTGACTGCCTGACGCGCTGTCGGACCCTCCTGCAAGACTGGGTCCCATGCGCATTGTGGTTCTGGCAGGCGGCATCGGTGGTGCCCGGTTCCTGCGCGGTCTCAAGCAGGCCGCGCCGGACGCGGACGTCACGGTCATCGGCAACACCGGCGACGACATCCACCTCTTCGGGCTGAAGGTCTGCCCGGACCTCGACACGGTGATGTACACGCTGGGCGGCGGCATCAACGAGGAGCAGGGCTGGGGGCGGTCCGAGGAGACCTTCCATCTCAAGGAGGAACTGGCGGCCTACGGGGTCGGGCCCGAGTGGTTCGGGCTCGGCGACCGGGACTTCGCCACGCACATCGTGCGGACGCAGATGCTCGGCGCCGGCTATCCGCTGAGCGCGGTCACCGAGGCGCTGTGCGACCGGTGGAAGCCGGGCGTGAAGCTGATCCCGATGACCGACGACCGGGTGGAGACGCATGTGGCCGTCGAGATCGACGGCGAACGCAAGGCGGTCCACTTCCAGGAGTACTGGGTGCGGATGCGGGCCGGTGTGCCCGCCGAGGCGGTGGTGCCGGTCGGCGCCGAGCACTCCAAGCCGGCCCCCGGCGTCCTGGAGGCCATCGCGGAGGCGGACGTCATCCTCTTCCCGCCGTCCAACCCGGTCGTGTCCATCGGCACGATCCTCGCGGTCCCCGGCATCAGGGAAGCCATCGCGGAGGCGGGGGTGCCCGTGGTCGGCCTGTCCCCCATCGTCGGCGACGCGCCGGTGCGCGGGATGGCCGACAAGGTGCTCGCCGCGGTCGGTGTGGAGTCCACGGCCGCCGCGGTCGCCGAGCACTACGGCTCGGGCCTGCTGGACGGCTGGCTGGTCGACACCGTGGACGCCGGGTCGGTGGAGCGCGTGGAGGCCGACGGCATCCGCTGCCGGGCGGTGCCGCTGATGATGACCGACGTGGCCGCGACCGCGCAGATGGCGCGGGAGGCACTGGCACTGGCCGAGGAGGTGCGCGACGCGTGAGCGCGAACCGCGCGGGGCATCCCGCGTTCCAGGTGTGGGCTCCCGCCGGGCTGCCCGAGGTGCAGCCCGGCGACGACCTCGCCAAGCTGATCGCGGCCGCCGAACCCGCCCTGGCGGACGGGGATGTGGTGATCGTCACCTCCAAGATCGTGTCCAAGGCGGAGGGCCGGATCGTCCAGGCCGACGACCGGGAGGCCGCGATCGACGCGGAGGCCGTGCGGGTCGTCGCCCGCCGGGGCACCCTGCGGATCGTGGAGAACCGGCAGGGCCTGGTCATGGCCGCGGCCGGGGTCGACGCCTCCAACACCCCCGCCGGGACCGTGCTGTTGCTCCCCGAGGACCCGGACGCGTCCGCACGGGCGATCCGCGACGGACTGCGCGACACCCTCGGGGTCGAGGTCGGGGTGATCGTCAGTGACACCTTCGGGCGGCCCTGGCGCGCGGGGCTGACGGACGTGGCGATCGGCGCCGCCGGGGTGCGGGTGCTGGACGATCTGCGCGGGGGCACGGACGCGTACGGCAATCCGCTCACCGCCACCGTGGTGGCCACGGCGGACGAGCTGGCCGCCGCCGGCGACCTGGTCAAGGGCAAGGCCGGGGGGCGGCCGGTCGCAGTGGTGCGGGGCCTCGCGCGCATGGTGGACTTGGGCGGCGAGGCGGACACCGGCGCGCGGGCGCTGGTGCGCTCCGCGGCCGACGACATGTTCCGGCTCGGCACCTCCGAGGCGGTCCGCGAGGCCGTGACCCTGAGGCGCACCGTAAGGGCGTTCAACGACAGGCCGGTGGATCCGGGTGCGGTGCGGCGGGCGGTGGCCGCGGCCGTGACCGCGCCCGCGCCGCACCACACCACGCCCTGGCGGTTCGTGCTGCTGGAATCCGCCGAGTCGCGGAACCGGCTGCTGGACGCGATGCGGGACGCCTGGATCGCCGACCTGCGCCGGGACGGCAGGAGCGAGGAGTCCATCGCCAAGCGGGTCCGGCGCGGCGAGGTGCTGCGCGGCGCGCCGTATCTGGCGGTGCCCTGCCTCGTCATGGACGGCTCGCACCACTACGGGGACGAGCGGCGCGACACCGCCGAGCGGGAGATGTTCGTCGTCGCCATGGGCGCGGGCGTGCAGAACTTCCTGGTGGCGCTGGCCGGGGAGCACCTCGGCTCGGCCTGGGTGTCGTCCACGATGTTCTGCCGGGACGTGGTCCGCGAGACGCTCGGGCTGCCCCCGGAGTGGGATCCGATGGGCGCCGTGGCGATCGGTCACCCGGCCCAGGCGCCGAAGCCTCGGGGGGAGCGGGACGCACAGGCGTTCATCGAGGTGCGGTGAGACGAGGCGGGGATCTCGTCCCGAGGCCCTAGTCTCGAAGGGCGGCACCGCGTGCAGCGGCCGTACCGGCATCTTGAGGATCTGATCCGTGGCAGGACGTTTCGTTCAGCGGCCCACGCGCACCACCGTGCGCGGCGGGCAGGCCGGCGTGTCCGCGGGCGGTGGTGCGGCCGGGATACCGCGGCAGGCCGTGGTGCCCGCGCGGGTGCGGCGGTGGGTGCCCGAGGGGCCGCTCGATCTCGGGCTGGTGCTCGGACCGCTCAGACGCGGGCCCGCCGATCCGACGTTCCGGGCGACGGCGGACGGGTCGGTGTGGCGGGCGTGCCGCACCCCGGCCGGGCCGGGCACCCTGCGGGTGCGGGCGTACGGCGGTGAGGTGCTCGGCGAGGCGTGGGGACCCGGCGCGGAGTGGCTGCTCGACGGCCTGCCCGCGCTGCTCGGCGCGGCCGACGATCCGGCGGCGTTCGTGCCCCGGCACCGGGTGGTGGCACTGGCGCGGCACCGGCGGCCGGGGTTGCGGCTGACGCGGACCGGGCTGGTGCTGGAGTCGTTGATCCCGTCGGTGCTGGAGCAGAAGGTCACGACGGATGAGGCGTACCGGGCGTGGCGGCTGCTCGTACGGCGGTTCGGGGAGCCCGCGCCGGGGCCGGCGGGGCTCGGTGAACGGCCGATGTCCGTCATGCCCGCGGCGCGGACATGGGCGCTGATCCCCTCCTGGGAGTGGCACCGGGCCGGAGTCGACGACAAGCGCGCGTCCACGATCCTGCGGGCGGTGCGGGTGGCCGCGCGGATGGAGCAGGCCGCGGGGATGCCGGCCGCGGAGGCCCGAGCGCGGTTGCAGGTGGTGCCGGGAGTGGGGGTGTGGACGTCGGCGGAGGTCGTGCAGCGCAGTCACGGGGCGCCGGACGAGGTGACGGTCGGAGACCTGCACCTGCCGGGGATCGTGGGGTGGGTGCTGGCGGGGAACCGGTACGCCGACGACTCCGAGATGCTGCGTCTGCTGGAGCCGTACGCGGGGCAACGGCATCGTGCCGCCCGGCTGATCCTGTTGAGCGGCCTCGCCCCGGCGCGGCGGGTGCCGAAGATGCCTCGGGTGGACATCGGGTTGCTGTGAGCTGAGGCGGGGGTGGACGCTGGGGGGACCCCCAGGACCCCGCGCGGCACGACTGCCCGCGGCCGAGCGATCAATCGCCCCCGAAGGGGCGCGGGGAACCGCGCGATCAGCCACGGCCCGCCCGCACCCGGCGATCCGCCCGCACCGCCCCCACGCATCCCGTAGGGCGCATCCCGTAGGGGGCGGCCGCACCCCCGTCCCGTAGGGGCCCGCCATCGTCGTGCGGGCCCGCTGGACCTACTGGTCGGACGAGAACCGCACCGCCCCCGCCGGAATACGCGCATCGCACCACACCCGCGCCCCCTCGCGGAGCTCATTGTCGGGGCCGATGACCGCGCCGTCGCCGATGACCGTGCCGGTGAGGACGGAGCGGGCGCCGACGCGGGCGCGGGCGCCGATGAGGGAGTCGGTGATGACCGCGCCCGGCTCGATGACCGCCCCCGGCAGGATCGTCGAGCCGAAGATCCGCGCGCCCTCGGCGACGAACGCGCCCTCCCCCACCACCGTGCCCCCGGTCAGCTTCGCGTCCGGCGCCACCCGCGCCGTCGGCAGCACCAGCCGGTCGCCGCAGCGCCCCGGCACCGCGGGCGACGGCGCCCGCCCGAGCACCAGGTCCGCCGAGCCGCGCACGAACGCCGCCGGGGTGCCGAGGTCCAGCCAGTACGTCGAGTCGACCATGCCCTGGAGGTGTGCCCCGGCCGCGAGCAGCTGGGGGAACGTCTCGCGCTCCACCGACACCGGCCGGCCCGCCGGGATCGTGTCGATGACCGAGCGCCGGAAGACATAGGCGCCCGCGTTGATCTGGTCGGTGACGATCTCCTCCGGCGTCTGCGGCTTCTCCAGGAACGCCAGGACCCGGCCCGTCTCGTCGGTCGGCACCAGGCCGTAGGCCCGCGGGTCGGACACCTTCGTCAGATGCAGCGAGACGTCCGCGCCCGTCGACTCGTGCGTGTCGACCAGGGCCCGGATGTCCAGGCCCGTCAGGATGTCGCCGTTGAAGATCAGCACCGGCTCGTCGGGTCCCGAATGCAGCCGCGAGGCGACGTTGCGGATCGCCCCGCCGGTGCCGAGGGGTTCCTCCTCGGTGACGTATTCGAGGCGGAGGCCCAGCGCCGAGCCGTCGCCGAAGTACGGCTCGAAGACCTCGGCCAGATAGCTGGTGGCAAGGACGATGTGCTCGACGCCCGCGGCTCTCGCCCTCGCCAGCTGATGGGTGAGGAACGGCACGCCCGCGGCCCGGACCATGGGCTTGGGCGTGTGCACGGTGAGCGGGCGCAACCGGGTGCCTTTGCCGCCGACCAGGAGGATCGCTTCTGTCACCTGTCGTCTCTGCTTCCTGCCGGGACCGGCCGAACTGTCTCGTTCTACTCGTATCGGCCGGTCAGTGTATGCAGACGGTAGCGACGGAGGCCGTGACGGCCACGCGGTTAGCCATGAGACGGGTGTGAGATCAGTGAGAGACGCGCCCTCGCGGCGCGCCTGCGCGCGCGTACCCTGTGCCGGGTGAACGCCACCGATCGCACCCCCGCCGACCTGCTGACTTCCGCCCTCGCCGCGGATCCCGGCCGCCCGCTGGTGACCTTCTACGACGATGCCACCGGCGAACGCGTCGAACTCTCGGTCGCCACCTTCGCCAACTGGGTGGCCAAGACCGCGAACCTCCTCCAGGGCGACCTCTCCGTCGAACCCGGCGACCGGGTCGCGCTGCTGCTGCCCGCGCACTGGCAGACCGCGGTGTGGCTGCTGGCCTGCGCCTCGGTGGGCGCGGTCGCGGACGTGGCCGGCGACCCCGCGGCGGCCGACGTGGTCGTCGGCGGCCCGGACACGCTGGAGGCCGCGCGGGCGTGCCGGGGCGAACGGGTCGCGCTGTCCCTGCGGCCGCTCGGCGGTCGGTTCCCGCAGCCGCCGCAGGGGTTCCTCGACTACGCCGTGGAGGTGCCGGGCCAGGGCGACCGGTTCGCCTCCGCGTACGGCGGGGAGTCGGCGCTGATCGTGGCCGGCGCGGAGTTCAGCGGGGCCGAGGTCGTGCAGAAGGCCCTCGCCGACGCGGCCGGGCTGGAGCTGACGGGGCCCGGTTCGCGACTGCTGTCGGGGCTGCCGTACGACACCTGGGAAGGGCTCAGCGCGGGGCTGTTCGCGCCGCTGGCCAGCGGGGGGTCCGTGGTGCTCTGCCGGAATCTGGAGCGCCTGGACGAGGAGGCGCTGGCGAAGCGGATCGAGAGCGAGAAGGTGACGGCGGTACGGCGGTGACCGCGCGCGGATGACGGCGGCCGGATGCCGGGTGCCGGTGCGTCGTGGCCTGTCGCGCGCGTCCCCGCGCCCCTCGGGTAGCGGTGCGTCCTCCCCTTGGAGTAGCAGCGGGCGCCCCGCTGCGCCCTTCCGCCCATCGTCGTAGGAGTACCAGGAAGCACCTCCCGCACCCCGAGGGACCGACGCCATGATCCACTCCCCCGCTCCCGCCGACGGGTCGTCCGCGACCGGGGCCGGGCTGGCGCGGCGGCGTCGGCGGCGGTGGGCCAAGGGGGCGGGGCTCGGGGCGGCGCTCCTGGTGGTGGCGGCCGTCGGGGCGGGGTGGGCGGCGTACGCCCGGCTCAGTGCCCATATCCGGGCCGATGACGCGGCGGCCGCCGAGCTGGGCCGGTACGCGCGCGAGCGGCCCGCGGTCGTGGCGCCCGGCGCGCAGAACATCCTGCTGATCGGGTCCGACAGCCGGGCCGGGGACGGAAACTCCCGCTACGGGCGGGACCTGGGCAGTCAGCGGTCGGACACGACGATCCTGCTGCACCTGGCGGCGGACCGGCGCAGCGCCACCGCCGTGTCCGTGCCGCGGGACCTGATGGTGGACATCCCCGACTGCCTCCAGGGCGACGGCACCCGCGGCCGGCCGGTGTTCGCGATGTTCAACCACGCCTTCGAGCTGGGCGGTTCGGCGTGCACGGTGCGCACCGCGGAGAAGCTCACGGGCATCCGCGTCGACCATCACATGGTCGTGGACTTCAGCGGGTTCAAGGACATGGTGGACGCCGTGGACGGGGTACGGGTCTGCCTGAAGGAGCCCATCGACGACAAGGCCGCGCGGCTCAGGCTGCCCGCGGGCGAGGTCACGCTCGACGGCGAGCAGGCCCTCGGCTACGTACGGGCCCGCGAGTCGCTGGGCGACGGCAGCGACACCGAGCGGATGCGGCGCCAGCAGCGATTCCTCGGCGCGCTGGTCACCAGGGTGCGCGGCAACGACGTACTGCTGAACCCGCTGCGGCTGTACGCCGTCCTGGACGCGGCGGCCTCCTCGCTGACCACCGATCCGGGCCTCGCGGATCTGGGCGACCTGTACCGGCTGGTGCGGACACTGCGCGGCATCCCCACCGGGCGGATGCAGTTCCTGACGGTGCCGAGGGAGCAGTACGTCTACGACGCCGACCGCGACCAACTCGTGGAGCCCGAGGCCGAGAAGTTGTTCCAGCGGCTGCGTGCGGACCAGCCGGTGGTGGTCGCCGGGCAGGCGTCCGAGAAGCCGCCGGCGCCGCGGAAGGACACCAAGAGCAGCCCTTCCCCCGCGCCCACCTACGCCGGGAACACGGCCGCCGAGCAGGGCTGTGCCTAAGGCGTTCACCGCGTCGTCCGGCTTCCGCTCGGAAAATGAGGCGGATTGCCCAGTTGTAGGGACGACGGATTTGTCACCGGGGCCCCTAGACGCTGAACTGGGCGGATAGTGTGAGCGATCCGGTGCACGTGGCCACGAGGTCCGACCTGGGGTCGTGCACTGATTCACCGAGACCCGAGCGCCTTTGCGGGGGAAGGCGCCGCGTGGCCCCGACGGAGGATTCGGACAACCGTGGACGCGCAAGGCCGTGGGCGGGCGGAGAACATCGATCCCGCAGACCAGTGGGTACTCAATCCGAACACCGGCGAATACGAACTGCGACTGCCTCCTTCCGGAACGCAGTCGGTCCCCGGACCGCGCAAGCCGTCCGCCCAGGACGGAGACGGACCCCGGCGCCGCCGGCGCAACGACATGGCGCCCGGTGAGACCCGCGAGATGAGCACGGTGCCCGCGCAGGACGGCGGGCGCGAGGGGGGCGGGACACGCACCCAGGACGGGACGCGGGCCCGGGACGGGGGCCGTACCCGAGAGGGCTCCCGCGCCGGGGACAAGGCGCGCGCCGGGAACGTGCCGCCGCCGAGGACCTCCCGGCGCCGTACCACCGAGCCCGAGGGCGCACCGGGGCGGCGCGGCCGGCGGCCGGTGAAGAAGAAGTCGAAGGCGAAGAAGGTGCTGGCGTGGACCGCCGGCGGCACCGCCTTCGCGCTGGTCGCGGTCGGCGCCGCCGGATACCTGTATCTCAAGCACCTCGAAGGCAACATCAGCGCCACCGACGTCGGGGACGCGGGCTCCAAGGGCTTCAGCAAGGACGAGGCCTTCAACCTGCTGATCATCGGTACCGACAAGCGCACCGGCAAGGGCAACGAGGGCTACGGCGACTCGGGCAGCGTGGGGCACGCGGACACCAACATCCTGCTGCACGTCTCGAAGGACCGGACGAACGCGACCGCGCTGAGCATCCCGCGCGACCTGATCGTGAACGTCCCGGACTGCGCGACCATCCAGCCCGACGGCAGCAAGAAGGTCATCCCCGGCACGGACAACGTGCGCTTCAACACCAGCCTCGGCCAGGACGGCCGCGATCCGGGCTGCACCATGCGCACCGTCGAAGCGGTCACCGGCATACACGTCGACCACTTCATGATGGCCGACTTCAACGCGGTGAAGACGCTGACCAGCGCCGTGGGCGGCGTCGAGGTGTGCGTCGCGCACCCGGTGGACGACAAGGAGTCCCACCTCAAGCTGCCGGCGGGCAAGTCGGTGGTGGAGGGCGAGCAGGCCCTCGCCTTCGTGCGCACCCGGCACAGCTTCGGCAACCAGGGCGACCTGGACCGCATCAAGGTCCAGCAGCAGTTCCTGGGCTCGCTGATGCGCAAGATGTCCTCCAGCGACACCCTCACCAACCCCTCGAAGGTGATGGACCTCGCGGAGGCGGCCACCAAGGCGCTGACCGTCGACACCGGCATAAAGAGCATCAACACGCTGAAGGACATGGCGCTCGAACTCAAGAAGGTGCCGCCGAAGAACATCACCTTCACCACGGTGCCGGTGGTGGACAACCCCGCCGAGAAGGTCCACGCGACGGTGGTGCTCAACCAGGCGGAGGCGCCGGCGGTCTTCCAGGCCATACAGAACGACGTGTCCTTCACCGACGTCAAGCGCAAGGAGAAGGCCGCCAAGGACGCGCAGGCCGCCCGGCTCAAGGGCACCAGGTCCGCGCCCGGCGACGTACGTGTGCGCATCCTCAACAGCGAGGCGGCGCCGGGCAGCGCGCAGGCGGTCCTCGACTGGCTGCAGAACACCGAGGGCGTGCTGAAGTCGGAGAACGCGGGCAACGCCCCGGCCGGGCTGCGGCAGACCACGCTGGAATACGCACCCGACCAGGCCGCGCAGGCACGGGAGTTGGCCGCGCTGATGGGGCTGCCCGGCTCGGCGCTCAAGCCCGGTTCGAGCGTCGTCAACTCCCAGGGACTGCCCGCGATGACCCTGACCCTGGGCAAGGACTTCAAGGGCGCGGGCACGCCGATCGCCGCCCCGGACAAGGCGCCGAAGGTCGACAAGTCAACGGCCAACGAGGTTAAGTGCGCCTCATAGGTAACCCTGCGGGCCCGTCGTGCGTCTAACTACTCGGCGCGGGACGGGCCCGTCGCATGGCGCAAAAGGGCGGGGAGGGCAGGGAAAGTGGCGCAGAGCGAAGTGCGGGGTGACGCTGCCGAAGTGGACGACACGATGGCGCTCAACCCGCGGACGGCGAACCCGGAAGCGAGTGCCGGACGGCACGGCGGGCGGCGCAAGGGGGGCTCGGGTTCAGGAGGTCCGGACGGTCCGGGAGGCGCCACGGCCGGCCGGCGGCGTCGCCGGCGCGCGCTGCGCTGGTCGGCGACGATCCTCGCGGTGGTCATACTCGGCACGGCGGGCGCCGGATACCTCTATTACGAGCATCTGAACGCCAGCATACGCAAGGGCGAGCGCAACAGCGGTGACGCGAAGGCGCAGAAGACCGCCCCGAACGCGGCCGGACAGACCCCGCTGAACATCCTGCTGATCGGCTCGGACAGCCGTAACTCGGCGGAGAACCTGAAGCTCGGCGGCAGCAAGAGCAGCGTCGGCGACCCGCCGCTCGGGGACGTGCAGATGCTCATCCACATATCCGCGGACCGCAAGAGCGCCGCGATGGTGAGCATCCCGCGCGACACCCGTGTCGACATCCCCAAGTGCACGGACCCGGACACCGGCAAGGTCTATCCGGCCACCGACGACATCATCAACACCACTCTCGGCCGGGGCGGCGCCGGCTGCACACTGGCCACCTGGGAGAACCTCACCGGGGTCTACATCGACCACTGGATGACGATCGACTTCGCGGGCGTGGTGAGGATGGCGGACGCCATCGGCGGCGTCGACGTCTGTGTGAAGCAGAACGTCTGGGACCGCCCGACCGCGGCCCAGCGCGGCGGCTCCGGGCTGAAGCTGACCGCCGGGACGCACAAGGTCAAGGGCGTGCAGGCGCTCCAGTGGCTGCGCACCCGGCACGCCTGGGGCAGCGACCTGATGCGGGCCCGTGCCCAGCACATGTACCTCAACTCCATGCTCCGCACGCTGAAGTCGCAGAGCGTGTTCACCGACACCGGGCGCCTGATGGACCTGTCCGACGCGGCCATCAAGTCCCTCAAGGTCTCCGAGGAGATCGGCACGGTCAAGAAGCTCTACGACCTCGGCATGGAGATGAAGTCCGTGCCGTCGGACCGCATCACGAGCGTGACGATGCCCAACGTGCCGGATCCGCGTGATCCCGACAACCACGTCATCCCGAACACGACCGACGCGAGCAAGCTCTGGGAGATGCTCCGGGACGACATCCCGCTCGACAAGAACGGCGGGGCGTCGGGTTCCAAGCAGGCCGCGGACAAGCCGGAGGCGTCGAAGTCGCCCTCCACCGATCCGTCCAGGCTCGGCGTCCTGGTCCAGAACGGCACCGGCTCGGCCACCGAGGCGGCGGTCCCCGGCCGCGCCCGCACCATCGCCGAGGCGCTCGCGGCCGACGGCTACAGCAGGGCGACGGCCGACACCGCGCCCCCGGCGCCGCAGGACAAGACGGTGATCGAGTACCCGAGCGCCGACCTCCAGGGCGACGCCCAGGGCGTGGCCAAGGCGCTGGGCCTGCCGGCCACCGCGGTGAAGCAGTCCACCTCGGTCTCCGGCGTCACCCTGCTGCTGGGCGCCGACTGGCGCACCGGTACGGCCTTCCCGAAGCAGGCCAAGCCCAAGGCCGGCGACCTCCCGTCCAACGCCGACGCCATCAACGGCGCGGACAAGGGCGGCTGCATGGACGTGTACAAGCCGTACCAGTGGTGAACGCCGCACCGGCACCGACGAGGCGGGGCCCCTCCTTCCCGGAGGGGCCCCGCCTTTTCCGCCCGACACCCGCGTCCGTCAGGCGGCGCTCCGCACCACCGGGCGGCGCGAGGCGATGACCCGCTTCGCCAGGGACTTCGGGCTGGTCAGAAAGCCCCAGCCCCAGGACATGTGCATGGTGGCGAGGGCCACGGGGATCTGGAGGCGGGCCCGGAGGGGCAGGCCCTTGCCGGCGGGCAGGGAGCCGAGGACGATCGCGGCGAGATAGCCGCCGGGGACCACCAGGCCCCAGGGGGTCAGGGCCACGCCGACCACCAGGCCCGCGGCGATCGCGCAGACCGCGGTCGGCGGCGCGAGGTAGCGCAGGTTGATCGAGCCGGAGTGGTAGCGGGCGACGACATGGCGCCAGCGCCCGTAGTCCTTGTACTGCTTGGCCAGGGCCCGCACCGAGGGCCGGGGGCGGTACGAGACCTTCAGCTCCGGTGAGAACCAGATCAGGCCGCCCGCCTCGCGGATGCGGAAGTTCAGCTCCCAGTCCTGGGCGCGGATGAACTCCTCGTTGTAGCCGCCCTGTTGCTCCAGCGCCTCGCGGCGGAAGACCCCGAGGTAGACCGTTTCGGCGGGGGCCGCCTCGCCGCCGGTGTGGAAGGCCGCGTTGCCGACACCGATCTTGGAGGTCATGGCGGCGGCGACCGCGTGCTCCCAGTCGTTCTCGCCCTCGGCGTGCATGATGCCGCCGACGTTCTGCGCGCCGGTCTCCTCCAGCAGCCGCACGGCGGTGGCGATGTAGTTCGGCGAGAGCATGCCGTGGCCGTCGACGCGGACCACGATCGGGTGCCGGGATGCCTTGATCGCCGCGTTGAGCGCGGCGGGGGTGCGGCCGGTCGGGTTCGGGACGGTGTGGACGCGGGGGTCCTCGGCCACGAGCGCGGCGGCGATCTCGTCCGTGCGGTCCGTGGACGGACCCAGGGCGATCACGACCTCCATCTCGCCGCCGTACTCCTGCGCGAGGATCGCTTGGACGGCCCCGCGCAGATGCCGCTCCTCGTTGAGGACGGGCATGATCACGGATACAGCGGGGAACCGCACGTCGGACTTGGCGTTCATAGGGCCATCACGTTACCGCGAACGGGGGACACCGGTGCGCGCCGCCGGGGCTCTGACGCGGGATGGAGATCGTATCGGCCTACTGTGCTCACGGATCCCACGTACGGCCTCGTCCGGAGGTGTCCCTTGGCCAGCCCGCCCCGGTCCCCGGCGCGACCCCAGCGCCGCCCGCAGCCGCCCCACCGGCTGCCGCCCCCGCCCGAGCGGACGGCGCGGCCCCTGCCCCGACGACGGCCACGCTGGGCCATGCGGGCGATGACCACGCTGTCGGTGGTGGTGCTCGCCTCCGCGGGCATCGGGCACGCGGTGGTCACCAGCCTGGACGCGGGGATCGCCCGCGTCGACGCCTTCAAGGACATGAAGAACCGGCCGCAGGCGGGCCACGGGATGAACATCCTGCTGGTCGGCACCGACGGCCGGGACAAGATCACCGAACGGCAGCGGCGCGCCTTCCACCTGGGCGGACAGCCCTGCCACTGCACCGACACGATGATGATCGTGCACATCTCGGCGGACCGGGAGCGGGCCACGGTGGTGAGCCTGCCGCGCGACTCCTTCGCCGAGGTCCCCGCGCACCGGGACCAGACCGGCGGCCGGCAGCTCGGCCCGCACCCGCTCAAGCTGAACGCGGCCTACGCCGAGGGCGGTCCCCAGCTGACCGTGCGCACGGTCGAGAGCATGACGCATGTGAAGATCGACCACTATCTGGAGATCGACTTCTCCAGCTTCATGAGGACCGTGGACGTCCTCGGCGGGGTGCGCATCTGTACGGCGACGCCGCTGAAGGACAGCTACAGCGGGCTCGACCTCGCGCCCGGCACGCACACCCTGCTGGGCGGTGAGGCGCTCCAGTACGTGCGCTCACGGCACCTGGACGGGGCGAGCGACCTGGGCCGGATGAAGCGGCAGCAGCGGTTCCTGGCCGCGCTGATCGACAAAGCGACGTCCTCGGGGGTGCTGCTGAACCCGATGCGCTTCCGGGACGTGACCCGCGCGGTGCTCGGTTCCGTGCGCGCCGATGTGGGCTTCGGCACCGACGAGCTGCTCGACCTCGGGCGCGCGATGCGGAACTTCTCGCCCTCGTCCTCCGAGTTCACGACCGTGCCCATCGGGCGGATGGACTACCCGGTCAAGGGCGTCGGCTCGACCCTGAAGTGGGACCCGGCCCGTTCGGCCCGGCTGTTCCAGGCGCTGCGCGACGACAAACCGCTCAGCACGCCCCGCCCGCACCCCGCCGACGCCCCGGTGACCGTCGAGACGGACCCGCGGGGAATCCGGGTCGAGGTGGCTAACGGCACCGCCACGAGCGGGCTGGCCAAGCGGATCGACGCCGAGCTGGCGGCGACCGGCTTCGCCACCACCCATCAGCCGGTGACCGCGCCCGCCCGGCTGCCGACCACCGTCATCACGTACGACCCCCGCTGGGACCGCTCCGCGCAGACCCTGGCGGCGGCCCTGCCGGGCAGCGAGCTGCGCGCGGCGCCGGGTCAGGGGCCGGTGCTGAAGGTGATCGCGGGGGACGGGTTCAAGGGCGTGCGGGCGGTGCGCTTCGAGGATCCGGGGCGCCCGGCGCAGGGCGCCGGGGGCGTGGTGCGCGGCAACGAGGTGGTCTGCTCGGGGGACGCCTGAGCGGACACCTCTCCCGGCCGCCTCCGATTTCGGTGCCCGAACCCGTCCGCTAGTCCCGGAACCCGTCCGCCGCCCGCTGTTCGCGCAGCTCCAGGATGGCGCGGCGGCGGGCCAGCCGGTGGGTGCGGCGGATCTGCGCCTCCTGGTAGCGGCGCCGGTCCCGGTCGGTCTCCGGTATCACCGGGGGCACCTGGCGGGGCTTGCCGTCGGCGTCCACGGCGGCGAAGACCAGGTAGGCCGAGCCGACCTGGGTGGGCGGGTCGGACTCGTTCCAGCGCTCGGCGAGGACCCGTACGCCGACCTCCATGGAGGTCCGGCCGGTCCAGTTGACCTGCGCCTTCACATGGACCAGGTCACCGACGCGGACCGGTTCGAGGAAGGCCATCTCGTCCATGGAAGCGGTGACGGCGGGGCCGCCGGAGTGCCGGCCGGCCACGGCTCCCGCCGCGTCGTCCACCAGCTTCATGATCACCCCGCCGTGCACCGTACCCAGCAGGTTGGTGTCGTTGTGGGTCATGATGTGGCTGAGCGTGGTGCGCGACGCGGACGTGGGCTTGCCCGGAATATCCGGTTCCACTGCTTCCGACTCCGTGGCCTGGTCTGTCATGCCCTCCACCTTATGCCGAAGCCGCTTTCGCGGAATTTGTGTCAGCTTCGCAACAGCGCCGCCCTTATTTTCCGACAGCTCTTGTAAGCCATACGGCGGAGCCCTGCACACTGGTCGGCATGAATGACTGGCCCGAGGCATGGTCCGACGACAACCGCGGCCCCCGCTATGGACGCGGCAGTGGCGGCGCACAGCCCGAAGGCGCCCGCGCGATGCGCCAGGTGCGGCGCGGCCCGGCGGCACCGCAGTACGGGGCCGGCGTTCCGCAGCAGCCGTCGTACGCGGACGGCGGCTACGACAGCGAGTACGACAGCGGTTACAACACCGGCCAGGTCTACGGCACCCCCGGCGGCCGGGGCCCCGGTGGCGCGCCGGGCGCAGGCCAGAGACCCGCCCCGAACTGGCGGCGGCGGATCAAGTGGACCGCGATCACCCTGGTGACCGTGCTGATCGTCACATCGGTCGCGACCTACTTCTGGGCCGATTCCAAGCTGCGCCGCGAGGTCGACCTGTCCAAGGTGATCGACCGGCCGCAGTCGGGGTCCGGCACCAACTATCTGATCGTCGGCTCGGACAGCCGTGAGGGCATGTCCAAGGCGGACGAGCAGAAGCTGCACACCGGCGCCGCCGAGGGCAAGCGCACGGACTCGATGATGATCCTGCACGTCGGCGACAACGGCGACACGCTGATCTCGCTGCCGCGCGACTCGAACGTGGTGATCCCCTCGTACAAGGGCTCGACCTCCGGGAAGGTCTACCCCGCCACGGGCCGGCAGGAGAAGCTGAACGCGGCCTACGCCGAGGACGGGCCGACGCTGCTGGTGCGCACGATCGAGTACAACACCGGGCTGCACATCGATCACTACGTGGAGATCGGCTTCGAGGGCTTCGCCAACATCGTGGACGCGGTCGGCGGGGTCCAGATCGACATCGACAAGGGCTTCAAGGACAAGTGGTCCGGCGCCGACTTCAAGGCCGGCAAGCAGACCCTGAACGGCCGGCAGGCGCTCGCCTTCGTGCGCACCCGGCACGCCTTCGCCGCCTCCGACCTGCAGCGGACCAAGAACCAGCAGAAGTTCCTGTCGGCGCTGGCCCACGAGGTGGCGACGCCCTCGACCGTGCTGAACCCGTTCAGGTTCTATCCGACCATGGGCGCGGGTCTGGACTCGCTGATCGTGGACAAGGACATGTCCCTGTGGGACCTGGCCTCGATGTTCTGGGCCATGAAGGGCGTCAACGGCGGTGACGGCACGTCCATGAACATGCCCATCTCCGGCTCCACCGGCGGCAACCTCGTCTGGGACAAGGCGAAGGTGAAGACGCTGGTGGACGAGTTGAACAACGACCAGAAGATCACGGTCTCCGGCAGCTAGCCAGGACGGCGCGACAGGGGCGGCCGGGCCGCCGCGCGGGCGGGCAGGCCCCCGTGCGGCAACACCGGCCGCCCTCCGCCGTGGTCACATGGCCATCGCGCGGCACATCCGGGCGCACGTGCGACACGCCTCCGCGCAGCGCATCAGCTGTGGGTCGTCGGGCATGGCCATACACGCCTCGGCGGCCATGTCGCACGCCTTGGCGCACATCGCGCACATCTCGCCCGACATGGGCGAGCGGCGCATCATCATGTCGGCGCACATCCGGGTCGTCTCGGAGCAGTCCATGAGCGCGCGCATGATCTGCATCTGCGCCTGCCCGCCCTGCTGCATGCAGGAGCTCATGGTCTCCTCGCAGACGCTGTGGCAGTTCATGCAGGCCTCGATGCAGTCCTGCATCTGCTGGGTCATGGCGGGCATCGTCGTTCCGGGCTGGGCCATGGCTCCTCCTCGGAGCAGGGGGACCCTGTGCATGGGTCCCGTGTGCTTCCGTCCTACGTCGCCAGGACCGCCCTCGCATGTGACCGACCGGTCGTAAGGCCGCCCGAACGCACGGAAGGCGCCCCGCGGGACGCCTTCCGGTCATGCGTGCGCCGTTACGGCAGGTTGCGCGCCATGACGATGCGCTGGACCTGGTTGGTGCCCTCGTAGATCTGGGTGATCTTGGCGTCGCGCATCATGCGCTCGACCGGGTAGTCGCGGGTGTAGCCGTAGCCGCCGAGGAGCTGGACGGCGTCGGTGGTGACCTCCATGGCGACGTCCGAGGCGAAGCACTTGGCGGCGGCGCCCAGGTAGGTCAGGTCGGCGTCGCCGCGCTCGGAGGCGGCGGCGGCCTGGTAGGTCAGGGCGCGGGCGGCGGAGATCTTCATCGACATGTCCGCGAGCATGAACTGGATGCCCTGGAAGTCGGCGATCGCCTTGCCGAACTGCTTGCGCTCCTGGACGTAGCCCTTGGCGTAGTCCAGGGCGCCCTGCGCGACACCGAGCGCCTGGGCGGCGATGGTGATGCGGGTGTGGTCCAGGGTCTTCATCGCCGTCATGAAGCCCGTGCCCTCCTCGCCGATCATGCGGTCGGCGGGGATGCGGACGTTGTCGAAGTAGACCTCGCGGGTCGGGGAGCCCTTGATGCCGAGCTTCTTCTCGGGGGCGCCGAAGGAGACGCCCTCGTCCGACTTCTCCACCACGAAGGCCGAGATGCCCTTGGAGCGCTTGGTCGGGTCGGTGACGGCCATGACCGTGTAGTACTCGGAGACGCCCGCGTTGGTGATCCAGCGCTTGACACCGTTGAGGATCCAGTGGTCGCCGTCGCGGACCGCCTTGGTCTTCATGCCGGCCGCGTCCGAACCCGCGTCCGGCTCGGAGAGGCAGTACGAGAACATCGCGTCGCCCTTGGCCAGCGGGCCCAGGTACTTCTTCTTCAGCTCCTCGGAGCCGGAGAGGATCACGGGGAGCGAGCCCAGCTTGTTCACCGCGGGGATCAGGGAGGAGGAGACGCAGGCGCGGGCCACCTCCTCGATCACGATGACCGTGGCGAGCGCGTCGGCGCCGGCGCCGCCGTACTCCTCGGGGACGTGCACGGCGTGCATGTCGTTGGCCACCAGCGCGTCGAGTGCCTCCTGCGGGAAGCGGGCCTCCTCGTCCACCGCGGCGGCGTACGGCGCGATCTTCGCCTCGACCAGGGAGCGGACGGCGTCGCGGAGCATGTCGTGCTCCTCGGACGGGCGGTACAGGTCGAAGTCAGCCGATCCGGCCAAGGTCTCTCACGCTCCAAAGACGCAGTGATGATGACGCATCACGGACATTACAAACGCTAATTACCGTTAAGTAACTCAAATTTTAGGGCCCTGTCCCCGACTCGCCTACGTGAGGTTGGCGACAGCGGGAAAGTTGCCCCCCGACCGGCCCGGCTATGCTCGGGCCCGCACGAGAGAATCCCCGAGCTGGAGCGCGTCCATGAGCCTGAAGATCACCGTGATCGGCACCGGGTATCTCGGCGCCACCCACGCCGCGGCCATGGCCGAGCTGGGGTTCGAGGTGCTGGGCCTGGATGTCGTACCCGAGAAGATCGCCCTGCTGGAGCGCGGCGAGACCCCGATGTACGAGCCGGGCCTCGACGAGCTGCTGCGCCGGCACGTGACCGGCATCGAGGGGTCAACCGGGCGGCTCCGCTTCACCACCGACTGGGCCGAGGTCGGCGCCTTCGGCGATGTGCACTTCGTGTGTGTCAACACCCCGCAGAAGCACGGCGAGTACGCCTGCGACATGTCGTACGTCGACTCCGCGATCGCCTCCCTCGCCCCCCATCTGCGCGGCCCCGCCCTGGTGGTCGGCAAGTCCACGGTGCCGGTGGGCTCGGCCGACCGGCTGGCCGCCTACCTCGCCGGGCACGCCCCCGCGGGCGGCGACGCCGAGCTGGCCTGGAACCCGGAGTTCCTGCGCGAGGGCTTCGCCGTCGAGGACACCCTGCACCCGGACCGGATCGTGGTCGGGGTGCGCAGCGAGCGGGCCGAGAAGCTGCTGCGCGAGGTGTACGCGACGCCGATCGGCGAGGGCACTCCCTTCGTCGTCACCGACTTCCCCACCGCCGAACTGGTGAAGACCGCCGCCAATTCCTTCCTCGCCACCAAGATCTCGTTCATCAACGCGATGGCGGAGGTCTGCGAGGCCGGCGGCGGCGACGTGGCCAAGCTGGCGGAGGCGATCGGGCACGACGACCGGATCGGGAGCAAGTTCCTGCGCGCCGGGATCGGTTTCGGCGGCGGCTGCCTGCCCAAGGACATCCGGGCGTTCATGGCCCGCGCCGGCGAGCTGGGCGCGGACCAGGCGCTGACCTTCCTGCGGGAGATCGACTCCATCAACATGCGCCGGCGCGGCCAGATGGTGGAGATGGCCCGCGAGGCGCTGGGCGGCGGCTCCTTCCTCGGCAAGCGGGTCGCGGTGCTCGGCGCCACCTTCAAGCCCGACTCGGACGACGTCCGCGACTCGCCCGCGCTGAACGTGGCCGGCCAGATACACCTCCAGGGCGGCCAGGTGACGGTGTACGACCCGAAGGGCATGGACAACGCCCGCAAGGTCTTCCCCACCCTGGGCTACGCCGAGTCGGCGCTCGACGCGGTGCGCGGCGCGGACGTCGTGCTGCACCTGACCGAGTGGCGCGAGTTCCGCGAGCTGGACCCGGCCCGGCTGGGCGCGGTCGCGGCGGCACGGGTGCTGCTCGACGGGCGCAACACCCTCGACCCGGAGCTGTGGCGCCGTGCGGGCTGGACGTACCGGGCGATGGGGCGGCCGACCGCCTGACGAGCGGGTCGCCCGACGGGCAGGTTTGCCTGACGGGCAGGTTGTCCGGCGGCCGGGTCGCCCGACTGGGCAGGCTTGTCTGACGGGCGTCGTCCGGCGGGCGGGTCATCCGGCAGGCAGGTTTGCCTGAGGGGCAGGTTGTCCGGCGGACGGGTTGCCCGGCAGGCGGGTCGTCGGGCAGGCAGGCTTGCCTGACGGGCGTCGTCCGGCGCGCGGGTCGTACGACAGACGGGTTGCCCGGCGGCCGGATCGTCCGGCGGGCAGGCTTGCCTGACGGGCGTCGTCCGGCGGGCGGGTCGTGCGACAGGCAGGCTTGCCCGGCGGGCGGATCGTCCGACAGGCGGGTCGTCCGGCGGGCAGGCTTGTCTGACGGGCAGGCTGTCCCAGTGCGTCGCCCGACAGACGGGTTGCCCGACAGACGGGTTGCCCGGCGGCCGGATCGTCCGACGGGCGTCGTCCGGCAGCCGGGTCGCCCGGCGGGCGGATCATCCGACAGGCAGGCTTGCCTGACGGGCAGGTCGTCGGGCGGGCGTCGTCCGCGCGCGGGTCGCCCGACAGACGGGTTGCCCGGCGGGCGGGTCGTCCGGCGGGCAGGTTTGCCTGACGGGCGTCGTCCGGCGGGCCGGGAAGGCGGCGCGGGTTCGGCCGAGGCTCAGTCGGCCGAACCGGCGCCGTCTGGCATTTTGCCCCAGCCTCCTGTGCCCCAGGGCCCCGGCTTCCCGCGCTTTACGCCCCCTTGGCCCGGTACCGCCGCATCTTCTCGCGCGCCCCGCAGACCCGCATCGAGCACCAGCGGCCGCGTCCGGCGGGGCTGCGGTCGTAGTACGCCCAGTGGCACGTCGCGGCCTCGCACGCCTTCAGCCGCATCCAGGTGCCCGCCGCCAGCGCCTCGGCGACGGCGACGGCGACCCGGCAGAACAGATCCGCGTCCGCGGCGGGGGCGGGGGCGAGCGCCGCCGAGCCGTCCCGCCCGTCCACGGCGACGTACAGCGGCGCGCGGGCCAGCAGTTCGCCGAGCGGGGCGATGGGCCGGTGCGGCGGATGCCCGGCATGGGCGAGCAGGACGGCCCGCAGCGACTCCCGCAGCTCCCGCGCCCGCGCGAGCCCGTCCTCGGTGATCCCGAAAACCCGGCGCCCCTCCTCGGTGTCCAGCGCGTCGGTGCCGTCCGCCAGGTCCACGGTGTTGACCAGGGACTCGATCAGCGCCAGACCTCCGGGAGCGGCCGATCTCTCGTACATGGTTGCGACGTTACCCCTTTGCGGGGAGCATGAGGTCACCGTTACCGGTTACCCGGCTCTACAGGTAACAGAAGGAGGTCGACATGGCTCTCGCGAAGCTCGGTGTGGTGGTCCTGGACTGTCCGGATCCCGACGCGCTGGCCGGTTTCTACGCCGAAGTGCTCGGCGGCACGGTGGAGCGCGAGCAGGACGGCCGCTGGGTGGACCTGAAGGTGCCCGGCGGGCAGGCGCTCGCCTTCCAGCAGGCCGAGGGATACACCCCGCCCGAGTGGCCCCGCGCCGACCACGACGGCCAGCAGTTCCACCTGGACCTGGACGTGCCGGACCTGGACGCGGCGCAGGAGGGCGTGCTGAAACTGGGGGCGGCGCTCCTGGACGCCGGGGAGCCCGGCCGGTCCTGGCGGGTGTACGCCGACCCCGCCGGGCACCCGTTCTGCCTGTGCGCCGGCTGAAACCGTCTCCCGAGGAGGAAAACCATGGCGTCCGTCGCCCACTTCCGCAACGTCGTGCTCGACTGCCCCGACCCGCACGCCCTGGCCGCCTTCTACGCGGCGGTGGGCGGGGGCACGCCCGTGGCCGAGGACGACAGCTGGGTCGTGCTCCAGATCCCCGGCGGGCCCCGGCTGGCCTTCCAGCGGGCCGAGGGCCACACCCCGCCCGAGTGGCCCCGCGCCGACCACAACGGCCAGCAGCTCCACCTGGACTTCGACGCGGGCAGCACCTGGGCGGAGATGGACACGGCCCATGAGCGGGTTCTGGCGCTCGGCGCCCGCCCGCTGGACCAGGAGGACCGCGAGAAGAAGGACTTCGTGGTGTACGCCGACCCGGCCGGGCATCCGTTCTGCCTGTGCCGGATCGAACACCGGTGAGGAGCGTGCGCCGGTACGCCGAGGGGGCGGGGTGACCGATCGGCCGCCCCGCCCCCTCGGGTCACCGCGGCTCAGCCGTCCAGCGACTCGATCGTCGCGTGGGACGGCGCACGCTTCGACTGGAGGTCGCGGGCCACGTCCTCCGCCGCGCCCAGCACCCGTACCGCGTTCTGCCAGGTGAGCTTGGCGAGGTCGGCCTTGGACCAGCCGCGGTCCAGCAGTTCCGCCAGGAGGTTCGGGTAGCCGGAGACGTCGTCGAGGCCGTCCGGGGTGAAGGCCGTACCGTCGTAGTCGCCGCCGATGCCGAGGTGGTCGATGCCGGCGACCTCGCGCATGTGGTCCAGGTGGTCGGCGATCACCGGCACCGTGGCGACCGGGCGCGGGGTGCGCTCCTCGAAGGCGCGGTGCACCTTCATCGCCTCGGCGGTGGTGTCCAGGTGGTGCAGGCCGTGGGCGCGCAGGTTCTCGTCGGCCGCGGCCGTCCAGTCGACGGCCGCCTGGAGCACGAACTTCGGCACGAACGTCACCATCGCCACGCCGCCGTTGGCGGGCAGCCGCTCCAGCACGTCGTCCGGGATGTTGCGGGGGTGGTCGCAGACCGCGCGGGCCGAGGAGTGCGAGAAGATCACCGGCGCGCCGCTCGCGTCCAGCGCGTCGCGCATGGTCGACGGCGCCACGTGCGAGAGGTCGACCAGCATGCCGAGCCGGTTCATCTCGCGGACCACCTCGCGGCCGAACGCGGTCAGGCCGTTCGCCTTCGGAATGTCGGTCGCCGAATCCGCCCAGTCCACGTTGGAGTTGTGGGTGAGCGTCATGTAGCGCACGCCGAGCGCGTACAGACCGCGCAGGGTGCCCAGCGAGTTGGCGATCGAGTGGCCGCCCTCGGCGCCCATCAGCGAGGCGATACGGCCCTCACCGCGCGCCGCCTCCATGTCGGCGGCGGTCAGCGCGGGCGCCAGATCCGCCGGGTAGCGGTCGAGGAGCTGCCGTACGCAGTCGATCTGCTCCAGCGTCGCGGCCACCGGGTCGGGCTGCTCGGCCGGCACGTACACCGACCAGTACTGGGCGCCGACGCCGCCCGCGCGCAGCCGGGGGATGTCGGTGTGCAGGTGCCCGTGCTGGTGGCCGGCGATGTCCAGGCGGTCCAGGTCGTAACCCGCCTTCTCGCGCAGCGCCCAGGGCAGGTCGTTGTGCCCGTCGACCACGGGGAACTCGCGCAGCAGCGCGCGAGCCTCGTCCAGATGCGTCACGGCGCTCACTTCCCGAAGCCGAAGCCGCCGGCGCCCCCGACCTTGGACCGCAGCCGCCTGCCCTTCTCGGTGGCCTGGTCGTTCAGGTCGTGCTGGAAGTCGCGCATGCGGTGCAGCAGGTCCTCGTCGTGCGTGGCGAGGATGCGGGCCGCGAGCAGACCGGCGTTGCGGGCGCCGGCGACGGAGACCGTGGCGACCGGGACCCCGGCCGGCATCTGCACGATCGACAGCAGGGAGTCCATGCCGTCCAGGTACTTCAGCGGCACCGGCACGCCGATGACCGGCAGCGGGGTGACGGAGGCGAGCATGCCCGGCAGATGGGCGGCGCCGCCGGCCCCGGCGATGATCACCTTGAGCCCGCGGTCGGCCGCCTGCTCGCCGTACGTGATCATCTCGCGGGGCATCCGGTGCGCGGAGACGACGTCGACCTCGTAGCCGATCTCGAACTCGTCCAGGGCCTTGGCCGCGGCTTCCATGACGGGCCAGTCGGAGTCCGACCCCATGACGATGCCGACCAGCGGAACGGGACGCGCCCCGGCGCTCGTCGAGGGGCGGTGGTCGGGTGACGGCGGGGCGGGGCTCATTCGGTGATCGTGCCTCTCAGGTAGCCGGCTGCGTGACGGGCGCGCTCCAGCACGTCGTCCAGGTCGTCGCCGTAGGTGTTGACGTGTCCCACCTTGCGGCCGGGCTTCACGTCCTTGCCGTACATGTGGATCTTGAGCTTGGGGTCGCGGGCCATGCAGTGCAGGTACGCGGAGTACATGTCCGGGTAGTCCCCGCCCAGCACGTTGACCATCACGGTCCACTTGGCGCGCGGGCGCGGGTCGCCGAGGGGCAGGTCGAGGACGGCGCGGACGTGGTTGGCGAACTGCGAGGTGATCGCGCCGTCCTGGGTCCAGTGGCCGGAGTTGTGCGGGCGCATCGCCAGCTCGTTGACGAGGATGCGGCCGTCGCGGGTCTGGAACAGCTCGACGGCGAGGTGCCCGACGACGTCCAGCTCCTTGGCGATGGTCAGGGCCAGCCGCTCGGCGTGCAGGGCGAGGTCCTCGGACAGGTCGGGGGCCGGCGCGATGACCGTGTCGCACACGCCGTTCACCTGCCGGGACTCCACCACCGGGTAGGCGACGGCCTGGCCGTGCGGGGAGCGTACGACGTTGGCGGCGAGCTCGCGGACGTAGTCGACCTTCTCCTCGGCGAGGACCGGCACGCCCGCCCGGAACGGCTCGGCGGCCTCCTCGGCGTTCTTGACGACCCATACGCCCTTGCCGTCGTAGCCGCCGCGGACGGTCTTGAGGACGACCGGGAAGCCGCCCGCCGGCCGCCCGCCGCCCTCGCCGGAGGGCACTTCCTGCCCGCCCTGTGCGAGCTCCGCCGCGAACCGGACGACGTCCTCCGGGTCCGCGACGATCCGGTGCCGCGGGCACGGGATGCCGATCGCGTCGAGCCGGGCCCGCATCACGCCCTTGTCCTGGGCGTGCACGAGCGCGTCGGGCCCCGGACGCACGGGGATGCCGTCCGCCTCCAGGGCCTTGAGATGCTCGGTGGGCACGTGCTCGTGATCGAAGGTGATCACGTCACAGCCGCGCGCGAACTCGCGCAGCGTGTCCAGATCGCGGTAGTCGCCGATGACGACATCGCTCACGACCTGCGCCGCGGAATCCTGAGGGGTGTCACTGAGGAGCTTGAACCTGATGCCCAGCGGAATGCCCGCCTCGTGCGTCATACGCGCGAGCTGACCACCGCCGACCATGCCGACTACCGGGAACGTCACACCTACAGCGTATCGGCCACCGCGGGCCGCCGGATCGCCTCCCTCCGCCGGGGCTCCCTCACACCGGCGTGCCCCGCCCGCCCCCCGGCTCTTACCCACCGCTTTCCGGCCTCTTTCCGACCTGTTTCCCCGCACTGGCCTGCTCCTCAGGCAGCGGGCCCCGCGCGCCGCTAGCATGGCCGGGTTGACGGAAATCTACCGACGGGAGCTGCAACGCCATGGAACAGCGTTCCTCGGGGCTGCAACGGCTCGTGGGCGAGATGGCGAAGTTCGGCGCCGTCGGCGGGGCCGGAGTCCTGGTCAATCTGGCCGTGTTCAACCTGGTCCGGCACGTCTCCGACCTGCCGGTGGTGCGCGCCAGCATCATCGCGACCGTGGTCGCCATCGTCTTCAACTACGTCGGCTTCCGCTACTGGACGTACCGGGACCGCGATCGCAGCGGGCGCACCAAGGAACTCACGCTGTTCCTGTTCTTCAGCGCGATCGGCCTGGTGATCGAGAACGGCATCCTCTTCCTGGCCACCTACGGCCTCGGCTGGGACAGCCCGCTGGAGAGCAACGTCTTCAAGTTCCTCGGCATCGGCGTCGCGACCCTGTTCCGGTTCTGGTCGTACCGCACCTGGGTGTTCCGTGCGCTGCCCGCGCAGGAGGCCGAGTCGATCCTGGCGGCGGAGTCGCGCCGCTCCCCTAGCGAGCCCGAGCCGAGCACCCAGCGGGTTCCCTGACCGCTGCCCGGCTCAGCGGACCGAGAAGAGTGGCAGTTCCCGGCCGACCGGGCGCTCAGCGGACGGTCGGCTGCTCCTCGTCCGCCTTGCGGGCCGGGGGCGTGCGGGACAGGAAGAGGCCGAAGACCGGGGGCTGGGCCTGGAGCAGTTCCAGACGGCCGCCGTCGGCCTCGGCGAGGTCCCGTGCCACGGCGAGGCCGATGCCCGTGGAGTTGCGGCCGCTGATGGTCCGCTCGAAGATCCGCGCCCCGAGGTCGGCCGGCACTCCGGGCCCCTCGTCCGTGACCTCGACCACGGCCTGGTTGCCGGTGACACGGGTGCGCAGGGCGACGGTGCCGCCGCCGTGCATCAGCGAGTTCTCGATCAGCGCGGCCAGCACCTGGGCGACCGCGCCCGGTGTGCCCACCGCCTGGAGGTGCCGCTTGCCGGAGCTGACGATGGCCCGGCCCATGCTGCGGTAGGCGGGCCGCCACTCGGCGAGCTGCTGCTGGATGACCTCGTCCAGGTCGAAGGTGACGGCGGAACCGGTGCGCGGGTCGCGGGAGTTCGTCAGCAGCCGCTCGACCACGTCGGTCAGCCGCTCGACCTGCGTCAGCGCGACGTTCGCCTCTTCCTTCACGATGTCCGGGTCATCCGTGAGGGTGATCTCCTCCAGGCGCATGGACAGCGCGGTGAGCGGGGTGCGCAGCTGGTGGGAGGCGTCGGCGGCCAGCCGCCGCTCGGCGGTCAGCATCCGCGCGATCTTCTCGGCGGAGGAGTCCAGCACATCGGCGACCCGGTCCAGCTCGGGGACGCCGTACCGCTTGTGCCGCGGGCGCGGGTCGCCGGAGCCGAGGCGCTCGGCGGTCGAGGCGAGGTCGGTCAGCGGGGAGGCGAGTCGGTTGGCCTGGCGGACCGCGAGCAGGACGGCGGCGACCACCGCGAGCAGCGCCACCAGGGCGATGATCAGCAGGGTGCGGCCGACCTCGCGGGTCACCGCGGAGCGCGGCTCCTGCACGGTGACGGTCTCGCCCTCCTCGCCGTGCTGGGTGGCGTGTATGACGTCGCCGACGGGCCGGGTGCCGATCTCGATCGGCGGCCGGCCGGGCATCGCGATCACCGCGTACTGCTCTTTGCTGACCGGATTGCGCAGCGCTTCGGCGTTGACGTTCTCCGCGGCCAGGATCCGGCTGTCCACGATGCTGGCCAGCCGCACCGCCTCGGAGTCCACGCGCTCCTGGGCACTGTTGGTGATCGTCCGGGTCTCGACGATCACCAGGGAGACGCCGAAGACGGCGATCACCACGAGGACGACGGCGAGGGTGGATTGAATGAGACGTCGACGCATGTTCCGTTACCTGAGGTGATCGCCGGCCCCCGGTGCGGGGCTCAACTCTTCTCGAAGCGGAAGCCCACGCCCCGGACGGTGGCGATGTAGCGGGGGTTGGCCGCGTCGTCGCCGAGCTTCTTGCGCAGCCAGGAGATGTGCATGTCGAGGGTCTTGGTGGAGGACCACCAGGTGGTGTCCCAGACCTCGCGCATCAGCTGGTCGCGGGTCACCACGCGGCCGGCGTCGCGCACCAGCACCCGCAGCAGGTCGAACTCCTTGGCGGTGAGCTGGAGTTCCTCGTCGCCCATCCACGCGCGGTGCGACTCCACGTCGATGCGCACGCCGTGCGTGGCCGGCGGCTGCTGCGGCTCGGCCGCGCCGCGGCGCAGCAGGGCCCGTACGCGGGCGAGCAGTTCGGCGAGACGGAAGGGCTTGGTGACGTAGTCGTCGGCGCCCGCGTCCAGGCCGACGACGGTGTCCACCTCGTCGGCGCGCGCGGTCAGGATGAGGATCGGCACGGTGTGGCCGTCGGCGCGCAGCCGGCGGGCGACCTCCAGGCCGTCCATGCCGGGCAGGCCCAGGTCCAGTACGACCAGGTCGACGCCCCCCTGCATTCCGGCGTCGAGCGCGGTGGGTCCGTCCTCCCGCACCTCGACCTCGTAACCTTCCCGGCGCAGGGCGCGGGCCAGCGGCTCCGAGATGGACGCGTCGTCCTCGGCGAGCAGTACACGGGTCATGAGGTGATGGTAGACCGCCCGCGTGCGGTGCCGGGGTGTGATCGGTTCGCGGGATTCTTACCCGGAGGCCCCCCTGGTACGAACCATCACCTGTGGGATGCGATCGTAGAAGGGACCTTCGAAATCCGTCGCGCGGTTCCCTGGACGCCTGTGATCCGCGTCTCAAGTCCTTCCATACCGGGCGGTGTCCTGACGTACAGTGACGTGAACGCCTGTAGTACACCAGGGGACCTTTGGCGGACATCGTCGCTGAAGGTCCTTGTTGTGTGCGGGCCGGTCACGTCTGACCGGCCTTGAAAGGAATGACCTCTGGCCGGGCTCCGGACGCATTGTCGCGTCACGGAGCGTGGATCCCGGTGGTCGCCGTCCACCGTTCCGTGATCCGGGGCGGACACCCTCCGGGCGTTGGGGGCGGACGACCGACCCTGCCGGTGCCGGCCGCCACCCCCACCGGGCGCGCAACGCTCCACCGCGCGTCCCGACCAGCAAGGAACGACCATGGCGTCCAGCCTGACGAAGGACTCGGTCCAGCCGGGCACCCCCGGCACCGAGAAGACCTTCTTCGGCCACCCCCGCGGCCTGGCCACTCTCTTCATGACCGAGATGTGGGAGCGGTTCTCCTACTACGGCATGCGGGCCCTGCTCCCCCTCTACCTGGTGGCTCCGGGCGGCCTGCACCTCAGCGCGGGCACGGCGACGGCGATCTACTCCGTGTATCTGTCGCTCGTGTACCTGCTCGCGCTGCCCGGCGGCTGGGTCGCCGACCGGCTCCTCGGCCCCCGCAAGACGGTCATGTTTGCGGGTCTGATCATCATGCTGGGCCATCTGTGCCTGGCGCTGCCGGCCGCCGCGAGCTTCTTCGTCGGCCTGGTGCTGGTCGCCATCGGTTCCGGCCTGCTGAAGGCCAACATCTCCACGATGGTCGGTCACCTGTACGACGGCCCGAAGGACCCGCGCCGCGACGGTGGCTTCACCCTCTTCTACATCGGCATCAACCTGGGCGCCTTCGTCGCTCCGCTGGTCATCGGCACCATCGGTGAGAACGTCAACTGGCACTTCGGCTTCGCGCTGGCCGCGCTCGGCATGGCTCTGGGTCTGGCCCAGTACCTGCTGGGCAGCCGCCACCTGAGCGAGGAGAGCAAGGTCGTCCCGACGCCGATGACGGCCCAGGAGAAGGCGACCACCCTGCGCAAGGGCCTGATCTGGCTGGTCATCGCCGCGGTCTTCTACGGCATCGTCGGCGGCACCGGTCACTTCACCCTCAACTGGGCGCTGATCCCGCTGACCGTCATCGGTCTCATCGTGCCGATCCTGGTCATCGGCCGGATCCTGCGCGACAAGGACCTCGACGGCGAGGAGCGCTCGAAGGTCCGCGCGTACATCTGGTTCTTCGTGGCCGCCGCGGTCTTCTGGATGATCTACGACCAGGGTGGTTCGACCCTGTCGCTGTTCGCGAGCGCCTCGGCCAAGAACACGATCTTCGGCTGGAACTTCCCGGTCTCCTGGTACCAGTCGGTCAACCCGGTCATGATCATGGCCCTCGCGCCGGTCTTCGCCTGGCTGTGGCTGTGGCTGAACCGGAGCGGCAAGGAGCCGAGCACGATCGTGAAGTTCTCCTCCGGTCTGGTGCTGGTCGGCGCTTCCTTCTTCGTGTTCCTCGCCCCGCTGTCCATCGCTCAGGGCGGTCACAAGGCCGCGGCGATGTGGCTGGTCGGCATCTACTTCCTGCAGACCGTCGGTGAGCTGACGCTGTCGCCGGTGGGTCTGTCGGTGACCACGAAGATGGCGCCGAAGAAGTACGCCTCGCAGATGATGGGCGTCTGGTTCCTCGCGGTCACCGCGGGCGACTCCATCACCGCGCTGCTGTCGAACCCGGCGGTCGGCGGGGTCAACCTCGACAAGATGGGCTTCGTGATGCTGGAGGCCGTCCTCGCGGTGATCGCCGGTGTGGCGGTGTGGACGTACCGCGGCAAGGTGAAGAAGCTGATGGGCGACGTGCGCTAGTCGCCGGAACGTGGCCGGGAGGGCCGTCGCACCCTGGAGGGGTGTGGCGGCCCTCCCGGTTTTCCGTCTCGTGGGGGCCGCGCCGGGGCGGCCGGAGGGGATCGTCGCGGCTTTACGCGGCTTTAGGGGCGTCAGCGGCCTCAGTGGCGTGAATGGCGTCAACGGTCTCAGCCGCACCAGCGCCGGCGGTTCAGGGGCTCAGCGGCGGAGGGGGCCCGGATCCGGCGACACGGCGCTCCTGGCGCCGCTCGGCGTCGCACACCGGTCGATCCGGCGTCGGCCCCGGAACGGGGCCGCCACGCGTCGTCAGGCGGGGGCGCCCAGCTCCGCCCAGACCGTCTTGCCGGGGCGGCCCTGGGCGCGCACCACGCCCCAGTCCAGGCACAGGCGCTGGACGATGAACATGCCGTGGCCGCCGGGGCGGCCGGCGCGGTGGGGAGTGCGCGGAGCCGGCTGGCCGGTGCCGCGGTCGGTGACCTCCAGCCGGATCACCTTGTTGTCGCAGGCGAGGGCGAGCTCGTCGGGCCCCTCGGCGTGCAGGCAGGCGTTGGTGACGAGTTCGGAGACGACGAGCAGCACGTCCTCGGCGGCGGCTCGCTGGTCCGCGGTCGCGGCGGGCAGCCACCCCCAGTCGTACAGGGCCTGCCGGGTGAAGTCACGGGCGAGCGGCACGACGCCGCTGGCCCCCTGGAGTTCGAGTCTGCGGAGCTGCCGGCCCCGCGCCGGCTCGGCGCCGCCGGTGTCGGCGGGGGGCGGGGGCGGCGCCGGCGAGGCCGCCGCGCCCGTGACGGACGCCATGGCGGCGCCGGCCGGCGTCTCCTCCCCGGAGGCCTCGGACACCCCGGAAGCGCCGCTGGGCTCGTGGCCGCGGTCGCCCGGCGGGTAGGGCCGGGTGGTGCTCATCAGCGCTTCACCTCACCGAATCACCAGTTCACGATTGAAAAGCCCGGTACTTCCCGGTACCGGTTGGTCCGTCCGCCATCGGCGCCACCGCCCGTCGCACGTCCCGTCATCCGCACATCAGTCCCGTCCGCCCGTCGCGCGAAAACACCCGCACCCCTGCCGCGGTCGTCCCGTCCGGACAGGTCCCTGCCCGTTCGAGTCCGTCGCACACCCTCGGGTGCGTCACACCCGGAGCGCGGCGACGCCGCCTGGTGAGGATGGTCGTCAGCATCTCTCCTGCCCGACCCGAGCGCCGGAACACCCCCCGTCTTCCGTGGGATACACGGGCCCTCTGGGATCCCTGGAGTCTCCGGGGCCCCGGAAGGGGCGGGCGAGGGGGGCACAGCGCACCCGGCCGCACGTGACCGCGGGCTCAGTCGGCGCCGTCACCCTCCCCGGCCAGGGCGTCCGCCACGGAGTCGTGGACGGTGAAGACCGCCTCGGCCCCGGTGATCTCGAACACGCGAGCGACTACGGGCTGCATTCCCGCCAGATGGACGCCTCCGCCGGCGGCCTCCGCCTTCAGGCGGGCGCCGAGCAGGACGTTCAGCCCCGTGGAGTCGCAGAACTCCAGGCGCGAGCAGTCCACCACGAGCCGCGAGAAGCCCTTGCCCAGGAGGTCGTCAAGGGGTTCGCGCAGCAGATCGGCGGTGTGGTGGTCAAGTTCACCCGCCGGTGTGACAACCGCGCTGGAGCCCTCTTCACGCACCTCCACCAGAAGCCGGCCCGACTGTGCGCTGCCGACCATCCCGTGGTCCATGCCGTCTCTCTCCCGAGGTCGTGGCTTGCTGATGCCCTCGAACATTACGCCTTCCTGGCGCGGTCCGGCACCCGAACAACCTCACATAATCGGACATACCTGAACAGAACGCACTTGCGATCGCTCCGACAAAGCCGATAGGGCTAGGAGAGACACGTACTTCTACACGCCGGCTTTGGAGGCGCCGCACTCCGTAGTGCACCTGATGGCTTCGGCAGCCGTATGCCGAGAACGATGGAGGACACCCATGTCACCCCGGCTCGACGCCTCGCTTACCCCGACCGCGACGTCGACACCCCCACCGGTACAACTGGATCATCCCATCGATCTCCACGACCCCTTCGAGGGACTCCCGGAGATCCCCCCGTACGACGAGATCGGCCCCGTCGACGCACGGGCCCTGTCCAAGACCCTCTTCGCGCGCCTGGAGGCGCTGGAGGAAGGGACGCACGAGTACGCGTACGTCCGCAACACCCTCGTCGAGCTGAACCTCGCACTCGTCAAGTTCGCCGCCTCCCGCTTCCGCTCCCGCAGCGAGCCGATGGAGGACATCATCCAGGTCGGCACCATCGGCCTGATCAAGGCGATCGACCGCTTCGAGCTGTCTCGCGGTGTCGAGTTCCCCACTTTCGCGATGCCGACCATCATCGGCGAGATCAAGCGCTTCTTCCGCGACACCTCGTGGTCCGTGCGCGTACCGCGGCGGCTTCAGGAGCTGCGCCTGGACCTGGCGAAGGCCGGGGACGAGCTGGCCCAGCGGCTGGACCGCGCGCCGACGGTCGCCGAGCTGGCCGAGCGCCTGGGCATCTCGAACGAGGAGGTGGTCGAGGGCATGGCCGCCTCGAACGCGTACACCGCCTCGTCCCTGGACGCCCAGCCCGAGGAGGACGAGACCGAGGGCGCGCTCGCGGACCGCATCGGGTACGAGGACCACGGGATCGAGGGCATCGAGTACATCGAGTCGCTCAAGCCCCTGATCGCCGGGCTGCCCCAGCGCGACCGGAAGATCCTCTCGCTGCGGTTCGTGGCCAACATGACCCAGTCGGAGATCGGCGAGGAGCTCGGCATCTCCCAGATGCACGTGTCCCGTCTCCTGTCCCGCACGCTGGTACGGCTGCGCAAGGGGCTGACGGTGGAGGAGTGACCCCCACAGGGGCGGCCGTCCCCTCTCCCGCACGGTCACGCCGAAGCGGCCCGGACTCCCCGTCCGGGCCGCTTCGGCGTGTCCGGGGCCTCAGACCACCCGTACGCCGCTCCGCCACACCCCGCTGACCAGGGGCACGCCCGGCCGGTAGGCGAGGTGGACGTGGCTGGGGGCGTCGAGGAGGGTCAGGTCGGCGCGGGCGCCGGGGGCGAGGCGGCCGATGTCGGTGCGGCGCAGGGCCGCGGCGCCGCCCGCCGTGGCGGACCAGACCGCCTCGTCGGGGGTCATGCCCATGTCGCGCACGGCCAGGGCGATGCAGAAGGGCACGGAGGAGGTGAACGACGAGCCCGGATTGCAGTCCGTGGACAAGGCGACGGTGACCCCGGCGTCCAGCAGCCGGCGGGCGTCGGGCCACTGGGCGCGGGTGGAGAACTCGGCGCCGGGCAGCAGCGTGGCGACGGTGTTCCCGCTGGCCAGCGCGTCCACGTCGGCGTCCGTGAGGTGGGTGCAGTGGTCGGCGCTGGCGGCGTCCAGTTCCACGGCCAGTTGCACGCCGGGGCCGTAGGAGAGCTGGTTGGCGTGGATGCGCGGGTGCAGGCCCTTCGCCTTGCCCGCGGTGAGGATCGCGCGGGCCTGGTCGCCGTCGAAGGCGCCCTTCTCGCAGAACACGTCGATCCAGCGGGCGTGCGGGGCGCAGGCGTCCAGCATCTCGCCGGTGACCAGGGCGACGTAGGCCGCCGGGTCGTCGGCGTAGTCGGGGGAGACGATGTGCGCGCCGAGGTAGGTCACCTCGTCGGTGTGCTCGGCCGCGATGCGCAGCGCGCGGGCCTCGTCCTGGACGGTCAGGCCGTAGCCCGACTTGGTCTCGAAGGTGGTGGTGCCCTGGCGCAGCGCCTCGGCCAGGTAGCGGGTGAGGTTCGCCGCCAGCTCCGCGTCGCTCGCGGCGCGGGTGGCGGCGACGGTGGTGCGGATGCCGCCCGCCGAGTAGGCGCGGCCGGACATCCGGGCGTTGAACTCCTGCGTGCGGTCCCCGGCGAAGACCAGGTGGGAGTGGGAGTCCACGAAGCCCGGCAGCACCGCCCGGCCGCCCGCGTCGACCCGATTGTCAGTGGCGGGTGCTTTGCTTGATTCACCGGTCCACACGACGCGGTCGCCCTCGATGACGACGGCCGCGTCCTGGATCAGACCGAGGGGGGAGCCTCCTCCGAGGGAGGGATCGTTGGTGACCAGCGTGGCGATATTGGTGATGGCGGTGCTGCTGCTCATGGTGTCGTCCTCGTGGGGGGCGGTGGGGGTCGGCGCGGGGTCCGGCGCGGTCAGCGCAGGGCTTCGACGGCCGCTGCCAGCGCGCGGGGCACATCCGGTACGAGCGTGTGCGCGCCGTCGCGTACGACCTGCCGGCCGCCCACGACCGTATGCCGTACGTCGGCCGCGCCCGCCGCGAATACGGCCGTCTCGGCGCCCAGCCGGGGTTCCGGGCCCGCTGTCCTGACCGAGTCCAGGGCGATCGTCGTCAGGTCGGCGAGCGCGCCCGGCTCGATGCGGCCGGCCTCCTCCCAGCCGAGGGCGGCGTGCCCGTCGGCGGTGGCGGCCCGCAGCAGGGCGGCGGCCGTCCAGTGGCCCCGTGTGCGGGTGCGCAGCCGCTCGTTCAACTCCATCGCGCGCGCCTCTTCGAGCAGGTCGATGACGGCGTGGCTGTCGGAGCCGAGGGAGAGCGGGGAGCCCGCCCGCTGGAGGGCGACGGCCGGACCGATGCCGTCGGCGAGGTCCCGTTCGGTGGTCGGGCACATGCAGGTGCCGGTGCGCGAGCCGCCGAGCAGGGCGATGTCCTCGTCGGTGAGGTGGGTGTTGTGCACCCCGGTGGTGCGCGGCCCGAGGACGCCGTGGTCGGCGAGCAGCCGGGTGGGGGTGCGGCCGTGCGCGGCCAGGCAGGCGTCGTTCTCGGCGGTCTGCTCCGAGAGGTGGACGTGCAGCGGAGCCCGCCGCTCCCCGGCCCAGCTGGCCACGGTCGCCAGCTGTCCGGCGGGCACGGCCCGTACGGAGTGGATCGCCGCCCCGATCCGTGCGTGATCCCGTTCCTTGAGAACTGCACAGCGTTCGGCCCAGGCCTCCGCGCTGCCGTCGGAGAAGCGGAGCTGGTGGGCGTTGGGCGCCTCGCCGAAACCGGCCGCGAGATAGCAGGTGTCGAGGAGGGTGATCCGGATGCCGGCCTCGGCGGCGGCCGCGATCAGCGCCTCGCCCATGGCGTTGGGGTCGGCGTAGGGGGTGCCGCCGCGGGCGTGGTGCACGTAGTGGAACTCGCCGACACAGGTGATGCCGGCCAGCGCCATCTCGGCGTACACCGCGCGGGCGAGGGCGTGGTAGGTGTCCGGGGTCAGCCGGTCGGCGACGGAGTACATCACCTCGCGCCAGGTCCAGAACGTCCCGCTGCCGACCTGGACGGTGCCGCGCAGCGCCCGGTGGAAGGCATGGCTGTGGGCGTTCGCCAGCCCCGGCAGGGTGAGTCCGCGCAGCACCTCGGCGCCGGGCGGCGGGGCGGGCGCCTCGGTGCGCACGGCACCGATCCGTCCGCCCGCGGTCTCGACCAGCACCCCCGGCTCGACACGGTCGCCGATCCAGGCGTGCTCCAGCCAGTACGTCGCCCTGGTCAACAGGCCAGCCCTTCCAGTACGTCGGCGAGTGCGTCCACTCCGGCCACGCAGTCGTCCTCTGCCGCGGACTCGGCCGGGGAGTGCGAGACGCCGGTGGGGTTGCGCACGAACAGCATGGCGGTGGGGATGCTCCCGGAGAGGATTCCGGCGTCGTGTCCGGCGCCGGTGCCGAGGACGGGCACCGTGCGGCCGGTGTCCCGGCCCAGGATGCGGCCGAGTTCGTCGCGCAGCGCGTGGTCGAACTCCACGACGGGCGTGAAGGACTCCCGTACGACGTCCAGGTCCACGCCGTGCGCGTCTGCGTACTGCCGGGCCGCCTGCTCGATGGCGCCGACCACCGTGTCCAGGGTCTCCTGGTCGGCGGCGCGGGAGTCGAGCCAGCCGCGCACCCGCGAGGGGATCGCGTTGACGCCGTTGGGGTCCACCGCGATCTTCCCGAAGGTGGCGACGGCACCGGCGAGTCCGGCCTCGCGGCGGGCGGCGAGCACCGTCTCGGCGTACGACAGCATCGGGTCGCGGCGGTCGGCCAGCCGGGTGGTGCCGGCGTGGTTGGCCTCGCCCCGGAAGTCGAACCGCCAGCGGCCGTGCGGCCAGATGGCGCTGGCGATGCCCACCCGGTCGCCGGACAGGTCCAGCGCGCGGCCCTGCTCGACGTGCAGTTCCACGAAGGCGCCGATCCGGGCCAGCCGCTCGGGGTCGGGCCCGATGGCGTCGGGGTCGTACCCGGCGGCGGCCATGGCGCGGGGCAGGCTGATCCCGTCCCCGTCGGTGAGCCGGTGCGCGTCCCCGGCGGTCAGCGCGCCCGAGGTCAGCCGCGAGCCGACGCAGGCGAGGCCGAACCGGGCGCCCTCCTCGTCGCCGAAGTTGACGATGGCGAGGGGCTTGGTGAACCGGGCGCCCCGGCGCAGGAGTTCGTCGAGTGCGGCGAAGGAGGACACCACCCCGAGGGGCCCGTCGAAGGCTCCTCCGTCCGGCACCGAGTCCAGGTGGGACCCGGTGACGACGGCGTCCCCGGCGGCCGGGTCGCCGAGCCAGGCCCACTGGTTCCCGTTCCGGTCGACCTCGTACGCGAGCCCCCGGCTCTCGGCCTGCTCCTTGAACCACGCTCGGCACTCGGCGTCGGGCCCGGTCCAGGCGTACCGCCGGTATCCACCGGAGTCGGCGTTCCGTCCGATGGGCAGCAGCTGACGCCACATCTCGTGGAACGACGAGCCGGGCCGACCCGCGGTCGGTGCCGAGCCCCCGGCCGCCGCCAGGGCGCTGCCGTGCCCGCCGGACTGCTGCGTCACGCGCCGTCACCCTCACGCATCGGCACCCGGACTCCCCGCTCGCCGGCGACGGACTCCGCGATGTCGTACCCGGCGTCCACGTGCCGGATGACGCCCATGCCCGGATCGTTGGTGAGCACGCGGCGGATCTTCTCGCCGCCGAGCTTGGTGCCGTCGGCGACGGTGACCTGCCCGGCGTGGATGGACCGGCCCATGCCGACGCCGCCGCCGTGGTGGATGGACACCCAGGACGCGCCGGAGGCCACGTTGACCATGGCGTTCAGCAGCGGCCAGTCGGCGATCGCGTCGGAGCCGTCGAGCATGGCCTCCGTCTCGCGGTACGGGGAGGCGACGGAACCGCAGTCGAGGTGGTCGCGGCCGATGGCGAGCGGCGCGGCCAGCTCGCCGGAGGCGACCATGTCGTTGAAGCGCTCGCCGGCCTTGTCCCGCTCGCCGTAGCCGAGCCAGCAGATGCGCGCGGGCAGGCCCTGGAAGTGGACCCGCTCGCCGGCCATCTTGATCCAGCGGGCGAGGGACTCGTTCTCGGGGAAGAGTTCGAGGAGTGCCTTGTCGGTCTTGGCGATGTCCGCCGCCTCGCCGGACAGCGCGGCCCAGCGGAAGGGGCCCTTGCCCTCGCAGAACAGCGGCCGGATGTAGGCGGGCACGAAGCCGGGGAAGGCGAACGCGCGGTCGTACCCGGCGAGTTGGGCCTCGCCGCGGATGGAGTTGCCGTAGTCGAAGACCTCGGCGCCGGCGTCCATGAAGCCGACCATGGCCTCGACGTGCCGCGCCATCGACTCGCGGGCCCGCGTGGTGAACCCGGCCGGGTCCTTCGCGGCGGCGTCGGCCATGTCCTCGAAGGCGACGCCGACCGGCAGGTAGGCCAGCGGGTCGTGGGCGGAGGTCTGGTCGGTGACGATGTCGATGGGGGCGTTCATCGCGAGCAGCTGCGGGACCAGCTCGGCCGCGTTGCCGAGGACGCCGATGGACAGCGGGCGGCGGGCGTCGCGGGCCTCGGTCGCGAGCTGGAGCGCGTGGTCGATGCTGTCGGCCCTGACGTCCAGGTAGCGGTGCTCGATGCGGCGCTCGATGGCGCGCGGGTCGCAGTCGATGCAGATGGCGACGCCGTCGTTCATGGTGACGGCGAGCGGCTGGGCGCCGCCCATGCCGCCGAGGCCCGCGGTGAGGGTGATGGTCCCGGCGAGGGTGCCGCCGAACTTCTTCGCGGCGACGGCGGCGAAGGTCTCGTAGGTGCCCTGGAGGATGCCCTGGGTGCCGATGTAGATCCAGGAGCCGGCGGTCATCTGGCCGTACATGGTCAGGCCGAGGGCCTCCAGGCGGCGGAACTCCTCCCAGTTGGCCCAGTCGCCGACCAGGTTGGAGTTGGCGATGAGGACGCGCGGCGCCCACTCGTGGGTCTGCATGACGCCGACCGGGCGGCCGGACTGGACCAGCATGGTCTCGTCCTGCTTGAGGGTGCGCAGGGTGCGCACCATGGCGTCGAAGGAGCGCCAGTCGCGGGCGGCCTTGCCGGTGCCGCCGTAGACCACGAGCTTGTCGGGGTGCTCGGCCACCTCGGGGTCGAGGTTGTTCTGGAGCATGCGCAGGGCGGCCTCCTGCTGCCAGCCCAGGGCGCTGAGTTCCGTGCCGCGCGGTGCTCGTACGGGGCGGGGTCCCGACATCGTCTGCCTCCTGCTGTTGCTGCGTCTATTCACATCCTGGCTGTCTGAATAGAGCTAGTCAATACATCGGGGCGGCCCCGTCCGCGCGTTCCGGGTGTTTGGCTGGAACCAGCGGACGGCCGACAGGAGGGAATCGCGGTGGACCACGAGGCCGAGACCGGGGCGAGGGAGCGGGCCGGGCGACGGGACGAGGCGGTGCGCGCCGCCGTGGAGCGGGGTCTGCTGGGGCCGGACGCGGCGGTGGTGGGGCTGCTCGACGCGACCGGCATCCGGGAGTCGGCGGCGGCGCTGCGGGCGGCGTTCGAGGCGGTGCTGGCGCCCGGCACCCCGGTGCTGCACGCCTTCGCGGTGAAGGCGTGCCCGCTCGTGCCGGTGCTGCGGCTGCTGCACGAGGAGGGCATCGGCGCCGAGGTGGCGAGCCCCGGCGAGCTGGCGCTGGCGCGCGCGGCCGGCGTACCGGCGGGGCGGACCGTGCTGGACTCGCCCGCCAAGACCCCGGCGGAGCTGCGCGAGGCGCTGGCGCTGGGTATCGCCGTGAACGCGGACAACCCGCAGGAGCTGGACCGCCTGGACGCCCTGGTGCGGTCCGCGCCGACCCGCTCCCCGCTCGGCCTCCGGGTCAACCCCCAGATCGGCGGGGGCAGCATCGGGGCGACCTCGACGGCGACCGAGACCTCGAAGTTCGGGGTGGCGCTGCGGGACGAGGGGGCGCGCGAGTGGGTCGTACGGGCGTACGCGGAGCGGCCGTGGCTGACCCGGCTGCACGCGCACACCGGCTCGCAGGGCATTCCGCTGGAGCTGCTGGCGCGGGGCGTGGCGGAGACGTACGCGCTGGCGGAGGAGGTCAACGCGCGGGTGGGGCGGCGGCAGATCGACACGCTCGACATCGGCGGCGGGCTGCCGGTGAACTTCGCGGGGGAGGCGACGGAGCCGTCGTACGCGCGGTACGCCCGGCTGCTGGCCGAGCAGGTGCCGGGGCTGTGCGCGGGGCGGTACGGACTGGTGACCGAGTTCGGGCGGTCACTGCTGGCCAAGCACGGCACGGTGGTGGCGCGGGTGGAGTACGCCAAGCGCTCGGGCGGCCGGCGGATCGCGGTGACGCACGCGGGCGTGCAGGTGGCGACGCGGACGGTGTACGCGCCGGGGGCGTGGCCGCTGCGGATCGCGGCGTACGACGCCAAGGGGCGGCCGAAGCCGGGGCCCGAGGTGGTGCAGGACGTGGCGGGCCCGGCGTGCTTCTCGGGCGACCTGCTGGCCGAGGGGCGCGCGCTGCCCGAGCTGGAGCAGGGGGACTACGCGGCGGCGCTGGACACGGGCGCGTACTACTTCGCGCACCACTACGCCTACAACTCCCTCGTCCGGCCCGGTGTCTACGGCTTCGCGCCGAACGGTGCGGGGGGCGTCGCCTTCGCCACCGTGCGGGAACCGCAGACGATCGCTCAGGTGGTGGCGGAGTCCGGGGGCGCGCACGCTTCGGCGCTCACCACCCTGGGTGCATCCGGGAGCCGTTGACGCGCCCCCGCCTCAGTCGAACAAATGAAGTAACTCCGGTGGCACACGGGCCAGTTGCCCAACACTAGTACGCCGGAAGCATGTTCCAACGGAAAATGCCAAACAGCTCACCCCTCCCCCACACGTTGCGTAGTGTCGGGGTCACTCATCCGGAGTCCCAGGCGGGAGGGGAGCCACGCGGTGCCCGGAATCGACGAGTGCCTGCTGGAAGCGATGCGATTGCCCGGTGCCCGCGGTGCCGCGCTGGTGGACTGGACGAGCGGCCTCGCGCTCGGCACGGTCGGGGAGGCGCCCGGCGGCGACCACGAGACGGCCGCCGCCGAGGCCGCCGAGCTGGCCCGGCTGGCCGCGGAGCACGGCACGTTCACGGCGCCGGGAGCGGACCGGCCGCCGGTGGAGGACCTGATCGTCAGCAACGCGGACAGCTACCACCTGCTGCGGTTCGTCGACACCTCCTTCGACAGCAGCGTGTTCCTGCACCTGTGGCTGGGGCGCGAGGAGGGCAATCTCGCGCTCGCCCGGATCCGGCTCGGTGAGATGGCCGCCCGCCTGGTGCTGGGATGACCATGGTCCGTACGCCGCCGCCGCTGCCGGTGCGGGACAAGGCCGCCGCCCGCGCGCTGTCCCCGATGCTCAACCGGCTGGCCGAGGAGCGGGCCACCGGCGTCCTGGTCCGCGAGCACGGCACCCTGTACCTGGCCGAGGGCCGGGTGGTGCACGCCGAGAGCCCGCTCGCGCCGGGGCTCGACGTGCTCCTCACGGCCCACGGCACCCTGGCCACCGCCGCATGGCAGCGGGCCGCCGGTGCGGCCGAGGGCCCGTTACGGGCGGCCGAACTCCTCCTGGAGTCCGGCCTGTTACCCGCCGGCGCGCTGGAGCTGTGCCATCTGGACGCGCTGTACGACGCCGGGTACTTCGCCCTGGCACCGAGCAGCACGCCGGGCCGCTTCCACTACGACGGCGAGCCCCGCACCGGCCCGCTGCCCTCGGTCCCGGTGGTCGCCCTGGAACGCGAGACCCTGCGCCGCCGGCTGCAACTGCACCGCCTGTGGCCGGACCCGGCCGCGGACACCGCGCCGCTGGTCCGCGCGGACCCCGCCCCCACCCGCCCGGCGCGCACGGGCCCGCCGGCGAAGCGTCCCGGCCGCCCCGCCCCCGTCGCCCCCCGCCAGCGCGCCGTCCTGGACCGCGTGGACGGCACCCGTACGGCCGCCGACATCGCGCTGGACCTGGGCCGGCAGGCGTTCCACACGCTGGTCGACGTCCGCAGACTGGCGGCGGCCGGGCACCTCAGGCCCCTGGCGCCGGCCGCGCCTACCCCCGCGCCGCCGGCCCCGACCGCACCGGAGCAGGCCCGGAACCTGCCCCCGCCCCTGCTTCCGGTCACCGACCCCGACATCGCGCTGCTGAAGAGGCTCAGGGATGCGCTGGAGGCCCTTTGAACGGCCACGCCCCGCCGAGAGGAGAGAGCTGATGGTGTCCGAGGACGACCTTCGGACCGTCCTGGAGGAGCTGCACCGGCTGCGCACCCGCGTGCCGCAGCTCACCGGCGCGCTCGCGGCCGGCGTCGACGGACTCGTCGTCGCCCATGACACGCCCGGCGTCGATCCCGACGGGCTCGCGGCGCTCACCGCGGCCGCGCTCGGCGTCTCCGTACGGGTCGCCGACGCCACCGGCAACGGCGGCCTGCGGGAACTGCTGGTGCGCGGCGAGCGCGGTTACGTCGCCACCTACGCGGCCGGGCGCAGCGCCGTGCTGACCCTGCTCGCGCAGGACCGGGTCAACGTCGGCCGGCTCCATCTGGAGGGCCGCCGCTCCGGCGCCCGGATCGGCGAACTCCTGGACGCCGCCGAGGCCGCGGCCGCCCGGAACGCGCCCGCACGCCAGGCCACCGCCGCCACGCGCGCCCGCGCCCCGCGGACCCCGCGCACGACCACCGCACGCACCACAACCGACAGTTGAGAGGACCCGACATGGCCAACACCGAGACCGCCCTCAAAGAGGCGCTGACCTCGATCGAGGGCGCCACCGGCGTCGCGCTCGTCGACTACACCAGCGGGATGGCGCTGGGCACGATGGGCGGCGGCAACACCTTCGACCTGAACGTGGCCGCCGCCGGCAACACCGATGTGATCCGCGCCAAGATGCGCACGATGGAGATGCTGGGCCTCAAGAGCGAGATCGAGGACATCCTCATCACGCTCTCCGACCAGTACCACCTGATCCGCCTGCTCCAGGGGCGCGGCGGCAACGGCCTGTTCCTCTACCTGGTCCTGGACTCCGGCCGCGCCAACCTGGCGATGGCCCGCCACCAGCTGAAGCGGATCGAGGAGAGCCTGGAGGTCTGAGGACCTCTCGCTCGGCTCAGGCCGGTCAGACCAGGGCCGCGGTACGGCGGCGCGCCCCGCCCGGAGCCGCGTCGCCGGCCGCGATGCCGGTGGCCCGCAGCCCCCTGACCGCCTTGCCGGCCGGGCGGCCGGCGTGTCCGTCGAGCCAGTCGACCCGTACCCAGAGCAGGCTCTCCAGGACCCGTTCGCGCCGCCCGAGCCAGGCGGCCTTCAGCCACAGCCCGGTGCCGCACCCGGCCAGCAGCAGTCCGCCGGCCACCGGCACGGCGAAGGCGGAGCCGATCGCGAGCGCCCAGGCCAGCACCAGCCACCAGCGGTGGCCGCGGCGCCAGTTGCGCACGGTCACCGCGCGGTCCTGGAGCACGTCGTACTTGCCCGCGCGGCTCACGCCCCGGACGAGGGCGGCGTACCGGCGGCGCCGGGCCAGCGCCACCACGGCCGTGGCCAGGAGGAACAGCGCGGCCCCGGCGAGCGCCCCGGTCCGGCGCCCCGTCCATCCCTCGGGCGCGGCGCCGACGCCCGCGGCGACCACCCCGGACCACCACAGCGGGCCGGCTCCCGCCCGGACGACGACGGCCAGCCGGGCCAGTCCCCGGCCGCCGCGCTCCCTGCCTTCTCCACGCTCTCCGCGCGCCACGTCGACCTCCCGTGTCACGAGTCCGCACAGTACCTGTGTCCGGCGGGGACCTTAGCGGGCGAACGTGAGACAAACCTGAGAGCGCCAGGACTCACTCCACGAACAGACCCCGCGCGGCGGCCTTCGCGTCGAACTCCTCCAGCCGGGCCTGGGCCTCCGGCAGATCGTCGCAGACGGCCTCCAGCAGCACCCGGCCCAGCAGCATCGGCGCGCACGCGGTGTCGAAGGCGAGGCCGGTGCCGACGGCGGCGGGCAGCAGCAGGTCGGAGTGCTTGGCGACGGGCGCGAACGCGGAGTCGGCGACGGTGACGACGGTCAGGCCGGCCTCCTGCGCGTAGGCGAGGGTGTCGACCACCTCGCGCGGGTGCCGGGGCAGCGCGAAGCAGAGCAGGGCGCCGGCGCCCGCGCGAACGGCCGCGTCGATGCGGTCCTGGAGCATCGTGCCGCCCTCGTCGAGCAGCCGGACGTCCGGGTGGACCTTGGCGGCGAAGTACGCGAAGCCGTACGCCTGGGAGGCGGCCGCGCGCAGGCCGAGCACCGGCAGCGGGCGGGAGGCGGCGAGGATCCGCCCGGCCTGCTGCACCGGGCGCGGGTCGGCGAGCAGGTCCGCGAGGTGGCGCAGGTTCTCGATCTCGGCCTCGACGGCGAGCTGGTACTCGTTGTGCACGCCGTTCTCGGGCGCGGGCTCGGCGGGTACGACCTCGCGCAGGTGCCGGCGCAGCGCGGGATACCCGTCGAAGCCGAGGGCGACCGCGAACCGGGTCACCGACGGCTGGCTGACCCCGGCCAGCTCGGCCAGCTCCACGCTGGACAGGAAGGGCACGTCGGCGGCGCGCCGCACCATGCTGTGCGCGATACGGCGCTGGGTCGGCGTGAGCCGGTGACCCTCGAAAAGCGCCTGCAACCGGTTGGCCGGGCTGTCGGTCACGCTCATCACGTACTCCCCCTCGGAGGTCCTCGCCGCCTCGGGAGAGTACAGCCCCGAGGCCGCACCGACACGGACCGATATTCAGACAATGCTTTCCTGTATGCCGTTATACAGGAAGGGGCTCCGCCGACTCTCTGCATTTAGGAGGGCTCAACCTCCGCCCGGACCTCGTCGCGCCGTTCAAGGGGCGGTATCCCGGCGGCGATGATCCGGCGCGGATACGGCCAAGTGTCGTTAAACAGCCACCGAGAGTGACGATGCGCGTGCCTAGAGTGATTCCTACTGGCACGACCACCGAGGAAGCGTCATGGCCACCCCCCACCGGGCCTTACGGACGCCGACCGCGCCCGCTCCCCGTCCGCCCTGTCCCTCGCTCGTCCCCGCGCCCGACGCGGACGCGCCCCGGCCCACCGCCGCCGCCGTCCTCGGTGAACTCCTCGCCGGCAACGCCCGCTACGTCTCCGGCCGTCCACGGCAGCCGTACGTCCGGCCCGCCGGGCGGCGGCCGTGCGCGGTGGTCGTCGGCTGCGTGGACGCCCCCGCCCCGCCGGAGCTGGTCCTCGACCAGGCGCTCGGGGACCTGCTGTGCGTCCGCACCGCCGGGCAGGTGCTGGACGAGGCCGTACTCGGCTCCGTCCAGTACGGCGTCCAGGAGCTCGGCGCACCGCTCGTGCTGGTCCTCGGACACGAGCGGTGCGCCGCCGTGGCCGCCACCCTGGAGCGGCTGCGCACCGGGGCGCCGGTGCCGGGCCATCTGGAGCTGCTGGTGGAGGAGATCGCCCCCGCCGCCCGCCGCACCCGGAACCGGCCGGGCGACTGGGCCGAGCACACCCTGCGGGCCCAGACCACGTGGGTGCGGGACGCGATCCGCGCCGACCCGGCCTTCGGTGCCGCCCGGGTGGTGGCCGCACGGATGGACGCCGGGCCGGGGCTGGTGTCCCTGCTGCCCTGAACGGGCCGACGAGGGGTTCGCACCACCTGGAGAGGGGGGCTTTCCCCAGTGCGCCCGGGGCCCGGCGTTTTCTAGGGTGAGGGCATGAGCGCACGTGACCCGCAGGACGTCGGACTCAAAGGCGACGCCGAGCTGCGGAAGGACCTCGACGCGACCGTCCGGGCCCGCCGGGACCTGGGGGACGAATACGACTCCGCCTTGGTCGAATCCTTCCTGGAGAAGGTCGAGCAGCGGCTCGACGGGGCGGTGGACCGGCGGGTGCGGCGGCAGCTCGCCGAGCAGCAGATGGCGGCCGTTCGCGGCACCGCCCGCCAGCGGAACCCGGTGGACTCCTGGGGCGAGCGGTACGGCTTCGCCCTGCTCACCCTGATCCTCGCCGTCCCGCTGTCCGCGATCGCCGGCGGCCTCGCGGGCTTCTCCGGAATAGTGGCCACCTGGATCGGGATCGTCGGTGTCAACGCGATCCAGGCGATACGCCAGCACCCCGAGCTGCTGCCGGGACGGTCCCGCGGGTCCGGTGGAGACGAGTAGCCCCCGCTCCCCCGCGCGCGGAAGGTCTTGCGCGGGGACCGCCGCACCCCCGTTGCCGGGGGGCGGGACGACGGCGGTCCCCGCGGGGGGCGCGGGCCGGGTCAGGGCCGGGCCGCGCGCCCTTGGCGTCCATGGAGGTCCGGGAGCCGCTCCGGAGGTCCGTGACGCCGACACCCCCCAATCTGCCGGACGCGTGTTAAGCGAGTGCTGCGTACACGTGACGCCTTCGTACCACTTCCGCGATGCCGCGAACGGCCGCGGTCACTCCGCGTTCGCCGAGGTCACGGGCCCGTGGTCGAGGCTCCGGGCGCGCGACCGGTCAGCAGCGGTACCGAGCTGCCGTCACTCGTCAGCCGTAACTTTCCGTCGGCAGGGGCCCCGGTCGGCGGAGGCGGCGGCGTCTCACGGCATGGCGGGGCGCTGGTCCCAGCGCCGGTTGGACTGGTTGATGTAGGCCCGTACGAACGCGCAGCAGTCCTCGCAGGCATAGGCCGGCGCGCGCTGTCCGTCGTGTTCGACCGGACCGATCCAGAAGACGTCCTTGGTATGGCGGCAGAGGAGGCAGAAGCCCCGCGTCAGGGGCCGGGACCTCATGGGCGGTCGTGCCGGCGATGCCTCGGGCACCGGCACGGCGGCCAGGCGCTGGACCATTCCGGCGCCTTCAGGGGAGTCACCTCGTGCTCTTTCCGCACCACCTGCCGGTTCCCCTGGCGGTCCACCCGGTACACCGCGAGCGTCATGGTCAAAGCTTGATCACCCTCGCCCTGACACCGGCCTCGACCGTCAGGATCAGTTCGTCCACGTGGTCCAGCCCCAGGCCGTTACGGAAGGCGAGGCGCGGCCCCGAGGCCGTCTGGATGACGTCCACGTCGACCAGCCAACCGGCCGCGCTGAACGCGCCCTTCAGCCTCACCAGCATGTCGTGCGGCTCCAGCTCGCTGGGCGCGGGTCTCACCGGGGTGGCCGCCGGGGACGCGTCGGCGTGCTGCTGCCGCAGCGTCAGCCCGTCCAGCAGCAGGCCGAGCAGGGCACGCCCCTGCCTCACGTTGCAGTCACCCAGCCGGATGACGAAGTCACGGCACTCGTTCGGCGCCAATCTGGTGTGGAACTGGGGGAGTTTGATGGCGGCCTCGTCCAGGGCCGCCGCGAGTGAGTTGGTGATCTCCGCGACCTCGATGGCCATGCTGCTGTGGGGATGCATCGCCCAGCCTTTCTCAACCACTGCTCTGTGTAGCGGAATCGCTACCGAGCGCCTTCAGCGTGACCTACAGTGGAAACCCCTTCAACTGGTCAGGCTGGAACGGAAGGACGTCGAACGACCCTTGAACCGCAAGGAGTTGAACCCCGACGCCTCGCCGCAGGCGGCCTTCGGGGCGCGTATGCGCAGCAAGCGGGAGGCACGCGGCTGGACCCAGGAGGACCTCGCCACCCTCACGGAATATTCCAGCGTGCATATCTCGGCCATCGAAACTGGTCGGAAGCCTCCAACCCTCCGCTTTTCGCGTAGTGCCGACAGAGCGTTCGGCATCTCGGACACGGCAGAGTCGTTCGAGCGTGAGTACCGCGAGATCAAGCACGGCAACCTGCTGGAGGGCTTCCCGGAGTACATCAAGTACGAGGGCAGGGCTGCGGAGATCCGGCTGTTTCAGATTGGGATCATCCCTGGACTGCTCCAGACGCCGGACTACGCACGTGTACTGGCGAACAGCGCAGCACAGCGAGGCGCCATCACACCCGAACAGGCGGATGAGCGCGTCGCGTTCCTGGCGGAGCGGCAAGCGGCCCTGGAGCGTCCCCGGCCGCCCATGATGCTGGTGGTGATGGACGAGAGCTGCGTTCGTAGACCGGTCGGCGGCCCCAAAGTCATGAACGCGCAGCTTGATCGGTTGGCACAGTTCGCCGAACTGCCGAATACCGTCCTCCAGATCGCCCCGTACGGCATAGGAGAGCGTCGCACATTCGACTTTCCCATGAACTTGCTGACGATGTCGGACCTGTCCGTCGTCGCGTACGCGGAATCCCAGCTGCGAGGGCACGTGGAACGCGATACGGCAGCCGTACTGCCCCTGTTGTCGGCCTACCATCAGTTGCAGGCCGAAGCTCTGCCGCAGGCGGCATCGGTGGCCATGATCAATGAGGCACGAAAGGGCACCCCGTGACGACCGACTTCCCCCGCTGGTTCACGTCCTCCTACAGCAACAACGGCGGCGACTGTGTGGAAGTCGCCACCAACATCCCCCGCACCGTTCCCGTCCGCGACACCAAGGACCGCGACGCCGGCACCCTCACCTTCCGCGCCGACGCCTGGTCCGCGTTCGTCCGGTTCGCCTCTCACCAGAGCGTCTGAACGCACCGGGCACGAAAAAGCGGGCCCCCTCCCGTTCGGGAAGGGGCCCGTGTCGGTCGTACTACTTGTTGCCGCCCTTGGCCAGGAACGCCAGCAGGTCCTGGCGGCTGACGACGCCCTTCGGCTTGCCCTCGACGAGGACGATCGCCGCGTCCGCCGCACCCAGCACCTGCATCAGGTCGCCGACCGGCTCGCCGGAGCCGACCTGGGGCAGCGGGGCGGACATGTGCTTCTCCAGCGGGTCCTCCAGGGAGGCGCGCTGGGAGAACAGGGCGTCCAGCAGCTCGCGCTCCACGACCGAGCCGACGACCTCCGCGGCCATCACGTCCGGGTGACCGGCGCCCGGCTTGACGACGGGCATCTGCGAGACGCCGTACTCGCGCAGCACCTCGATGGCCTGGCCGACGGTCTCCTCCGGGTGCATGTGCACGAGGGACGGGATCGTGGCGCCGGACTTGTCGTTCAGGACGTCGGCGACGCGGGCGCTCGGGCCCTCGTCCTCCAGGAAGCCGTAGTCCGCCATCCACTCGTCGTTGAAGATCTTCGAGAGGTATCCGCGGCCGCTGTCCGGGAGCAGGACCACGACCACGTCGTCCGGGCCGAGCCGCTCGGCAACGCGCAGCGCGGCGACCACGGCCATGCCGCAGGAGCCGCCCACCAGCAGGCCCTCCTCCTTGGCGAGGCGGCGGGTCATCTGGAAGGCGTCCTTGTCGGACACGGCCACGATCTCGTCGGCGACGGTGCGGTCGTAGGCGGTCGGCCAGAAGTCCTCACCGACGCCCTCGATCAGGTACGGCCGGCCGGAGCCGCCCGAGTAGACGGAGCCCTCGGGGTCGGCGCCGATGACCTTGACCTTGCCGTCGCTGGCGTCCTTCAGGTAGCGGCCGGTGCCGGAGATGGTGCCGCCGGTGCCGACGCCCGCCACGAAGTGGGTGATCTTCCCCTCGGTCTGGTCCCACAGCTCCGGGCCGGTGGAGTGGTAGTGCGACAGCGGGTTGTTCGGGTTGGAGTACTGGTCGGGCTTCCAGGCGCCGGGGGTCTCGCGCACCAGGCGGTCGGAGACGTTGTAGTACGAGTCCGGGTGCTCGGGGTCCACGGCGGTCGGGCAGACGACGACCTCGGCGCCGTAGGCACGCAGTACGTTGATCTTGTCGGTGCTCACCTTGTCGGGGCACACGAAGATGCACTTGTAGCCCTTCTGCTGGGCCACGATCGCCAGACCCACACCGGTGTTTCCGCTGGTGGGCTCCACGATGGTGCCGCCGGGCTTCAGCTCCCCGCTCTCCTCGGCGGCCTCGATCATGCGCAGGGCGATGCGGTCCTTCACGGAACCGCCCGGATTGAAGTACTCCACCTTGGCCAGGACGGTCGCCTGGATGCCCTTGGTCACGTTGTTGAGCTTCACCAGCGGGGTGTCGCCGACGAGGCTGATCATCGAGTCGTGGAATCGCACCGTTGTCTCCGGTCGCTGCAAAAAAGTGGTCGTAGTGGTGCCGTCAGCCTACGGCCCCCGGCCCGCCTCGGGCGGTCGTTCACTCCCCGTCGAGATTGGCGCACGCCCTGTACGGGGCAAGGAGTGGGTGTACGGCTACGAGGAGGTGGCGGCCACGCATGACGAACATGTCGAGGGCGCGGGTGGCCCGGCGCATCGCGGCCGGGGCGGCGTACGGCGGGGGCGGGGCCGGGCTGATCGGGGCGGCCGCGGTCGGCCTGCTGCTCGCCGAGGTACGGCTGGCCCGCCGCCATGTGGGCAACGGCACCGGCGAGCGGGTACCGGGCGCGGAGGGGATGTACGGCCGGGTGTACGACGTGCCCGGCGAGCCGCCGCTGCGGCTGGTGATGCTCGGCGACTCCACGGCCGCGGGGCAGGGGGTGCACCGGTCCGGGCAGACTCCCGGCGCGCTGCTGGCCTCCGGGCTCGCGGCGGTCGCGGAACGCCCGGTGGAGCTGCGCAACGTGGCGCTGCCGGGGGCGCAGTCCGACGATCTGGACCGGCAGGTCGCGCTGGTGCTGTCCGGCGGACGGCCCGCCCCGGACATCTGCGTGATCATGGTCGGCGCGAACGACGTGACGCACCGGATGCCGCCGACGCGTTCGGTACGGCATCTGTCGGCGGCGGTGCGCAGACTGCGCACGGCCGGCGCGGAGGTGGTCGTCGGCACCTGTCCCGACCTGGGCACCATCGAGCCGGTGCAGCAGCCGCTGCGCTGGCTGGCGCGGCGGGCGTCGCGGCAGCTCGCGGCGGCGCAGACGATCGGGGTGGTGGAGCAGGGCGGGCGCACGGTCTCGCTGGGCGATCTGCTGGGCCCTGAGTTCGCGGCCAATCCCCGCGAGCTGTTCGGCCCGGACAACTACCACCCCTCGGCCGAGGGCTACGCGACGGCGGCGATGGCCGTGCTGCCCACGGTGTGCGCGGCGCTGGGCCTGTGGCCGGCGGAGGAGGACCGGCCGGACCTGACCCGGCGCGAGGGCTTCCTGCCGGTGGCCCGCGCGGCGGCCGAGGCGGCGGCGGAGGCCGGTACGGAAGTCACGGCCGCGATGCCGACGGGACCGCGCGGCCCCTGGGCGCTGCTCAAGCGACGCCACCGCCGCCGCGTCCCGGAGGCCGAGCCTGCGGCACGGTCCACCTGACGGCGCCGATCGGGTGGGTGACCGGTACCTGTGACGGCGCTCGCCCGGCCCGGCGACGGCCCCCACCCGGCCCGCGGCCCCACGCAGGCCAAAGCAAGCGCTTAGAAACTGCGGTCAGCGTCACACCCCGACACCGATGACCTGTCAACTACGGCCGGGTAACTTCCAGACCGGCCCTGCAACAAAACCCGTTCACCTGGAGCCCCGATGCCCGAAGCCGTGATCGTCTCGACCGCCCGCTCCCCCATCGGCCGCGCCGGCAAGGGTTCGCTCAAGGATCTGCGCCCCGACGACCTCACCGCCACGATCATCCAGGCCGCGCTCGCCAAGATCCCCGAGCTGGACCCGAAGGACATCGACGACCTGATGCTCGGCTGCGGTCTGCCCGGCGGCGAGCAGGGCAACAACCTCGGCCGGATCGTCGCCGTACAGATGGGCATGGACCACCTGCCCGGCTGCACCATCACCCGCTACTGCTCCTCGTCCCTCCAGACCTCCCGGATGGCCCTGCACGCCATCAAGGCGGGCGAGGGCGACGTCTTCATCTCGGCCGGTGTGGAGACCGTCTCCCGCTTCGCCAAGGGCAGCTCCGACAGCCTCCCGGACACCCGCAACCCGTTCTTCGCCGAGGCCGAGGCCCGCACCGCGGCGGTCGCGCAGCAGGAGGGCACCACCTGGCACGACCCGCGCGAGGACGGCCTGGTGCCGGACGCGTACATCGCGATGGGCCAGACCGCCGAGAACCTGGCCCGCTGGAAGGGCATCACCCGCCAGGAGATGGACGAGTTCGGCGTCCGCTCGCAGAACCTCGCCGAGGAGGCCATCAAGGCCGGCTTCTGGGAGCGCGAGATCACCCCGGTCACGCTGCCCGACGGCACCGTCGTCGGCAAGGACGACGGCCCGCGCGCCGGCGTCACCATGGAGGGCGTCTCGGGCCTGAAGCCGGTCTTCCGCCCCGACGGCCTGGTCACCGCCGGCAACTGCTGCCCGCTCAACGACGGCGCCGCGGCCCTCGTCATCATGAGCGACACCAAGGCCCGCGAGCTGGGCCTGACCCCGCTCGCCCGCATCGTCTCCACCGGCGTCTCCGCCCTCTCTCCCGAGATCATGGGCCTCGGCCCGGTCGAGGCGAGCCGGCAGGCGCTGCGCCGGGCCGGTCTGACCACCGACGACATCGACCTGGTCGAGATCAACGAGGCCTTCGCCGCCCAGGTCATCCCCTCCTACCGCGAGCTGGGCTTCGACCTCGACAAGGTGAACGTCAACGGCGGCGCGATCGCCGTCGGCCACCCCTTCGGCATGACCGGCGCCCGGATCACCGGCACGCTGATCAACTCCCTTCAGTGGCACGACAAGCAGTTCGGCCTGGAGACGATGTGCGTCGGCGGCGGCCAGGGCATGGCGATGGTCATCGAGCGCCTCAGCTGACCCGGCCCGCCCGCACCGACCGGCGCCAACGGTCCGTAGCGGACCGGGCACTTCACGTCAGGGATCGGCCCAGAACCCGCGAAACCACCGGGTTCTGGGCCTTTCTGTGATCCAATCTCCCCCAGGATGTGACCTATCTCCCCGTCCCGGACATCGGCGCAGGTCAGCACCGGACGGCATGCCGTCCGGCGGGTCCACGGAGCCAGAGAACTGTCCGTTTCGTGACGTTACGCACTGACAGTTGGGTAGTCCGCCCTTCAAGCTGATGTAGGAAGTCGGGGGTCGACTTTTGAACCTGGGAGTACGTCAGTGAGCGCCATGCCGATCGCCCTGCTGCTCACCACGGCCGCCACGGGCGCCGTGGGCGTCGCCGTCCTGCGCACCGTGCTGAAGCTGCGCCGCCAGCTCACGGAGCTCCAGGCACAGCTCGCGGAGAACCAGTCCGCGGCGACGCACGCGCTGCTGCCGCACGCCCGTACCCACTCGGACACCGAGCGGATACGCGCGGCCGTGGCCGAGGCGCTCGCGGAGGAGCGGGAGCGGGAACTCGCGGAAGCGCGCGCCTTCTGGGCCGCGCAGGAGGCGCGGGACGCCTCCGACGCCCCCTCGGTGCTCGGCCTGTCCGACCACGAGCCGTTCCTGCCGCGGCCGTCCGACTTCGCGGGCCTGGAGTCGGTGGCGGAGACCGCCGACGCCGACGAGTTCGCCGGCGAGTCCCCGGAGCTGGCCGCGGCCCGCCGCCGGCACCCCTCCCACCCGGACTTCGTCCCGGCCCAGTCGGCCGCGGGCGACCACGAGCGCACGGCCGGCACGCTGGAGCACCTGGCCGACGAGCGCGTGGAGCTGTCCGACGTACGCCCCGGCCCGCTCGGCACCCTCGATGTCTATGTCTTCGCCGACGGCACCACGCTGTGCATGACGCCGGGTCACCGGGAGACGGCCGAGCGCCTCGCGCGGGCCGTGGAGGCGGGCGAAGCCCCCTATCTGCTGGGCGGTTCGGGCGTCTCCGGCGCCTACACGCTCACCTTCGCGTGCGGCGGGGAGATGGTCTACATCCTCGCGGACCGCGTCATCGCGTCCCTGTAGCGCGAAGGCGCCGACTGCGCGCGGCGCCTGACTTCCCGTCCTTTTCCCGACCTGGCGGCGCGCTCAGACCCCCGCCCGCGCCCGTGCCTCCTCGACCAGCCGCACGGCCTCCCCGACCTCGTCGTCGCTCTCCAGCACCAGCGCCAAGTCGTGCGCGGCCACCAGGATCTGGTCCGCCACCGCGAACATCCCCGCGTCCGGCATCTCCCGCGGCTCGGCGCCCGGCTCCTCCACCGCCTGCGCCCGCCGGGACAACTCGCGGGCCAGCGCCAGCGCCTCGGCGGCGGCGCTGCGCTGGAGCCTGCTCTGCGGCGCGGCACGCAGCCGGTCGGCGAAGTGATCCACTGCTTGGCTCAGGGGCGTCGTATCAACCACGCGCCGAGCGTAACGCGCCGCACTGTTGCCAAGCGGCGAACCCTCGGGCACGGTGACGTGAAGGACCGGCTTACATCCCCTTTGCGCCCGGAGGTGCCGATGTCCCAAGTCTTCTCCGAGGAGACCCATCGCAATATGCTCGCCCGCATCCCGCACTGCACCGGTCGTGAGGTCGCCGACTGGCTGCGCACCGTCGAGAACGGCCCCGCCCTGTTCCGCTTCGAGGAGAAGGTCAGCTGGCTGAGGCACGAGTACGACCTGGCGTACGGCCACGCCAAGGCCATCGTGCACGAATACGACCTGCGCAGGGCGGCCCGCAAGCTGCTCTGAGCCACCCGCCCCCGGACGGCGAAGGGCCCCGGACGGGGAGTCCGGGGCCCTTGCCTGGACCGCGCGCCGTACGCGCGCTGGTCGCCGTCGGTCGCTGGTCGCTAGTCGTTGTTGGTGAAGATCGCCACCAGGCGCAGCATCTCCAGGTAGATCCACACGAGGGTGACGGTGAGTCCGAACGCGGCGAGCCAGGACTCGTTGCGCGGCGCGCCGTACGCGATGCCGTCCTCGATCTGCTTGAAGTCGAGGGTCAGGAAGAACGCGCCGAGCAGGATCGCGATGATGCCGACGACCGCGCCGAGCGGGCCGAAGCTGCGCAGTCCGCCGTCCTCGGCGACGCCGAACACGACCAGCAGCAGATTGACCAGCATGACGCCGACGAAGGCCATCGCGATGGCGAGGCCGATGCGGGCGTAGCGCGCGGTGACGCGGATCCAGCCCGCCCTGTAGATGAGGAGGGTGGCGCCGGTGACGGCCATGGTGCCGAGCACCGCCTGGAAGGGGGCGCCCTGCCAGCGGCTGTTGTACATCTCGCTGATGACGCCGAGGAAGACGCCCTCGAAGGCCGCGTATCCGAGGATCAGCGCGGGCACCGGGGTGCGCTTGAAGTTCTGGACCATCGCCAGCACGAACGCGATCAGCGCGGAGCCGACGGCCAGGCCGTAGCTCGTGGGCGAGACCGGCAGCAGGGCCCAGGCGAGAACGGCGCCCAGCGCGACGGTACCGAGCGTCATCGCCGAGCGGACGACGACGTCGTCCATGGTCATCCGGCCGGTGCCGGCCGGGGCGCCGTACGCGACGTCCGGCTGTCCGAAGCCGGCGGGGGCGTACGGGTTCTGCGGGGCCTGGGCACCTTGCGCGTACGGGTTCTGCGCGTACGGGTCGGCTCCTACGTACCCGGCCTGCGGTGCGGTGTTGAAGCCGGCGTAGCCGTGGTCGCGGCTGAAGCCCCGTCGCGAGAAGACCGGGTTACTGCTCCTCATCTCACTCCTCCATGGCTGCCTCGCGCAGCCTTGGCTCAAGCGTAATGGATTGGCAAAGGATGGATCATGCTACCTGAGGAGGATCTTTCCCCTGCCGTATTGACGCACACGCTACGCGGAGCGGTACGTCCCGGCCATGGGTGATCGCCTTCCATGACGAACTTGCTACCTGACCGGGCTCGGCTCGCGGCGGCGCGCCGTTCGACCTCCGCCGCGGGGTCGGCCGCCCAGTCCCGCAGCATCCGGGCCGTGCGCAGGCGACCCGCCGGGCACATCAGGGCACCGCGACGGACACCACCCGCGGGCCCCGGAACGGACGTCGGCGACCCGGCGCCCCGGAGTCCGCGGGCGACCGGCCCTTAGCGAGGCGGGCGATCGCGCGCAAGCCGACTCTCGGGCGCGTGCCGCGGCGGGCACCGGCGGGCATCGCGATCTCTTCGCACTCCTGCGCGAGAAACGAAAAACGGCCCCGTAGGGCCGTCTCCGCGATCACGCGGCGTGGAAGGGTTGGTGCCCGGAGCCGGACTTGAACCGGCACGCCCGCGAAGGGGCAGCGAGGTTTAAGCTCGCCGTGTCTGCATTCCACCATCCGGGCAGGCCATGGGCTCCGCTTCGAGGGTTTGAGCCTATCGGGACGCATCCCCCGAACAGCGGAACGGCGGACCGATGTTGTCTTATTTTATTGACGTCTGAGGGTGCATCAGACCACGGAACTGGCCATCCGCACTTGCCAATAGCGTGACGTGACACACGTGCACGCGTATGCGGAATGACGGAATTTCACCGTCTGAAGAAGGGCGCTCCCCCCGTTCTCGGCGCCGGCGCCCCTCCCCCGGCCTCAGGGTCCGGCGTCCTCCCCAGGTATGACGCGGCACCCCGCGGTCCGACCCGAGTCGCCCCCGTGAACCGGAACAGCGGCTGACTCCCCGCCTTCCGGGCGCCGGGAGGATGGAGAGGTCCCCACGACCCACCGTCCCGAGGAGCACCGTCCCGTGACCACCACACCCACCGCAGGCACGGCCACCACCGTGGCCGCCCGCGCCACGGAGCTGTCGAAGATCTACGGGCAGGGTGAGACCCGGGTGGTCGCCCTGGACCGGGTCTCCGTCGACTTCCGGCAGGCCGAGTTCACCGCGATCATGGGTCCCTCGGGCTCCGGCAAGTCCACCCTGATGCACTGCGTGGCCGGCCTCGACACCTTCTCCTCCGGCTCCGTGCGCATCGGCGACACCGAGCTGGGCTCCCTGAAGGACAAGCAGCTCACCAAGTTGCGCCGCGACAAGATCGGCTTCATCTTCCAGGCGTTCAACCTGCTGCCGACCCTGACCGCGCTGGAGAACATCACCCTCCCGATGGACATCGCCGGGCGCAAGCCCGACAAGGCCTGGCTGGACCGGGTCATCTCGATGGTGGGCCTGTCCGGGCGGCTGAGCCACCGGCCGTCCCAGCTCTCCGGCGGCCAGCAGCAGCGCGTCGCCGTCGCCCGCGCCCTCGCCTCCAAGCCGGACATCATCTTCGGCGACGAGCCGACCGGAAACCTCGACTCGCGCTCCGGCGCCGAGGTCCTCGGCTTCCTGCGCAACTCCGTGCGCGAGCTGGGCCAGACCGTGGTGATGGTCACCCACGACCCGGTGGCCGCCGCCTACGCGGACCGGGTGATCTTCCTGGCCGACGGCCGGATCGTGGACGAGCTGTACGGCCCGACCGCCGACTCGGTCCTCGACACGATGAAGCAGTTCGACGCGAAGGGCCGTACCAGCTGATGTTCCGCACCGCCCTGCGCAACGTCCTCGCGCACAAGGCCCGGCTGCTGATGACGGTGCTCGCCGTGATGCTCGGCGTGGCCTTCGTCTCCGGGACGCTCGTCTTCACCAACACCATCTCCGACGCCTACCAGAACAGCTCCGCCAAGGGCTTCGACCAGGTCGACGTCGCCGTCACGGCGAAGTACCAGGACTCCGAGGGCGACAAGGTCGGCCGGACGCCCGACCTGACTCGGGCCGTACTCGACAAGGCCGCCAAGGTGCCCGGCGCCGCCTCCGCCACCGGTGTGGTCGGCGGCTTCACCGCCGTCGCGGACAAGCACGGCAAGCTCGTCGGCGGCGACTGGCAGTCCCGCGGCGGCAACTACTGGGGCACCAAGGACGCCCGGTACCCGCTGACCAGCGGACACGCCCCGCACGGCGCGCACGAGGTACTGCTCGACGCCAAGACCGCCCAGCGGGCCGGCTACAAGGTCGGCGACACCGTGCGGCTCTCGGTCGACGGTCCCGTGCTCACCCCGACCGTCGCGGGCATCTTCACCACCGACGACGGCAACGTGACCGCGGGCGGCAGCCTCGCCCTGTTCGACACGCCGACCGCGCAGCAGCTGTTCCACAAGAAGGGCTACGACGAGATCGACGTCAAGGCGGAGCCGGGCACCACCCAGACCGCACTCAAGGACGCGCTCGACAAGGCACTGCCCACGCACCAGGTGGAGACCACCACCGGCCACAAGCTCGCCGCCGACCAGGCGCGGACCATCGCCGACTCGATGAGCAGCATGAAGGAGGGCCTGCTGGTCTTCGCCGGGATCGCCCTGTTCGTCGGCACGTTCATCATCGCCAACACCTTCAGCATGCTGGTCGCCCAGCGCACCAGGGAGCTGGCCCTGCTGCGGGCGGTCGGCGCCTCCCGCCGCCAGGTCACCCGCTCGGTGCTGATCGAGGCGTTCGTGGTGGGCGCGGTCGCCGGTGTGGCCGGCCTCGCCGCCGGCATCGGCATCGGCGCGGGACTGCGCGCCCTGGTGGGCTCCTTCGGCGCGAGCATGCCCGACGGACCGCTCGTGATCAGTCCGGGGACCGTGGCGTCCGCCCTCGCGGTCGGCATCCTCATCACCATGCTCGCCGCCTGGCTGCCCGGCCGCCGCGCCGCCAAGATCCCGCCGGTGGCGGCCATGAACAGCGTGCACGCGCAGGCGACCACCAAGTCGCTGGTGCTGCGCAACACGATCGGCGCGCTGTTCACGGCGGCCGGTGCCGCGGTGATCGTCGCCGCCACGTCCATGGAGGCCTCCGCCGGCGAGGGCCCGATGGGTCTCGGCGCCGTCCTGCTGATCATCGGCGTGTTCGTGCTGACCCCGCTGCTGTCCCGCCCGCTGATCGCGGCCGCCGCCCCGCTGCTGCGCGCGTTCGGCGTGTCGGGCAAGCTGGCCCGCCAGAACTCGGTGCGCAACCCGCGCCGTACGGCGGCCACCGCCTCCGCGCTGATGATCGGCCTGACCCTGATCACCGGCATGACGGTGATGGCGGGCAGCCTCCAGTCGTCCATCGACAAGATGGCCGCCTCCGCGATCCGCGCCGACTACGTGGTCTCCATGGCGAACGGCTCCGCGCTCTCCCCGGACGTGGCACGCACGATCGCCACCACCGGCGGCGTCACGGCGAGCAGCCCGCTGCGCAACGCCGAGACCCGCATCGACGGCAAGACCGAGTTCGTGACCGGCGTGGACGGCTCGTCCATCGCGAAACTGACGGACCTGAAGATGGACCGGGGCAGCTTCGCGGTCGGCGGTGACCGCATCGTCGTGGACAAGGACCAGGCCAAGGAGTACGGCTGGACGCCCGGCTCGCACTTCAGCACCCACTTCGAGGACGGCAAGGCGCACACCTTCACGGTCGCCGGGATCTACGACGGCAACGAGATGATCCACGGCATCATGCTCGACAACAAGGTGCTCACCCCGCATCTGAGCCGGCCCACCGACATGCAGGTCATGGTCAAGACGGCGGACGGCGCCTCGACCGCGACCAAGGACCGGCTGGCGAGCGCCCTGGGTACCAACCCGGCGATCAAGATCCAGGACAAGAAGGACATCTCCGACGGCATCGCCCAGGCCTTCACCATGATGCTGAACATGGTCTACGGCCTGCTCGGCATGGCGGTGATCGTCGCGGTCCTCGGCGTCGTCAACACCCTGGCGATGTCGGTGTTCGAGCGCTCCCAGGAGATCGGCATGCTCCGCGCGATCGGCCTGGACCGCCGGTCGGTCAAGCGGATGGTCCGGCTGGAGTCCCTGGTGATCTCGGTCTTCGGCGGGGTGCTCGGCATCGGTCTCGGCGTGTTCTTCGGCTGGGCGGCCGGTGAGCTGCTCGGCACCAAGATGCCCACGTACGAACTGGTCCTGCCCTGGGGCCGGCTGGTGGTCTTCCTGCTGCTCGCGGGCGTGGTCGGCATCCTGGCCGCCCTGTGGCCGGCCCGCCGCGCGGCCAGGCTGAACATGCTGTCCGCCATCAAGGCCGAGTAGCGGACGGCCGTACGGCACCGGCAGGGGCCCCGTTCCGTCAGCGGAGCGGGGCCCCTCGTCGTACCGCCGGGTTCAGGCCTGCCAGGTGCGGGTGCGCGGCGGCAGTCCGGAGGCGCCCGAGACCGGGGTGCGGACCGCGAGGACCTGGTTGACGCCGATGCGGTTGTGCTCGAAGGCGAGCGCGGAGGCGGCCATGTACAGCTGCCACACCCGCGCCCGGCCGGGGCTGCTCAGCCGGACCGCGCGGTCCCAGTCGGCCTCCAGGTTGGCCACCCACGCGCGCAGGGTCCGGCCGTAGTGCTCGCGCAGCGCCTCCACGTCGCGTACCTCGAACCCGGCGCGCTCCAGCTGGGTGACGGTGGTGCCGATGGGGGCCAGCTCGCCGTCCGGGAAGACGTAGGCGTCGATGAACTCGTCGACGGAGTACGCCGATTCGTCGGTCTGCGGGCGGCGGGCGATCTGGTGGTTGAGCAGCCGTCCGCCGGGCTTCAGCAGGCCGTACAACTGGCGCGCGTACTCCAGGTACCGTTCGGCGCCCACGTGTTCGGCCATGCCGATGGAGGAGATGGCGTCGAAGGGGCCGTCGGAGACGTCCCGGTAGTCCTGGACCCTGATCTCCACCCTGTCGCTCAGGCCCTCGTCCGCGATGCGCTTGCGGGCGTAACCGGCCTGTTCCTGGGAGAGGGTGACGCCGACGACGTGCACGCCGTGCTCACGGGCCGCGTGCAGGGCCATGGAGCCCCAGCCGCAGCCGACGTCCAGCAGCCGCTGACCCTCCCTCAGGCCCAGCTTGCGGCAGACCAGTTCGAGCTTGTCGCGCTGGGCGTCCTCCAGGGTGGCGCCCTCGCCGAAGGACTCCCAGTAGGCGCAGGAGTACACCATCGAGGGGCCGAGGACCAGCTCGTAGAAGTCGTTGCCGACGTCGTAGTGGTGGCTGATGGCCCGTCTGTCGCTGTGCCGGGTGTGCAGATGCCGGGGCCTGCGCACCTCCTCCGCGGGGGGCGCGGGCGGGATGGGCGGCCCGGCGAGCTTCAGCAGCTCGCGGCCCGCGGCCCGTACGGCGGGGTCGCGCAGCGCCTGGAACAGCGTACGGCCGTCCTCGCCGCGCTCCCAGATCAGTCCCGCCATGGCGTCCAGCGCCGTGTACAGGTCCCCTTCGATGGCCAGGTCTCCGGCGACCCAGGCGCGGGCGAGGCCCAACTCCCCCGGTTTGAAGAGGATGCGGCGCAGCGCTCGCCGGTTGCGCACGACGAGGGTGGGGGCGCCCGGAGGCCCGGCCTGCGATCCGTCCCAGGCTCGCAGCCGTACCGGGAGCGGGACCCCCAGTACCTGCTCGGCAAGACTGCTCAGCCGCGACGCGGCGTCGGCCATGACGCACACCTCCAAGACGAGATCCCGGATGCCGGATACCACGTAAACACCGTGGAGCCTTCCACACAGTCCCGCGAAGGAGTTACGACTGGGCAAAATGGTTGCAGTAGCCACCTGGCTGGACCCGCGCCCAAGGCCGCCGGAAACGCCGAAGGACCTCCCGCACCACGGATGGCGGGAGGTCCTTCGGATGGTCAGGCGACCGGCGGTCAGGAAGCCTTGGCCTCGGTCTTCGCGGCGGCGACGGGCGCCGGCTTGGCAGCCTCGTAGAACTCCTCGCGGGGGTTCTCCATGGCGCCCAGCGACACGACCTCGCGCTTGAGGAACATGCCCAGCGTCCAGTCGGCGAAGATGCGGATCTTGCGGTTCCAGGTCGGCATCGCCAGACCGTGGTAGCCGCGGTGCATGTACCAGGCGAGGCGGCCCTTGAGCTTGATCTTGGTCTTGCCCAGGACGATCATCGCCACGCCCTTGTGCAGGCCGAGACCGGCGACCGCGCCCTTGTTGGCGTGCTCGTACTCCTTCTGCGGGAAGCCCCGCATGCCGGAGACCACGTTGTCGCCGAGGACCTTGGCCTGGCGCAGCGCGTGCTGGGCGTTCGGCGGGCACCAGGCGTTCTCGTTGCCAGCCTTGCGGCCGACCAGGTCCGGGACCTGGGCGTTGTCGCCCGCGGCCCAGATGTAGTCGGTGCCCTTGACCTGGAGCGTGGGCTCGCAGTCGACGTGGCCGCGCGGGCCGAGCGGCAGGCCGAAGCGGGACAGGGCCGGGTTCGGCTTGACGCCGGCGGTCCACACGATCGTGTTGGCGTCGACCTCGAGGCCGTTCTTGAGGACCACGTGGCCGTCGACGCAGGAGTCCATGGAGGTGGAGAGGTAGATCTCCACGCCCCGGCTCTCCAGGTGCTCCTTGCCGTACTGGCCGAGCTTGGGGCCGACCTCGGGAAGGATCTTGTCCGCGGCGTCCACGAGGACGAACCGCATGTCCTCGCGGGAGACGTTCTTGTAGTACTTCGCCGCGTCGCGGGCCATGTCCTCGACCTCGCCGATGGTCTCCGCACCCGCGAAGCCGCCGCCGATGAAGACGAAGGTGAGCGCCTTGCGGCGGATCTCCTCGTCGGTCGTGGAGTCGGCCTTGTCCAGCTGCTCCAGGACGTGGTTGCGCAGGCCGATGGACTCCTCGATGCCCTTCATGCCGATGCCCTGTTCGGCGAGGCCGGGGATCGGGAAGGTGCGGGAGACCGCGCCCATGGCGATGACCAGGTAGTCGAACGGCAGCTCGTACGCCTCGCCCACGAGGGGGGCGATGGTGGCGACCTTGCGGTCCTGGTCGATGGTGGTGACCCGACCGGTGAGGATCTCCGCCTTCGGCAGCACGCGTCGCAGCGGGACGACGACGTGGCGAGGGGAGATGCTGCCGGCGGCGGCTTCGGGGAGGAAGGGCTGGTAGGTCATGTACGACCGGGGGTCGACGACCGTGACGGTCGCCTCGCCGTAGCGCATCTTCTTGAGAATGCGCCGAGCTGCGTACAGGCCTACGTACCCACCGCCTACTACGAGGATCCTGGGACGCTCCGTGGTGCTCATGGCATCGAGTATCCACCCGCTCAAGGGGGGTGGCTCGTGCGCCCCTTCACAAGCTTCTGGAGGGGCTGTGCTAAACTCCGCGGCCCGCGTGACGCAGATCATGTCGCGGAGGGGGAACCGCGAGGCGGTTCGTACCGTTGTCAAGGCCGTGTGAGCTGCTGCTCCGAGTCCGCGAGGTGATCGTAGGGACTCCGGGACGGTCCGCGGAACCCCTCCTTCCGGCCATCTTTGCGCGCCTCACCTGAACATGTTCAAACGGGTTTTGACCCCCCGGAAGGGCCAAGTGGCCCTCTCCGGGCGGCGGTCAGGACCCATTTCCTTGTGAAGAACTTCACGAAGGTTTCCACCGGGGTGCGAACGAGGGGCCCCGAAGGGCCCCTCGAAGGCGCTCAAACGTTATCCGACCTGCTCAGGCGGATGCTACCGACTGGTAACAAATGCGGTCTACGCCACCGACCAAGCGATGCCGTCGAGGATGTCGTGTTCGCTGACCGCGACCTCCTCGGCGCCCGTGCGCTCCATGATCGCGAGGAGGATCAGGGAGCCGGCGCCGATGACGTCGACCCGCCCCGGATGCATGGAGGGGATGGCGGCGCGTTCGGCGTGGGTGGAGTGCAGCAGGCGCTCGGTGATCTCGCGGACGCGGGCGTACGGGATCCGGGAGTGGTGGATGCGCGCGGAGTCGTAGTCCGGCAGATCCTGGGCGATGGCAGAGACCGTGGTGACCGAGCCGGCGAGGCCGACCAGGGTGCGCGCCTCGCGCAGCGGCACTGTCCGCTCGGCGAGGTCCAGCGCGGCCTCGACGTCGGCGCGGATCGCGGCGATCTGCTCCCCGGTGGGCGGGTCGGAGACCTCGCCGCCGTGCACCAGGTGCCGCTCGGTCATCCGCACACAGCCGATGTCCACGGAGCGCGCGGCCCGCACCCGGTCGTCGCCGACGACGAACTCGGTGGAGCCGCCGCCGATGTCCACCACCAGATAGGGCCTGGCGAGATCCGTGCGGCCCGCCAGCTCCCTGGTCGCACCGGTGAAGGAGAACTCGGCCTCCTGGTCGCCGCTGATGACCTCCGGCTCCACACCGAGGATGTCCAGCACGCCGCGCACGAAGTCGTCGCGGTTCTCGGCGTCGCGGGACGCGGAGGTGGCGACGAAGCGGAGCCGCTCGGCGCCGTGCTCCTTGATGATCCGGGCGTACTCCCGGCACGCGGCGAAGGTGCGCTCCAGCGCCTCCGGGGCGAGCCTGCCGGTGCGGTCGACGCCCTGGCCGAGCCGCACGATGGTCATCCGGCGGTCCAGGTCGGTCAGTTCACCGGTCGCCGGATCCGCGTCCGCGACCAGCAGCCGGATGGAGTTCGTACCGCAGTCGATCGCCGCGACCCTGGTCACCGCGCCTCCTCCTTCGGGTCCTGCGCGAGCGTCACGCACGCGCCCTTGCGCCACCACTCCGGCAGCATCGCGATCGCCTCGTCGCCGAGCGGGTTGACGCCGGGGCCCGCGGCCAGCGAGTGGCCGACCAGGACGTGCAGGCACTTCACCCGGTCCGGCATGCCGCCCGCGCTCGGGAAGCCCGCCAGCACCTCGATCTCGTCCCGGCGCCGGATGTAGTCCTCGTGCGCGGCCCGGTAGGCGGCGGCCAGCTCCGGGTCGGTCTTCAGGCGCTCGGTCATCTCCTTCATGACGCCGTTCGCCTCCAGCGTGCCGATGGCCGAGGCGGCCTTGGGGCACGTCAGGTAGTACAGCGTCGGGAAGGGGGTGCCGTCGGGCAGGCGCGGCGCCGTCTCCACGACGTCCGGCTGGCCGCACGGGCAGCGGTGCGCGATGGCGCGCAGACCCCGCGGGGGGCGGCCGAGCTGCTGCTTGAAGGCCTCGACGTCCGCGTCGGTGGGCTCGGTGCGCGGGGTGGGCGGCGGAGGGGTTTCCATGACTGCTTTCAGAGTGGCTTTCTGTGGGTCGCCGGCGGGAGGCCGGTCACTGGGCGGAGGCGTCGGACTTGTCGACCCCGTCCCAGATGTTGGTGTACCAGGGCCGGTGGGCGGCCCGGAGATCGGTACGGGACTGCCGGGCCGCGCCCGGATCGACCACCACGTACCCGGTCTCGCCGGGCATCACATAGTGCAGACGTTTGCGGATCTGCTGCTCGGCATAGGCGTCGTCCTGCCAGCGCGCCTTGAGGTCGCGCAGCTGTTCGACGCGTTCGCGGGCCTCGGCCTGCTGCCGCTGGAGGTCGGAGATCTGGGCGCGCTGGGAGACGTACTGCCGCATCGGGTAGGCGAGCGCGACCACCAGCGAGCACAGCACCAGCGCGAGCAGCGCGGCCCGGCCGGTCAGCCGGGAGCGGCGCGCCTGCCGTTTGGTCTGCGAGCGGTAGACGCGGGCCGCGGTCTGCTCGCCGAGCAGCCGCAGCCTGGTCGCGGTGGAGAAACGGTCCCGGTCCCTTGCGGCCATGTCGGCTCTCCGCCTCCCCTTTCACGCCGTTGTCCGGCGGTCGCACACGTGCGTACGTCCCCGGACACGGTACGGGACCGGGTACGGGGACGTACGTACGACTGGCCAAGAGGTGGCCCGAGGGGCGGCCCGGCGGGCGGCCCCGGAGGGTTCGCTCAGCCCTTGAAGCGCGGGAAGGCGCTGCGGCCGGCGTACACCGCGGCGTCGTCGAGGATCTCCTCGATGCGCAGCAGCTGGTTGTACTTGGCGACGCGCTCGGAGCGGGCCGGGGCGCCGGTCTTGATCTGGCCGCAGTTGGTGGCGACGGCCAGGTCGGCGATGGTGACGTCCTCGGTCTCGCCGGAGCGGTGGGACATCATGCACTTGAAGCCGTTGCGCTGGGCCAGCTCGACGGCGTCCAGGGTCTCGGTCAGCGAGCCGATCTGGTTGACCTTGACGAGCAGGGCGTTGGCGGTGCCCTCCTCGATGCCGCGGGCCAGGCGCTCGGGGTTGGTGACGAACAGGTCGTCGCCGACGAGCTGGACCTTGTCGCCGAGCTTGTCGGTGATGATCTTCCAGCCGGCCCAGTCGTCCTCGAACAGCGGGTCCTCGATGGAGACCAGCGGGTAGGCCGCCACCAGCTCCTCGTAGTACTCCGTCATCTCGGCGGCGGAGCGCTCCTTGCCCTCGAAGAGGTACTTGCCGTCCTTGTAGAACTCGGAGGCGGCGACGTCGAGGGCGAGGGCGATCTGCTCGCCGGGCGCGTACCCGGCTTCCTTGATGGCCTCGAGGATCAGGTCCAGGGCCTCGCGGTTGGAGCCGAGGTTCGGGGCGAAGCCGCCCTCGTCACCGAGACCGGTGGCCAGGCCCTGGCGCTTCAGGACCTTCTTGAGGGTGTGGTAGACCTCGGCACCCCAGCGCAGCGCCTCGGAGAAGGACTCGGCGCCGATCGGCGCGATCATGAACTCCTGGATGTCCACGTTGGAGTCGGCGTGCGAGCCGCCGTTCAGGATGTTCATCATCGGCACCGGCAGCAGGTGCGCGTTGGGGCCGCCCAGGTAGCGGAAGAGGGGCAGGTCGGACGCCTCGGAGGCGGCGTGCGCGACGGCCAGGGAGACGCCGAGGATGGCGTTGGCGCCGAGCGAGCCCTTGTTGTCGGTGGCGTCCAGGTCGAACATGGCCTGGTCGATCAGGCGCTGCTCGGTGGCGTCGTAGCCGACCAGCTCCGGGCCGATCTGCTCGATGACGGCGAGGACGGCCTTCTCGACACCCTTGCCCAGGTAGCGGTTGGGGTCACCGTCGCGCAGCTCGATGGCCTCGAAGGCGCCGGTGGAGGCGCCGGACGGAACGGCGGCACGACCGGTGCTGCCGTCGTCGAGGCCGACCTCGACCTCGACCGTGGGGTTGCCTCGGGAGTCCAGGATTTCCCGGGCTACGACGACGTCGATGGACGGCACGAGCATCTCCTTCTTGGATGTGACGCTGGAAGTGCGGGAGGCGGCCGTGCGGCTGCGCCCTTGCGACTAGAGCCTAACCGTCCCGGCGTCGCGGACCACCGACCGACTGCCTGGTGAGCGACGGGGACATGCAGACGGTACCTATTGTTCACTACCGGAACAAAACAGGACCCGGACAGGGTCCGACGGGAGACCGGGAGACCGGGAGAACGCAAGACCCCACCCCGGCGCGAACGGGGGAATCGCGCCGGGGTGGGGGGCTTTGGGGGGACGGGGCCGGGGCCTGGGGGCCACCGGGGGGGGTGGGCCCTGGGGCTCGGAGGCCGCCGGGGGGGTGGGGGCCCGCTGGGGGATGGGGGCCCACCGGGGGGTGGGTGCCCCTGGCCGTTGGGGCGGGTCACCAGGGGCGGGGTTCCTCCGGGCCGCCGGGGGGCGGGCCCTCGGGGGCGCGGCGGCGGGGGTACGACACCGGGGTACGACGTCGGGGGCCGCCCCCTGCGATGGGCCCGTCGCGCTGCGAGGGGCCCGTCGGGCCGGGTGAGCGGAGCCGGGCGAGCCCCGTGCGGGGCTCGCGGCGGCCGTGGCCGGGCCGGGTTACTTCAAGTGGAGCTGCTGACCCGGAAAGATCAGGTCGGCGTTGTCGATGATGTCCTTGTTCAGATCGAACAGCTTCTTCCAGCCGCCGGCCACGTGGTGCGCGGCCGCGATGGAGCTGAGGGTGTCGCCCTTGACCACCTTGTACTCGCCGTCGCCCTTCTTGACCTTCTTGCCGGTCGGGGTGGTGACGGTCTTGCCCGCGGACGAGCCGGTGGAGGTGCTCGTGGACTTGGACGGGGCCGGGGTGGTGCGCTCGGTGGAGCGGGTGGCGGCCTGCTGGTCCGTGGAGCGGGTGGCGGTGCCGGACGACGACGTGGTCGTCGGGGCGGAGCCGTTGTACGGAGTGCCGGTCAGACCCGTGCCGCAGACCGGCCAGGCGCCCTTGCCCTGCGCGGCCAGGACCTTCTCGGCGACGGAGATCTGCTGCGACTTGCTGGCCTTGTCGGCGGTCGGCGCGTAGGCGGTACCGCCGTACGCGGCCCAGGTGGAGGCGGAGAACTGGAGACCGCCGAAGTAACCGTTGCCGGTGTTGATGGCCCAGTTGCCGCCGGACTCGCACTGGGCGACCGTGTCCCACTGGGAGGCGGTGGCGGCGGAGGCGCCGCCGGCCGCCATCAGCGGAGCGGCCACGGCGGCACCGGTGACACCGGCGAGCGTGACGGCGCGGACGGCCTTGGACGGACGGCGGTGCTTGCCCTTGCCGGAAAACAGCATGGAACGATCCCCTCACCGACGCCTGCGAGGTGAGCTGTCGGGTTCGGGCCGGTTGAGTTGCCCGGCCACCCCTCCTCCCGGAGGTGTGGCTTCACCCCAAGCCGGTCCGGCATCAACTGCCGGGCCCGGCGCCTACCTTGGGTCCCCCGCTCCTGCCTGCGGCGCTTGACGCGACGACTGTTCCCGGAAGCCGCTGGCAGGATTCGGCGTTGCGGCCGCCGGGGCTCGTGGTGACGAGCGGCCTTGACCGTAGCCAGGTGATCCGCGGAATTTCAAAGACGATCAGGGCTTCTGAGACTCATCCCACACTTTCGCCAAACCGGACATTTAGCGATCAAGTGGGGCGTCAACTAGCCCTGGTCCGCGCCCGTTTCGTCACCGACTTTCAGGGTCTGACCGGCGGTGATGTGATTCGGGTCGGCGCCCACGACCTTCTTGTTCGCGGCGTAGAGCGCGTGCCATCCGCCGTCCACGTCAAGGGAGTCGGCGATGGCACTCAGCGAGTCGCCCTGGCGGACGGTGTAGCTGTCCGGCTCGTGGGTCGCGTGCCGGCCGGAGGCAGAGTCGTTCTGTCCGTTTGCCGCGCTTTCGTCCGCGCTGCCGCCGCGGTGGCGCCCGCCGCCGAGGGCTCCGGTGTCGACCAGATTCCAAGTGCCCGCGGCCTGCTCGGGGTTGGCCGGGGTGCCGGTGGAGGGCGTGGGCGTTCCGGAGCCGTGGGCCGGCGCGGACGGCGGGGTGGAGGCGGAGGGGGCCGAGGAGGTCGAACCGGAGGGGCCGGACGGGTCCGGGGCGGGGGTGCCGGTGCCGGTGCCGGTGCGCTTGCCCGGCTGCGGGCTCGTGTGCTTGCCGGTCTGCTTGCCGGAGCCGGAGCCCGAGGCGTGGCTCGGTGAAGAGGAGGGGCTGGACGAGTCGGTGGACGCCTTGCCGGAACCGGTGCCGGTTCCGGTGCCGTCCTGGTCGCCGCTCGGCGTACCGGCCGGGGAAGAGGGGTCGGGCAGGCCGGAGGGGTCGGTCGTGCCGCCGGTCTGGCCGCTGCCGCTGTCACCGTCGCCGACGCCCGGATCGACGTTCACCGAACCGGAGTTCGAGGTCAGCCCGGACAGCAGGGCGCAGGTGGCCCAGGGCGCGGTGCCCTTGTCCTTGAGGATCTTCTCGGCCACGGCGATCTGCTGCGAGCGGCTGGCCTGGTCGGCCGAGGAGGCGTACTGCGTCCCGCCGTACGCGACCCAGTCGTCCTGGGATATCTGGAGGCCGCCGTAGTACCCGTTGCCGGGGTCGGCGCTCCAGGCGCCGCCGCTCTCGCAGTTGGCGACCTTGTCCCAGGTGGTGCCGTCGGCCGCGTGGGCGCCGGTGGCGCCGAGCAGCGGGATGGCGATGGCGGAGCCGGTCACGCCGGCCGCGACGAGGAGGGCCGGGGCCTGACGGGGGCGGCGGTGACGACCGTTCCCGGAGATCATGCGGGAGCCTTTCGAGCGACGGCGGGGACCGGCGCGGCGGATGATGCGGGCCCGCCGCGCTGAGGGGTGAAGGTATCGGCACACGATCACTTGTCACAAGTTCATGCCGCAGAGATCACGCGAAGATCACAGAGGTGAACGTCGGCCCCTCCGCTGCGTCACCTTCCGGCTCACCCGTCGGGCACGGCGGCGCCTCGGCTGAGCGGGCCCGGACTACCGGGTGGGCGGGGTGAACTCCACCGGCAGGGTGCGCAGTCCCCGCATGATGAGCCCGCCGCGCCAGCGCAGCTCGGCCGGGTCGGCGGCGAGCCGCAGGTCGGGCAGCCGGGTCAGCAGCGTGGCCAGCGCCTTCTGCCCTTCCAGGCGGGCGAGCGGGGCGCCCAGGCAGTAGTGGATGCCGTGGCCGTACCCGAGGTGCTGGTTGTCGCGGCGGCCGAGGTCGAGCGTGTCCGGGTCCTCGAACCGCTCCGGGTCCCGGTCGGCGGCGGCCAGGACGACGAGCACCGGGTCGCCGGGCGCGATCCGCTGTCCACCGATGGTGAGCGGCTCGGTGGCGAACCGCCAGGTGGCCAGCTCCACCGGGCCGTCGTAGCGCAGCAGTTCCTCCACCCCGGTGGCCAGCAGCTCGTCGTCGCCGCGGGCCAGGGCCGCCTGGAGGCGGTGGCGCTGCTCGGGGTGGGTGAGCAGGGCGTAGGTGCCGTTGCCGATGAGGTTGACGGTGGTCTCGAAGCCGGCGAACAGGAGGATGAAGGCCATCGCCGCGGCCTCGTTCTCGGTGAGGTGCTCGCCGTGGTCGGAGGCGCGGATGAGACCGGAGATCAGGTCTTCGCCGGGGGCGGGCTCGGCGGGCAGTGCCTCGCGCTTCTTGTGGATCAGCTCGGCGAGGTAGCCGCGCATCTTCTTCACCGACCGGGCGACGCCGCCGCGGGGGCCTCCCCCGTGCCGGATCATCATGCCGGCCCAGTCCCGGAAGTCGTCCTGGTCCTCGCGCGGGACGCCGAGCAGGTCGCAGATGGCGTAGATGGGGAGCGGGAAGGCGAACTCGTGGATGAGGTCGGCACAACCGCGCTCGGCGAACCGGTCGATGAGCTGGTCGGTCAGCTCCTGCACCCGGTCCGCGAACTCGGCGACCCGGCGGGGGGTGAACGCCTTGCTGACCAGTCGGCGCAGCCGGGTGTGGTCCGGCGGGTCGATGTTCAGCAGATGCGTCATCAGCTCGGCCTTGCGCTCGCCCGGAATGCCGGTCTTGCCCTTGGCGTGCTCGGGCTCGTCGTGATGCGCCGGGTTCTTGCTCAGCCGCTGGTCGGCCAGTGCCTGCCGGGCGTCCGCGTACCGGGTGACCAGCCACGCCTCCACCCCGCTGGGCAACCGCGTCCGCCGCACGGGCGCGTGCTCGCGCAGCCATGCGTACGCCGGGTAGGGGTCGGCCGCGAACTCCCAGGTGAACAGCTCGGGAGCGGCGGGCGCGGGGTCGTCGGGGCGAAGCTGGTCGGTCACTCCTCGACCGTATCCGGCAGCCCCTCCGCCCTGCGTATCGCGTCCCGGTACGTCCGGGCCGCGGCGCGCAGGGCGGTTTCCGGGTCCGTGCCGGCGGCTTCGGCGCGGGCGGCGAGAGCGAGCAGGGCGTAGCCGACGTCGTCGCCCTGGGGCAGGGGGACGTCGAGGCCGGCGGTGCGGGCGCGGGAGGCGAGCTTGGCGGCGAGGGCGAGGCCGGGCTGGCCGAGGGGGATGCCCTCGGTGACGGAGGTGCGGCGCTTCTCCTCGGCCTTGGTGCGCAGCCACTGCTCCCTGACCGCCTCCGGGGTCTCCGCCGTCGCGTCGCCGAAGACGTGGGGGTGGCGGTGGATGAGCTTGGCGACGATGCCGCCGGCCACGTCGTCGATGGAGAACGGGGTCTCCGGGTGCTCCTCGGCGATCCGGGAGTGGAAGACGACCTGGAGGAGGACGTCGCCCAGCTCCTCGCGCAGCTCCTCGCGGTCGCCGGCCTCGATCGCCTCGACCAGTTCGTACGCCTCCTCGATGCCGTACTTGGCGAGGCCCTCGTGGGTCTGCCGGGAGGACCAGGGGCACTCGACGCGGATGCGGTCCATGACCTGGACGAGGTCCAGCAGGCGGGCGCCGGGCAGGTCGTACGAGGCGGGCAGCAGCTCCAGCTCGGGCATGGCGACCCGGCCGGAGCCGGCCAGCCGGGCCAGGCCGTCGGTGAGGGCGGGCTCCCCCTCACCCGTCGCCACGACCACCACCGTGCGCCCGCCGGCGCAGGCGTCGACCAGCTCCTGCGCCGTGGGCGCCGCCTCGGACACCGCTATGCCCGCCTCCCGCAGATACGGCAGCTGCGGATGGGCGCCGTCCGCGCACAGCACGGCGTCGGCGGCGCGCAGCGCCTGCCAGGCGGGCCAGGACAGCAGGCCGGGGGCGACGCGGTGACTGGTGGTGAGGAGGACGATGCGGCCGGGGCCGGCGGGGCTGGATGCGTTCACGCTCCGAAAGTAACCCACCGCCCCGACAAGCGGTTCCGGTTGTCCACAGGGGCGAGGGAGTCGTGTGATCGTATGCCTGCCAGGCCGACGATCCCCGCCGGTCGCACCGCCTACGCCGTCACCGGCGTGCCGCCCGACGCCGACGTGACCTCCCGCACCCACGGCGTCTTCGCGTCCGCCCGGCTGCTCTTTTGCACGTCCCAGGTGCCGTAGCGCGGGTTGACGTCGATGTGGAGCTCCCCGGACGCCTTGGCGAGGGCCTTCCAGAAGGCGGGCTGGCTGGTGTCGGTACCGAGCCGGGCCGCGAGCTTCTGCGCCTCCAGCTGGAGGCGGAGGTTCTCGTCCAGGTGCGCGGGGGCGATGCCGTACTTCTGGAGCCAGGCGGTCTGGAGGCCCTTGGAACCGCCCGCCTGCTGCTCCAGGCCGGCCCGCAGCTGCTGGACCTCCCTGGGCGTGACCGAGACCCCGGCGTCCCGCGCGGCGCGGTGGATCACCCGGTCCAGGACCATGCTGTGCAGGGTGTCGCGGGTGAGGCCGCTGGTCTGGGCGAGCACCTGCTGGTACTGGCCCTGGTCGGGCACCGCGGCCCGCTGGGCGGCGCGGACCTCGTCGACCCGGTTCTCCAGCTGCGCGACGGTGATCCGCTGCCCGCCGACGACGGCCGCCGCACCCGGATGCGCGTCGTTTCCGCAGGCGGTCAGCAGGGGGGCCGCGGCGGCGATCGCGGCGGTGAGGAGGAGCGCGGTGCGACGGCGGCGGTGCAAGGAGACCTCCAGGGGAAGCGTGCAGGACAGGTGCGGCGCGCCAGCGCCTCCGCCAGGAGTGGTGGCCGGGCGACGGGCGGGCGCACAAAGTCTTGCGGTGATCGATGGTAGGCAGTGGCACTGCTGCGGCCAACCCATTCGACCAACGATTCACCGCCGCTTCGGGCACCGGCGCGCCCCCGTTGTCGTACAGCGCGTACCAGAGCTTGCCCGGCAGATCCGTCCTGTCGGGGGCGGGTCCGGACAGCCGTAGGCCGCCGGAGGGCTCTAGGGTCTTTCGTTTGGATCAGGCCGGATCAGGGAGCGGGGTCTGGTGCCGTGCATCGCAAGGCGGAGGAGGGCGACATGGCGGAGCCATGGCAACCGACGACAACGCC
>NZ_JBVJUC010000019.1:0-71392 GCF_055605065.1 Streptomyces sp. NPDC037203
CTACGCCCCACCACCCCCCCCCCCCCTCTCCCCCCCCCCCCCCCCCCCCCCCCCCCCCCCCCCCCCCCCCCCCCCCTGGCCCCGCCGGGACTCTCGTGGAGCGGGGCGCGCCGCACGCGGTAGAAAGGACCCATGCCGGAACGAAAGACCCCCGCGGGCGCCTTGGACGATGTCGACGCGGTCACCAGGGCCGTGCTGACCGCATCCCGTCTGCTGGTGGCCGTGTCCGCCCGTTCCCTCGCCGCGGTGGAGGAGCGGGTGACCCTCGCCCAGTTCCGGATGCTCGTGGTGCTGGCGACGCGGGGGACGACCAAGCTGGTGGCGCTCGCCGAACTCCTCCAGGTGGCGCCCTCGACCGCGATGCGCATGGTCGACCGGCTCATCGCCGCCGGGCTCGCCGACCGGCAGCCCAATCCGGACAACCGGCGCGAGACCCTGCTGCGGGCGACCGACGAGGGCCGGCGCATCGTGGCGGACGTGACGGCCGGGCGCCGTGCCGAGATCGCCGCCATCGTGGCCAGGCTCCGCCCCACCGAGCGGCTGGCCCTCGTCGAGGCCCTGGACGCGTTCAACGAGGCGGGCGGCGAGCCGCCGGCCCCCGGCGCCGACGACCCCGAACCGCATCCGCTGGGCTGGATCGTGGACGGATCGCTGGCCCACGAGGTCTGAGCCCCGGCCGTCCGCGTCCCTTGCATGATGCAAAGAATCGGCTCGGCGCTCAGCTCGTCGCGTGCACCGCGCGCAACGCGCCCTGATGGCTGAGCCAGCCCACCGGGTCGCCCCGCTCCGCGTCGAGCACCGGTACCCCGCTCCCGGCCGCCGTGAGCAGGGTGTGCAGGGCCTGGGCGAGCGGCTGGTCGGCGGTCACCGGCGCGGGCGGCTCGGCGAGCGGACCCACGGTCGCCGGTGCCGCGTCCGGCTGCTCCGCCAGGGCCTCGGCGACCGCCCGCGCGGTGACGACGCCGACGTACGCCCCCTGGTCGTCGACCACCGGCAGCGCGCCGTGGCCCGAGCGGCCGAGCAGTTCGGCGGCGCCGGCCAGCGGGGTGGCCGCGGGCAGGGGTGCGGGCAGCGGCTCCATGACGGTGCCGACGCGCTGGGCGCCGATCGGCGCGCCGGGGGCGGGACCCTGGAGGTCGATGCCGCGGCGGCGCAGCTTGAGGGTGTAGACGGTGTCCCGGCACAGCAGCCTGCTGGTGACGGTGGCCAGCACGACGGCCAGCATCAGGGGCAGGATGATCGAGTACTCGCCGGTCAGCTCGAAGAGGATGACCACGGCGGTGATCGGCGCCCGTGCCGCACCGGCGAACACCGCGCCCATGCCGACCAGTGCGTACGCGCCCACGGCGCCGGCCGAGCCGGGCAGCAGGTGGTGGACGCCGATGCCGTACGCGGAGCCGAGCATCGCGCCGATGAACAGGCTCGGCGCGAAGACGCCGCCCGAGCCGCCGATGCCGATGGTGAGGCTGGTCGCCAGCATCTTTCCGGCGAGGAGCAGCAGCAGGAAGCCCGCCGCGTAGCCGCCCTCGGTCGCCCTCTGGAGGACCGGGTAGCCGACGCCGTACATCTGGGGCAGTGCCAGCAGCACCAGGCCGAGCGCGAGGCCGCCGACCGCGGGGCGCAGCCACTCCGGGCCCCGCCAGAGCCAGTCGCAGGCGTCCTCGACCAGGTAGAGGAAGCGGGTGAAGCCCACACCGACGGCGGCGGCGACCACCCCGAGCAGGGCGAACAGGCCGTACTGGGGGAGGTGGCCGACGTGGAAGTCCGGCAGGTTCAGAAAGGCGTTGTCGCCGAACGCGGCCCGTCCGATCACGCTCGCGGTGACGCTGGCCAGGACGGTCGCGCCGAACGCCTCGGCGGTGAAGGTGCCGAGGATCAGCTCCATGGCGAAGAAGACACCGGCCAGGGGTGCGTTGAAGGTGGCCGCGATGCCGCCCGCGGCGCCGCAGGCGACCAGCAGCTTCATCCGGCTCTCGGCCGACCGGGTCAGCCGGCCGAGGGTGGAGCCGAGCGCCGAGCCGATCTGCACGATGGGACCCTCGCGGCCCACCGACCCGCCGGAGCCGATGGTCAGTGCCGAGGCCAGCGTCTTGACGACGGCGACCTTGGGGCTGATCCGCCCGCCGCGCTGGGCGACGGCCAGCATGACCTCGGGCACGCCGTGCCCACGTGCCTCCTTGGCGAACCGGTTGACCAGGGGGCCGTAGAGCAGGCCGCCGACGACCGGGGCGAGGAGCACGAAACACGGGCCGAGCCAGGGCACGTGCGGGTTGTCCGCGCCGGGGGAGGCGGCGTAGTCGGCATGGCCGGACAGCAGCCGGGTGAACGTCCGGATGCACCAGCGGAAGACGATCGAGCCCAGGCCCGCCCCGGCGCCCACGACCACGGCCAGGACCAGGACGATCCAGGCGCCGTGCGGTGGACCTGCCGGTCCCGGTGCGGGCGCCCGGCCCCGTGCCGCCCCGCCCGGCCCGCGCTTTGTGTCCTTTGCCACCGATATGGCACTCATTGATTCTCCTCCCTCACTTTTGCATTATGCAAAACGCATGGGGGGTGCCGCCACGGCGCCGCCGCGGCACTGGTGGTCCGGGGACCCCGCAGCGCGTAACGTGACGCTCCATGAAGATCCTCATCAGTGCCGACATGGAGGGGGCCACGGGCGTCACCTGGCCGGCGGACGTACTGCCGGGGACGCCGCAGTGGGAGCGGTGCCGGGGGATGTTCACCTCGGACGTGAACGCCGCCGTACAGGGCTTCTTCGACGGCGGCGCCGACGAGGTACTCGTCAACGAGGCCCACTGGACCATGCGCAATCTGCTGCTGGAACAGCTGGACGAGCGGGTGGAGATGCTCACCGGGCGGCACAAGGAGCTGTCCATGGTGGAAGGCGTCCAGCACGGCGACGTGGACGGCATCGCCTTCGTCGGCTACCACGCGGGCGCCGGAATGGAGGGCGTACTCGCCCACACCTACCTCGCCAACCAGATCACCGGCGTCTGGCTGAACGACGTACGCGCCAGCGAGGGCCTGCTCAACGCGCACGTCGTCGCCGAGTACGGCGTCCCCGTCGTCCTCGTCACGGGCGACGACGTGGCCTGCGAGGACGCGCTCGGCTACGCGCCCGAGGCACTGAAGGTCGCCGTCAAGGACCATGTGTCGCGGTACGCGGCCGTGTGCCGCACCCCGGCCCGTACCGCCGCCGGCATCCGCGCCGCCGCCAAGGAGGCCGCGCGGCTCGCCGTGCGCCACGCGCCGGTGGAGGCGGGGCCGTTCACCGTCGCCGTGGAGTTCGACGCCGAGCACCTGGCGATGGCCGCGACGGTGGTGCCGGGGGTCGCGCGCATCGGCGAGCGGAAGGTGGCGTACACCAGCGCCACCATGTACGAGGGCATCCGGACGTTCAAGGCGGTCACCACGATCGTCTCCAGCGCCGTGGAGGAGCAGTATGGCTGACGCGCAAGCCCTCGACGAGGTCGTGGAGTTCACCTCGGGACTGATCCGGATCGACACCACCAACCGCGGCGGCGGCGACTGCCGGGAGCGGCCCGCCGCCGAGTACGCCGCCGAGCGGCTGGCCGGCGCCGGCCTCGAACCGCTGCTGCTGGAGCGGACCGAGGGCCGCACCAATGTGGTCGCCCGGATCGAGGGCACCGATCCGGGGGCCGACGCCCTGCTGGTCCACGGTCATCTCGACGTGGTGCCCGCCGAGGCCGCCGACTGGAGCGTGCACCCCTTCTCCGGAGAGGTCCGCGACGGAGTGGTGTGGGGGCGCGGCGCCGTCGACATGAAGAACATGGACGCGATGATCCTCGCCGTCGTCCGCTCCTGGGCCCGCTCGGGAGTGCGGCCCCGCCGCGACCTGGTCATCGCGTTCACCGCCGACGAGGAGGCCAGCGCCGAGGACGGCTCCGGCTTCCTCGCCGACGAACACGCCGGGCTGTTCGAGGGCTGCACCGAGGGCATCGGCGAGTCCGGCGCCTTCACCTTCCACGACGGTGCCGGGCGGCAGATCTACCCGATCGCGGCCGGAGAACGCGGCACCGGCTGGCTCAAGCTGACCGCCCGCGGGCGCGCCGGGCACGGCTCGAAGGTGAACGAGGAGAACGCGGTGACCCGGCTCGCCGCCGCCGTCACCCGCATCGGCGAGCACGAGTGGCCGCCGCGGCTCACCCCGACCGTGCGCGCCGCGCTCACCGAACTCGCCGCGGTGTACGGCATCGACGCCGACTTCCGCGACGTCGAACGGCTGCTGGAGAAGCTGGGCCCGGCCGCCAGGCTGGTCGAATCGACCATCCGCAACAGTGCCAACCCGACCATGCTGGACGCCGGTTACAAGGTGAACGTGATCCCCGGTGAGGCCGTCGCGCATGTCGACGGGCGCTTTCTGCCGGACGGCGAGGAGGAGTTCACCGCCACCCTCGACCGGCTCACCGGCCCGGACGTCGACTGGGAGTTCGCCCACCGCGAGGTGGCCCTCCAGGCACCGGTGGACGTGCCGCTGTTCGCACGGATGCGGGACGCCGTACGGGAGTTCGCGCCCGAGGGCCACGTCGTGCCGTACTGCATGTCGGGCGGCACCGACGCCAAGCAGTTCTCCCGGCTCGGCATCACCGGCTACGGCTTCGCCCCGCTGAAGCTGCCCGAGGACCTCGACTACCAGGCGCTGTTCCACGGCGTGGACGAACGCGTGCCCGTCGAGGCGCTGCACTTCGGTGTCCGCGTCCTCGACCGCTTCCTGCGCACGGCCTAGACGACATGGGGGAGGACAACATGCTCACGACGCCCTACGGCACCTGGCCGTCACCCATCGACGCGGCGCTCGCCGCCGCCCACGACGGCCGCCCGGACTGGGTGGGCTACGTCGGGGACGAGACCTGGTGGACCGAACCCCGCCCCGGCGAGGGTGGCCGCCGCGCCCTGATGCGGCGACGCGCCGACGGCACCGAGGAGTCGCTGCTGCCCGCGCCGTGGAACGTGCGCAGCCGTGTCATCGAGTACGGCGGCCGGCCCTGGACCGCCGGGACGCAGGGCGGCACGCCCCTCGTGGTGTTCGCCCACTTCGCCGACCAGCGGCTCTACCGGTACGAGCCCGGCGGCGAGCCCCGCCCGCTCACCCCGCTCTCCCCGGTCGGCGGCGGACTGCGCTGGGCCGAGCCGCGCCTCGACCTCGAACGGGGCGAAGTGTGGTGCGTGCTGGAGGAGTTCACCGGCGACGACCCCGGCGACGTGCGGCGCGTCCTCGCCGCCGTACCGCTGGACGGCTCCGCCGCCGAGGACCGCGGCGCGGTGCGCGAACTCACCGCGGAACGCCATCGGTTCGTCACCGGCCCCCGGCTCTCCCCGGACGGCCGGCGCGCCGCCTGGCTCGCCTGGGACCATCCCCGGATGCCCTGGGAGGGCACCGAACTGCTGGTCGCCGACGTCGGCGAGGACGGCACCCTGCACGGCGCGCACACCGTCGCCGGAGGCCCCGACGAGGCCGTCGCACAGGTGGAATGGGCCGCGGACGGCAGACTCCTGTACTCCAGCGACCGCGGCGGCTGGTGGAACCTCTACCGCGACGGCGTCCCGCTGTGCACCCGCGAGGAGGAGTTCGGCGGCCCGCTGTGGCAACTGGGCCTGCGCTGGTTCGCGCCCCTGGACAGCGGCCTGATCGCGGTCGTGCACGGCAAGGGTTCGACCCTGCTCGGCATCCTGGACCCGGAGACCGGGGAGATCGTGGACGCCGCCGGACCGTGGACCGAGTTCGCGCCGAGCCTCGCCGTGCACGGCGGCCGGGTCGCCGCCGTCGGCGCCAGCCCGCGCAGCGCCTACGAGGTGGTCGAGCTGGACACCACCACCGGCCGCGCCCGCGCCGTCGGCGCCCGCCACCGGGACCCGGTGGACCCCGCCTACTACCCCGAGCCGCAGATCCGCGTCTTCACCGGACCCGACGGCCGCGAGGTGCACGCCCACATCTACCCGCCGCACCACCCCGAGCGCACCGCGCCCGACGGCGAGCTGCCGCCGTACGTCGTCTGGGCGCACGGCGGTCCCACCAGCAGGGCGCCGCTCGTCCTCGACCTGGAGATCGCCTACTTCACCTCACGGGGCATCGGTGTCGCCGAGGTCAACTACGGCGGCTCCACCGGATACGGCCGCGCCTACCGCGAGCGGCTGCGCGAGCAGTGGGGCGTGGTCGACGTGGAGGACTGCGCGGCCGTCGCCCGCGCGCTGGCCGGGGAGGGCACCGCGGACCCCGGCCGGCTCGCGATCCGGGGCGGCAGCGCGGGCGGCTGGACCACCGCGGCCTCCCTCACCACCACCGGCGTCTACGCGTGCGGCACCATCCTCTACCCCATCCTGGATCTGACCGGCTGGGGCTCCGGCGGCACCCACGACTTCGAGTCGCGCTACCTGGAGTCCCTGATCGGGCCGTTCACCGAGGTACCGACCCGCTACACCGAGCGCTCGCCGGCGAACCACGCCGACCGGCTCACCGTGCCGTTCCTGATGCTCCAGGGCCTGGACGACGTGATCTGCCCGCCCGTGCAGTGTGAGGAGTTCCTCGCCCGCCTCCAGGGCAAGGGCGTCCCGCACGCCTACCTCACCTTCGAGGGGGAGGGGCACGGCTTCCGCAGGGCGGACACCATGATCCGCGCCCTGGAGTCCGAACTCTCCCTGTACGCCCAGGTGTTCAAGCTGGACGTGCCCGGCCTGCCCCGACTGGAGCTGCACCGGTGAGACCCCTCGTCCGCCCGCCACGGCTGGCACCGGGCGCCCGCGTGGCCGTCGTCGCCCCCAGTGGGCCCGTACCCGAGGAGCGCGTCCAGGCGGGTCTCGACGTACTGCGCGGCTGGGACCTCGACCCGGTCGTCATGCCCCATGTCCTGGCCCGGCACGGGCAGTTGGGCTACCTGGCGGGCAGCGACGCCGAGCGGGCCGCGGATCTCCAGCGGGCCTGGTGCGATCCGTCGGTGGCCGCGGTGCTGTGCGCCCGCGGCGGCTACGGCGCCCAGCGCATGGTCGATCTGATCGACTGGGAGGCGATGCGCGCGGCCGGGCCGAAGGTCTTCGCCGGGTTCAGCGACATCACCCATCTGCACCAGGCGTTCGCCACCCGTCTGGGCCTGGTCACGCTGTACGGGCCGGTGGCCGCCGGGATCGACTTCATCAAGAGCGCGCGGGCGCAGGACCATCTCAAGGCCACGCTGTTCGCGCCCGAGACGGTACGCACCATCGCCACGACCGGAACCCCGCTGGTGCCCGGCCGGGCCGGCGGGGTGACCCTCGGCGGCTACCTCGGCGGGCTCGCCGCCGACCTCGGCACCCCGTTCGCCCCGGCCGGTGCGCGCGGCGGGCTGCTGATGATCGAGGACGTGACCGAACAGCCGTACCGCATCGACCGGTTGCTCACCCAGCTGCTGCGCTCCGGATGGCTCGACGGGGTCGCCGGGATCGGGCTCGGCTCCTGGGAGCGCTGCGGCCCGTACGAGGAGGTGCGCGCCGTCCTCGCGGACCGGCTCGGCGGACTCGGGGTGCCGGTCCTCCAGGAGATGGGGTTCGGGCACTGCGAGGGCGCGCTGACCATCCCGTTCGGGGTGCGGGCGGAGCTGGACGCGGACGCGGGGACGCTGACGCTGGCGGAGCCCGCGCTGCGCTGATCCTGCCGTCTGCGACGGGGCGGGACACGTAAGCTGGCCGGATGCCGCACACCGCGTCCCGCTACCTCGCCGAAGCCCCCCGTGTGGGCATCCGTCACTTCACCCTGGCGGACGGACCCGAGTTCACCGCGCGCGCCCGCGAGAGCAGGGACCTGCACCGGCCGTGGCTGTTCCCGCCGGACACCGAGGACGCCTACGCCGACTACGCCGGGCGGCTGATCGAGGACCCGGCGAAGGCCGGCTTCCTGGTGTGCGAGCGCGACAGCGGGGACATCGCCGGCTTCATCAACATCAACAACATCGTCCGGGGCGGCTTCCGCTGCGGCGCCCTCGGCTACGGCGCGTTCGCGCACGCCGCCGGGCGGGGCCTGATGCGCGAGGGCCTGGAGCTGGTGATCGGCCACGCCTTCGGGCCGCTCGGTCTGCACCGCCTGGAGATCAACGCCCAGCCGGAGAACACCGCCTCGATCGCGCTGGCCCGGAGCGCCGGGTTCCGCCTGGAGGGCTTCTCACCGAAGATGATCTACATCGACGGGGACTGGCGGGACCACGAACGCTGGGCGCTCACCACCGAGATGCGCGCCTGACCTCGCACGCCCCGCCGCGCCGGGACACCGGCGCCCTTTGCGCAATCCTGACCGGCAGCTCCCCTGGCCGAGTCACCGCCCGCCGGGTTCCATGGTCGTCGTGACAAGGATCCGACGTGAGGTACTGACCCTGCCCGCCGCCGAGTTGGGCCCGGACAACCCGCTGCCCGCACTGCGCCCGCTCGACGAGGTCCACCGCGCCGACGACCGGGACCTCGACGGCATACCCCGCGACATGGCGCGCGGGATCGGCTACGCGCCGCTGCGCAGCCTGCTGCCGGTCCGCCTCCGCGACGGCTACGACAGGATGCGCGCGCCCCGCCGGCTCGACGCCCTGGTGATCGAGAACGACCGGCTGCGCGCCACCGTCCTGCCCGGTCTCGGCGGCCGTGTCGCCTCCCTCGTCCACCTGCCGACCGGCCGCGAACTCCTGTACCGCAACCCGGTGTTCCAGCCCGCCGACTTCGCCCTCAACGGCGCCTGGTACTCCGGCGGCATCGAGTGGAACATCGGCGCCACCGGCCACACCACCCTGTCCTGCGCACCTCTGCACGCCGCGCGCGTCCCCGCCCCCGACGGCGGGCAGATGCTGCGCCTGTGGGAGTGGGAGCGGCTGCGCGACCTGCCCTTCCAGGTCGACCTGTGGCTGCCGGACGGCTCCGACTTCCTCTACGCCGGTGTCCGCGTCCGCAATCCGCACCCGCACCCGGTGCCCGCGTACTGGTGGACCAACATCGCGGTACCCGAGAAGGTCCGCGTCCTCGCCCCGGCCGAGGAAGCCTGGCACTTCGGCTACGAGCGGCGGCTGCGCCGGGTGCCGGTCCCGTCGTACGACGGCATCGACCGCACGTACCCGCTCAACAGCCCGTACGCCGCCGACTACTTCTACGACATCCCCGACGGCCGGCGCCGCTGGATCGTCGCGCTGGGCGCGGACGGGCGCGGGCTGGTGCAGACGTCCACCGACGCGCTGCGCGGCCGCAAGCTGTTCGTCTGGGGCAGCGGGGCCGGCGGCCGCCGCTGGCAGCAGTGGCTCACCGAGCCCGGCACCGGGGGCTACTGCGAGATCCAGGCGGGCCTCGCCCGCACCCAGCTGGAGCACGTCCGGCTGGCCGCGGAGAGCGAGGTGAGCTGGCTGGAGGCGTACGGCCCGCTCGACACCGCGCCCGCGGGGGAGTGGCCCGGCGCCGTCCGGCAGGCCGAGCGGCGGCTGGAGTCGGCGCTGCCCCGCGCCCGCGTCGAGGAGGCGTACACCCGGTGGCGGCCCGCCGCCGACACCGAACCCGGCGAGATCCTCGCCACCGGCTCCGGCTGGGGCGCGCTCGAAGTGCTGCGCGCCGGATGGAAGCTGCCCGGCACACCCTTCCCCGAGTCCACGCTCGGCCAGGACCAGGCGCCCTGGCGGGAGTTGCTGCGCACCGGCAGTCTGCCCGCCCCGCCCGGCGCGTGGCCGGGCGCCGAGACGCTGGTCGCCCCGCACTGGCGGGAACTGCTGGAGACCGCGCCCGCCACCTGGCACACCGAGTACCACCTCGGCATCGCCCAGTGGCACGCGGGCGACCGCGCCCAGGCCGTGCGCAGCTGGGAACGCGCCCTGCCGCACGCGCCCGCGCGCTGGCCGCTGCTGCGCGCTCTCGCCGTCGCGGACACGGACGACGGCCACCACGAGCGGGCCGCCGACCGGTACGCCGGCGCCTTCGCCGACCTGTGCGCCACCGCTCGCCCCGAGGACGGCGGCCGGGACGCGGACCGCACCGCCGTGCTGGCCGCCCTCGGCCGCGAGACGCTCGAAGCGCTGCTGCGGGCCGGGCGGACGGCGGAGGCCCGCGCCGTCTGGGAGCGGCTGCCCCCGGCCGTCCGGCAGCGCGGCCGATTCCGGCTGCTGGAGGCGGAGTTGCTGCTCGCGGAGGGCCGGCGGGACGCGGCGCGGGCCGTGTTCGACGCCGGGTTCGAGGTCGCCGACCTGCGGGAGGGTTCCCGCGCGCTCGACCGCGTGTGGGCCCGGCTCACCGGCGAACCCCTGCCCGCCCGCTACGACTTCCGGATGCGCCCCGACCTGGGTTGAGCCGTCAGCCGTGCTGGTCCACGTACTCGAAGATCGATCCGTCCGGGTGCATCGCGAGCATGTTGCGGCCCGCCGGCGTCGGCACCGGCTCCACCAGGATGCGGGCACCGAGGCCGGTCAGCAGCTCCTGCGCCTCGCCCACGTCCTTGACGGCGATGGTCGCGGTGACCTTCCGCAGGATGTCCAGCTCCGCCTCCGGACCGCTCATCAGCAGGAAGGAGCCGATCGCGGCGACCCGCACCCCGCCCCGTTCGAAACGCTGGGCGGTGCCACCGGCCAGCCGCTCGTAGAAGGGGATCGCGGTCTCGATGTCGGCAACGCAGATACGCAGCGAGGCGCCCATAATCTCCATACCGGCGAGCCTAGTTGGGATCAGGGCCCGCGCGCAGGTCCCCCGGAGTTACCCGAGATGCGCACAGGGTACCCGCGTACCATGAACCGTTCACAGCCTTTGGATCATCTGGAACATCTCGACAAGGAGCTGGTCGAGGAGCTGGCTCAGGTGGCCCGCGTGACGGTACGGGAGGAGCTGCGCGAGCAGACCCGCAAGCAGCGCCGTACCGCCGTGCTCTACGGCGCGTCGGGCGCCGCCGCCCTGTACGCGGGCGGCGCGGTCGTCGTCGCCGTCGGGCTGGCCCTGGCGACCGGGCTGCCCGGCTGGGCGGCCGCGCTGATCACCGGAGCGCTGCTGGCCGTGGTGGCGTACGCGCTGCGGGCCAGTGCCCACTCCTCGTCCTCCGGACACCAGCCGCACCCGCCGCACCATGTGATCGGCGGCACCCCGCCGGTCGCCCCGCCGGGCGGCCTCGGCCTGCCGTACCCGCCGGTCCCCGAGAACCCGCCGGCCGGACTGGACGACCCGCGCCGGTGACGAGTGACGAGTGACAAGCGGAGCGGGGCGCCCTGTCCGGGGGCGCCCCGCCCGGCTCAGCCCTCGGCCAGCCGGGGCAGCACCTTCGTACGGTAGAAGTCGAAGAAGCCCTGCTGGTCGGGGCCGATCTGGTTGACGTACACGCGGTCGAACCCGGCATCGCCGAAGGCGCGCAGGGCGGCGGCGTGTTCGTCCGGATCGTCGCCGCACACCACGTTCTGCCGGACCATGTCCGGCGTGACCAGCTCGTGCAGCTGCTCGAAGTGCTTGGGGGAGGGCAGGACTTGGCCCATCTCGCCGGGCAGCAGCTCGTTGTACCAGAGCCGGTGCACCTGGCGGACGCACTCCTCGCGGTCGGTGCCGTAGCAGACCTTGGTGCCGCCGCTGACGAGCTTGGCCCCGCCGCCGCCCTTGCGGAAGGAGGTGACCATCTCCTCCTCCGGCATCATGGTGATGTAGCCGTCGCCCACCCGCGCGGCGAGCGCCGTCGCCTTGGGGCCGAAGCCGGAGATGTCGATCGGGACCGGCTCGTCGGGCACCGTGTACAGGCGGGCGTTCTCCACGGTGTAGTGCGTCCCGTGGTGGTCGACCTCCTCGCCGGTGAACAGCCGGCGCATCACCTGCACCGCTTCCTCCAGCATCTCCAGACGCACGTGCGCCGGGGGCCAGCGGTCACCGAGGATGTGCTCGTTCAACGCCTCGCCGGTGCCGAGGCCCAGCCGGAAGCGGCCCCCGGTCTGCACCGCGCAGGTGGCCGCGGCATGCGCCGTCACCGCCGGGTGCATCCGCACGGTCGGGCAGGTAACGGCGGTCTCGATGGGCAGCGACACGGCCTGGGAGAGCGCGCCGATCACCGACCAGACGAAGGGGCTCTGGCCCTGCGCGTCGTTCCACGGGTGGAAGTGGTCCGAGATCCACAGCGCCTGGAACCCGGCCTGCTCGGCCATCCGCGCCTGCTCCACGAGCGCGGCCGGACCGTGCTCCTCGCTCGCCAGGAAATAGCCGTACTCGGGCATGAGGGGACCTCCGGGTGCCGGAACGGGGTGTGCGTGTCCGCGGCCGGGTAACCGGGGGTACCGGGGCGAAACGCGCCCGGCACCGCCGTGGCCCGCACCGAGGCGGCCCGTACCGACGTGCCGGGCCGCCCGCGCACCTGCGGGGCGGTCCGTGTGTGCTCCGGCCGGGTGAGCGCCCCCGCGTTTGGTTGGCCGGGCCCCGGATACGCGGAAGACCTCGCACGAGCCCACCGCCCGAGGCGCCGCCGCGCGGCGGGGAACGCCGGTCCCGGACCCCCGGCACGCACCCGCCCGGTCGCACCCGCGCCGCCCTGGTGAATCCGGGTGCCGGCCATCCACCGACGATTCACGATCTCGCGCAAGGAGAACCATGGACACCGCCGAACTCGCCGAACTCGGACAGCAGTTGCGCGTCGACAGCGTACGGGCCGCCGCGGCGGCGGGCTCCGGGCACCCCACGTCCTCGATGTCCGCCGCCGACCTGGTGGCCGTCCTGCTCGCCAACCATCTGCGCTACGACTTCGAGCGCCCCGAGCATCCCGCCAACGACCGCTTCGTGCTGTCCAAGGGCCACGCCTCGCCCCTGCTGTACTCCGCCTACAAGGCGGCCGGCGCCATCGAGGACGGCGAGCTGGTCACCTTCCGCAAGCTGGGCAGCCGGCTCGAAGGACATCCGACGCCCCGCAGGCTGCCCTGGGTGGAGACGGCCACCGGCTCCCTCGGCCAGGGTCTGCCCGTAGGGGTCGGCATCGCGCTCGCCGGGCTGCGCCTGGACCGCACCGGCTACCGGGTGTGGGTGCTGTGCGGGGACAGCGAGCTGGCGGAGGGCTCGATCTGGGAGGCCGCCGAGCACGCCGGGTTCGAGAACCTGGACAACCTCAAGGTGATCGTCGACGTCAACCGGCTCGGGCAGCGCGGCCCCACCCGGCACGGCCACGACCTGGACGCCTACGCCCGCCGCTTCCAGGCATTCGGCTGGCACACCATCGAGATCGACGGCCATGACGTGGACGCGATCGACCGGGCGTACGGAGAGGCGCTGTCCACCACCGGGCAGCCGGTGGCGATCCTCGCCCGCACCCTCAAGGGCAAGGGCGTGGCCGCCGTGGAGGACCGGGAGGGCCAGCACGGCAAGCCGCTGCCCGACGCCGACGAGGCGATCGCCGAACTCGGCGGTCCCCGCCGGCTGCGGCTGCGCGTGGGCGAGCCGCCGGCCGCCGCCGCGCTGCACGACCACACCACCGAGGCGATCCGGCTGCCGCGCTACGACAAGGGCGACGAGGCCGCCACACGGGACGCCTTCGGCGCCGCCCTCGCCGCGCTCGGCGACGCGCGCGGCGACGTCGTCGCCCTGGACGGCGAGGTCGGCGACTCCACCCGCACCGAGGAGTTCGCCAAGGCGCACCCCGATCGCTTCTTCGAGTGCTACATCGCCGAGCAGCAGCTCGTCGCCACGGCCGTCGGGATGGCGGCACGCGGCTGGGTGCCGTACGCCGCGACGTTCGCCGCGTTCCTCACCCGCGCCCACGACTTCGTGCGCATGGCCTCCATCAGCGGCTCCGGCATCAACCTCGTCGGCTCGCACGCCGGCGTCGCGATCGGCCAGGACGGGCCCTCCCAGATGGGCCTGGAGGACCTCGCCATGTTCCGCTCCGTGTACGGCTCCACGGTCCTCTACCCCTGCGACGCCAACCAGACCGCCCGGCTGGCCGCCACCATGGCCGGCCTCGACGGCATCCGCTATCTGCGCACCTCCCGCGGCAAGACCCCGGTGCTCTACGACGCCGACGAGGAGTTCCCGGTCGGCGGCAGCAAGACGCTGCGCTCCTCGGAGGATGACCGGCTGACCATCGTCGCCGCCGGGGTCACCGTGCCGGAGGCCCTCGCGGCGGCCGACCGGCTCGCCGAGGACGGCATCGCGGTCAGGGTGATCGACCTGTACTCGGTCAAGCCCGTGGACGCCGAGACGCTGCGCCGGGCCGCGGAGGACACCGGCTGCCTGCTCACCGTCGAGGACCATCACCCCGAGGGCGGCATCGGGGACGCGGTCGCGGAGTCCTTCGCCGACGGCCGCCCGGTGCCCCGCCTGGTCCGGCTCGGGGTCCGTACGATGCCCGGCTCGGCCGCTCCGGACGAGCAGCTGCACGCCGCCGGCATCGACTCCCTCGGCATCGTGGCCGCGGCGAAGCTGCTGGTGGAGGAGGCGGTGGTGCGGTGAGCGACGGCGCGCCGCGGCGGATACGGGCGGGCCGCCGGGTGGTGCGGATCCAGCGGCCGGGGAAGATCCTCTTCCCCGGCCGCGGGGGTACGCCGGAGTACACCAAGGGCGACCTGGCCGACTACTACCGCTCGGTCGCCCCTTACCTGCTGCCGCACCTCAGGGGCCGCCCGCTGATGCTGGAGCGCCACCCGGACGGTGTCGACGGCCCGCGGTTCATGCAGAAGAACACCCCCGAGCACTACCCGGAGTGGATCACCCGCGCCGAGGTCCCCAAGGAGGGCGGCACCGTCAGGCACGTGGTGTGCGACGACACCGCCACCCTCCTCTTCCTCGCCGACCAGGCCTGCGTCACCCTGCACCGCTGGCTCTCCCGCACCGACCGGGCCGCCGGCCCCGGCCGCCCCGACCGGCTGGTGTTCGACCTCGACCCACCGGACGAGGACTTCGCCCCCGTCCGCGAGGCCGCCGCCGTGCTGCGCGCGCTGCTGGACGAACTCGCCCTGCCCGCCGCCCCGATGACCACCGGCTCGCGCGGACTGCACCTCGTCGTCCCGCTCGACGGACGCCAGGGCTTCGACGAGGTACGGCAATTCGCCCACGACGTCGCCGAACTCGCCGCCGCACGGCACCCCGACGGGCTCACCACCGCCGTCCGCAAGGAGGACCGCGGCGGGCGCCTCTACCTCGACGTGCAGCGCAACGCCTACGCCCAGACCGCCGTGGCCCCCTACACGGTCCGCGCCCGCCCCGGCGCCCCCGTCGCCGTCCCCGTCGCCTGGCCGCAGCTGGACGACCCCGGTGTCCACGCCCGCCGCTGGACCATCGCCGACGCCCTCGAACAGGCCCGCACCGACCCCTGGGCCGACCTGCCGGCCCGCGGCCGCGGCCTCGGGCCCGCCCGGCGGCGCCTCGCGGAGCTGCGCGGGGACTGAGAGCGGTCCGAAGGTTTGGCCACGGGATGAGCGGCCACCCGCACCAAGAGGTGGCCATGTCGAACACACATCGCACAGCACGGACACAGAATTCACGAGATCCCCAGCAGGAACCCGAGCGGGAAGAAGATCGAGAGGCGCGGGAAGAAATCGAACAGGAACCGGAGCGGGAGCCCCGGAAGGCCCGGAAGCGGACCCGGCCGGCCCCCGAGGGCGAGGAGTCCACGCACGAGCCCGAGGCCCGTGCGCCGGGCCCCATGGAGGTACTGCGCCAGGCGCGCGCCCAGCTCGCCGAGCTGACCGGACTCGTGCCCGAGTCGGTCTCCTCCTTCGAGCAGACCGGGGACGGCTGGTCGCTGGAGGTGGAGGTACTGGAGCTGGAGCGGGTGCCGGACACCATGAGCCTCATGGGCGCCTACCAGGTCGAACTCGACCAGGACGGGCAGCTCACCGGCTACCGGCGGGTCCGCCGCTACGAACGCGGCAGAGCCGACCCGCGCCCCGGCGGCCGCTAGACGGACCGCCCACCACGACATTTCGCACCTACCACGGAGGAGGAACGGCCGGCATGACCGTTGTCCCGGCACAGCAGTCCGGCGGCGGAGGCAGCAGCGGCCTCTACGACGTTCTCGAACTGGTACTCGACCGCGGCCTGGTGATCGACGCCTTCGTGCGCGTCTCCCTGGTCGGCATCGAGATCCTGAAGATCGACGTGCGGGTCGTCGTCGCGAGCGTCGACACCTACCTGCGCTTCGCCGAGGCCTGCAACCGCCTCGATCTGGAATCCGGACCCAACAAGAGCCCCGGCCTGCCCGACGTGGTCGGCCAGGTGACCGAGTCCGGCGCACGCGGCAAGTCCAAGGGCGCTCTCTCCGGCGCCGCAGAGACCATATCCGACGCCTTCAAGCAGGCCCGCGAGGAGGGCGAGGAGCGGCCCCGCACCCGCAAGGCCGCGGCCCGCCGCAAGGAGGAGCAGGAGTGAGCACGTACGTCTACGGGATCACCGCCCGTTCGCACCCGGCGCTCCCCGAAGGGATGACCGGCGTGGGCGATCCGGCCCTGCCCGTACGGGTCCTCGTCGCGGGTGAGCTGGCCGCCCTGGTCAGCGAGGCCCCCGAGAACCTGCGCCCCAAGCGCCGGGACCTGCTCGCCCACCAGAACGTGCTCGCCGAGGCGGGCGCCGGCGGCTGCGTGCTGCCCATGCGGTTCGGCAACGTGGCGCCCGACGACGACACCGTCACCCAGGTCCTCCAGGAGCGCGCCGACCACTACCGGGAGCGGCTCGCGGCCCTGGAGGGCAAGGTCGAGTACAACGTCAAGGCCAACCACATCGAGGAGGCCGTCCTGCACCTGGTGATGGCCGAGCAGCCGGACGTGCGCGCCCTCGCGGAGGCCAACCGCAAGGCGGGCGGCGGGAGTTACGACGACAAGCTGCGCCTCGGCGAGATGGTCGCCGGTGCCGTCAAGGCACGGGAGGCGACGGACGCCGCCGAGGTGCGCGCCCAGCTGGAGCCGGCCGCCGCCGCGGTGAGTTCCGGCCCCCAGTCCACCGGCTGGCTGCTGAACGACTCGTTCCTGGTGGCCCGCGACACCGCGGAGGAGTTCCTGGCCGCCGTCGAGCGGGTCCGGGCCGGCCATTCCCACCTGGAGCTGCGCGTCAACGGCCCGTTGCCGCCGTACAGCTTCGTCGAGCCGGGCCCCGCCCAGCCCGCGGAGGCCACCGCCCCGGCCCCCTAGGGGCAAGAGGCCGGCCCGGCCCCGGGCGGACGGCCCGGACGGAGAGCGGAAGGAGGATCCCATGGGGCTGATCAAGGAAGTGCTGCTGCTGCCCTTCGCGCCCGTGCGCGGCAGCGGCTGGGCGATCAACCAGGTGCTCCGCGAGGCGGAACGGATCTACTACGACCCCGCCACCGTACGGGCCGAACTCGCCCGCCTCGAAGAACAGCTGACGGCGGGCGAGATCACCGAGGAGGAGTTCGACCGGCGCGAGGACGAACTGCTCGACCGGCTGGAGGCCCAGCAGGGCCCCGGCGACACCACAGGCAACGGAACGGGACGATGAACCGAACGGCACTGGGCCTCGCCGTAGGGGCCGGATACTTCCTGGGACGTACCAGGAAACTGAAGATGGCACTCGCGGTCGGCTCGCTGGTGGCGGGCAAGAAGCTCAACCTCGGTCCGGGTGCGCTCGCCGACCTCGCCCGTCGGCAGCTGCGGGACAACCCGCAGTTCAAGGAGATCGGCGACCAGCTGCGCACCGATCTGCGGGGCGTCGGCAAGGCGGCCTCCGGGGCCATGGTCGAACGGCAGATGAGCAGCCTCGCCGACCGCCTGCACGACCGTACGGCCCAGGTGCGCGGCGAACTCTCCGGCGCGCCCGCGGACGGCGGCGACGAGCGGGCGGACGAGGACGGCGAGGACCGCGAGGCCCGCGACAGCGGGCGCGACGACGGGGACGGCGACCGCGAGGGCCGGGACGAGGACCGCGCGGCCGCGAAGTCCAGCACCCGCAAGCCGGCAGCCAAGAAGACCGCGGCGCGGCGCACGGGCACGACGGAGAAGCGGGGCCCCGCGAAGAAGGCGGCGGCCAAGAAGACCGGCGCCCAGCGTCAGACGGCCGCGAAGAAGCAGGCCGGCCCCCGCGGCGGCGGTTCCGCGAAGGGCGGTGACGAACGATGACCGACACCGTGGGTTCCGCGGCCTCGGCCGCCGGGCGGGCCAAGGGCGCCGCCAAGGACACGGGGCCGTTCGCCGACCTCGCCCACAGCGAGGCCGCCGACCGGCTGAAGGAGGAGGCGCAGGAGTACCTGTCCGCACAGGCGCAGCGGCTGCTCACCGGCCTCGGCCGCAAGCTCGGCGAGACCACCGGCAAGCTGAACGACATCGCGGAGGGCAACAGCCCCGGCTTCGCGAAGCTCGCGCTCGACGGCGGGCGCAAGATCGCCGAGGGCAAGGGCCCGCTGCGCACCGCGCTGGAACTCGGCGCCTCCCATGCCAAGGACAGCGTCACGAACGCCGTCAAGAACCTCGGCGGTGGCAAGAAGGGCAAGGGCCGCGGCGGCAACAAGCCGACCGTGATCATGGAGTCCATCGACGTGGGCGTGCCGCTGCGCACGGCCTACGACCAGTGGACGCAGTTTCAGGACTTCTCCACCTTCGCGCACGGCGTCAAGAGCGTCTCCCGCGCGGGCGACACCGAGACCGACTGGCAGGCGAAGATCTTCCTGTCCAGCCGCAGCTGGAAGGCCCGCACCACCGAGCAGATCCCCGACCAGCGCATCCAGTGGACCTCCGAGGGCGCCAAGGGCAGCACCAAGGGCGTCGTCACCTTCCACGCCCTCGGCGAGAACCTGACGAGGGTCCTGCTGGTCATGGAGTACTACCCGAGCGGTCTCTTCGAGAAGACCGGCAACCTGTGGCGCGCCCAGGGCCGCCGGACCAGGCTGGACCTGAAGCACTTCGCCCGCTTCATCACCCTCAAGGCGGAGGCGGAGGACGGCTGGCGCGGTGAGATCCGCGACGGCGAGGTCGTCCGCAGCCACGAGGACGCGGTCGCGGAGGAGGAATCCGAGGAATCCGAGGAGTCGCAGGACCAGGAGCCCGAGGACCAGGAGCCCGAGGACCGGGCCGGGGACCGGGAACCGGCCGGGCCCGAGGAGGACGAGGACTCGTACGAGGACGAGGACGAGTACGAGGAAGACGAAGCCGGGGAGCCCGAAGAGGGCGAGGAGGACGAGGAGGAACTGGAGGACGAGTACGAGGACGAGGAGCCCGAGGACGAGGAGTACGAGGGCGACGAGGAGGAAGAACCCGAGTACACCGAGCGCGGGAGCCGTCGATGACGACCCCCGCCCCCCGGTCGGGCGGGTTCCCCGACCCGTACGGCCACAGCTCGGGCGCGAACCTCGCCGACATCCTGGAACGGGTGCTCGACAAGGGTGTCGTGATCGCCGGTGACATCCGGATCAACCTGCTCGACATCGAACTGCTCACCATCAAGCTGAGGCTCATCGTGGCTTCGGTGGACAAAGCGAAGGAGATGGGGATCGACTGGTGGGAGAGCGACCCGGCCTTGTCCTCACGGGCCCGCCGGGACGAGCTGACGCGGGAGAACGCCGAGCTGAGAGAGCGGCTGGCCCGGCTGGAGGAACTGGAGCCGGGCCGCGCGCGGAAGGAGGCGCCATGACCGGGCTGCGCTATGTGTACGCCGTCTGCCGCCCCCTCGGGGCGCCCCTCCAGGCCCAGCTGACGGGCGTCGGGGGCGCCCCGCCGGCCCTGCTGTCCCACCGCGGCCTGGTCGCGGTGGTCAGCACGGTCCCCGAGGCCGATTTCTGCGAGGAGGGCCTCAAAGCCCACCTGGAGGACCTGGACTGGCTGGCCGCCACCGCCCGCGCCCACCAGGGTGTGATCGACGCGCTCACCACCGTCACCACCCCGCTGCCACTGCGCCTCGCGACCGTCTTCCGGGACGACAGCGGGGTGCGCAGCATGATCGAAGCTCGCGAGGCGGACTTCCTGAGCGCCCTGGACCGGCTGGAGGGGCGGGTGGAGTGGGGCGTCAAGGTGTTCACGGAGCCGCCGCCCGCCGAACCCGCCGCACCGGCCGGCGCGTCCGGCAAGCCCATGAGCGGCCGGGACTACTTGCGCCGCCGCCGCGCGGAAACCCACGCCCACGAGGCGGACCTGCAGGCCGCCGAGGCGTTCGCGGACGCCCTGCACGAGCGGCTGTGCGCGCACGCCGAGGCGTGCAGGCTGCATCCCCCGCAGAACGCCTCGCTGTCCGGCGCCCGCGGCCGCAATGTGCTGAACGCGGCCTATCTGGTGCCCCGCGACCGGTGCGAGGAGTTCGTGGAGCTGGTGGACCGCACCAAGGACGAGGCCGGCGGGCTGCGGGTGGAGCTGACCGGGCCCTGGGCCGCGTACTCGTTCAGCGGGTTCGCCGACGAGGAGGCGCGGCACGGTGCGCGGGTGGGGGAGGGCCGGTGACCGTCGTGGAGCGCCGGGAGATCGCCCTGGTCGACCTGCTGGACCGGCTGCTGGCGGGCGGTGTCGTCATCACCGGCGACGTCACGCTGCGCATCGCCGACGTGGACCTCGTCCGCATCGACCTGAACGCGCTGATCAGCTCGGTCAACGAAACCGTGCCCTCGCCGTTCGCGATACCGCTCGAAGCGCCGTCCGGGGCGCCCGCGAAGGAGCTGTGATGTCCGCGCGCAACCGGCTCGACCTCGAACCCGACACCGTCGAGCGCGACCTGGTGAAACTGGTCCTGACCGTGGTGGAGCTGCTGCGCCAGCTGATGGAGCGGCAGGCGGTACGGCGCTTCGACACCGGCGACCTGACCGAGGAGCAGGAGGAGCGGATCGGGCTCACCCTGATGCTCCTGGAGGACCGGATGGCAGAGCTGCGCGACCGCTACGGGCTGCGGCCCGAGGACCTCAACCTGGACCTCGGGCCGCTCGGCCCGCTGCTGCCCCGCGACTGACGCACACAGGGCAGGGGCGCACCGGGGGCGCTCAGGAACGCCCCACGGTGCTCACGCCTCCTTACGGCACAGGATCTCCCCGTGCAGCACCGCGAACCAGCCGTCCTCCCGCCGTCCCCACTCCCGCCAGGCGTCCGACACCGCCCGCAGCCGCTCGGGCGTGGCGTGGCCGGACGCCGTAGCCCGTTCGGCGTAGGCGGAGGCGAGGGTGCGGTCCGCCCACAGGCCGCTCCACCAGGCGCGCTCCTCCTCGGTGGCGAAGGTCCAGGTGCCGCAGGTCGCGGTGATGTCCCGCAGCCCGGCGGCCAGCGCCCAGGACTTCAGCCGGCGCCCGGCGTCCGGCTCGCCGCCGTTGGCCCGCGCCACCTGCTCGTACAGCTCCAGCCAGTCGTCCAGGCCGGGCAGCGCCGGGTACCAGGTCATCGCCGCGTAGTCGGCGTCCCGTACGGCGATGAACCCGCCCGGCTTCGTCACCCGCCGCATCTCGCGCAGCGCCTGCACCGGGTCGCCCACGTGCTGGAGCACCTGGTGGGCGTGGACCACGCAGAAGGTGTCGTCCGGGTAGTCCAGGGCGTGCACATCGGCGACCGCGAAGTCGGTGTTGGCGAGCCCGCGCGCGGCGGCCGTCTCCCGCGCCTGCTCCAGGATGCCGGGGGCCTGGTCGACGCCGGTCACATGACCGTCGGGCACCAGCTCGGCCAGGTCGGCGGTGATGGTGCCGGGCCCGCAGCCGATGTCCAGGATCCTCATGTGCGGCTTGAGGACACCGAGCAGGTAGCCCGCCGAGTTGGCGGCGGTACGCCAGGTGTGCGAGCGCAGCACCGACTCGTGGTGCCCGTGCGTGTAGATGGCCGTCTCCCGTGCTTTCACCATGCCCGTACCCCTTCTCACCGCACCGGCCGGACCCGGCCCGCGTCACGGTTCACGGTACGCGCGGCGCCCGTATGGCGAGACCCTTGTTTCGCCATACGGACTGACAGGCCGTCAGATCGATTCGGGCAGCGGACGGTAGACCGTCAGCGCCTCCGGCAGCTTCTCCACCGTCACCTCGCCCGAGACGGTCGTGACCTCCCCGTCGTACGCCAGCGGGGTGCCGGGCGCGAGGCCGGTCAGCCGCAGCCGGTTCACCTGGACGGCCGCATGGGCGGGCGAGCGGGTCAGGGGCCCCGCGGCGGCCGCGGCCAGCAGCCGCAGCGCGGGCCGGCCGCTGCCGTGCACCACCCGCACGTCCAGCAGTCCGTCCGCCAGGTCGTTGCGGCGGCCCGGCGCGAGCCCCATCCGGTGGTAGACGCCGTTGCCGGTGAACAGCATCCACAGCGGCCGCCGCTCACCGCCCACCTCCACCTCCAGCGGGTGCCGGCCCTCGCGCAGCACCCGCAGCGCGCCCAGCAGCCCGGCCGGCCAGCTGCCGATCCGGTGCGACCAGGAGTCGCGGGCGCGCACCAGCTCCGGGTACACCCCGAGGCTCAGCGTGTTCAGGAACAGGCCCTGGTCGCCGTCGGAGACGAAGCGGCCCACGTCCACCCGCACCGCCTCGCCCTTGCGCACCGCACGGGCCAGGTCGCGCTCGTCCTCCACGCCCAGATCGAGCGCGAAGTGGTTCAGGGTGCCGCCCGGCAGCACGGCCAGCGGCAGCCCGTGGCGCAGGGCGACGGCGGCGGCCGTGTTCACGGTGCCGTCGCCGCCGCACACCCCGAGCACCCGCGCCCGCTCCGCCGCCTTGGCGAGCGCGTCGCCCGCCTCCTCGGGCTCGCACTCCACGATCTCCGCGCGCGGCAGTGCCGCGCGCAGCCCGCCCACCCGGTCCGCGGTGCCCGAGCCCTGGTTGACGACCATCACCAGCCCCTCGCCCTCCACCAGCGCGGGCACCTCGGCGCGCGGCCGGGCGCCGGGCACCGTCGCGGTGCGGGCCGGCACGAGGCGCTCCACCAGGAAGGCGGCGCCCGCGCCCAGCGCCGCGCCGGCCAGCACGTCGCTCGGGAAGTGCACCCCGGTGTAGACGCGCGAGGCGGCCACCGAGAGAGCCAGCGGCGCCACCGCCGCGCCCCACGCCGGGGACTCCAGGGCCACTCCGGTGGCGAAGGCGGCCGCCGACGCCGCGTGGCCCGAGGGGAACGAGGTGGTGACCGGCTGGTGTCGCAGCCGCCGCCCCAGGGGCACCGGGTCCAGCAGCGGCCGGGCCCGGCGCACCGAACGCTTGCCGAGCGTGTTGACGGTCGCGGAGGCCACGGCAAGCGAGGCCAGGCCCCGCACGGCCGCCCGCCGGGCCCGCGGCGTACGGCTCGCCGCCACCGCGGCGGCCACCGCCCCCCACAGCACCCCGTGGTTGGCGGCGCGACTCAGCCGGGGCAGCACGTGTTCGGCCCCCGGCCAGTTCCAGCGGGCGGCCCGCTGGAAGAGGCGGCCGTCGGCGGCGAGCAGCCGTTCGTACAGGGGATGCGGGGCGGCGGTCGGGGCGGTCAGATCCACGTCCGGAGTCTCGGTCTGGTTCATAGGGGTGCGGATACCCTGAAGTGCCCGTTTCCTGTCCCGCGACGGCCTGTCCCGCGAGGACGCCGCCCGGATGCCGCGAGGACGCCGCCCGGATGCGCCTGCTCCTGATCCGCCACGGCCAGACCGCGTCCAATGTGCGCGACCTGCTGGACACCGCCGCACCCGGTCCGGGGCTCACCCCCCTCGGCGAGGCGCAGGCCGCCGCGCTGCCGCGGACGCTGGCAGCGGAGGACATCGGCGCCCTGTACGCCTCCCCGCTGATCCGCACCCGGCTCACCGCCGCCCCGCTGGCCCTGGCGCGCGGGCTCTGAGTGACCGTCCGCGACGGCATCCGGGAGCTGTCCGCGGGCCACCTGGAGATGCTGCCGGGCGACGCCCCCTAGGGCCTTTCTTCCGGATCTTGCCGGGGTCGCGGGGCCTGGTACGCACATCTGCGGCGTTGTCGTCGGTCGTCGACGCTCCGCGTCGACTCCCTCCTCCGCCTTGCATCTGCACGCACCAGCCCCCGCTCGGCTCGGCCGTAAGGCACCGCCAACTCAAGCCGACCTGATCCGGAAGAAAGGCCCTAGGCGCGGTCCTATCTGCGGACCGCCTTCGCCTGGTCGGCCGGGCACACCGCGCTGCGCGTCCACGGCGGAGAGAGCGGCGAGGAGGCACTCGCGCGCTTCGACGCCGTGGTCAAGGAGGCGTACGGCAGCGGCGCCGCGACGGCCGCCCTGGTCAGCCACGGCGCCGCCATCCGGGTGTGGACCGCCGCCCGCGCCCGCAACATCGACGTCGCCTTCGCCGCCGCGCGCCCACTGGCCAACACCGGTGTGGTCACCCTGGAGGGCACCCCCGGCACCGGCTGGCGGGTCCTGACCTGGGAGACCCGCACCGTCGAGCCGCCGGGCGCATCCGGCCCGGCGGGGGAGCCCTGGACACCAGCGGCTGAACCGGGGCAGCCCGGCCGGGGCGCCGGGGAAGGCCCGGCGGCCCCCGTGGTCCGATATCGGTTTGCCCCGCTCCGCCCCCGGCCCGGAGAATGCCTCCCCATGGGACATCTGGAAGCCGCACACCTCGAATACCACCTCCCCGACGGGAGGACGCTGCTCGGCGATGTCTCCTTCCGGGTCGGCGAAGGCTCCGCCGTCGCCCTGGTCGGCCCGAACGGCGCGGGCAAGACCACCCTGCTGCGGCTGATCTCCGGCGAGCTGAAGCCGCACGGCGGCTCGGTCACCGTCAGCGGCGGGCTCGGCGTGATGCGCCAGTTCGTCGGCTCGGTGCGCGACGAGAGCACCGTGCGTGATCTGCTGGTCTCCGTCGCCACCCCGCGGATCCGCGAGGCGGCGAAGGCGGTGGACGAGGCCGAGCACGCCGTCATGACGGTGGACGACGAGGCCGCCCAGCTCGCCTACGCGCAGGCGCTCGCCGACTGGGCCGAGGCGCGCGGCTACGAGGCCGAGACCCTGTGGGACATGTGCACCACCGCCGCGCTCGGCATGCCGTACGACACGGCGCAGTGGCGCCAGGTGCGCACCCTGTCCGGCGGCGAGCAGAAGCGCCTGGTGCTGGAGGCGCTGCTGCGCGGCACCGACGAGGTCCTGCTCCTCGACGAACCGGACAACTACCTGGACGTACCCGGCAAGCGGTGGCTGGAGCAGCAGCTCAAGGAGACCCGCAAGACGGTCCTGTTCGTCTCCCACGACCGCGAACTCCTCGCCCGCGCCGCCGAGAAGATCGTCTCCGTCGAACCGGGACCGGCCGGCGCGGACGCCTGGGTGCACGGCGGCGGCTTCGCCACCTACCACGAGGCCCGCCGCGAACGCTTCGCCCGCTTCGAGGAGTTGCGCCGCCGCTGGGACGAGAAGCACGCCCAGCTGAAGAAGCTCGTCCTGAACCTCCGTCAGGCCGCCGCCGTCAGCCACGAGATGGCCTCGCGCTACGCCGCCGCCCAGACCAGGCTGCGCAAGTTCGAGGAGGCGGGACCGCCTCCCGAGCCGCCGCGCGAGCAGGAGATCAGCATGCGCCTGAAGGGCGGCCGTACGGGAGTGCGGGCGGTCACCTGCGAGGGACTGGAGCTGACCGGCCTGATGAAGCCGTTCGACCTGGAGGTGTTCTACGGCGAACGGGTCGCCGTCCTCGGCTCCAACGGCTCCGGCAAGTCCCACTTCCTGCGCCTGCTGGCCGGGGAGGACGTCAAGCACTCGGGGCGGTGGAAGCTCGGCGCCCGCGTCGTGCCCGGCCACTTCGCGCAGACCCACGCGCACCCCGAACTCCAGGGCCGCACCCTGCTGGACATCCTGTGGAAGGAGCACGCCCAGGACCGGGGCCCGGCCATGTCCCGGCTGCGCCGCTACGAGCTGACCCAGCAGGCCGAGCAGTGCTTCGAGCGGCTGTCCGGCGGCCAGCAGGCCCGCTTCCAGATCCTGCTGCTCGAACTCGCGGGCGTCACCGCCCTGTTGCTGGACGAACCGACCGACAACCTGGACCTGGAGTCCGCCGAGGCGCTCCAGGAGGGCCTCGAGGCATTCGACGGCACGGTGCTCGCGGTCACCCACGACCGCTGGTTCGCCCGCTCCTTCGACCGCTTCCTGGTCTTCGGCACCGACGGTCACGTCCGCGAGACCCCGGAGCCGGTGTGGGACGAGCGCCGTGTGCAGCGGGCCCGGTAGCCCCCGCCGGGGCCGCCGCCGGATGCGGAGGCCGCGGGTCCGGGATGTTCGTACAGTGGACTGAGGAACGCGGGTACCCGGACCCCATGAACGGACACGACGAGCGGGGCACCACCATGACCGGAGTCGACCCCAGCCGACTGGACGACCAGCAGCTCATGAAGGAGCTGGCGACGATCCACCGCACGCGCCACGACACCCTCCTGTACGGCTCGAACGACGCGCTGCGGGCCCACAACGAGCGCATGGCGCAGCTGGAGGGCGAGTATCTGCGCCGCAACCCGCGCCGCGTGGTCAGCGCGGCCCGCACCCGCGAGGGCGCCCGTGAGCGCCACCCCGGCGAATCGGTGACGCCGGGGCAATCGGGCACCTGACCTGGCGGAAACCAGGAAGAAGTCAGGAAAGGGGGCCGGTCCACCACGGACCGGCCCCCCCTTTTTCCGCGGAGCGGCCCTCAGCCGGCCTCTCCCGCGAAAACGTGCAGAAACGCGTCGCAGAACGCCTTCAGATCGTCCGGCTTACGGCTGGTCACCAGATGGTTCGGCCCGTGGTCGCAGATCTTGACCTGCTCGTCCACCCAGGTGCCGCCCGCGTTGCGGATGTCCGTCTTCAGGCTCGGCCAGGAGGTCAGGACCCGGCCCCGTACGACGTCCGCCTCCACCAGCGTCCACGGCGCGTGGCAGATCGCGGCGACCGGACGCCCCTGCTCGAAGAAGCCCTTCACGAACGCGACGGCCTTCTCGTCCATCCGCAGGAAGTCAGGGTTCGCCACCCCGCCGGGCAGCACCAGGCCCCCGAAGGAACCGGCGTCCGCCTCACCGACCACCTCGTCCACGTCGAAGGTGTCCGCCTTGTCCAGATGGTTGAACCCCTGAACCTTCCCGGACTCGGTCGACACCAGCACCGGCTGGTGCCCCGCGTCCGAGGCCGCCTTCCAGGGCTCGGTCAGCTCCACCTGCTCGACGCCCTCGGGCGCCACCAGAAACGCGATACGCATGATCCTCGTACTCCTTTCCCGGCGCCCCGGTCCGCCTCGGCGTTCCGGGCGCGCCACCTCCTCGCTTTGTCCGCCCGCGCGCAGCGCAGCAGCTCCTCGCCGTACGGCACCTGATCGGCGTGCAGCGACTCCGGAAAACTGTGGATGTGCCGCTCCGCCGGCCTGACCTCGCGGTCGCTGTCGACGGCCGTGGGCACGTCTCCGACGTCGACGGTGGTGCCCCGCGCGATCCGTGCCGCCTGGCCCTCGCTCATCCGCCGCTCGTCAGCGCCTCGGCCAGCTGCTGCACATTGCGGTACCGCTCGCCGCGCGGCAGCCGGGCCACCGCGTCCACCAGCGGGTCCGGCGCGTTGTCCCGGCGCAGGGCCGAGGCCAGCTCGCCGGGCCGCGCCGGGAAGGTGCTGCGGCTCAGGCTGCGGGCCAGCTCCAGCCGCACCCGTTCCACGGAGGCGGGGGAACCGATCCCGCCGACCGGGCCGCCGGTCACCTCCGGGTCGTCGTCCGCGGCGGGCTCCGGGTCGTGCCACTCCTCGACACGGGTCGGGTGCCCGGACCGCAGCAGCCCCTTGAGCTCGTGCTTCATCTCGTCGTCCCGGTGCACGTTCAGCCGGTCACTGCCTCGCTGCATATCTCCCTCCAGGGGTCGAACGTCCGCACCGCGTACCCGGTACGGCACCACCGACACCGCCCGCCGCCTACTGCCGGGTGCGGCCCGGCAGGAATTCCTGCACCTTCGCCTTCAGCCCCTGCTTGACCACCGAGCCCCGGTCCGGGTCGCCCTTGAGGACCGCGGAGGCCGTGGCCTCCATCTGCTCCCAGGTGGCGTGCGGCGGGATCGGCGGTACGGCGGGGTCGGTCAGGAACTCGATTACGCAGGGCCGGTCCGCGGCGAGCGCCGCCCGCCAGCCCGCCTCGACGTCCTCGGGCTTCTCCACCCGGATGCCCTCCAGACCGAGCGAGCGCGCGAAGGCGGCGTACTGCACGTCCGGGATCTGCTGGGACGGCAGGAAGGACGGCGCGCCCTCCATGGCCCGCATCTCCCACGTCACCTGGTTCAGGTCCTGGTTGTTCCACACCGCGACCACCAGCCGCGGGTCCGTCCAGCGGTCCCGGTACTTCGCCGCGGTGATCATCTCCGCGAGACCGTTCATCTGCATCGCGCCGTCGCCGACCAGCGCGACCACCGGCCGGTCCGGATGCGCGAACTTCGCCCCGATGGCGTACGGCACGCCAGGCCCCATCGTCGCGAGCGTGCCGGACAGCGAGCCGCGCATGCCGGGCCGCATGGTGATGTGCCGCGCGTACCAGTTGGCCACCGACCCCGAGTCGGAGGTGAGGATCACATCGTCCGGGAGCAGCGGATCGAGGGCCCGCGCCACGTACTCCGGATTGATCGGGTCCGCTTCGAGGGCGGCCCGCCGGTCCATCGTCTCGCGCCAGCGCCGCACGTTCGCGGCCACCGTGTCGGCCCACTCCCGGCCGCCCCGGTCGGTCTCCAGCAGCGGGATCAGCCGCCGCAGCGTCTCGCGCGCGTCACCGACGAGGTTCACCTCGTACGGGTACCGCATCCCGATCATGTGCGGGTCGAGATCGATCTGCACCGCGCGAGCCTTGCCGAACTCCGGCATGAACTGGGTGTAGGGGAACGAGGACCCGATGGTCAGCAGCGTGTCGCAGTCCCGCATCAGCTCGTACGACGGCCGGCTGCCCAGCAGCCCGATCGGCCCGGTGACGTACGGCAGTTCGTCGCTGAGCACGTCCTTGCCGAGCAGCGCCTTGGCGACGCCCGCGCCGAGCAGCTCCGCGATCTCCCGCACCTCGGCGACCGCGCCCGCGGCGCCCTGCCCGACCAGGATCGCCGGTTTGTCGCCCGCGTTCAGCACCTCCGCGGCCCGGCGCAGCGCCTCGTCCGTCGGGGTCGCCGTCCACTCGCTCATGCCCAGGCTGGAGGGCACCATCTTGAAGGCGTGCGTGGGCGGCGAGTAGTCCAGCTCCTGCACATCGCCGGGGATGATCAGCGCGGTCGGGCAGCGCCGCGCGTACGCCGTGCGGATCGCCCGGTCCAGCACGTTAGGCAGCTGCTCGGGCACCGTCACCGTCTCCACGAACTCGGAGGCGACGTCCTTGTACAGCGTGTGCAGGTCGACCTCCTGCTGGTAGGAGCCGCCCATCGCGCTGCGGTTGGTCTGGCCGACGATCGCCAGCACCGGGACGTGGTCGAGCTTGGCGTCGTACAGGCCGTTCAGGAGGTGGATGGCGCCCGGCCCGGAGGTCGCCGCGCACACACCGAGGCGCCCGCTGAACTTCGCGTACCCGACCGCCTCGAACGCGGACATCTCCTCGTGCCGGGACTGGATGAAGCGCGGCTTGTCCCCGGCGCGGCCCCAGGCGGCGAGCAGCCCGTTGATGCCGTCGCCTGGGTAGGCGAACACCTGCTCGACATCCCAGGCGCGCAGACGCTCCAGGACGTGGTCGGACACCTTGGTGCTCATGAAGGGACCTCCCGGTGGGGTTGCGGAGCGGACGATCCGGTCAGCGGTGACCGAGTCTCCGGTGGGCAGAGCGGAAAACCTCTCGGGGCCGGTGACTGACGGCGCGGGCCCCGTGCGCGGCGCACCGTCACCCGGCTGGCCGTCCGCGTCCCGCGAATGGGGCCCGGCCGCGCGCGCCGGGGCGGGCGGCGGGCTGTGATGGCTGAGGAGGCAGGGGTACGGCTCCGGGCGCCGGCCGGCGCGGGTGCCGCACCACGCTGCCTCCGCCCGCCATCCGCCTCCCTCCGCCCGCCATCCGCCTCTCGCCGATCCGCCGTCCGCCCTCCCGTTTCGCAGTCCGCCGCAGCTCCCGAGGAGCCCCTCCATGCGCCGCACCGCCCGCGCCCTGCCCGTCGTCCTCGCCGCCGGCGCCGCGTTCGCCCTGACCGGTCCCGCCGCCCTCGCCGCGGCGGCCACCCCCGGCGCGGGGTCCGCGACCTGCGCCCCCACGAACGCCCCGGAGCCCCGGATGCCGGGCACCAGCCGGGCGCCGGCACCCGCGCCGGACCCGGACACGGGAGGCGCCGCGGGCCGCGTGCCCGGACCCACGTCCCGTGCGAGCGGGGGCCCCGACGTCCGCGCGAGCAGCGGCCCCGGCACACCGTGCGGCGGGACCGGGACCGGGACCGGGACAGGAACCGGCAGCCAGTGCCGGGCGGGGGAGACCTGCACCGGTGACGCGCGCCAGTGCACCGGCGCGAGGAGCGGGTCCTGCGCCGACGACGACCACGCGTGCGACGGCGCACGCTCCGGCGCCTGCGCGGACTCCGGCGACGACTCCTGCCGTGACCCCCACACCTCGTCCAGGGGCTCCGACGGGGCCGGCGACTCCTCCCGCTCGTACGAATCCCGCGACACCTACGACGACGGCGGCGGCGACGGCCGCAACGGCGACACGGGCTGGGACGCCGGGCAGGGGGACGACGACGGCGAGGGCGACGGCTGTGCCGCGGGCGGCACCGGCGGCCGGCACGGCGTCGCCGCCGGCACGGGCGGCACCTTCGGCGACTCGGTCCCCGCCCTGGCCGCCGGCGCGGCCCTGATCGCCGCCGCCTGCGCGGGCGCCGGCTACCGGATCCACGGCCGCGTCCGCGACGGGGCGGGGGAGCGGCCCGCGGGCGTGTGACCCGCACAACTCCCGCGCCGCCCATGGAGTTACGCGGAGCGGGTACACAGCATCCCGAGAGCACCACCCGACCCACCAGAAGACCGGAACACCGGAACCATCCACCGACCGCCGCACCTTCGGCACCGTCCGGCGCGGGCAGGACGCGTCTCCCGAGCGGCATACCGGACGGCACGGCCCAGGGCGGGCGGCGCCAGGACTGCGCGGAGGCGGACATGCGGCGGACGGACCCCGAGGGCCACGGCCCGGTCCGCTACGGCCCCCCGCTGCCCGGCGACGGCCTGCCCGTGCTCCCCGAACTGACCGCCGTGGTCGCCGCCGCCGCGGGTCGCGCCGACGCCCAGCCCGTGGGCGGCGCCCCCGCCCTGCTGGAGTCGGCCTGCGGCTACTGGACCCGGCGCGCCCTGCCCTGCGTCCCCGACCAGATCGCCGCCGGACCCGGCGCACCCGCGCTGCTCCTCGCCCTCACCGCCGCGCTCGCCGGGGACGGCGCGGACATCCTCGTCCCCCGCCCCTGCGCCGCCTGGTGGGCCCCGTACGCCCGCGTCCTGGGCCGACCCGTCTTCCATGTGCCGACGCCCGCCGAGAGCGGCGGCGTCCCCGACCCCTACGCGCTGCTGGAGACCGTACGCCGGGTCCGCGCCGAGGGCGGCGACCCCCGGCTGCTGGTGCTGTCCGTCGCCGACGACCCCACCGCCACCGTCGCCCCGCCCGAACTGCTGCACGAGACCGTGGAGGCCGCCACCGCCGAGGGCCTGCACCTGGTGAGCGACGAGACCTGGCGCGACACCGTGCACGCGCCGCACGACACCGTCCTGCTCAGCCCGGCCGAGATGTGGCCCGACCGGGTCACCGTCGTCACCGACCTGGCAGGCGCCCTGCTGCCGCCCGGCTGGCCCGCCGCCGTCGCCCGCTTCCCCGCCTGTGACAGCGGACGGCGCCTGCGCGCACGGGTGCTGGACATCCTCACCGCGCTCGGCGCCCGCCTCGCCGCCCCCGTCGCCGCGGCCGCGTGCTACGCCCTGGACGAACCCCCGCCGGTCACCGAACGCCGCGAGGCCGCGGTACGGTTGCACGCCCGGCTGGCCGCCGCCGCGCACGCCGAGGTCACCGCCGCCGGGGCCGTCGCCCGCCCCCCGCAGGCCGGCCGCCACCTCTACGCCGATTTGAGCCCCTTCCGCGACGCCCTCGCCGCCCGAGGGGTGGGCGACGCCCAGGAGCTGGAGGACTTCCTCACCGCGGCGACCGGCATGCCGGCCCCCGGCGGCCACCGCTTCGGCGACGACCTGGCGGCGCCGCGCGTACGACTGGGCACCGGGCCGCTGCTGGTCGGCACGGACGAGGAACGCGCGCAATCCCTCACCTCCCCCACACCCTGGGAATTGCCCTTCGTGCAAAGCTCGTTGATCTCCTTGAGGTCGGTCCTCGACGATCTCCGCGACGACGCCAAGCGACGGGAGCCCCCTCGATGACGCAGCAGACGCACGAGCCCGGATCGACCCCGCCGTCCGACACCTCACCCACGGCTCCCACGGCCGCGGCGGCGAGCGGCACCGACACCGGTACGGCGACGGCGAGCGGCACCGACATGGTCACGGCGACGGCGAGCGCCACCGACACGATGACGGTGACGGCGGCCGGGGGCGTGCCGGGGGCGAGCGCCCCGCCCGCCCCCGGCACGCCCCCCTTCCCGCCGCTGGCCGAACCCCGCCCGCTGGGCGAACGCCGGGTGTGGCCGCGCACGTTCCACGACCGGCTCACTGCGCCCCTGCCCGGCCTCAAGGCTCTCGCCCGCTTCGCCCGCGAGGGCGCCGTACGCCCCGACGCCCGGGGCCTCGCCGGCATCCCCCGGCTGCCGTACGCGCCCGCCCCGCTGCCCCGCGCGGGCACCGGCACCCTCACCGTCACCTGGGCCGGACACGCGAGCTGGATCGTCCAGGTCGGCGGTCTGACCGTGCTCACCGACCCGGTCTGGTCACGCCGCATCCTCGGCACCCCGGCCCGCATCACCCCCGTCGGCGTGCCCTGGGACCGGCTGCCCCGCGTCGACGCGGTCGTCATCAGCCACAACCACTACGACCACCTGGACGCCCCCACCCTGCGCCGACTCCCGCGCGACACACCGGTGTTCGCCCCCGCCGGGCTCGGCCGCTGGTTCCGGCGCCGCGAGTTCACCTGCGTCACCGAGCTGGACTGGTGGGAGGGCGCCGAACTGGGCGGCGTCCGCTTCGACTTCGTGCCCGCCCACCACTGGTCCAAGCGCACCCTGACCGACACCTGCCACAGCCTGTGGGGCGGCTGGGTCCTCACCGCTCCCGGCGGCCCGCGCCTCTACTTCGCCGGTGACACCGGCTACGGCCACTGGTTCTCCCGCATCGGCCGCCGCTACCCCGGCATCGACCTCGCGCTGATGCCCATCGGCGCCTACGACCCCCGCTGGTGGCTCAGCGATGTCCACTGCGACCCCGAGGAAGCCGTCCAGGCCACCCTCGACCTGGGCGCCCGCCGCATGGCCCCGATGCACTGGGCCACCTTCATCCTCTCGGCGGAACCGGTCCTCGAACCACTGACCCGTGTCCAGACGGCCTGGGAAAAGGCGGGTCTGCCCAGAGCGGACCTGTGGGACATGCCGATCGGTTCTTCGAGACAGCTGGACTGAACCCGCTACCGGAACCGCCGGACAAGACCGGGCACCGCGCTGACCGCCACCGTCAGCACCACAGCCACCACCACACCCTCCCACGGCTCAGGAAACAGCGAACCGCCGACGATCCCGATCACCTGGTACGTCGCCGCCCACGCCAGACACGCCGCCACGTTCCCCCGCGCGAACCGCCCCAGCGGCCACTCCGCCATCAGACACGCCAGCATCACCGGGATCCGCCCGGCCGGCACCAGCCGGGACAGCACCAGCACCGCCACCCCGTGCTCCGCCAACTTCCCCCGCGCCTGCGCCAGCCGCTCCTTCGGCGCCCGCGACCGTATCGCCGCCAGCCACCGCGACCCGCCCCGCGACCGCATCCCCCGCCACCCCAGCCAGTACAGCGCCGCGTCCCCGAGGAACGCCGCGAGGGACGCCGTGACGAACACCAGCGCCAGCGCGAACGGCGCCGTCTGGTGGAACGCCACCACCGCCGCCGAACTCACCAGCGCCCCCGTCGGCACCACCGGCACCAACGCGCCGATCAGCACCAGCAGGAACAACGACGGGTAACCGAGCGCCTGTTGCGTCGTCTCCGGCGGCACCGCCGAGTTCACCGCGGCGGCCAGCACCGCGACGGAGGACAGCCGGCTCACCGGGCGGCCGCCAGCCGGGCGCGCTCCCCGTGCCCCAGCTTGTGCACCGCCACCTTCGGAGCGGCCAGGGCGGCCAGTCGTACGAACTCGTCGCCCGGCGCGTTGAATTCGTGCGGGCGCACCGCGTCCATACCGATCGGCCAGTACGTCCCGTAGTGCACCGGCACCGCCGCCTGCGGCGCCAGCCGGTCCAGCGCCTGTGCCGCCCGGCCCGCGTCCAGGTGGCCTTCCCCGAGGAACGGCCCCCAGCCGCCCACCGGCAGCAGCGCCACCTCCACCGGTCCCACCCAGTCGGCCATCGCGTCGAACAGCCCGGTGTCCCCCGCGAAGTAGGTCCGCGCCTCGCCCTCGACGACGAAGCCCAGCGCGGGCGAGCGGTGCGGACCCACCGGCAGCCGCCGCCCGTCGTGCCGTGCGGGCACCACCCGCACCAGCAGGTCGCCGATGCGTATCTCGTCCCCCGGCACCACCTCGGTGACGCGGAGGTGTCGCAGCCGGCGCACGCCGGGCACCACCCGGAGTGCGCCTCGGGGCACAAGCAGGCGTGTGCCCGGATCGAGCGCCCCCAGAGACGGCAGATGCAGATGGTCGGCGTGCAGGTGGGAGACGAGCACCACGTCGGCGCGCCGGGCCTCGGCGGAGGGCAGCGCACCCCTTCGGCGCCGCAGATGGGCGAGGCGACGGGCGAACAGGGGATCGGTGAGCACTCGTATGTTCGAATCCTCGATCGTGCAGGTGGCATGACCCCACCAGGTGATCTCCACCGGCACCCTCTTCGCCTCCTTCACGCGCCTGTCCGAAGCCTACGTGCAGGAGTAGGGTCGGCGGCGAAATCCGGAGGTGAGGGGGACGCCATGGGACAACCACGGGGCGCCTCCGGCGCGCGCACAGCGGCACGGGTCATCGCCATCGCCAGCCTGACCCCCCTGGAGGAACTCGACGCCGACCCCTTCCTCGTCGACAGCCGCACCCAGCACGCCATGTGCGCCCGCTGGGCCGACGAGCACGGCTACGTCGTCGCGCGGGAACTGCTCGTCGGCGGGCTCCGCTTCGACCACCGCGCGCTGTGGGACGGCGTACGCCCCGGCGTGGACGTGTTCGTCGCGCCCAGCCTACGGGTCCTGCGCCGGGCCCTGTCCTCCGTGGAGGAGTTCACCGCCGAGTGCGCCCGGCGCGGGGTGCGGGTGGTCACGGTGGGCCGGGCGGAGCCGTCGTACGACGCGCAGATGAAGGCCCGAGTGCACCGCCGGCTGTCCATGCCGACCGCCGGATACGACGGAAGGTGATCCCGGCGACACGGCGGACGATGATCCCCCGGTGCCACGGCCGTGAGCCCGTCATCACTCCTTCGAGTGGTTCCCTGCCGGTATGACAAGGTGGAGGGCGGCCCGGTCGCCGCGGTGCACCGGGATGGTGGCCCCGCCGCGCGGCGGGGCGGGTCGAGGCGGAGGAAGCGCGGGCGTGCGGGGCGTAGGGTGGCGGCGGATCACCGGTGGGACCGGATGGCGGCGGATCGCCCGCCAGATCGGGCGCAGCGTCGCCGTATGGGCCGTCTCCACGCTCACCATGCTGGTCCTCGCGCTGCTCCTGCCCGACTTCCGGCTCCAGTCCGCGGACGGCGACAGCGCCACCCGGATCGCCCTCACCGCGGCCCTCGGCGCGGGTGCGTTCGGCGTCCTGTCCGCCGTGGTGTGGCCGCTGCTCGTGCGGCTGCTGCTGCTCGTGCCCGCCCTCGTCCTCGGCCTGCTGGTCTTCTTCCTCAACGGATCCCTGCTGCTGGTCGCGCTGCGCCTCAACCCCACCGGCCGGGGCGCGGTCGCGCCGGAGACCGCCGTCATCGTGGCCGCGGTCATGTCGGCCGTCGCCTCGGCCACCGGCGGCGCGCTCGCCGTGCGCGACGACGAGGCGTACCGGCGCCGGCTGCACCGCCTCGCCGCCCGCCGCCGGAGAACCGATCCGCCCTGCCCGGCCACCCCCGGCGTGGTCTTCCTCCAGCTCGACGGCGTCGGCCACGACGTGCTGACCGCGGCCGTGGAACGGGGGCTGATGCCCACGGTCGCCCGCTGGCTGGCGGCGGACGCCCCGCACCCTGCGGCCCGCCCGACCCACCGCCTCACCCCCTGGCACACCGACTGGTCCAGCCAGACCGGCGCCAGCCAGCTCGGCATCCTGCACGGCAGCACCTACGACGTGCCCGCCTTCCGCTGGTACGAGAAGGACCGCGGAGAGGTGATGGTCTGCAACCGGCCGACGAGCGCCGCCGAACTCCAGCGCCGCGCCATCGCCCGCACCGGCGACGGCGGACTGCTCACCGGGGACGGCGCCAGCCGCGGCAACCTCTTCAGCGGCGGCGCCGGGGAACAGGCCCTGGTGCTGTCCATAGCGGCCCGCCGCCGGGGCCGGGAGAACCGTTCCCGCGCCGGGTACTTCGCCTACTTCTCCGATCCGGCCAACGCCGTGCGCACCGCGCTGTCCTTCCTCGCCGAGGTGGCCCGCGAGATCGGCGAGTCCACCCGCGCCCGGATCCGCCGCCGGCGCCCCCGCGTCTCCCGCGGCGGCCTCTACCCGCTGGTCCGCGCCTTCGCCACCGTCGTGGAACGCGACGTCGTCGTCGCCGCGGTGATGGGCGACATGCTCGCCGGCCGCACCGCCGTCTACGCCGACCTGGTCGCCTACGACGAGGTGGCCCACCACTCCGGACCGCACAGCCGCGACGCCGCGAAGGTGCTCACCCGCCTCGACCGCTGCCTCGCCCTGCTCGCCCGCGTCGCCGAGCACGCCCCGCGCCCGTACCGCCTCGTGGTCCTCTCCGACCACGGGCAGAGCCCCGGCGAGACCTTCCACGCCCGCTACGGCCTCACCCTCGCCGACCTGGTGCGGGCCGGCTGCGGACTGCATGTGCCGCGCCGGGCGGAGCGCACCCACAGCGGCACCGAGGCGCGGGCCGCCGTCCGCGCCGCGCTGCGCCGGCCCGTGGAGGAGGGCGAGCGGCACCGCCCCGCGCGCCGCCGCGAACCCATCGTGCTGGCCTCCGGCAACCTCGGCCTCGTCTCCTTCCCGGACGTGGGCCACCGCATGACCAAGGAGGAGATCGAGGCCCGCCACCCCGCCCTGCTCACCACCCTCGCCAACCACCCCGGCATCGGCTTCCTGCTGGTGGCGAGCGAGGCGCACGACGGCGTGCTGCTCGGTCCCGGCGGCACCGAGATCCCGCTGGCCGACCTCGACCGCGATCCCGGACCGCTGGCCGCCTTCGGCCCCGGCGCCGTCGAGGCGGTGCGCCGCACCCACTCCTTCCCGCACACCGCCGACATCATGGTGAACTCCGCGTACGAGCCCGCCGACGGGGAGGTGCTCGCGTTCGAGGAGCAGATCGGCTCCCACGGCGGCCTCGGCGGCGCCCAGTCCCGCCCCTTCCTGCTGTCCCCGCTGGAGCTGTCCGCGCCCGGCGATTCCGGGGAGCGGCTGGCCGGGGCCGAGCAGGTGCACCGGGTGCTGCGCCGCTGGCTCGGCGAGCTGTCCGGCCCCGAGGTGCCGCTCGCCGGGGCCGCCGCGGCGGAGGACGAGCGGGCCGCCTGACGACGCGTCCCGCGGGGTGCCGCCGAACCTCCGCCCGCGCCGCCCGGATGTGATCGGATAGGGATCCCGGACACCCGGCAACGGAACCGCACTCCTCGCGAAAGGAACCATCGTGGCCACCACGCGCACCGCGCACACCGAATGGGAAGGCAACCTTCTCGACGGCAAGGGCCTCGTCACCCTCGACTCCTCCGGCATCGGCGAGTACCCGGTGTCCTGGCCCTCGCGCGCCGAGCAGGCGAACGGCAAGACCAGCCCCGAGGAGCTGATCGCCGCCGCCCACTCCAGCTGCTTCTCCATGGCCCTCGCCCACGGCCTTTCCGGCGCCGGCACCCCGCCCACCAAGCTGGAGACCAAGGCCGACGTCACCTTCCAGCCCGGCACCGGCATCACCGGCATCCACCTCACCGTGATCGGCACCGTGCCCGGCCTGGACGAGCAGGGCTTCCAGTCCGCCGCCGAGGACGCCAAGAAGAACTGCCCGGTCAGCCAGGCGCTCACCGGTACGACCATCACCCTGACCGCCGAACTGGCCTGAGCCGGGCCGGCGTCGGCCGGCACGGGTGCCGCGCTCCCTTCCGGAGCGCGGCACTCAGGGGTCGTACGACGCGGAGCGGGGCGGCACCCGGAAGTCGTAGAACGCAGAGCCGGGCGCGCGCCCCGCGGGACCGGTGCCGGCCCGCACCGCTCAGATCCGCGCCCGGTACTCCCGCAGGATCTTCCGTGTACGCCGCGCCGAGGCGGCCCGCGCCGTCATATGGTCCAGCACCTCCAGATGCGCGGCGACCTCCCGCCGCGCGTCCAGATACAGGGCGCCGGTCAGATACTCCGTGAACACCATGTCCGGCAACTCCGGCTCGGCGAACCGGAACAGCGTGAACGGCGCGTACGTCCCCGGATGCGGGCCCGCGGCGAACTCCGCGATCTGAAGCGTGATCCGGTCCTGCTCGGCGCACTCCACGAGCCGGTCCAGCTGGTCCCGCATCACCTCGGGGGACGCGCTCACCGGGCGCCGCAGCACCGTCTCGTCCATGACCACCCACAGGTGCGGGGGATCCGCGCGCTCCAGCAGCCGCTGCCGCTCCATCCGCAGCGCCACATGCCGCTCCACCGACTCCGGCGAGCTCTGCCCGATCGTCCCCGCCTCCAGCACCGCCCGCGCGTACGCCTCCGTCTGGAGCAGCCCCGGCACGAAGTGCGGCTCGTAGGAGCGGATGATCCGGGCGGCGCCCTCCAGACTGACGTAGAGGCTGAACCAGTCGGGCAGCACATCGTGGAACCGCTGCCACCAGCCCGGCTGGTTGGCCTCCTCGGCCAGCCGCACGAACGCGGCCGCCTCCTCCCGCGCCACCCCGTAGGTGTCCAGGAGGACCTGCAAGTACGGTATCTTCAGCGCGACTTCGGCCGTCTCCATGCGCCGTACGGTCGCCGCCGCGACCCGCAGCACCCCGGCGGCCTCCTCCCGGCTGAGGCCCGCCGCCTCCCGCAACTCCTGCAACCGCTTGCCGAGCACCACCTGCCCCACGGTGGGTGCGGCCCGCCGCTCACTCACGCCACGCCCTCCCCTGCCGTGCCGCCCTGGCGCGCAGCAGTCTGTCACGCGCGGCCTTCTCGCACAGCGGATCGAACGCACTAAAGGATCACAGGTTCGTCAACCGGCGAGAGGGCCCGTCAACCCGCCAGCGTCTGGAGGTACTTGGCGGTCGCCGGGTCGGCCGGCAGGAAGGTCTCGATGGCGAGTTCGGCGACGGTGACGTCCATCGGCGTGTTGAACGTGGAGATGGAGGACACGAACGACAGGACGCGGCCCTCGTGTTCGACCCGCATCGGCAGCGCGAAGTACGGCACCGGCTCGTCCGGCTCCTCGCCCGGCGCGTCCTCGGGCACCGGGTACGCCGTCACCTCCTCGTACAGCGCGCGGAGTTGGTCCGAGCGGTGCAGCGCGAGCTGGCGCTCCATCTGCGCCACCAGATGCCCGCGCCACTCCCGGAGGTTGCGGATCCGCGGTGCCAGGCCCTCGGGGTGCAGGGTCAGCCGCATCGCGTTCGGCGGCTGGAGCAGCTTCTCCGGGATGCCGTCCAGCAGCATCGTGATGCCCCGGTTGGCGGCCACCACCGTGTACCCGGCGTCCACCACCAGCGCGGGATACGGCTCGTAGCCCTGGATCAGCCGCTCCATGCCGTCGCGCAGGGCGGCCAGGGCAGGGTCGTCCAGCGGGGTCTCCGGGTAGCGCGGGGCGTAACCGGCGGCCAGCAGCAGGGCGTTGCGCTCCCGCACGGGCACGTCTAGATGCTCGGCGAGCCGCAGCACCATCTCCTCGCTGGGCCGGGACCTGCCGGTCTCCACGAAACTGATGTGCCGGGCGGAGGAGTCGGCGCGCAGGGCCAGCTCCAGCTGGGAGATGCGGCGCCGCTCCCGCCAGGCACGCAGCAGCGGGCCCACCCCCTTGGTGTCGGGGGCGGCGGTGGACACGGAAGCTTCGGTGGCGACCATGGTCATACCTCGACCCTAGACGAGAAGTGCGCACCGCAACGACCTCGCGGACGCGGACGCGCCAGCTCAGGCCGGAATCGGCGGTGCGCCAGCCGGTACCGGCCGCGCGGACGCGTCGCCGGATCCCCCGGCCCCGCGCGTGGCAGGCTGGGAGGAGACCCGCCCCCGTCCCGAAGGGAGCCGCGCCATGGCCGCCGCACCGCTGTCGCCGCAGGAGATCGAGGACCGGATCGCCGGACTCCCCGGCTGGTCCGCGGACGGCGACCGGCTCACCCGCACCTACCGGCTCGCCTCGCACTTCGCCGCGGCCGCCCTGGTCATGCACATCGCCCGCATCCAGGACGAGCTGGACCACCACTCCGACTGCACCCTCGGCTACCACTCCGTCGACCTCGCCATCACCACCCACAGCGCCGGCGGCACCCTCACCGAGAAGGACTTCGCCCTCGCCCGCAGGGTGGAGGACATCGCACCGGGCCACGGCGCACACTGAGCGCTGTGCTCGATTACGACAAGGAAGCCCGTGACTACGACGCCTTACGCGGCGGCGAGGAGCGTGCCGCGGCCGCCGCGGGAGCCGTCCTCGACCTGATACCCGACCGTCCCGGCCGCCTCCTCGACCTGGCCTGCGGCACCGGCATCGTCACCCGCAGGCTCGCCGCGGCCCGCCCCGCGACCCGCGTCACCGGTGCGGACCTCGCCGACGGCATGATCCGCCGGGCCACCGCCCGGCTGCCCGGCGCGCTCGTCCGGGCCGACAGCCGCCGACTGCCCTTCCCGGCCGCCACCTTCGACGCCGTCGTCAGCATCTGGCTGCTGCACCTGCTGTCCGGCCCCGGCGACCTGGACGCCGTCCTCGCCGAATGCGCCCGCGTCCTGCGGCCCGGCGGGGTGTACGTCACGACGGTCGACAAGGCCGCCGCGCACGACGTGGGCAGCGACATCGACGCCGCCCTCGCCGACCGGCCCGTCCGCCCCGCCGCGGACGCCGCCGCCCTCGTCACCGCGCACGCCGCCCGGCACGGGCTCGCCCTCGCCGGGCGGTCCGCCTTCCCCGGCACCGGCCAGGGCCGCAGCCCCCGCAGCACCATCGCCGACCTGCACCGGGGCTGGTTCAGCCGGCTTCCGCCCGGCGACCCCCGCCGCGCCACGTACGCCGCCCGCCTGGCCGCCCTCCCCGACCAGGACCGTCCTCGCCCCGACCCGACCTTCTCCCTGCGCGCCTTCCGCAAACAGTGAGCGGCCTCCGCGCACACCGGGGCCGGCGTGATCCGAACGAGCGGCCCTAGCGGCCGAGTCCCCGGCGGATGGCCGTCTCCACCGGGGAGTACGCGCCGTCCGGCCGTTCCAGTTCGTACGGCACCGCGGGCTCCAGGGGCGGCTGGGCCATGAACCGCGGCCGGGTGCCGTGGTGCGGCTGCGCCGCGTGCACCAGGAACGGATGGCACAGATAGACATCGCCGGGGCGCCCGGTGGCCAGGGCGAGCGGCCGGTGCGCGCTCGCCGCGTCCAGTTCCGGCGCGATCTCCAGCCCCGAGACACCCGCCTCGCCGTACGGTTCGAGGATCCGCGGCACCTCCAGATGCGAGCCGACCCGGATCCGCGTCGGCGCGTCCTCCTCGCCCACCTCGCTGAACAGGAACAGCATCAGCAACGCCCGGTCCCGCGAGCGCAGATTGGTGTGGAACCAGGTCGCGCCCTCGGGCAGATAGCTGCCCTCGATGTGCCAGCCGGCGTCGCCCGGATCCTCGGTGTGCGGGAAGCGCAGCGGGAACGTGCCGAGCGAGTACCGCGGCTGCCACCGCCGCTCACCCACCAGCAGATCGAACGCCTCGTGCAGCACGGGGGAGTTGGCGGCGGCCGCGAAGGGCCCCTGCGCCAGCCCGCCGATCCGTACCACCGGTTCCTTCCAGGTGCCGGGGTCCTCCGGGTCGTACCCCGTCTCCCGCCACAGCAGCCGCGCGCAGTCCTCCGCGACCCGAGGCGCGACCGCACCCTCGACCTTCACGAACCCGTCGGCGAGGAAGCGCTCCCTCATGTCGTTGCCCATCGGGCCATGGTGGACGAGGAGCGGCGGCCGGGCATCCGGTTTTTTCCGGCGGCCGCCCGCCACGGATTTGCCGGGTCGGCAACGTGACTGGCCTTCGCCCGGTGTGCCGTCGCACCCTGACGGCACCGGAAGAAAGGCTGACCACCATGGCGCACGACCACGACGGCAACCACACCCACGGACAGGGACAGGGACACGGACAGGGCCACGGCCATCAGCACAGCCACGGCGCGGACCTCGACTGGAACGCGATGGCCCCCCACCTGGAGGCCCAGGCCGAGCTGTTCGCCCCCCTGTACCGGCAGGCCCTGTCCTGGCTCGCGAGCGAGGTCGCCGCGCCGGGACTGATCGCGGACGCGGGCAGCGGGCCCGGCGTCCTGTCCTGCCTGTTCGCCGAGGCGTTCCCCGGCGCGCACGTCGTCGCCGTCGACGGTACCGCGCCGCTCCTCGACCGGGCCCGCGCCCGTGCCGACCGGCTGGGCCTCGCCGAGCGCCTCGACACCCTCGCCGGTGAACTCCCGGACGTACTGGAGGAGTTGCCGAAGCCGGCCGATCTGCTGTGGGCCAGCCGCAGCCTGCACCACCTCGGGGACCAGCGGGCCGCGCTCGCCGCGTTCGGGCAGCGGCTCGCCCCCGGCGGCACCCTGGCCCTGCTCGAAGGCGGCCTGCCCTCCCGCTTCCTGCCCCGCGACCTCGGCATCGGCCGCCCCGGACTCCAGGCGCGGCTGGACGCGCTGGAGGAGGACTGGTTCGCGCGGATGCGCGCCGACCTCCCCGGAACCGTCGCCGAGACCGAGGACTGGCCGGCCCTGCTGACCGCCGCGGGCCTGAAGCACACCGGCACCCGCAGCTTCCTGCTCGACCTGCCCGCCCCGGCCGACGACCGGACCCGCGCCTATGCCGCCGCCCACCTCGGCCGGCTGCGCGAGGGCTTCGGCGACGCCCTCGGCGCCGAGGACCGGGACACCCTCGACCGGCTCCTGGACCCGGCCGACCCGGCGAGCGTCCACCGGCGGCCGGACGTGTTCCTGCTGGCCGCCCACACCGTGTACACGGCCGTACGCCCGTCCTGACCCGGTCCGCGCCCGGCGGCCCACGCCAGCCGGGCCGGCCCGGCTGGCGTGGCAACCGTGTCAGTTGTCGGCTATGAACTGCCTGGCGAGCTGATCGCCCAGGGACACGGCGGCGCTGTGGCTCTCGATGGGGGAGACCTTCGAGTTCTCGAACAGGATGTAGGTCACCCCCGAGTCCGCGCCGCCGGTCGCCGGGTCCGGGTCGATGCCGAGCGCCTTGGCGGTGGCGTACGACGCCTCGCCGATGATCTTCGTGGGTCCGGTGTCGCCGACGACGGCGTACTCCACCTTGTTGTTGTAGATGACGGCGACCACACCGCCGCCCTTGATCCCGTAGTCGGTGTACTTCCAGATGCTGCTGGTGCTGGGCACCACGACATAGGGCAGCGACTCGGACTTCAGAGGCTTGCCGTCCGACTGGTGGAAGGCGGTGTCGTCCTGGAACCAGGGGTCGCGGTCCTCGTTGCAGTTGGTGGTGCGCTGGCCGTCGCAGTCGATGTCCATGTCGGCCTTCCAGAACACCGCGCCGTTCTTGCCGCACACGGGGATCGTGGCCGAGGTCTCGTCGTCGGTCTTGTACTTGCCGTTGGAGATCTGCGAACAGGACTTCACCTTGGCGAGCAGATCGGCCGCGCTGACCGAGCCCTCCTGGGCGGTCTTCGGCGCGGCGGCCGGCGCGGGGCTGGCGAGCGCGTGCGCGGGCGCGAGGCCGGCGGCGAGCAGGGCGGCCCCGGAGGCCGCGGCGAGGGTCAGTGAGCGAAGACGCACTGTGGGGGACCCTTCTGTTAGGAAACTTTCCTTACCGGGCGGCTCCACGGTGGCGTAGATGCCATGTGCGCGTCAACCCTCGGGTTGCGAACTCGCGCAACGCGGCGTGTATTGCGGTGGTTTGCGCCCGTGGCGAGACTGGAGTCACCTGAGGGATCGGCGTCATCCGCGCCCTGGGAGGCGAGGCGTCATGTTCGTACGCACGGTGTACGCGACCGGGGATCCGGCCCGGCTGGACTCGGCCCTGCGCGCCCTGGACAGCCAGGGCCACGATCTGCTGGAGGAGCGGCCCGGCTACCGGGGTGCGGGCGTCTTCGTCGATCGCGAGCTGGGCAAACTGCTCACGGTCAGCTGGTGGGAGACCGAGGAGGCACAGGTCAACAGCGACGAGGTGATGCGGGAGCGGCGCCCCGCGCTCCTGGAGCCGTTCGCCGCGACGGTGGCCGTCGAGCACTATCGCGTCGCGGTCTTCCACGCCCTGCCGCGACCCGTGGTCGGCGGCGGACTGCGCGTCGCCCGGCTGGAGTTCGACCCCCGCGACGCGGATCTGCTGGCCGACGCCTTCCACGCGACGGTGCTGCCGCGTCTGGAGACGGTACCGGGGCTGGCCCGCACGGCACTGCTGCTGGACCGCGACCGGGGCCGGGGCATCGCGGGCACGGTCTTCACCGACCACCACGCCCTGGCGTCCTCCCGCGCCGCCGTCTCCGCCATCCGCCGATCCGGCACGGCGAAGGCGCGGGCGAGGGTGGTGGCGCTGGAGGAATTCACCGTGGTGCACGCGGACGCGCATGCGCTGTGACGGCGGCGGACTCCTGCCGAGCCGGCGTGCGCGCGGGCCCGCCGTGGCCGCTCGCGCATCTCCCCGCGCCCCGCACGGGGCTTGCCACGGCTGGTGAGCGTTCCGGCCATCGACCCGGCCGCGGTACAGGGCAGCGCCCGTACACGCGGCCGGAAGCCTCTCGTCAGGCCAGGTCGAACGTCGCCGGGTCGGGACCGATCCGCCGGTCTTCGTTCAGCGCGCCGATCGCCGCCAGATCCTCCGCGTCCAGACTGAAGTCGAACAGCTCGATGTTCTCCTTGATCCGCGACGGCGTCACCGACTTCGGGATCACGATGGTGCCCTGCTGGACGTGCCACCGCAGCACCACCTGCGCCGGGGTGCGGTTGTGCTTCTGCGCGATCGCCACGATCGCCGGCACCTCCAGCAGCCCCTTGCCCTGCCCGAGCGGCGACCACGCCTCCGTCCGGATGCCCTGCTCCGCGTGGTACTCCCGCGCCTCGTGCTGCTGGAGATGCGGGTGCAGTTCGATCTGGTTCACCGCGGGGACGACGGACGTCTCCTCCGCGAGCCGCCGCAGATGCTCGGGAAGGAAGTTCGACACACCGATGGCGCGGACCCGGCCGTCGGCGTACAGCTTCTCCAGCGCCTTGTACGTGTCGACGTACGTGTCCCGCGCCGGCAGCGGCCAGTGGATCAGGTACAGGTCGAGGTGGTCGAGCCCCAGCTTGCTCAGCGACGTGTCGAAGGCACGCAGGGTCGCGTCGTACCCCTGGTCGCTGTTCCAGAGCTTGGTGGTGACGAAGATTTCCTCGCGGGGCAGGCCGGAGGCCGCGATGGCCCGGCCGGTGCCCTCTTCGTTGCCGTACGCCGCGGCCGTGTCGATGCTGCGGTACCCGGCCTCCAGCGCGGTGCCGACGACCTGCTCGGCCTCGTCGTCCGGCACCTGCCACACGCCGAAGCCCACCTGGGGCATCTCCACGCCGTTGTTGAGGGTGATCGGGGGGACCTTGCTGCTCACGAGCTCGTTGATCCTTCGCTTGTCGACAACGTGGTTCTCCATCGTCAACGATCACACACCGCGATCCATTCCTGACGCGCCCGAGACACGCGGATCCGCTTCGGTCCCTCAGGACTTGTAGAGAGCCTCGACCTCGCGCTCGTACGCCTTTTCGATCGCCTTCCGCTTCAGCTTCAACGACGGTGTCAGCAGGCCGTGTTCCTCGGTGAACGGCTGTGCCAGTATCCGGAAGGTGCGGATCGACTCGGCCTGGGAGACCAGCGTGTTCGCGGCGACCACCGCGCGCCGCACCTCCGTCTCCAGATCCGGGTCCCGCACCAGTTCCGCGGGCGCCATCGCCGGTTTGCCGCGCATCTGGAGCCAGTGCTCGACGGCCTCCTGGTCGAGGGTGACCAGGGCAGCGATGTAAGGGCGGTCGTTGCCGACCACGATGCACTGGCTGACCAGCGGATGGTCGCGGACCCGCTCCTCCAGCACGCCGGGCGAGACGCTCTTGCCGCCGGAGGTCACGAGGATCTCCTTCTTGCGGCCGGTGATCGTCAGATACCCGTCCTCGTCGAGCGAACCCAGGTCACCGGTGGCCAGCCAGCCGTCGTGCAGCGATCCGTCGGTCGCCTTCGGGTTGTTCAGATACCCCTGGAAGACATTGCCGCCGTACAGCCAGACCTCGCCGTCGTCCGCGATGTGCACGGTCGTTCCGGGGATCGCCTGCCCGACGGTGCCGTACCGGGTGCGCTCGGGCGGGTTCGCGGTCGCCGCCGCCGTCGACTCGGTCAGCCCGTACCCCTCGTAGATCTGCACGCCCGCGCCCGCGAAGAACAGCCCCAGGCGGCGGTCCATGCCCGAGCCGCCGGACATGGCGTTGCGGATCCGGCCGCCCATCGCCTCCCTGACCTTCGCGTACACCAGCTTGTCGAACAACTGGTGCTGCATCCGCAGCCCCGCCGACGGACCGGGCCCGTCCCCCCACGCCTTCGCCTCGATCGCCTCCGCGTACCGCACCGCGACCTCGACCGCCTTCTCGAACGGCCCCGCCTTGCCCTCCTTCTCCGCCTTGCGCCGGGAGGCGTTGAACACCTTCTCGAAGATGTACGGCACCGCCAGGATGAACGTCGGTCTGAACGCCTGGAGGTCGGGAAGCAGCGCGGCGGCGTTCAGCTGCGGCTGGTGGCCGAGGCGTACCCGGCCCCGGATCGCCGCCACCTCCACCATGCGCCCGAAGACATGGGCGAGCGGCAGGAACAGCAGGGTGGACGCCTCGTCGCCCCGCTTGGAGTGGAACACCGGCTCCCAGCGGCCCATCACGCTGTCCGCCTCGAACATGAAGTTCCCGTGCGAGAGCACACAGCCCTTGGGGCGGCCCGTGGTGCCCGAGGTGTAGATGACGGTGGCCACCGACTCCGGGGTGACCGCCTGCCGGTGCCGGTGCACCACCTCGTCGTCCAGGTGCGCTCCGGCGTCGTACAGCTCCTGCACGCAGCCCGCGTCCAGCTGCCACAGCCGGCGCAGCCGCGGGAGCCGGCCGATCACCGTGGCGATGGTCATCGCGTGGTCCTCGTGCTCCACGACCGCCGTGCTGACCTCGGCGTCGTACAGCATCCAGAAGCACTGCTCGGCCGAGGAGGTGGGGTAGACCGGCACCACCTGGGCGCCGATGGTCCACAGGGCGAAGTCGAAGAGGGTCCACTCGTAGCGGGTACGGGACATGATCGCGACCCGGTCGCCGAACCGGACCCCGCTCGCCAGCAGACCCTTGGCCAGCGCGAGGACCTCGTCCCGGAACTCGGCGGAGGTCACATCGCGCCACTGCCCGGCGGCGTCCTTGCGGCCGAGGGCGACCCGGTCCGGGTCCGTCAGGGCGTGTTCGAAGACGACATCGGCCAGACCACCCACCGGCGGTGCCGTCGTGAGAGGCGGGTTGGTGAACTCGCGCAATCCTCGCTCCCCGATCCTCGCTGCCTGAACGCGCCGGTGATGTGCGGCACAGCGCCGTGAAAGCTACCTCACACCCCGACCGGAGGGGAGGGGGGCGGAAACCGAGCAAACTGCGCCTTCCACCCGAGGGTTGCCCGGAAAATGCCCGCACATGCGGAAGGGACGGACACAATACTGACGGGTCAGTAAGTTTCGGCGCCGTAATCTCCACCGAATCTGTACGCACCGATTACCGCTGTGTACAGGGCGATTACGGCCATGACCGCACCGGGGCCGGGCGGCGCGGCCGGGCCCGGCGTGAACAGTGCCACACCCGCGCTCAGCCGCCGTGGCGCCGCAGCCGCTCCCCGCCCGCGAGGACGGCCGCCGCGAGGGCGTCCGCCGCCTCCTGCGTGCCGGGCCGGCGGCGGCCGTGCACCAGGACGAAGTCGACCTTGCCGAGCTCCGGCAGCCCGGCGCGCTCCGGCAGCCGGAACAGCCCAGGCGGGATCAGCCGGCGCGAGTGCGCCATCACCCCGAGCCCCGCACGGGCCGCGGCGAGCAGCCCGTTGAGGCTGCCGCTGGTGCAGACGATCCGCCAGTCGCGCCCCTGCCGCTCCAGCGCCTCCAGGGCACGCGCCCGCGTGATGCCGGGCGGCGGATACACGATCAGCGGGACCGGCCGGTCGGCGTCCAGGCGCAGCCGCTCGGCGCCGATCCACACCAGGTCGTCGCGCCACACCAGCGCACCCCGCGGATCCTCCGGACGCCGCTTGGCCAGCACCAGGTCGAGCTTCCCCGCGGCCAGCCGTTCGTGCAGGGTGCCGGACAGCTCGACCGACAGCTCCAGATCGACCTCGGGGTGGTCGTAGCGGAAGCCCTCCAGGATCTCCGGCAGCCGGGTCAGTACGAAGTCCTCCGACGCGCCGAACCGCAGCCGCCCGCGCACCCGCGCCCCGGTGAAGAACGCCGTCGCCTGCTCGTGCACCTGGAGGATCCGGCGCGCGAAGCCCAGCATCGCCTCGCCGTCCTCGGTCAGCTCCACGGAGTGGGTGTCCCGCGCGAACAGCGGACGCCCCGCCGCCTCCTCCAGCCTGCGCACATGCTGGCTCACCGTGGACTGGCGCAGCCCGAGCCGCCGGGCCGCCTGGGTGAAGCTCAGCGTCTGGGCGACCGCGAGGAAGGTCCGCAACTGCGTCGGGTCGTACACCGCCCCAGCGTACGCCGCTTATCGCGGAACGTGATGACAGTGAGAGTGGTGTACGGGTTTCCCGATCGAGGCGGGGCGGAGGATCATGAGGACAGGCCCCGCGGGGCCCGACCGGAACGCCGTCAGACACCCCCTTGCCGTCGCACACCCATCGGAGCACCGTGACACGCCTGCGCTGGCCGAGCTGGATGCCGATCGACCCGTACATCGTGCTGCTCCTCGGCACGGTGGGCCTCGCCGCCCTGTTCCCGGCCCACGGCACCGGCGCCGATGTGGCCTCCGGCGCCTCGACCGCCGCGATCGCGTTCCTGTTCTTCCTCTACGGCGCCCGCCTCTCGACCCGCGAGGCACTCGACGGACTGCGCCACTGGCGGCTCCATGTCACCGTGCTCGCCTGCACCTTCCTCGTCTTCCCCGCGCTCGGCCTGGCCGCCCGCGCCACCGTGCCCGTGCTGCTCACCCAGCCGCTCTACCAGGGCCTTCTCTTCCTCACTCTGGTGCCTTCCACGATCCAGTCCTCCATCGCCTTCACCTCCATCGCCCGCGGGAACGTGCCCGCCGCCATCTGCGCGGGCTCCTTCTCCTCCCTGGTCGGCATCGTCCTCACCCCGCTGCTGGCGGCGGTGCTGCTCGGCAACAGCGGGGGCGGCTTCTCCGCCGACTCACTCGTCAAGATCGTGCTGCAGCTGCTGGTGCCGTTCCTCGCCGGGCAGCTGCTGCGGCGCTGGATCGGCCCCTTCATCACCCGGCACAAGAAGGTCCTCGGGCTGGTCGACCGCGGCTCCATCCTCCTCGTCGTCTACACCGCGTTCAGCGAGGGCATGATCCAGGGCATCTGGCACCAGGTCAGCCCCGCCCGGCTCGGCGCGCTCCTCCTGGTCGAGGCCGCGGTGCTCGCCGTGATGCTGCTGGGGACCTGGTACGGCGGCCGGGCGCTGGGCTTCGGCCGGGAGGACCGGATCGCCATCCAGTTCGCCGGCTCCAAGAAGTCCCTCGCCTCGGGCCTGCCCATGGCGAGCGTCCTCTTCGGCGCCCATGCCTCCCTGGCCGTGCTCCCGCTGATGCTGTTCCACCAGATGCAGCTGATGGTGTGCGCGGTCATCGCCAAGCGCCGGGCCCACGACCCGGAGGCCGAGGACGGGGACGCCGGGACCGGGGACGGTGGCACGGCCGGGGCCGAGGGCGATGGCGCGGCCGGGGAGGGCGGTGGCGCGGCCGGGGAGGGCGGTGGCGCCGAGGGGCCAGCGGCTCGCCCGGTCCAGGGGCAGCCACAGCACCGCGCCCTTCGCTGACCGCAGCGCCTCCGGGTCCGCCGGCTGCCGGCCGGTCACCGGAACCGTCCGAGGGCTCACCGGGGCGAGCGGATGGGGGTTCATGGGCGCAGCACGACCTTGCCCAGGTTGGACCGTGTCTCGATGGCCTCGTGGGCCCGCGCCGCCTCCTCCAGTGCGAACTCCGCGTGCACGACGGGCCGTACGCTCCCCTCGGCGAACAGCCGCCACAGCTCCCGGCGCCAGCGCTCGTACAGCTCGGGCCGGCCGCGGGCGATCAGTGCCATCTGGAAGCCGATCACCGACTTGGCGCCCACGAGCAGGTCGTAGGCCCGGACCGTGCCGCCGCCCGAGCTGTAGGCGACCAGCCGGCCGTGCGGGGCGAGGGCGGCGACGGCGGGGGTGAGCAGCTCGCCGCCGACCGCGTCCAGGACGCAGTCCACGGGGTCTCCCCAGCTCCCGTCGGCGTACCGGACGCAGCCGTCGGCGCCGAGGGAGCGCACGAAGTCCGCCTTCGCGGGGTCGGACACGGCCCCCACCACCCGCCCCGCACCCCGCGCCCGCGCCAACTGCACCGCCAGGTGTCCGACGCCGCTCGCCGCCGCCGTCACCAGCACCGACTCGCCCGGTTCCGGCCGCGCCGCCGACAGAGCGCCCAGCGCCACCAGCCCGCTGCGCACCAGCGCGACCGCGTCCACCTCGGTGGCGCCCTCCGGCACGGGGGAGGCCATGGCCTCGTCCAGCACCGCGAAATCGGCGTACCCGTGTCCGAAGCAGAGCCCGGTCACCCGGTCGCCGGTCCGGAACCGGGTCGTCCCCGCGCCGACCGCCACCACCTCGCCCGCCAGTTCACCGCCCAGCGGTATCGGCTCGGCGGCCTCGCGGACCTTGCGGACGACCGGCAGCGTGACCCCGATCGCGGCGCAGCGCACGAGCAGCTGTCCCGGTCCGGGCTCGGGGACACCGGCCTTCTCCATGAACAGGGGGCCGCCGGGGGAGTCGTACCGGACACGGCGCATCGGGGTCTCCTCGGCCGGTCGGGCCGGCGTTCGGGCACGGGAGCGGACTCGTCCGTCCCCGCGGAATCGTTGGGAGCACCAACGATAAGCCGAAAGTCATGGGGAAGTCCAACGATTTCTCGGATAGGCTGATGCCATGGCCGCCGAACCTCCCCTGACCGCGATCCGCGCGCTGCCCAGCTGGCTCCTCGGGCGGGCCGCCGCGCGGGGGCGCGCCCTCGTCGCCGACGCCCTCGCCGCGGAGGGTCTGAAGATGTGGCACCACGTGGTGCTCTCGGCCGTCCGCGACCTCGCCCCCGTGGCCCAGGCCGACCTCGCGCGGGGCATCGCGCTCGATCCCAAGGACCTCGTCGGTGTCCTGAACGACCTCCAGAGCGCCGGCCTGATCGTCCGCGCGCCGGATCCCGGCGACCGCCGCAAGAACGCGGTGTCCCTCACCGGGGAGGGCGGCCTGCTCCTGGAACGCTGCGAGCGGGCCGCCCGTACGGCCAACGAGGAACTGCTGGCACCGCTGTCGGCGGGCGAACGCGAGCTGTTCCTCCTGCTGCTGACCAGGATCTCCGGTGCCGAGGGCGGACCGGGGCCGGGGTGAGGACCGGCCGGGCCGCCGGGAGGCGACCAGCCCTCGGCGTCCTCCCGCGCCGCGCCCTCGGCCACCGCGAACGGCCAGCCGTCAGGGCTTGGTGGGTTCCGGTCGTCCCTCCAGGGCGATCCGGTCGTCGCCCGCGTACACGTTCATCGAGCTGCCGCGCAGGAATCCGACGAGCGTCAGGCCGGTCTCCGCCGCCAGGTCGACCGCCAGGGACGAGGGCGCCGACACCGCGGCCAGTACGGGGATGCCGGCCATCACGGCTTTCTGCGCCAGCTCGAACGAGGCGCGGCCGGAGACCAGCAGCACCGTCCGGGACAGGGGCAGCCCGCCGTCCTGGAGGGCCCGGCCCACCAGCTTGTCGACCGCGTTGTGCCGGCCGACGTCCTCCTTGATGTCGAGCAGTTCCCCGTCCTCGGTGAACAGGGCGGCCGCGTGCAGACCTCCCGTGCGGTCGAAGACCCGCTGGGCCTCCCGCAGCCGTTCGGGCAGCTCGGCCAGCAGCTCGGGCGTGACGCGGAGCCGGGGGGTGTCGGCGATCGGCCAGCGGGTGGTCGTACGCACGGCGTCCAGGCTGGCCTTGCCGCACAGTCCGCAGGAGGACGAGGTGTAGACGTTCCGCTCAAGGGTGAAATCGGGGAGCGGGACGCCCGGAGCGGTCCGCACGTCGACCACGTTGTAGGTGTTCGAACCGTCCGCGGTCGCCCCCGCGCAGTAGACGATGTTCTGGAGGTCGGACGCGGCGGCCAGCACCCCCTCGCTCACCAGGAATCCCGCCGCGAGCGCGAAGTCGTCGCCCGGAGTGCGCATGGTGATCGCCAGCGGTTTGCCGTTCAGCCGGATCTCCAGGGGTTCCTCGGCGACGAGCGTGTCCGGCCGGGTGGAGACCGCACCGTCCCGGATGCGGAGGACCTTGCGTCGGTCCGTGACTCGTCCCATGTGCTGATCAGCCCCGGTCTGTCCGTGCGGGTGGCCCTGGCGGCCCTGGTGCGGAGATCTCATTGTCCTGCACACGCATTGTCCTGCACATGGAGGACGACGCCGCGTCCGCTCCGCGCGGGCCCGGCGGGCTGAGGGGAGCCGACAATTCGTTTGCCCGTTTCCTGTGGCTTCACGTGCCGCCGTACTGACGAGTCACTGGCCAGACTGTGGAACCCGTTCACCACCCACGGCAACAAGGGGACCTCCGTCATGCACGGCTCTCGCATCGCCGCCATCGGTCACTACCAGCCCGCTCGGGTGCTCACCAACGAGGACCTGGCCGGCATGGTCGACACCAGCGACGAGTGGATCCGCACGCGGGTCGGCATCCGCACCCGGCACATCGCCGGGCCAGACGAGCCCGTGGACGAGCTGGCCGCGCACGCCGCCGCCAAGGCCCTCGCCGCCGCGGGGCTCGCTCCCGCCGACATCGACCTCGTCCTCGTGGCCACCTCCACCGCGATCGACCGGTCCCCGAACACCGCCGCCCGCGTCGCGGCCCGGATCGGCGTCCCCGGCCCCGCCGCGATGGACGTCAACGTGGTGTGCGCCGGGTTCACCCACGCGCTGGCCACCGCCGACCACACGATCCGCGCCGGCGCGGCCACCCGCGCCCTGGTCATCGGCGCCGACAAGATGACCGACATCACCGACTGGACCGACCGCAGCACGTGCGTCCTCGTCGGCGACGGCGCGGGGGCCGCGGTGGTGGAGGCGTGCGCGCCGGGGCAGGAGCCGGGGATCGGGCCCGTGCGGTGGGGCTCGGTGCCGGAGATGGGGCACGCGGTGCGGATCGAGGGCACGCCGCCGCGATTCGCGCAGGAGGGCCAGAGCGTCTACCGCTGGGCCACCACCCGGCTGCCCGTCATCGCCCGCCAGACCTGCGAGCGCGCCGGTATCGCCCCCGAGGACCTCGCCGGTGTCGTCCTCCACCAGGCCAACCTGCGCATCATCGAGCCCCTCGCCGAGAAACTCGGCGCCGTGAACGCGGTGATCGCCCGCGATGTGACGGAATCCGGCAACACCTCCGCCGCGAGCATCCCCCTCGCCCTCTCCAAACTCGTCGAGCGCGGCACCCTGACCACCGGGGCCCCGGTCCTCCTCTTCGGCTTCGGCGGGAACCTGTCGTACGCCGGTCAGGTCGTCCACTGCCCGTAGCCCGCCCGCCCGCCCGCTCGCGCTGCGCGCACGGATTCTCGCACCGCGTACACGGCCCGCCCGCGTGCCCGCGCGAGCGAAATACGCAGGTGAAACGCACTCCGAAACCTTGGTATTGTTGTCCATGTCGCCGCGGGGGAAGCCCTCCGCAAGGCGGCAGACACCTCGTCCGGGTGGCGGAATGGCAGACGCGCTAGCTTGAGGTGCTAGTGCCCTTTATCGGGCGTGGGGGTTCAAGTCCCCCCTCGGACACCAGCAGAGACCCCAGTCGATCTGGGGTTTTTCTGTTTCTCATGCTGTGGCGCGCCCGACCGCCCCGAGCTTGATCCGGCCGAGAGGCCCTAGTCCTCCGCGCCGACCACGCGGAAGCGCTCGGCCACGATCAGGGCGTCGTCGTCCACGGCGGGCGTGTAGCCGAGCAGTCCGGTCATCTGCTCGCCGGCGAAGAAGTCGCGGTGGGCGGCGGCCCACTCCCGTGCGTTCGCGTAGCCGCGGCCCTCGTCCAGCGCATAGCGGTCGTCCACCTCGCGGAAGGGGATCACCCGGACCTCGGTCAGTTCGATCACGACGGCGGGGCGGTCGTCCGAGTCGAGCACCGCGTACCGCCGGCCCACCTCGGGCAGGGGCTCGCCGGCCTTCTCCAGGATCTCGGCCAGCGCCGTCATGGCCGTCTTGCGGCCGCTGATGATGGCCTCCACCCCGCTGTCGCGCTCCGGTCCGGGGAAGGCGAGGGCGAGTGTGGGGATGTCGTCAGCGCTCATGTGGCCGAGCGTACCCGAGGGCAAGAGTGAACTCGCCTGGAAAAAAGGAGAGTTGACGGGCGCGCGCGCAACGCCGGTCCGTTCGACCCGCGGCGGGGGTCGGGCGGACCGGCGTGCGGCGGTCACCCGGTCCGGATCGGTCCCGGACTACTTGGTGAAGGCACCGGTCCCGTTCGGGGTGCCGAGACCCGTCGGGCCGTCATAGCCCTTGCCCGCCTGGCACAGGTAGGCCACGTCGCAGGACCCGTTCGAACCGCTGGTGACATCGTTCAGCTGGTCCGGGTGGGAGTAGGGGTACGACGCCGGGGTGTCACCCGAGCCCGGAGCGCCCGCGAGGGCGTAGACACCGGCGATGAACGGCGCGGCGGCGCTGGTGCCGCCGTACACGTTCCAGCCGCTGGCCTGGTAGGTGTCGTAGACGGCGAGACCGGTGGCCGGGTCGGCCACGGACGCGACGTCGGCCACCGCGCGCTTGGCGCAGTCGGTGTCCTTCTGCCAGGACGGCTTGGCCTCGTACTGCGAGCAGCCCGAGCCCGCGCCGTCGCCGCCGGCCGAGGTGCCCCAGACGGTCTCGGAGTAGCCGCGGGTGCTGCTGTCCTTCTTCAGCGAGGTGCCGCCGACCGCCGTCACGTACGGCGAGGCCGCCGGGTACTCGACGCCGTAGCCGCTGTCACCGGAGCTGACCGTGATGGCGACGCCGGGGTGCTTGAAGTACTGGTCGTCCGCGGTGGTGTCGTCGGACCCCTCGCTGCCGCCGTAGCTGTTGGACACGAACTTGGCGCCCTGCTTGACGGCCTGGTTCACGGCCGCGCCCAGGTCGTCCATGTTGGCCGACTTGGCCTCGACCAGCAGGATCTTGCACTGCGGGCAGGCCGCGCTGACCATGTCGACGTCGAGGGAGATCTCTCCCGCCCAACCCGCGTCCGGGGTCGGGTAGTTGGTGCCGCCGTCCTGGTCGATCTTCTTGAAGCAGCCGTTGGCCGTGCTGCACTCGGGCAGGTTGTACTGGGAGCGGTAGGCCGCCAGGTCCTTCTCGGCGTTCGGGTCGTCGTTGGCGTCGACGATCGCGACCGTCTGCCCGTTGCCGCCGTCCTTGGGCAGGTTGTAGGCGGCGGCCAGGTCGGACGGCCCGAAGCCCTGCGGGGTGTCGTGCGGGCCGAGGGACTTGTGCTGGACGATGTCGGTGCGCTCGACCGACTGGCAGGCCATGTAGCCGGGCTTGCTGGGCTGCGAACACAGCCGGTGGGTGTGCACCGGCGTGGCCGCGGAGGTGGTCGCCGCGTGCGCGGCGGGGGTGGTGGCGAAGGCCGAGGTCTGGGTCGCGACGGCCACGCCGCCGGTGATCAGAGCCGCCGCGGACAGCAGCGCGGGAGCGCTGCGGCGTATCCGGTTCCTTCTGCGGTGGGAATGCAAAAAACTGCCCTCCGTGGGGGGATGGTCGACTCCGGTACGACGGCCTGCGGGCATGTCATAGGCATGACAAACCCCCATTGGGGGTGGCCGGTCGGAGTCTGCTTCCGGGCATGTGGATGGATGTGCCACCCCGGTCAGTGGTGGCTGGGGTCGAGGTTATTGACTGTTTGCCGTTGAAAACAAGGGGAGTTGGCAAAACCTTGGCCCGAGCTTCCGGGTTGGCCGATATCTTGTGCGGCCATGGAGCTGGACGACACCACCGTCAACCGCCTGATGTCCCTCGGACTCACCCGCTACGAGGCGCGGATCTATCTGTCGCTGCTCAGGCGCGGCTCCTATACGGCCGCCGAGGTGGCCCGCGAGGCGGACGTTCCGCGCCAGCGCGTCTACGACGTCCTGGACGCCCTGGTGCGGCGCCAGTTGGCCACCGCACGTCCCGGACGTGTGACGACGTACTCCGCGGAGCCCCCCGAGCCGGCCCTCGCCCGGCTGATGGCCGCCCAGCGGGAGGCCGTCGAGCGGCTGGAACGCGCCTCCCGTGAACTCGCCGATCTGCTGGGCCCGCTGTGGGCTCAGGGCCGGCGGCACACGGACCCGCTGGACTACATCGAGATCCTGCGCGACCCGAGGGCCATCGGTGAACGTTTCGCCGACATTCAGTCCCAGGCCCGTCACGAACTCCTCACCTTTTGCAAACCCCCCTTTGTCGCACCGGCCGAGAACACGGCGGGCATCGCCGCCGTGCGCCGCCTGCGCCGGGGCGGCGGCACGGTCCGCGCGATCTACCTCTCCGAGGCCCTCGCCGACCCGGAGACGGTGGCGCACGTCCGGCGCTTCGCCGCCGCAGGGGAGGAGGCCCGCTTCGCCCCCGGCCTGCCCCTCAAACTCGTCGTCGCCGACGCCTCCCTCGTCCTGTGCGACATGCCGGACCCGGTGGCGGGGGCGGAGACCACGACGACCCTGTTCATCGAACATCCGGCCCTGGCGGCATGCCTGCGGCTGGCGTTCCACACCGTGTGGGAGGCGGCGCGTCCGGGGCCGGAGACCTGAACGTCCTTGTAAGAGAGCCGACTTGACCGCAGCGGTCTGTGAAGAAGCGGTGCGGTACGTGAAAGCGGCGGCGGGGCCCCTGCCGGGGTGTCCCGCCACCGCGCGTCCCGCCGAGCGGCCGGTCAGGGGCGCAGGACCAGCCGGATCGGGTCGCCGGTCTTCTTCTCCAGCCGTTCCACCGCCTCGGCGGCCCGCGCCAGCGGCAGTTCGCCGCTGATCGAACCGGAGAAGTCCAGCCGACCGCCCCGGACCAGGGAGAGCAGCTGCGGCAGCGCGACCGGCATGTCGGAGCCGTAGTGGCCGAGGATCTGCTGCTGGAGGTAGCTGAAGCGGGTGCCGTCGGCCACGGTCAGCGGCTGGTCGGTCAGGCCCACCAGGACCAGCCGGCCCTTGGGCGCGAGGACCGACAGGGCCTGTGCGCGGACCGCCGGGACTCCGGCGAAGTCGAAGGCGGCGGCGAGCCCGGCGCCGCCGGTCGCCTCGCGGATCCGCTCGCGCAGCGCCGGGTCGGCGGAGTCCAGCGCCAGGTCCGCGCCCCGGTCGAGGGCGCGCTCGCGGGCGGTGGGGTTGGGATCGACCGCGATGACGGGGCAGGCGCCGATCGCCCGCAGCAACTGGACGGCGTGTACACCGAGTCCGCCCACGCCCCAGACGCCGACCGGCTCGGCGGCCCGTACGGCGCCCGTGACGGTGATCGCGCCCCATGGCGTGGAGACCGCGTCCGGGATGATCGCGCCCTGGTCGAAGGGGATGGCCGCGGGCAGTTCGGTCAGCGCGTGCTCGGAGGAGAGCGCGTACTCGGCCCACCCGCCGTCGTAGTCCACGCCGCGGGTGTACGTGACGCCGTCGCGGATCTCGCCGGCGTACAGCACCACCCGCTGACCCGGCGTCCAGCGGGTGACGCCGGGGCCGGTCTCCGCGATGGTGCCGGACACCTCGTGGCCCAGGGTGACCGTGTCGCCGCGCAGCAGCAGCGGGGTGAGGGTGCCGTCGATCAGATGGACGTCCGACAGGCAGACGCCCGCGGCCTCCACCTTCACCACGACCTGGCCGGGACCGGGCTGCGGCCTCGCCACTTCCTCGATCCGCAGGGTGCGGCTGGGGATGTGCAGCCGGGCGGCGAGCATCTGCTCCATGACATGGCCTCCTTGGCGCGGCGGCGACCGCGTGGACCGCGGGCCCCTTAACGCAAGTCACCTTGCGATGAAAGCTACGCCCGCCCGAGGGGTAAAGCAAGTGACCCTGCGTTAGGGTGGGGCATGCCCTCGTCCGACCGGAACGCACCGCCCCTGCGCCGCCGCGGGGCCCGGATGCGCTCCGCCGTCCTCGCCGCCACCGTGGACGTCCTGGCCGCGCACGGGCTCGCCGGTACCACCGTCGGCGCCGTCGCCCGCGCCGCCGGAGTCCACGAGACCTCCGTCTACCGGCGCTGGGGGACCCGCGAGAACCTGATCCTGGACGCGCTGACCGAACAGCTCGACGCGGCGGTGCCGGTGCCGGACACCGGACGTGTCCGCGACGATCTCACCGCCTACTTCGGCACGCTGGCGCGGCTGCTCGCCACGGCACAGGGCGAGGCGCTGCTCCGGCTGAGCGTCGAACGCGACCACACCCTGCCGGACCGCCGCCTGCCCTACTGGACCGAGCGCCTCGAACGCGGCGCCGTCATGGTCCGCCGGGGCGTCGAACGCGGTGAACTCGCGCCGGACACGGACCCCGCTCTCGTCATCGAGGCCATCGGCGGCGCCCTGTTCACCCGTGCCCTCGTCAGCGGTGCCCCGCTCGACGAGGACTTCGCCGCGCGCCTCGTCGCCCTCGTCCTCGCCGGCGCCCTCCCGCGCACCCCGCCCGGCCCCTGACCCGCCCGCGCGCCCCCCGGACTGGAGAGCGCGGAGAACGCGAGGAACCTCCGCCGGATCCCTTGACGGCGCACGTCCGCGCCGGTTAACTCACGTCCTAAATTAAGACGTGAGGATCTTCGGAGGGTACCGGCCGGACCGGCCGGTACCGGGGCGCGATCCCGAAGGTGCTCGACGCCGGGAAGGGACACCTGGAGACATGCGCAGCATCCGAGCCGCGGCCGTCGGTGCCGTCACCCTCTCTCTCGCCCTCGCGGCGACAGCCTGCGGAGGCGGTTCGTCCACGGGGGGCGGGTCCGACGACGCGCCCAAGACGCTGACTTACTGGGCCTCCAACCAGGGCGCCAGCGTCGCCGTCGACAAGCAGGTACTCCAGCCCGAACTCGACAAGTTCCAGAAGCAGACGGGCATCAAGGTGAAGCTGGAGGTCGTGCCCTGGCCCGACCTGCTCAACCGGATCCTGACCGCGACCACGTCGGGCCAGGGCCCGGACGTACTGAACATCGGCAACTCCTGGAGCGCCTCCCTCCAGGCGAGCGGCGCGCTGCTGCCCTGGGACGCCGGGAACTTCGACAAGATCGGTGGCAAGAGCCGCTTCCTGCCGTCCGCGCTCGCCTCGACCGGCGTCAAGGGCAAGGACCCGGCCGCCGTACCCCTGTACGCGCTGGCGTACGCGCTCTACTACAACAAGAAGATCTTCGCCGACGCCGGGATCTCCCAACCGCCTGCCACCTGGGACGAGTTGATCGCCGACGGCAAGAAGATCAAGGCGAAGGGAATCTCCCCGCTGGGTGCCGAGGGCTCCAACGTGTCGGAGAACATCCACCACGTCTTCGTCTTCGCCAAGCAGCGCGGCGCCGACTTCTTCACCGCCGACGGCAAGCCGGACTTCACCGACCCCAAGGTGGTCGACGCGGTGCAGAGCTATGTCGATCTGATGGCCAAGGACCAGGTCATCCCCGCCGGGGACGCCGAATACGCGCAGAACCAGTCCGTCAGCGACTTCGCCAAGGGCCACCAGGCCATGCTGCTGTGGCAATCGGCCTCCGCCAACCTCGCCTCGCAGGGCATGAAGGACAGCCAGTACGGCGTCGCGCCCGTGCCGGTGCGCTCCGGCAGGCCCGGCCCCGGCACCCAGATCGACTCGATGGCCGCCGGCATCAACATCGCGGTCTTCCGGAACACCCACAACCTCGACGGCGCGACGCGGTTCGTGAAGTTCATGACCTCCGACGCCGAGCAGAAGATCCTCAACAAGGCCTACAGCTCCATCCCGCCGGTCATCAGCGCGCAGGGCGACCCCGCGTTCAACACCCCCGCCAACACGGTCCTGAAGAACACCCTCGCCACCAGCGCCGCCGCCCTGCCGCAGGTGCCCGACGAGTCGCAGTTCGAGACGACGGTCGGCACCGCCGTCAAGGACCTGTTCGCCGACGCCGCCGCCGGGCGCGCGGTGACCACCGCGTCGGTCAGGGCCGCGCTCCAGAAGGCCCAGCAGCAGATGCCGGCGGCGTAACGGCCATGACCACCCACACCCTTGAGGAGTCGGTGGCGAAGGCCCCTCCCGGTACGGCGGCGTCCCCGGCACGCCGCCGCGCCGGGAGGATCCGCCGCGCCGGGCTGCCCTACCTGCTGCTCCTGCCCGCCCTCCTCCTCGAACTCCTCGTCCATCTGGTGCCGATGGTCATCGGCATCGTGATGAGCTTCAAGGAACTCACCCAGTTCTACATCCGCGACTGGGGCACCGCCCCCTGGTCGGGCCTCGACAACTACCGCCTGTCGGTGGACTTCCACGCCCCCGTCGGCGAGGCCCTGCTGCACTCCTTCCTCGTCACCGTCGGCTTCACCCTGCTGTCCGTCGCCCTGTGCTGGCTGATCGGCACCGCCGCGGCCGTCTTCCTCCAGGACGCCTTCCGCGGCCGCGGCCTGCTGCGCGCCCTGTTCCTGGTGCCGTACGCGCTGCCCGTCTACGCGGCCGTCATCACCTGGGTGTTCATGTTCCAGCACGACAACGGCCTGGTGAACCACGTCCTGCACGACCAGCTGCACATCGGTGCCCGGCCCGCCTTCTGGCTCATCGGCGACAACAGCTTCTACGCCCTGCTGACCGTGTCGGTGTGGAAGGGCTGGCCGTTCGCCTTCCTCGTGGTGACGGCCGGACTCCAGAACATTCCGGGGGAGTTGTACGAGGCGGCCGCGCTGGACGGCGCCGGGACGTGGCAGCGGATCCGCCGCATCACGCTGCCCTCCCTGCGCCCGGTCAACCAGGTACTGGTCCTCGTGCTGTTCCTGTGGACGTTCAACGACTTCAACACGCCCTACGTGCTGTTCGGCAAGTCCGCCCCCGCGGCCGCCGACCTCGTCTCCGTGCACATCTACCAAGCCTCGTTCGTCACCTGGAACTTCGGCACCGGCTCCGCCATGTCCGTTCTGCTGCTGATCTTCCTGCTCGTGGTGACGGGCGCCTATCTGCTGGCGACCTCGCGGGGACGGAGAACCACCGATGCGTAACTCGCCGCTGGCGCCGCCGCGTTCGTTCCTGTGGACCCGGCGCGTCTTCCTCACCCTGCTCACCGGCTTCGTACTGCTCCCGGTGTACGTGATGGTGTCCAGCTCGCTGAAGCCGCTCGCGGACGTCTCCGGCAGGTTCCGCTGGCTGCCGAGCGGGCTGACGATCCGCCCGTACATCGACATGTGGTCCACGGTGCCGCTCGCCCGCTACTTCGTGAACTCCCTGATCGTGGCGGGTTCCGCGACGGTACTGTCCGTCGTCGTCGCGGTGTTCTCCGCCTACGCGGTCAGCCGCTACGACTTCCGGGGCAAGCGCGTCTTCACCGTCACCGTGCTGTCCACGCAGATGTTCCCCGGCATCCTCTTCCTGCTCCCGCTGTTCCTCCTCTACGTCAACATCGGCAACGCCACCGGCATCGCCCTGTTCGGTTCTCGCGGCGGCCTGATCCTCACCTACCTCACCTTCTCGCTGCCGTTCTCCATCTGGATGCTCATCGGGTACCTCGACTCGGTGCCGCGCGACCTGGACGAGGCGGCACTGGTCGACGGCTGCGGTCCGCTCGGCGCGCTGTTCCGGATCGTCGTACCGGCGGCGATCCCCGGCATCGTCGCCGTCGCCGTGTACGCGTTCATGACCGCGTGGGGCGAGGTGCTGTTCGCCTCGGTGATGACCAACGACACCACCCGTACCCTCGCCGTCGGCCTCCAGGGCTACTCCACCCTCAACGACGTCTACTGGAACCAGATCATGGCCGCCTCGCTGGTCGTCAGCGTGCCCGTGGTGGCCGGGTTCCTGCTGCTCCAGCGCTACCTCGTGGCCGGGCTGACGGCGGGGGCCGTCAAATGACCGGCAACACCCCGTATTCCGAAGGGACTTCCGTGTCCGAACGCATCGACCTCGCCGCACTCCCGGACGGCTTCCTGTGGGGCACGGCCACCTCGGCCTACCAGATCGAGGGAGCCGTCGCCGAGGACGGCCGGACACCCTCGATCTGGGACACCTTCTCCCACACACCGGGGAGGATCGCGGGCGATGACAACGGCGACGTCGCCTGCGACCACTACCACCGCCGGGGCGAGGACGTCGCCCTGATGCGCCGCCTCGGCCTCAACGCCTACCGCCTCTCCGTCGCCTGGCCGCGTGTCGTCCCCGGCGGCACCGGCGAGGTCAACCCCAAGGGCCTCGCCTTCTACGACGCGCTGGTGGACGACCTGCTCGCGGCGGGCATCACCCCCTCCGTCACCCTCTACCACTGGGACCTGCCGCAGACGCTCCAGGACCGCGGCGGCTGGCCGGAGCGGGACACCGCCCACGCGTTCGCCGCGTACGCCGACGCCGTGGCCCGGCGCCTCGGCGACCGCGTCAAGCTCTGGACGACCCTCAACGAGCCGTCCTGCTCGGCCTGGATCGGCCACTACGAGGGCACGATGGCCCCCGGCTGGACCGACCTGACCGCTGCGGTCCGCGCCTCCTGCCATCTGCTCCTCGGCCACGGTCTCGCCACCGAGGCCGTGCGCGCCGCCGTCCCGGACGCCCGGATCGGCATCGTCAACAACCTCTCCACCGTGCATCCGGCCACCGACCGGCCCGAGGACATCGCGGCCGCCCGCCGGCACGACGGCCATGTCAACCGCTGGTGGCTCGACCCCGTGCACGGCCGCGGCTTCCCGGCCGACATGGTGGAGACCTACGGCGTCGAACTGCCGCTGCGGGACGGCGACTTGTCGACCATCGCGGCGCCGCTGGACTGGCTGGGACTGAACTACTACTTCCCGGCCCATGTCACCGACGACCCCGAGGGCCCCGCGCCGTACGCCCGCAGCGTCCGCCGCGAGGGTGTGCCGCGCACCGCCATGGACTGGGAGATCGACCCCGGCGGCATCGAGACCCTGCTGCTCCGGCTCACCGAGGAGTACGGCGCCCGCGCCCTGTACGTGACCGAGAACGGCTCCGCCTTCCCCGACACGGTCCGCCCCGACGGCAGCGTCCACGACCCCGAACGCCAGGACTACCTCGAAGCCCACCTCGCCGCCTGCGCCTCCGCCGCCCGCCGGGGCGCCCCGCTGGCCGGATACTTCGCCTGGTCCCTGCTGGACAACTTCGAGTGGGCGTACGGCTACGACAAGCGCTTCGGCCTGGTCCACGTCGACTACCCCACCCAGACCCGGACCATCAAGGGCAGCGGCCACCGGTACGCGGAGATCGTGCGCGCGCACCGGGAGCGGGGGCGCAGCGCCGCCTGACCACGACCGCCGGGCGCCCGTCCTCCGACCGGCGCCCGGCCCCGCACCGGCCGACGCGTGCCGCCGCAGCCGCGCCGGTCCCGCGCCCCGGCGTACCCGCCCGTCGTTCACCCCCGCGTACCCGCGCCGCCCGCCCGCTCGCCGTCCCGCCTGCCCATCCGTCTCGGCCGAATGCCGCAGGCGCTGCGCGCGTCGCGTTCCACCGTGGGAGGATCGGGCGCTGTGAGTGCATCCCCGGTAGTGAGGGGCCTGCGGGCCGCGGTGTTCGCCGCGGTGTGCGTGCTGCTCGCCGCCGTCGGCCACGGCCTGGCCATGGGGGAGATGCCGTCGCTCCGCTGCGACGCGGCCGGTTTCCTCGCGGTCCTCGCGCTCGGCTGGACGCTGGGCGGACGGGAGCGGTCGGGGCCGGGGATCGGCGCGGCGATGCTGCTCACCCAGGCGGGGCTGCACCTGGGCTTCGACGCGGCCCGCACCGGCGCCCGCGCGGCCGACATGCCGGGCATGAATGACATGGCCGGTATGTCCGGAGCGGCCGTGCACGCGACGGCCGCGCACACCATGGCCCACGCCACGGCCGCCCACCTCCTCGCCGCCCTGGCCGCCTCCTGGTGGCTGCGGCGGGGCGAGGCCGCGCTGTGGACGCTGCTGCGGCGCACCGCCGCGCTGATCCCCGCCCTCCTCATCGGCTGGCGGCTCGCCCCGCTGCCCGCCTCCGCCGACCCGGTCCCGCGCGACCGGTCCGCCGGCGCCCCGCCCCGCCGGGCCCCGCTGCGGCACGCGGTCACCCGGCGCGGACCGCCCGCCCCGATCCCGTACCCGCTCTGACCCCTGACCCCTGTCACTCGTCACCGTACGGAGATCGACTCACCATGTCCGCATCACGCATCGCCCTGCGCCGCGCCGGCGCCGTCACCGCCCTCACGGCCGCCTCGGTCCTGCTCGCCGCCGGTGCCGCGTCCGCGCACGTCACCGTCCACCCGGAGAGCTACGCCAAGGGCGCCACCGACGGTGTGCTGACCTTCCGCGTGCCCAACGAGGAGGACCACGCCTCCACCAGCAAGGTCCAGGTCTTCCTGCCCACCGACCACCCCGTCCTCGGCGTGCTGGTCCACCCGGAGGGCGGCTGGACCGCCAAGGTGACCACCACCAAGCTGAAGACGCCGGTGAAGACCGACGACGGCACCATCACCGAGGCCGCGTCCGAGATCACCTTCACCGGGGGCAGGATCGAACCGGGGCAGTACCAGGACTTCAATGTCGCCTTCGGTGAACTGCCCGGAGACACCGACCAGTTGGTGTTCAAGACACTCCAGACCTACTCGGACGGCAAGGTCGTCCGGTGGATCGAGCAGCCGGCCTCCGGTGACGACGAGCCGGAGAACCCGGCCCCGGCGCTGAAGCTCACCGCGGACGACGCCTCGCCCGCCGCGGCCCCGGCCGAGTCGGCCGGTACGACCACCGCGAAGACGAGCGACTCCACCGCCCGCGACCTCGGCGTCGCCGGTCTGGTGGTCGGCGTCCTGGGCCTGGCCACCGCCGCGTTCGCGCTGATCCGGAGCAGGTCGGCGGCGCGGTCGTAAGCGCCGCCACCGCTGGGCGGCGGACACCCCTGGAGCTCCCGCCGCCTGGCCCGCCGACTGCCGCAGGGCTTGGCGGGCCGGGCGCGCCCTCCCGCTCGGGGAACGTCCCCCCGGCCGGCTCGCCGAAGCTGCTGCCCGCTGCCATCGGATGGTGGACCGCCGGGGAATGCGACCCGGACCACGGGCGGTTGATCCTCGCATGACCCAGGACTCCACGCAGGACGCGCTCCTCCCGCTGCTCTCCGAAGGACACGGCGGTGTACTCGTCACCCTCCGCCGCGACGGCCGCCCCCAGCTGTCCAACGTCAGCCATGCCTACGACCCGGACGAGCGGATCATCCGGATCTCCGTCACGGACGACCGCGCCAAGACCCGCAATCTGCGCCGTGATCCCCGCGCCTCGTACCACGTCACCAGCGGCGACCGCTGGGCGTACACCGTCGCGGAGGGCATGGCCGAGCTGTCCCCGGTCGCGCAGGATCCCCACGACGAGACCGTGGAGGAGCTGATCCGGCTCTACCGCGCGGTGCTCGGCGAGCACCCGGACTGGGACGAGTACCGCGCCGCGATGGTCCGCGACCGCCGGCTGGTCGTCCGGCTGCACGTCGCACGGGTGTACGGCATCCCCAAACGCTGAGGTGTGCCGGTGCCGGAGGCCGGACCCGGCCCTGCTCATGCCGCTTTCGCGTCCTCCCCGGCCAGGAACGGACGCAGCAGTGCGAGCAGAGCGCGCGGGCGGTGCAGCGGGATGATGTGGCCGCAGTCCTCGATGACGTGGCCGGTGAGATGGTCGGTGATCGGGCGGAGCTGGCGTTCCAGCGCGGCACCGACGGGCCGGGCGCCCAACGCCATCGTCGGCACCGTCAGGCGGGCGGCGGCGACCGCCCGTTCGATCTGTACGGCGCTCTCGGGCAGCGCCCGGTAGTACGAGAACGCGCGGCGCAGCGCCTGGCGGCCGGTGTATGCGCGGACGAAGGCGTCCCGGAGGGCGGGGCGCACTCCGTCGCCGAGCGTGCCGGCGCGCAGGAACCAGTCGACGTAGTCGGCCTCGTGGCCCTCCAGCACGGTCTCGGCGAGGCCGTGCGCCGCGGAATGGAAGCCGAACCACCACGGCGGCCCGTCGGCGAGGAATTCCCCGGCGCCGGGCAGCCTGCCGAGAAGGGACTCCATGACGACCAGGCGCCGGACGAGACCGGGACGGCGCAGGGCGAGGAGGAAGGCCGGCGCGGAGCCCGCGTCGATGCCGGCCACCGCGGCGGAGGACACGCCGAGCGCGGTGAGAAGCGCCGCCGCGTCCTCGGCCAGGGTGCCCGCGTCGTACCCGGAGGCGGCCGGGCTGCTCGCGCCGAACCCGCGCAGGTCCGGCGCGATGACGCGGTAGCGGCCGGACAGGTCGGCCATGACGTCCGTCCACAGTTCCCAGGTGTGCGGGAAACCGTGCAGCAGCAGGACGGCCGGGCCCGATCCGGCGAGAGCGACGTTCAGTTCGACACCGTTGACGGGGATGCGCCGCAGCTCGGGCATGGCGAGGCTCCAGAGGGAGGTGAGTGATGGTGACCAGGTCACGCTAGGGAACTATCCTGGTCCGTCCAAGACGGCACTTTCCCTTCAGGTGGTGAGCCCGGAGTGACCACATCGAGGCCCGGCGAGCCCGGTCGGCGGCCCGGCGAGCGGGGTGATCTGCTGGATCCGCACTGCCCGACCCGCCAGTTGCTCGACCGCGTCGGCACCAAGTGGACGTCGATGGCGGTCAAGGTGCTGGCCGGGGAGGCTCCGGACGAGCTCCGTTTCGCGGAACTGCGGCGCCGAATCCCCGGCATCTCGCAGAAGATGCTGTCCGTCACCCTGCGGAGCCTGGTCCGCGACGGTCTGGTCGCGCGCCGCGTGGAACCCACCGTGCCGCCCGCCGTTCACTACCGGCTCACCGAGCTGGGCCTGTCCCTCGAAGAACCGCTCTCCGCCCTGCGGGTCTGGGCCGAGACCCACATGCCGGAGATCGACCGCAACAACCGACTCGCCGACGAGTCGGCCCCCGGTTAGCCGGTCCGGTTCAGCGGGACCGATGGTCCGACGAACTCGAACGCCGTGGGACGCCCCTCACGTCATGCCCGCCCCACGCCCTGGGCCGCGCTCTCCGTGCGTGCCTCGATCGCCCTGAGGACGGCGATCATGTCCTGTCCGCCGTGCCCCTGCGCCACCGTCTCCTGGAAGAGGGCGTGGCAGACGTCGAGGAGCGGGGAGGCCAGGCGGGCCGTGCGGGCGGCCTCGGCGACGAGCCGGTTGTTCTTCAGTACGTCGAGCGCGGCCGCCTGTACCGCGAAGTCCCGCTCGCGCAGCTTGGGCGCCTTCATCCGGGAGACCGGGCTGGCCATCGGACCCGCGTCGAGGACGTCCAGGAACAGGCGGGGGTCCAGACCCTGCCGCTCGGCGAAGTGGAACGCCTCGGCCAGCCCGGTCACCAGGGTGATCAGGAACAGGTTGACCGACAGCTTCATCAGCAGCGCACCGGGCACCGCCCCGCACTCGAACGACTCGGCGCACATCGGCGCGAGCACCGGCCGTACCGCGTCCACGGCGGCCTGTTCGCCCGCGAGCATGGCCACCAGCCGCCCCTGTTCCGCGGGGACCCGCGATCCGGACACCGGTGCCTCGACGTAGCGGCCGCCGGCGGCGCGGATGTCGGTCTCCAGGGCGCGCGAGTACTCGGGGGACGTCGTGCCCATGTGGACCACGGTCCGCCCCGCGACCCGCGCTTCCAGCTCCGGGGTGCCGCGGCCGAGGACCGCGTCGAGGGCCGGCTCGTCGGCGAGCATCAGCAGCACCACCCCGGCCCGCGCGAACACCCCGGCGGCGTCCGCGGCGACCTCGGCACCGGCCGCGCGCAGCGGTTCGGTGCGGTGCGCGGTGCGGTTCCAGACCACCAGCGGCGTGCCGGCGGCCGCCAGGCGCAGGGCCATGGGCCCGCCCATCACTCCGAGACCGATGAATCCGACACGCACGGGAGCCGTCCTTCACTTGTGCCGACCGATTATGACAGTGGTCATAGTAGCGAGCGCTATGACGCCGGTCATAGAGTTGACCGGGAGAAGACCAGGGGAGAGTCGTCCTCGGGATGGGAGACGGAGGCGGGACATGGGCGAGCGGGAGCGCGGCCCGCGCGAGCGGATGGTGTTCAGCGCGGCCCAGCTCATCCGGCGCGACGGCGTGAACGCGACCGGCATGCGCGAGGTCGCCGCGCACGCCGGGGCCCCGCGCGGCTCCCTCCAGCACTACTTTCCCGGCGGCAAGGAACAACTGGTGGGCGAGGCCGTCGCCTGGGCCGGACGGTACGCGGGCAAGCGGATCGCCCGCTTCGTCGAGGGGCTGCCCGAGCCGCTGCCCAGCGCCCTGTTCGCGGCGATGGCCGCGCAGTGGACCGACGAGTACGACCGGGACGGCTTCGCCGCGGGCTGCCCGGTCGCCGCCGCCACCGTCGACCGCGCCGCCTCCGACGAGGCGACCCGCGCCGCCGCGGCGGCCGCCTTCACCGCCTGGCGGACCCCGCTCGCCGGGGCCCTCGCCGCCCTGGGTGTACCGGCGGACCGCTCCGGGTCCCTGGCCACGCTGATGATCAGCGCCCTGGAGGGCGCGATCCTGATGACACGGGCCGAGCAGGACGTACGGCCGCTGACCACGGTGGTGCGCGAACTGGGCCCGCTGCTCGACGCCGCCGTCACCCGGCCCGAGTGAGCCGGTCCGGCCGTCAGCGGCCGGCCGGTTCCGTCCCCCCGGCCGTGAGGTACGCGATCACCATGTCCCCGGCCATCCTGCGGTAGTGCCCCCGCCGCTCCGGAGCGGTCAGGTCCCGCCCGAACAGCGCGCCGAACGTACTCCGGCCGACCGTCCGGAAGAAGCAGAACGAGCTGATCACCGCGTGCAGGTCGACCGCGTCCACGTCCGTCCTGAACACCCCCGAGCGCTGCCCGGCGGCGAGGACCTCCCGCAGCACACCGAGCGCGGGGGAGCCGGTCGCGCCGAGCTCCCGCAAGGCCCTGAGGTGTTCCGCGCCCTGGATGTTCTCGGTACTCAACAGGCGGACGTAGTCCGGGTGTTGCTCGTAGTGGTCGAAGACCGTCTCGGCCAGGTGCCGGACCGCCGCGACCGGGTCCAGGCGGGCGACGTCCATTCGGTGCCCGGCGTCGCGCAGCGCGCCGTAGGCCCGTTCGAGGACGGCGGTGAACAACTGCTCCTTGCCGCCGAAGTAGTAGTAGATCATCCGCTTGGTGGTGCGGGTGCGGGCGGCTATCTCCTCCACCCGTGCGCCCTCGTAACCGGCCCGTGCGAACACGCGGGTGGCCACGTCGAGGATCTCGGCCCTGGTACGCGCGGCGTCACGCACCCGCCCGCCGGGTCGTACCGGTTCTTCGACGCTGGTCATCGGGGGTTCCTCAGGGCCTCGGTCCGCCGCGGTGGTGCGCTCGGGTGCCCCCGATTCTAGGACGCGAACATGACAGCGCGAATGCCGTGGGCCGGGTCACACGGGGTGACCCGGCCCACGGCGCGTGCGGTGCTACGGCCGCCGGTTCCACTCGGCGATCACGGGGTGCCCGTGCTCGGTGGACAGCCGGCTGACGGTGCCGGTGGCCAGCTGGAACAGCCGGCCCTCCGCGGGCGGCAGGCCCAGCCGGCGGGCCGTCAGGACCCGCAGGAAGTGGGCGTGGGCGACGAGCACCACATCGCCGCCGTCCCCGGCGAGCGCGGTCTCGACGCGGGCCAGCACCCGGTCCGCGCGGGCGCCGACCTCGGCCGGCGACTCGCCCGGATGCCCCTCGGGCCCCGGCGCCACGCCGTCGGTCCACAGATCCCAGCCGGGGCGGGTGCGGTGGATCTCGGCGGTGGTGATGCCCTCGTAGCCGCCGTAGTCCCATTCGTGCAGGTCGGGTTCGGGCTCGACGCCGGTCAGGCCCGCGAGGGCGGCGGTGCGCTGGGCGCGGCCGAGCGGGCTGCTCAGCACGAGCGAATAGGTCCGGCCGGACAGGAGCGGGGCGAGGGACTTGGCCTGTTCCTCGCCGTGGTCGGTCAGGGGCAGGTCGGTGTAGCTGGTGTGCTGTCCCGACCTGCTCCACTCCGTCTCCCCGTGGCGGACCAGCAGAAGGTCCGCCACGGTCAGCCCTTCTTCTCGACCGCGTGGCCGCCGAACTGGTTGCGCAGCGCCGCGATCATCTTCATCTGCGGCGAGTCGTCCTGCCGGGAGGCGAACCGGGCGAACAGCGAGGCCGTGATCGCCGGGAGCGGCACCGCGTTGTCGATGGCCGCCTCGACGGTCCAGCGGCCCTCGCCGGAGTCCTCCGCGTACCCGCGCAGCTTCTCCAGGTGCTCGTCCTCGTCCAGCGCATTGACCGCGAGGTCGAGCAGCCAGGAGCGGATGACCGTGCCCTCCTGCCAGGAGCGGAACACCTCGCGGACGTTCTCCACGGAGTGCACCTTCTCCAGCAGCTCCCAGCCCTCGGCGTACGCCTGCATCATCGCGTACTCGATGCCGTTGTGGACCATCTTGGAGAAGTGCCCGGCGCCGACCCGGCCCGCGTGCACATAGCCGTACGGGCCCTCCGGCTTGAGCGCGTCGAAGATCGGCTGGAGCCGGTCCACGTTCTCCTTCTCGCCGCCGACCATGAGCGCGTAGCCGTTCTGCAGGCCCCACACACCGCCGGAGACGCCGGCGTCCACGAAGCCGATGCCCTTGATGCCGAGCGCCGCGGCGTGCTTCTCGTCGTCCGTCCAGCGGGAGTTGCCGCCGTCGATCACCGTGTCGCCGGGCTCCAGCAGGTCGCCCAGCTCGTCCACGACGGTCTGGGTGGCGGTGCCGGCCGGGACCATCACCCACACATGGCGGGGTGCGTCCAGCTTCTCGACCAGTTCGGCGAGGCTCTTGACGTCGGAGACCTCAGGGTTGCGGTCGTAGCCGATGACGGTGTGGCCGGCGCGGCGGATCCGCTCGCGCATGTTGCCGCCCATCTTGCCGAGACCGATGAGACCGAGCTGCATGATCAGTTCTCCGATGCGTTCTTGAGAGTGCGGTAGGCGGCGACGAGGGCCGTGGTGGAGGGGTCGAGGCCGGGGACCTGGGTGCCTTCGGTGAGGGCGGGTTCCACGCGTTTGGCGAGGACCTT
>NZ_JBVJUC010000020.1:0-45517 GCF_055605065.1 Streptomyces sp. NPDC037203
GCCGAGATCCAGGACGGCACCTTCGCCAAGAACTGGATGGACGAGTACCACGGCGGCCTGAAGAAGTACGACGAGTACAAGAAGCAGGACTCCGAGCACCTGCTGGAGACCACGGGCAAGCAGCTGCGCCGGCTGATGAGCTGGGTGAACGAGGAAGCCTGACCACCGAAAACGGGGCCGGCCTCTTACCTCGACGCCAGGCCCCGTTCCGGTGGCATCCGGTCAGACGTTGAACCTGAACTCCACCACATCCCCGTCCTGCATCACATAGTCCTTCCCCTCCATCCGCGCCTTCCCCTTGGCGCGGGCCTCCGCCACCGAGCCGGCGGAGAGCAGGTCGGTGAAGGAGATGACCTCGGCCTTGATGAAGCCCTTCTGGAAGTCGGTGTGGATGACTCCGGCGGCCTCGGGGGCGGTGGCGCCCTTCTTGATGGTCCAGGCGCGGGATTCCTTGGGGCCGGCCGTGAGGTAGGTCTGGAGGCCGAGGGTGTCGAAGCCGACGCGGGCCAGGGTCGCGAGGCCCGGCTCCTCCTGGCCGACGGACTGGAGGAGTTCGAGGGCCTCGTCCTCGTCCAGCTCGGCGAGGTCGGCCTCCAGCTTGGCGTTCAGGAAGATCGCCTCCGCGGGGGCGACCAGCGCGCGCTGCTCGTTCTTGAAGTCCTCGTCCGTCAGCTCGTCCTCGTCCACGTTGAAGACGTAGAGGAACGGCTTGGTGGTCAGCAGGTGCAGGTCGTGCAGCAGCTCGGCGCGCTCGGAGCCCTGGAGGATGCCGTGCGCGAAAAGCGTGTCGCCCTTCTCCAGGATCTCCTTGGCCTCCTCGACCGCCTTCACCTTCGGCGCGACGTCCTTCTTGATCCGGGACTCCTTCTGGAGCCGCGGCAGGACCTTCTCGATGGTCTGGAGGTCGGCGAGGATCAGCTCGGTGTTGATCGTCTCGATGTCGTCCTTGGGCGAGACCTTGCCGTCGACATGGACGACGTTCTCGTCCTTGAACGCGCGGATCACCTGGCAGATCGCGTCCGACTCACGGATGTTCGCGAGGAACTTGTTGCCCAGGCCCTCACCCTCGGACGCGCCGCGCACGATACCGGCGATGTCCACGAAGTCGACCGTGGCCGGAAGGATGCGCTCCGAGGAGAAGATCGACGCCAGCTGGGCCAGCCGGCCGTCGGGCACGCCGACCACACCGACGTTGGGCTCGATCGTGGCGAACGGGTAGTTGGCCGCCAGCACGTCGTTCTTGGTCAGGGCGTTGAACAGGGTCGACTTGCCGACGTTGGGCAGGCCGACGATTCCGATCGTGAGCGACACGTTGCGACTTCCCGTGGATGAGAGGGCCAGGAGCTGGGGCTGCCAGGCCCTCGGAGGACACTGGCCGATCCACCAGTCTACGGCGTTCCGCGCGCCCTCTTCCCTGGGAGCACCGCCCGTCCGGCCAAGGTCCGCCCATCGGCGTGTCTGGGAGCCGATCAGGCACATAAGCAGACCTAAGTTGGTCCAATGGAGCAGCACAGAACGCGACCCCCGAACGACGGACGGCGACGCGGCAACCCGGCCCGCGCCCAGTTGCCGCCCCAGGCCCGGCGGCGGCCGTCCGGCCCGGAGGCGGGGCGCGGCGCGGGGCAGACACGCCAGGGCCGGCCGGCGCCGCAGGGCCCGAGAGTGCCGGGCCCCCGGCTCACCGGGCTGGGCGGCGGGCTGTTCTGCGTCGCCGCGATGTTCCTCCTGGGCTGCCTCGACCAGCTGCTCCTCGACGGCTCGCTGCCGGTGTACGGCCTGCTGTTCCTGCCCGTGTGCGTGCTGACCGCGCTGTGGGTGCGTCCCGGAGACGTGCTGACCGCGCCCGTCGCCGTGCCCATCGCCTTCGCGTCCGGGCTGTTCGTGGTGGCCGACGGGCGCGGGGGGATGCTCGGCCGCCTGATGGGCCTGGTGACCGGCCTCGCCACCCAGGCGGGCTGGCTGTACGGGGGGACGCTGGCCGCCGGGGTGATCGTGCTCGTCCGCCGGGTGCGGTGGGTGCGGCACCGCAGGCGGCCGTAGACACAGGCGGCGCAGGTCGCGGTAGGCACAAGGAGGCGGCAGCGAGCGCCCGCGCTCCCGCGGCCTGGCGTCCGCCACGTCTACACCTGCTGGGCCGCCCGCATCGCCGCCCCCACGATCCCGGCGTTGTTCTGGAGCTGCGCGGGCACGATCTCCGCCTTGATGCCCTCGATGCGGTGCAGGAACTTGTCGGCCTTGCGGCTGACCCCGCCGCCGATGATGAACAGCGCGGGCGAGAACAGCATCTCCACGTGCGCCAGGTACTTCTGGACCCGGTGCGCCCACTGCTCCCAGCTCAGGTCGTGGTCCTCCTTGGCCTTGCTGGACGCCTTGCGCTCGGCGTCGTGACCGCCCAGCTCCAGGTGGCCCAGCTCGGTGTTGGGGACCAGGACGCCGTCCACGAAGACGGCGCTGCCGATGCCGGTGCCGAAGGTGAGCAGGATGACCGTGCCCCCGCGGCCCCGGCCGGCGCCGAACTGCATCTCGGCGACGCCCGCCGCGTCCGCGTCGTTGACCACCGTCACCGGCAGGCCGCCCAGTCTGCCGCCGAACAGGGCGCGCGCGTCGGTGTCGACCCAGCTCTTGTCGACATTGGCCGCCGTACGGACCGTCGCGCCGCCGGTGACGACGCCGGGGAAGGTCAGGCCCACCGGCCCGGTCCAGCCGAAGTGGTCGATCACCTGCTTCACCCCGTCGGCCACGCCGTCGGGCGTCGCCGGGTGCGGGGTGAGCACCTTGCAGCGCTCCCGGGCGAGGTCGCCCCTGTCGAGGTCCACAGGGGCGCCCTTGATCCCGGATCCGCCGATGTCCACGCCGAAGATCTGCATGGCCCCACGGTACGACGGGCCACCGGCGGTCACGCCGAAGCGGCGTCGGTCACTCCTGGGACGCGCCCGATCCGCCGCGCTCGGCCACCAGGCTCGCCGCCTCTTCGCGCAGGTCGCGGCGGAGCTCCTTGGGCAGCGAGAAGGTGATGGACTCCTCGGCGGTCTTGACGATCTCCACGTCCGCGTAGCCGCGCGCGGCGAGCCACTCCAGGACCTGCTCGACCAGCACGTCCGGGACGGAGGCGCCGGAGGTGACGCCGACGGTCTCCACGCCCTCCAGCCAGGCCTCGTCGATCTCGTCGGCGAAGTCCACCAGGTACGCCTCGCGGGCACCGGCCAGCTTGGCCACCTCGACCAGGCGCTTGGAGTTGGAGGAGTTGCGCGAGCCGACGACGATGACCAGGTCGGAGTCGGCACCCATCTCCTTCACGGCCAGCTGGCGGTTCTGCGTGGCGTAGCAGATGTCGTCGCTGGGCGGCGAGACCAGGCCGGGAAACTTGGTCTTCAGGGCGTCGACGGTCTCCATGGTCTCGTCCACGGAGAGCGTGGTCTGCGACAGCCAGACGACCCGCTCGGGGTCGCGGACCTCGACGTTGGCGACGTCCTCGGGGCCGTCGACCAGCTGGATGTGGTCGGGGGCCTCGCCGGAGGTGCCGATGACCTCTTCGTGGCCCTCGTGTCCGATCAGGAGGATGTCGTAGTCCTCCTTCGCGTACCGGACGGCTTCCTTGTGCACCTTGGTGACCAGGGGGCAGGTGGCGTCGATGGTGGCAAGGCGGCCCCGCGCGGCCTCCTCGTGCACGACCGGGGCGACGCCGTGGGCCGAGAACATGACGATGTTGCCCTCGGGCACCTCGTCCGTGCGCTCGACGAAGACGGCGCCCTTCTTCTCCAGGGTCTGCACGACGTACTTGTTGTGGACGATCTCGTGCCGGACGTAGATCGGGGCGCCGTACTGTTCCAGGGCCTTCTCGACGGCGATCACGGCGCGGTCCACACCGGCGCAGTAGCCTCGGGGGGCGGCGAGCAGGACACGGCGGCGAGGCGAAGCGGTCATGGGTCCATCGTAGGGGTCGTACGACCGCGCCGGGATCAGCCGGCCGCGCCCGGCCGGACCGGGCTGTCGGTGCCGCCCATTACGCTCGGCGCATGGCTTTGAAGACGACCCCTGAGGCACCCCTGCCGGTCGGTGAGGTCTCCCGGTTGATCGGGGGATGGATCGACCGGCTGGGGGCGGTGTGGGTCGAGGGGCAGATCACCCAGCTGTCGCGGCGGCCGGGCGCCGGCGTCGTGTTCCTGACGCTGCGCGATCCGTCGTACGACATCTCGGTCAGCGTGACCTGTTACCGGCAGGTGTTCGACGCCGTGGCGGACGTGGTCGGCGAGGGCGCCCGCGTCCTGGTGCTGGCGAAGCCCGAGTGGTACGCGCCGAGGGGGCAGCTCTCCCTGCGCGCCGCCGAGATAAGACCGGTCGGGGTGGGCGAGCTGCTGGCCCGCCTGGAGCGGCTGAAGTCCTCGCTCGCGGCGGAGGGGCTGTTCGCGGCGGAGCGCAAGAAGCCGCTGCCGTTCCTGCCGCAGCTGATCGGTCTGGTCTGCGGCCGTGCCTCCGCGGCGGAGCGGGACGTGCTGGAGAACGCCCGGCACCGCTGGCCCGCCGTCCGCTTCGAGGTGCGCAATGTGCCCGTGCAGGGGGTGTACGCCGTTCCGCAGGTGGTGCAGGCGGTCAAGGAGCTGGACGCGATCGAGGACGTGGACGTCATCATCGTGGCCCGCGGCGGCGGCAGCGTGGAGGATCTGCTGCCGTTCTCCGACGAGGAGCTGGTGCGGACGGTGGCGCAGTGCCGTACCCCGGTGGTCTCCGCGATCGGGCACGAGCCGGACAGCCCGCTGCTCGACCTGGTCGCCGATCTGCGCGCCTCCACCCCGACCGACGCGGCCAAGAAGGTCGTACCGGACGTGGGCGAGGAGCTGGAGCGGGTGCGGATGCTGCGGGACCGCGCCCGGCGCTGTGCGCGGGCGCTCGTCGAGCGCGAGGAGCGGGGCCTGGCGCACGCGCTGGCGCGGCCCGCGATGGAGGACCCGCACCGGATGCTGGACGAGCGCGCGGACCACGTGGCCGCGCTGCTCGGGCGGAGCCGGCGCACCCTCGGCCATCTGCTGGACCGCGCGGACTCGGAGCTGACGCACACCCGCGCGCGCGTGGTGGCCCTCTCCCCCGCGGCCACGCTGCAACGCGGCTATGCGGTGCTCCAGCGCTCCGACGGGCATGTGGTGCGCGATCCGGGCGAGGTCGGGGAGGGCGAGGCGCTGCGAGCGCGCGTCGCCGACGGTGAATTCACGGTGAAGGTGGGCGAATGACCGGCAAGACGGAGACCGGCGGGACCGAGGCGACGCTCTCGTACGAGCAGGCGCGGGACGAACTGATCGAGGTGGTACGGCGGCTGGAGGCGGGCGGCTCCTCGCTGGAGGACTCGCTGGCGCTGTGGGAGCGCGGGGAGGAGCTGGCCAAGGTGTGCCGGCGCTGGCTGGAGGGGGCGCGCGCCCGCCTGGACGCGGCGCTCGCGGAGGAGGAGGGGGAGGGCGAGGGCGCGGAGAACGAGTAGGACTCCGGGCCGCCCCTGGGTTGTGGGGTGGATCACCCCGCCCCCGATTTGGTTGAAGGTTAAACCTCGATGGGCGTAGGGTCGTGGCGTCCGCAGCGGTCCGGCAGCGGACCGTACGCATCACCGAGGAAGTCACGATGTCTCTCGTTCTTGACCCCGCCGCCCAGGACCTGCTGTTCCGCGAGGCCCACACCGCGAACACGTTCACCGACGAGCCGGTGACCGAGGAGCAGGTCCGGGCGATCTACGACCTGGTCAAGTACGGCCCCACCGCCTTCAACCAGACCCCGCTGCGCATCACCCTGGTCCGCTCCCCCGAGGCCCGCGAGCGCCTGGTGCGGCACATGGCCGAGGGCAACCGGCCCAAGACCGCCACCGCCCCGCTGGTCGCGATCCTCTCCGCGGACAACGAGTTCCACGAGGAGCTGCCGGCCCTGTTCCCGGCCTTCCCCGCCGCCAAGGACGCCTTCTTCGCCGAGCGCCCGGTCCGCGAGCGCTCCGCCGAGCTGAACTCCGCGCTCCAGGCCGCCTACTTCATCGTCGGCGTGCGCGCGGCCGGCCTCGCCGCGGGCCCGATGACCGGGTTCGACGCCGAGGGCGTGCGCAAGGAGTTCCTGGACGACGACCACACCCCGCTGATGGTCGTCAACATCGGCAAGCCGGGCCCGGACGCCTCGTACCCGCGCTCCCCGCGGCTCGCCTACGAGGACGTCGTCACGACCGTCTGAGCCGCCCCGAACCATCGCGAAGAGGCCCCCGGCACTGCCGGGGGCCTCTTCGCGATGCCCGGCGCGCCACCACGCGGCGCTCGCCGCGTCACGACGCGGAGGACTTCTCCATCCGCAGCGCCGACGCCATCTTCGTCAGCTCCGAGAAGGGGGCCGTGCCGGCGACCACGGTGGTCGAGCCGGGCGTGTCCTCCAGGACGAGGCCGTCGTAGCGACCGCCGGTGTAGCGGGTCCAGGTACGGCCGCCGATGCGCTCGGTGCTCTTGGTGGCCTTCGCGCCCTGGGTGGCCTGGTCGATGAAGTCGGCCCGCTTCTGCGCCGACTGCTCGATCTGGACATACTGGGCGTCAGGGGTCTGGAAGCCCAGGTGCCAGTAGTCGCCGTTCGCGCCGTCGTAGCTCACGGAGGTGGCCTTCCAGGCGTCGGGCAGGCCCTCGGGCCCCGCCACCGGATAGCTCGCCGCCCGGCGGGCCGTGATCAGCTCGACCCGGTAGTCGACCCGCTTGAGGTCGGGAGCGTGATTGTCGTGCGGGATGGCGAGGAAGTAGACGACCGCCGCCGCGATGCCGATCAGGGCCAGGGAGAGGATCATGTCCCGAGCCGTCTTCTGCTTGCCTTTCGTGCCTGCCACGCCTCTATCGTCGCAGGTGCCTCAGGCGCTCATCCGTGGGGTCCCCTGCTCATTTTGTCTGCCTAACGATAGAGTCATGGCCAAGACCCTCATCCGGCCGTCGCCGTATCAGAAAGGTGCGCCCCGATGACCGAAAATCATCACCTGCCCTCCGAACTCGATGTTCCCGCCGAGGCTCCCGACCGCAACCTCGCCCTGGAACTCGTCCGGGTGACCGAAGCCGCGGCGATGGCCGCCGGCCGCTGGGTCGGGCGCGGTGACAAGAACGGCGCCGACGGCGCCGCGGTGCGTGCCATGCGGTCCCTCGTCTCCACCGTCTCGATGAACGGCGTCGTCGTCATCGGCGAGGGCGAGAAGGACGAGGCGCCGATGCTGTTCAACGGCGAGCACATCGGCGACGGCACCGGCCCCGAGGTCGACATCGCCGTCGACCCGATCGACGGCACCACGCTGACCGCCAAGGGCATGCCCAACGCGATCGCCGTGCTCGCCGCCGCCGAGCGCGGCGCCATGTTCGACCCGTCCGCCGTGTTCTACATGGACAAGCTGGTCACCGGTCCCGAGGCCGCGGACTTCGTGGACATCGACGCGCCCGTCGCCGTGAACATCCGGCGGATCGCCAAGGCGAAGAAGGCCACCCCGGAGGACGTCACCGTCGTCATCCTGGACCGGCCCCGGCACGAGGGCCTGATCAAGGAGGTACGGGAGGCCGGCGCGCGCATCAAGCTGATCTCCGACGGCGATGTCGCCGGCTCCGTCTACGCGCTGCGCGAGGGCACGGGCGTCGACCTGCTGCTCGGCATCGGCGGCACGCCCGAGGGCATCATCTCGGCCTGCGCCGTGAAGTGCCTGGGCGGCACGATCCAGGGCAAGCTGTGGCCCAAGGACGACGAGGAGCGGCAGCGGGCGATCGACGCCGGGCACGACCTCGACCGGGTGCTCACCACGGACGACCTGGTGTCCGGGGAGAACGTGTTCTTCGTGGCCACCGGCATCACCGACGGTGAGCTGCTGCGCGGGGTGCGCTACCGGTCGGAGACCGCGCTCACCGAGTCGATCGTGATGCGCTCGAAGTCGGGCACCGTGCGCCGGATCGACTCCGAGCACCGCCTCAGCAAGCTGCGGGCCTACAGCGCGATCGATTTCGAGCGGGCCAAGTAGTCCGGGCGGAGCGCCCCCTGTGCGGAGGGGGCGCGGCCCTTCCGCGCGAGCGCCCCCTGTCCTCAGGGGGCGCTCTCGCTCGTCCGCCCTAGCCGGCTATGCGGTCCGGGGTCGTGACGCGGGCCGTCTTGTTCAGGTCGAGTTCGCGGCGGCGGCGCCTCGCGAGGACCACCCGGCGCTCGGCCGCCGTCAGGCCGCCCCAGACGCCGTAGGGCTCCGGCTGGAGCAGGGCGTGTTCGCGGCACTCGACCATGACCGGACAGCGGGCGCAGACGCGCTTGGCCGCCTCCTCGCGGGACAGCCGGGCCGCGGTCGGCTCCTTGGACGGGGCGAAGAACAGTCCCGCCTCGTCGCGCCGGCACACGGCCTCGGTGTGCCAGGGTGCCTCCTGGTCCCGGTCCCGTGCTGGCACCCGCTGGGCCGGTACGGCAGCTACCTGCAAGGACGAATGCGGCGGTCGCAGCACGGGTCTACTCCTGACGACGGCTTCGCGAGCGAGAGACGATGCAGCAAGCCCTACCCGCTGTACGCGCGCCTATGCACTGCGTCCCCAACGGCGGGTGATTGCCGGGGAGTTCGCGACCGTCAACGGTCCAGGCGCCTGCGCAGCCTCCGCTCCACCTTGTCCTGGACCCGCTCCAGGATGTCCGAGACGAGCTTGCCGCGCCTGGGCCGGGCCTCCACATTGCCGAGGACGGCCCAGCCGTCGACGTAGACGACCGGCGCGTCGGCGTCCGGGGAGTCCAGCGTGGCCACCTCGAAGTTGCCGAGGACACCGCCGCCGGTGCCGCGCAGCGACACGTTCTCCGGGACGCGGATCTGGATGTCGCCGAAGACCGAGACGGCCTTGATCACGACCTGCTGGTACTCGAAGACCGCCTCGCTGAGGTCGATCTCGACGCTGCCGAAGACCGAGTACGCGTGCAGCCGGCGCCCGGCGCGCCAGCGGCCCCGGCGGACCGCGCTGCTGAAGACGGCCACCACGTTCGCGTCGGACTCGGCGGGTATCCCGTCCGCGGGGCGCGGCGGTGCGGGGGCCCAGGCGGGACCGGAGGGGCGCTGATGGGCGGCGGGCAGGTCCTGGACGAAGACCTCCAGCTCGCCGACCGTCTTCGCGTTCAGCACGCCGTCCACGCGCTCGGCGTGTTCGTCGGCGGTGAGCCGGCCCTCGGCGAGGGCCTCGCGGAGGATGTCGGCGACCCGGTCGCGGTCGGCGTCCGAGGCGCGCAGGGCGGAGACGCTCGGGGTGGCGTCCTGGGTTCGGGCGGGCTTCTGAAGGTCCACGGCAGCAGCGTACCGAAACGCGATAGATCGCGACTAGGGGTGTGGACGGCGCGGCTGAGCCCTACCTCACAAGCTGGCTGTCGGCGGCAGGTTCTACGCTGGACGGGCCCGCCAGCGTCGGCGGGCCCGTCCGTCAGAGTGAGGAATGGGCTGAGATGCCTGAGTTCGCGTACACCGACCTGCTCCCCCAGGGAGAGGACACCACCCCCTACCGACTGGTGACGTCCGAGGGCGTCTCCACCGTCGAGGGCCCGGACGGACGGACGTTCCTCAAGGTGGAGCCGGAGGCGCTGCGGAAGCTGGCCGCGGAGGCCATCCACGACATCCAGCACTACCTGCGCCCGGCCCACCTCGCCCAGCTGCGCCGCATCATCGACGACCCCGAGGCGTCCGCGAACGACAAGTTCGTCGCCCTGGACCTGCTGAAGAACGCGAACATCGCGGCGGCGGGCGTGCTGCCGATGTGCCAGGACACCGGCACCGCGATCGTCATGGGCAAGCGCGGCCAGAACGTGCTCACCGAGGGCGCGGACGAGAAGCACCTCTCGCACGGCATCTACGACGCCTACACCAAGCTGAACCTGCGCTACTCGCAGATGGCTCCGCTCACCATGTGGGAGGAGAAGAACACCGGCTCCAACCTGCCCGCGCAGATCGAGCTGTACGCGACGGACGGCGGCGCCTACAAGTTCCTGTTCATGGCCAAGGGCGGCGGCTCGGCCAACAAGTCCTTCCTGTACCAGGAGACCAAGGCGGTCCTGAACGAGGCCTCCATGATGAAGTTCCTGGAGGAGAAGATCCGTTCGCTCGGTACGGCCGCGTGCCCGCCGTACCACCTGGCGATCGTCGTCGGCGGCACCAGCGCCGAGTACGCCCTGAAGACCGCGAAGTACGCCTCCGCGCACTACCTGGACAACGCGCCCACCGAGGGTTCGCCGCTCGGTCACGGCTTCCGGGACAAGGAGCTGGAGGAGAAGGTCTTCGAGCTGACCCAGAAGATCGGCATCGGCGCGCAGTTCGGCGGCAAGTACTTCTGCCACGACGTGCGCGTGGTCCGGCTGCCCCGGCACGGCGCGTCCTGCCCGGTCGCCATCGCCGTGTCCTGCTCGGCCGACCGCCAGGCCGTCGCGAAGATCACCGCCGAGGGCGTCTTCCTGGAGCAGCTGGAGCGGGACCCGGCCCGGTTCCTGCCGGAGACGACGGACGAGCACCTGGAGTCCGGGGACGTCGTGGAGATCGACCTCAACCAGCCGATGGACACGATCCTCGCCGAGCTGGCCAAGTACCCGGTCAAGACCCGGCTGTCGCTGACCGGCCCGCTGGTCGTGGCCCGCGACATCGCGCACGCCAAGATCAAGGAGCGCCTGGACGCCGGCGAGGAGATGCCGCAGTACCTGAAGGACCACCCGGTGTACTACGCCGGCCCGGCCAAGACCCCCGAGGGCTACGCGTCCGGCTCCTTCGGCCCGACCACGGCCGGCCGGATGGACTCCTACGTGGCGCAGTTCCAGGCGGCCGGCGGCTCCAAGGTGATGCTCGCCAAGGGCAACCGCAGCAAGCAGGTCACCGACGCGTGCGCGGCCCACGGCGGCTTCTACCTCGGCTCCATCGGCGGCCCCGCGGCCCGTCTCGCCCAGGACTGCATCAAGAAGGTCGAGGTCCTGGAGTACGAGGAGCTGGGCATGGAGGCCGTCTGGAAGATCGAGGTCGAGGACTTCCCCGCGTTCATCGTCGTGGACGACAAGGGCAACGACTTCTTCCAGGACCCGGCTCCGCAGCCGACGTTCACCTCCATCCCGGTGCGCGGCCCCGGCCTCGCCTGACCCGTACGGGGGTTGGGCCGCGGCCCGATGGCCCAACCCCCGGAACAACACCGGGCCCCGGCCCGCTGTACCCGGTATGAGCGAATACCGCATCGAGCACGACTCCATGGGCGAGGTCCGGGTACCGGCGGACGCCAAGTGGCGGGCGCAGACCCAGCGGGCCGTGGAGAACTTCCCCGTCTCCGGGCAGCGGATCGAGCGGGCGCACATCGAGGCGCTGGCCCGGATCAAGGCGGCCGCGGCGAAGGTGAACGCGGAACTCGGGGTGCTGGACCAGGACGTCGCGCGGGCGATCCGGGAAGCGGCGGCGGAGGTCGCCCGCGGCGACTGGGACGAGCACTTCCCGGTCGACGTCTTCCAGACCGGCTCGGGCACCTCGTCCAACATGAACACCAACGAGGTGCTCGCGACCCTGGCGAGCGAGCGGCTCGGGCGCCCGGTGCATCCGAACGACCACGTCAACGCCTCGCAGTCGTCCAACGACGTCTTTCCCTCCTCGATCCACATCGCCGCCACCGCCGCCGTCACCCATGACCTGATCCCGGCCCTCGACCACCTCGCCGCCGCGCTGGAGCGCAAGAGCGCGGACTTCGCGGACGTGGTCAAGTCGGGCCGCACGCATCTGATGGACGCCACCCCCGTGACGCTCGGCCAGGAGTTCGGCGGGTACGCGGCGCAGGTCCGGCACGGCGTCGAGCGGCTGCGCGCCTCGCTGCCCCGCCTCGCCGAGCTGCCGCTGGGCGGTACCGCGGTGGGCACCGGCATCAACACCCCGCCGGGGTTCGCCGCCGCCGTCATCAAGGAGGTCGCCCGCGCCACCGGGCTGCCGCTGACCGAGGCCCGCGACCACTTCGAGGCGCAGGGCGCACGGGACGGCATCGTGGAGACCAGCGGGCAGCTGCGGACCATCGCGGTCGGGCTGACGAAGATCGCCAACGATCTGCGCTGGATGGCGTCCGGCCCGCGCACCGGGCTCGCCGAGATCCGGCTGCCCGACCTCCAGCCGGGCTCCTCGATCATGCCGGGCAAGGTCAACCCGGTGGTGCCGGAGGCCGTGCTGATGGTCGCGGCCCAGGTCGTCGGCAACGACGCCACCATCGCCACCGCGGGCGCCGCCGGCAACTTCGAGCTGAACGTGATGCTCCCGGTCATCGCCAAGAACGTCCTGGAATCGATCCGGCTGCTCGCCAACGTCACCCGGCTGCTGGCCGACCGCACGATCGACGGCATCACCGCCGACCGGGAACGCGCCCGCGAGTACGCCGAGTCCTCGCCCTCCGTCGTCACCCCGCTGAACAAGTACATCGGCTACGAGGAGGCCGCGAAGGTCGCCAAGAAGGCGCTCGCCGAACGCCGGACGATCCGTCAGGTGGTGCTGGAGGAGGGGTACGTGGAGCGCGGCGAGCTGACCGAGGAGCAGTTGGACGAGGCGCTGGACGTGCTGCGGATGACCCGTCCGTAAGCCCCGGTCGAACCTTTTCGGCCACCGCGCACGCGCACGGGGGAACCGTGACCCGCGCCGCAGCGCCCGCCCCGCCCGGCACCTAATATCTGCCCATGACGGACGACCGAACGATGCGGCAAACGGCGGCGGGACCTGCGGCGTACTGGGCGCCCGGTACCCGGATCCTGTGGCGGTACCGGGAGAACGGCGGCGCGAGGTTCCACATCGTGCGGCCCGTCACCGTCGTACGCGACGACGCCGAGCTGCTCGCCGTGTGGCTGGCCCCCGGCACCGAGTGCGTGAAGCCGGCCCTGGCCGACGGCACGCCGGTGCACCGCGAGCCGCTGGAGTCCCGCTACACCAAGCCGCGCACGGTACGGCGGGACCGCTGGCTCGGCACCGGCGTGCTGAAGCTGGCGCAGCCCGGTGTGCCCTGGTCGGTGTGGCTGTTCTGGGAGCCGGGCTGGCGGTTCAAGAACTGGTACGTCAACCTGGAGGAACCGCTGGTCCGCTGGGCGGGCGGGGTGGACTCCGAGGACCACTTCCTGGACATCGACGTGCGCCCGGACCGCAGTTGGCGCTGGCGCGACGAGGACGAGTTCGCACAGGCCCAGCGGGACGGCCTGATGTCCGCCGAGACCGCAGAGCGGGTCCGCGCGGCCGGGCGGGCGGCCCTGGAGGCGATCGCGGACTGGGCCCCGCCGTTCTCGGAAGACTGGCCGCGGTGGCGCCCGGACGAGTCCTGGGCGGTACCGTCACTCCCCGAGGACTGGGACCGTACGCCCGCGCACGTGTCCTCATGAGACTCTTGATGCGCCCCCGGACAAGAAACGTAGGATCGTCCTCCGCAAGGGCGCTTCGGAGCGACAACTTCCGGGGCTTGCGCCGGGCTTGACCGATCGTCACCGAGGGGCGGCAGGGACGTGAACGAGGGGTATCAGGGGAGCACCGCCGGGCGCGCGGGCCACGCCGGTGGCACGGGAACTTCCTTTGGACACGCGGAAAATCCGTTCCCCGGACACGCATTGCGGGTATCGGGACTTCTGCGGGACCGACCGCGCGCCCGGCGCGCGGCCCCGGACGGATGGATGCGACACGCGTGACGGAGCAGCCCACCTCCTTCGAGCGCCCCGAGGCGGGCGCCGACCCCGCGGACGGCCGCGGGGCTCTGACGCATGCCCCGGAACCGGTCGGCACCCCCGTCTTACCCGTGCAGGCGCGGGCGGACGGGACGCCCGCCGATCCGGGCACGGCCGCCGTGTACGGCCAGCCCATGGACGGCAAGGGGAAGGAGCCCCCAGTCAACGGCCCGGAGCACTCCCAGCCCAGCACCGCGGACGCCGGCGCGGCCCATCGACCGCGCCCCACGGAGGCCATTCCGCCGCAGCCGGGCGCCGACCAGGAGCGGACGCCGGGCGGTGCGGAGCGCCGTACCGGCCGGGGTCTGCCACCGGGGCGGCCGATGCCCATGCGGCGTGACGGCGACCGGCTCAGGTTCGTCGGCGCAGCCACCCGGCGGATCGCCCGCGGACTCGACCTGGACGAGATCGTGATGGGTCTGTGCCGGGCCACGGTGCCGACGTTCTCGGACGCGATCCTCGTCTATCTGCGCGACCCGCTGCCGGTCGGCGACGAACGGCCCACCGGCCCCGTCGTGCTCCGGCTGCGCCGCACCGACCGCATACCGGAGGAGCGGGACACCGACGGCGTCCTGCTGCCCGGCGCCTTCGAGCCGGAGCCCGAACCGGTCGCGCTCGCGGAGCTGTCCTCGCTGACCACCGAGCTGTGCGAGGTGCGCCCCGGCGGCGCCCTGAACGAGGTGCTGCGCGGGGTGCGCCCGGTGTTCGCGGACGCGCCGGCCGCCCGCGCCGCGCTGCCCGAACTGCTCGGCGACGGCGCGGAGGCGCTCGTACCGGCCGGGCAGCACGCCATCCTCGCGCCGCTGCGCGGCCGGCGCCGGGTGATCGGGGCGGCCCTGTTCCTGCGCCGTCCCGAGCGCCCCGCCTTCGAGACGGACGACCTGCTGGTGGCCGCGCAACTGGCCACGCACAGCGCGCTCGGCATCGACAAGGCGGTGCTGTACGGCCGCGAGGCGTACATCGCGGACGAGTTGCAGCGCACCATGCTGCCCGAGACCCTGCCCCGCCCGACCGGTGTGCGGCTCGCCTCGCGGTATCTGCCGGCCGCGGAGACCGCGCGGGTGGGCGGCGACTGGTACGACGCGATCCCGCTGCCCGGCAGCCGGGTCGCGCTGGTCGTCGGCGATGTCATGGGCCACTCCATGACCTCGGCCGCGATCATGGGCCAGCTGCGCACCACCGCGCAGACCCTGGCGGGGCTCGATCTGCCGCCGCAGGAGGTGCTGCACCACCTGGACGAGCAGGCCCAGCGGCTGGGCACCGACCGCATGGCGACCTGCCTGTACGCGGTCTACGACCCGGTCACGCACCGCATCACCATCGCCAACGCCGGTCATCCGCCGCCCGTGCTGCTGCACCTGGGCGGCCGGGCCGAGGTGCTGCGGGTGCCGCCGGGCGCGCCGATCGGCGTCGGCGGGGTGGACTTCGAGGCGGTCGAGCTGGACGCGCCGGCCGGGGCCACGCTGCTGCTGTACACCGACGGACTGGTGGAGTCCCGGCTGCGGGACGTGTGGACGGGCATAGAGCAGCTGCGCGAACGGCTCGCCGCCACCGCGCAGCTGACCGGACCGGACCATCCGCCGCCGCTGGAAGCCCTGTGCGACGAGGTCCTCGACATGCTCGGGCCCGGCGACCGGGACGACGACATCGCGCTGCTCGCGGCCCGCTTCGACGGGATCGCGCCGAGCGATGTGGCGTACTGGACGCTGGAGCCGGAGGACTCGGCGCCCGGCCAGGCCCGCCGGCTGGCCCGGCGCGCGCTCGCCCGCTGGGACATGGAGGATCTCACCGACTCGGTGGAGCTGCTGGTCAGCGAGGTCGTGACGAACGCCGTACGGTACGCGTCCCGGCCGGTGACGCTGCGGCTGCTGCGCACGCATGTGCTGCGGTGCGAGGTCGGCGACGACGTGCCGCAGCTGCCGCGGCTGCGGCAGGCGCGGGCGACGGACGAGGGGGGCCGCGGCCTGTACCTCGTCAACAAACTGGCCCGGCGCTGGGGCGCGACGCGGCTGAGCACCGGCAAGGTGGTGTGGTTCGAGCTGCACCGCGGCTGACCACGGCACAGAGGGCGCCCGGTGCGTACCGGGCGCCCTCTGTCATGTCCGGCTACGGCCGTCGTTGCTGCTGCGGCTGCTCCCGCTGCCCTCCGAGCTGTCCGAGCGGGCCGTCCGGGGAGGGGTCGCCGGTCGGTGGCGCGGTGGTCGGCGAGCCGGTCGGGGACTGGGTCGGCGACTGGGTCGGGCTCTGCGTCGGCGACTGGGTGGGCTTCCGGGTCGGCGAGGTGGACGTCGACGGGGTGCCCGACGGCGTCTGCGAGGGCGACTGGCTCGGACTCCGGGTGGCGCTGACCGACGGCGTGGGCGTCTCGACGGCGGCGCCCTGGGAGGTGTCCAGGTCGAACGTGCTGACGCCGCCCATCGCGTTGAAGGTGTAGGCGGCCCAGATCTGCGCCGGGTAGGTGCCGCCGTTGACCCGGCCGGTGCCCGGAAGCAGACCCGTGGCGCCGGTGAGGGGAACCTGCGCGTGGGTCTTGGCGCTCTCGCCGAACAGGCCGACCGAGGTGACCAGGCCGGGCGTGTAGCCGGTGAACCAGGCCGACTTGTTGTTGTCGGACGTACCCGTCTTGCCGGCGACCTGCTGCCCGCGGCGCGCCGGGTTGGCCGCCACCGACAGCCTGGCCGTACCGTCGTCGACCACGCCGGTGAGCACGGAGGTGACCGTGTCGGCGGCCGTCCTGCTGATCACCTGGTCGCCGATCGGGTTCGGCAGCGTGACCTCGCGGTCCTTGTGCTCGACCGACTTGATGATCGCCGGGGTGACCTTCTTGCCGTGGTTGTCGAGGGTCGCGTAGATACCGGCCATCTCCAGCGGGCTGGCGCCCATGGAGCCCAGGGTCTGCGCCGGAACGGCCTGCATGCCCGTGGTGTCCATGCCGAGGTCCTTGGCCGTGCTCATCACCTTGTCCATGCCCACGTCGACGCCCATCTGCGCGAAGACGGAGTTGACGGAGTCGTCCATGGCCTTCTGGACGGTGATGTCCCCGTAGTCGGCGTCGTCCTCGTTGGGCGGCCCGAAGCCGACCTTGGTGCCGTGGTCCACGACCTGGCGGCCGCTGGTGCCGTCGTACACCGTGTCGGCGTTGATCGGCTGGCCGGCCTGGGTGACGGAGTGCTGCTGGAGCGCAGCGGCGAGGATGACCGGCTTGAAGGTGGAGGCGGGCTGGTAGTCGGTGCGGGTGGCGTTGTTCCTGAAGTGCTTGAAGTAGTCCACGCCGCCGTACATGGCGAGGACCTTGCCCGTCTTCGGGTCGACGGACACGGCGCCGGGCTGGACGTCGGCGTCGACGGACCGCTTCTTCGGGTCGAGCTTGCTGGCCAGCTGCTCCTTGACGGCCTCTTCCAGCCGGTGCTGCTTGCCCCTGTCGATGTTGAGCGTGATGGTCCAGCCGCCCTTGCGCACCAGTGCCTCGGCGTCCCCGAGCGTGGCGGCGCTGCCCTGGGCGACCAGCCGCTTCTCCAGCGCCGCGTTGGCCGCGTCCACCAGGTAGCCGGTCTGGCCCTTCATGCCGGGCGTCGCCTTGGGCGCCTTCGGCTTCTCGAAGTGCATGGACCGGCGCTTGCCGGCGTCCAGCCAGTGCTGCTTGACCATGTTGTCCAGGACGTAGTTCCAGCGCGCCTCGGCCAGCCGCTTGCCGGTGGGGCTCGCCAGCGCCCAGTCGTACTCGTTGGGCGCCTGGAGCAGCGCGGCGAGGTAGGCGCCCTCCTGGACCGTGAGCTTGTCCGCGTCCTTGTGGTAGTACGCCTGTGCCGCGGCCTGGATGCCGTAGGCGCCGCGGCCGTAGTAGCTGGTGTTGATGTAGCCCGCCAGGATGTACTCCTTGGATTTCTGGCGGTCCAGCTTCAGCGAGATGACCAGTTCCTTCAGCTTGCGCGAGACGGTCTGGTTCTGGTCCAGGTAGTAGTTCTTGACGTACTGCTGGGTGATGGTCGAACCGCCCTGCGTACCGCGCCCCATGACGGTGTTGAGGATGCCGCGGGCGGTGCCCCTCAGGTCGACACCGGAGTCGTGGTAGAAGCTCTTGTTCTCGGCCGCGACGAAGGTGTGCTGCACGTCCAGCGGGACCTTGTCGAGGTCGACACTCTCGCGGTTGAGCTGGCCGGTGCGGGCGAGCATCGTGCCGTCGCTGTACTTGTAGATGTTGCTCTGGAGCTGGGCGTCGGGGTTGCCCGCCGGAATGTCCACCAGCATGTACGCGGCGGCGAAGCCGCCTATGCACAGCAGGCACAGTCCGAAGAACGTGCCGAGGATCTTCTTCCAGGTGAACATCCGGCGCAGGAGGCTCTTGCGCGGTTTCCCGCCGGGCGCGAGATCCGCCCCGCTGCCGGCCGCGGGTATCGAGCGGCGGCGCTGGGGCGCCGCGCGGTGGCCGCCGCGCTGGCGCGCTCGTCTCTCTTCCGCTCGTCCCATGGGTCCTTCGCTCCGCTTCCGTCTCGTTGGTCAGCTCCGAAAGCTAACACCCGCCTATATGACAAAGGGCTACCGATCCGCTCTTTTACGGACGTGAGAATCAGCACCCGCTCCAAGGGAACCGACGGCTGCGGAGCGCCCGAGGTTGCTCGGCGTTCCGAAGTCACCGAGCTGCACCCTGGGTGTATACACACCGCGTATACACGGTGTGTAGAGTGGGCGCATGTCCATCGGTCACACCCTCCTAGGGCTCCTGGAGTCCGGTCCGCGCCACGGTTACGACCTCAAGCGGGCCTTCGACGAGAAGTTCGGTCAGGATCGGCCCCTGCACTACGGCCAGGTCTACTCGACGATGTCCCGGCTGCTGAAGCACGGCCTCGTGGAGGTCGACGGCATCGAGACCGGCGGCGGACCCGAGCGCAAGCGGTACGCCATCACCGAGGCCGGCGTCACCGACGTACAGCGCTGGCTCGCCACTCCGGAGAAGCCGGAAGAGTACCTCCAGTCGACCCTGTACACCAAGGTCGTCCTCGCCCTGCTCACCCACCGCGACGCCGCCGGCATCCTCGACATCCAGCGCGCCGAGCACCTGCGCAGCATGCGCATCCTGACCGACCGCAAGCGCAAGGGCGACCTCGCCGACCAGCTGATCTGCGATCACGCCCTGTTCCACCTGGAGGCCGATCTGCGCTGGCTGGAACTGACCGCCGCCCGTCTGGACAAGCTGCGCGCGGAGGTCGCCGCATGACGCATCCTCCCGGTTCCCTGCTCACCGCCCGCGACCTGCGCAAGGCGTACGGCCCGACGGCCGCGCTGGACGGCGCGGAGTTCTCCATCCACCCCGGCGAGGTCGTCGCCGTCATGGGCCCCTCCGGCTCCGGCAAGTCGACGCTGCTGCACTGCCTGGCCGGCATCGTGCCGCCCGACTCCGGGTCGATCGTGTACGACGGCCGGGAGCTGTCCGGCATGAGCGACGCCGAGCGCAGCGCGCTGCGCCGCAGCGAGTTCGGGTTCGTCTTCCAGTTCGGCCAGCTGGTACCGGAGCTGACCTGCGTGGAGAACGTGGCCCTGCCGCTGCGCCTCAACGGCACCCCGCGCAGGAAGGCCGAGCGGGCCGCGCTGACCTGGCTGGAGCGGCTGGAGGTGGACGACCTGGTCGGCAAGCGGCCCGGCGAGGTCTCCGGCGGCCAGGGGCAGCGGGTCGCGGTGGCGCGGGCGCTGGTCACCGCGCCGCGGGTGGTGTTCGCGGACGAGCCGACCGGCGCGCTGGACTCCCTCAACGGCGAGCGCGTGATGGAGCTGCTCACCGACGCGGCCCGCTCCACCAACGCGGCCGTCGTACTGGTCACGCACGAGGCACGGGTCGCCGCCTACTCCGACCGGGAGATCGTCGTACGCGACGGCAAGTCCCGCGACATGGAGCGCGCCGTATGAGCGCACGCCAGTGGAGCAGAGACCTCGGCCTGGGCTTCCGGTTCGCCTTCACCGGGGGGCGCGAGGGCTGGATGCGGGTGCTGCTGACGGCGGTCGGGGTCGGTCTCGGCGTGGCCCTGCTGCTGCTCACCACCGCGATCCCGAACGCGCTCGCGGTACGGCACGCTCGGGACGACGCCCGCGCGGACCACACCTACGGCCCGAGCCGGCCGAAGGCCGCGAACACCCTGGTGATCTCCGACACCGACACCGAGTTCCACGGCCGCGACGTACGCGGCAGGCTGGTGCAGCCGGAAGGCCCGAAGGCGCCGGTCCCACCGGGCCTGACCGGGTACCCGGCGACCGGTGACATGGTCGTCTCCCCCGCCCTGAAGGAGCTGCTCGGCTCCCGCGAGGGCCAGGTGCTGCGGGCGCGGCTGCCGTACCGGATCACCGGCACGATCGCCGAGGACGGACTGGTGGGCTCGCGTGAACTCGCCTACTACGCCGGGGCGGAGCACCTGGCCGCGAAGATCGACGGCTCCCGGACCGCCCGGATCGACAGGTACGGGTCACCGGACGCGCCCCCGCCGAGCCAGATGGACCCGGTGCTGATCCTGCTGGTGCTGGTGGTCTTCGTGGTGCTGCTGATGCCGGTCGCGGTGTTCATCGCCACCGCCGTACGGTTCGGCGGCGAGCGGCGCGACCGCAGACTGGCCGCGCTGCGCCTGGTGGGCTCCGACACCCGGATGACCCGGCGGATCGCGGCGGGCGAGGCGCTGGCCGGATCGCTGGTCGGACTGGTCTTCGGCACCGTCTTCTTCCTGCTGGGCCGGCAGTTCGCGGGCTCGGTGGAGGTCGTGGGCATCAGCGTGTTCCCCGACTACCTCGACCCCTCGCCCGCGCTGGCCGCGCTGGTCGCCCTCGCCGTCCCGGCGGCGGCGGTGGTGGTCACGCTGGTCGCGCTGCGCGGGGTGGTCATCGAGCCGCTGGGCGTGGTGCGTACGGCCAAGCCCGCTCGCCGCCGGCTGTGGTGGCGGCTGCTGCTGCCGCTGGGCGGCCTCGCGCTGCTCGCCCCGATGATCGGCCAGGGCCGTGCGGACGGCCAGTTCAACGAGTACCTGGTGACCGGCGGCGTCCTGCTGCTGCTCGTCGGCGTGACCACCCTGCTGCCGTGGGCCGTGGAGGCGATGGTGTCCCGGCTGCACCACGGCCCGGTGGCCTGGCAACTGGCGGTGCGGAGGCTCCAGTTGAACAGCGGCACGGCGGCCCGCATGGTGAACGGCATCGCCGTCGCGGTGGCCGGCGCGATCGCGCTCCAGATGCTGTTCGCGGGCGTCCAGGGCGACTACACCAAGGCGACCGGCCAAGACGTCAGCCGGGCGCAGATGCAGATCAACCTGTCGCACGGCACCCCGTTCCGTACGGCCGCGGACCGGTTCACCACCACCGAGGGGGTGCGCAAGGCGGTCTCGCTCGGCAGCAGCACGCTGGGCGACAAGGACTGGAAGACGGGGCCCGACAACACCACTCTGCTGGTCTCCGGCACCTGCGCCTCGCTGCGCGAGACGGCCCGGCTGCCGTCCTGCCGCGACGGGGACGCCTTCCTGGCGACCGGCGGGGACGACGACGCCACCGTCACCAAGCTCGCCCGGCCGGGCCGGGTGCTCCATCTCGACACGGAGCACGGCGCGGGCCAGGGCCCGGACGTGCGCTGGACCGTGCCGGCGCACCTGAAGCCGGCCCATGCGATCGCCAGCCCCAACGGCACCAAGAGCAGCGCCATCCTGCTGACCCCGGCGGCGGTGCCCGAGCGGGTGGACCGGCTGCTGGGCGGCACGGTGTACGTCATGTTCGACAAGAGCGTGCCCGACGTGACCGAGTACACCCGCAACACGGCGGCGAAGGTCGATCCGTTCGCCGATGTGATGGTGTGGTCGGCCACCGAGGAGTCCAAGAAGTTCACCTCCATCCGCACCGGTCTGTACGCCGGCGCGCTGTGCGTGCTCGCACTGATCGGGGCGAGCCTGCTGGTGACCCAGTTGGAACAGCTGCGCGAGCGGCGGAAGTTGCTGTCGGCGCTGACGGCCTTCGGGGCCCGGCGGCGCACCCTGAGCCTGTCGGTGCTGTGGCAGACGGCGCTCCCGGTCGCCCTCGGCCTGCTGCTGGCCTCGGCCGTCGGACTGACGCTGGGCTCGGTGCTGCTGAAGATGGTGGGCTCGCCGCTGGCCGTGGACTGGCCGAGCGTGCTGTCGATGACCGGCGCCGGCGCGGCGGTGGTCCTCGTGGTCACCGCGCTGAGCCTGCCGCCGCTGCTGCGGCTGATGCGCCCGGAGGGACTGCGGACCGAGTAACCCCCTGACGGCACAGGGCCCTTCCCGCACTCCGGGAGGGGCCCTTCGGGTATCTCCCTCACCCCCCGTCGACCACCCGCACCGGGAGCCCCCGCAGCGCCTCCCGCAGCGCCGCCGCCAGCTCCTCGTACTCGGCACCGCGTGCCGCGCCCGCGCGCATCGCGAGAGCGACCCGGCGGCTCGGGGCCGGGTCGGCGAAGTAGCCGGTGAGCAACTGGCTGCTGCGGGTCGTCTCCAGCTTGAGCGCGGTGCGCGGCAGCAGGGTGCAGCCGAGGCCGCCCGCGACCAGCTGGACCAGGGTGGACAGGCCGGCCGCCGTCGTCGTCACCGGCGCATCCGCGCGGCCCGCCTCCCGGCAGATGTCCAGCGCCTGGTCGCGCAGGCAGTGCCCCTCGTCCAGCAGCAGCAGGTTCAGCTCCTTCAGCGCCTCGCGCGGGATGCCCTCGCGGCCGCCGAGCCAGTGGTCGAGCGGGGTGACCAGCACGAAGTCCTCGTCGAACAGCGGGAGTTCGGCGACGCCGGGGATGCCGAGCGGGACGGCGAGCAGCAGCAGGTCGAGGCGGCCGGTGGCCAGGCCGTCGACCAGGCTGGAGGTCTGCTCCTCGTGCACCTGGAGGTCGAGGTCCGGATAGCGCTCGTGGACGAGCCGCAGCACGGTGGGCAGCAGGTACGGCGCCACGGTGGGGATCACCCCGAGGCGCAGCGTCCCGGTGAACGGGGCGCGGACCGCCTCCGCCTCCTCCAGCAGCTCGCCGACCGCGTCCAGCACCGCCTTGGCCCGCACCGCGAGCCGCTCCCCCGCGGGCGAGAGCAGTACCTTGCGCGTCGTACGCTCGAGGAGGGTCACGCCGAGGGTCTCCTCCAGCGCCGAGACCGCGCCCGACAGGGCGGGCTGGCTCATTCCGATGGCCGCCGCCGCGTCCCGGAAATGCAGGTGCTCGGCCACGGCGGCGAAGGCGCGCAGCTGCGCGAGGCTCGGTTGCCTCCGCTTGCCGTTACTGATGGTCACTGATAGATACCTCCGATCAACACGACCGAGTGTAGCTATTTCACTAATCAATGCACCCTGTGCCAACATCGACTGAGTCCAACCCATGGGAACCACCCTCAAAAGGGGCGGTTCTTCGCTGCAAGGAGAGTCTGTGCTCACTGTCGGTGACAAGTTCCCCGAGTTCGACCTGACCGCCTGCGTCTCGCTGGAGAAGGGCAAGGAGTTCGAGCAGATCAACCACAAGTCCCACGAGGGCAAGTGGCTGGTCGTGTTCGCCTGGCCGAAGGACTTCACCTTCGTCTGCCCGACCGAGATCGCCGCGTTCGGCAAGCTGAACGACGAGTTCGCCGACCGCGACGCCCAGATCCTCGGCTTCTCCGGTGACTCCGAGTTCGTGCACCACGCCTGGCGCAAGGACCACCCGGACCTGACCGACCTGCCCTTCCCGATGATGGCCGACTCCAAGCACGAGCTCATGCGTGACCTGGGCATCGAGGGCGAGGACGGCTTCGCGCAGCGCGCCGTGTTCATCGTGGACCCGAACCACGAGATCCAGTTCACGATGGTGACCGCCGGTTCCGTGGGCCGTAACCCCAAGGAGGTCCTGCGGGTCCTCGACGCCCTGCAGACCGACGAGCTGTGCCCGTGCAACTGGAGCAAGGGCGACGAGACCCTCGACCCGGTCGCGCTGCTGGCTGGTGAGTGACCCATGTCGCTCGACTCGCTGAAGTCCCGGATCCCGGACTACGCCAAGGACCTCAAGCTCAACCTGGGCTCGGTCATCGGCAACTCCGACCTGCCCGCCCAGCAGCTGTGGGGCACGGTGCTCGCGACCGCGATCGCCTCCCGCTCCCCGATCGTGCTGCGTGAGCTGGAGCCGGAGGCGAAGGCGAACCTCTCGCCGGAGGCGTACACCGCGGCCAAGTCCGCGGCCGCCATCATGGCGATGAACAACGTCTTCTACCGCACCCGGCACCTGCTGTCCGACCACGAGTACGGCACCCTGCGCGCCGGACTGCGGATGAACGTCATCGGCAATCCGGGCGTGGAGAAGGTCGACTTCGAACTGTGGTCGTTCGCGGTCTCCGCGATCAACGGCTGCGGCATGTGCCTGGACTCGCACGAGCAGGTGCTGCGCAAGGCCGGTGTGGAGCGCGACACCATCCAGGAGGCGTTCAAGATCGCTTCCGTGGTGCAGGCCGTCGGCGCCACCCTGGAGGCCGAGGCCGTGCTGGCCGAGTAAGGCCGGCCCCGCGTCACCCGAGGACCCCGCTCACCCCTGGTGGGCGGGGTCTTCCGCGTCCGTCGCCGCGCTCTCCTCCGGGACCGGGGAGGCGGCGGGCGGCTGCTGCAGCTTCTCGGAGTACTGCCGCAGATAGCCCACCACGGTGTTCGTCACCGCCACCAGCGGTACGGCGACCACCGCGCCGCCGATGCCGGCCACCATGCCGCCCGCCGCGACGGTCAGCACCACCGCGAGGGGGTGCACCCGCACCGCCCGGCCCAGGATGAAGGGCTGGAGCACATGCCCCTCGATCTGCTGGACGGCGAGCACCACGACCAGGGTCATCACGGCGGTGAACACACCCTGGGTGACCAGGGCCACGATCACCGCGAGCGCGCCGGAGGCGACCGCGCCGACCAGCGGGATGAAGGAGAACAGGAAGATGAAGACCGCCAGCGGGACCGCCATCGGCACATCGAGGAAGTAGATCCCGATGCCGATGAAGATCGCGTCGATCAGGGCGACCAGCACCGTGCCGCGGACGTACGCGGTCAGGGTGCGCCAGGCGCGCGGTCCGGCACCGGCCACGCCCTCCCGCGCGGCGGAGGGCACCAGCTTCAGGAACCACTGCCAGATGCGCTTGCCGTCGTAGAGCAGAAAGAGCGTCGAGAAGAACACCAGCAGGATGCCGGTCAGGGCCTCCACGATGACCTGCACGCCCTCCAGGCCCGCGGACGTTATCTGGTCGGCGTTGGCGCCGATGGCCTCGCGCAGGTTCTTGGCGATCTGGTTGATCTGCTTGTCGGTGACGTGGAAGGGGCTCCGCAGCAGCCAGTTGCGCAGATCGTCGATGCCGGACTGGATCTGGTTGGAGAGCGTGTCGATGTTCTCCATGACCTGCCAGGTCACGAACCAGCCCATCAGGCCGATCACCACGAAGCCGCTGATCGCGGTGAGCGCCGTGGCCGGACCGCGCGGCACCCCGCGCCGGGTGAGCCGGGCGACCGTCGGCTGGAGCAGCGCGGTGATCAGCAGCGCGATGACGAAGGCGAACACCACCAGCTGGATGGCGCTGATGACCCGCATCAGCACCCAGACGGTGCCCGCGAGCACGAGCAGCCGCCAGCCGGCCTCGGCGGCGACCCGCACCCCCCAGGGCACGGCCTGGGCGGGATCGGGGCGCGGCGCGGCCGGGCCCGGCGCGGGGGGACGGCGGGCGTGCGGCACCGCGTCGGCGACGGCTTCGGAGCCGGGCGCGGCAGCGGCCTGCGCCCCGGCCGGCTCCGGGCGGGCCGGTTCGCGCGCGAACGCGCCGCTCTCCTCGTCCACCTCCGCCCGCCGGGCATCCAGCCGTTGGCTCATCTCGGTGAGACCCGCGCCCAGCCTGCCGAGCCACCCTGGCACTCGCGACATGTTCCGTCCTCTTCCCCCCGCGTGGAGTCGTGCGGTTACGACCGTACATGCGAAAGCCCCTTCCCTGGGGACGGGAAGGGGCTGCGCGGGGTTGAGCGTGGCGGGCCGGACTCAGTAGTTGCCGTTGGCCTGCCAGTAGGTCCAGGCGTCACAAGGGCTGCCGTAGCGCTGGTTCATGTAGTTCAGGCCCCACTTGATCTGGGTGGCCGGATTGGTCTGCCAGTCGGCGCCCGCGGAGGCCATCTTGCCGCCGGGCAGCGCCTGGACGAGGCCGTAGGCACCCGAGGAGGCGTTGACCGCGCGGTAGTTCCAGCTGGACTCGTGGTCCACGATGTTGCTGAAGCACTGGAACTGGCCGGCCGGCACGATCTGGCGTGCCATCGCCTGGATCTGGGCGACCGTGTACGAGCCCTGCACGGGGAAGTCGGCGTTGGCGTCGCCGCGGCTGGCGGCGGCCTTGGTCTCCGCCCGCTCCTTGGCCTCCTTGGCCGCCTTCTCGGCGGCCGCCTTCTTCGCGATCGCGGTCTCGGCGGCGGCCTTGCGGGCTGCTGCCTCGGCGTCCTTCTTGGCGCTCGCGTCGGCGGCGATGGCCTGGGAATCGGCCTGCTGCGTCAGGGTCGCGGACTGGACCTGGGCCTGCTGACCCGTCGGTATGTCCGCGAGGAGCGTGGTGTCGGCTGCTGCCGTCGGCTCGACGTCGTTGTTCTGCGCGACGCTGCCCGAGGCAACTCCGACGACGCTTCCGACGGCGGTGACCGCGGTGGCCGAGGCCACTGCGAATCCCCGGACCGAAATCCGGCTCACACGGTTTCCTTCCAGCATCGCCCGCTTCGGTGACCCTGGCGGACGCAATCGTGCCCCTGTGCACTGGCCTCCCAACTGCGGGGTCACGGGAGGCGCGGGCCCGGTGGGCAACTCCCCCTGCGGGGAGCGCCGCGTGGTGCGCGGGCGGCATACGACGAACGCTATGGAGTTTGGTTCTTCCTGTTGTTCCACACCGCTGGGGGTGCAGCTGTGTCGTATGCGGGGCCTGACAGGACTGAGACTCTGCCGTAACCGGACGCCGGGAGGCAATTCCGAGTTGAGTGTGAAAGCTCACATCCCGTTTGGCCCAAGGGATTTCCGGAATACCCACACACGAAGGCGCCGCCCGGCTAGGCTCTGGTGCCTTTGCCGGGCGGCGCCAACGAGGCTGGATCGGCTCAGATATGGCCGTCTTCGAGCATTTCGGTCACCAGGGCGGCGATCTGCGACCTCTCGGAGCGGTTCAGGGTGACATGCGCGAACAGCGGATGCCCCTTCAGCTTCTCCACCACGGCGACCACACCGTCGTACCGTCCGACACGCAGGTTGTCGCGCTGCGCCACGTCATGGGTGAGGACCACCCGCGAGTTGGCGCCGATCCGGGACAGCACCGTCAGCAGCACATTGCGCTCCAGCGACTGCGCCTCGTCCACGATGACGAACGCGTCGTGCAGCGAGCGGCCGCGGATGTGGGTGAGCGGCAGGACCTCCAGCATGCCGCGGGCGGTGACCTCCTCGATGACCTCCCGGCTGGTGACCGCCGACAGCGTGTCGAACACGGCCTGCGCCCAGGGGCTCATCTTCTCCGCCTCGGTGCCCGGCAGATAGCCCAACTCCTGCCCGCCGACCGCGTACAGCGGCCGGAACACCATGACCTTCTGGTGCTGGCGGCGCTCCAGGACCGCCTCCAGGCCCGCGCACAGCGCCAGCGCCGACTTGCCGGTGCCGGCCCGGCCGCCCATCGAGACGATCCCGACCTCCGGGTCGAGCAGCAGATCGAGGGCGATGCGCTGCTCGGCGCTGCGGCCCTTGATGCCGAACGCCTCCCGGTCGCCGCGCACCAGCCGGACGTTGCCCTCCGCGGTGATCCGGCCGAGCGCCTTGCCGCGCTCCGACTGGATGGTCAGACCGGTGTGCACGGGCAGTTCGGACGCCTCCGGTACATAGAGGTGTCCGGCCTCGAAGAGGACGTCCACCTGCTCGCCGGGGAGCGTCAGTTCGGTCATCCCGGTCCAGCCGGAGTTCTCCGTGATGGCCAGCTCCGCCCGGTACTCCTCGGCGAGGAGCCCGACGGACGAGGCCTTGATGCGCAGCGGCAGGTCCTTCGACACGACGGTGACGTCGAACCCCTCGGCCTGCAGATTGCGGGCCACCGCGAGGATGCGGGAGTCGTTGTCCCCCAGGCGGTAGCCGGTGGGCAGCACGCTGGGGTCCGAGTGGTTGAGCTCGACACGCATGGTCCCGCCCAGGTCCCCGATCGGGATGGGGGAGTCGAGGCGGCCGTAGCGCACCCGGTAGTCGTCCAGCAGGCGCAGGGCCTGGCGGGCGAAGTAGCCGAGTTCGGGATGGTGCCGCTTCGCCTCCAGCTCCGTGACCACCACGATGGGGAGCACCACCTCGTGCTCCTCGAAGCGGGTCAGGGCGTTCGGGTCGGCCAGCAGGACGCTGGTGTCGAGAACATAGGTGCGCCGGTCGGGCTGGTGGCGCTTTGTGCTGGTCACCACGGAAGGACGTACCCCCTCGGATGAGGTCGGGGAGCGACGAAGCGGAAGCCGGGCCGGGAGGGCGGGGCGGACCGGGCCGGCCGGCGGCCGGTGCCCAGGGCGGGCCGGGGGCCGGACCTGCGCGGCGCTGTCGCACGGTCGTGCTGGTGCAAAGGACCTCCCGGGCGGACGGCCCCTGCCGCCCGCTGAGATCCGACGCCCGTGGTTCGGGCGTCGACCTGCTTGGCTTATGCCCTCGAACGAGCGCCGCCATGCAAAAGCGGCCACCGCAGCGGCGGTGAACTCCTGGTGACGACGGCTCGAACGGGGACGCACGAAGGCCCCGCCGGTGATCTCACCGACGGGGCCGAAGGCCGCTGCTCAGCCGCCGAAACGCCGGTGACGTGCCGCGTAGTCGCGCAGCGCGCGCAGGAAGTCGACCTTGCGGAAGGCGGGCCAGTAGACGTCGCAGAAGTAGTACTCGGAATGGGCGGTCTGCCACAGCATGAATCCGGACAGCCGCTGCTCTCCGCTGGTGCGGATGACGAGGTCCGGGTCGGGCTGGTCGCTGGTGTAGAGGTGACGGCCGATCATGTCGATGTCGACGGAGTCGGCGAGGTCCGCCATGGCGACGCCCTGGTCGCGGGCCTCGTAGAGCATGGAGCGGACGGCGTCCGCGATCTCCTGCCGGCCGCCGTAGCCGATGGCCACGTTGACCACTATGCCCTCGGTGTGGGCGGTGGTCTCCTCGGCCTCCTTGAGGGTGGCCTGCATGCCGGCGGGCAGCAGGTCCATGGCGCCCACGTGGTGCACCCGCCAGCGGCCGTCGGCGGCGAGGGTGCGCACGACGTCCTCGATGATGCCGAGCAGGGGGCCGAGCTCCTCCTGCGGGCGGTCGAAGTTGTCCGTGGACAGCAGCCACAGGGTGACGACCTCGACATCGGTCTCGGAGCACCAGCCGAGGAATTCCTCGATCTTCTCCGCGCCGGCCCGGTGGCCGTGGACCGTGGTGGAGCCCGACGCCTTCGCCCAGCGGCGGTTGCCGTCCATGATGACGCCGATGTGCTTGGGCACCTGGTCGTGGTCGAGGTGGCCCTCCACCCGGCGGGCGTAGAGCCTGACCAGCAGGCCGCGCAGGTTGTCGCGCAGATTCACGTGGCCCTCCGGGGGGTTGGCGCGGGGTACGGTGCCGGGCCCGTCGAGCCTACCGCCGCCCGGCCCCTGGTACGGCCCTGGTACGGACCGGTGGGCGAGGGGGGCGGGGCGGGGTCGGGACTCCGGCCCTCGCTGTAGGGACGCCCGCAGGGCGGCGGTCGGTTCCCGGCCGGGACCTGTCGCGTGGCCAAGAAAAAACGGGCCGGTCCGTGGGGGGGAGACGGACCGGCCCGAGGGGGGGTTTCCACCATAACCCTTCGTGAGGGCGGATGGGGGCATCCGCGCCCTACAACTACTCTCCGAAGTCGTCCAGGAACGCCCTGGTGGATGCGGAACGATGGATTCAGGGGGTCATTCCCGCCGATTCGCCATAGGATCCCAGGCAAACCAGGTCGCAAGCGTGAAAACCGAAGGATTTCGGAGACTTGCCGCCATCCGGGGCCGCGTCGGCGTGTTGCACCCGGATCCCCCCGATGGACTACCCGGTCGGCGAACGGGGATTTGACGGGTTCCGCGCGCCCCGCGGGCGGTCTCCCCGCAGCACGGCACCGCGCAGCCCCCTCCACTGCGCGGTACCGCCCGCGCTGCTTTGCTGGCGCGAATTGCGTTGGTCTGAACTTACGTGACGGGTGGGGCTGGTGTGAACAGAGTCCGATAACGATGTGGACACCGCGGGCCCCCGAGGGGGTCTAACCAGGCTTGCGGGCGTCGAAGAGGTGCCGCGCGCTGTGGGCGACGAACGGCCCCTCCCGCTCGATCCGCTCGTGCAGCGCCCGGAGTTGGGGCTCGTACGCCTCGACGGTGAATCCGGGCACCATCCAGACGACCTTGCGCAGGAAGTGGACAACGGCAGCGATGTCGTGGAACTCCATCCGCAGCCGCTCCGCCCGCAGCGCGATGATCTCCAGGCCCGCCGCCTCGGCCGCCGCCCGCTCCCGCAGCGGATCCCGCGCGCGGCGCACGGCCTCCGGCTGCGGCCCGAGGAAGTACTCGACCAGCTCGAAGACGCTGGCGGGCCCGACGTGCTGGGCGAAGTACGTGCCGCCCGGCCGCAGCACCCGCGCGATCTCCGCCCAGTGCGGCACCACCGGGTGCCGGCTGAGCACCAGGTCGAAGGCGCCGTCGGCGAACGGCAGCGGCGCGTCGTCCGGGGCGGTGACGACCACCACGCCGTGCGGCCGCAGCAGGGCGGTGGCCCTGGCCGCGTTCGGCGCCCAGCCCTCGGTGGCGGCGATCAGCGCGGGGCGGGCGGGAGCGGCGGTGCCGAGGGCGAAGGCCAGCACCTCCCCGCCCCCGGTCTGGAGGTCCAGCGCGGCCCCGGCACCGGCCAGGCGCTCCCCCGCCGAGCGTGCGTACCCCCACGAGGGCCGCGCCTCGGTGGCCCGCCCCTCGAACCAGGAGAAGTCCCAGCCCTCGGTGGGTACGGCGGCACCCTCGGCCACGAGTTCGGCGAAGGACCGGCGCGCTGACGTCATGTCCCCATGATGACGGGCCCCGCCGCCCCGGTCCTCTCCTTTTCCGCGGCCGGTCCGCCACCGCCTCTCCCCGGTTCCGCTACCGCCGGACCAGCGGCATGACCCGCTCCGCCGCGAACCGCACGAACCCCTCCGGGTCGGGCTCGTCGGCCGTCGGCTGCAGTACGACGGTGTCGGCGCCGGCCTCGGCCAGCCGCCGTACGGCCGCGGCGACGGCGGACGCGTCCCCGGCGACGCCCGCGCCGGGCTGCGCCCGCTCGGCGGCGAGACCGGCCCGGACCCGTCCGGCGGCGCCGGTGCCGGTGGCGGCGAGGAGATGGACGACCACCCGGTGCGGCCGCGCGTGCCCGGCCTCCGCCCGCCCCTCCTCGATGAGCCGGCGGGCCTCGCGTACGCCGTCCGGGGAGGTGGCGCAGGTCAGCAGCGTGCCGTCGGCCCTGGCGCCGGACAGCCGGAGGGTACGGGGCCCGGTGGCGCCGGCGTACACGGGCACCGGCCCCGGCGGCGGCCAGTCGAGGGCGACGCCGTCGAGGGTGACGTACCTCCCCCGGATGGTGAGCTTCTCGCCGCGCAACAGGGCGCGCAGGGCGTCGAGATGCTCGCCGAGGAGGGTGAGCGGCGAGGCGGCGCGGGCGCCCACCTGCCCCATCCAGTCCTGCACCCCGTGCCCGACGACGACGCTCGCGCGGCCGGGGAACATCCGGTGCAGGGCGGCGGTCTCCATGGCGGTCACGGCGACGTTCCGCAGCGGCACCGGCAGCAGTCCGATCCCCACCCGCAGCCGCTCGGTCCAGGCCAGCGCGGCGGCGGCCGACGAGACCCCGCCCTCCAGGAAGCAGTCCTCCCACAGCCACAGCTCGTCGAGGCCCGTCTCCTCCGCGAGCCGGGCGTACCCCCGCAGCCGCTCGGGCGGGAGCTGGGGCCGGAACACAACGCCGAGTGAAGTCATGAGTGCCTTCTTATAGGGGGATGCAGAAGGGCACAAACGCTGTACGGGACAGGCCGGTTGACGGTGGAGGGCGGACCATGGCGCGACGACGGTGGCGGGACGGCCGGGGAGTGCTGCGGATTCCCGGCGAGCACCGGACCGTGGAGGTCCCCCTGGAGATCGCGGCCTCCTACCGGGCCCGCACCAGGGGCCTGCTCGGCCGGACCTGCTTCGACGGCGCGCTGCTGCTGTCCCCGGCCGGCAGCATCCACACCTTCGGCATGCGCATCCCCATCGACGTCGCCTACCTGGACCGCCATCTGACGGTCCGCGCCGTCCGGACCATGCGACCAGGCCGCCTGGGCCTGCCCCGCCTGCGGTCCCGCCATGTGCTGGAGGCGGAGGCGGGGGCGATGGCGGGGTGGGGGCTGCGGGCGGGGATGCGGGTGGAAATGACCGCCGCCGAGTGAGCCGTCAGTCCGTGGTGCGGGGGAAGGAGACCTCCACCCGGCGGTTCTTGCGGCGGCCCTCTTCCGTGGAGTTGTCGGCGATGGGGTACTGCTCGCCGTAGCCGCGGACCTCGAAAGTGATGTCGGGGCTGTGCAGGTCCTGGTCGAGGACGGCCTGGACGGCGTTGGCGCGCTGCCGGGACAGCACGATGCCGTGGGCGGCGGAGCCGAGGTCGTCGGTGAAGCCGAAGACGCGGACCTGGGTGGCGTGCTGCTTCCTGACCTCGTCGGCGATCGCGGCGATGCGCGCCCTGGCGTCGGTGCCGAGCTTCGCGCTGTCCTTGCCGAACAGGACCTCCGCCTGGAGGGCGAAGGTGACGTCCGCGTTGGTGTCCTCGCGGCGCTCGTCGCCGCTCTGGTCCTCGACGACCGACTTGATGTCCAGCACCTTGGGCGCGGCGAGGGTGGCGCCTTCGGGCAGCTTGAGGTCCGGGTCCTTCGGGTCGATCTTCACCGGCGCGGCGGCGGACGGCGCGGTGTCGGGGGGCCCGGTGGGGTCGGTGCCGTCGGCGTGCGCGGCGGTGAGCGTCGCGGCCAGCAGGAACGCGGCGGAGCCGAGGGTGAGCGCGAGACGGGGTCGGGTGGTCACGGTCACGGGGGCCTCAGCCGGAGATGGGGAGGGTGGCGGAGGAGAAGGTCGGCAGCTGGAACTCCACCTCGTTCGCGGGTGGCGCCGGGAACTGCATGAAGACGGCGAGGGTGTCACCCGCCCGCAGGGTGGAGAAGCCGGTCGTGGTCAGCGGCCGGCCCTCGGTGTCCCGCAGCACGTAGTACCGCTTCTTGCCCTTCGGATCGACCAGTGTGGCCCCGCCCAGGGATCTGCCGTTCTTGATGATCTCGGTCTCGTTGCCGCTGAGCGCGGAAGGGATGACGACGCTCTGGGCACCGTCGTTCTTCAGGGTGCCGTCGACGGTGACGAACCCGCCGGAGTCCCGCTGCGCGGACGTGATCTGCAGGCTCAGGCCGTCGGAGCCGCGCAGTTCGGCCAGCGGTTTGTGCGACTGCCCTTCCTGGGTGCTGGGCCCGGCCCCGGCGGCCGTGGAAGCGGATGCCGTCTTCTCCGGCCGCTTGCCGTCGTCGCCGCTGGTGCCGCACCCGGCCGCGCCCGCGGCCAGTCCGGCCGCGACGGCCAGTGCGACCATCCCTCTGCGGGTCTTCGCGGGGAACCGCATGGTCATAGTCCGCTTCCTTCGTCACTCGTCGTCGGTCAGTCGGCCAGGTGCACATCGAAGAGGTCTTCGGGTCCGGGAAGCCCCGACGGGTCGTCCGGGTCCAGGTCCCACACCTTGCCCTTGCAGGAGAGCCGGGGCAGCTCCGCCTTCGCGGCACCCTTCGCGCCGTCCTCGTGCGGCGGCTCGAAGGTGCACCGGGGCTCGATCTCGGCGGTGGCGGAGGCCGTCGAACGGAACTTCTCCGTTCCGGGTACGACGGAGTGGCCGACGGACTTGTCGGTCCGCACCTCGGCCCGGTACTCCAGCGGGCCGGCCGGGGCGCATCCGGTCAGCCGGGCGTCGTTCTGCCCGGCCAGTTCCCCGGCCCGTGCGCAGGGGTCGCCGTCGAGGGGCGCGTCGCCGTCGAAGACGTCCTGCCACTTGGCCGGGTCGAGCAGCACCTTCAGCCACTGGCCGGTGAGCTGGTCCCGTACGTCCTGGGCGGCGGCGAGCGCCGCGGCGTCGGCGGCCGTCTGGGCGCCGCCCCGGTTCACCGCCGCCTGGCCGACCGCGAGATAGGCGAGCGCAAGAAAGAGCAGGCCCGCCACCACCGTGAGATAGATGGGGAAGGCCTGCCCTGCGTCGCGGCCGGGCCGGGTCAGCCGCCGGTGACCTCGGAGATCTTCGAGGTGATCGCGTCGTAGATCGTCTGCCCGATGCTCGTCCCGGTGATCGCCAGCACGATCGCCACCACCACCGCGATGATGCCGAGGTACTCCACCGCCGTCTGCCCCCGGTCGTCGCGTGCGGCGCGGGTCATCAGATACGTCACGGTGGTGTTGAACCATTTGCTCACGGTTGTCCCCTCCAGCTGCGCGTCCGATCGGGGCACCGTACGGCGCGGCGCCCGCCGGGGCCGAGGGTCCCAGGGCCCAACCTCGGGCCCATTCGACGGCGTTGGCGCGGGTCCGGTCCGGCATCAGGCCACCCCCAGCCATTTCGCGGTGGCCTGGGACCTGGTGGCGGTCTGGAGCTTGGCGAAGATGCGGTTGATGTGGTTCTTGACCGTCTTCTCGCTGATGAAGCAGGCGGCGGCGATCTGCTGGTTCGTCATGCCGGACGCGATGAGGTCCATGATCTCCGCCTCCCTGACACTCAGCCGGAACCGCGAGCGGATCGACTGTCCCATAGTGGGTTGCAATTGTGAAGGAGGAGGGGAGGTATTTTGGCCGCCATTGGGGGCGACTTGAGATCTCGTGTGTGCAGGTGCACTCCCCCGCAACTCGGCCAGTAACGCCCGCGCCGCCCCCGGCGTCACATGCGGACGCCCCTCGTGCACGTCCCGTACGGCCCGTACCAGCTGCTCGGCCGTGAACTCGCCGTGCACCAGGTATCCCCCCGCCCCCAGCCGCAGCGCCTCCCGTACCGTCTCGGCCTCGTGGCTGTAGGTGAGCATCATGACGGGCGCGAGGCGCACCAGATGGGGCAGGACCGAGATGCCGTCGGCGCCGGGCATGCGGACGTCGAGGAGGACGACGTCGGGGTGGTGCCTCAGCGCGGCCTCGTACGCCTCGCGGCCGTCCGCCGCCTGTGCCACCACCGTGGTGTCCGCGCGGTCCGTGAGCAGCGCGGTCAGGCCGGCGCGCACCACCGGGTTGTCGTCGGCCACCAGGAGCCGTAGCCGGGCCGGCCGGGAGAGGGCCGGTATGCCGGGGTCGTTCGTGTGCGGGCGCATGGGTGTGCGTGCCTCCTTTCAGGATTCCGGGTTCGGCAGGGGGAGTTCCACCCGCACCTCGGTGCCGCGCGGGTGGGGGCCGCGGCCGATGCGGATGCGGGCGCCCGCCTGCGCGGCCCGTTCGACCATGCCGAGCAGCCCGAAGTGGCCGCGGGCACGCAGCTGTTCGAGGGTGGTGCCGGGCGGCAGACCGCGGCCGTCGTCGCGGACGGTCAGGCGGAGCAGGGTGCCGTCGACGCGGACCCGTACGTCCACACGGGTCGCCCCGGCGTGCCGGTGGGCGTTCTCCAGCGCCTCCGTGGCGACGGCGAGAAGGGCTCGGGCCCGGTCTGCGGGCAGCGGGGGGAGGGTGGCCGGGGGGTCCGGGCAGGCGCAGGTGACGTCGAGGGTCGTACGGTCGGCGAAGTCCCGTACCACCTCGGCCAATTCGCACCAGAACGGTCTGGCTTGCGCGGGCGGTTCGCGGCGCAGGTCGGTGAGCAGCGCGCGGGATTCCGCCGCCGCTCTGCGGGCCGAGCGGGAGACCAGTTCGGCCTGTTCGCGGATGCGGGCGGGGTCGGGGTCGGCGGCGGAGGCGGTGGCCGCGAGGCCGTCGGCGGCGAGGGCGACGCCGTACAGGGTCTTGGCGACGGAGTCGTGCATCTCCCGTGCCAGCCGGGCCCGTTCGGCGCTCACGGCTTCCGCCGCCGCGAGCCGGGCGCGCGCCGCCGTCAGCGCCTCGGTGGCGGTGCCGAAGCGGAGCATCAGGCCGCGCAGGGTCGAGCCGAGGGCCCCGGCGACGACGCACAGACCGGGCAGCAGCAGGGCCTCGGCGACGGGCGCGGGCCGGCCGGCCTTCAGGGTGAGGTGGACGACGAAGAGGATCAGCGCCTGGAGCGAGGCGAAGCAGGCCGCCCCGCGCCAGCTGTAGAGCAGCCCGGCGAGCAGCGGGGTGCAGACGCCGACGTAGGCGAGCGTGGTGTCCGGCCCGGCCGAGACCAGCAGCAGCGAGCCGAGGAGGGTGTCGGCGGCGAGGATCGCGGGGTGGCGCAGCAGCAGCGGCCCGAACCGTTCCCAGTCCCGGAACAGGACGTACGACACCATGACCGTGACGACGACGGCCGCCCCGACGAGCCGTACGCCGAGCCCCGGCGCGGCGTGCAGCAGGGCCGCGGGCGCCGCCACGACGATCATCGCCAGCCGGAACCCGAACACCTGCCGGCACATGGCCTGGAGCGCCCGGACCTGAAGCCGCTCGGAGGGCGGGCCGGAGGCGGGCCCGGAGGCGGCGTCGGCGGCGGAGTCGGCCGGCGGTACGGCGGCCGGGGCGGCCATCTCCACCGGCGGCGCCCCCCTCCCGCTCCCCGCCCCCACCTCCGGCCCGCTCCCCGCCCCCTCCGGCGCCCCCTCCCGCACCCCGCTCACTTCCCCGTGAGCGATCCGAAGTCCACGCCCGAGCCGAGGATCAGGCCGGCGCCGAGGAGGAGCATCGTCGCCGGGACCATGAAGGTGGTGATCATCAGCGTCGCCTTGGGCACCGCGCGGGCGGCCTTGCGGCGGGCGTTCTGGGCGTCGGTGCGGCGCATGTCCCTGGCCAGCGAGACGAGCGTGTCGACGATCGGCGCGCCCAGTTCCTCGCCCTGCTGGAGCGCGGTGACGAACATGGCGACCTGCTCGGAGTCGTTGCGCCGGCGCAGCTCCGCGAAGGCCTGGCGGCGGCTCACGCCGAGGTCCATCTGGCGCAGGGTGATGCGGAGTTCGTCGGCCCAGGGGCCCTCGTAGCGGGAGGCCACCCGGTCCAGGGCCTGCCGGAAGCCGAGCCCGGCGCTGACCACGACCGCGAGCACGTCCAGGAAGTCGGGCAGGGTCCGCTCGATGACGTCCCGGCGGACCCGGATCGCCGACCAGATCCCGACCTCCGTCCAGAACGCGCCGAACAGCAGGAGCAGCACCGCCACGAACCACTGGCCGCGCAGCAGGAACACCAGGAAGCCGGTGCCGCCGAGCGCGCCGTACACCGCGCGGCGGGCGGCGTAGCGGTCGATGGTCAGGCCGCCGGGGTTGCCCGCGAGGTCGATCCGGCGCCGGATCCGGGTGACCAGCCGGGGCCCCATCAGCCGCAGCACCAGCGGCGCGTACCGCATGCCCATGCGGTCGATGACGGAACCCACCGCGCCGGTGCGGGTGGCACCGACCTCCAGGGCGACGGCGAGGTCGGCGGGCAGCTCGGCGTCGGCGCGGTACATGCGCACACCGGTGAAGATCCCCCACACGGCGACGCCCGTCAGCAGGGCGAGCAGCAAGGCCATGGTTCCTCCTCCCTCACACGTCGATGCGGCTGAGCCGCCGGATGAGGACGAACCCGACGGCGTACAGCGCGAACGCGACGAGCACACAGCCCTGGCCCACCGGGGAGCCGGTCATCCGGGCCAGGGCGCCGTCCCGGACGCCGTTCATCAGGAACAACGCGCCGACCCCGAGAACGGGCACGGCGTACGACGTCATGGTCACCTGGGAGAGCTGGGTGCGGATCTCGCGCCGGGTCTCCTTGCGCTCCTCCAGCGTCTCGGTGAGGTTGCGCAGCGCGGAGACGACCTGGCCGCCGGCCCGGTTGGCCAGCACCAGCGTCGTCACCAGCACGACCAGTTCGCGTGAGGGGAGGCGCTCGGCGAGCTCGCCGAGGGCGTCGTCCAGGGAGTGGCCGACCGCCAACTGGTCGGCGACCTTGACCAGTTCCTCACCGGCCGGGGCCTCCAGTTCCTCCGCCGCCATGCCGATCGCGGTGCGCAGGGCGAGTCCCGCCTGGGTGGCGTTGGCCAGGATGCGGGCGAGTTCCGGGAGTTGGCCGATGAACCGTTCGATGCGCCTGCGCCGCTGCCAGTTGAGGAACTGCACCGCCGCCCAGACGCCCAGCAGCCCGGCGATCGGCCCGAAGAAGGGCGCGAGCGCGGCCTGGCCGGCGATCCAGAGCACGGCGACCGTGCCGAGCATGGCGGCGGCGAACTCGCCCGGCGTGATGTCCAGCCCGGTGGTGGCCAGGCGCCGTTCCAGCCGGCGGCCGGGGCGGGTACGGCGCAGCCGCCGGTCGAGACCGCGGAAGTACCGCCTGCGCCCGGTGGCCGGGGCCGGCGGACCGGTGTGCGAGAGGCGGTCCACCAGCTCGGCCCGCCGGGCCCGGCCGCGGGCGTAGCCGTGCACGCCGATCACCGCGAGCAGGCAGGTCAGCAGCGCCGCTGCGAGGGTGAGCCGGACGAGGGTGTGGAGTTCCATACGGGGGCCTACCTGGCTTCTCGGGTGGCGAGCTGGTCGGCGGTGCGGGCGACGCCGAAGGCGCCGGGGACGGGCTGGCTCGCCATGTGCAGGCGGTCGGCGGTGCGGCGGGGCAGCGGGAAGTAGGCGAAGGCGCCGGGCACCCGGCCGTCCGCCGTCATCGGCTCCGCCTCGAAGCGGGCGGCGGTGGCCAGCCGGTACGGCTCCCCGCCATGGCTGTCCAGCAGCGCGATCTCGGTGATCCGGCGGGCGCCGTCGGCGAACCGGGTGAGCTGGACGATGACGTCGACCGCGCTGTTGATCTGGTCGTGCAGCGCGACGAACGGCACCTCCACGTCGGACATGGAGGCCAGCGTCTGGAGCCGGGTGAGGGCGTCCTCGGCGCTGTTGGCGTGCACGGTGGCCAGCGAGCCGTCGTGGCCGGTGGACATCGCCTGGAGCATGTCGAGGGACTCACCGCCGCGGACCTCGCCGACCACGATCCGGTCGGGCCGCATCCGCAGCGAGTTGCGCACCAGGTCGCGGATGGTGATCTGGCCCTTGCCCTCGACGTTCGGCGGCCGGGACTCCAGCCGGACCACATGGCTCTGCTGGAGCTGGAGTTCGGCGGAGTCCTCGATGGTGATGATCCGCTCGTGCGGCGGGATGAGCCCCGACAGGGCGTTGAGCAGGGTGGTCTTGCCGGTGCCGGTGGCGCCCGAGACGATGATGTTGAACTTCGCCCGCACGAGCCCCGCCAGCAGGTACACCATCGGCTCGGCCAGCGAGCCGAGCCCGATCAGCTCCTGGAGGGTGAAGGAGCGCGGGAAGCGGCGGATGGTGAGGACGGGCCCGGTCAGCGACAGCGGCGGGATGATGACGTTGACGCGCTCGCCGGACGGCAGCCGCGCGTCCACCATCGGATTCGACTCGTCCACCCGGCGGTTGACGGTCGACACGATCCGCTCGATGGTCTGCATCAGCTGGTCCGCGGAGGCGAACCGCAGCGGCAACTGCTCGACACGGCCCGCGCGTTCCACGAAGATCGCGTCCGCGCCGTTCACCATGATCTCGGTGATCGAGGCGTCTTCCAGGAGGGGTTCGAGGATGCCGAGGCCCAGCGCCTCGTCGACCACCCGCCGGATCAGCTGGGCGCGCTCCACCGTGGAGAGCACCGGGCCCTCGCGGCTGATGATGTGCCCGAGGACCCGCTCAAGGCGGCTGCGGCGCTCCGCGGCGGCCAGCGCGCCCATCTCCGCGAGGTCGATCTCCTCCAGCAGCTTGGCCCGGTAGGCGGCGACCAGATGCCCGTCCCCGCCCCGGCTGCCGTGCTCCTCCGGAGTGCTGATACGTGCCCGCAGGCTCATGGTCCCGGCTCCTCAGTGGTCGAGCGGCATGGTCGCGGTCTTGGTGGCGTCCCCGAAGCTCCACACGATCTCCGGGATCCGGACGGTCGCGGTCACGGTGACGGAGCCGCCCCCGCCGCCCTCCGCGCAGCTCACCCGCATCCCCCCGCCGACCGCCGCGGCGCACGCCTGCTGCGCGTCCTGCCGCAGCGACGCGGCCCGCGCCCCGGCTCGGGCCGCCGTACCGGCCTGCTCGGCGGCGTAGGCGACGGCGCCGAGCTGGATGCCGGCGAGGGCGACGAGCAGCAGCACGGGGAGGAACCCCAGGTACTCGATGGCGACTTGACCGCGGTCACGACGGCCGCGGCGGCGACGGTGTCCGCTCGGGTACGGCATCTCAGTCCTTCGCCTCCTCCACCGCGCCGGCGTGGCCGTGCACCCGCGCCGGGAAGGCGAACAGGCCCGGAAAGAGCACCGGGACCTTGAGGGAGACGTCGGCCGTGACATAGCCGGACCCCCCGCAGCTCACCGTCGCGTCCCCCCGCCACGCCGCCGACAGGTCCCTGCGCCCCGCCGCCGAGCAGGCCGCCTGGCGCGCGCCGCCCGGTGGCGCCGCCGTACCGGCCCGTACCGCCTCGTCCGCGGCGTTCCCGGCGAGCGTGAAGGTGTACCCGACGAGTACGGCCTGCCACACCAGCACCAGGGTGAGCAGGATCAGCGGGGTCATGCCGAGGAACTCGATGCTCACCTGGCCCCGGTCCGCGCCCCTTTTCGCCGCCGGTTCACTCGTCACCGGTTCACTTGTCACCGGCTCACTCCTTCCGCCGCCGAAAGCCCCCACCACGCGCCCCGGCGCGCGCACCACCCCGCGCCCCGCCCCGGTGCGCGCCCTCGGCCGCCCGCGCGAGCCCCAGCTCCCCCGCGAGCGCCCACAGCGCCTGCTTCACCGTGCTGCGGGCGTCCAGCTCATGCACCCGCCCGGCGTCCACCACCGCCTGAAGCTCCTTGAAGTTGGCGGGTACGGCGGTGTGCGCGAGCGCCGTCCCGGTGATCCGCTGCACCAGCGCCGGCTGGATCTCGGTGTGCCGGCTCTGCCGGTTGACGACGACCGTGGTCTCCTCAGCCTTGCGGATCTGGAGCCGGTCCCACATCCGCACGGTCCGCTTGGCGGCGCGTACGGCGATCACGTCCGGGGTGGTGACCAGCAGCGCCGTGTCGGCCGTCTCGATCGCCGCCGCGCCCGCCCCGCCGAGCTGCGCGCCGCAGTCGATGACGACGACCTCGTAGCGCGAGCGCAGGGCGCGCACGATCCCGCGGGCCGCGCGGTCGGTGACCTCCTCGCCGCGCTCCCCCTCGCCGGGTGCGAGCAGCAGCGCCAGCCCGGTGTCATGGCGGAAGAGGGCGTCGGCCAGGACCCGCGGCGAGATGTCGCTGATGGCGGCGAGGTCGGCGACCGAGCGCCGGAACTGGACGTCCAGGTAGGAGGCGACGTCCCCGGACTGGAGATCGAGGTCGACCAGCGCGGTGGACCGCCCGGACGCCTGCGCGGCGAGCGCGAGCTGTACGGCCGTGAGCGTGGCGCCGACGCCGCCCTTGGCGCCGCTGACCGTCACGACCGTACCGCCGGGGCCGCCCGGCGCCTCGCCGCCGCCCTGGCCGAGATGGCGCCGTACCTCCGTCGACCACTGGGCGACCGTCTGCACCCGGCCGGCCAGTTCGTCGTACGACAGCGGGAGCGCGACCAGCCCGCGGGCGCCGGAGTCCATCGCGGCGGCGAACAGGCCGGGGCTCGCGTCGTTGGTGACGAGGATGACGCCGACGGCCGGGAAGCGCAGGGCGATCTCCCGGATCAGCTCCAACGCCGGTGCGGGGCCGATGCGTTCATGGACGACGAGCACCTCGGGGAGTTCGTCCACGGACTCGGCGGCGAGCTGGGCGAGGGCGTCGACCAGTCGGGTGGAGTCGGTGACCGGCGGCTGCGGTTCGGCGTCGGGCAGCTGGCTGAGCAGGGTGACGAGGGAGCGGACGGCGTCCGGGTCGGCGCCCGCCGGGAGGATCCTGGTCGGCATGCGGGCCGCCTCTCACTTGTCCGTCGCGAGTTCGTAGGTGCGGTCCTTGTCCGGGACGCCGGTCTCCCCGCCGGGCCCGATCAGCGCGAGCCGGACGCGCTGGGCGAAGGACTCGGCGTAGGTGATGCGCTGGGCGTCGAGGGTGGACAGCGCGAAGGTGATCGGGACGGCCTCACCGGGCTGCTGCTGGCTGTTCTTGGCGGCGTCCGGATCGAGGGCGGTGATCCGGCCGACGTCGAGGACGCGCGCGTCGGTCACGATGATCTTCGACTGGTCGGGGTCGCCCTCCTTCTTGCCCGCGAAGGTGGCGTAGACGTTGACCCGCGAACCCGGCGTGATCTTCCCCGCCACGCCCGTCGCCGCGTCGATCATGATGGCGACCTCCTGCTGTCCGGGCTGGAGGGCGGGCTGGTCCACGATCATGTCGCTCTGCAGCAGGGACCCGGCGCGCAGCGTGGTCACCGCGATCTTCCCCTGGAGCCCGCGCAGATCGGTGACCGCGGTCCCGGACAGCCACCGCTTGGGCATCCGGACCTTCTCGAACTGGCTTGCGTCCAAGGCGGTGTACGGCTTGACGTCGGAGCGGACCCGGTAGGCGGTGACCTCGGGGCCGACCTTGGAGTCGACGTCGTGGACGACGGAGAGCACGCCGGCGAACGCGAGCAGAGCGCACAGGACCGACAGGAGCAGGAGGATCACGCCGCGGCGCTGACGGGAGTTCATGAACCGTGCAACCTCATTGGGGGAGTCGGTCGTTCGGGATGTGGACGTGCGGGTCGTGGTCCGGCGGCTGTCCCCGGCTCAGGCGGGCGTGCGGGGCTCCAGGGCCCGTGGAGCGGGCGGTTCGCGGAGGGGCGGGACGGCGGAGCAGAAGACGCAGCGGTCGCCGATGACGTCGAGCCCGCACCAGTGGCAGCTGGACTGCCGTACGGAGGCGACCAGTTGGTACAGCACGGACAGATCGTCGAGGTGGGCGCAGAACTCGACCATACGGCCGGTTCCCCACCACGCGCGGGACTCGGCGGGCAGCGCGGTCTCCCGGACCCCCTGCGCCTGCCACGCGGCACCGAGCCCGGCCGCCCACTCGCCGGGCAGCTGGCCCTTCGCGAGGAGCATCCAGGTGGGGAACTCGGGCCCCTTGAGGGTGGCTCCGGGCGCGACCTTGACGAGCTGCGGCTCGGGATGGGCGAGTACGGCGAACTGGCTGCCCGGCACCCAGGATCTGGCGTGCGCCTTCAGCCCGACCGGTACCCGGTCGAGCCGGGCGACGGAGCCGAGGACCGCGCCCGCGTGGATGTAGTGGGCGAGCAGCCGGCCGGCGCAGGCGAGCACACCGGGACCGAGGTCACAGGTGGCGAGCTGGCGTAACTGGCGCCCCAGCACGGCGACTCCGAGCGGCGGCAGCTCCGGCCTGAGCAGCGCGACCCGGTCGCTCTCCAGCAGCGCGCGCAGGGTGTACAGGCGCCGTACGACCGGCTCGGGGGTGGCCGCCGAGCACAGGACGACGACATGGCCGTGACTCTCGATGAGGTCGCTCAGTTCGGTGAGCGCGTGGTCGAGGGGATGCCGGTCGAGCCCGGCCAGCACGACGGCGGGCATGGTGCGTTCGTCCTGTGGCGGCAGCGCCAGGTCGGCACTGGTCACGGCAATGGCAGTTGGCACGCCCCGCTCCCCGGTGACTTCACTGCGTGACTACCTGAGCACTGTATCCACGCGTGCGGGGCGGGAGAACAGCGTTGGTGAAGCACATGTGGAACTTGCTGGGGGCAAGTCCCCGCAAACCGGGGCAGGTTGCGAAACCGGCCGACCCCCGCATCGGTCTGGACCTCTTGACAGCAGGATTGGTCTGGACCAACTTGTCTGTGCACCGGTGGCCACCGGCTCCGCCCCCACTCCGACTCCCCTCCCCGGAGGTCCCCGTGGACCGCGCACCAGGCATCCCCAGACCACCCCGCCGCCGGATGGCGGCATGGTCCGCCGCCGTCACCCTCGCCCTCGCCGCCGCCGGGCTCGCCGCGACCGCGGCCCCGGCGTCCGCGGCGGACGTCAACAACGTCGTCAACGCCGGTTTCGAATCCGGCCTGTCGAGCTGGACGTGCTCGGCGGGAAGCGGCACGACCGTCTCCTCCCCGGTCCACTCCGGCAGCAGCGCCCTGAAGGCGACCCCCGCCGGCCAGGACGACGCCCAGTGCACCCAGACGGTCGCCGTCAAGCCCAACTCCTCGTACAGCCTGAGTGCCTGGGTCCAGGGCGGCTACAGCTACCTGGGCGTGACGGGCACGGGCACCACGGACGTCTCCACCTGGACGCCGGACACGAGCACGTGGAAGCAGCTGTCGACGTCGTTCACCACGGGCGCGTCCACCACCTCGGTCACCCTCTACACGCACGGGTGGTACGGCCAGGCCGCCTACTACGCCGACGACGTCTCCCTCTACGGCCCGGACGGCGGCGGCACGGGAGGCGGCACTCCGCCCCCCACCGTCCCGGCCGCCCCCACCGGCCTCGCGGTCTCCGCCACCACCTCGTCCTCCGCCACCCTCACCTGGTCCACCTCCTCGGGTGCGACCGGCTACAACGTGTACGAGAACGGCGCGAAGGTCTCCTCCACCACCGGCACCTCGACCACGGTCACCGGCCTGTCCCCCGCCACCTCGTACTCCTTCCAGGTGACGGCGACGAACGCGGCGGGCGAGTCGCAGAAGTCGGCGGCGGTGACGGCGACCACCGCCTCGACCGGCAGCGGCGGCAACACCGGCGGCTCCCTTCCGAAGCACGCGGTGACGGGCTACTGGCAGAACTTCAACAACGGCGCGAAGGTCCAGAAGATCTCCGACGTGCCCGCCGCCTACGACATCATCGCGGTGGCCTTCGCGGACGCGTCCACGACACCGGGCGCGGTCACCTTCACCCTGGACTCGGCCGACCTCGGCGGTTACACCGTCGACCAGTTCAAGGCGGACATCAAGGCCAAGCAGGCGGCCGGCAAGAAGGTGGTCGTCTCGATCGGCGGCCAGAACGGCACGATCTCGGTCAGCGACTCCGCCTCCGCCACGAACTTCGCGAACTCCGTCTACTCCCTGATGCAGACGTACGGCTTCGACGGCGTCGACATCGACCTGGAGAACGGCCTGAACGCGACGTACATGACCCAGGCCCTGCGCGCCCTGTCCGCGAAGGCGGGCCCCTCCCTGATCATCACGATGGCCCCGCAGACGATCGACATGCAGTCGACGTCCGCCTCCTACTTCCAGACGGCCCTGAACGTGAAGGACATCCTCACGGTCGTCAACACCCAGTACTACAACAGCGGTTCCATGCTGGGCTGCGACGGCAAGGTCTACAGCCAGGGCACGGTCGACTTCCTCACCGCCCTCGCCTGCATTCAGCTCCAGGGCGGCCTCGCCCCCTCCCAGATCGGCCTGGGCCTCCCCGCCTCCACCAGCGCGGCCGGCAGCGGCTACGTCTCCCCCTCGGTGGTGAACAACGCCCTCGACTGCCTCACCGCCGGCACCAACTGCGGCACCTTCAAACCCGCCAAGACCTACCCTGACCTGCGCGGCGCCATGACCTGGTCCACCAACTGGGACGCCTCCTCGGGCAACACCTGGTCCACCACGGTCGGCTCACACGTCCACGCCCTGCCCTGACCTCCCCTCACCCCCCGGCGCCCGGCCTCCTCCACGGAGTCCGGGCGCCCAACACATTCCAGCCACCCCCGGCCCGACGCGCATTGCGACCGGCAACAGGACTATGTGATGGATCGTGAGCCGGCTTGAACGCAGAAAACCCCCGCACCATACGGTGCGGGGGTTCCCCGGAATAATTGTTCGGCGGCGTCCTACTCTCCCACAGGGTCCCCCCTGCAGTA
>NZ_JBVJUC010000021.1:0-17737 GCF_055605065.1 Streptomyces sp. NPDC037203
ATCGGCAAAGCCCTCGACAACCACCGCCTCTACGTCCTCGACACCACCCTCCGCCTCGTCCCACCAGGCACCCCCGGCGAGCTCTACATCGCGGGAACCGGGCTCGCACAGGGTTACCTGGACCGGCCCTCGCTGACCGCCGACCGCTTCGTGGCGGACCCCTACGGGCCGGCGGGCTCCCGGATGTACCGCACCGGAGACCTGGTGCGCTGGAACAAGCAGGGCTCGCTGGAGTACCTCGGCCGCGCCGACCAGCAGGTCAAGCTGCGCGGGTTCCGCATCGAACCCGGCGAGATCGAGAGCGTGCTCGCCGCCCACCCGGCCGTCGGCCAGGCCGTCGTCACCGTCCGCGAGGACCGGCCCGGCGACAAGCGGCTCGTCGCCTACCTCACGGCGCAGGACGGCGCGGACCTCGACACCGGGGACGTGCGGCGGCGCACGGCGGGGCTGCTGCCCGAGTACATGGTGCCGTCCGCGCTGATGGTGCTGGACGCGATCCCGCTGACCGGCAACGGCAAGGTGGACCGCAAGGCCCTGCCCGCCCCGGTGGTCGCGGAAGTCCCGGCCGGACGCGCGCCGCGCACGCCCAGGGAAGGGGTGCTGTGCGGGCTGTTCGCGGAAGTCCTCGGGCTGCCGGACGTCACCATCGACGACCACTTCTTCCACCTCGGCGGGCACTCGCTGCTCGCCACCCGGCTGGTGGGCCGGATCCGCACCGTGCTGGGGGTCGAGGTCTCCGTGGCGACCCTCTTCGAGAACCCGATCGTGGCAACGCTCGTCGAGAAGCTCGACGGCGCCGAGGCCGCAAGGCCCAAATTGCGGCCGATGCGCCGGATGGGAGCGACCAAGTGATCCCCTTGTCCTACGCCCAGCAGCGTCTGTGGTTCATCGCGCAGATGGAGGGCCCCTCGACGACCTACAACATCCCGCTGGCCGTCCGGCTCACCGGTGAACTCGACCGGGACGCGCTGAAGTCGGCGATCACCGACGTCATCGGGCGCCACGAGAGCCTGCGCACGCTCTTCCCGGACGAGAACGGGACGCCGTACCAGCACATCCTGGACGAGGCGGAGGTGGAGTTCGAGCTGCCGGTGGTGCCGGCGACCGGCGAGAGCCTGGCGGCGGTGCTCGCCGAGGAGTCGGCGCAGGTCTTCCACCTCGCCGCGGACCTGCCGATACGGGCGCGGCTGATCGCGCTCGGCGAGCGGGAGCACGTGCTGCTGGTGGTGATGCACCACATCGTCAGCGACGGCGGCTCGACCGCACCGCTCCTCGCCGACCTGGCCACCGCCTACGGGGCGCGTGCGCGGCAGCAGGCGCCCGACTGGGAGCCGCTGCCGGTCCAGTACGCCGACTACACGCTGTGGCAGCAGGAGCTGCTCGGCGAGGCCGACGACCCGCAGAGCACCGGCTCGAAGCAACTCGCCTTCTGGCAGGAGACGTTGGCGGGACTGCCCGAGGAGGCCACGCTGCCCGCCGACCGGCCCCGCCCGGCCGCCGCCTCCTACCGCGGCGCGCTGTGCACCGACCGGCTGCCCGCCGACGTGCACACCGGGCTCACCCATCTGGCGCAGGAGTCGGGAGCCACCCTGTTCATGGCGGTGCAGGCGGCGGTCGCGACCGTGCTGTCCCGCTCCGGGGCCGGGCCGGACATCGCGCTGGGCTCCCCGGTCTCCGGGCGGATCGACGAGGCCCTGGACGGGCTGGTCGGCTTCTTCGTCAACACGCTCGTGCTGCGCACCGACCTGACCGGCGACCCGAGCTTCAGGGAACTGCTCGACCGGGTGCGCCGCACCGACCTGGCCGCCTGGAACCACCAGGACCTGCCCTTCGACCGGCTGGTGGAGGTGCTCAACCCGGAGCGGTCCGCGTCCCGGCACCCGCTGTTCCAGGTGATGCTCGCCTTCGGCGACGCCGGCTCGGACGCCGTCGGCTTCCCCGGTCTCCAGGCCCGCACCGAGTACAACGAGCTGCAGATCGCCAAGTTCGACCTGACCTTCGGCTTCGCCGAGCACCGCACCCGCGACGGGCGCCCCGGCGGCCTGGACATCACCATCGAGTACGCCACCGACCTGTACGAGGCCCGCACCATCGAGGCCCTCATGGCCCGGCTGCGCTGCCTCCTGGAGTCGGTCCTGACCTCGCCGGACACCCCGCTGTCCGTGCTCGACCTGCTCGGCGAGCACGAGCGCAGGCAGCTCCTCACCGAGTGGGCGGGCCCGGTCACGCGGGTCCCGGACGCGAGCCTGGCCGAGCTGTTCTCCGCGCAGGCCGCCCGCACCCCGGACGCGGTCGCGATGGTCGACGAGTACGAGGACTTCAGCTACCGCGAGCTGGACGAGCTGACCAACCGGCTCGCCCACCGGCTCATCGGCCTGGGCATCGGGCGCGGTGACGTGGTCGCCGTCCTGATGGAGCGCTCGGCCGGGCTGCTCACCGCGCTGCTGGCGATCGTGAAGGCCGGCGCGGTCTACGCCCCGCTGAACACCACCGACCCGGACACCCGGCTGGCGCGGATCCTCGCCGACACCGCCGCCCCGGTGCTGCTCGCCGACGCGGCGATGGCCGACCACCCGGTGGCCGCCGCCACCTCGGCCCGCGTCGTCGTCCTGGACGGCACCGCGGTCTCGGCGGACCTGCCCGCCACCGCGCCGGTGACCGGCATCCACCCCGGCGAGCCGGTGTACGCCATGTTCACCTCCGGCTCGACCGGCGTGCCCAAGGGCGTCGCCGTCACCCACCGCAACGTCGCCGACCTGGCCGCCCAGTCCCGGTACGCGGGCGGCGACCACCGCCGGGTGCTGTTCCACTCGCCGGCCGCGTTCGACGCGTCGACGTACGAGATCTGGGTGCCGTGGCTCAACGGCGGCACCCTGGTCGTCGCCCCGCGCGGCCACCTCGACCCGGCCGCATACCGGCGGCTGATCGACACCCACGGCATCACCGCGATGTGGCTGACGGCGGGTCTGTTCCGGGTGATGGCCGAGGAGGCGCCCGAGGCCTTCGCCGGGGTCCGCCAGGTGTGGGCGGGCGGCGACGTCGTCCCGCCCGAGGCGGTGCGCCGCATCCACGAACACTGCCCGGACACGACCGTCGTCAACGGCTACGGGCCGACCGAGACCACCACCTTCGCCGCCACCCACCGCGTCCGCCGCCCCTTCGACTATCCGGGCACCGTGCCGATCGGCGAGGCGCTCGACAACCACCGGCTGTACGTGCTCGATCCCGCGCTGCGGCTGGTGCCGCCCGGCGCGCCGGGCGAGCTGTACATCGCGGGCGCGGGGCTCGCCCAGGGGTACCTCAACCGTCCCGGTATGACGGCGGAGCGGTTCGTCGCCGACCCCTACGGGCCCGCGGGCGAGCGCATGTACCGCACCGGCGACCTGGTCCGCTGGAACCACGAGGGCTCCCTCGAGTACCTGGGCCGCGCCGACCAGCAGGTCAAGCTGCGCGGCTTCCGCATCGAACCCGGCGAGATCGAGAGCGCCCTGACCGCGCACCCCTCCGTCGCCCAGGCCACGGTCGTCGTCCGCGAGGACCGGCCCGGCGACAAGCGGCTCGTCGCCTACCTGGTCGCCGCGCAGCGGGCGGCGCTGGACACGGACGAGGTGCAGCGGGAGATCTCCGCCGCGCTGCCCGAATACATGGTCCCCTCCGCGTTCGTGGCCCTCGACGCGCTGCCGCTGACGCCCAACGGCAAGATCGACCGGCGGGCGCTGCCCGCGCCCCCGCAGAGCGCGGCCGAGGGCGGACGGGCGCCCCGCACCCCCGCGGAGGAGGTGCTGTGCGGGCTGTTCGCGGCGGTCCTCGGGCTGCCGTCGGCCACCATCGACGACCACTTCTTCCGCCGCGGCGGCCACTCGCTGCTCGCCACCCGGCTCATCAGCCGCATCCGGGCCGTGTGGAACGCCGACATCACCATCCGGGACCTGTTCCGGTACCCGACGGCCGCCCTGCTCGCCGAGCGGCTCACCGCGGCGGACGGCGACGCCCGGCGGCCGGCGCTCGCACCGCGGCAGCGCCCGGAGCGGGTGCCGCTGTCCTCGGCCCAGCAGCGGCTGTGGTTCCTGGACCAGATGGAGGGCCCCTCGGCGACGTACAACATCCCGATGGCCCTGCGGCTGACCGGCGAGCTGGACGCCGAGGCGCTGCGCGAGGCGCTGGGCGACCTGGTGGCCCGGCACGAAAGCCTGCGGACCGTCTACCCGGTCCACGAGAACACCCCCTGCCAGCAGGTCCTCGCGCCCGAGCCGGCCGAGCTGCCGCTGACCGCCGCCACCGAGCCGGACCTGGCCGCGCTGCTGGCCGCGGAGGCCGCGCGCACCTTCGATCTGGCGGGCGAACTCCCCTTCCGGGCACGCCTGTTCCGGCTCGGCGAGCGGGAGCACGTGCTGTCGCTGGTGATCCACCACATCGCCTCCGACGGCTGGTCCAACGCGCCCCTCTTCCGCGACCTGTCCACCGCCTACACGGCCCGCACCGAGGGCCGGGCGCCCACCTGGGAGCCGCTGCCCGTCCAGTACGCCGACTACGCGCTGTGGCAGCAGCAGCTAGCCGAGGAGCACGAGGAGCGCCAACTCGCCCACTGGCGGGAAGCGCTGGCCGCACTGCCGGAGGAGGCCACGCTGCCCGCGGACCGGGCCCGCCCGGCCACCCCCTCCAACCGGGGCGCCACGCACACCGTGAGCGCCGGCGCCCGGCTGCACCGGGCCCTCACCGAGCTGGCCCAGGACAGCGGCGCCACCCTGTTCATGGTCGCCCAGGCCGCCGTGTCCACCCTGCTCGCCCGCTCCGGTGCCGGACCCGACATCCCGCTGGGCTCCCCGGTCGCGGGGCGCGGCGACCAGAAGCTGGACGACCTGGTCGGCTTCTTCGTCAACACCCTCGTCCTGCGCACCGACCTGAGCGGCGACCCGAGCTTCCGGGAGCTGCTGGGCCGCGTCCGGGAGACCGACCTGGCCGCCTGGGCCCACCAGGACCTGCCCTTCGACCGGCTCGTGGAGGCCCTCAACCCCGAGCGCACCGCTGCCCGGCACTCCCTCTTCCAGGTCATGCTCACCGTCGGCGACACCTCCACCGAGGCGCCCCGGCTCGGTGCGCTGGACGGGGAGTTCCTGTACCCCTCCGCCTCGGTCGCGAAGTTCGACCTGACCTTCGCCTTCGCCGAGCACCGCGGCGCGGACGGGGCGCCGGACGGCCTGGACATCACCGTCGAGTACGCCACCGACCTGTACGACGCCCGCACCATCGAGGCGACGGCGCAGCGTCTCGTACGACTGCTGGAAGCCGCCGCCGCGGCACCCGGACTCCCGGTCACCGAGCTGGAATTGCTGTCCGAGGACGAGCGCGGACGGGTGCGGGAGTGGAGCGGGGCGGCCACCCAGCCCCCGGCCCTCGGCCTCGACGGGCTGTTCGCCGGGCAGGCGGCCCGCACCCCCGACTCCCTCGCCCTGGTGTACGAGGAGCAGCGGCTGACCTACGCCGAGCTGGACGTGTGGTCCAACCGGCTGGCCCGGCACCTCACCGCGCGCGGAGTCGTCCCCGGCAGCCTGGTCGCCCTGCACCTGGAGCGCTCCCCGCACCTGATCGCCACCATCCTCGCGGTGCTGAAGGCGGGCGCCGGATACACCGTCCTCGACCCGCAGTTCCCGGCCGAGCGGCTCACCGCCGTACTCGCCCAGACCGGGCCGTCCGCCCTGGTCACCCAGAGTCATCTGATCGCGCTGCCCACCGCGGCACCGCTGATCGACCTGACCGTGGACGCCCCCGCGATCGGCGCGCTGCCCGGCACCCCGGTGGCGACCGGCGGGCACCCGGAGGCCACCGCCTGCGTGATGTTCACCTCGGGCTCGACCGGGACCCCCAAGGGCGTGGCGGCCTCGCACCGGGCGCTGGCAGCCACCTTCATCGGGCCGGACTACCTCGACTTCGGTCCCGAGCAGACGTATCTGCAGAGCTCCCCGGTGTCCTGGGACGCGTTCGCGCTCGAAGTGTTCGGGCCCCTGCTGCACGGCGGAGTGTGCGTGCTCCAGCCCGGCCAGCACACCGACCCGCACCGGATCGCGGAGCTGGTGGAGCGCCACCAGGTCACCACGCTCCAGATGTCGGCGAGCCTGTTCAACCACATGCTGGACGAGCACCCGGCGGTGTTCGCCCGCGTGCGGGAGGCCATGACGGCGGGCGAGGCGGCCTCACCCGCGCACACCGCCAGGGCCCTGGCCGACCACCCCCATCTGCACCTGGTCAACGGCTACGGGCCGGCCGAGAGCATGGGCTTCACCACCGCCCACACCATCACCGGGGCCGCGCCCGCGATCCCCATCGGCCGGCCGATCACCGGCAAGCACGCCTACGTCCTGGACGAGAACCTGCGGCTGCTGCCGCCGGGCGTGCCCGGCGAGCTGTACGTCGCCGGGCACGGCCTGGCCCACGGCTACATCGGGCGCCCGGCGCTGAGCGCCGAGCGGTTCGTGGCCGACCCGCACGGGGCGCCCGGCGCGCGGATGTACCGCACCGGCGACCTGGCCCGCTGGAACCAGGACGGCGCGCTGGAGTACCTGGGGCGGGCGGACCAGCAGATCAAGCTGCGCGGCTTCCGCATCGAGCCCGGCGAGATCGAGTCGGCGCTGCTGCGGCACCCCTCGGTCGCGCAGTGCGCGGTGCTGATCCGGGAGGACCGGCCGGGCGACAAGCGGCTGGTGGCCTATGTGGTGGCCGCCGACGCCGGGGCGGACCCGGTGGACGTGGCCGAGCTGCGCCGGCACGCGGCCGCCGTACTGCCCGAGTACATGGTGCCCGGCGCGATCGTCGCCCTCGACGCCCTGCCGCTCACCGTGAACGGCAAGCTCGACCGGCGCGCCCTGCCCGCGCCGCCGGCGGCGGTGACCACCGGCGGACGGGCGCCGCGCACCCCCGCCGAGGAGATCCTGTGCGGCCTGTACGCGGCCGTGCTCGGTCTGCCCGAGGTCGGCATCGACGACCACTTCTTCCGCCTCGGCGGGCACTCCCTGCTCGCCACCCGGCTCATCGGCCGCATCCGCGCGGTCTGGGACACCCCGGTCACCATCCGAGACCTGTTCCAGCACCCGACGCCCGCCCTGCTCGCCGAGCACATCGCCGCGGACGCGGGCGGCGACCCGCTGGAGACGGTCCTGCCGATCCGGACCGCCGCCGGCTGCGACGAGCCCCCGCTGTTCTGCGTCCACCCGGTCTCCGGGATGAGCTGGTGCTACGCCGGACTGCTCAGGCACCTCGGCGACCGGCCGCTGATCGGGCTCCAGGCGCGGGAGCTGACCGACCCGGCGCTGCGCCCCGCGAGCATGGCGGAGATGGCGGACACCTACCTGGCCGAGATCCGCGCGGTCCAGCCGCACGGCCCGTACCACCTGCTCGGCTGGTCCTTCGGCGGACTCGTCGCCCACGCGATCGCGGCCCGCCTGGAGGAACTGGGCGAGGAGGTGGCGCTGCTCGCCCTGCTCGACGCCTATCCGCTGCCCGACGGCTTCACCGCCCCGGCCGTCGACGGACACGAGGTGCTCACCGCGTTCCTCGGCACCCGCGGCGCCGAACTCGACGTGCGCTGCGCCCGGTCGGCCCCCGACCCGGCCGAACTCGCCGCCGTGCTGCGGCGCGAGGACCCGATCCTGGGCGCCCTGGACCCGGCCCAGGCGGCCGCGGTCGTCGAGGCCACGGCCGCGCACCTGGAGATGCGCTACCGGTACGTGCCCGAGCGGCGGTTCGGCGGCGGCGCGGTGTTCTTCAACGCCCGCCGCACGCCGTCCGCCGCCACCGGCGCCGAGTCCTGGGCGCCGTACGTTCTCGGCCACGTCGAGGAGTACGACGTCGACTGCGCGCACTGGGAACTGACCGGCAGCGAACCGCTGCGCGAGATAGGCAAGGTGCTGAACGAGCAACTGCGGGGGGTACGGCACTAGTCGACTCCCGTCGCGAAGGCGCCCGGAGCTGCCGGTACGGCGGCTCCGGGCGCCTTCGCGTGCCCGGCGCACCGCCCCGCCGCCAACCGCCCACAACCTGCCGCTGTTGCCGCCGGAGAACGGGTTTCGGCCTCCGTAGCGTGAAGGGGTCCGCAGGTCACGGCTTCACCGGCTACAGAAGGTCAAGGACATGGTGGATCATTTCGACTGGCGTGTCGGGGCAGCTTCGGCACCCGTCCATCACGGCGAGATTCTTCAGGGTGTCTTCACCGGCCGCGACGGGCTCGTGCGCGGACTGGTGACGCTGCCCTGCACCATCCACACCACTCGGGCGACCTTCACTCCGGCGTCCGGCACCGGGGTCACCGTGACACCGGACTGGAAGGGCAAGGCGCGGCGGGCGGCCGAACTGGCCGTGCGGGCGGTCGTCCCGGCGGGCGCCGGCGTGGTCGGCGGCCATCTGGAGCTGACCGGCGACGTGCCGCTGTGCCGGGGCTTCGGCTCCTCCACCAGCGATGTGCTGTCCGCCATCTGGGCGGTGAAGGACGCGTTCGCCGATCCGCTGCCGCCCGTCGAGGTGGCCCGGCTCGCGGTCCGCGCGGAGACCGCCTCCGACTCACTGATGTTCGAGAACTCCACGGTGCTGTTCGCACAGCGCGAGGGCACCGTCATCGAGGACTTCGGCTACCGGATGCCGCCCCTGCGCGTCCTGGGCTTCGGCTCGCGCCCCTCCAACCGCGGCAAGGGCGTCGACACCCTGACGCTTCCGCCGGCCCGGTACGACGAGGCCGAGATCGAGCGGTTCGCCCTGCTGCGGGACCGGCTGCGGGAGGCCATCCACATGAAGGACGTCGCGCTGCTGGGCTCGGTGGCGACGGCGAGCGCGGAGATCAACCAGCGGCATCTGCCGGTCCCCGGTTTCGACCGGATCCGGGACATCGCGCGCACCTCGGGCGCGGTGGGCGTGCAGGTGGCGCACAGCGGGGACATCGCGGGCCTCCTCTTCGACCGGGACGACCCCGAGGCCGAGGCGCGCACCGCACTGGCGCAGGACCTCCTGCGGAGCACCGGAATCGACGAGCAGTGGAACTACACCACGGGTGACTGACATGACGACGACGACCCTTCCCCAGGCCCACTCCTCGATCGTGGAGGCCACCGAGCTGCCACGCATCATCAAGGTGGGCGACAACCTCTACGCGGCCGCCTTCAGCCTGATGAAGCTGCTGCCCGCCCGCTACATCCTCGACCGGGCCGAGGCCGCCGGCGTGCTCACGCCGGGCACCCCGGTCATCGAGACCTCCTCCGGCACCTTCGCCCTGGGCCTGGCCATGGTGTGCAACCTGCGCGGCTATCCGCTGACCATCGTCGGCGACAACGCCATCGACCAGGAGCTGCGCACCCGTCTCGAAATGCTGGGCACCACGGTGGACATCGTGGAGCACACCGGCCAGCCCGGCGGCATCCAGGGCGCGCGCCTGGCGCGGGTGGCCGAGCTGTGCCGCCGGCAGCCCGACGCGTTCGTGCCCGGCCAGTACGACAACCCCGACAATCCGGGGGCCTACGGCATCGTCGCCGACCTGATCGACGACACCCTCGGCACCGTCGACTGCCTGGTGGGGCCGGTCGGTTCGGGCGGCTCGACGGGCGGGCTCGCCGCCGCGCTGCGGCCCCGCAACCCGCAGCTGCACCTGGTCGGCGTCGACACCCACGGCAGCATCATCTTCGGCACCACGGACGCCCCGCGCACCCTGCGCGGGCTGGGCAGCAGCATCCATCCGGGCAACGTGCGGCACTCGGCGTACGACGAGGCGCACTGGGTGACCGCCCCCGAGGCCTTCCACGCCACCCACGAGCTGTACCGCAGGCACGGCCTGTTCATGGGCCCGACCAGCGGCGCGTCCTTCCAGGTGGCGTCCTGGTGGGCGGAGCGGAACCCCGGCAGCACGGTCGTCATGGTGCTGCCCGACGAGGGCTACCGCTACCAGTCGACCGTCTACAACGACGCCTGGCTGCGGGAGCAGGGCATCGTCCCCGCGCCCGCCCCCGGCGGCGCCCCCGTCACCGTGGAACACCCGCTGGACGCCCCGCCGGTGTGGTCCCGGCTCATGTGGGCGCGGCGCGGCTTCGACGACGTGATGATGCCGGGGATGACGTCATGAGCGGGCGGCTGCTGCTCCTGGTGGAGTCCAACACCACCGGCACCGGACGGCTGTTCGCCCGCCGGGCCGCCGAACTGGGCGTCGTACCGGTCCTGTTGAGCGCGGACCCGGCCCGCTATCCGTACGCGGCCGCGGACGGGCTGCGTACCGTCGTCACCGACACGTCCGATCCGGCCGCCCTGGCGCGGGCGGCGGACGCGCTGGCCCTCGAGGCGCCCGTCGCCGGGGTGCTGACCAGCTCGGAGTACTACGTCCCGGCGGCCGCCGAGCTGGCGTCCCGGCTCGGCCTGCCCGGTCCCTCGGCGGCCGCGGTGCGCTCCTGCCGGGACAAGGCCGAGCAGCGCCGGGTGCTCGCCGCCGCCGGGGTGGGCGTGCCGGGCTTCGCGGTGGTGTCGACCGTGGCGGACGCGGTGGCGGCGGCGGACCGGCTGCCCGTCGTGGTCAAGCCGGTGCAGGGCTCGGGCAGCCTGGGCGTACGGCTGTGCGCGGACGTGGACGAGGTCGCCGGGCACGCGCGGGCGCTGCTGGCGGCCACCGTGAACGAGCGCGGGGTGGCGACCCCGGCCCGGATCCTCGTCGAGGAGTACCTGACCGGCGCCGAGTTCTCCGTGGAGGTGTTCGGCACCGAGGCGGTGGTGGCCGTGGCCAAGCACGTGGGGCCGCTGCCCGCGTTCGTGGAGATGGGCCACGACGTGCCGGCGGCGCTGCCCGCGGACCTGGAGCGCGAGCTGCGGACGACCGCGGTACGGGCCGTGGCGGCGCTCGGCCTCGGCTGGGGCGCGGCCCATGTGGAGCTGCGGCTGGACGGCCCCCGCGCCAAGGTGATCGAGGTCAACCCGCGGCTGGCCGGCGGCATGATCCCCGAACTGGTCCGCCGGGCCTGCGGGATCGACCTGGTCCAGGCCCAGGTGCTGGCCGCCCTGGGCCGCCCGCCGCACCCCGAACGCACCCTGTACGGCCGCGCCTCGATCCGCTTCCTGACCACCGACCGCGACGGCATCCTCGACCTCGATCCCGCGCCTGTCCAGGGCCGGGCCGCCGCCGTACCGGGGGTGGTCGAGACGGTCCTGTACCGCGCCCCCGGCGAACCGGTCGGCCCCGCCGCCGACTTCCGCGGCCGGCTCGGCCATGTGATCGCGGTCGGGGACCGGTCGGCCGAGGCGGCCGCGGCCGCGGACCGGGCGGCGGCACTCCTCGCGGAGGCGATCACCCCCACCGCCGCGATCCGGGAGGAGGTGCCGGCGTGAACGCCGTCCGCCACCCGGCCCACCGGCGCCCGGCTCGCGAGGAGACGCCCCGCGAAGAGACGTCCCGCGGAGAGACCACGCACGGAGGGACGACGCACGGAAGGACGGCGCGCGGAAGACGTACGACCGCCGTGCCGCACCGCCCCGGCCCCCCTTCCCCGCACTCCCCCGAGTGCCGGGAACGCCGCCCGCTTCCCACTTCCGAGGACCTCTCATGACCACCGCCCCCGCACGCGACGGCGTGCACACCGGCCGGCTCAGTTCGGCGCTGGACCCCGAGGCGCACGCCATCGTCTACGACCGCACCGTGTCCGCGGACGCGGCCGATCCGCTCGGCGGCGAGCTGCGCCGGATCAGCCAGGTCGACCGCGCCCACCTGGTCATGCTCACCGAACGCGGTGTGGTGGACCCCGAGCGGGCCGCCGCCCTGCTGCGCGCCGTGGAGGAGCTGCGCGCCGCCGACTTCGGCCCCGTCCGCGGCCGCCCGATGCCCCGCGGGGTGTACCTCGCCTACGAGGGCTGGCTGATCGAGCGGCTGGGCGACGAGACCGGCGGCATCCTGCACACCGGCCGCTCCCGCAACGACCTCAACGCCACCACCGCCCGGCTGCGCACCCGCACCCCCTACCTCGCCCTGCTGGACGCCGTCGACCGGCTCGCCGACGTGCTCCTCGACCGGGCCGAGCGGTACGCGGACGTCACCATGCCGGCGTACACCCACGGCCAGCCCGCCGTGCCGATCACCTACGGGCACTACCTGGCCGCGGTGGCGGGCGCGGTGCTGCGCTCCTACGGCCGGCTCCTGGACGCGGGGCGCCAGTTGGACGTCAACCCGCTGGGCGCCGGCGCGATCGGCGGCACCTCCGTCCCGGTCGACCCCGAACGGACCGCCCGGCTCCTCGGGTTCACCCGGTCCGCCCCCAACTCCGTGGACGCCGTGGCCTCCAGGGACTTCGCCCTCGATCTGCTGGCCACGTCCGCGATGCTCGGCGTCACCCTCGCGCGGGTCGCCCGCGACCTCGGCTTCTGGACCTCGGAGGAGGCGGCGCTGCTGCGGGTCGCGGACACGCTGGTCGGTTCCAGCTCGATGATGCCGCAAAAGCGCAACCCGTTCCCGCTGGAGCACATCCAGGGCCGCTCCACCGCGAGCCTGGGCGCCCTGGTGAGCGCCGCCTCGGCGATGACCACCGCCGGCTACACCAACGCCATCGCCGTCGGCACCGAGGCCATGCGCCACCTGTGGCCCGGCCTCGGGGACACCACCGACGCGGTGACGCTGCTGCGGCTGGTGGTGGCGGGCACCGAGCCGCGCCCCGAGCGGATGGCCGAGCGCGCCCGCGACGGGTTCACCGCGGCGACGTACCTCGCGGAGCGCCTGGTCGCGGACGGCATGCCGTTCCGCGCCGCGCACCACCGGGTCGGCGAGACCGTGCTGGCCGCCCTCGACTCGGGCCGCCCGCTCGCGGAGACGGCCGGCTTCGGGGGCGATCTGGACCCCGCCGAGGTGGCCGCCGCCTGCGCTCACGGCGGCGGCCCCGGCAGCGACGGACTGCCGCCGCTGCGCCGTGAACTCGCCGCCCACCGCGCCGAGTCGGACGCCCGGCGCGGGCGCTGGTCGGCCGCGGAGGAGCTGCTCCGCGAGGCCGTACGGAAGGTGGCCGGGGAATGAGCCAGGACGTCCGCACCGCCGAGGCCACGGCCCCCGCCCCGCCCCGGCCGCCGCTGTCCCGCAACCGCGACTTCCGCCTGCTGTGGTTCGGCGAGACCACCAACCGGGTCGGCATCAACATCACCACCGTGGCGATGCCCCTGGTCGCCGTGGTCACCCTGAACGCCAGCACGCTCAGCGTGAGTGTGCTGGCCGCGGCACCCTGGCTGCCCTGGCTGCTGATCGGCCTGCCGGCCGGCGCCTGGGTGGACCGGATGCGGCGGCGCCCGCTGATGCTGGTGTGCAACCTCGCCTCCGCGCTGCTGCTCGCGAGCGTGCCGGTGGCCGCCTGGCTCGGCGTGCTCACCATGACGCACCTGCTGGTGGTGGCGCTGCTCAACGGCCTGGCCGCGGTGTTCTTCGGAATCTCGTACAAGGTGTACGTGCCCTCCATCGTCGACCGCGACCAACTCCAGGAAGCCAACGCCAAGTTGACCGGCAGCGAGTCGGTCGCCCAGATGGCCGGCCTCGGCGGCGGCGGTCTGCTCGCCCAGGGCTTCGGGGCGGTCTACGGCCTGCTGGTCAACGCCGGCACCTTCCTCTTCTCGGCGCTGTGCCTGCTCGGCATCGGCGGCCGGGAGGCCCCGCGCGACCCCGTACGCGAGCGCACCCCGCTGCGCAGGGAGATCCGCGAGGGGCTCCAGCACACCGTCCGCGACCCCTATCTGCGGGTGCTGACCGCCTACGGCACCGTCACCAACCTGCTGCTGTCGGCGTACCAGGCGATCCTGCCCGTGTTCATGATCCGCCTGCTCGGCGTGCCGGAGGGCGCGACCGGCTGGCTGCTGGCCTCCGCCAGCGTCGGCGGCATCCTCGGCGCGGCCGCCGCCAAGCGCGTCACCGCCCGCTGGGGCACCGCGCGCGGGCTGCTGGCGGCCACCGCCACCACGGCCCCCTTCGCTCTGCTGATCCCGATGGCGCACAAGGGACCGATGCTGGCCGCGCTCGTGGCCGGCAGCGCCCTGCTCGCCCTCGGTGTGGTGCTCGCCAATGTGATCCAGGGCGCGTTCCGCCAGCGGTACTGCCCGCCCCGGCTGCTCGGCCGCATCACGGCCTGCATCTCGGTGGCGAACTTCGGTGCCATTCCGCTCGGTTCCCTGCTCGGCGGCGTGCTCGGCACGGCGCTCGGGCTGCGGCCGACGCTGTGGCTGCTGACCGCCGGACTCGCGGTCACCCCCCTGTTACTGCTGATCGGGCCCCTGCGCGGCAGGCACGACCTGCCCTCCGCGCCCGGTGGTTCATGACTCCCGGTCGGCTCCTTCGAGTACGAACAGGAGAGACCCCGTGGAAGGAACACTGCCGTGGGTCGCCCGTGAGCTACCACCCTCCGGCTCACTCGACCTCTGGCTCCTGAGGGTCTCGGATGTCACCGCCGGCATCCTGGACGAGGCGGTGCTCGACGCGACCGAACGCCGGCGCGCCGCCGCCTTCATGCACACGCCCGACCGCATCCGGTTCACGGCCGCGCATGTGGCACTTCGGCGGCTGCTCGGGGCGTACCTGCGCCGCCGCCCCGAGGAGATCCACTTCGGCCGGGACACCTGCCCCTGCTGCGGCGGCCCGCACGGCCGGCCCACCGTGCTCGGCACGGGCCGCGACGATGTGTTCTTCTCGCTCTCCCACCGGGGCGACCTCGCCCTCGTCGGTACGGCGCCCGCGCCGATCGGCGTCGACGTGGACCTGGTGTCGGACCAGACGGCCACCGCCGAACTGGCCTCGATGCTGCACGTGGCCGAGCAGGAGGAACTGGCCGCTCTCGCACCGGCGTTGCGGCCCCGCGCACTGGCGCGGCTGTGGACCCGCAAGGAGGCCTATCTCAAGGGCCTCGGCACCGGACTGGGACGCGATCCGTCCCTGGACTACGTCGGCACCGGAGCACCGGGCGGCCCCTACCCGCCGTCCGGCTGGACCCTGCTGGACGTCCCGGTGGACCGGGGCTACGCGGCGGCGGTCGCGGTGCGCGGCGAACTCGCCGGCCCCGGCCCGACCATCACCCGGCTCGCCGGTCCGCAGGCCGCCGCCCTGGTCCGCGCGGCCCCGCCCGCACTCCTGACGGGAGGGACCCCGGTCTGACTCCACACGGCGCCCCGCTCACTCCACCATCCCTACGAACACCGGGAAGCAAGCATGTCAACGACCGTGCAAGAGGCCCCCGCGGCCCGCCTGCCGCGGGTGCGCGCCGCCGACGAACCCATGACCGGCGCCCAGTCACTGATCCGCGCTCTCGAAGAGGCGGACGTGGACACCGTGTTCGGGATCCCCGGCGGATCGATTCTGCCGGCGTACGACCCGATGATGGACTCGGCGAAGATCCGCCACATCCTGGTCCGGCACGAGCAGGGCGCCGGCCACGCCGCGGCCGGCTACGCGCAGGCCACCGGAAAGCCCGGCGTCTGCATCGCGACCTCGGGGCCGGGCGCCACGAATCTGGTGACGCCGATCGCCGACGCGTACATGGACTCCGTACCGCTCGTGGCGATCACCGGCCAGGTGTCGTCGAAGGCGATCGGCACGGACGCCTTCCAGGAGGCGGACATCGTCGGCATCACCATGCCGATCACCAAGCACAACTTCCTCGTCACCGACGCCGGGGACATCCCCCGGACCATCGCCGCGGCCTTCCACCTGGCCGCCACCGGCCGCCCCGGCCCGGTCCTGGTCGACATCACCAAGGACGCCCTCCAGGCGCGCACCACCTTCGCCTGGCCCTCGTCGGCGCAGCTGCGCGGCTACCGCCCGCGGACCCGCCCGCACCCGCGGCAGGTCCGCGAGGCGGCCCGGCTGATCGCCGCGTGCGCACGTCCCGTGCTGTACGTCGGCGGCGGCGTCCTCAAGGCCGGGGCCACCGCCGAACTGCGCGACCTCGCCGAACTGACCGGCCTGCCGGTGGTCACCACGCTGATGGCGCTCGGCGCCTTCCCCGGCAGCCATCCGCAGCACCTGGGCATGCCCGGCATGCACGGCGACGTGTCCGCCGTGGCGGCCCTGCAGAAGGCGGACCTGATCGTGGCCCTCGGCGCCCGCTTCGACGACCGTGTCACCGGCAGGCTGGACAGCTTCGCGCCGGGCGCCAAGGTCGTGCACGCCGACATCGACCCGGCGGAGATCTCCAAGAACCGGTACGCGGACGTGCCGATCGTCGGCGACGCCCGCGAGGTGATCGCCGCGCTGGCGGCCGCCGTACGGGAGGCGGGCGGCGCCGGCGACTACAACGCCTGGTGGCGCTGCCTGAACCACTGGCGGGACACCTACCCCCGCGGCTACGACCTGCCCCGCGACGGATCGCTCTCCCCGCAGCTGGTCATCGAGCGCATCGGCCGGCTCGCCCCCGCGGGCACCCTGTTCGCCTCCGGCGTCGGCCAGCACCAGATGTGGGCGGCGCAGTTCCTGCCGCACGAGGAGCCGGGCACCTGGTTCAACTCCGGCGGCGCCGGGACGATGGGCTACGCGGTCCCGGCCGCGATGGGCGCGCAGGCCGGCCGGCCCGACCGCACGGTGTGGGCGATCGACGGCGACGGCTGCTTCCAGATGACCAACCAGGAACTGACCACCTGCGCCCTGAACAACATCCCGGTCAAGGTCGCCGTCATCAACAACGGCAACCTCGGCATGGTCCGCCAGTGGCAGAACCTCTTCTACGGGGCGCGGTTCTCCAACACCGTGCTGCACGACGGCGCGACCAACGCCGCGACCGGCTCCACGCGCGGCGTGGGCTCCGCGGCCCACCGGGGCACGCGGGTCCCGGACTTCGTCCTGCTCGCCGAGGCGATGGGCTGCGTGGGGCTGCGCTGCGAGTCCCCGGACGAACTGGACCAGGTCATCGACAAGGCCAACTCGGTCACCGACCGTCCGGTGGTGGTGGACTTCATCGTCCACGAGGACGCGATGGTGTGGCCGATGGTCCCGGCCGGCACTTCCAACGACGACATCATGGCCGCCCGTGACGTACGTCCCGACTTCGGCGACGCCGCGGACGACTGAGAGGACCCTCCGACATGTCCCAGCACACGCTCTCCGTCCTGGCCGAGAACACCCCCGGCATCCTGGCCCGGATCGCCGCCCTGTTCTCCCGCCGCGGCTTCAACATCGACTCGCTCGCCGTGGGCACCACCGAGCACCCGGACCTCTCCCGCGTCACGATCGTCGTCCGCGTCGACGACGAACTCTCCCTGGAGCAGGTCACCAAGCAGCTCAACAAGCTCGTCAACGTGCTGAAGGTCGTCGAACTGGAGGCGCCCTGCGCGGTGCAGCGCGAACTCGTCCTCGTGAAGGTCCGCGCCGACAACGCCACCCGTTCGCAGATCCTGGAGATCGCCGGACTCTTCCGCGCCCGCACCGTCGACGTCACGCCCGAGGCGGTGACGCTGGAGGCCACCGGCGCCGGCGACAAGCTCGACGCGATGCTGCGGATGCTGGCGCAGTTCGGCATCAAGGAGCTGGTCCAGTCCGGCGCGATCGCCATCGGCCGCGGCTCCCGCTCGCTGACCGAACGCGGCCTCCGCGAGACCCGCCCGCTGCCGCTCGCCGCGACCGCCCGAACCGCCTGAGCAACCGCCCCCTCTTACCCACCACCACAAGGAGTTTGCGACCATGGCCGAGCTGTTCTACGACGCCGACGCCGACCTGTCCATCATCCAGAACCGCAAGGTCGCGGTCATCGGTTACGGCAGCCAGGGCCACGCGCAC
>NZ_JBVJUC010000022.1:0-16394 GCF_055605065.1 Streptomyces sp. NPDC037203
ATGGGGGTGTTTTCTCGGTATCTCGCCCCCCTTCCCCCTCCTCCGCCCCCCCCCCCCCCCCCCCCCCCCCCCCCCCCCCCCCCCCCCCCCCCCCCGCCGCAACAGGTCACCCTGGTGGCGCCGCGCCTCAGCCGGTCGGTGCCTGCGGGCGCAGCAGGGTTGCCAGCCGGGTCGTACGCGGCTTGGCCGGGACCTCCGCGACCGCCCGCGGCAGCGCACCCTCCACCCCGTGCACCACGGACAGATGCCGCTCGCCCCGGCCGAACGCCGTGTACACCCACGGCCTGCTGAGCGCCCCCGCGGCGTCGCCGGGAAGCACCACGACCGCCGCGGGCCAGCGACCGCCCACCGCCTGGTGCGCGGTCAGCGCCCATCCGTGTCGCACACATCCCTCCACCCGCTCACGCGGTACGACCACGGGGCCGCCCGCGCAGGACAGGTGCAGTCCCTCGGCGTCGGCCCTCACCACCGTGCCCGGCAGCGTCCGGCCCGGTGCGGGGGAGTAGGCGATCCGGTCGCCGGGGTCGAAGCCGCCGAACCGGCCGGGGCCGGGGTTGAGGCGCTCCTTCAGGGCGGCGTTCAGGGCTCGGGTGCCGGCCGCGCCGCCATGGCCCGGCGTGATCACCACGGTCCCCCCGACGGGGACCTGGAAGGCCCGCGGCACCGACTCCGCGACCAGTTGCACCGCCCGGTGCACGGCCTCGCCCGCGTCCCGCACCGGCACGATCACGACCTCCTTGCCGGGCGCCTCGACCTGGTTCAGCTCGCCGATGCCGATCCCGGAGACCAGCTCGCCGATCGGACCGGGGTCGGGCAGCCGGGAGGCGATCTGGGGGCAGGCACGGGCCGCGAGCAGATCGGCGAAGACCCGACCGGGACCGGCCGACCACAGCAGCGCCGGATCCCCGCTGAGCACCAGCCGCGCCCCGTCGGGCAGCGACTCCACCAGCATCGCCGCGCCCTCCACGTCCAGCTGGGGGGCGTCCAGCACGATCAGCAGGTCCAGCTGCAGCGCCCCGTCCGCGTCCCGGCCGGGTCCCTCGGCACCGGCCAGCAGCCCGGCGACGGTGCCCGTGCCCCCCGCCGGCGACAGCGCGGCGAGACGGTCGCGGCCCTCCGGGGTGTGGCACACGGCGAGGGCCCGCAGGCCCGCGTCCAGGGCGGCGGCGAGCAGGGCCGCCGGTTCTGCGCGGGCGGCCTCGCCGCCGGTGTGCAGGACCAGGCCGTGCCCGGCGACCGCGCGGGCCAGCTCGGCGGCGCCGCCGGACACCGCTGCGACGACCGGCGCCCACGCCTGAGAGGTTTCCCGGACCGGGGAGTTGACCAACCGGGCCAGGCCGTCGGCGAGGCTCTCCTCGGCCAGGGCGTACCGCTCCAGGGCGATGAGCACCCGCACCGGGCGCTCCGCCTCCTCCTCGTCGTCCTCCGCCCGCACGGCCGGGGCGCCCGCCTCCTCCAGCGCGTCCTCGAACACCAGCGCCTCGCCCTCGGCCAGGGTGGACTGCACGGCCTCGTCCGGGTCCGGCACGCCCCGCTGGGCCAGGGCCGCGGTGAGCGCGGGCAGCTCCAGGGCGGTGTGCCCGGCGAGGGCCGCCTGCTCCAGCAGCCACACCGCCACCGCCCGCCCCCGCCGCTCGTCCTCCGGACCGCATCCGGCACCGAGCAGCGCCCGCGCGAACCCGTCCGCCTGCTCGGGCCGCACCCCCGGTACGCGCAGCAACTGCCAGGGATCCTCCCGCAGAACCTCCCCGGCGCCCTCGCCGAGCGCCACGGCTGCCTGCCTGCCCAGCGCCTCCGGCGCCCCGCCCTCCGCGAGCACCCGGCGCACCGCGTCCACCGCCTGCGGCGACGGACCGACCGGTGCGGAGACGGAGACGGGGGCGGGCGCGGAGGCCGGGTCAGGCGCGGAGGTGGGGGCAGGCGCGGGGCGCTCCTGGTGCACCCCCTCCGGCTCCGGTGTCGCCGGACGGGCCGAAGTCGCCGCGGGGCCCGGCTGGGCCGCCCGCTCGGGCGCGGGGGGCGAGGGCTCGGCGAACACCGCGGTCGCCGGCTTCTTGCCGCCCTCCACCGCGCGCACGGCGGCCAGCAGATCGGCCGCCTTCCCGCTCAGCTTGGCGCCGCTCTCGACGGGCGCCTTCCGCTCCGCCTTGCGCCGCTCGATCCGCTCCCGCTCGATCCGCTGCGCCGCCAGCTCCGCCGCGGCCTCGGACAGCTCCGGCCCGGCGGCGGCACCATCGGCCGACTCCGGCCGTGAGACCTCCGGAGCCCCCTCGGCCGTCTCCTCGCCCGAGTCGCCCTCCGCCACATCGGTCGTACCGGACACCCCGTCATCGCCGTCCGCCGTAAGACCATTCCCGGCCACCTCGTCCGGCGCCTCCGGCGTCTCCGGTGTCCCCGGCCGCGTGTCCTCCGTGGTCTCCGGTTCCGTGCTCACAGCGTGCTCCAGTCGTGATCGGGATAGCGGTGCACAGGCGCCGACACATCGTCCAGCGCCCGGCAGATCTCGTCAGGAAGACTAAGCGTCTCCACTGACAAAGCCGCCGTGAGCTGCTGCGCGGTGCGCGCGCCGACGATCGGGGCGGTGACGCCGGGGCGGTCGCGGACCCAGGCGAGGGCCACCTGGAGCGGGGTGACCGCGAGCCCGTCGGCGGCCGTCGTCACCGCGTCCACGATGCGCGTCGCCGTGTCGTCCAGATACGGCTCCACGAAGGGCGCCAGATGCTCGGAGGCGCCGCGCGAGTCGGCGGGCGTGCCGTGCCGGTACTTTCCGGTCAGCACGCCCCGGCCGAGCGGGGAGGACGGCAGCAGGCCCACGCCCAGGTCCAGCGCGGCGGGCAGCACCTCCCGCTCCACGCCCCGCTGGAGCAGCGAGTACTCCATCTGCGTGCTGGCCAGCCGGGTGCGGGTGCCCGGTGCCGCGAGCTGCCAGGTGGCCGCCTTGGCGAGCTGCCAGCCGCAGAAGTTGGACACCCCCGCGTACCGGGCCCGGCCGCTGGCCACCGCTATGTCCAGGGCCTGGAGCGTCTCCTCCAGCGGGGTCTCGGCGTCCCACGCGTGGATGTGCCACAGGTCCACATGGTCCGTGCCCAGGCGGTCGAGGGAGGCGTCCAGCGCGGCGAGCAGATGCCCGCGGGAGCCGTCGAAGCGGCGACCGGGGTACGGGACGCTGCCCGCCTTCGTGGAGACGACCAGGTCGCGGCGGGGCACGAGGCGCTCCATCAGCCGCCCGAGCAGATACTCCGCCTCCCCGCCGCCGTACACGTCCGCGGTGTCGACGAGGGTGCCGCCGGCCTCCCAGAACGCCTTGAGCATGTCCGCGGCGTCATGTTCTTCGGTGTCCCGGCCCCAGGTGAGGGTGCCGAGTCCGATCCGGGACACGCGCAGGCCGGTACGGCCGAGATGCCTCTGCTCCATGTCCGCGAGATTACTGGCCGGAACCAGCGCGGTGGGTTGCCTGTGGACAACTCGTCCGGGCCCGCGCGGGGCAGCGCCCGCGCCCGCGCGCTAAGGTCTGCGCCACAGAGACGTTACTCACGGGTAAGGGGAATCGGCCATGAAACTCGGACTCAACCTCGGCTACTGGGGTGCGGGAATGGACGGGGACAATCTGGCCGTGGCCCAGGAGGCCGACCGGCTGGGCTATGCCGTGTGCTGGGCGGCCGAGGCGTACGGCTCCGACGCGGCCACCGTGCTCAGCTGGGTCGCCGCCCAGACCGAGCGCATCGACGTCGGCTCCGCCATCTTCCAGATCCCGGCCCGCCAGCCCGCGATGACCGCGATGACCGCGGCCACCCTGGACACCCTCTCCGGCGGCCGTTTCCGGCTCGGCCTCGGCGTCTCCGGACCGCAGGTCTCCGAGGGCTGGTACGGCGTCACCTTCGACAAGCCGCTGGCCCGCACCCGCGAGTACGTGGAGATCGTCCGCAAGGCGATGACCCGTGAGCGGCTCTCGTACGAGGGCGAGCACTGGACGCTGCCGCTGCCGGGCGGTCCGGGCAAGCCGCTCAAGCTGACCGTGCACCCGCAGCGCGAGCACATCCCGCTGTACATCGCGGCGATCGGCCCGAAGAACCTGGAGCAGACCGGCGAGATCGCCGACGGCGCCCTGCTGATCTTCCCCGCCGCCGAGCACCTGGAGGAGACCACCCTCACGCATCTGCGCGCGGGCCGGGAGAAGGCGGGCAAGACCCTCGACGGGTTCGACGTCTGCCCGACCCTGCCGATGGCCGTCGGCGACGACAAGGACGTGGCCGCGCTCGCCGACACCTTCCGCCCCTACACCGCGCTGTACGTCGGCGGCATGGGCAGCGCCAAGCAGAACTTCTACAACAAGCTCGCGCAGCGCATGGGTTACGAGCGGGAGGCCGCCGAGATCCAGCAGAAGTACCTGTCCGGAGACAAGCAGGGCGCCGCCGCCGCGATCCCGCAGGACCTCATCGACAAGACCACGCTGCTGGGCTCCGTCGACCGCATCGCCGACCGGATGAGGGCCTACGCGGAGGCCGGCGTCACCACCCTCAGCCTCGCCCCCGCCGGGTTCACCCTCCAGGAGCGGCTCGCCTCCCTGCGCGCCGGCACCGAGGCCCTGGAGCGCGCCGGGCTCGCCTGAGCCGGGAGGTCTTCCACGGCCGTGGTGGGGGCTCGGGGGAGGCTTCCCCGCCACGGCCGTCACCGGGAACAACGCGCCCGGCGACGAGCGGTTACGACTCCCCGGCGTCTTCTTGCGGAGCGCCCCGGCCGGCGAGGCGGCTCACAGCCACTCGCGCCGCTTGAACATCCGGTACAGGACCATCTCCAGCAGCGCCATCACCAGGATCACCGCCGGGTACGACCACAACCAGTGCAGCTCGGGCATGTGGTCGAAGTTCATGCCGTAGATCCCGGCGATCATCGTGGGCACCGCCGCCATCGCCGCCCAGGCGGAGATCTTCCGCATGTCGTCGTTCTGCCGCACGCTCGTCTGCGCCAGATGCGCCGACAGCACGTCCGACACCAGCCGGTCCAGGCCCTCCACCGACTCGTTGACGCGGGACAGGTGGTCGCCCACGTCCCGGAAGAACGGCCGTGCCCGCTCGTGCACGAACGGCACCCCGCCGCCCGAGCCGACCGGCCCCGTCCCCGCCAGCCGGGACAGCGGCACCGCCAGCGGCACGGTCGCCCGACGGAACTCCACGATCTGCCGCTTGAAGCCGTAGATCCGCGAGGCGGTGTTGCGCGCCCCGCCCCCCTGCGGCCGGAACACCTCCGCCTCCACCTCCTCCAGATCCGTCTGGAGCTCGGTCGCCACCTCCAGGTACCGGTCCACGATGGCGTCGGCGATCGCGTACAGCACCGAGGTGGGCCCCTTGTCGAGCATCTCCGGCTCCTCCTCGAGCCGGTGCCGCACCGCCGCCAGCGGCGAGGCCTCGCCGTGCCGCACCGTCACCACGAAGCTGTCGCCGACGAACACCATCACCTCACCCGCCGAGACCGTGTCGCTCGCCGGCTCGTAGTCGACCGGTTTCAGCACCACGAACAGCGAATCCTCGTACACCTCGAGTTTCGGACGCTGATGCGCCTTGAGAGCGTCCTCCACCGCCAACGGGTGCAGCCCGAACTCCTGGGTCACCAGGTCGAACTCCCGCTCGGAAGGCTCGTACAGCCCGATCCACACGAACCCGCCCGCCGCCCGCGCCTCGGCGAGCGCGTCGGACAGGTCCTCCGGACCCTCGGTCCGCTGTCCGTGCCGGTAGATGGCACAGTCGACGATCACGGAGCGCATTCTCCCTTCCCGAGATCACCGGCGCACCACCCGATGCGCCTACCCTGGTCCGCATGCCCACGCTGATCCTCGTAAGGCACGGACGTTCCACCGCCAACACCTCCGGCCTGCTCGCCGGCTGGACTCCGGGGGTCTCCCTGGACGAGCGGGGCACCGCCCAGGCCGCCGCCCTGCCCGACCGTCTCGCCGCCCTGCCCCTGGCCGAGGTCGTCTCCAGCCCGCTCCAGCGCTGCCAGGAGACCCTGGCCCCCCTCCTCGCGGCCCGCCCCGGCCTGACCGCGCACACCGACGACCGGATCGGGGAGTGCCACTACGGCGACTGGTCCGGCCGCAAGCTCGCCGAACTCAAGGACGAGCCGCTGATGGAGGTCGTCCAGGCCCACCCCTCCGCCGCCGCCTTCCCCGGCGGGGAGTCCATGCGCGCCATGCAGACCCGCGCCGCCGAAGCCGTACGCGAGTGGAACGCGCGCGTCGAACGCGATCACGGCGCCGACGCCGTCTACCTCATGTGCTCGCACGGTGACATCATCAAATCCCTGGTCGCCGACGCCCTCGGCCTCCATCTCGACCTCTTCCAGCGGATCTCCGTGGAACCGTGTTCCATCACCGCGATCCGTTACACCCGCCTGCGCCCTTTCCTCGTCCGCCTCGGGGACACCGGCGATCTCGCCTCGCTCGCCCCCCGCGAGGAGCACCCCGACGGCGACGCACCGGTCGGTGGTGGTGCGGGCGCACCGTGATCGTCGGCCGCAGTAGGGTGAAGCGATCCGCGCCGTCGCGTATCCGCAGCGGCCCGCACCCGCACCGCCGAAACTCTCGACCCCATGGAGACAGGACGTGTCCCGTCAGGTGTTCCTCTACGATCCGCCGGACCGCTTCGTGGCCGGCACGGTCGGACTGCCCGGACGCCGTACGTTCTTCCTCCAGGCCATCGCCGGCCCACGGGTGACCAGCGTGGCCCTGGAGAAGACCCAGGTCGCCGCGCTCGCCGAGCGCATGGACGAACTCCTGGACGAAGTCGTGCGCCGCAGCGGCGGCAGCGCCTCCGTTCCGGCCATGGCGCCCAGCGAGATCGCCGACACCGCCCCGCTGGAGACCCCCGTCGAGGAGGAGTTCCGGGTCGGCACCATGGCCCTGGCCTGGGACGCCGAGGAACAGCGCATGGTCGTGGAGGCGCAGGCCCTGGTGGAGCTGGACGCCGACACCGAGGAGGACCTCGCCGAGGCCGAGGAACGGCTGCTCCAGGACGAGGAGAACGGACCCCCGATGCTGCGGGTCCGGCTGACCGGCGCGCAGGCCCGTGCCTTCGCCAAGCGCGCCCTCGACGTCGTCAACGCCGGGCGGCCGCCGTGCCCGCTGTGCAGCCTCCCGCTCGATCCGGAAGGACACGTATGCCCGCGCCAGAACGGATACCGCCGCGGGGCGTGACGGCCGCCGATCCGGGCGCCGCCGAACTGCTCGCCCGCGGTGAGCTGACCGTGCGCGGCCGCATCCGCGACGCCTCCAACGCCGCCCTGTTCTGCACCGTCGCCCACGACGGCCGGGAAGCCACCTGCGTCTACAAGCCGGTGGCCGGCGAGCGGCCCCTGTGGGACTTCCCCGACGGCACCCTCGCCGCCCGCGAGGTCGCCGCCTACGAGGTCTCCGAGGCCACCGGCTGGGGCCTCGTACCGCCCACCGTGCTGCGCGACGGCCCCTACGGCGAGGGCATGTGCCAGCTGTGGATCGAGGCGACCCCCGAGCCCGAACTCCTCGCCCTGGTCGACGGCGAGGAGCCCGAGCCCGGCTGGAAGGCCATCGGCTTCGCCGAGGTCGGCGAGGGCCGCACCGCGCTGCTCGTGCACGCCGACGACGAACGGCTGCGCCGGCTCGCCGTCCTCGACGCCGTGATCAACAACGCCGACCGCAAGGGCGGCCACCTGCTGCCCACCGCCGACGGCCGGCTCTACGGCATCGACCACGGCGTCACCTTCAACACCGAGGACAAACTGCGCACCCTGCTGTGGGGCTGGGCCGGCGAACCCCTCACCGCCGAGGCCGTCGAGGTCCTCAAGCGGCTCCGCGACGCCCTGGACGGCGACCTGGGCGGGCGCCTCGCCCCGCTGATCACCGCCGCGGAACTGGACGCCACCCGCGCCCGCGTCGCCGCCCTGCTCACCTCCGGAGTCCACCCGGAACCCGGCGGGGACTGGCCGGCGATCCCCTGGCCGCCCGTGTGATCACAACCCGGCCGGAGTTGCAAGAGCGCCCAACCGGCCATCCGACCCGATCCCGGTCGTGTGCGCGGCGCGCGGCCGGTTAGGCTCATGTACATGCATGCCTGGCCCGCTTCCGAGGTCCCCGCCCTGCCTGGTCAGGGCCGCGACCTGAGGATCCACGACACCGCGACCGGCGGCCTGGTCACCCTCCAGCCCGGTCCCGTCGCCCGCATCTACGTCTGCGGCATCACCCCGTACGACGCGACCCACATGGGTCACGCGGCGACCTACAACGCGTTCGACCTCGTCCAGCGCGTGTGGCTCGACACCAAGCGGCAGGTCCACTACGTCCAGAACGTCACCGACGTCGACGACCCGCTCCTGGAGCGCGCGGAGCGCGACGGCGTCGACTGGGTCGCCCTCGCCGAGAAGGAGACCTCCCTCTTCCGCGAGGACATGACCGCCCTGCGGATGCTCCCGCCCCGGCAGTACATAGGCGCCGTCGAGGCGATACCCGGCATCGTCCCGCTGGTCGAACGGCTGCGCGACCTCGGCGCGGCCTACGAACTGGACGGCGACATCTACTTCTCCGTCGAGTCCGACCCGCACTTCGGCGCGGTCTCCCACCTCGACGCGGCCGCCATGCGGCTGCTGTCCGCCGAACGCGGCGGCGACCCGGACCGTCCGGGCAAGAAGAACCCGGTCGACCCGATGCTGTGGATGGCGGCCCGCGAGGGCGAGCCCAGCTGGGACGGCGCCTCCCTCGGCCCCGGCCGGCCCGGCTGGCACATCGAGTGCGTGGCCATCGCCCTCGACCACCTCGGCATGGGCTTCGACGTCCAGGGCGGCGGCTCCGACCTCGCCTTCCCGCACCACGAGATGGGCGCCTCGCACGCCCACGTGCTCACCGGCGAGTTCCCGATGGCCAAGGCGTACGTGCACGCCGGCATGGTCGCGCTCGACGGCGAGAAGATGTCCAAGTCCAAGGGCAACCTGGTCTTCGTCTCCCGGCTGCGCCGCGACGGCGTCGACCCGGCCGCGATCCGCCTCGCCCTGCTCGCCCACCACTACCGGGCCGACTGGGAGTGGACCGACCAGGTCCTCCAGGACGCCCTCGACCGCCTCGACCGCTGGCGCGCCGCGGTCTCCCGTCCCGACGGCCCCGGTGCCGACGCCCTGGTCGAGGAGATCCGCGACGCCCTCTCCCACGACCTGGACGCCCCCGCCGCGCTCGCCGCGGTGGACCGCTGGGCCGCCCGCCAGAACACCGAGGGCGGCCAGGACCCGAGCGCACCGGGCCTGGTCACCAGGGCGGTGGACGCCCTCCTGGGCGTCGCCCTGTAAGCACCGCCGGCCCCCGCGCCCCCCAAGGGGCGCGGGGAACCGCGCGGGAACCCACGACGACGCGGCAGCCGCCCCACCACCTCAAGCGGCCCTCGTAGCGCCCTCGGCAACACGAAGAAGGGGCGGCCCCCGATCCGGGACCGCCCCTTCGCCGTACCTCAGTCCTCCGACCCGTCACCCTCGTCGTCGCCGGCCGGACCGCCGGAGGCATCCGCGTCCGGCTTGGACGGACGGGCCTTGCCGCCCGGTGTGTCCCGCCGCCGCAGATACCGCTCGAACTCCCGCGCGATCGCCTCCCCGGACGCCTCCGGCAGCTCCGCCGTGTCGCGGGCCTCCTCCAGCGTCTGGACGTACTCCGCGACCTCGCTGTCCTCCGCGGCCAGCTGGTCCACGCCGACCTGCCAGGCCCGCGCGTCCTCCGGCAGCTCGCCCTGCGGGATCCGCAGGTCCAGCAGGTCCTCGAGACGGTTGAGCAGCGCCAGCGTGGCCTTGGGGTTGGGCGGCTGCGAGACGTAGTGCGGCACCGCCGCCCACAGCGACACCGCCGGCACCCCGGCATGCGCGCACGCCTCCTGGAGGACGCCGACGATGCCCGTCGGGCCCTCGTACTTCGTCTCCTCCAGATCCATCCGCTGGGCCAGCTCCGTGTCCGAGGTGACCCCGCTGACCGGTACCGGACGCGTGTGCGGGGTGTCCCCGAGCAGCGCGCCCATGACGACCACCAGCTCCACACCCAGCTCGTGCGCGAACCCGAGCAGCTCGTTGCAGAACGAGCGCCAGCGCATCGACGGCTCGATGCCCCGCACCAGCACCAGGTCGCGCGGCTTCTCCCCGCCGACGCGGACCACCGAGAGCCGGGTCGTCGGCCAGGTGATCTTGCGCACCCCGCCCTCCATGAACACCGTCGGCCTGTTCACCTGGAAGTCGTAGTAGTCCTCGGCGTCCAGCGCCGCGAACACCTCGCCCTTGAACTCGCGTTCCAGATGCGCGACCGCCGTGGAGGCGGCGTCACCGGCATCGTTCCAGCCCTCGAACGCGGCCACCATGACTGGGTCGATCAGCTCGGGAACCCCCTCCAGCTCGATCACCCAGTGCCTCCTTCCGACGTGCCCTCGCTTGACTCACCAACCTTACGGCGTCCGGCAAGGGCGTCCGCAGTCCCCGTGCAGGGGCAGTGAACGGATCACTGCCCCGCCCTCCCCGCTCGAACACCCCCCGCGCCCCTGATAAACCCCGGACCCGGCGCCCGGACCGGCGGACACGCGGGAAGGGGCGGCCCGTGCGCACGGGCCGCCCCTTCCCCCGGTGCCGGTGGCAGGCCGGGACTACTTCCCGCCGGGCCTACTTCTCGTCGAGCAGACCCTGGACCTGCGCGCGGATCTCGTCCGTGGCCAGGCCGCGGATGGTCAGCGTGGTACGGCGGCGCAGCACGTCGTCCGCCGTCTCGGCCCACTCGTGGTCACGGGCCCACACGACCTGCGCCCAGATCTCCGGCGCGTCCGGGTGCACCCGCCGCGCCAGCTGCGGGTCCTCGTTCGCCAGCCGGGCGATGTCGAACGCCAGCGAGCCGTAGTGGGTGGCCAGGTGCTTCGCGGTGTCGGCGCCCATCCGCGGGCCCGGCGCCGGGCCGTCCACCAGCAGCCGGTGCGCGACCGCGCGCGGGTTGGCGACACCGGGCAGCGGCAGCTTCTTCGGCAGCGAGGAGATCGGCTCGAAGTCGTCGCCCAGCGGGTGCCCCGGCAGCGCCTCCAGCTTCTTCATGATCGTACGGCCGATGTGGCGGAACGTGGTCCACTTGCCGCCCGCGACGGACAGCATGCCGCCCTTGCCCTCGGTCACCACCGTCTCGCGCTTGGCCTTCGCGGTGTCGCCGGGACCGCCCGGCAGCACCCGCAGACCGGCGAACGCGTACGTGATCAGGTCCTTCTTCAGCTGCTGGTCCCGGACGGAGAACGCCGCCTCGTCCAGGATCTGGGCTATGTCCTTGTCGTTGACCGAAACATCCGCCGGGTCGCCCTCGTACTCCTCGTCGGTGGTGCCGAGCAGCAGCATGTCCTCCCACGGGAGGGCGAAGGTGATCCGGTACTTGTCGATCGGGGTGGCCAGCGCGGCCTTCCACGGCGAGGTCCGCTTCAGGACCAGGTGCGCGCCCTTGGACAGCCGGATGGACGGCGCCGCGTTCGGGTCCTCCATCTTGCGCAGGTGGTCCACCCAGGGGCCGGTCGCGTTCAGCACCAGCCGGGCGTCGACCCCGAACTCGTCACCGGACATCCGGTCCTTCAGCTCCGCGCCCGTCACCCGGCCACGCGTGAAGCGCAGGCCGGTGACCTCGGCGTGGTTCAGCACGACCGCGCCCGCCTCGACGGCCGCGCGGACCGTCATCAGCGCCATGCGCGCGTCGTTCATCTGGTCGTCGCCGTACACGGCCACGGCCTTGAGGTTCTCGGTGCGCAGCTCCGGCACGTCCTGCGCCGCCTTGGCGGGGGAGAGCAGGTGGCCGACGCCGTCGCCGAACGCGGACAGCGCCGAGTAGGCGAAGACGCCCGCGCCGAGCTTGGCCGCGCCGTGCGGGCCGCCCTTGTACACGGGGAGGTAGAAGGTCAGCGGGTTCGCCAGGTGGGGGGCCACCTGACGGGACACCGCACGGCGCTCGAAGTGGTTCTCCGCCACCAGCTTGACCGCGCCGGTCTGCAGGTAGCGCAGACCGCCGTGGAGCAGCTTGGAGGAGGCGGAGGACGTGGCACCGGCGAAGTCGCCGGCGTCGACCAGCGCCACCCTGAGCCCGGACTGCGCGGCGTGCCAGGCGGTGGAGATGCCCAGGATGCCGCCGCCGATCACAAGAAGGTCGTACGACGCCTTGGAGAGCTGCTCCCTGGTCTCGGCACGACTCGGGTTGGAGCCGGAGGCCGGGTGCGTTCCCAGGGCAGGCACGGACTGCAGAGTGGACTGACTGGTCATGTGGGGTACTTACTCCTCGTCAGAGCGTTTGAGCCGAAAGGGGCCGCTCAGCTCTCGTCCTCGATCCAGCCCATGGTCCGGTCGACGGCCTTGAGCCAGTTCTTGTACTCACGGTCGCGGGTCTCCGCGTCCATCTGGGGGGTCCACTCGGCGGCCCGGCGCCAGTTGGCGCGCAGCTCGTCGGTGCTGGACCAGAAGCCGACGGCGAGGCCGGCGGCGTAGGCGGCGCCGAGGCAGGTGGTCTCGGCGACCATCGGGCGCACCACGGGCGCGTCCAGGACGTCGGCGAGCGTCTGCATCAGCAGGTTGTTGGAGGTCATGCCGCCGTCGACCTTCAGGGCCACCAGCTCGTCGCCGGAGTCCTTCACCATGGCGTCGGCGATCTCGCGGGTCTGCCAGGCGGTGGCCTCCAGGACGGCGCGCGCGAGGTGCGCCTTGGTGACATACCGGGTCAGGCCGGCGATCACACCACGGGCGTCGGAACGCCAGTGCGGGGCGAACAGGCCGGAGAAGGCCGGCACGAAGTAGGCGCCGCCGTTGTCCTCGACCGAGAGCGCGAGCGTCTCGATCTCGGCGGCGGTGGAGATCAGGCCCATCTGGTCGCGCATCCACTGCACCAGCGAACCGGTGACGGCGATCGAGCCCTCCAGCGCGTACACCGTGGGCTGGTCGCCGATCTTGTAGCCGACGGTGGTCAGCAGACCGGCGTACGAGTTGATGATCTTGTCGCCGGTGTTCATCACCATGAAGGTGCCGGTGCCGTAGGTCGACTTGGTCTCGCCCTCGGAGAAACAGGTCTGGCCGAACAGGGCCGCCTGCTGGTCGCCGAGCGCTGAGGCGACCGGGATGCCGCCCAGCAGGTCGCCGAGCTTGCCGCCGGTGACCTCGCCGTAGACCTCGGCGGAGGAGCGGATCTCGGGCAGGATGCCCAGCGGCACACCGATCGACTCGGCGATCCGCTCGTCCCACCGCATCGTGTGCAGGTTCATGAGCATGGTGCGCGAGGCGTTGGTGACGTCGGTGACGTGCTTGCCGCCGTTGACACCGCCGGTCAGGTTCCAGATGACCCAGGTGTCCATGGTGCCGAAGAGGATGTCCCCGGCGGCGGCGCGCTCCTTGAGGCCCTCGACGTTGTCGAGCAGCCAGCGGGCCTTGGGGCCGGCGAAGTAGGAGGCCAGCGGCAGGCCGGTCTCCCGGCGGAAGCGGTCCTGGCCGACGTTGCGGCCGAGCTCCCGGCACAGGGCGTCGGTGCGGGTGTCCTGCCAGACGATGGCGTTGTGGACGGGCTCACCGGTGTTCTTGTCCCACAGCACGGTGGTCTCGCGCTGGTTGGTGATGCCGATGGCCTTGATGTCGTCGCGGGAGATGCCGGCCTTGGCGACGGCTCCGGCGACGACCTCCTGGACGTTGGTCCAGATCTCGTTGGCGTCGTGCTCGACCCAGCCCGGCTTCGGGAAGATCTGCTCGTGCTCCTTCTGGTCGACGGAGACGATGCGGCCGTCCCGGTCGAAGATGATGCAGCGCGAGGAGGTGGTGCCCTGGTCGATCGCCGCGATGAAGGGGCCTGCGGTGTGGGCGTCGGTCACTGTGTGCTCCTGAAAGGTCCGTGGTGTGAGGGGCTGAACGTACGGCGCGTGCGCGAAACCCTTGCGGGGGGTTTCGTCAGAAGGCGACGTTGTAGATACCCGCCGCGATGGCCGCGCCGATCAGCGGGCCGACCACCGGGATCCAGGCGTAGCTCCAGTCGGAACCGCCCTTGTTGGGCAGCGGCAGCAGGGCGTGCACGATGCGCGGGCCGAGGTCACGGGCCGGGTTGATCGCGTAGCCCGTCGGGCCGCCGAGGGACAGGCCGATGGACACCACCACGAACGCGGTGATCAGACCGCCGACCTCGTTGAGGCCCTTGCCACTGTTGTTCAGGCCCTGCGTGAGGACCGCGAGGATCAGCACCATGGTGCCGATGATCTCCGTGGCGAGGTTCTGCGCCACGTTCCGGATCTCCGGACCGGTGGAGAAGATGCCGAGGACCGGCCCCGCACCCTGCTCCTGGGCCTCGACCGCCTTCGCCGACGTGGCCTGGGCACCCGGACCGCCGACGATCTCCTTGTCGGTGAGGTGCGCGTGGAACTGGCCGTAGTAGGCGAGCCACACCAGGGCCGCGCCGATCATGGCGCCGAGCAGCTGACCGGCGAGGTAGTACGGAACGTTGCTCCAGTCGCTGTCCTTGATGGCCACGGCGACGGTGACGGCCGGATTCAGTTGGGCGCCGGAGAGCGGCGCGGAGATGTACACGGCCGTCATGACGGCGAAGCCCCACCCGAAGGCGATGGCGAGCCAACCGGCGTTACGGGCCTTGGAGGCCTTCAGCGTGACGGCGGCACACACACCGCCGCCGAGCAGGATGAGTATGGCGGTACCGAGGGTCTCGCCGATGAAGATGTCGGAGCTGGACACCCGCGACTCCTTTGTCCTTCGTCCAGGGGTGAGCGAACCCCGGTCCCACCGGGGGTTCTGGTGCCCTCGGGGTGAGAGCGATACCGGCCCTTGGCGTCGTCACACTCTAACGCGTATTACCGATAGGTGTTCGACAATGCCGACCGATGGACGGGAGTCTCGCTTCGGTGTTACGCGCGCGTCAAGAGTTCTCCTATCGAAAACCGGATCGTTATTGATCGTCGCCGGCTATCACTCTTCGCCACGCTATGTAGCTTTAGCCCCGCTTTGTCTACTTCAGGGTAGGCCGAGAGCCGGAACGCCGCCCGGCGTCCCGGTCATACCCACAACACAGCGTGATCCCTCGGGGACCCTCAGAACCGCCCGGCGCCCAGATCCCTGGAGACCGCGCGGGCGCAGTCGCGCACCGCCGCGATCAGCTCGGGCCGCAGCTCGCCGTCCCGGCACAGCCGCTCCACCGCCCCCGTGATGCCCACCGCGCCCACGGGCATCCGGCGCCGGTCGTGGACGGGCGCCGCGATCGACGCCACGCCCTCCCATGTCTCCTCCACGTCGGCCGCATAGCCCCGCGCGCGCGTCAGGTCGAGGATCTGCTCGAACTCGCCCGCGTCGCACACCGTGCGGTCCGTGAATGCCTTGCGCTCCGCCTCCAGTGCCTCGCTGTGCGCCACCGGGTCGTACGCCGACAGCACCTTGCCCAGCGCCGTGCAGTGCAGCGGCTGCATCGCCCCGATCTCCAGCACCTGCCGGCTGTCGTCGGGCCGGAAGACGTGGTGCACGATCAGCACACCCTGCTGGTGCAGCACCCCCAGGTGCACGCTCTCCCCGCTGGAGCGGGCCAGATCGTCCGTCCACACCAGGGCGCGCGCCCGCAGCTCGTGGACGTCCAGATAGGTGGTGCCCAGGCGCAGCAGCTCCGCGCCCAGCTGATAGCGGCCCGAGGCGTCGTCCTGTTCGACGAACCCCTCCTGCTGGAGGGTGCGCAGGATGCCGTGCGCGGTGCCCTTGGCGAGGCCGAGCGAGGAGGCGATGTCCGACAGCCCGAGCCGTCGCTCGCCGCCCGCGAGCAGCCGCAGCATCGCGGCCGCGCGTTCGAGCGACTGGATGTTCCGTGCCATCGCCGTCCTGCCTCCGTCCCCTTCGACTGCCGAAACACCTCTGTGGGCGGAGCGCCGCGGACTTCCTGCGCTTCGCTACCACCGTTCGGCAATGTCGAACACTACCGGTCCATGCCGACCTCCCGCTAATGGTCGGTCGACACCTGTTACATCACACGTGGTCCCCATGTGGCGTCGGGGCCATCCGCGTCCGCCTCGTGGACGCCTGTGCCCATCCAAGCCCACTCCCGGTTAGTCTGGCGCCGTGCGGCCCTCCCGCCTGGCGAGGGGGTAACCGCATAGCCGACAGCCGTCGCACCTTCAGGGAGCCCTTACATGGCCTCGTTGCCAACGTCCCCTACCGCCGACAGCCGGACCCGTGCGTCCGCGCTCCGAGAGGCGCTCGCCACCCGTGTGGTGGTCGCCGACGGAGCGATGGGCACCATGCTCCAGGCCCAGGACCCGTCCCTGGACGACTTCCAGCAGATGGAGGGCTGCAACGAGATCCTCAACGTCACCCGGCCGGATATCGTCCGCTCGGTGCACGAGGCGTATTTCGCGGTCGGTGTCGACTGTGTGGAG
>NZ_JBVJUC010000023.1:0-5891 GCF_055605065.1 Streptomyces sp. NPDC037203
TCGGCGACGTTGCGGTGGGTGACGGCGACGCCCTTGGGGACGCCGGTGGAGCCGGAGGTGAACATGGCGTACACCGGCTGGTCCGGATGCACCCGGACTCCGGGGTCGTCCGTGAGCGCACACGTGGCCCCGCTCGGGATCACCTTGGCGCCCGCCGGCAGCCCCACCGTCCCCGGATCGCGGTCCGTGACGAAGAAGTCGACGTCCGACTGCCCGACGATGAGCTGGACCCGCTCCATCGGGTACCGGGTGTCCAGCGGGACGTAGACCGCGCCGGCCTTGACGACCGCGAGGGTGCCGATCACCGCGTCCGCCGACCGCTCCTGGAAGAGTGCCACCCGGCTGCCCGGCGTGACCCCCTCCGCGATCAGCCGGTGCGCCACACCGTTGGCCCGCTCGTCCAGCTCCCGGTACGTCAGCTCCTCGTCCCCGTGCACGACGGCCACCGCGTCCGGAGTGCGGGCCGCCTGCGCGGCGAACAGCTCGCCGAGGGCGACGTCCGCGCTCCCGGTGAGCAGGCCCGCCCGCCCCGCGAGCAGCAGCTCCCGCTCGCCGCCGGACAGCGACTCCAGCGCGGTGAAGGGGAGATCAGGGCTCTCGGCGGCGGCCTGGAGCAGTCGTACGAGCCGGTCCGCGGTCGCCGCGACGGTGTCCGCGTCGTACAGGTCCGTCGCGTACTCGACCGTGATGTCCAGCCCGTCCGGCGCCCCGTCCGCCGCCCGGCGCTCCGCGAAGCCGAAGGTGAGGTCGAACTTGGCGATCTCCACCTCGGAGAACTCGTAGGCCGTCTCCAGGCCCGGCAGTCCGGGTGCCTCGGCCGTCGTGTCGCCGAGGGTCAGCATGACCTGGAACAGGGGGTGCCGGGCCGGGGTGCGCTCCGGGTTGAGGATCTCGACCAGCCGGTCGAAGGGCAGGTCCTGGTGGTTCCAGACGGCCAGGTCGGTCTCCCGGACGCGGTGCAGCAGCTCCCGGAAGCTCGGCTCGCCGCTCAGGTCGGTGCGCAGCACCAGGGTGTTGACGAAGAACCCGACCAGATCGTCCAGTTGCTGGTCGGTGCGGCCGGCGACCGGGGAGCCGAGGGGGATGTCGTCCCCGGCCCCGGACCGCGCCAGCAGGGCCGACACGGCGGCCTGGGCCACCATGAACAGGGTCGTCCCGGTGTCCTGGGCCAGCGCGGTGAGCGCCGTGTGCAGATCGGCGCTCCCGTGCACCGTGTGGGTGCTGCCCCGGTTGGAGGCGGTCGCCGGGCGCGGGCGGTCGGCCGGGAGGGTGGCCTCCTCCGGCAGGTCGGCCAACGCCTCGCGCCAGAAGCCCAGTTGACGTTCCTCGTCGTCCGCCATGAGCTGCTGCTGCCACAGCGCGTAGTCGGCGTACTGGACGGGCAGCGGCTCCCAGGTGGGCGCCCGGCCCTCGGTGCGGGCCGTGTAGGCGGTGGACAGGTCGCGGAAGAGGGGCGCGTTGGACCAGCCGTCGGAGGCGATGTGGTGGATCACCAGGAGCAGCACGTGCTCGTCCGCGCCCAGCCGGAGGAGCGCGGCCCGCAGCGGGCCGCGGGCGGCCAGGTCGAAGGCGGTGCCGGAGAGTTCGGCCAGCCGGGCGGCGAGCGTGTCCGGGGTGACCGGGAGGACCGGCAGGTCCACCGGCTCCGGCGGGAGCACCGACTGGTAGGCCTTGCCGTCGTGGACCGGGAAGACCGTGCGCAGGCTCTCGTGGCGGGTGACCAGGTCGGTGAGGGCGTCCCGCAGCGCCCCGGTGTCCAGGGAACCGGTGAGCCGCAGCGCCAACGGGATGTTGTACGTCGCCGAGGGGCCCTCCATCTGGTCCAGGAACCACAGCCGCTGCTGGGCGGAGGACAGCGGGACGCGCCCGGGGCGCTGTGCCGCACGGGTCAGCGCGGCCCGCGGCAGCTCGCCGCTGCTCTCGGCGATGCGCTCGGTGATCCGCTCGGACAGCGCGACCACGGTCGCGTGCCGGAACAGGTCCTTGACGCCGAGCTGCACGCCGAAGGCCGCCCGGATGCGGCTGATGAGGCGGGTGGCGAGCAGGGAGTGGCCGCCCCGGTGGAAGAAGTGGTCGTCGATGGTGGCCGACGGCAGCCCGAGGACCGCCGCGAACAGGCCGCACAGGACCTCTTCCTGCGGATTGCGCGGAGCGCGCCCGATGACGTCGTGGATGACCTGCGGGGCGGGCAGCGCCCGCCGGTCGATCTTGCCGTTGGCGGTGAGCGGGATCGCGTCGAGGACCACGAAGGCCGAGGGGACCATGTACTCCGGCAGCGCCGCCGCGGTGTGCCGGCGCAGCTCGCCCAGGTCCACGCCGTCCCCGGCGGCCACCAGGTACGCCACGAGCCGCTTGTCCCCCGGCCGGTCCTCGCGGACGATCACCGTGGCCTGGACGACGGCCGGGTGCGCGGTCAGCGCGCCCTCGATCTCCCCCAGTTCGATGCGGAAGCCGCGCAGCTTGATCTGCTGGTCGGCGCGGCCGAGGTACTCCAGGGAGCCCTCGTGGTTCCAGCGCACCAGGTCCCCGGTGCGGTACATCCGGGAGCCCGGCGCGCCGTACGGGTCGGCCACGAACCGTTCGGCGGTGAGCGACGGGCGGCCCACGTAGCCGCGCGCCAGTCCGGCCCCGGCGATGTACAACTCGCCGGGCGCACCCGCGGGTACGGGCTGGAGCGCGGGGTCGAGGACGTACAGCCGGTGGTTGTCCAGGGCCTCGCCGATCGGGATCGTGCCCGGATAGTCGTAGGGGCGGCGGACGCGGTGGGTGGCGGCGAAGGTGGTGGTCTCGGTCGGCCCGTAGCCGTTGACGACGGTCGTGTCCGGGCAGTGCTCCTGGATCCGGCGCACCGCCTCCGGTGGGACGACGTCGCCGCCCGCCCACACCTCCCGGACCCCGGCGAAGGCCTCCGGCACCTCCTCGGCCATCACCCGGAACAGGCCCGCGGTCAGCCACAGGCTCGTGATCGAGTACCGGGCGAGCAGGTCGCCCAGCGTGTCGGTCTCCAGGTGGCCGCGGGGGGCCACGACGACCGTGCCGCCGGTCAGCCACGGCACCCAGATCTCGTAGGTGGAGGCGTCGAAGGTGTGCGGGGAGTGGAAGAGGACCCGCCGTCCGCCGTCGCCCGCGTACATCCGCTGGCGGGCCAGGTCGGCGACGTTGCGGTGGGTTACGGCGACCCCCTTCGGCACGCCGGTCGAGCCCGAGGTGAACATGACGTACAGCCACTGGTCGGGGTGGGTGGGGCCGGCCGGCCGGGTGGCGGGACCGCCGTCGAGGTCCTTGCGGTCGACGACCAGGCCCCGCGCCTGCGCCGTGGTGACCAGCGGGTGGTCGGCCAGCGCCCGGTCGGTGATCAGGACCGGCGCGTCCAGCTCGCCGAGGATCTGGGCGTGCCGGGTGTCCGGGTCGGCCGGGTTGAGGGGGGCGTAGGCGCCGCCCGCCTTCACCACCGCGAGCATCGCGACCAGGAGGTCGGCCGAGCGCTCCATCATCAGCGCGACGACGGACTCGGGGCCGACGCCGAGACCGCCGAGGCGCAGCGCGAACCGGTCGGCCTCGGCGTCGAGTTCGGCGTAGGTGAGGGAGCGCTCGCCGGACGCCACGGCGATCGCGTCCGGAGTGCGGGCCGCCTGCGCGGCGAACAGCTCCGCGAGGCCCGCGTCCGGGAAGGCGCCGTCGGTGACCGGGCCGGCGCCCAGCTCCAGTAGCCGCGCCCGCTCCTCGGGCCCGGTGAACTCCAGTTGTCCGATGGGCAGTTCCGGCGTCACGACGGCCGCCCCCAGCAGCCGCAGCAGTCGGTCCGCGAGCCCCTCGACGGTCCGGGCGTCGTACAGGTCCGTCGCGTACTCGATGGCCAGGTCCAGGCCGCCGGGACGGCCGTCGGGCGTGCGGTGCTCGTGGAAGGAGAAGGTCAGGTCGAACTTGGCGATCTCCAGCGGGGTGAAGCCGGACTCGGTGTGCACACCCGGCAGTTCGAGGACCGGCTTGGCCGCGTCCTGGAGGGTGAGGGCCACCTGGAACAGCGGGTGGCGGGCGGTGCTCCGCTCAGGGTTGAGGATCTCCACGAGCCGGTCGAAGGGCAGGTCCTGGTGGGCCCAGGCGGCCAGGTCGGTCTCCCGGACCCGGTCGAGCAGCTCGCGGAAGGACGGGTCACCGTCCACATCGGTGCGCAGCACCAGGCTGTTGACGAAGAAGCCCACCAGGTCGTCGAGGCGCTGGTCGGTGCGGCCCGCGATCGGCGCCCCGATCGGGATGTCCGTGCCGGCGCCGGAGCGGGCCAGCGCGGTCGCCACCGCGGCCTGCGCCACCATGAACAGGGTCGTCCCGGTCTCCCGCGCCAGCCGGGTCAGCGCCTCGTGCAGCGCGGGCGGGCACTGGACCTGGTGCGTACGGCCCCGGAAGCTCGCGGTCGCCGGGCGCGGCCGGTCGGCCGGCAGGGTGGCCTCCTCGGGCAGCTCGCCCAGCGTCTGCCGCCAGAACTCGGCCTGCCGCTCCCCGTCCGCCGCGAGCAGCTCCTCCTGCCAGAGGGTGTAGTCGGCGTACTGGACCGGCAGCCGCTCCCACTCGGGCGCCCGGCCCTCGACGCGGGCGGTGTAGGCGCTCGCCACATCGCGCAGGAAGGGCGCGGTGGACCAGCCGTCGGAGACGATGTGGTGCATGACCACGAGCAGCACGTGGTCCTGCGCGCCGGTCCGGAACACGCTCGCCCGCAGCGGGAGTTCGGCGGCCAGGTCGAAGGTCCGGGCCGCCGCCGCGCCGAGCAGCGCGTCCAGGGTGTGCTCCTCGGCCGGGACGACCGGCAGGTCCAGGCGGATCTCCCCGGCCGGCAGCACGACCTGCCCGGCCTCCCCGTCCGCCGCCGAGAACAGCGTCCGCAGGCTCTCGTGGCGCCCGACGGTATCGGTCAGCGCGAGCCGCAGCGCCTCGATGTCCACCGGTCCGGTCAGCCGCAGCGCGAGCGGGATGTTGTACGTCGCCGACGGCCCCTCGAGCTGGTCCAGGAACCAGAGCCTGCGCTGCCCGAAGGAGAGCGGGACCCGCTTTGGCCGCGCGACCTCGCGCAGCACCGGCCGCCGTACGTCCTCCCCGCCGCGCAGCTCCACCAGCTCCGCGAGCGCGGCCGGGGTCGGCCCCTGGAACAGGTCCTTGACGGTGATGCCCACGCCGAAGGCCGCCCGGATGCGGCTGATGAGGCGGGTGGCGAGCAGGGAGTGGCCGCCGCGGTGGAAGAAGTGGTCGTCGATGGTGGCGTCCGGCAGCCCGAGGATCTCCGCGAACAGCCCGCACAGCACCTCCTCGGCGGGGGTGCGCGGCGCCCGCCCGCCGGCCGCGTCCTGGTCGGCGGAGGGCGCGGGCAGGGCCTTGCGGTCCACCTTGCCGTTGCCGGTCAGCGGGATCGCGTCCAGCGGCACGAAGACCGACGGGACCATGTACTCGGGCAGCGCCGAAGCGGCCTGCCGGCGCAGCGCGTCGAGATCGAGGCCGGACTCGCCGGCCACCAGGTAGGCGACGAGCCGCTTGTCGCCGGGCCGGTCCTCGCGGACGGTGACGACGGCCTGGCCGACGCCCTCGTGGGCCGCCAGCACCGCCTCGATCTCCTCCGGTTCGATGCGGAACCCGCGGAGCTTGACCTGCTGGTCGGCGCGGCCGAGGTAGTCGAGCGAGCCCTGCTTGTTCCAGCGGACCAGGTCGCCCGAGCGGTACATCCGGGAGCCGGGCGCGCCGTAGGGGTCCGCCACGAAGCGGTCCGCCGTCAGGGACGGGCGGTCGAGATAGCCCAGGGCCAGACCCGCGCCCGCGATGTAGAGCTCGCCGGGGGTGCCTGGTGGGACGAGGCGGAGGGTGGTGTCGAGGACGTAGAGGCGGTGGTTGTCGAGGGCTTTGCCGAT
>NZ_JBVJUC010000024.1:0-1946 GCF_055605065.1 Streptomyces sp. NPDC037203
CAGGGAGAGGTCCGCTACGCCCGTGACGCGTTCGAGGGTCTGCGTCTGATGGACGCGTTGATCGGCGTCAAGCGTGGCGTGCCCGGCGCGAAACTGCCCGAACTGAAGCAGCGCCGGGTAGCCGCGCGGCGGGCGGTCCCGGAGGAGCCCGCGGAGGCCGGCCGCTCCGATGTCGCCACCGACAACCCCGTGCCGGCACCACCGTTCTGGGGCACCCGTGTCGTCAAGGGCATCCAGCTCAGGGAGTACGCCTCCTGGCTCGACGAGGGCGCCCTGTTCAAGGGCCAGTGGGGACTCAAGGGCGAGACCATCGAGGGCGAGGGGCGGCCTCGGCTGCGCATGTGGCTCGACCGGCTGCTGACGGGGAACCTGCTGGAAGCGGCCGTGGTCCACGGCTACTTCCCCTGCGTCTCGAAGGACGACGACCTGATCGTCCTGGACGAACACGGCAACGAGCGCACCCGGTTCGCCTTCCCCCGCCAGCGCCGCGGCCGGCGCCTGTGCCTGGCCGACTTCTTCCGCCCGCAGGAGTCGGGGGAGACCGATGTCGTCGGCTTCCAGGTCGTCACCGTCGGCTCCCGCATCGGCGCGGAGACCGCCAAGCTGTTCGAGGCCGACGCCTACCGCGACTACCTCGAACTGCACGGCCTGTCCGTCCAGTTGGCCGAGGCACTGGCCGAGTACTGGCACGCCCGCGTGCGTGGCGAACTCGGCATCGGCGGCAGCGATCCGGCCGCCATGGAGGGCATGTTCCGCACGGAGTACCAGGGCTGCCGCTACTCGTTCGGCTACCCGGCCTGCCCGGACCTGGAGGACCGCGCCAAGATCGCCGAGCTGCTGCGGCCCGAGCGGATCGGCGTCCACCTCTCCGAGGAGTTCCAGCTCCACCCGGAGCAGTCCACCGACGCCCTCGTCGTCCACCACCCCGAGGCCGGCTACTTCAACGCGGGAGGCCGCGCATGACGACGTTCTCCTTCGAGTTCTTCCCGCCGAAGACGGCCGCGGGCGAGCAGGCACTGTGGCGGGCCGTCCGCCGCATCGAACCACTCGCGCCCGACTTCGTGTCCGTCACCTACGGCGCGGGCGGATCCTCGCGGGAGCGCACCATCCAGCTCACCCAGCGGATGGTGACCGAGACGACACTGCGCCCCGTGGCACACCTGACCGCCGTCGGGCACTCGACCGCCGAACTGCGCCGCATCATCGGCCAGTACGCGGACGCCGGGGTGCGCGACGTGCTCGTCCTGCGCGGCGACCCGCCCGGCGACCCGAGGGGGCCGTGGCAGCCGCACCCCGAGGGCCTCACCCACGCCTGCCAACTGGTCGAACTGGTGCGGTCGCTCGGGCAGTTCACCATCGGGGTGGCGGCGTTCCCGGAGAAGCACCCGCGCTCGCCCGACTGGGACAGCGACATCCGGCACTTCGTGGCCAAGTGCCGCGCGGGCGCGGACTACGCGATCACCCAGATGTTCTTCGACGTCGAGGACTACCTGCGGCTGCGCGACCGTGTCGAGGCGGCCGGCTGTACGACGCCGATCATCCCGGAGATCATGCCGGCCACGGACGTCCGGCAGATCCGGCGCTTCGCCGAACTCTCCGACGCCGCCTTCCCGGAGGACCTGGCCCACCGCCTCGAAGCCGCCCGCGAGCGGCCCGACGACGCGTACCGGATCGGGGTCGAGCACGCCACCGCCATGGCGGACCGGCTGCTCGCCGAGGGCGCCCCCGGCCTGCACTACATCACGCTCAACAAGTCCACGGCAGCCTTGGACATCCACCGCAACGTACTGAGCCGCTCAAGGAGCCTCCATGCCCGCTGAGTTCACCGACTTCAAGGTCGCCGACCTGTCCCTGGCCGAGTTCGGCCGCAAGGAGATCACCCTCGCCGAGCACGAGATGCCCGGCCTGATGGCGATCCGCAAGGAGTACGCCGAGAGCCGGCCGCT
>NZ_JBVJUC010000026.1:0-1433 GCF_055605065.1 Streptomyces sp. NPDC037203
TCTCGTGACTGCGTGCCTTTTGAAGAATGAGCCTGCGAGTTTGCGGTGTGTTGCGAGGTTAACCCGTGTGGGGAAGCCGTAGCGAAAGCGAGTCCGAACAGGGCGGTGGAGTAGCACGCTCAAGACCCGAAGCGGAGTGATCTAGCCATGGGCAGGTTGAAGCGGAGGTAAGACTTCGTGGAGGACCGAACCCACCAGGGTTGAAAACCTGGGGGATGACCTGTGGTTAGGGGTGAAAGGCCAATCAAACTCCGTGATAGCTGGTTCTCCCCGAAATGCATTTAGGTGCAGCGTCGTGTGTTTCTTGCCGGAGGTAGAGCACTGGATAGGCGATGGGCCCTACCGGGTTACTGACCTTAGCCAAACTCCGAATGCCGGTAAGTGAGAGCGCGGCAGTGAGACTGTGGGGGATAAGCTCCATGGTCGAGAGGGAAACAGCCCAGAGCATCGACTAAGGCCCCTAAGCGTACGCTAAGTGGGAAAGGATGTGGAGTCGCACAGACAACCAGGAGGTTGGCTTAGAAGCAGCCACCCTTGAAAGAGTGCGTAATAGCTCACTGGTCTAGTGATTCCGCGCCGACAATGTAGCGGGGCTCAAGCGTACCGCCGAAGTCGTGTCATTCACATAATAGGGCCAACGCCTGTGTGGATGGGTAGGGGAGCGTCGTCTGCCGGGTGAAGCAGCACCGGAAGGTAGTTGTGGACGGTTGACGAGTGAGAATGCAGGCATGAGTAGCGATTCACACGTGAGAAACGTGTGCGCCGATTGACTAAGGGTTCCTGGGTCAAGCTGATCTGCCCAGGGTAAGTCGGGACCTAAGGCGAGGCCGACAGGCGTAGTCGATGGATAACCGGTTGATATTCCGGTACCCGCTGTGAAGCGTCAAACATCGAGCATCGTGATGCTAAGGCCGTGAAGCCGCCCCGGAGCCTTCGGGCAAAGGGGAGTGGTGGAGCCGCCGGACCAAGCGGTTAGTAGGTGAGTGATGGGGTGACGCAGGAAGGTAGTCCATCCCGGGCGGTGGTTGTCCCGGGGTAAGGGTGTAGCCCGAGTGGTAGGCAAATCCGCCACTCATCAAGGGTGAGACCTGATGCCGAGCCGATTGTGGTGAAGTGGATGATCCTATGCTGTCGAGAAAAGCCTCTAGCGAGTTTCATGGCGGCCCGTACCCTAAACCGACTCAGGTGGTCAGGTAGAGAATACCGAGGCGTTCGGGTGAACTATGGTTAAGGAACTCGGCAAAATGCCCCCGTAACTTCGGGAGAAGGGGGGCCACACCTGGTGATGATCTTTACGGTCTGAGCTGGGGGTGGCCGCAGAGACCAGCGAGAAGCGACTGTTTACTAAAAACACAGGTCCGTGCGAAGCCGTAAGGCGATGTATACGGACTGACGCCTGCCCGGTGCTGGAACGTTAAGGGGACCGGTTAGCT
>NZ_JBVJUC010000027.1:0-1313 GCF_055605065.1 Streptomyces sp. NPDC037203
GAGGGCGCGCACATGCTGGATCTGTGTGTGGACTACGTGGGCCGTGACGGTGTGGCGGACATGGCGGAGCTGGCGGGGCGGCTGGCGACGGCGTCGACGTTGCCGATCGTGCTGGATTCCACCGAGGTCGATGTCATCGAGGCGGGTCTGGAGCGCCTGGGTGGCCGTGCGGTGATCAATTCGGTGAACTACGAGGACGGGGACGGTCCCGACTCGCGGTTCGCGAGGGTCACGGCGCTGGCGCGGGAGCATGGTGCGGCGTTGATCGCGTTGACGATCGACGAGGAGGGTCAGGCCCGCACGGCCGGGCACAAGGTCGCGATCGCGGAGCGTCTGATCGCGGATCTGACCGGGAACTGGGGGATCCGGGAGTCGGACATCCTGATCGACACGCTGACGTTCACGATCTGCACGGGTCAGGAGGAGTCCCGCGGGGACGGCATCGCCACGATCGAGGCGATCCGTGAGCTCAAGCGCCGTCATCCGCGGGTGCAGACCACGCTCGGGTTGTCGAACATCTCCTTCGGTCTGAATCCGGCCGCCCGGATCCTGCTGAACAGTGTGTTCCTGGACGAGTGTGTGAAGGCGGGGTTGGACTCGGCGATCGTGCACGCCTCGAAGATCCTGCCCATCGCGCGGTTCAGCGAGGAGGAGGTCGCGACGGCTCTGGATCTGATCTACGACCGGCGTGCGCAGGGTTACGATCCGCTGCAGAAGCTCATGCGGTTGTTCGAGGGTGCGACGGCGAAGTCGCTGAAGGCGGGCAGGGCGCAGGAGCTGGCCGCGCTGCCGCTTCAGGAGCGTCTCAAGCGGCGGATCGTGGACGGTGAGCGCAATGGTCTGGAGGCCGATCTGGATGCGGCGCTTCTGGAGCGTCCGGCGCTGGACATCGTCAACGAGACGCTGCTGGACGGGATGAAGGTCGTCGGGGAGCTGTTCGGTTCGGGGCAGATGCAGTTGCCGTTCGTGCTGCAGTCGGCCGAGGTGATGAAGGCCGCGGTGGCTCATCTGGAGCCGCACATGGAGAAGTCGGACGCGCAGGGCAAGGGCACGATCGTGCTGGCGACGGTCCGTGGTGACGTCCATGACATCGGCAAGAACCTGGTGGACATCATTTTGTCCAACAACGGCTACAACGTCGTCAATCTGGGGATCAAGCAGCCGGTCTCCGCGATCCTGGAGGCCGCCGAGGAGCATCGCGCGGACGTGATCGGGATGTCCGGGCTGCTGGTGAAGTCCACGGTGATCATGAAGGAGAACCTGGAGGAACTCAACCAGCGCGACCTGGCCGGCACCTACCCCGTCATCCTCGG